>NZ_JABCJM010000001.1:0-1698939 GCF_013184235.1 Niveibacterium sp. COAC-50
CCGCCACGAGTTAAACAGGACATGCCTCGCGCGGGTCCAACCCTGGCTCATCAACGCGTGCCGTCTCGATCGGCGGGAAACGGGTTACTCGGACTTGAGTTCAAACGCGTCGCCGCGTGCAAGGCAGGCCCACGCGAGCCGTGCGTTCTTGGCCGCGACAGCGATCACGGCGCGCCAGTAGCCGCGTCGCACTGCGAGTGCGCGCGCCCAGCGGCTGATGCGATCTTCACGCTGGGCGGCCAGCGCCAATACCGCACGAGCGCCCATCACCAGCAGGCTTCGCAAGTAGGCATCCCCGGCTTTGGTGATGCGGCCCAGGCGTGACTTGCCGCCTGAGCTGTATTGACCCGGTACGAGTCCGAGCCAGGCAGCGAACTGCCGTCCGTTCTTGAATTCGTGGCCGTTGCCAATGCTCGCCACCAAGGCACCCGCGCTGGTCTCGCCGACACCAGGCAGGGCCATCAGGCGTGTAATGCGCCGATCCTGCCGCGCGATCTGACGTAGCTTGGTGTCGTAGGCATTGATGCGTTCGTCGAGCTGGGCGATGGTGACGAGCAGATCTTCGAGCGCGTCACGCGCCAAGCTTGGCAGCGTCTCGATCGCCGCACGCGCCTGACGGCGGACCACGCTCGCTTTGAGCGGTAGCACATGACCAAATTCGGCGAGCAACCCACGCAGGCGGTTGATCATTGCCGTACGCTCGGTGACAAAGCCTTGTCGGACCCGATGCAGCGTCAGATGCGCTTGTTGCGCTTCATCCTTCACCGGCACGAAGCGCATCGCCGGCCGTTGCACCGCTTCGCAGATCGCAGCGGCGTCCGCCGCGTCGTTCTTGCCGCGCTTGCCTGAAAGCCGGTAAGGCACCACAAATTTGGGCGCCATCAAACGCACCGAGTGACCGAAGCGGGAAAATGCCCTCGCCCAATGGTGCGCGCCCGAGCATGCTTCCATGCCGATCAAGCAGGGCGGCAGTTGGGCGACAACCTCGAGCAACTTCTCGCGTCGTACCGAGGGTTGTACAAGGGCAGGCTTGCCGTGTTCATCCACGCCATGCAACGCAAACACGTTCTTGGCCAGATCGATTCCAAGGACCACAATTTTCATGGGCTTCCCCTCCATCGAGATGACGATGAGTTGTGCAATCCCATCGTGGCACTCAAAACGCGACGCCGCTCACACGGCACCGCGGGATGGGGAATGCCCTTTCATTCGTTAGAGCGCAACACCAATGGCACCTAGCCCCGAACTAATCGCGTACTACGCCTCAGGAAAACCACTGGTTTGCGAGCTCGATGCCAATCCGTTTCTTTGCGAGTTCTGGCCGCCGGAAGAGTTGGAGCAATACAACCACGAGTACGAGGTGTCGGAATACGCGCCGGGCTATTTCGGCTTTGCTACAAGTGGCGGAGGTGAAATGTTCGCCCTTGCCCCCAACGGTGCAATCGTGTGCCTGCCGTTTGTCGGCATGGAGCCGGCCGCGGCTTCACCTGTGGCTCCATCATGGAGCGCATTTGAGGGCATGCTCCGAAATGCGCTCTAACAAGTCCGTCAACGGGACGCCAAACTGCTGCGCAGTTTGGTTCCCTTCGCTGCGCTCAGGCGCCCGTTACGTCCAACGTTAGCGCGCAAATCCGATGTACCTTGCAGTAGCCTTCCTTATCTTGCTCTTGACGTTTCTTCCTTACCTCGTTGTAGGCGGTGTTACGTTGCTGGCTCACCTGTTTGGCTGTGGGACAGCAGATACCCATTTCTGTCGAGAGCTCTACGGCTATATGGGTATTGGGTGGCTCGGAGTAATAACGCTCCCGCTCGGTCCTATCCTGCTTTTCGGGTGGCTCATACTCGGTGCCATTCTGTCTCCCTCAAGCAAGCAGCCAGTCCCCGAAGACGACAATGTGGCCGGATCAAATGAAAAATAGCACGGGCCGCACCCTGTCGGTTCAATGTCACCCGAGCGCTAACAAGGCAGTCAACCGGACACCCAAACTGCTGCGCAGTTTGGGTTCCCTCCGCTGGCGCTCCGGTGCCGGTTACTTTCAACGTTAGCCACTACCCCATGCCCAATCCGCTACGCGAGACCGTCAAACAGAAGTTCTATCCGTTTGCCGAGGCGCGGGGATTTTCGCGTGTGAAATCAAACAACGCGTTGTTCACGGTTTTCCGCAAGAGCGATGGCGGGGTCACATACGAGTTTGAACTTCAGTGGGACAAATACCACCGCCCATATTTCGTGCTTAACTTCGGTCGGCCCGAGGGATCCGGCGTTCAAACTCGAACAAAACGGGGACGGTTGCAACGAAAGAGAGGTGGTCCGATGAGTTGCTGGTTCAACCTTCGGAAGCCATGGCTTGAGGCGCTTCAAACCTGGCGTATCAGGTATACGCCGGACGAGGTAGTGGAGCAACTGATGACATTCTTTCCTGAGATCGAAGCTTGGTGGTCGTGCGGAACCGAAGGGCCTCATGTCTATTGCATCTAGGCTCCTGGCTAACAAGTCTGTCAACGGGACGCCAAAATGCTACGCATCTGGGTTCCGTCGGCTGCGCTCCGGCGCCCGTGACGTCCAACATTAGTCTGCAAAGGGAACCGCCGTGGCGTTGAACTCAATTCGTAAGCCGCAGGTCTGTATCCTCGGGAGTGCCGAGCCGGGCTCTGTCGCATATGAGCTCGCGGGCGAGGCTGGGGCGCTCTTGGCCCTTCACGGCATCACTTTAGTGAGTGGCTGCGGAAGCCCCGCCACGCGTATCGCCGCAGAACGTGCCGTTTCCGCCGGCGGCTTGGTCTTGAGCATCATTCCACCCGATCAGATGCCACCCGCCGATTGGCCTGCTACGGTGGTCGTACCATGCGGCATGGGAGATGCTAGGAACCTTCTCATGGCGCTGGCCGGTGACGCATGCATCGTGATTGGGGGTCGAGCCGGCACCATTTCGGAGGTCTGCTTGGCCTGGCTGCACAAGCGCCCGCTGTTGCCACTGGTTGGCTGCGGTGGCTGGTCCGCTGAACTCCCTTCGCATCCACCGGATGAAAGAGCGAACTCGCCCATTCTTCCTTGGGCCAGCGCAACAGAGTTGGAGGGCCAGCTTCGGCAGCTTCAGCTCATCCGCAAGCGCTGAGGAATGCCGCAACATTGCGGCCCAACCCTTCGCTCGAGCCGACCCGCTCCGGCAAAGCACCCTGGCCGCCCAGGTCCCAGTACTATGTTGCCCCCGTCGGCCAGGGCACCTTGCCTCTGTGGTCGGCTCAGCTCAACCGTCAGGCAGCAAATTCGCTCCCTTTCGCAGACCCCTATCCTCGGAGGTTCTATGAAGCGAGTTACTGGCATTGGTGGCATTTTCTTTAAAGCCAAAGACGCTCCGGCGCTGCGGGCCTGGTATCAGCGCCATCTTGGAATCGATGTTCAAGAATGGGGCGGCACCGCTTTCACCTGGACCGACGCAGAAGGCAATCCAACCGCGGGAACAACCATCTGGTCCATTGGTTCGGCGCAAAGCGATCAGTTCTCGCCAGGCTCAGCCACGTTCATGGTCAATTACCGCGTGGAGGATCTCCACGCGGTAGTTAAAGCCTTGCGCGAAGAAGGTTGCAACGTCCTCGAGAAGGTCGATGAGTCCGAATACGGGAAGTTCGCCTGGGTCATCGATCCTGAAGGGAACAAGGTAGAACTTTGGCAACCGCCCGCTGGCCAATGACCGAGACAGCAGGGTCGAGCACGCGACTGTGGCCAAACCCCTCCATCGAGAGCGGCGCCCAAGGGCTATCGCCCGCGGCCGCACCTCATGTCAAACGTTGGGCCTTGTGAGCGTAAGTAAGGAGTCGCCAAGCATATGCTCAAGGACGAAGTCGTGGCAATTGCAACGGAACGCGAGAAGTTCTTCGGATGCTCGGGGCGAATGCTCTTGCCCAGCCCGGACACGGTTGCCCAGGTAGTCAATGAGGTTCCAGCCGGCATGGTAACGACGCTAGACCTTCTTCGTGGCGAACTAGCACGCCGGGCCGGTGTGGAAGCGGTCTGCCCGTTCCAAACGAAGCAAGCCTTGCGGGCCATTGTGGCCCAATCTAGTGCAGTGCCGCTTTGGCGCCTGGTCAAGAAGAATGGCGAGCTACTGAAGTACTTGTCTGGAGGCACAGCACATCAAGCGGCGTTGTTGGAAAAGGAGAAGGTAGCGACTGCGCAAACGACGCTCGGCCACAAGGTCAAGAAGCTCAAGCAGCATCTTCTGTGCTTTGATCCCGATGAGTCCTGAATTTCGAAGGTGACCTGGAACTCTTGGCGGTAGCAGCCCGACACCTATCTGAATCGCCCTTCCTCGGAAAGTCCGCTTACGTCGATTTCGGGATCAACATCCTATTCGGTCGGAGTGACGCCCTTGGGTCGGATCCTGGCGACAATGGGGTTTCAAAGCTGACGTTCGCATGCTCACAGAGCACGATGGCATGAATGTCCGCTAAGGCCGAAAAGGACTCATCCGCCCCCGTTCTGAACGACCGCTGTGCTCAACTTTCCGCCGCTCACAGCATACGAGGGTCTATGTCCTTACGGGGTCGGGCTCGGACTGACCTCTCCTCGATTTCAGGGCCGGAATGCGGTCACTGAAGCTGCGCTTCCCGGAAGCAGCCATTCGTCACCGTACACGGACGACCCATTTCGGCCGTTCAGTCCACAGAGAACGTCATCGTCAGAATCTCACGAATGCTGACATTGTCCTGCGCTCAACGCAGTAGATCGGGTTGGCCATGGGACAGGCGTTTGGCAGACTGTCCACCAATAGGGCAAAAGACGATGAGGCGCTCAACAGCGCACGTGCTGCGATACCAAGCAGGATACCAACGACCACCCAACAGATCGATCCGGTCAGAAAGGCCTTATTGACGGTCTCACTGAACACGATGCCAACACAGAAGATGAGCATTAACACTCCCACCGGCGGTCACAGTGATGCCGCCCCTGCGATTGCGACGGCTGCCAAAACGGACAACACTCCAAACGTTGATACCTCTACTTGGCGCCTCCGGCAACAGGAGCCACCCAGGTCTGTTCTGCCGTATCGAACTGTCCCACAACGTACGCACGTTCACACAAACGAGTCGCATTGAAGGCCTCTCTGATAGACCCGAACACCTTGGCATTTTGAGGATCTTTGACCCAGCCCTTTTTCAACACATCAGGGAGGTCTTCAAGCAGCGCCAAGAATTCGTCGCTCGCCTCCAGATGCAGGCCGTAGCCGAGAAATCGCGCTTCCGACGGAATCCCAGTTTCCTTCTTGATGTCATCGAGCGATCGCTCGATGAGCCCAAGTCGTTCGGCGACTCGCTGATCGCGCGAACCGCGGCGCTTTGCTTGTCCCACTGTTCACTCCTGTTTCGCGGTTTCTTGCTTGGTCGCTTCGCCACTGGTGACGCCGGTGACGGGCGCGGCGCGGCCACGCGACACCAGTTGAAGCATGACATCCCAAAAGCCGGGCCTTTGGCTGACGGCCTCATGGAGTGGGCTACCAAAGGTCTCCTGCTCGACCAACCGCAGGGGAACCTCGTCCAGGCGAGTGAGCGTCGAACTAAAGAGGCGTTTCTTGAAATCCTCGTCGAGAGACGCCGCCTCGCTGCGATACCCCTCGTACGCATTCGAGATGGCAGCCTTGAACTTATAATCCTCAGCCAATCGGAAGCGCTGTGAGATCTGTTTGGTAGCAACCCACCCGAGCCAGACAGGGGCGCCGATTGCGACGACGCCAAGCCACGCATGCATGAAGATCGACGGCCAGGTGATTGTTGGTGCGGCCAGAAGGGCGGAGATCGTCTTCATCCGTTCCATGCCGACATATCCGCATGCAGCCAGAGCGACGATCAGAACCCCGAGCCACGGATAGACCGACACGCCAAGCCAAAAGCCACGATTCTGGAACGCTCCGGCCAACACGGTTGAGGTCCCAACGCGGTGCAGCGTACGCAGCTGGGTTACAAGTCTCTCCGCTTCCTCGAGCCGTTCAGCCAACACCGACGCATCGGCGGTTGCCTGCGACGAAGAGCGCTCGAGTGCGTCGACGTGGCCCTGGGCCGTAACCTTCAGGCCGGAAATCTTCTGGTTGGCTTCAGCAAGGTCTGCAAGAGTTTCCGGCAAACGATCGGCTGTTCGGTGAGCCTGCTCGATTCGCGTGACCATCTCCGCGAGCGAGGTCGTTCGCGGCTCAACATCGTTCGTTCGCAGTTCGATGTTACGGATCCGCTGAAGGAGGTCGCGAATCGCCGAAGCGGCCTCGTTCGCTTGACGCTCGGGTACCGGCGCGAGAGCGTCGTGCAAATCACGTTCAAGCTCATCGAGCGTGATGGTGTATGCCGGGACCGCTTGGGCTGCATTGGCCCAGAGCTGAGGGACCGTGTTCGCTCGCAAAAAGCGGAGTCGCGTGACCTGTGCATCCAGTATCCCCACCAACTCCCCAAGATCCTCGGTGGTGTGCGTTTCGATGTAGGACTGGAGGACTTCTGCTCGATACGCCAAGTCGCCCAAAGAAACCGCCGGAAAGCTCCAGTTGCCTGTGGCGACGGAAATAGCGCGTGATTCAACGTTGACCGCCCGGACCGAGGCGGAGAGCTGTTCAAGTTCTCCGCAGAGATTAGAAAGTGTTTCGTGCATTGCCGAGGCTCGTAGACGAGAGGGGGGTGGAAAGTAGCGCTACAGGGGCTGGTTAAGCCTGCCGTACGAGTCCTAATCAGTTGCTCGTCGTCGGCAGCAATAAGCAGGGAGCAATTGGCTGGTCGCCCGCGTGCTGTGGTAGGTGAGCGGTCTGCTTAAATCTGTGACAGCCGGATTGCAAACTACAGCAGATCGTCTCCTCGGTTCGGGAGTCATCCCACTCGAGAAGGACCCGGGCGCCCACAGCCAGACAAACCCGTTCGCCGCGTCTAGCGATCATGCATTCATCTCCATTTCGCTAAGCAACGCGCTGGCCGTCTTTCGACTGAGCGCCCATGTTCAGTTCTCCGTGCTCCTGTTCGAGGAATTCGGCAAAGGCGGCCACAACTTCGGGATCTCCCTTTAGCGCATGCGTAACTGCCCCACAACCAGGGCAGATACCGGCATAAGCGGCCTCCATCCCCCGAAGGCCTCGCGTGTCGAGCTCGTCGAAGTCAGTGATGGCGGCGCCGCAGTCGTTACATGCCAAGGCTGTCGGACGAAGAGCAGCCTTGCGCTCTTGCGCAGCCTGGATTCGTTGTTCGCGAGAGCCGCGGTTCTTGGCTTGCCCCATTGCTTTGGTCCTGTAAGGTCATGAGCCCACAGTATGCGATCCCAGAAATGCCAGTTATTGATTTGATCCCAATCCTGGCAGGTATTGCGGAATGTCGACGTGCTCCAACTCTACTTGCGCGGTGGCAACCATGTTGGCGGCCATGAAAGCCAGTTTTTGACGGCTCTTTTTGCGCGGTCCGAGTAGATATCCCCAGCCTTCGGGTTAACGGGAGCCGCCTGCTCGCGATAGAAACCAGCGACCAGCCAGACATCCTCACGCCACGGGACGGGAACACAAACTTGTTCGCGACCAACTTGAGGCGGGCATCTATATTGGAGATTGAATCCGAACTCGATTGCGAGGTATGGCCGCGGGCCCAAGGCAGAGCTTAGTGCGGGACCGTCGGCCCCAGCGCTCACAACGCCCGATTAGCGTTTGGCCTGAACGTAGCCGCTGGCCTCATTGAAACTGAACTGCAGGATCCTGAGTTGTGTCGAAGGTAGCTTCCATTTGCGGTCAGAGGGATATTGTTTCGCGTAGGTCGACAGATGTCACCTGCCAGAAACTGCAATTCCCCCGCTAGAACGCCATTCGTTCATCGCCGTCATCATGGTGCCGCCGTATCCCATCGAGCCCCTCCTCGAATGGCACCATGGGCGAGATCATGGCCTCGTGCGGCGCGGCCGAGGCGCGGACGAGCGCGGCGGTCGCACCAGCAATCAGCAGAATCCATGGAACATGCTTGGCGCATGTCGAGGGGCTTTGATCTGCTTGGCTGGGCTAAGCAAATCGCGCCGGTGTATGAGACTGGCGCCGATATCCAGTCTTGCAGTGTTGGTAAGCACTGACTAAATATTGAAGAAGCTGTCACGTGAAGCTGGAGCCCTGACTTATGACGTCACCGACCATGATTTCCGAAGGATTCATCGCAGCGTGGGCCGCCACGGCCCGGGCTGTCGCGATCCTTGAACCAGCAGAGACAGAACTCGTTCCGGACATCGCACAGTCGGCCGCCGAGCAATGGGGCAGGATCCGAAGAGTGCCTGGCGCGTTCGACTTCGACCTCGTCGGTGTGCAAAGCATGGCAATCACGTTGTTCCCGATCGTTCTCGCTGCCATGAGTAGTGCGATGCCAAAACTGTTCGACGCGTCAATAGACGTCGGTAAAGAAGTGGTGAAGAAGCTGGTCGAGCGGCGCCTTGCCGCGAAGACCGCTAGTCCTACATCTCCACCCATCGACGCTGCGCACCTGCACGAGACGATTCGTGTTGCGGTGATCGAGAGACGGCTCTCTCCGACGACCGCAGACGCGATAGCGAACGCGGTCGTCACGCAGCTGGCGATCGAGAAGTCCGTGTAGTCATGGCGGCGGCGCCCCGCCTAGATCCTCTGAAGTTCCCGGACGAAACAAAGGCAGGTTTAGCCCTTGTCGCCGGGTATATCTTGTTCGACGTCACTCAGTCGATCTCGTTCGGTGCATTTGGTGTTGCGACTTGGATTGGTTGGGGTGCTGCCACACAGTTGGCCGAAGCAATTCAACTCGTCGCACTGCTACTACTTACAGCGGTGCTGTTGTGTTGGCGCCAGCTGAGGGCGGCATACACTCTGGGGCTGCAACCATTGCCCGCGGCAGATCCATCGTTCGCCGAGGAGGCAAGTGAGGTCGGTGGGCAAATCGCTCCAGGGCGCTGCAATTTCGTCGTAACCGCAAACTTTGGAGACGCCAACGCATTTTGTTTAGCCACCGGAGGCGAGAGCCGGATAGTCTTGGGGGGCGGGCTGCGGTTGTTGTTTCGCAAACACCCCGAACGCGCCCGCGCCATCGTCGCGCACGAGTGTTCCCATGTCGAAAGCGGTGACGTCAGCTATGCGGTTCTGGGCTGGCTGCTCTTCGTCAGTTATGCGCTGCTAATGCTTGCGAACTGCGTTGGCTTGCAAATCAAGTTCTGGTCGGACGTGTGCCATATATGGCCAGTATATGCGGCTCACGGGATGGGGGTGGTGGACGCTATCCAGAAAAACCTCCCAAACGCCTTCAGCAACGGTGGCAACGATGTGGCTGCTGTTGCGGGGGTGTGGCTGGTACAGCGTCACTTCATTCGGTTACGTGAGTTCAGGGCGGACGAGCGCGCAGCGCAGTTTGGGTATCGCGGTGTGCTGACGGACCTGCTCAGGGCTGGCTCAGTATTACCTCGTCTTGGCGACAAGTGGCGCCTCCTCTCAATGCACCCGAGCGCGAGCGAGCGTGCCAAGCAGCTTGAATCGCAAACATCATGGGGGCGGATGGACGTCGCGTTTCTTGGGGGTGTGTCACTTCTGATAGCTCGTATCAGTGAAGACCTACCGGCGCTTGGACACAATGAGTCATTGCAGACGGCGCATACGATGGACGAGTTTATGGAGTGGATTGTGCGAGTGTCGCCATCGAACGTGTGGTTGGGCGTTGCACTCCTTGCGCTTCAGAGTTCACTCGTCCTGGTTATGGCATTACACGTATACCGCACCGCCGCGGTGCTTTCGCATCACGGCGGCGGTTTGACGTATCGCCTCACGTACCTTTACGCCGCGATCCTGACGGTCTTCGTTGGCGCTCTCCTTGGCACGGGGAGTTCCTCGGCGAGCCTGCGCGCCTTGGCCGACCCACGCGAGGCGTTCGACATCGCACAATGGATCGATGCCGCTCTCGTCGCGAGCATCCTATCGACGTTCACGTTCTTTCATCTGGCTTTGGGCGTTCTTGTGTTCGCGAACTATGATGTGCTCCGCCCCCCCAAGCGGCCTGTTTTGCTGACAATGTTTCTGACTGCCAGGACCGCACTTGCCGCGGTCCTATTAGAGGTCATTCTCAGTGGTTGCCTTACTGCCTACTGGCACCTCACCGGCGGGTTCAGCCCTTGGGGCAGCGCATTGCTTCCCAACGCCACAACGCAGATGCTCCAGGGAATGCCAAGTCTTCTGCAAGGCCTAGTCATTCTGCTTGGAGGTGCAGTAAGTGTTGCAGGGTTGCGCTGGAGCGGGTTAGTTAAACTGAAGGCGCCGCGCAGCCCAACTCACCCAGACTGGTATGCCAAGCAGTGATTTTGGATCGCACCGCTTTCCCTTGACACGTTCTTGGCTCACTCTGAGGCATACAGGGAAATTCCGCTTGGCGGCGCGGTCTTGAACGACCGTTTCGGTTGGCAAGCATTGGACGGTCTCGATTCGTTAGAACCTCCGTTCATGGCCGGACGTCGATGAGTGCGGAGATGCTCGTTAGCTGACGTTGGCGAGCAGATCGTCGCAACGTCGACTGACCGCTTTGGCCGAATCTCAGGCATTCAAACTCGGACGATAATGGAACGATAGGCTTCTTGGGGCCGAGTAACACGTCGCCGGTCAAAGTGGCCTTTGCAGTTTATGAGATGGAATGATGGGCGCTAGGGTGCAAAAGCGTCCCCTCACGACGCACGAAAGTGTTGCTGCAACGCTTCGATACTCTCCGGCGTCAAACCAACCCTTGAGTCGCAAACAATCACCCGTTCTCGCGTCGCGAACAACGTGGGTTCGTCATCCAATGCGATCCATGCGGCGTCCGTTCGTCCGTTGGCGTCAAGCCACATCCGGCATTCGCGCTCACGCACGGCGGCCGGTGCCGGCTCCAGCGCTGCCCGCGAAAAGATCGGCGTTGCTCCGATCACGCGTTCGGCAATCGTGGCAGAGAGTTTTGAACGCAGCACAGCCAAGGGGAATATCTGGCGCCAGCTGGTCGACAGGACTATCTCTACGTCGCATTGTTCGGCCAGAAAGGTATCCAGTAGATGCGTCCTGGTGAACTTCTCCGCCTTGTTGAGCGGGTGTAGCACTCCGTCGAAATCGAGGAACAGGATCATGAGAGGACAACCACTATCGCTAGGCTGAAGCTTCATTTTTGCGTATACCTGTTGCGAGTGGGCGCCCCGATGGACTTGCGACCACATGTGCCGACAGCCCCCGGCTGGGTAGGCAAGGCCAGTCCGCTCGCCTGCAAAACGGGTCACATGTCCCTTACGGCGATGAAGGTCCGCTATTGGCACGGGAGCAGCCTCTTGACGATCGGCTTCCTAGCGAGGATGCGTTGCCGATCCTGGCCGAAGGGGCACGTAACGCACTCGGCAGACTGTTCGCCGCGCCGGAAAGGATCACTTTTCGGGGTATTACGCGCTGACTCCGCCGGAATCCGCACGGCGCTGAGCACACTGTTTGCACCTCTATTGCACGCCGAAGGGCGAAGAGCGTGAAAACCGTCGTCCGTTTGCAGCTTTAGTCGCCGCTCAAGAGCGCATCGGCCGCCCGACGCCCGCTTCGTTGCACAGCCGCCGTTTGCGCCTCTATTAGGACGAAACACTGCGCGAATGCCTGGCTCTCTGGGCATTGGCTCGCGCGCAGAGGTGGGCCCCAATCCCTATTCCGGCGGGTAGCCGTCAGTGCTTCACGCATGTGCGTACGTGGCGTCTGCGGTTTGTCGAACGCACCTCTGGGCACGGCAGGCGCTCTGGCGCGGCAGCTTTCAGGTTCATGGCGTGGCGTTTGGCCCGGCGGATCGCGGAAGCTGATAGACATCCCGTTCGTGGCCGTCGGGGAACATCGGCCGGGTGACTCGAACGCCGCCGAGGCGGGCAATCAAGGCTTTTGCAGGTGCGTTGTCGTCTGCGGTGTACGTCGTGACCGACTCCCAGCCGAACTTGTCGTAGGCGTGCTCAATGGCCAGGCGAGAGGCTTCCAGTGCGTAACCCTGGCCCCTTGCCTCGGGAAGCAGCCACCATGTGAGCTCCCGCGGCCACCCGCGACCCTGCCAGAACCCGCATACGCCCAGAATTGAAGCGTCCGCGCGCCGACGAATGGCCCAGACGCCAAAGCCCTGCATGTGCCAAGCACCGAGGTCATAGACAAGGCGGGACCACGCGGCGGCGGCCGTCAGCGGGCCGCCGTAGGCCGCTGACGCCTCGGCGTCGGTATAGAAACGTTGGTAAGCCAGGTCGCAGTCTTGGTCTGGCGGCACTAGGTCCAGGCGTTCGGAGGCCAGAGTGGGGATCAGCATGGTGTGATGTCCTGTGTTGCGTGGGGCAGCCGTGTTCAGTTGTACCTAAGCTGCGGGGTAAGAGGCGAGCTTGTCGTCCGGTCATGTCGGCGCATCGATACGCTCGCGTTGTTGGCCGGTGCGTGGCTGCTTCGCGCCATCGGAGCGGGCAATAGCGTGTGCATGGCGGTGTGCGCTACCCGATATGGCGAGCAAATGCGAGTGCAACGCCGACGCCCAGCCCATAGGGGATGTGGGACAGCGGACTTGCAAGCAGGGCATTGGTACCCGCCGGCCCGCGCAGCCCGAAAGCGCCCCAACCGAAGGACGGTAGCAGCACGAACCACGGCAGCAATGAAGTCGCGAGACCAAAGATCATGCCCCCTAGCAGATCGTTGTCCGGGTGTGGCAATCCAGCGCCGTGGAAGAACAATGGATAGAGCAGCGCGACACCGCCGCCGCCAACAAGGAGATGAAAGGCCCACCCTGCCCATGCCTCGCGTTTGAATGGCCGGCATTCGCGAACGTCCTTGTGGGTAAAGCGCCCGCCGAGCAAGCTCAGGAACCAGCGGCCCAGCAAGGCTACGTTCACGCCGCTGGTGACGCCCAATCTCGCCGCGAATGCCTCGGTGGCATCCATCAGCAGGGCGCCGGCCATGCCGCCGACAAACGCTGAAACAAAGCTTTCCATTCCTGATCTCCTCACGTTAGAGCGGGCGCCTCAAGTCGATGTGGCACACGCGTGTGTCCGACTGCGCCTCGTCGTGACTCGGCGGCAAACGGCATGCGCCGCAGCGGTTCCTCGGTCAGCGCCCTTGCCGACCGATGGGTCTCATCAATCAGTGTGGCGAGCACCTGCATACACGGGCGCGTCGGAGCGGTGTCGTCGTGCGAGTTCCGCGTCGTCATCGCCAAGTTGCGTCCGAGCCGCGTCAGGCGATTTGCTGCGGCTGGTGTGCACTTTCGGCGACCCGCGCGCGGGGCGACAGTCGGTTGCGACCAACCGCTGGTTTCGGTGCGGCAACGGTCGGCAGACTCGACTGAGCCGTCGCAGCGCGCGTGCGATGGTCGTGGCCGGGGCAGTGCGCCACCATGCCGGGTGAACGCAGCACCCGGCGTTTGCCACCACGGAGAACGCGAGTCGGGGCGCCCGTTGGAATGATCTGCGCAGCGCGCGAGATCGCCGCCGGTCGGTACTCAAGACCGCTCGGTCGATGAAACCGACCGTTCGCGGACAGTCAAGCGCGGCTTCGTCGTCGCTCGCTTGGCGGCGGTTGGTCCAGGATCTAGAGTGACACGGCGTTTTCAACTTCCCTCGCCGAAACCAGCCTGCAGCCCCAAATGCCACTTACCTCGCATCGACATCCTTATCTGTGGCCCGAGACGTTCGGCGACGCGTTGCAGGCCACGGTCTTCTCCGCCCTGGTATGGGCGCTCGCGGCGACGCTGCTGTACTTTCTGGCGCCTGGCCTCGGTTCCTTCCCCCGGGTGCTGATGTTTTCAGAATGCGTGGGCATCACGATGGTCGCCTGCGTGCTGGCGCTCAGGCGGTCTCAACGTTTGGCGCGCCTGCGTCCGATGACCCGATGGGTTGTTACCGGCCTGATAGCGATCCCGACCGGCTTCATTGCAGGGCACCAGATCGCCTTTCTTCTCTTGGGCGAGCCGATGCAGATGGTCGGCAACCAACGGATCAGCCTGTCGCCCATCATCTTCACCGTGCTGGTGGGGGGGCTCGGCTTGTACTACTACGCCACGCGCGAGCAACTCGCCAAGGAGGCGGCGGCCCGCTCCGAGGCGCAGCGGCTGGCGATCGAGTCACAGCTGCGCCTGCTTCGCGCACAACTCGATCCCCACATGCTTTTCAACACGCTCGCCAATTTGCGCTCGCTGATTCGGGAGGATGTCGACCGTGCCGAGTCGATGATCGATCAGCTGATCGTGTATCTGCGCAGCGCGCTCGCGGCGTCGCAGACGGAAGCAGTGGCTTTGAGCCGCGAATTCGCGCAACTGCGCGCGTATCTCGACATCATGTCCTTGCGCATGGGGCCGCGTCTTAACTTTCGGCTCGATTTGCCGGCTGGCTTGGCGGACACCCTGGTGCCACCGATGTTGCTGCAGCCGCTGGTGGAGAACGCGATCAAGCACGGGCTGGAGCCCAAGATCGGTGCCGGCAGCATCGAGGTCGCCGCGAGCCTGACTGACTCGGGGATCGAAATCCGCGTCAGCGACAGTGGCCTCGGCCTGCCCGCGGATGAGCAGGACGCGGCCGACATTGCTGCACGCCCCGCAGGCACGAGTTACGGGCTGCAGCATGTGCGTGATCGCCTGCACGCCGTTTATGGATCCGCAGCACAGTTGAGCCTTGAGCGTCGAGTCCCAAGCGGCGTTTGCGCCGTGATTCGCATTCCCCGCTGAAGGCCGCGTTTGTCGCACCCAGAACACGTAGAGGAGACATCCATGTCCACGGTTGCCCCAGCTACCGCCGTCATCGCGGAGGACGAACCCGTTCTCTCGCGCAACCTGCGCCGCCTGCTCGAACAGGTGTGGCCCGAACTCCGAATCTGCGGTGTCGCGGAGGATGGTTTGCAGGCCACCGAACTCGCGTTGGCACACACACCCGATGTGATGTTTCTCGACATCAAGATGCCGGGCCGCACCGGCATCGAGGTGGCTGAGGCGGTGGCGGACGAGTGGCCGGAAACCAAGGCCGAGCCTCTGTTCGTATTCGTCACCGCGTACGATGAATTTGCCGTGCCGGCGTTTGAGCGCGCGGCGATCGACTATGTGCTCAAGCCGGCCACGCCTGAGCGTTTGCTGCAGACGGTGGAGCGACTCAAGAAGCGGCTGAGCGAACGCGCGGCATCACCGCATGTCGGGGATATGGCGGCGCTGATGCAGCGGGTACAGGCGATCGCTGAGCCCGCGGATGATGCGATGGAACGAATCAAGGTCATCCGCGCGGGGGTGGGCAACACCGTGCGCATGATTCCGGTTACCGACGTTGCATACTTTGAGGCCACCGAAAAGTATGTGAACGTGGTGACGCCCCTCGGCGAGGCTTTGGTGCGAATGAGCTTGCGCGAACTGATGGCGCGTATCGATTCAACCGACTTCATTCAGGTGCATCGCAGCGTCATGGTGAACACCAACTTCATCCTGAGTGCGACGCGCGAAGAGAACGGGCTCTACAGCTTGCGCATTCGCGGTGTGGATCGGCTGGTGAAGGTCAGCCGTGCATTCGGGCATCTGTTCCGCCCGATGTAAATCATCGCGCGCGGGGCCCGTCGGCACACGCTGCCGAACGGGCTCACGCTCAGGGTTGCTGTTGTTGAAGGCGACGTTGCCTTGCCTCCAGATCGTGTGCGTCCGCCGCCCGTGCAAGGTATCGCTCCTCGTAACTGACTGGACGTAGGCGCGCGACCAGCCGCGCGAACATTCGCATCAGGCCTCTCATCGCTTACTCCAGGCAAGCTTGAAGTGCCCCGCGTGCTTGGGCGCGGGGCGTGCCGGCGCTCAGCCCTTCGTGCATGCGCAACTTGTGCCGCACGCACAGTTCTCACCGCATGCGCATGCGTCCTGCGCGGGTTGCCGGCAGCCACATGCGCAGGACTCGCCTGGGCACTCGGTGCAGTTGCAGGGGGATGCTTGCTGGGTTTCGTTCATGGTCAGACTCCTTGCTTGCTCGAGGACGGGATGCCCTCGATGGCACTCACTCTCGCCGGATACCCCGGTCGGTGAAATCAGGCTGAGACGAACCGCCGATTCCGGGCCTGCAGTGGTTGATGGCATCGACCAGGCGGCATGGTGGGCACCTGGCTCATCACGCGGGCAGGGGCTCCGGTGAGTGCGCTACCAGATCGGATGTAGCGCGGATCCACACGGCAAACCATTCGGCAGCCGGGAGCTACCGTTGCCGGACGCTGGTGTGCATCTGATCGCATCCCGCTGTCGCCGGGGCAGGCGCGGTACGAGAGTGCATCCGTCGCGTCGCGCTTTTGCGTGACGGGTCGGACCGCTTTCAACCGTCGCCACTTGATCCAGGAGTCGCCATGAATCGCTTCATCACCACAACCATTTCTTCGTTTGCGCTTGCCGCCGCCACCGCCTGTTCGGCGCTGCCGCCCAATCTCGATACCTCGTTGACCCATACCAGCGTCGGCAAGAAGTACGTGGTCACACTTCAGCCGCCTGCAGGGCCGGTGGTGGTCAACCAGATGCACGCATGGCAGGTGAAGCTTGCGTCGCCAGCGGGCACGCCGATCACCCATGCGCAAATCAAGGTTGATGGCGGTATGCCGCAACACGGCCATGGTCTGCCGACGCGTCCGCAAGTGACGCGGGAATTGCCGAACGGCACCTACCTGATCGAGGGCATGAAATTCAGCATGACCGGCTGGTGGGAGATCAAGCTCGCCATCGACGGTTCTGAGGGTGCCGACAAGGTCACCTTCAACACGGTCGTGCCCGAATCGGCCGGTCGCTGAGAACCCCGGGGGCTACGACCATGGCCAGATCCACAACCGCAATGCGGATGTTCGGCGTTGTCTTCGCCGCCAGCGTGCTCTCGGCCGTCACGCTGGCGAGCGCCGGGTATCTGCATGAGCCCTCCGGCGCGGACGATTGGAGCGCGGAGGAAAAGCAGGTGTTGGCGTCGCTGAGCCTAACGCGCCTGCCCGCCGCTCCGGCCGACCCGTCCAATGCAGTGGAGCAAATGCCGGCTGCGATCGATCTCGGCAAGCGGCTGTTCAGCGACGCCCGCTTCAGCCGCAACGGGGCGGTTTCGTGCGCCAGTTGCCATGACCCTGACAAGCAGTTTCAAGACGGACTGCCGGTCGGACAGGGCGTCGGAGCCGGCTCGCGACGAGCGATGCCGATTGTCGGCGCGGCCTACAGCACCTGGCTGTTCTGGGACGGGCGAAAAGACAGCTTGTGGTCCCAGGCGCTCGGGCCGCTGGAGGATGCCGTAGAGCACGGTGGCACCCGCACACGCTATGCGCGGCTCATCGCAGCCAACTATCGCAAGGACTACGAGGCCCTGTTTGGTGCGCTGCCTGATCTGGAGGGCCTCCCGCTGGACGCCAGCCCGCTTGGCGACGCGGTCGCTCAGGCTGCGTGGAATGCGATGGGTGCGCGCCGCCGCGACGAGGTCTCGCGCGTCTTCGCGAATATCGGCAAGGCAATCGCCGCCTACGAGAAGTCCCTGCGGCATGAGCCCTCGCGCTTCGATCGCTACGTCGACGCCGTGGTGACGGACGCCCCGGCGGCCCGCAGCATGTTGCGGGCCAACGAAGTCAGAGGCTTGAGGCTGTTCATCGGCAAAGGACAATGCGTGAGTTGTCACAATGGCCCGCTCCTGACGGATCAGCAGTTTCACAACACTGGGGTGCCACCCCGAAACGCGACGGCGCCGGATCGCGGGCGCGCGGCCGCGACGAAGAAAGTACTTGGGGACGAGTTCAATTGTCGGGGGCCGTTCAACGATGCCGGCGCATCGCAATGCCCGGAACTTCAATTCATGGTGGCCGACGATCCAGCGCTGGAAGGTGCGTTCAAGACGCCGGGCCTGCGCGGTGTGGCGCAGCGTCCGCCCTACATGCACGCCGGGCAGTTCGCCTCGTTGGAGCGTGTGGTGCGCCACTATGTCGCTGCGCCCCACGCGGTGATTGGACGGTCAGAGCTGAGCCATCGACACGAGGGTTCCAAAGATGATCCGAAAGCCGGCAGGGCACCGATCGAGCTGACCGAGACTGAAATCGCCGACCTGGTGAGTTTCCTTGGCACCCTGAACGCTGATTGATCTGCGGGGGCGGCCACGCCATGACACGCGTTGCGCCTGCGTCGGCCAGCCTCGGTTCGCCGGGTTCGACACGCTCACCAGCGGCACGAGCGTCGATTGGGGTGAGTGCGCGCTCCAATAGCGCTGTGCTGGGAGCGCAGGCGCTCGACAATGAAAAAGCCCCGCCATTTGGCGGGGCCGTGCCCTGCAGCCAGCCACCCTAGGGGACGGCTGGTTTTGCGGCTTACTGCACCGTAGCGGCGTCTTCCAGCAGCACGACGCCGTTGCTGTCTGCCGTAACGCTCACGCGGCCGCCAGCAACGGTTGCGGTGGCGCCGGTATAGGCGTCGCGCACGAGCAGGCCATCGGCGAACACGCCGGCGACGCTGATCGACACATTGCCGCTGGCGCCGAAGGCGACGACGACCTTGTCGCTGCCCTTGGTGCGCGCGAAGGTGTAGGGCGAGTCCGCCAGCTTCTGGTGACTGCCTGCGCCGACCGCGACGTGCGCGTTACGGAACTTGCCGAGCTTCTGCGCATGGGCCAGGGCGGCCGTGTCCGGCGAGCTCCAGTTCATGTCGCCGCGCCACACGTGATCGCCACAGCACGAAAGGTTCGGACGCCCGCTCTCGTCGCCGTAGAAGATCTGCACGCCGCCAGGCGCCATCAGCAGCGCGGCGAGGCCGGTCTTCAGGTTGGCGCGGTCGTACAGACCCACGTCGTGGCTGGAGATGTAGGAGAGCAGGTTGTACGGCTTGCTGTTGTCGGTGTTGACGCCGGCCAGCGTGACGTAGGTCGACTCCATTCCAGTGAGGCTGTTGGCGGCCCCCTTGAAGTTGAAGTTGATCATCGAGTCGAAGCCGTTGTCGAAATAGCCGTCGCGATCCGTGCCGTGGCCCCAGGCTTCACCGGTCATCCAGAAATCGGTGTCACCGGTGAGCAGGGCGGCCTTGGCCGGATTGGCGGCGATCCAGTCCCGGCGCGCGCGCTGGGCTTCGTCCTTGAGCACCTTCCAGTTGGCGAGTTCGACGTGCTTGGCAGTGTCGACGCGGAAGCCGTCGATACCGAAGTCGCGCACATAGTCGGTCAGCCATTTGACGAGGTGGTTCACCGGCGTGCGCTGGCGGCCTGTCTGCGAGAACCAGGCGTCGAGCGAAGCCTTCTTCTCGTTGAGCGTGCCTTCCTTGGTCCACTTGTTCACCAGCAGCGGCGGCAGGCCGACTGCGGAGAAGTTGTCGGTGCGGAAGTCAGGCAGGTAGCCGACACAGCCGGTCAGGCCGTCGGTGCCGGTACAGGCGCTGTAGCCCACCAGGCCGTTGCTCACACGTAGCCAATCCGGGCTCCACCACTGCGACCAGTTGGCGTTGTTCGGATCCATGTAGGGCTTGATGTGGGTGTTGTAGTCGACCAGATCGTCGGTCTTGAAGGCTGTGTTTTCCCAGCCGTTGACCAGACCACCGAAACCGAACTCCCACATGTCCTTCAGCGTGTCGTAGCCGGCGTGGTTCATCACCACGTCCATCACGATGCGGATGCCCTTGGCGTGAGCGGCGTCGACCACGGCTTGCAGGTCGGCGCGCGATCCCATGTTCTTGTCCATGCTGCTGAAGTCCAGCGCATAGTAGCCATGGTAGCCGTAGTGCTTGTGGCCATCGCCCGATACGAAGCCGTGGATCTGCTCGTACGGCGCGCTCATCCAGATCGCGTTGATGCCCAGCTTGTCGAAGTAGCCCTCGTTGATCTTGCTGAGCAGGCCCTTCAGGTCGCCGCCATGGAAGGTCGCGGGGAAGTCGCTGAGGCGGTTGTTGAACGGCGTGCCGTCCTTGGCGGATTCGCGGCCATACGAGCGATCGTTCGTCGTGTCACCGTTGACGAAGCGGTCGGTCAGCAGGAAGTACACCGTGGCGTTGTCCCAGCTGAAGGTCTTCTTCGGCACCGTCTGGTTGCCGGTCGTGACCGGCGCCGTGTTGCTCGCGCCCGAGCTGAGTCCGGTCGCATTCTTCGCCACCACCGTGTAGCTGTAGGTGGTATTCGGCGCACCGCTCGAATCCACATAGCGATTCGTGGTGGCCGTGAAGGTTTGTGCGCCGCTGCCGCCGGTACGCGTGATCACGTAGGTGATCGTCGGGCTTTCAGGGTCGGTCGAGGCGACCCAGGTCAGCGTCACGGTCGTGCCGTCCGCGGTACCGGCCAGCGTCGTCGGGTTGCTCGGCGGCGTGGTGTCGATGACGCACGGTGCCGCGGCGTTGGTGGTTACCACGCCATCTTTAACCGTGGTCGTGCCGGCGTTGATGGTGTAGTCGATGCCGCCGTTGTTGTCCCAGGTCGAACCGTTGTTGAAGTCCGCCTTCATGCTGGTCAGCGCGCCGAGATTGACGGTCTTCTTGACCCAGTTGGTACAGCCGGCTTCGTTCATGGCCGTGCCGGGCGGCGTCGTCCAGGTGCCGTTGAGGCCGTAGTGGATGTTCACCGAACTCCAGCCACGCGTGCCGGTGTAGTAGTACACGACGGCGCTGCTGTCGGTGGCCGGCTGCGTGCTGACGGTCAGCGGGGGTGCGCTCTGGGCGCTTTCGTTCTTTGCCGCATCGAAGGCCGAGATCGTGTAGCTGTAAGCCGTGTTGGCGGCGAGTCCGGTATCGGTGAAGCTCGGCGTCGCGCTTGAATTGACCTTCGCGCCATTGCGATAGATGTTGTAGCCGGTTACGCCGACATCGTCGGTCGATGCAGCCCAGCTCAGGCTGATCGAGCTGGCGGTCGTGCCGGTGCTGATGACGCTGGCCGGTACGCTCGGCGGTTTGGTGTCTACACCGGCACAAGGGTTGCCAGCGCCGATCACGCCGCCGCTGACCGTCACGTTGCCGGTGCCCAGCGTGTAGTTCTTGCTGCCGTTGTTGTCCCAGGTGCCGGAGCCGTTGTTGAAGGTCGCCGCGAAGCTGGTCGCGTCGCCCAGGCTGACCGTCCTGGCATACCAGCCGGTGCAGGCGAGCGTCATCGCCACGCCGGGTGGCGTCGTCCAGGTGTTGTTGATGCCGTAATGGATGTTGATCGACGTCCAGCCGGCAGCCGGCTTGTAGTAAACCGTCGCGCTGTTGGTGCCTGCCGGCAGCGTCGTGATCGGCAAGGCCGTGCTCTGTGCCGAGCTCGCACCCGCGGCGTCGCGTGCCGACACGGTGTAGCTGTACGCCGTGTTGGGGGTCAGGCCGGTGTCGGTGAAGCTCGTCGTCGTACTCGAATTGATCTTCGAGCCGTTGCGGAAGATGTCATAGGCCACAACGCCGACGTTGTCGGTTGAAGCCGTCCAGCTGAAGCTCGCCGAGGTCGACGCGATCGTGCCGGCGGTCAGCCCGGTCGGTACCGTCGGCGGTGTGATGTCGCCGCACGGCGAGGTGGTGGTCACGACGCCGTTGTTGATCGTGACGATGCCGGTGCCGACGGTGTAGTTCTTGCCCGCGTTGTTGTCCCAGGTGCCGGCACCATTGTTGAAGGTGACCTGCCAGCTCGTTGCGCTGCCGACGTCGACCGTCTTGCTCTTCCAGCCGGTGCAGGCGTTGTCCATTGCGACGCCCGGCACGTTTGTCCAGGTGCCGTTCACGCCGTAGTGGATGTTGGTGGTTGTCCAGCTTGTTGCCGGCTTGTAGTAGACGATCGCCGAATTGGCGAACGCCGCGTGCCCGACGGCCGCAAACATTGCGGCCGACAGCACTCGTGCGCTGTGCGCATTCCAGACCTTCATTGCTTCTCCTCTAGCGTGGTGATTGCAGCCGGCGTTTTGATTGTTTTTGTGTTCAAGACACGTTGTGCGGCTCTGCCTGGCTTCGCCAGTCCAGTGGCGAAAACAATGCTGCGTAGGCTGTCGTCGCCCAGGCGGTTGCGACGCAGGCCCTTTTGCTGCCGGTCTGTTCGCGGATGCTGCTGATTCGAACGCATGAGTGCTGCTTATGCGCCCATACAAAATACCTATGTTGTCGCGTGCGGACTTGTCCGAATTTGTGCCGGCCGGAGGTCCAGACCGGACGCTGCGATGCGCTTGGGCGCTCGTTCGTGACGTTCGGCGATGTGCGCGCAATGCATTTGGCATCGGTTGTGCCGGAATTGCTGGGAATCGGCGCGATGGGTGGCGAACCGGCGAATCGCCGCAACTTCGCAGCAATCCTTATCTGGAATTGCTTATCGATTTTTCTTCGTTCTCGGCTCGGGGGTGGGTCGATACAGTCAGCGCATCGACTTCGCACGAACCCCAGAGAGGCTCCACGATGCAAATTTCCCGACCCCGCCAGACCCTGTTCGCACTGGCACTTGCCCTCGGCTTGGCCGGCGCGGCGAGCGCCGACACCACGCTGCTCAATGTCTCCTATGACCCGACGCGTGAGCTCTACACGGACTACAACGCGGCATTCGCGAAGTACTGGAAGGGCAAGACGGGCGAGACCGTCACGTTCAAACAATCCCACGGCGGTTCGGGCAAACAGGCGCGCGCCGTGATCGATGGCCTCGATGCCGACGTGGTGACGTTGGCGCTGGCCTACGACATCGACGAGATCGCCGCGCGCGCGAAGTCGCTGCCGCCGGATTGGCAGAAGCGTCTGCCGAGCAACGCCTCGCCCTACACGTCGACGATCGTGTTCCTGGTGCGCAAGGGCAACCCGAAGAAGATCACCGACTGGGCGGATCTGGCTCGCAGCGGTGTCGAGGTGATCACGCCCAACCCGAAGACCTCCGGCGGTGCGCGCTGGAACTACCTTGCCGCATGGGGCTATGCGCTCAAGCACACCGGCGGCACCGACGCCAGTGCGCGTGATTTCGTCAAACGCATCTACTCGAACGTCAAGGTGTTGGACTCCGGCGCGCGCGGCGCCACCACCACCTTCACCGAACGCGGCATCGGCGATGTGCTGATTGCGTGGGAGAACGAAGCCTACCTCGCCGTGAAGGAGCTCGGCCCCGACAAGTTCGACATCGTCACGCCGTCGATCTCGATCCTCGCCGAACCGCCGGTCTCGGTGGTCGACAAGGTGGTCGACAAGAAGGGGACACGCAAGGTGGCGGAGGCCTACCTGCAATACCTGTACTCGCCGGAAGGCCAGGACATTGCCGGCAAGCACTACTACCGCCCCCGCGACGCCAAGGCTGCGGCGAAATACGCCAAGCAGTTCGCGCCGGTGAAGCTCTTCACGATCGACGAGGTATTCGGCGGCTGGCAGAAGGCGCAGAAGACGCACTTTGCCGACGGAGGCGTGTTCGATCAGATCTACGGCAAGTAATCCTGATTGCCCCTGGCACAAGCGGCCCGGCATTTGCCGGGCCGTTTTCCGTTTACCGCGTCCGTCGCGGGCGAATCCCATATCGCGAATATGGGAATGAACGGAAACGGACTAAGCACTGGAATTTTTCTTGGTTCGCGTGTGAGCGCTGCGCGCCTACGCTTTCTCCATCGCGCGCTTGACGCGCTGAACGCCCCGCCTGGCGGGCGATTCGTGGAGGAAGACATGGCCCTCATCGCAACATCCCAAACCAGCCCGCTTGCCGCGAACGGTTTTCGCGCGACCGCAAGCGGTTCGGAACCGTCGGCCGCTGCCGAAGCGATTCTTGAGCGTGCGCGTGCCGCGGCGCGTGACGCTGGCCTGCCCTATGCGGGGCGGGTTACGCCGCAGGAGGCCTGGGCGCTATTCAGCGAAGGTGCCGCGCTGTTGGTCGACGTACGTACCGCAGAAGAACGCAAGTTCGTTGGTCATGTGCCCGAGACGCTGCATGTGGCGTGGATGACCGGCACCTCGCTTATCCGCAATCCGCGTTTTGTCCGTGAGCTTGAAAGCAAGACAGGCAAGAACGCCGTGGTGTTGTTGCTGTGCCGCAGCGGCAAGCGTTCGGCCGACGCCGCCGAGGCCGCTGCGAAGGCGGGCTTCGCCAACGTATTCAACGTCCTCGAAGGCTTTGAGGGCGATCTCGATGCCTCGCAGCAGCGCGGCCGCGTTGGCGGTTGGCGCCTGCACGGTCTGCCTTGGGTTCAGGACTGAACGATTCGCGGATTCCCGCCATTTCTGGAGCGCAACATGTCGAACTGGTTTGCTGATAACTCCCTGTCCATTGGACGTACGCCGCTGGTCAAACTCAACCGCATCCTCGACGGTGCGCCGGCCACGGTGCTGGCAAAGATCGAGGGCCGCAACCCGGCCTACTCCGTTAAGTGCCGCATCGGCGCAGCACTGATCTGGGATGCCGAGAAGCGTGGGCTGCTCGGGCCGGGCAAGGAGCTAGTCGAACCGACCAGCGGCAACACCGGGATCGCGCTGGCGTTTGTCGCCGCGGCGCGCGGTATTCCGCTCACGCTGACGATGCCTGAGACGATGAGCATCGAGCGTCGCAAGCTGCTGCTTGCCTATGGTGCGAAGCTGGTGCTGACCGAAGGCGCGAAGGGCATGAGTGGCGCGATCGCGAAGGCCGAGGAAATCGCTGCATCCGATCCGAAATACGTGCTGCTGCAACAGTTCAAGAACCCGGCCAATCCGGCGATTCACGAGGCCACGACGGGCCCGGAAATCTGGCAGGACACCGAGGGCGCGATCGACATTCTGGTCTCGGGTGTCGGCACTGGCGGCACGATCACCGGCGTAACGCGCTACATCAAGGGTACGCAGAAGAAGGCGATCCAGTCGGTTGCCGTGGAGCCTGCCGCCAGCCCGGTCCTGACGCAGACGCGCAATGGCGAGCCGCCCAAGCCCGCGCCGCACAAGATCCAGGGTATCGGCGCGGGCTTTGTGCCGCAGGTGCTGGATCTGTCGCTGGTGGATGCGATCGAGCAGGTGAGCAACGAAGAGGCGGTGGACTACGCGCGGCGCCTTGCCCGCGAGGAGGGGATCCTCTCCGGCATCTCTTGCGGCGCGGCGGCTGCCGTGGCGGCCCGGCTGGCGAAGAAGCCCGAGAACGAAGGTAAGACGATCGTGGTCGTGCTGCCGGATTCGGGGGAACGCTATCTGAGCTCCATCCTGTTCGACGGCGTCTTCGACGCGAGCGGGTTGCCGGTATGAGAGCCCGTCCTCGTCCGTCGAAGGGCGGCTGTCGCGCAACAGCGAAGAGGGCTGCACGATGAGCGACGAGGCCACCGTCTCCGCGCATCTGCTCAGCGCGCAGCCCAACTGGGACCTCGATCGCGTGGTCGCAGGGCTGCGTGAGGCTCGCGACACCTGGCGTACCGCGCAGCGGCGCGGGAGGGACTTCGGCGGACGGGAGCTTCCCTCGCGCAGCGCCCTCAACGAGATCGCCGCCGCGCTGTGCGGTGCGCTGTTTCCGATGCGCCTCGGGCCAGCCGATCTGCGCCAGGAGAGCGAGGACTTCTACGTCGGCCACACGCTGGACGCGGCCCTCAACAGCTTGCTCGCGCAGGTGCGGCTGGAGCTCAAGTACGCGGCGCGTGAAGCACCTTCCAGCCCGACCGAGCTGGAATTGCGTGCGGTTGAAATCGTGCGCAGTTTCGCCGGGCAGTTGCCCGCGGTGCGCCGCCTGCTCGACACCGACGTGACCGCAGCGTTCAACGGCGACCCGGCAGCTCGCAGCGTGGACGAAGTGCTGCTTTGCTACCCCGGCGTGCTGGCAGTGATTCATCACCGCCTGGCACACCAGCTTTATCGACTGGGTGTGCCGCTCATCGCCCGAATCGTGTCGGAAATCGCTCACTCGGAAACAGGGATCGATATCCATCCCGGCGCAACGATTGGCGAAAGCTTCTTTATCGACCACGGCACCGGTGTCGTGATCGGCGAAACGGCAGTGATTGGTAATCGCGTGCGTCTATATCAGGCGGTGACTTTGGGCGCCAAGCGCTTCGAGCAGGACGCGGACGGCAACTTGCTCAAAGGCGCCCCGCGTCATCCGGTGGTCGAAGACGACGTCGTGATCTACGCCGGCGCAACCATCCTTGGTCGCATCACGATTGGCAAGGGCTCGTCGATCGGCGGAAACATCTGGCTCACGCGCAGCGTGCCACCGGGTAGTCATGTAACGCAGGCCAACACGCGGCAGGAAGTGATCAACGATGGCGCGGGAATCTGACACAGCACTCGATGCAGCCCTTTTTGGCCGCGCCGTGCGGCTACTGCGTGGTGAGCGTGGTTGGTCGCAGGAGTTGCTCGCCGAGAAGGCTGACCTCAATCGCACCTACGTGGGTGAGGTGGAGCGCGGCGACGTGGTGCCCTCAATTCTCACTGCGGCAAAGCTTGCCGACGCCTTCGGTGTGCGGCTCTCGATCGTGATGGCGCGTTGTGAGTCCTTGGCTCGGCCCCGCGAGTACACACACTTTTGATGGCGATAGGCGGTTGAGACGGTCAAGGCCGTGTTGCAAGGTGAGTGATTGGAAATTTAGTGCAGTTCATTTCAAGATTTTGCATAAGGAGTCGCGTTCATGGCTGACCACCAAAGCATCCCGACCGCGCTGGGCGATAACGCCGCCCGCCAGTTGGCGAATGCCACGAAGACCGTCCCGCAACTGTCGGTAATTTCGCCGCGTTGGCTGGTCCATCTGCTGCAGTGGCTACCGGTCGAAGCCGGTATCTACCGGCTGAACAAGGTCAAGAATCCGGCCAATGTGCAAGTCGCCTGTTCGCAGCGCGATGAATCGGAACTGCCGCAGACCTTCGTCGACTACGAGGAACAGCCGCGCGAGTACTTCCTCAACGCGGTCACGACGATCCTCGATGTGCATACCCGCGTGTCGGATCTCTACAGCAGCCCGCATGACCAGATCAAAGAGCAGCTTCGCCTGACGATCGAGACGATCAAGGAACGTCAGGAATCCGAGCTGATTAACAACCCCGACTACGGTCTGCTCGCCAACGTCGCCGAAGAGCAGCGCGTGTTCACGCTGACCGGCGCGCCGACGCCGGACGACCTGGACGAACTGATTACCAAAGTCTGGAAAGAGCCCGCCTTCTTCCTGACCCACCCGCTGGCGATTGCCGCCTTTGGCCGCGAGTGCACCCGCCGTGGCGTGCCGCCGCCCACCGTCAGCCTGTTCGGGTCGCAGTTCTTGACCTGGCGTGGCATCCCGCTCATCCCATCGGACAAGGTGCCGGTTGTTGATGGCAAGACCAAGATCCTGCTGATCCGCGTCGGCGAAAAGCGCCAGGGCGTTGTTGGCCTGTTCCAGCCGGGCCTTGCCGGCGAACAGAGCCCGGGCCTGTCTGTGCGCTTCATGGGCATCAACCGCAATGCGATCGCGTCCTACCTGATTTCGCTGTATTGCTCGCTTGCGGTGTTGACGGACGACGCGCTGGCAGTGCTCGAAGACGTGGAGATCGGCAAGTACCATGACTATCCCGACACCTACAAGTGAGGGGCTCGCGGGCCTTGCGCCCGCGGCGCCGCCGGGCTTGCCGGATGTCGGAACGCTTGCGCGCCTCGCGGGTGAGTTCTTTGCTGCACTGCCTGGTACGACGCCGCCGAATTTCGACGGCTTCGGCGGCAGTACGCTGACTCAAGCGCAGGCGCCGGAGCCCCGGCTCGATCTGGCGGGTCGCGCACCGACGTTCGCGCCCTCGGCAGCCGCGTCGACCGGTATTCCGGAGTCGCTGCCCGAGGCGTCACCAGCCGCCGGCCGTGCCGGCGGTGCGTCGCTCGGCGTGCCGGAGGCCTACGCCGCGGCGCTGCCGTCGGTCACGCCGCCTCAGGTTGCAAGCGCCACGCCGCCCACCTCGCCGTACTACTTCCTCGGTGACGCTCAGGCGCTGGCTGCCCAGCCGCAGGTCGAGGTGCCGCGAGAAGACCGAGTCACCGCCCAGTCCTTCGGCTTGCCCGGTGAATCCGAACTGCGTGCGCTGCTCGCAGGGACTGATTCGCCGCGTGCGGTTTCGCCCGAAGCTGCACGCAGCGCGCCCGGCTACTACTTCGTCGATCATGTGGCATTGCCGCAGGAGCCGCCGCAGGTGCAGCCGAGCGGGCATCCGCCGTTCGACGTCAATGCCGTCCGCCGCGACTTCCCGATCCTGCAAGAGCGTGTCAACGGCAAGCAGCTGATCTGGTTCGACAACGCAGCGACCACACACAAGCCGCAGGCGGTGATCGACCGGCTGGCGTACTTCTACGCGCACGAAAACTCCAACATCCACCGTGCTGCGCATGAGCTGGCCGCGCGGGCGACGGATGCCTACGAGGGCGCGCGAAAGAAGGTCGCCAAATTCATCGGCGCCAGTTCGGTGGAAGAGGTGATCTTCGTGCGCGGCGCGACCGAGGCGATCAACCTCGTCGCGAAGACCTGGGGTGTGCAGAACGTCGGTGCCGGTGACGAGATCGTCGTGTCGAACCTGGAGCACCACGCCAACATCGTGCCCTGGCAACAGCTCGCGGCGCATGTGGGCGCGAAGATCCGCGTGATTCCAGTGGACGATTCAGGCCAGATCCTGCTCGAGGAATACCGCAAGCTGCTCAACGACCGCACCAAGATCGTGGCGATCACGCAGGTCTCCAACGCGCTGGGTACGATCACGCCGGTGCGGGAGATCGTCGCGCTGGCACACAGCGTTGGCGCCAAGGCACTGGTCGATGGTGCGCAGTCGGTGTCGCACATGCGTGTCGATGTGCAGGCGCTGGATGCGGACTTCTTCGTGTTCTCCGGGCACAAGGTGTTCGCGCCGACTGGCATCGGCGTGGTCTACGGCAAGCGCGATATCCTCGAGAAGATGCAGCCCTGGCAGGGCGGCGGCAACATGATTGCCGACGTCACCTTCGAGCGCACGATCTACCAGCCACCGCCCAACCGATTCGAAGCCGGTACCGGAAACATTGCGGACGCAGTGGGTCTTGGGGCTGCGATCGATTACGTCGAGCGTATCGGCCTGGAGAACATCGCGCGCTACGAGCACGATCTGCTGGCGTATGCGACGCATGCACTCAAGCCGGTGCCGGGCGTGCGGCTGATCGGCACCTCCGCGGACAAGGCCAGCGTGCTGTCCTTCGTGCTGGCGGGCTATCGCACCGAAGAGGTGGGTGAGGCGTTGAACCGTGAGGGCATCGCGGTGCGCTCCGGCCACCATTGCGCCCAGCCGATCCTGCGCCGCTTCGGACTTGAAGCAACAGTCCGGCCGTCGCTGGCGTTCTACAACACCTGTGCTGAGGTCGATGCGCTGGTGTCGGTCGTGCGTCGGCTGTCGAGCAACCGCGCACACTGAGTCGCGACAGAAGTAAGGCCCCGTTCGCCCGCAAGGCGACGGGGCTTTTTTCATTCTCGAGGTCGATGTGGATGCCGCGGTTAGCACCCGGTCCGTCTGTCACAAGCCGAAGGCGATGAATCTCGCTGTGTCGCGACCGGCGGCCGATGAATACGCAATGCAGAAGAAGGGTGAAATGCTTCGCTGAATTCCTTGGTTCGCGATGCGCGCCGCATTGCCTAGATTGCGGACTCCGCAGCGGTGTTTTCCGTTTGCGAGGTCCGCTTCGTCGGGCGTGATTCACCAAGGAGAAAGCAACGTGAGCATCTTGACCATCGCAGGCAGTCCATCGGCTGAGTCGCGTTCAGCGAAGCTGCTGGCCCATGTCGGCAACGCCATCGAGGCCGCCGATCTGGACGTCGCGACGCTGTCGCTGCGTAGCCTGCCGGCCGAAGCGCTGCTGCTGGCCGATCGCAGCCACCCCGCGATCGCTGCTGCGCTCGACGCGGTGGCCGACGCAAGTGCGATCGTGCTGGCGACGCCGATCTACAAGGCAGCCTACAGCGGCCTGCTGAAAACCTTTCTCGATCTGCTGCCGCAGCGCGGTTTCGAGGGCAAGTTCGTATGGCCGATTGCATCCGGCGGCAGCCTCGCGCATGCGCTGGCGATCGACTATGCGCTGCGCCCGGTGTTGGCGAGCCTCTCGGCCGCGCAGATCGGCCGGGCTGTGTTTGCGCTGGACAGCGAAATCGGCAGCGATTCCGGCGGCGGGCTGCAGCTCGCACCGGCGCTTGCGGCGCGGCTGGACGACGGCGTCAACGCACTGGCGCAGCACCTTGGTGCGTCACCCCGCCTTGCCAAGCTGAACGCGTCGAACGGGTTCATGCGTTTCTCGCCGGCGCGTTGCAACGCCTGAGCGCCCCCTTCGAATTCGAACGAGTCGCGCCGGTGCAGGCGCGCACACATCCTCACCCAGTAATACGGAGAATCCGAATGTCCGTCTTCAATCAGTATCGTCGCCAATTCGCCACGGCCAGCCTGGCGCTGGCCGCCGCACTCGTCGCGCCCGCCGCGCTTGCGGAATACAACCCGAAACTGCTGCGCATCGGCTTCCAGAAGTCCGCCAGCGTGTTGTCCTTGCTGAAGGCGCAGGGCACCGTCGAGAAGCAGCTCGCGGGCAAGGGGCTGGAGATCAAGTGGGTCGAGTTTCCCGCCGGGCCGCAGTTGCTCGAAGGCTTGAACGTCGGTTCGATCGACTTTGGCTACGTCGGTGAGGCGCCACCGATCTTTGCGCAGGCCGCGGGTGCGAACTTTGTCTACGTTGGCTACGAACTGCCTGCGCCGGCAGCCGAAGCGGTGCTTGTGCCCAAGGCCTCCCCGATACGCAGCGTTACCGATCTGAAAGGCAAGAAGATCGGGCTCAACAAGGGCTCGAACGTGCACTACCTGCTGGTCAAGCTGCTCGAAAAGCACGGCCTGAAGTACAGCGACGTCCAGCCCGTCTTCCTGCCGCCGGCTGACGCGCGTGCCGCCTTCGAGCGTGGTGCGATCGATGCCTGGGTGATCTGGGAGCCGTTCCAGTCCGCAGCCGAGAAGCAGGTCGATGCCCGCATCCTCGCTGACGGGCAGGGGGTGGTCTACAACCACGCCTTCTTCCTCGCCGAACGCGAATTCGCGGAAAAGCGTGCCGACGTGATCCGCATCCTCTTCGATGAAGCGCACAAGCTGGGTCAGCAGATCAAGAAGGACACGCGCGCCGCAGCGGCGCAGCTGACGACGCTGCAGGGGCTGGATCCGGCCGTGATCGAACAGGCGCTGAACCGCTACAACCTCAGCGTGAGGCCGATTGACGACGCAGTGCTGGCCGAGCAGCAGAAGCTCGCCGACACCTTCTACGACCTGAAGCTGATTCCGAAGGCGATCCAGGTCAAGGACGCCACGCTGCCAGCGCGTCGCTGAGCGCGAAGTCATCGCAGACAGGAATGAACGCCATGAAGATCTTCTGGTTTCTGCCCACGCACGGCGATAGTCGCTATCTGGGTACCAGCGAGGGCGCCCGCAGCGTCGATCTGGACTACCTGCAGCAGATCGCGCAGGCTGCCGACCGGCTAGGCTACTACGGCGTGCTGACGCCGACGGGCCGTTCGTGCGAAGACCCGTGGGTGGTCACATCGAGCTTGATCGCAGCGACGAAGCAACTGCGTTTTCTCGTTGCGCTGCGACCGGGGCTGACGCAGCCCGCCCTTGCGGCGCGCATGGCTGCGACCTTTGACCGCCTCTCCGGCGGGCGCCTGCTGGTGAATCTGGTGACCGGCGGCGACCCCAACGAGCTTGCGGGTGATGGCTTGTTCGAGTCGCATGCCGAGCGCTACGCGGCGTCGGCCGAATTCATCCGCATCTGGCGCGAGATCATCGCTCGCAGTCACGATGGTGAAAGCTATGACTTCGAGGGCAAGCATCTGCGAGTCCAGGGCGCGAAGCTGCTCTATCCGCCGGTGCAGAAGCCCCATCCGCCGGTGTGGTTTGGCGGTTCGTCGGAGCCGGCTCATGAGCTCGCCGCCGAGCAGGTTGAAACCTACCTGACCTGGGGGGAACCGCCCGAGGAGGTTGCGAAGAAGTTTGCCGATGTGCGTGCACGCGCCGCCAAGCGCGGCCGCACGGTGAAATTTGGTGTGCGCCTGCATGTGATCGTTCGCGAGACTGAAGAAGAGGCCTGGGCCGATGCCGAGCGTCTGATCAGCCGGCTGGACGACGACACCGTTGCGACCGCGCAGGCCGCGCTGGCGCGGATGGATTCGGTTGGCCAGCGGCGCATGGCTGAGCTGCACGGCGCTGGCCGGGGCCGCACCCGCGCAGACCTGGAAATCAGCCCCAACCTGTGGGCCGGTGTCGGGCTTGTGCGGGGTGGCGCAGGCACGGCGATCGTCGGCAACCCCCAGCAGGTTGCCGCGAAGCTCAAGGAATACCAGGATGTCGGCGCGGAGGCCTTCATTCTCTCTGGCTACCCGCATCTGGAAGAGGCCTATCGCTTCGCGGAGCTGGTCTTCCCGCTGCTGCCGCTTGAGCATGGCGCACCGAATCAAACGCTGCCCGGCGGCAGTCTGACCGGGCCGTTCGGCGAGGTGGTGGCCAACCACTTCGTGCCGAAGGCATCGCAAAGCTGAGGGCGCGATGAGTACGCTGAAAGTGAGCCGCCGTACGCAGGCTTTGTTGCCATGGCTGCCGCCAGTGCTGTTGCTGGTGGCGTGGCAAGTTGCGGCGCAGACCGGGCTGATCTCCAGCCGCGTGCTGCCGGCACCGCTCGATATCTTGCGTGCAACGATCCGGTTAGCTTCGTCGGGCGAGCTGCTGAGTCATGTGCTCGTCAGCACCCGCCGGGCCTTGCTCGGCTTCGCCATCGGCGGCGGGCTGGGCCTGGCGCTCGGGCTCGCGACCGGCAGCTTCCGCAAACTCGAAACCCTGCTGGACACCAGCCTGCAGATGCTGCGCAACATCCCGCCGCTCGCGCTGATCCCGCTGGTGATCCTGTGGTTCGGCATCGACGAAGCGGCCAAGCTGTTCCTCGTGGCGGTGGGCGTGTTCTTCCCGGTGTACCTCAATACCTTTCACGGCATCCGCTCGGTCGACCCGGCGCTGATCGAGATGGCCAAGAGTTATGGGCTATCCGGGTGGCAGCTGTACCGGCATGTGATCCTGCCCGGCGCAGTCGCGTCGATCCTGGTCGGTGTGCGCTTTTCGCTCGGCTTGATGTGGGTGCTGTTGATCGTGGCCGAGACGATTTCGGCGAACGCGGGTATCGGCTACATGACGATGAACGCGCGCGAGTTCCTGCAGACCGATGTGGTGCTGGTCGGCATCCTGCTCTACGCGCTGCTCGGCAAGCTGGCGGATGTGCTGGCACGTGCGCTTGAGCGCAGCTGGTTGCGCTGGCACCCCGGCTATCAACCCGTTTGAGCGGAGCACGCATATGCAGATTGATTCTCAGGAAACCCGTGCTGTGGCCCTGCGGGCGAGGGGCGCGAGCGGCGGCATTCCGCTGCAGATCGAGCAGGTCGTCAAACGTTTTGGCGAACGTGAGGTGCTGCACCGCTTGAGCTTGAACGTCGCCCCGGGCGAGTTCGTCGCGATCGTCGGGCGCAGCGGATGTGGCAAGAGCACCTTGCTGCGGCTGGTCGCAGGCCTCGACGACAAGACCGCCGGCGAGATCCGCTTCGGTGGCGAGCAGCGCGACGCACGCGGCGATACCCGCATCATGTTCCAGGACTCGCGCCTGCTGCCGTGGAAGCGCGTCATCGACAACGTCGCACTCGGCCTGCCGGACACTGAGCTGGGCAAGGCGCGTGAGGTACTCGCGCAAGTCGGGCTCGCCGAGCGCGCCGACGAATGGCCAGCGAGGCTCTCGGGCGGGCAGCGGCAGCGGGTTGCGCTGGCGCGAGCCCTGGTCCATAGCCCGCGGCTACTGCTGCTCGACGAACCGCTTGGTGCGCTCGACGCGCTGACGCGCATTGAAATGCACGCACTGATCGAAGGCCTTTGGCGTGAGCGTGGCTTCACTGCGCTGCTGGTTACGCACGATGTGGCCGAAGCAATCGCTCTGGCCGATCGCGTTGTGCTGATCGACGAGGGCCACATCACGCTCGACCTGTCTGTCGATCTCGCGCGCCCGCGCGAGCGGGGCAGCCCGCGTTTTGCGGCACTCGAGGACTATCTGCTGCGCAAGGTGTTGCAGCAACCGCCAGCGGAACCCGTGGCGGAGCCGGAGCAGGTTGGCGACGTGTCGCTGCAACGCACGGTCAATCAGGTCCGCTGGGCCATCTAAACCGATTCAACAGGAGAGCAAAATGACCATTCAAGCGATCAACGTACGTAACCAGTTCCGTGGCAAGGTGAAGGAGATCGTGCGCGGCGATGTTGTCAGCGAAGTGGATGTCGAGACCCCGTCGGGTATCGTCACCTCGGTGATAACGACACGCTCGGTCGACGAGTTGGGGCTGAAGATCGGTTCCGAAGTTGTCGCGCTGGTGAAGTCCACCGAAGTGTCGATTGCGACGCTGTAGGTCAGCGCACCGTGGCGGGGGCCGCGACGCAAGGAGGTATCCATGTCTACCGTACTCGTGGTGCCCGGCCTGCATGGCAGCGGGCCGGCGCATTGGCAGAGCTGGTTCGAACGCCAGGTCGAAGGCAGCATCCGGGTCGAGCAGTCGAACTGGGATGAACCCAACCTGGCGCGCTGGGCGGGAAGTCTGAGGCAGGAACTGGACCGTGCGCGTGGCCATGTCTGGATCGTCGCGCACAGCTTTGGTTGCCTCGCCACCGCGCATGTGGCGCAGGCCTATCGTGAAAGGATTGCGGGCGTCATGCTGGTGGCGCCGGCCGATCCGGACAAGTTCGGTTTGAGTGAGGCGCTACCCGATGAACCGCTGGGTTTCCCCAGTGTTGTTGTTGCGAGTACCAACGACCCGTGGGTGCGCGTCATGCGCGCCGCCTGGCTGGCCGATCGCTGGGGTAGCCGCTTCGTGAATATCGGTGCGGCCGGGCATATCAACGTCGACTCGGGGCACGGGCCATGGCCCGACGGATTGGACATCTTCAATCTGCTGCGCCGCTCGCACGGTGATTTCCCTCTTGGTCCCCTCGATGGCGGCGACGCGCCGACATCGTCACGTCGGAAACGCGGCGAGAGTCGCCGCACGCAGTTCGATTGGGCGAAGTACCTTGGGACTGCGTGACCTTTGCGCGGAGCGACGCTGCCAGGGGTGGCGCGCGATGCCGCTCGCTGACGTTCAGGCGTAGATCAGCGGGCGTGGCGTGGCCGCGGCCTGGGTGGTTTGCTCGGCACCCCGGACGAAGATCTTTGTTTCACCTGGCGCGAATGCGTGCCAGGTCTCCCCGCGCGTCAGCGGCTGCGTTGCGATCACGCTGATGCGGTCGTCCAGATGGTTGTGCCGTGCCAGGTCGATCTGTTGGTCACAGTCGATCAGTTCCACCTGCGCAAAGGGGTAGCGGCGCTCGACATGGAATAGCTGCGTCGCGCAGCGGGCATAGAGCCGGTTGCCGTCGCTCAGCAGGAAGTTGAAGCTGCCATGCTGCGCGAGCCGGTCCGCCGCGGCGCTTATCGCAGCATCCAGCACATCGTCGGATGGCCGACGCAGACCAAAGCGATCGACCAATTGGTTCAACAGCAGGCAGAACGCGCGCTCGCTATCGGTCTCGCCTATCGGCTGGAAGAGTCCGTGGGCCCATGGCAGCGCAGAGCCGAGATCGCCGTTGTGCGCAAACAGCCAGCTACGCCCCCACAGCTCACGGCGGAAGGGGTGACAGTTGCGCTCGGCAATACCGCCACGTGTTGCCTTGCGTACATGCACGATGAAGTTGCGCGAACGGATCTGCTGCTCGCGGATGCGAAGTGCGAGTCCTGAATGTGCTGCCGCGCGGGCTTCGCGCAGCATGCGGGCATGCTCGCCCTGGTAGTAGCCGATGCCCCAGCCGTCGGCGTGCTGATCGGTTTCGCCGCCGCGCAGCAGGAAGCCTTGAAGCGCGAAGGCCGCGGAGACGGGTTTGCGCGCACTTACTCCGAGTAACTGGCACATGCTGCGTCAGCCCTTCCGCGGTTCGATCACGCTGTAACCATGCCGTTCAAGCAGCGCGATCGCCTGGGCGATGCGCTGAGCGCGCCGCCGCTCGCGCTGCGAGTGGCCGTCGTCGTGTTGCCAGTGGCCCACGGCCTGGCCGGCTTCGAGCAACCACTGCCGGATGCCGGCGATGCTCTTTGGCCCCAGGCCTTGTGTATGGCGGATCACGTGGTAGTCGAGCTGGGCCACCTCCAGCGGCGTGAAGCTGTGCTTGCCCAGGGCCGCACGGATGGCGTTGATCTGCCGGGTCGTGAGTGCGGCACTCATGGGTCTCAGGCAGCTTGCGCCAGCTGCATTCGACGCAGCTCGGCGTCGAGCTGGGTGCGTGAGCGCTGACAGAACACGATCGGCACGCCCTGCGCCTGGGCGCCCGCGCGGATGCGGCTGGCCATCATGTGGTTGATCTGGTCGACGACCACCACCACCAGACGGGTGCTGGGCGGCAGGCGGTGGTGCAGCTCGCCCGGCTTGCGCCCGCTCCAGTGGCGCACATCGGGGTAACCCGCAGCGGCCAGGCTGCGGGCCAACGGGGCGACCCGGTCGCCGCCGACGATGAGTGCAGTCATCTTGCTTCTCCGGCGATTGAGGTGACATCAATCTACGGCGCCCGCCTTGGCTGCCCAACCAAGGAATTCTGAAGTGCTTATGCGCGATGGCCGTGTTGCCGCGGGCATGGCCATCCGCTCGAATCTGCCAGAGCGCTTACGCGCGAATCCGCATATGGAATTGAGTTTTTATTGTTTAGCCTTCTAAGGCTGCACCCATAGACTCGGTGCTCCCCGATACGGAGCATCCGTTCATGAAGATCCGATACGAGCGCGCAGCAAGCGCGCCATCTGCAGCCGAACAGCCACGGAGCCGGCCATGAGTGCCGCCCGCCGCGTGCTGCCCGGCTTTGGCCTGTCGCTGGGCTACACCTTGTTCTACCTGTCGGTGATCGTGCTGATCCCGCTCTTTGCGGTGTTTGCCAAATCGGCCACGCTCACGCTCACCCAGTTCTGGGAGGTAACCACCGCGCCCCGCGTGCTCGCTTCGTATCGGCTGACCTTCGGCGCCTCGCTGCTGGCGGCCACGATCAACACCGTTTTCGGTTTCCTGCTCGCCTGGGCGCTGGTGCGCTATCGCTTTCCGGGCAAGCGCATCGTCGATGCGCTGGTCGATCTGCCCTTCGCGCTGCCGACCGCGGTGGCGGGTATCGCGCTCGCGACGATCTACTCGCCCAAGGGTTGGGTCGGTGCGCTGCTGGCGCCCTACGACATCAAGATCGCCTACACCCCCTTGGGCGTGCTGCTGGCACTCACCTTCATCGGCTTGCCCTTCGTCGTGCGCACTGTGCAACCGGTGCTGGAAGACCTCGAGACCGAAATCGAAGAGGCGGCCACTTCGCTGGGGGCGCAGCGCTGGCAGGTGTTCCGCAAGGTGCTGCTGCCCTTGCTGCTGCCGGCACTCCTGACCGGCTTCGCGCTGGCCTTTGCGCGCGCGGTGGGTGAATACGGCTCGGTGATCTTCATCGCCGGCAACATTCCGCTGGTCTCCGAGATCACGCCGTTGATGATCATCACCAAGCTTGAGCAGTACGACTACGCCGGGGCCACTGCGATCGCCGCGGTGATGCTGGTGGTGTCGTTCGCGCTGCTGTTCCTGATCAACAACCTGCAGGCCTGGAGCGCGCGCCGCATCGGGAGGGTGGGCTGATGAGCACCGTCACACTCAATCTGCACGCTGCACCGCGGCACTATGAGGACAACCCGGCAACGCGCGAGTCCGCCTGGGTGAAGTGGACGATCATCGCCGTCTCGCTGCTGTTCTTCTCGCTCTTCCTGCTGCTGCCCTTGGCCACCGTGTTCGTCGAGGGGCTCAAGAAAGGCTGGGATTCTTATCTGGCCGCACTGGTGGAGCCCGATGCGCTATCGGCCGTAACGCTCACTTTGCTCGCGGCCGCGATTGCGGTGCCCCTGAACCTGGTGTTCGGCGTCGCCGCCGCATGGGCGATCGCGCGCTTCGAGTTCCGCGGCAAGCAGTTCCTGATCACGCTGATCGACCTGCCGTTCTCGGTGTCGCCGGTGATCGCAGGCCTGATCTACGTGCTGATCTTCAGCACCCATGGCTGGTTCGGCACCTGGTTTGCCGATCACAACATCAAGATCATCTTCGCGGTGCCGGGCATCGTGCTCGCGACCATCTTCGTTACCTTCCCGTTCGTCGCGCGCGAACTGATTCCGCTGATGCAGGCGCAGGGCAGGGAAGAGGAGGAGGCCGCGATCGTGCTTGGCGCATCGGGCTGGCAGACCTTCTGGCATGTCACGCTGCCCAACATCAAGTGGGGCCTGATCTACGGCGTGGTGCTGTGCAACGCCCGCGCGATGGGCGAGTTCGGCGCGGTGTCGGTGGTGTCGGGCCATATCCGCGGCTACACCAACACGCTGCCGCTGCATATCGAGATCCTCTACAACGAGTACCAGCTCTCCGCGGCCTTCGCGGTGGCATCGCTGCTCGCGATGCTGGCGCTGGTCACCCTCGTCATCAAATCCTGGGTTGAATGGCAAGCCGCACGGGCGGCGAGCGACGACCTGCGTCCGGAGTAAGTGCAATGAGCATCAAGGTTGAAGGCATCCAGAAACGCTTCGGCGACTTCGTTGCGCTCGACGATGTGTCGCTCGAATTCCCGACTGGCGAACTGGTCGCGCTGCTGGGCCCGTCCGGTTGCGGCAAGACCACGCTGCTGCGCGTGATCGCGGGGCTGGAATCGGCCGACGCGGGCCGCGTGCTGCTCGAAGGCGAAGACGCTTCCGACACCCATGTGCGCGAGCGCAATGTCGGCTTCGTGTTCCAGCACTACGCGCTGTTCCGCCACATGACGGTGTTCGACAACGTGGCCTTCGGGCTGCGCGTGAAGCCGCGCAAGGAGCGCCCGAGCGAAGCGGTGATCGCGAAGAAGGTGAAGCAGTTGCTTGAACTCGTCCAGCTCGACTGGCTCGCCGATCGCTTTCCGTCGCAGCTCTCTGGCGGCCAGCGCCAGCGCATCGCGCTGGCCCGTGCGCTGGCGGTCGAGCCGCGCGTGCTGCTGCTCGACGAACCCTTCGGCGCGCTCGACGCCAAGGTGCGCAAGGAGCTGCGCCGCTGGCTACGCCGCCTGCACGACGAGATCCACGTCACCAGCATCTTCGTGACGCACGATCAGGAAGAGGCGCTGGAAGTGGCCGACCGTGTGGTGCTGATGAATCACGGCAAGGTCGAGCAGGTTGGCACGCCGGACGAGGTCTACGACGCGCCGAAGACGCCGTTCGTGTATGGCTTCCTCGGTGCGGTAAATCTCTTTCATGGCCGCGTCGACGGCAGTCATGTCTCGTTGGGCGGCCATGCGCATCCGCACGGCAGCAGCGAGCTGCCGCATGGCGAGGAGGTCGTTGCCTTCGCGCGTCCGCATGAACTCGATATTCTTGTAGGGGAAGGGCACACGCAAGGCATCGGTGCCACCGTCACACGCATCCTCGGCTTTGGCGCCAACGCGCGGATCGAATTGCAGGGCGAAGCGCAGCCCGGTGTGCCGGAGCAGGTCGAGGTGGAACTCTCGCGCACACGGGTGCGCGAACTGGGCCTGATCGAAGGATCCCGCGTGCGTGTCGTACCCTCTCAGCTGGCTGTCTTCTCGCGCCCCGCAGCGGGCGCACTTGCTACCGGAACTGCATCATGAACTTTCAGCAACTTCGCATCATCCGCGAGGCGGTGCGCCAGAACTTCAACCTGACCGAGGTGGCCAGTGCGTTGTTCACCTCGCAGTCCGGCGTCAGCAAACACATCAAGGATCTGGAAGACGAACTCGGCGTCGAGCTCTTCATCCGCCGCGGCAAGCGCCTGCTGGGGCTGACCGAGCCGGGCAAGGAGCTGGTCGAGATCGTTGAACGGATGCTGCTCGATGCGCGCAACATCAAGCGCCTGGCGCAGCAGTTCAGCCAGCGCGACGAAGGCAAGCTGGTGATCGCGACCACGCACACCCAGGCGCGCTATGTGTTGCCGCCGGTGGTGACGCGCTTCAAGCAGGCCTTTCCGAAAGTGCATCTGGAACTGCACCAGGGCAGCCCGGCGGAAATCGTGGCGCTGCTGCAAGCTGGCGATGCCGACATCGGCATCGCGACCGAGGCGCTCGACGGCGCCCCGGACATCGTGACCTTCGACTATCACCGCTGGCATCACGCGGTGATCGTGCAGGAAGGGCATCCGCTGGCGGATGTGCATCCGCTCACGCTCGAGGCGGTGGCCGAGTACCCGATCATCACCTACCACGAGGGCTACACCGGCCGCGCGCGCATCGACCAGACCTTCGCCGCGCAGGGGCTCGCGCCCGACATCGTGATGTCGGCGCTCGATTCGGACGTGATCAAGACCTACGTTGAACTGGGGCTCGGCATCGGCATCGTGGCGTCAGTTGCGTTCAACCCGGAGCGCGATCGCGGGCTGTTGCAGCTCGATTCCTTCGATCTCTTCGAGGAGAACGTCACCCGCATCGCGGTGCGCCAGGGCCACTACCTGCGCGGTTACGCCTACCAGTTCATCGAGGCCTGCTCGCCGCGCCTCACCGAAGCGCATGTGCGCCCGGCGATCAACCCCGCGCGCGATGCGGATGATTGAACCGGCCGTTTGAAGTGAGCGAGCCGGACATCGATTCCGGCATAAAAAGAGGGCGCCTCGCGGCGCCCTTTTCAATGGGGATTTCGGGACCAGTGTCTGTCAGAACTTGTGGCGGATGCCGACGTTGAAGCCGCTGCGATAGTCGTTGCCGGCGTTCGACGAGTCGGCAACGCTGTAGCCCTTGCCCTTCAGCGAGTCGTTGGCATCGATGCGCGAATAGCCGAAGTAGGTGTCGGTGCGCTTCGAGAACGCGTAGCTGCCGCCGATGCCGTACTGCACTGCCTTCTCGTCGAGATCGTTCTTGTCCTTCGAGTAGGCGTAGGAGGCGAGCAGGGACCAGTTGCCAAGCGGTAGCGTCGCACCGACCAGGAAGCGGTTGTACTTCTTCGCTTCACCCTTGACCGGCGTGGTTTCGAACTTCGGCAGCGCGTAGGCGCCGGTGAGTTTCACGACGTTGAAGTCGAGCACCGCGCCGATGTCCAGCACGGAGTCGGCGTTCGATTGGCCCTTTTCCTTGGTCTCGGAATAGTTCGCGAGGATCTTCACCGTCTTGCCGAACTGCAGTTTCGGCCCAATCGCATAGAAGCGCTTGTCCTTCGCGTTGGCCACCGCTTCGTCACCGCTGCGGTTGAAGGCGTATTCCGCATCCACCGAGAACACGTCGCCGAAGAAGGGCGTCGTCACATAGGCCGCGTTGTCGGCGCGCGAGATGATGTGGGTGAAGATGTTGCTCGCCTTCGACACCGTGCCGTGGTTGAACGGATCGATCTCGCTGTAGATCAGGTATTGCGGCGTGTATTGGCGGCCGAAGCGCGCCTCGGCGGCGCCGACGTCGAGGCCGACCCATGCCTGGCGGCCCCAGGTCAGGCCGGACTGAGCAGCCGTGCCGGTGTCGACGTTGATGCCGGCTTCGATGACGAACTTGCCCTTGAGGCCGGGCGTGATTTCCTCGACGCCGCGGAAGCCAAGGCGCGAGCCGTTCGCGATACCGCCATCGAAACCCTGGCGGCTGCCTTTGGTGGCGTCGTAGTTATCGGAACGGTAGGCATAACCGGCATCGATCAGGCCGTAGAGCGTGACGCTGGAATCGACGGCCAGTGCGGGCGCGGCGGACAGCGCTGCGGCAAGCGCCGCAATCGTTGGGTGGAGCTTCAAGGCGGAACCTCTCTCAGGATGTCGTTGGGCCGCCCCGCAACCAGCGCGAGGCGGCGCGACCGATGGTGGTCACGGCCTCAACATTAGAGAGTCGCTGGCCAGACGCGAACGAAGTGATTCTGCTAAGAATTTTCTTACAAAGAGAATATGGTTCTTCCGCGCAACGCGCGCAGGGCGGGCATCACTGTCGTGAGCGTAGGGCTTGCTCGACGAAGTGACGTGGCACGCGGGTGCGCGGTACGCGCGTCTGGAACCAGCTGCGCACATCCTCTTCCAGCCCGATGCCGTGCATGTAGTTGTACAGCGCCTTGTTCAAGGCGACGCCCAGCGTGTCGTGATCGACACCGGTCGGGTCGACGAAGCCGATGTCGTTCTTCGCAAAGCTCACTGGCGGCAGCGGCTGTAGCGTGACGCCGTACTCCTCCGGGTTCTTGCCGACCGGCGAATGCACGGTGCACGAAAAGCGGTGGAAGAAGCCGGACTGGATGCAGCCGGCCTCGAACAGCTGGCGCACGTATTCGAGCGCGTCCACCGTGTCCTGTACGGTCTGCGTCGGGAAGCCGTACATCAGATAGGCGTGTACCAGGATGCCGGCGTCGGTGAAGGCGTGGGTCACGCGCGCCACCTGATCCACCGACACGCCCTTCTTCATCAGATTCAGCAGCCGGTCCGAGGCCACTTCGAGCCCGCCGGATACCGCGATGCAGCCGCTCTGCGCGAGCAGTCGGCACAGCTCGGGCGTGAAGGATTTTTCGAAGCGGATGTTGCCCCACCACGAGATCGCGCGATTGCGGCTCACCAGCTCCTGCGCGAGCGCCTTCAGGGATTTCGGCGGCGCTGCTTCGTCGACGAAGTGGAAGCCGCTCTGGCCTGTTTCGGCCACGATCGCATCGATGCGATCCACCAGCGTGGCAGCCGATGCGCCGTCGTAACGCGAGATGTAGTCGAGACTCACGTCGCAGAAGCTGCACTTCTTCCAGTAGCAGCCATGCGCCACGGTGAGCTTGTTCCAGCGCCCGTCCGACCACAAGCGGTGCATCGGGTTGAGCATGTCCAGCACCGAGAGGTAGCGGTCCAGCGGGAGGCCGTCCCAGGTTGGCGTGCCGACCTCGGCGAACGCGATGTCCGGCTCGACGAAGTTCACGTAGCGCACGGCGCCGGTGTCCGCGTCGCGAAGGAAGGTACGCACCAGCCGCTGTTGCGAACGTTTGCCGTCGAGATGCTCGATCAGCGCAAGCAGCGGGCGTTCGCCGGCATCCAGCGTGACGTAGTCGAAATAGTCGAAGACCCGCGGCTCGGAGAGTTCGCGCAGTTCGGTGTTCGCGAAGCCACCACCCAGCACGGTGACGATGCTGGCGTCGATCGACTTGATCGTCTGGGCGATGCGGAACGCACCGTACACCGAACCGGGGAAGGGCACCGACAGCAAGACGATGCGTGGCGTGTGTTTCGCGATGGCCTCGCGCGTGAGCGCCGCGAGTCGCGTGTCGACCAGTGTCGGCGGGGCGGCCAGCGCGCGCGCCAGCGGCTCGAAGGTCGGCTGGCTTTGCGCCAGCGATTCAGCGTAGCGCACGAATTCGAAACGCGGGTCGACCGCGTCGCGCAGCACGTCGGCGAGGTCGTTCAGGTACAGCGTGGCGAGATGGCGTGCGCGGTCCTGCATGCCCAGCGCGCCGAAGGCCCACGCGAGCGGGTCGCCACCATCCGGGTCGATATACACGTCCAGCGATTCGAAGCGTGCCCCCTCGGGCAGGAAGTCGCGGCCGCCGATGCGATGCGCGAGGGTAGTGTCGCGCCCCTGCAGGAAGGCCACCACCGGCGCAATCGTTGCGGCATAGCGCGGGTACTGGGCAAGGAAGCTCGCGACCTGGCGCGTGTGCTTGCGCGCAGGCAGCGCTTCGATGGCCTCGCGGATCGCGGCCAGCCCCTCTGGCGAGAAGAGCTTGAGCACCAGCGCCAGCGCGAGATCCTCCTGCACCGCATCCACCCCGCGCGAACGCAGGAAGCCGGTGAGGTAGGCGGTGGAGGGGTAGGGCGTATTCAGTTGCGTCATCGGCGGGATGACGGACAACACGCGCAAGGACGATTCAGGCATGGTCGCGGGTCGGCTGTGATGCTGGGGGTGGGCCGGCGTCCGGCGAGTCCCCGATTTTGCGGGGGCGGATGGCGGCGCTCAAGCCGCTCAATGGTCGAATTTTAGCTTGCCGCCCAAGGCCTGTCGTGGGCGGGGCGGTACATGGGCATTTTTCCCGCTCAGCAATCTCAGCAAAGCGCGAATTTGCCAAGAAGGTTATAGTCGCCAAAATTCGTTGGTCGGCCCGAAAATATTGGCTGTCCGGCATCAAGAATGATAGTTGCATTGTTTGGCGCGTGCCCGCCCATGAGTAGAATATGGGCACCCGGCGCGATGTGCCGCTGATGCGCCGAGCACGCTCGATACCCGTAATTTGCCGCGATAGGAATGCGCATGCCCATCACTGGAGACCAGACCCTGCTCAAGCAGATCAACCGCATGGCCATCGTGCGGCGGGTGCGACAGCAGGCGGGGCAATCGCGCGCCGATCTGGCAAAGGAAACCGGACTCACCAAATCGACGGTGAGCCTGCTGGCGCAGGAACTGATCGACGAAGGTTGGCTCGTCGAGCATGAAATCCAGATCACCGGCGCGCTTGGGCGTCGGCCGACGCCGCTGGCGATCGACCCGCATCGGCTCGCGATGGTCGGCGCCGAGCTCGGCGTGGATCGCATTCATGTTGTCGCCACGTCGCTGACCGGCGAGATCGTGTGGCAGGCGGATGAAGATTTCCTCAGCGTGGATGCCGAAGGCGTGCTGCAGCGACTCGCGAGCCTGCTGATCGATGGCATCGTCAGCGTCAGAGCCTCAGGTCGGCAGGTGCTCGGCGCCGGCGTCGGGCTGCCCGGCGCGGTGGACGAGTCGGCGGGCATCCTGAAAGTGGCGCCCAACCTGGGCTGGCGCGATATCGACGTGGCCACGCCACTGCGCAGCGCACTCACGAACGCGGGTCTGGGCGATCTGCCGCTCTACCTGCAGAACGAGGCGGACGTCGCGGCGCTGGGTGAATTCGAATTCGGCGAGGCGCCGGTGCCCGAGCCGCTGGTGTATCTGAGCCTTGGCATCGGTGTGGGTGCCGGCGTGGTCGTAAACGACCGCTTGTTTCTGGGCTCGGCGGGGTTTGCCGGCGAAGTCGGCCATTCGATACTGCAGGTCGCCGGGCCGCGCTGCTCCTGCGGGCGCGAAGGCTGCGCGGAAGCCTACATCGGGCTGCGCGCGATCGCGCAGCAATCCGCCGGCGATGGCGACGTGCAAGCCTCGGCCGGCACGCTGGTGGCACGGGCCAGCGCGGGTGATCCGCTCACGATCAGCGCGGTGCAGCGTGCGGGTCACTACCTTGGCGTGTTGATGCAGAACCTGTGGACCGCCTTCGATCCGGGCCGCTTCGTGCTCGGTGGGCCGACGTGCGAGCTCGGTGCCCCGTTGCTCGACGCCGCGCGCGAAACGCTCGGTCGCTATGCGCGTGATGCCGGCCTGCCGCCGCCGGAAGTCCGCGTGTCGCGCTATGGCGCACGTGCGGTCGCCGCCGGTGCTGCCGGCATGGTGCTGCACAAGCTCGTCCGGCCGCTCTGAACGCAGGTCGCGCGATGAGCTTGCGGCCGCTATAACGACGTCTGGGGGTACTTTCCCTCAGCGCCGGAATGGAGGCCGCCATGAGCAAGATCCGCGTATTTCTCCTTGCTGCCTGCCTGCTGGCTGGCGGCGCTCAGGCCTCGGGCGGCGGCGGTGGTGGTGGCACCACCGTGACCGAGGAACCCGAGATCGTCGCCGCGCAGGCCGCGATCAAAACGTCGGACTGGCAGGGCGCAATCGGCATCCTGATGCCCTATGTCGCGAGCCATCCGCGCAGCGCCGATGGCTTCAACCTGCTCGGATACGCGAGCCGCAAGCAGGGCAAGCTCGACAACGCCTTCCGCTACTACGAGCAGGCGCTTGCGATCGATCCGAAGCATCGCGGCGCGCACGAATACATCGGCGAGGCCTATCTGATGGCCGGCGATCTGGCGCATGCTGAACAACACCTCGCCGCACTGGACAAGCTGTGCTGGCTGCCGTGCGAGGAATACGACGACCTCAAGGCCGCCATCGCCGACTACCGCGCCAAGCACCCGTAGGGCGGTTCAGGGCAGGCGCCGCCCGTTGCAGCAGGTGACACGGGCGGCCAGATGCGCGCGCCGGTTGGCGCGGCACCAGCAGCGAAAGCCGTTACGCAGGCGGAGCAGCATCTGCCGCAAGCGGGAAGCTGCTTGCGGGGCACTCATGACGCACTCGTCGCCGGGATCGATGCCGTGCTCCGCCGCAGCCGGCGGCTCATCACCAGCGCATAGATCGCGGGGATCACCGCTAGCGTCAGCACGGTGGAGGAGATCATGCCGCCCACCATCGGCGCGGCGATGCGGCTCATCACCTCCGACCCGGTGCCGTGGCTCCACATGATCGGCAGCAGGCCGGCCATGATCGCGACGACCGTCATCATCTTTGGCCGCACGCGCTCGACCGCACCTTCCATCACCGCCGCGTAGAGATCCTCGGCCGACGGTGTGCGGCCTTCGGCTGCGCGGCGCGCACTGATCTCGCGCCATGCGTGGTCGAGGTAGATCAGCATCACGACACCGGTTTCCGCCGCGACGCCGCCGAGCGCTATGAAGCCCACCGCGACTGCGACCGACAGGTTGTAGCCGAGCGCCCACATCAGCCACACACCGCCGATCAGTGCGAAGGGCACCGACAGCATCACGATCAGCGTTTCGGTAAGCCGTTTGAAGTTCAGGTACAGCAGCAGGAAGATGATCAGCAGCGTCAGCGGCAGCACGATCTTCATCTTCTCGATCGCGCGCTGCATCGATTCGAACTGGCCGCTCCAGCTCGCGTAGTAGCCGGGCGGGAACTTCACCTGCTCGCTGACTGCCTTCTGCGCATCCTTCACATACGAGCCGATATCTCGATCGCGGATGTCGACGTAGATGTAGGCGGAGAGCAGCGCGTTCTCGGTGCGGATGCTGGGTGCACCCTTGACGATCGACACCTTCGCCACTTCACCCAACGGCACCATCGCACGGCCCATGGTCGGTATCAGCACCTGGCTCGCGATCTTCTGCGGGTCGTCGCGCAGCTCGCGCGGGTAGCGCACCGTTACGCCGAAACGCTCACGCCCTTCGACGGTGGTCGTCACCATCTCACCCCCCAACGCGGTGGATACCACGTCGAGCAGATCGCCCACACCGAGGCCGTAGCGCGCCAGCGCGTCGCGGTCCGGGTCGATATCGAGATAGAAGCCACCGGTGATCCGTTCGGCAAAGGCGCTGGTGGTACCCGGCACCTGTTTCACGACCGCCTCGATCTGCTTCGCGAGGCGTTCCATCTCGTCGAGATCCTTGCCGAACACCTTGATGCCGATCGGTGTGCGGATGCCGGTGGAGAGCATGTCGATACGCGCCTTGATCGGCATCGTCCATGCGTTCGACACGCCGGGGAATTGCAGCGCCTTGTCCATCTCGGCGATCAGCTTGTCGATGTTCATGCCGGGCCGCCATTCGGATTCCGGCTTGAGGTTGATCACCGTCTCGAACATCTCGGTTGGCGCCGGGTCGGTCGCGGTGTTGGCGCGGCCCGCCTTGCCGAACACCGATTCGACTTCCGGGAAGCTCTTGATGATGCGGTTCTGCGTTTGCAGCAGCTCGGCGGCTTTGGTGATCGACATCGCAGGCAACGAGGTCGGCATGTAGAACAGCGTGCCTTCGTTGAGCGTGGGCATGAACTCGGAACCGAGTTTCGATGCCGGCCATACGCTCACCAACAGCGCGACGAGGGCGATGCCGATGGTGGTCTTCTTCCAGCGCATCACGCCAGCGATGATCGGCCGGTAGAGCCAGATCAGCGCGCGGTTAACCGGGTTCCTTGCCTCCGGCATGATGTGGCCGCGGATGAACAGCATCATCAGCACCGGCACCAGGGTTACCGACAGCAGTGCCGCGCCGGCCATCGCGAAGGTCTTGGTGTAGGCAAGCGGCGAGAACAGGCGGCCTTCCTGCGATTCGAGCGTGAACACCGGCAGGAAGGATACGGTGATGATCAGCAGCGAGAAGAACAGCGCAGGGCCAACTTCCTTGCAGGCGGCGATCATTGCGTCGAAGCGTGACTCGTCGGGCTTGAGTCGCTCGATGTGCTTGTGCGCGTTTTCGATCATGACGATGGCTGCGTCCACCATCGCGCCGATCGCAATCGCGATGCCGCCCAGGCTCATGATGTTCGAGTTCATGCCGAGCGCGTGCATCGCGATGAAGGCAATCAGTACACCAACGGGCAGCATCACGATCGCCACCAGTGCGCTGCGCACATGCATCAGGAAGATCACGCACACCGCGGCGACGATGATCGATTCTTCGACCAGCGTGCGCTTGAGCGTTTCGATCGCCCGCTCGATCAGCTCCGAGCGGTCGTACACCGCCTTGATCGATACGCCATCCGGCAGACCGGAAGCGACCTCGGCGATCTTGGCCTTGACGTTGCCGATCACCTCCAGCGCATTCTGGCCGAAGCGCGCCATCACGATGCCGGCGACCACTTCGCCTTCGCCGTTGAGTTCGGTCAGGCCGCGCCGCTCGTCCGGCACGAATTCCACCCGCGCCACATCGCCGATGCGCACCGGCGTGCCGCCCTCGGCCTTGAGCACCAGTTTTTCGATGTCGCTCGGGCTGCGCAGGTAGCCGCGGCCGCGCACCATGTATTCAGTCTCGGCCATTTCGACCACGCGCCCGCCGACGTCGCGATTCGACGCGCGGATCACGTCCGCGAGCTTGTTCAGCGGTATGCCGTAGGCGCGCAGCTTGAGCGGGTCTACCGTGACCTGGTACTGCCGCACGAAGCCGCCGATCGAGGCGACCTCGGCGACGCCATGAGCCTTGCTCAACTGGTAGCGCAGGAACCAGTCCTGCGTGGCGCGCAGATCGGCGAGCGACTTGTCTTTGGCCTGCAGCGCGTACTGATAGACCCAGCCGACGCCGGTGGCGTCCGGCCCCAGCTGTGGCGCAACGCCGCTTGGCAGTCGCCCCGCAGTGGCGTTCAGGTATTCGAGCACCCGCGAGCGCGCCCAGTAGATGTCGGTGCCGTCCTCGAAGATCACATACACGAAGGACGCGCCGAAGAAGGAAAAGCCCCTTACGACCTTGGACTTCGGCACCGACAGCATCGCTGAGGTGAGCGGATAGGTGACCTGGTCTTCCACCACCTGCGGCGCCTGGCCGGGGTATTCGGTGTAGACGATCACCTGCACGTCGGACAGGTCGGGCAGGGCGTCGAGCGGTGTCTTCATCACCGCCCAGACCCCGGCGATCACGACGAAGAGCGTGCCGAGCAGCACCAGGAAACGGTTGCGGGCCGACCAGTCGATGAGCGCGTTGAGCATCTCAGTGGCCCTTGTGTGCAGCCGCGTCGCCGGCGCTGAGCGGCTTGATCGTGGTGACGACCCACTCGCCCGGCTGGCGCTCGACGAAGTCGAACTGCACCGCAGCGCCGACCTTCAACCCGTTGCTGAGCGAGGCATTCGCAAGCACGAAGTCCATCGTCATCGCCGGCCATTTGAGGCTGGCAATTGGCTGGTGCGCGAGGCTGATACTTCCGCTCGCGGCGTCGATTGCCTCGATGCGGCCCTCGCCGTGATGCACCGCGCTTGCACTGGCTGCGTCCTTCGCCTTGGGGGCGGAGGGCTGTGCTCCGAAGCCGGAGACCGCGGCCTTCAGGTTGCTCTCCGCATCGATGAGGAAGTTGGCCGACGTCACGACCGGCTCACCGGCCTTCACGCCGTCGAGCACTTCGACGTCGCTCTCGGAGCGGCTGCCGAGTTTCACCACACGCGGCTCGAAACGGCCTTCCGCAACCTGCACCAGCACGATCTGGCGCGCACCGCTGTCGATCACCGCCGAGAGCGGCACCGTCACCGCCGGGCTGCGCGGCGCGGCGCTGAGTTCAAGTGACGCGAACAGGCCGGGCTTGAGCAGGCCGCCCGGGTTCGCCAGCTCGACCCGGACCGGCACGGTGCGGGTTTCGGCGTTGAGGGTTGGATAGACGTAAGTGATCGCGCCCTCAAACACCTTGCCCGGGTATGCGTTGATCGTGATGCGTGCCTTCTGGCCCAGTGCGAGGAGGCCGACATCCTGCTCATTCACGTCGGCAATCACCCATACCGACGAGAGGTCGGCGATCTGGTACAACGCATCGCCCGCGGCAAATCGCATGCCCTGTACCGCCTTCTTCTCCATCACGATGCCACTCACCGGTGAGCGGAAGCTCAGCGTGCGCCGCGTGCCGCCCTGCTGCGCGAGTTCCTTGATCTGCGCTTCAGAGATGTCCCAGTTGCGCAGCCGCGCGAGCGACGCCTCCGCGAGGCCGCGCATGCCTTCTCGCGCCGTGCCGTCGGCATCCTTCAGCGCGTCGTTGCCCTTGCTGGCGATCGCGTATTCGCGCTGCGCCGAAACCAGATCGGGGCTGTAGACATCAAACAGCGCCTGGCCGCGCGACACGAGCTGGCCGGTGACGTTCACATGCAGTCGCTCGACCCAGCCCTCGAACTTGGGCGATACGGTCGCGACGCGTCGTTCGTCCACCTCGATGCGGCCCAGCGCACGGACGCTGCGTGTGAGCGCCTGCGTCTTCGCTTCTGCGGTGCGCACACCGAGCTTCTGGATCTTCTCGACGCTGAGGCGCAAGGTGCTGCTGCCTGACTCGCCTTCGTCGCCGCCCTCATAGACCGGGATGTAATCCATCCCCATCGGGTCCTTCTTCGGTGTGGGTGAGGTATCGGGCAAGCCCATCGGATTGCGGTAGTAGAGGATCTTCCGTGCGGTGCCCGCAGCTGCATTTGCGCCCGGCGCGGCGGCGTTCGGCGTGGCGCTGCGCTGGTGGCCAACGGTGTAGCCCAGCCCGGCGGCTGCGGCGAGCGCGACGACCCCAGCGCCAATTGCGAGTACGCGGTTCACAGTTGTTCTCCGATCAGTCGTTCGATATCTGCCAGCCGGGCTTGCTGGTCGGCACGCGCCTTGATCAGGTCCTGGCGTGCTTTTCGGATTGCGCGCTGCGCATCGATCAGGGTTGCGAAATCGACGCGGCCGGTCTCGTAACCGGCGAGCGCGGATTGAAAGGTGGCTTCGGTTTGCGGCAGCAGCGTGCTGGCGGTGATCGCCTCGATCCGCCGTGAGGCATCGAGCGCAGCGAGGCTGCCACCGAGCTCGCCGATCAAGCGGCTGGCGGTCGACTCAGCGCGCGCGCGGGCGGCGTCGAGCATCCGTTCGGCTTCACGTTCCTGGCTGCGGCGGCTGTCGAACTGCAACGGCAGGTTTACTTCGAACATCAGTTGCCACTCATTGACGCTGGAGCCGCGCTGCACCGGCACGATGCCGAGGTTCAGATCGGGCATGCGATTGCGATAGGTGAGGTCGCGGCTTTTTTCCGCGCCAAGCGTTTTCGCCAGCTCGGCCGACAGCTGCGGGTTACGGCCGCGCAGCCGATCGACCAGCGCATCCATCTGCAGCGCGGCGGGGCTGGGGATGCTGCGCAATTGCTCCGGCTCGGCCAACGGCGCCTGCGGGCCGCGTGCGAGCAGGCCGTTGAGTATCGCGCGCATCGTCTGGCGTTCATTGTCGAGCTGGATCTGCTCCTGCTTGAGGCTGGTGAGTTCAAGCTGGGCGCGGATCACGTCCTGCTGCGCGACCAGGCCGGACGCATAGCGGCTGCGCGCGACCTGCTCCATCTTTTCCCCCAGGCTGCCCAGTTCTTGTGTCACTTCCTGCAGGCGGGTCACCTGCCAGTACTGTGCGTAACCGCGTTTGACCAGGGCGAGCAGCTCCTGCGTCATGTCCTCCGCGGTGAACTCGGCGACCCGTGCGCCGGATTCGGCGACGTCGCGGCGCAAGTCGCGCTTGCCCCAGAAGGGCAGTTGCTGGCTGAAGGTGTATTGCGTACTGCCGACCTGCGCCGGGGACAGCCGCACGCTGGTGGTGCCCATGTTGGTCACATCCATCAACTCGATCTTCAGCATCGGGTCTGGCAGGGCGCCGGCGGGCTGGACCCGCTCGCGCGCCGCGGCGGCTTCCTGCTGCGCGGCGCGAACCGTCGGATTGGTGCTGCGCGCCAGATCGAGCAGTTCATCGACCGAACGGCCGGGCGCGCGGGCTTCGTTGGCGAGTGCGTTGCCGCACGCGAGCGCGGCGGCCAGGCTGAACACCAGGCAGATGCGTGTGGACATGGGCGTTCCTGTTTTGCGGGCGACGGCTGTCAGTGTGCTTACTTACGCTGCAGTTGGGTAATTGTCAGCGCGCCGCCGACGTCCTCGGCAACAAAATCGATTGCGTCGCCGACCTTGACCTGGTCGAGCCAGGCAGCGTCCTTCGCCTTGAAGCTCATGGTCATCGCACCCATGCCAAGGTTGACCAAGGGGCCGTGCGCGATCGTGATCGTGCCCTTTGCCTTATCCACCTTCTTCACCGTGCCGTGCGACATCTCGGCATTCTTCGTTGCCGCGGCATGATGGCCCGCATGCGGGTCGGCGGCTTGGGCGGGTGCGGCGGCCAGCAGGGCGATGCTCAGTGCAGCGATGGGGAGAAGGGTGTTCATGGCGGTGACCTCGTTGGAACGATTGAAATTGATCGCGTCTGCGCAGCCCCCAATCGGCGGGGTACTGCGCCCGACTGTGCAGGGCGATGATCGGCGTTGGCGGCTGTCGGTATGCTGACCGGTGGATTACATTCCTGTAAGGAAGGCCTGTCCGCGGCGCTGTTCCGGCAGAATCGCCGCCAAGGCCGTGGAGGGGCCGACGCATGAAAATCCTGGTTGTCGAAGACGAAGCGAAGGCGGGCGACTATGTGAAGCAGGGGCTCACCGAAGCCGGCTTCGTCACGGACCTGGCGCGCGACGGCATCGATGGCCTGCACCAGGCGCTCAACGAGGACTACGACCTCGTGATCCTCGATGTGATGCTGCCTGCGATGGATGGCTGGACGGTGCTGCAAGCGATCCGCCGCGCCGGCAAGGACATGCCGGTGCTGTTCCTGACGGCGCGCGACGAGGTCGAAGATCGCGTCAAGGGGCTGGAGAGCGGCGCCGACGACTACCTCGTTAAACCCTTCGCCTTTTCGGAGTTGCTGGCGCGGGTGCGCACGCTGCTGCGGCGGGGCAAGGCGCGCGAGGCCGATAGTCTGGTGGTTGCCGACCTCGAGCTGGACCTGCGCCGGCGGCGTGTGACACGCGCGGGGACGCGGATCGACCTGACCGCCAAGGAGTTCGCGTTGCTCGAGCTGTTGCTGCGGCGCCGCGGCGAGATCCTGCCGCGCTCGCTGATCGCCTCGCAGGTGTGGGACATGAACTTCGACAGTGACACCAATGTGATCGAGGTGGCGGTACGCCGCTTGCGCGCAAAGATCGACGATGGTTTCGAGCCGAAACTGATCCGCACCGTACGTGGCATGGGCTACGTGCTGGAAGAGGGCGAGGCGCAATGAGGCGACCCGCGTCGCTGGCCGCCCGGCTGGCCCTGCTGTTCTCGCTTGCCGCTGCGGTGGTGTTCAGCACCGCAGCCTGGTTCATCGAGCAATCGGTTGAGCGTCATTTCGAAGAACAGGACCTCGATCTGATGCAGGGCAAGCTGGACCTCACCCGTCACGCCCTCGGGCGGCTTCAGTCGCCGGCCGATCTCGACAAACTGGCCGAACGCATGGCCGACGCGCTGGTTGGCCACCATGGCCTTGAACTCTCGATCCAGCGCGGTAGCGGCGAGCAGGTGTTCTCGACGATGCACCACGGCAAGATGCCGGTCTTCCCGATCGATGCGGGCAAGACGCTACTGCATGGCTGGCAGATGGACGGCATGCAGATGCGCGGCTTCTCGGCACTCGCCAGCACGGCGATCCCCGGCGAGCCGCCGATGCGTGTGACGCTGTCGGTCGACGTGATGCACCACGAGCAGTTTCTGCGCGCTTTCCATCGCAGCCTGTTCTGGGTGATCGGCCTGTCGGTGCTCGCGGTGGCGGTGCTCAGCCGCCTGATCGCGCGCCGCTCGCTCCAGCCGATTCAGGATGTCGCGCGCATGGCGAGCCAGATCTCCGCCTCACATCTGAACGAGCGCCTGAAGCTTGAACGGGTGCCGCGCGAGCTCCACGATCTGGCCGAGCAGTTCAATGCGATGCTCGAGCGCCTGCAGGAAGCGTTCGTGCGGCTGTCCGATTTCTCGTCGGACCTGGCGCACGAACTGCGTACGCCGATCTCAAACCTGACGACGCAGACGCAGGTGTCGCTGTCACGGGTTCGTTCGCCCGACGAGTATCGCGAGGTGCTGTTCTCCAACCTTGAGGAATACGAGCGCCTGTCGCGGATGGTCTCGGACATGCTCTACCTCGCGAAGGCCGATAACGGCCTGCTCGTGCCGCAGTGGGAGGCCGTCGCGCTGGACGCCGAAGTCGATGCGCTGATCGAGTTCTTCGAGCCGGTTGCATCCGAGCGCGGCTTGAGTCTGCAGCGCAGTGGCAGCGCCACCGTGCGTGCCGACCACCTGATGTTGCGGCGCGCGCTGGCCAACCTGCTGTCGAATGCGGTGCGTCACGCTCATGGCAACAGCACCGTGGCGATCCGCATCGAGGTCGCGGAGGGCGTTGCAAGCGTTGCGGTGTCGAATCAGGGGGCGACGATTCCCGAGGTGCATCTGCCGCGTTTGTTCGACCGCTTCTACCGCGTCGATCCCGCGCGCACCCGTTCGAGCGAAGGCGCGGGGCTTGGGCTCGCGATCACCCGTTCAATCGTTGCCGCGCACGGTGGCGAGATCTCGGTGGTGTCCTCCGAAGGCACGACTACCTTCTGCATCCGCGTGCCGGTCGGCGGTCTCGCCGCCGAGTCGCCGCGCGGCTGAATCCTGCGGTTCAGGGAAGGTTTGAAGAAGTGAGCGAGACGGATGCAGCGCTAGGCGTGGCGCGCGCGGCCACCAAGACATATCAAATGGATAGCCGCGGGAGCGAGCACGCCACAACGCGGCGATGCGCCGTCGCAGCCACGTATTCAGACCTTCCTTAGCTGAAGGCCGGTTCCGCCTTCGCGCCGGGCTCCAGCACGAAGCGGCCGACCGAATCTTCCAGCGTGCGTGAGAGCTGTTCCAGTGCCTGCGCCTGGGCGGCCGTCTCGCGCACCGTGCTGTCGTTCTGCGCGGCCATGTCGGCAATCTCGGCCACATGGGCGCCGACTTCTTCCGAGGCGCTTCGCTGCGCGACGGCGATCTGCCGGATGCGGCTGACACCGGAGGCGGCGTCTTCCACCGACGATGCTGCATCGGTGAGCATGTGTTTGACACCGTCGACATAGGCGTGGCTGCTCGACAGCGCCGACAAACCGCGCGCAACCGACGATTCGACCATGCCCGATTGGGCGCTGAGCGATTGTGTCATCTCGTCGATCGACGCCGCGGACTGGCGCGACTTCTCGGCGAGCTTGCGCACCTCGTCCGCGACCACCGCGAAACCGCGCCCCTGTTCGCCTGCGCGTGCGGCCTCGATGGCTGCGTTGAGCGCAAGCAGGTTGGTCTGGTCGGCCAGCTCGCGCACCGTTGCGGTCATCGAGCTGATCGTCTGCGTGCTCGACACGAAGGCGCGCACCGAGGTTGCGATTGCGTTCATCGCCTCGTCGGCTTCTGAGACTTCCGCCACCAATGCGGCGACCTGCTCGCTGCCGTCGCGCGTCTTGGTCAGCGCGGCGTCGGAAATGTCGCTCACAGACTCGGCCGAGCGCACCATCTCGGCGAGCGAATCAATGAAGTGCTTGAGGCCGTCACTCGCCGCGCTGGCCATGCTGTTCTGGCGCACCGACGCGTCGGCAACACTCTGCGTGTTGGCGGAAAGTCCGCTTGATGCGAGGGCGACCTGCCCGGCGCTGTCGCGCACGCAGGAAACCGTCTGTGCGAGGTTGCTGCGCATGCGTTCGAGCGCCGTCAGCAGTTCGCCGATTTCGTCGTTGCCATGCGCGCGGATCGGCTCCGCGAGGTCGCCGCCGGAGACCTTCTCTGCGAGCGCGATCGCTGAGCGCAGCGGCACTGCAATGCGGTTGGCCATGAACAAGGCCAGCGCGATGCCGGCCGATGCGGCGATCAGTGCGACGACACCAATCAACACCGAGGCACGCCGCGTGACGCGGTCGGCATCCGCGCTGGCGGCGGCAGCACCTTGTTCTGCGAGGCTGACCACCTTGCGCAATGCCGCGTCAGCCTGTTCGTATTCGGTTTGGGCCGTGCCCCGCAGCAGGTCGCGCGCGGTTTCCGGGTCATCCTGCTGGGCAAGCAGGATCGCTTTGTCATGCTCGATCTTGTAGGCGGCCCAGTGTTTGGAGAACGCATCCAGCGCTTCGCGTTGTGCCGCGTTGCGCGTGATCTGGCTGAGCGTTGCAACGCGTTCGCCGAGGTGTTTGTCGGCGTCCACGAGGATCTTGGCGTAACGCTTGCGGTCGTTCGGGTCGACCGACAGCACGAACTGCAACTCGGCGGTGCGGAAGTCCGCCTTTTCGCCGCTCAGCGCCGCGACGACCTGTACACCGGGCAACCATACGCTGGCCAGTTCGGCCGATACGGCGTTCACCGCCGCGATCTGCCGGCTCGCGAAAACGCCCAGTACGACGACCGCAAGCAGCAGGGCGGCAAAGGCCGCAGTCAGTTTTGCACGCAAGCGCATGGCGGGCAGCCGCATGTTGTTCTCCTTATTCGTTGGCCCACTGGGTCGAGTTGTCACACGCCTTGTCTATCCTCGCGTCGTGGTCGATGGCCTTGCTGCTCTGGATCGAAGGCTGCGCCGCGTCGTCGTTGCGTGTTCAAGGCAGATACTAGGATCGCCTGACTTGGGCATTCCATGACCGGGATTGCTCTCTTGCGCCCTTGGGTGCGTGATAATGAGCGGGCTGGGCTTTGCGCCGATCCTGCGGGCAAGTGCTGCGGCGTCAACGGACCTTTGCGCGGATTGCCGGCAAAGGCCTTGCCAGTGAACGCTGGGCAAAAAGGGCTACGCAATTGGGCACCGTATCGAACGCATCGCGGCGCATCGGATACCTTGCGCTGCTGGGCCTTGGCCTTACGGCGGACGGCGCTTTTGCGCAGTCGATCGAGCCGCGCAATTACTCGAACGCGCCGGTGGGCATGAACTTCGCCATCGCCGGCATAGCTCGTTCAACGGGCGGCGTGGCGTTTGATCCGGCCTTGCCGGTCAAGAATCCAGATCTGCGCGTGTGGGCCGGTTTCGCTGGCTATGCCCGCGTGTTCGAGCTGGGCGGGCAGACGGGCAGAGTGGACCTGGTGCTGCCCTATGCCTCGCTGTCCGGTACGGCCGACTATGCGGGTCGCGTGGTGACACGCGAGCAGCAGGGGCTAGGCGACTCGGTGCTGCGGGTGTCCTACAACATGCTCGGGGCGCCGGCGCTGACGGTGCCGGAGTTCAGCCATTACACACCGGACCTGGTGGTGGGCGTGAGCCTCGAAGTCGTGGCCCCGACCGGCGCCTATGACGACCGCAAGGCGGTCAATCTGGGTAGCAACCGCTGGGCGATCAAGCCGGAGTTCGGCCTCTCCAAGGCCTTGGGGCCGTACTCGCTTGAGCTGGCTACCGCGGTGACGTTCTACACCACCAACGAAGACTTCTTCGGCGGTTCCGAGCGCAAGCAGGACCCGCTCTATTCGACGCAGGTGCATGGTGTTTACACGTTTGCGCCGGGTGCGTGGGTGTCGCTGAGCGCGAACTACTATCAAGGTGGTCGCACCCATATCGACGGCAAGGCCGGCAACGACCTGCAGGAGAACTGGCGGCTCGGCGCAACGGTGGCGATGCCGCTGAACCGGTATCAGTCAGTCAAATTCACCGCCAGCAACGGTGTCTATGCCCGCACCGGCAACAACATGAGCCTGATGGCGCTTGCACTGCAAACGCGCTGGGGCGCCGGGCTCTGATCGAGCCCGGCCGGGGCGCTTACTTCGTGTAACCCAGGTACAGGTAGCCGCCCCACTTGCCTCCCATGTAGTCGGACCAGCCCACCGCCATGTAGAGCGGGCCGAGCAGGGTGTCCACACCCAGATAGACCGACGCTGACGGAATGGTCGGCGTGTTCTCGTGCGTGATCAGCTGGTTCCACACCTTGCCCGATTCAAGCGAGCCGCCGATGTAGGTGCCTGAACCCAGTTGCGGCAACAGCGTCGAGATCTGCTTGTACACCATCACGCGGGCGAGTGCGGTCTGTGCGCCGACCAGTTGATCGGCACGCAGGCCGGAAAGCTGCAGGAAGCCCCCGAGCTGATACGGCGCAGGCGTGCCGGCCAGCTCGCGCTCGAGCGAACCGCGCAGTCGTGCGGAACCGCGTACCGTGTAGGTCGCGTAGGTCTCGACCAGATCGGCGTCGACCGACAGCAGCTGCGTGCTGTTGCGCGACGAGTTCTCGGACTCCATCTTTGCCGCGCCGTAATCGGTGCGCAGGTAGTAGCCGTGGCGCGGCCACTTCGGGTTGTCCAGCTGATCCACCACGCCGCTGAGGCGCAAGCCACGCAAGGTGGAGCTCAAGGTGTCCGATGCCAGGGTGCCCGCGATGCCGGTCATCGCCTCATTGCGGATCTTCTGTATCAGCAGGCCGGCGCGAACTTCGCCAAAGCGGCCGAGCGAATAGCCCATGCCGGCCTCCGCTCCGGCGCGCCTGATTTCCAGCTCCATCAGTTTGGAGCCTTCCTCGCTATACACCGGGAACAACGAATTCGCAGCTTCGGCACGCCCGTAAGCAAAAACCGGGGAGCCCCACAGCGGTTGATAGATCTCGCTCTCAAGCTCGCCGCCCGCGCCCAGGCGCAGGAAGTTGCGCCATTGCGCACCCCACTGGTTCAGCCACGTCATCTGGTAGTTCGCCAGGAGTGCGACGTTGGCAGTACGGTAGGTGTCGAACGAGAGATCGACACCAAAGCGCAGGTAGTTCGGGCCGACATGCCGCTCGATTGGCGCCACGGTTGCGACACGCTGGCCGCCTTCCTGATTCAGGCGGTAGTTGATGCCGTCGAAGTCGCCCGAGTCGTAAAGCTTGTCGAAGCGCTTCAGCAACTCATCCTGGCTGGCGGGCGCAGGCGGTGCAGTGAGCACCTCTTCTACGCGCTTGGCGGGCACGAAGCGTGTGCTGGCGACCTCAACGCGGTCGTACGGCACCAGCTCTTTGGGCGCCTTGCTCGATACGCGGCTGGCCCAGGCTTGGTAGTCCTGCTCCGGAATCGCCAGTTCGGCCAGTCGTGCTTCGACGCTGGCGACACTCTTGCGACCTCGCTCGATGATGTCTTTCGCGTCGGTGAAGCTGGCGGGGCTGTAGCCGTCCAGATCCGGTTCGATCAGCACATCATCGGGGCCGATCAACTTGCGCGACTCCTGCACGTTGCGCCCGGTGGCGATGTTCATCGCCTGCACCGCGACGTCGAGGAAGCTCTTGATATCGTCGCGCTTGAGCATCGGCGTGCCGACGTCGACCACGATCACGATATCCGCGCCACAACCTTCGGGCGCCTTGGATTTGATGTTCTCGACCGGCAGGTTGCGCACGAACATCCCGTCGACGTACATCCGGCCGCTGTCGTGCACCACGTCGAAGGCGCCGGGCACCGCCATGCTGGCCCGCAGCGCGATTGCCAGATCGCCGCTCTTGAAGACCCGCATGTCGCCCGATTCGAGGTCGGTCGCAATCGCCACGAAGGGGATCGGCAGCTTCGCAAACGAATCAATGAACTGGTCCTGCGTCAGCTCGCGCAGGAAGGCGTCGATGAACTGCGAGTTGACCACGCTGCGCGGCAGCTTCACACCCTCCGCGTCCAGCCCCAGGGTCATTGCCGCGAGGTTCTTGAAATCGTCCTGCTTGCGCAGGTAGGGCAGGTTCCGCCGGTCGGGCACGCCGCCGATGAGCTTTTCCCAATCGACGGATTCCACGCGTTTGCGGATATCCGGCAGCGGCATCCCGCTCGAATACACGCCGCCCACCAGCGCGCCGGCACTCGTGCCCGCGATGCAGTCAATCGGCACCCGAAGCCGTTCGAGCTGCTCCAGTACGCCAACATGCGCGAGGCCCCGCGCCCCGCCGCCACCGAGCACCAGCCCGATCTTCGGCCGCTTCGCGGCGATCGGCTCGGCGGCCGCCAAGGTGGAGGAGAACACGACCGCACCCAACACAACGCCCAAGATCGCCTGGAGCCGCATACCGAGCCTTTCGCCGTGGAATCCAAGTCGGATTCTCGCAGGCTAGCGCAGCGGCGGGAAAGCGCATTTGATCTGACGCGCCCGTGCGCGCACCAGCGGGCCTTCAGATACGAAAAAGCCGCTGACCCTTGCGGCATCAGCGGCTTTGAATTCGGTGGTGGAGAGGAGGAGGATCGAACTCCCGACCTCCGCATTGCGAACGCGGCGCTCTCCCAGCTGAGCTACCCCCCCACGCGAGGCCGCAATTATAGCTAGTTTTTTTGTCCTGCCAAGTGGGGCGGCGTAGCGGGGCCGGGGGCGGTGGCATAATTCGCCGTTTCCCTTGATTTGACGGGGCGTTGCTGCGGCTGCGCCCTGGCTGGAGTTCACCGCATGTCCCATGTCCCCGCCTATCTTCGCTTCCCGACCGTTTCGGGCGACACGCTGGTGTTCGTCACCGACGACGATTTGTGGTCGGTGCCGCTGGCGGGCGGGGTGGCGCGGCGGATTTCCGGCGGGCGCGGCCTGGTCGGTTTTCCGCGTTTCTCGCCGTGTGGCAAGTGGCTCGCCTTCATCGCCACCGATGAGAGTCATTCTGAGGTGTACGTGATGCCGGCGCAGGGCGGCGCCGCGCGGCGCCTGACCTGGCTCGGCGCGCATACCGCCGTGACTGGCTGGACGCCGGACGGCCGTGTCGTTGTTGCGAGCAATGCCGATCAGCCTTTCTTCCACATGCGGCGCCTGTTCACCGTGGCGCTGGATGCGCCACTGCCGGTGCTGTTGCCTTGGGGGATGGCGAGCGAGGCTTCGTGGTCCGCCGACGGCGCTTGTGTGCTGGGCCGGAACACCAGTGATCCGGCGTTGTGGAAGCGTTACCGCGGCGGCACCGTTGGCCACCTGTGGGTGGATGTCGATGGCAAGGGCGAGTTTGCCGCGCTCGATCCCTTCGGCGATCCGCGCAAGGCGGGCAACCTCGCCTGCCCGATGTGGATTGGCGACCGCATCTGGTTCATCTCCGACCATGAAGGCATTGGCAACCTTTATTCGTGCGAGCCCTCTGGGGCTGGCTTGCGCCGGCATACCGAGCATGGCGAACACTATGTTCGGCACGCTTCCACCGATGGCACGACGATCGTCTACCAGAGCGGCGGCGACGTCTATCGACTCAACCCCGCTGGCGGCGACGCAACGCGTATCGAGATCGAAGTGCCTGCTGCCCGGCCACAACTGGCGCGCAAGTTCGTCAGCGGCGACGCCGAACTCGAAGCACTCAGCGTGCATCCGGATGGCCACACCGTTGCTTTGGCTGTGCGCGGCAAGGCGGTGAGCCTGCCGCTGTGGGAGGGCGCGATGCGCCAGCTCGGCGAAGAGCAGGGCGCGCGCTACCGCCTGCCGGTGTGGCTGGCCGAGGGCGTGGGGGTCGTGATGGTGTCCGACGCCAGCGGTGAAGAGCGCCTGGAGCTGCATGCGGACGAGGGTGTCAGCGTGCTGGAGGCGGACTTCGGCCGCGTCACCGGCATCGTGGCGGCGCCGCACGGCCTGCGCGTGGTGGTGACCAACCATCGCAATGAATTGTGGTTGGCGGATTTCGTTACGCGCGAAGTGCGCCTGCTGGACCGCTGCGACTATCGGCGCATCGACGAGCCTGCGTTCTCGCCGGATGGCGCCTGGCTTGCCTACGACTTCTCGGTGAGCCGTGCCACGCGCGCGATCAAGCTGCTGGAGATCGCCACCGGCCGCAGCGGGATGGCCAGCGGCGAGGATTTCGACGACTTCTCGCCTGCCTGGGACCCGTCCGGCAAGTACCTGTACTTCCTCTCGACCCGCGCCTTTGAGCCGGTGTACGACGAGATCGTGTTCGACCTCTCTTTCCCGCGCGCCACGCGCCCCTACCTGGTGGCCTTGCAGGCCGACGGCGTTGACCCGTTCGAGCCCCTGCCGCGTGGCTTTGGCGACGACGAGGACGAAGACGACGAGGATGAGGACGACGGCGACGAGGAAAGCGATAGCAAGGAGGAGGGCGACAAGAAGGCCGAACAGGCCGAGCGCAAGCGCCCGCCCAAGCCGGTCGTCGTCGAACTCGAAGGCCTTGCCGACCGTGTGCGCGCCTTCCCGGTCGGGGCCGGTCGCTACGGTCGCATCGATGCCGCGAAGGGCATCGTCTACTGGACGCTGCACCCGGTGACCACCGAGAGCGATGAGGATCACGACGTCGCCGACGCGTTGCTGCAAAGTTGGGATATGCGTGAGCAGAAGCTCGACACCGTGCTCGGCGATGTGGCTGGTTTCCTTCTCGCGCTGCCTGGCAAGGCGCTGATCGCCGACACCAGCGAGGGTGTGCGCGCCTTCAAGATCGGCGAGAAGCCGAAGGAGGAGACCGAGGTCGGCGACTTCTCGCGCGAATCCGGCTGGGTCGATCTCGATCGCGTGCAGGTCGAAGTCGACCCGCGTTCGGAGTGGCGCCAGATGCTGCGCGAAGTGTGGCGCCTGCAGCGCGATCAGTTCTGGACGGCCGACATGAGTGGCGTGGATTGGGGCCGCATCTGGGCGCGCTACGCGCCGCTGGTCGAACGGATCTCGACGCGCGAAGAGCTGTCGGACCTGATCTGGGAAATGCAGGGCGAACTGGCGACCTCGCATTGCTACGAATCGGGCGGCGATCGCAAGCGCGTTGCCGCGCTGCCGCTGGGCCATCTGGGCGCCGAATTCTCGTGGGACGAAGCGAACGCCTGCTACCGCATCGTGCGCCTGGTGCGCGGCGATGCCTGGCGCGAAGGGCACGATTCGCCGCTCGCTGCCGTGGGCGTGCAAGCCAAGCCGGGCGAACGCCTGCTGGCGATCGACGGCCTTGCGTGCGACCGCGAACATCCGCCGCAGGCGCGGCTGGTGGCGCGCGCGGGTCGCAAGGTGGAGCTGCTGCTGGCCGATGCCGATGGCGCCAACCGCCGCCGCGCGGTGGTGCGTGCCTTGCCGGGCGAAGACGCCGCGCGCTACCGCGAGTGGGTCGAGGCCAACCGCGCCCGCGTGCGCGAAGCCTCGGGTGGCCGGCTCGGTTACCTTCACATCCCGGACATGGTGACCTGGGGCTTTTCGGAATTCCACCGCTATCTGCGCACCGAGAGCCTGCGCGACGGGCTGATCGTCGATGCGCGCTTCAACCGCGGTGGCCATGTCTCGCAACTGCTGCTGGAAAAGCTCGCGCGCCGTGTGCTGGGCTACGACGTTTCGCGCTGGGGCGCGCCGGAACCCTACCCGGCGCATGCCGTGGCCGGCCCTGTCGTGTGCGTGACGAACCAGCATGCTGGCTCGGACGGTGACATCTTCTCGCACTGCTTCAAGCTGATGGGCCTCGGCCCGCTGGTGGGCACCCGCACCTGGGGCGGTGTGATCGGTATCTGGCCGCGCCATCGCCTGGTGGACGGCACGATCACCACGCAGCCCGAGTTCAGCTTCTGGTTCAAGGATGTTGGCTGGGGTGTCGAGAACTGGGGCACCGAGCCGGATGTGCACGTCGACATCGCGCCGCAGGACTATGCCAACGGCCGCGATCCGCAGCTCGACAAGGCGGTCGACGTGGCACTCGCGGCACTCAGCAAACAGCCGCCGCGGGTGCCTGACTTTTCGCAACGCCCGCGCCTGGATCTGCCGAGCTGGCCGCCCAAGGGCTGACGTCAAGGCGCAGCACATACGCTTGCCATACCCACCGGCGCGACTCACGAGGTACGCGCCGTACTGACTGGAAGGACACCACCGATGTCGAACACCGCTGCTTACGACGCGCTGATGGCGCGCAGCCGCTCGCTGCACCGCTTGAATCATCTGGTGCAGATCGCCAGCGTCGATCGCGAGACCCTGATGCCGCCGGGCGGCGCCGATGCGCGAGCGCTCGCGCTGGCGGAGCTGGAACAGCTGATGCACGCGCGCAGTACGGATCCGGTGATCGCCGATCAGCTGAAAGCGGCTGAGCAGGAGACGCTCGACGACGCGGCCCGCGCGGATCTGCGCGAGATGCAGCGCGGCTACCTGCTCGCCACCGCCTTGCCGGCTGAGCTCGTCGAAGCCAAGGGCTTGGCCGCGTCGCGTTGTGAATACGAATGGCGCGCGCAACGCCAGGCGAACGACTGGGCGGCCTACCTGCCCAACTTCCGCGAAGTGCTGCGCCTGAGCCGCGAAGAGGCGGCCCGCTTGTCCGACGCGCTGGGCGTGTCGCCCTACGACGCGTTGTTGGACGGTTTCGAACCCGGCATGCGCAGCGCTGAGGTTGCGCGTGTGTTCGGTGCGATGCGCGGCTGGTTGCCGGCTCTGATCGCGCGGATTCGCGAGAAGCAGGCGAGCGAGACGGTGATCGAACCCGTCGGCCCCTTCGCGCTCGATGCGCAGCGAGCACTGGTGCGCGAAATCGCCGAAACGCTCGGCTTTGATTTCGAACGCGGCCGGCTCGACGAGAGCACTCATCCCTTCAGCGGCGGCGTGCCCGAGGATGTGCGGATGACCACGCGCTTCCGCGAGCACGATTTCTCGGTCGCGCTGTTCTCCACGATCCACGAAACCGGCCACTCGCGCTACGAGCAGGGTAGCCCGCGTGCCTGGTTGGGGCGGCCGATAGGGTCTTGGCGCTCGATGGGCATCCACGAGAGCCAAAGCCTCGCATTCGAGATGCAACTGGCGCGCTCGCGTGGTTTTCTCGAACGACTTGCGCCGCGCCTGGTTCACTACTTCGGCGCCCAGCCGGCATTCGAGCCGGAGAACTGGGTGCGTGCGGCGACGCGTGTGGTGGCCGGCAAGATCCGCGTGGACGCGGATGAGGCGACCTACCCCTGCCATGTGATGCTGCGCTTCGATATCGAGCGTGCGCTGATCGCCGGCGAGATGCAGGCCGAAGATGTGCCGGCTGCGTGGGACGAAGGCATGCGCGATCTGCTTGGCCTCGACACCCGCGGCGACTACCGTGATGGCTGCATGCAGGATCCGCACTGGGCCGGCGGCGCCTTCGGCTACTTCCCCTGCTACACGCTCGGTGCGCTGTATGCCGCGCAGTGGTTCGCGGCAATTCGCCGCACGACGCCGGATCTGGATGCTCGTATCGCCGCAGGTGATGATGCGCCGGTGTTCGACTGGCTGAGTGCCAACATCTGGTCGCAAGCCAGCCGCTGGACCACGCCGGAACTGGTGCAACGCGCCAGCGGCGAGGCACTGAACCCCGAACACTTCCGCTGGCATCTGGAGACGCGCTATCTGAGCTGACGCGCCGAGACGCCGGGGCAGGGGATCGGGCTGACGTTTCGTAACATCACCGACGCGGCATCCCTGTAAAGTCCACCCCCGCTTCGCGCCGCCCACGGCCGGCACCGCCCCGCCTGACATGATGAATCCGAAACAGTTCTTCCCGCGCCAGGTGGTCGAGTCTGGCGGCAACCGCTGGGACTGGGCCCTGCTGCCCTTGTTCCTCGCGCTGCTGACGATGCTGGCCTACGGCGCATCGCAGATGGCGCGCCCCTACGCGATCGGCGAACAGTTGCCGCTGTCGCTCGATCCGCTGTGGCTCCCCTACTACCTGATGCGCACCACGCTGCGCATGTTCCTCGCGCTCGGCGCTTCGCTGATCTTCAGCTGCATCTTCGCCGCGCTGGCGGCCAAGTATCGGGTGGCGGAGAAGGTGCTGGTGCCAGCGCTGGACATTCTGCAGTCGATCCCTATCCTGGGCTTCCTGTCGATCACGGTGACCGGCTTCATCGCGCTGTTCCCGGGCAATCTGCTGGGCGTCGAATGTGCGGCGATCTTCGCGATCTTCACATCGCAGGCCTGGAACATGGCCTTCAGTCTGTACCAGTCGCTCAAGACCGTGCCGGGCGAATTGCAGGAAGCGGCGCGCATCTTCCAGCTGTCGAGCTGGCAGCGCTTCTGGCGGTTGGAATTGCCGTTCGCGATGCCGGGCCTGCTGTGGAACATGATGATGTCGATGTCCGGCGGCTGGTTCTTCGTCGTGGCTTCGGAAGCGATCTCGGTGTCGAACCAGAGCATCAAGCTGCCCGGCATCGGTTCCTACATCGCGCGTGCGATCGAGGAGCAGAACATGGTCGCGATCGGCTGGGCGATCGGCGCGATGCTGATCGGCATCATCTGCTACGACCAACTGTTCTTCCGCCCGCTGCTGGCGTGGGCCGACAAGTTCCGCTTCGAGCAGGCCTCGGGCGAGACGGCGCAATCCTCGTGGCTGCTGACCTGGCTACGCCGCACCGATCGCTTGCAAGGCATCGCGGTTGGCGCTGCAAAGTTGCTCGAACGCTCGTTCACACTGTTCAAGCGTGACTACGACGGCACCTCGATCCGCGCGCGGCCAAAGCCGGTGAGCGATGGCGTGCGCCGTGCGTGGGATGCGGTGCTGGCTGCGCTGGTGCTGTTCGCGACCTGGCGGCTCGTGAGTTTCGTACACGCGGAAGTGGGCTGGGGCGAGGTGGCGCATGTTTTCGGGCTCGGGCTCATCACACTGCTGCGCGTGATCGTACTGATCGGGCTTGCGGCGCTGGTGTGGGTGCCGGTCGGCATCTGGATCGGGCTGCATCCGCGCGCGGCGGATCGCTTGCAGGCGGTCGCACAATTCCTCGCGGCGTTCCCGGCCAACCTGATGTACCCGATCGCGGTGCTCGCGATCGTGCACTGGCACCTGAACCCGGATGTCTGGCTGTCGCCGCTGATGGTGCTGGGCACGCAGTGGTACCTGCTGTTCAACGTGATCGCCGGCGCATCGAGCGTGCCGACCGAGCTGCGTTATGCCGCGAAGAACCTGGGCCTGAAGGGCTGGCTGAAGTGGAAGCGCTACCTGCTGCCGGCGGTATTCCCGAGCTTCGTGACCGGCGCGATCACCGCGAGTGGCGGTTCGTGGAACGCCAGCATCGTGTCCGAGTACGTCACCTGGGGTGACACAACCCTTGAGGCGCACGGGCTCGGCAGTTACATCGCGCGGATGACGGCAACCGGCGACTTCCCCCGCATCGCGCTGGGCATCGGCGTGATGTGCGTATTCGTGATGGGTTTCAACCATTTTGTCTGGCGGCGGCTGTATCGCATCGCCGAAGACCGGATGCATTTCTAGGAGTCCGCGATGACCGGGCCGATCATTTCCCTCAAGGGCGTGGGCAAGTCCTTCCGCACCAGTGATGGCACGCCGCGTGCGGTGCTGGAGAACGTCGACTTCGAATTGCGCGAAGGCGAGATCGTGGCGCTGCTGGGCCAGTCCGGCTCCGGCAAGTCGACGCTGCTGCGCATCCTCGCCGGGCTGATTCCGGCCGACGCGGGCGACGTGCGCTATCGCGGTCAGCCGCTGTATGGGCCGGCGCGCGGCATCAGCATGGTGTTCCAGTCCTTCGCGCTGTTTCCGTGGCTGACGGTGCAGCAGAACGTCGAGTTGGGGCTGGAAGCCCGCGGCGTATCACCGGATGAGCGCGAGGCCAAGGCCGAGGCGGCGATCGACCTGATCGGTCTGTCCGGCTTCGAAGGCGCGCTGCCGCGCGAACTTTCCGGCGGTATGCGTCAGCGCGTGGGCATCGCGCGTGCGCTGGTGACCGACCCGGAAGTGCTGCTGATGGATGAAGCCTTCTCGGCGCTCGATGTTCTGACCGGTGAGCGTTTGCGCGACGACATGCTGGAGCTGTGGGACAGCGGCAAGATGCCGACCAAGGGCATGCTGATCGTGTCGCACAACATCGAAGAGGCGGTCATGATGGCCGACCGCGTGCTGGTGTTCGCCAACAATCCGGGCCGTGTTCGCGCCGAACTGGCGATCGATCTGCGCCGCCCGCGCGAAGTCGACAGCACCGAAATCCGTGCGCTGATCGACGAGGTCTACGCCTTGATGACCGCGAGCGCACCGCGAGCCGGCCGCCCGGCGGAAGAGCCGGTGCGCCTGCACCTGGGCGACCGCCTGCCGGAAGCCGACGTCAGCCGCATGGAGGGCGTGCTGGAACTGCTGGTTGGCGAGCCCTTCAATGGCATCGCCGACTTGCCACAGTTCGCCGAAGAGTCGGAGCTCACCGACGAAGAACTGCTGCCGCTTACCGAAGCGCTGCAACTGCTCGGCTTCGTTCATCTGGCACGCGGCGACATCTCGGTCACGCCGCTCGGGCGCCGCTATGTCGAAGGGCAGAACACGCTGCGCCACGAGCTGTTCGGCCAGCAATTGCTCGCGCATGTGCCGATCGCAGCACACATCCGCCACAGCCTGGAGCAGGAAACGTCGGGCGAACTTGCCGAAGAACCCTTCCTGCGCCTGCTCGCCGAGACGATGGATGCGACGGACGCCGAGCGCACCTTGCGCACCGCGATCGAGTGGGGCCGCTACGGCGAGGTGTTCGAGTACAACTACCACACCGGTCTGATCCATCTGCCGGATGGCGATGAGGCTGAAGCGGGCGCATGAGTTCGGCGCAGCAGGCCACGGTTGAAGCCGCCGCGTTGGCGGCGCTGATGCGTGCGGACCCGGCGAAGAAGGCCATCGCCGTGCGTGCGCTGCTCGCGGATTGGCAGTCTGGCGCGCTGCTGCGTGCCGGGCGCGCCGTCGTCGATGGGCCCGTGTGCTCACCGGGCCGTCCGCCCAGACCTGAGCTGGTATCACCGGACGCGGTGCCGCGCCGCGCCCCCGGCAGCCGCGAAGGCCATGCAGCGCTGCTGCACGCGGTGGCGCACATCGAGTTCAACGCGATCAACCTTGCGCTCGATTGCGTGGCGCGCTTCTGGGATCAACCCGACGAGTTTGTGACCGACTGGCTCGGTGTCGCGGTGGAGGAGGCCTACCACTTCGGCCTGGTCTGCGGCCGGCTTGCTGCGGATGGCTACGCCTACGGCGACTTTCCGGCCCACAACGGCTTGTGGGACATGTGTTGCGACACTGCTGGCGATTTCGTCGCCCGCATGGCCTTGGTGCCGCGCCTGCTCGAAGCACGCGGGCTGGATGCCACGCCGCCGATGATAGCCAAGCTGCTCAAGGGTGGCGACGCGGACACCGTGGCGGTGCTGCAGATCATCCTGCGCGACGAGATCGGCCATGTCGCGATCGGTGATCGCTGGTTCCGCGCCGGCTGCGCGGCGCGCGGGTTGCAAGCCGAATCCGAATACCGTGACTTGATCGTGCGCTTCGATGCGCCGTGGCCCAAGCCGCCGTTCAATGTGCCGGCACGTCTGCAGGCCGGGTTCAGCCAGAACGAGCTGGATCGACTTGCGAACGAGCGCCCGGCACCGTACCGAACGCCGCGCAAACCCGCTTGATCAGGCCAGCTCGCTGATCGCGTCGCCGGGCCGGATCAGGCCGCCGGTGACGATGCGCGCGCGCAGGCCGCCCTTGCCGACAAAGGCCTTCACGACCTGCGCATAGGTGCGCTCGGCAAAGGTTCGGCACGGCTCGCACAGCTCTATCCCCTCAAGCACCACTTCGCCAACCCGGAAGCGCTTGCCGCACAGTGCGTTGAGCCGCACGTCGCGGGTGATCAGGTTGCGCCGCGGCTGATCGGTCGAGAGGGCGAGCCCCGACGCTGCAACGAACTCGTCAATGCACTCATGTTCGATCAGCGTGATCTGCGCGGCGGGGTCTGCGTCGCCGCCGGGGCGAAAGTAGCGATCGCCGCGCAGGCCGCAGCCGGCGACGGCCTCAACTTCCTGCATCGGCGACATCGGTGCGCCTTCCGAGGCGGCAATCAGGATCTGAACAACGCGCGACATCGTGCCCTCCGCAGGCGTGATAGCAAGCCTGCACAGCATAGCAACGCCATGTGTCGAACATGTGTGCGCGATGGGTGTGGCGGCTCGGCGATAATCCTGCCTCCTGCCCGAAGAAAGCCTGCGTCGTGTCCGCTGTTTCAGATTTGAGTACCTCCGCCGAGGCGGCTTCTGCGTGGGCCGAGTGCCTTGCCGGGGTCAAGGCTGAACTGCCGCTGCTGTTGGGCGTTGTTCCCTTTGGCCTGATCTTTGGCGTGCTCGGGCTGGCGGCCGGGCTGCCGGCATGGGCGGTGGTTGCGATGTCGTCAGTCGTGTTCGGCGGCTCGTCGCAAGTGGTGTTCGCGCAACTCTGGGGCGCGCAGGTGCCGGGGCCGGTGATCACCGCTACCGTTGGCGTGGTGAATCTGCGCCATGCGCTGTACAGCGCAAGCCTTGCGCAGTACTTGCGCGAACTGCCGATGCGCTGGCGCGTGTTGCTGGCCTACCTGCTGACCGACGAAGCCTATGCGCCGACGATCCGCCGTTTCGCCGATGGTCCCGCGACGCCGAATCGGCACTGGTTCCTGTTCGGCACCGGCTTCACCTTGTGGGCTTCCTGGCAGCTATCCACCGTGGCGGGCGTACTGCTCGGCGCGGCGATTCCGTCGTCGTGGTCGCTCGACTTCTCGATTGCGCTGACCTTCATTGCGCTGTTGCTGCCCGGCATCCACCGCCGTAGCGAACTTGTGGCGGCGCTCGTCGCCGGCTGCGTCGCCCTGGCTGCGCAGGGGCTGCCGCACAAACTGTGGATCATCGCGGCAGCGGTGGCCGGCATCGCGGCGGGCGCAGCCAGCCGGCGCTTCGACCGGAGGGCTGAACATGCGTGACGGTATCGGGCTGATCCTTACCTTGGTCGCCTGCGGGCTGGTGACCTTCCTGACCCGCTTCTCCTTCATCGCCGGCGGCCAGCGGCTGGCCCTCGGCCCGCGGCTGCAGGCGTTGCTGCGCTACGTGCCGCCGGCCGTGCTGGCGGCGCTGATTGCGCCGGAGATCTTTGTGCGTGAGGGTGTGGTCGATTTCTCGCTATTGAGCCCAAGGCCCATCGCGGCGTTGCTTGCCGCCGTGGTGGCGCTTTACACCCGCAGCGTATCGCTGACGATCGGCGCGGGCTTGCTGGCGCTATGGCTGGCGCAGCACTTTCTGCGCTGAACGCCCGGCTGTGATTCTTGCCACAGCAGTACCTGTGACGCCCGTCGCGGACGTGCGGTCGTGACGGCTGTAGGGCCCGGCGGCGCTGCTAACATCCCCGGTTGCGTATCGGGTGGTGCAGGCTTCAAGCCGCGCTGGTGCGCGGAAATCCGAGCCCCCTGCGCATGTCCGTCAAATACATCCTCGATGCCCCGTCGCGCCGCAAGCTGATTGCGCTCAGCCTGCTTGCGCTGCTGTGCTGCGTCGTCGCGGGATGGGCTGCGTCGCGCATGATCGACGCACAGCGCGAGGGCGAACGGCTGGCGCATGTGCTGCACCGGCTGGAGTCGCTGCGCGCGGCGATCCTCTCCAACGCGATTCCGGCCGTTGCGGCGCCGGATGACGACGCCAACGTGCCCCGCCTGCTGGCGGATTGCCTGCAGTTATCTTCGGACGACGCCGCCCAGCAAAGGCGGCTGACCAAGTTGGGTGCCCTGCTGGACATGCGGCAACGCCAGCCGCCGATCAACCTGGATCAGGATCCGCAAGCGGGCCCGATGCAGCCGGGCGAACTCGGCAACACCTATGTGCTGCTGGCAGCCCATGCGTGGATCGACGCGATGAAGGTTTCCCTCGAAGACCGCCTGGCGCTGAGTCAGGCGCGCCATCAGGAATCCTTGCAGTGGGTGCAGTGGGCTGTTGCGGCGGCGCTGATCGCAGCGCTGCTGTTCGGCTTGGTGCTGATCCGCGTGATGCGGCATCTGTCGCACCAGGGCCATGCGCGGATCTCGTCGCTGGAGGCCAAGGCCAACCGCGATCCGCTGACCGGCCTGCCAAACCGCCGGTTGCTTCAGGACCGGCTGGAACAGGCCGTGCTGCGTGCGCGCCGGCGGCGCTGCCATGCGGCGGTGGTCGTGATCGACCTTGATGGTTTCAAGCCGGTCAATGACACCCACGGCCATGCGATCGGCGACGTGGTGCTGCGGCGCGTGAGCAAGCGCATGAAGAGCGCATTGCGCAGCGAGGACACTGTCTGCCGCATGGGCGGCGACGAGTTCGTCGTGATCATCGGCGAAGTGGATGACCCGGTGTATGCCGTACGCCGTGCGCGCGACCTGGTGCTGCGCATCTCGCGGCCGATCCGTCACGAGGACAAGGTGCTGCGGGTCGGCGCCAGTGCCGGCCTGGCGCTGTTCCCGGACGACGCCGGCGACGGCACCGAACTGCTCGAGCTCGCCGACCAGGCCCTCTACGCGGCGAAGCACGGTGGCCGCGGGCAAGTGGTCACCGCCGGCGAAATGACCCACGGCCACACGACGCTGACTTCGCTGCCCAGCGAACCGGCCGCAAGGCTCGCCTGACCTGCAAAAAAAGACCCCCGCGGACTTCGCGGGGGTTGTCACAGCACACTGACGACTTGCTTCGTTACCTGAAGGAATAGTTCGCTGACAGGTAGTAGGTACGGCCGCGCGGATCGGTATAGGTCGGGTCGTAGGTCGATAGGAAGTAGTAGGACTGGTTCGAGAACGGCGGCGCGGTGTCGAACAGGTTCAGGACACCCGCACGCAGCTTGAGCGCCTTGCTCACATTCCAGTTCCCGACGAGATCCCAGGTCGAATACGACGAGACATCGCGCGGCGGCAGCAGCGCGCCATCGCCGCCGGCGGCATTCGGGTCGACCGCCTTGTTGTGGTCGGTGTAACCGGACGAGAAGGAGTTCGATACAGTCAGGCCAACCTGGCCGAGTTCCCAGTCGAACGACAGCCGGTGGCGCCACTCTTGCACCACCTGGTCCACCAGGAAGCGGCCGACGTTGTCGACGAATTCCTCGCTGCCGAACTGGCGCTTGTATTCCAGCACCCAGGTGCCGGAAAACTTGGCGCCGAAGCGGCCATAAAGCGTGGCATCGCTGCGCCATGCCCCCTCGAAGTCGATGCCGGATGTCTTCAGCACCCCCTGGTTCTGCTTCTGCAGCACCATGTTCGTGATGAAGCCGTCGGCGTCGCGCGTCACGTAGGGCGCTTCGTACTTGTCGAGGTTCTCGAGGATGATCTCTTCAGCAAGGCCGCTGATGATGTCCTTCTTCTTGATGTTCCAGTAATCGACGCTGACGCTGGTATTGCGCAGGGGTTCGAAGACGAAGCCGAAGGAAAACTGCTGCGACTTCTCCGGCTTCAAATCCGCATTGGATCGGCGCTCGACCGGCACCTGATCCGTGCAGTCCACCAGCGCATTGCCGGCTGCAACACAACCCGGATCAGGCAGGATCGCGGAACTGCTGCCGAACGAGGTTGGCCGATACAGCTCGCTGAAGGTCGGCGCACGGAAACCGGTACCCGCCGAACCGCGCACGAGCAGGCTCTTGCTCGGTTGCCAGCGCACGCCCAGCTTCGGGTTCACGGTGTTGCCGACGTCGCTGTAGTTGTCGTAACGCAGCGCGAACTGCACTTCAAGCTGCTGCGTGAAGGGCGCGTTCAGCTCGGCGAACAGGCTGGAGATGTTGCGACTGTTCGAGGTGGCTTCTAGCGTTGCACCGCTGCTGCTGCGGTCTCCCGCGATGTTGTTCGAGTTGAGCAGCGCAGACGGCGTGAAGTCGGCTGTCTCGCGGCGGAATTCGAAGCCGGTTGCGAGCCCGAGTTCGCCGCCGCCAAGCGACATTAGCGAGCCGGTCAGTTTGCCGTCGATGCTGGTCGTGACGCCCTTGGAGCGGCGCCCCACCTCGTCCACCTTGATCGAGTCGATCAAGGATTTGCCGGCGGCCGGCGAGGGGCCGAACGGGTTGATCTGCCCGCCCTTGATGCCGGCGACGAACTCGTCGTAGAGGAAGTAGCCGTTGACCATGCGGTCGCTGGTTTCGTTGCTGGCGTAGTTGAGGCCCAGGTCGTAGTCCCAGCCGCCGACGCCGCCCGTCAGCGCGAGCACGAAACGCTGCGCGTCTGATACCACTTCATTGCTGCGGTTGCCGCCCTCGGTCACGCGCTGGCGCAGCTCGACGTTGCCGCTTGTTGGCAGTGCGCGGTCACCCAGCCAGCCGTTCACCACGGAGACCGGAACGCCGGTGATCTGCAGCGGATTCGGGCTGGAGACGTAGGTCGTCGTGGTCTGGTTCTTCATCAGTTCGAACGAGATGTCGGTGCGCTCGTTGATGCGATAGACGCCGCGGCCGAGGAAGCCTATCTTCTCTTGCTCAGGGTAGATCTCGGTGTCCTGCATGTAGTCGTAGCTGCAGCCCTGAGAGACCTGATTCGCAGCGTAGATCGTGGCCGGCGGATTGCAGGCGGGCGAGAACGGGTTGATGGTGCGCTCGGTCACCGCTTCGCCGCCGATCAGGTAGCCCGCCGCCTGCAAATCGCTTCGCTGTTTGCTGGTCAAACGGATGTTCGCCGGATCGGTGCGGCTCGACATGTAGAACGGCAGGTTGGTCGCAAGCGGGCGCTCCTTCAGGAACTCCCGTTGCGTCGAGCGTAGGCTGTCGAGCTTCTGATAATCGAACACGCCGAACACATTGAAGCGGTCGGTGTTCAGGTCGCCGTAGCCGCCGCCGACCGATGCCGCGGTTTTGCCGGCGCCGCCTTCCTGGGTGGTTGAGGCGTAGACGTTGACGTCCGCACCCACGTAGTCCTTGCGCGTGATGAAGTTGATCACGCCGCCGATCGCGTCGGTGCCGTAGATCGCCGACGCGCCGTCCTTGAGGATCTCGACCCGCTCGACCGCGCCGGCCGGGATGTTGTTGAGGTCGACCCCGGCGCTGTCACCTGGCGAGGCGAAGTTCGCCATGCGCCGGCCGTTGAGCAGGACCAGCGTACTCGATACGCCGATGCCGCGCAGGTTCGCGCCGTTGAAGCCGCGCTGGCCACCGGTGTTGTCGGTGATGCTGGCGCCATCGGTCAGCGGCGCGTTGTTGGCGCTGATCATCTTCATCAGCTCGGCGGCGGTGGTTGCGCCGCTCTTGATGATGTCGTCCTTCTTGATCGTTTGCACCGGCAGTGCGGTCTCACCCTGGATGCGCTTGATGCTGGAACCCGTGACCAGGATCCGGGCGGGGGCCGGGGTGACCACCTCTTCGGCAGTGGCGGCCTGGGCCCCCAGTGCCAGCACGATCGCAACGGCTTGCGCGCAGGGTGTCATGCGAAAGGGCAGGGGCAGGGTGGGCGGTGGGCGGTGGGCGTCGGTCATGCTGAAAATCCTCTCCGTGGATGCTGTTGCATGTCGGGCCCCGCTTCGGTGATCCGGGGCCTCGGTGCCCGCTGCTGGCGAGGCATGGCGACGCAGTCTAGGGAGGGGGGCCGGCTTTGCGAACGGGGCGGGAGGCCCGTCGTCGCAAGCCGGCAAGTTAGGGTCGCAATCCGTAAAACGCGGGATTTCGCGCTTGCCGCAAGGCGACATCGACTTGCGTGTTTGCTCCGTTGACCGTGGGGAGCGTGGAATCGACTGCGCTTCGATGACACCATCGCTCCCCATGGCGACCGGGTCTGCCGGCCGCGCTCAGATACTGCGATTTCATGCGAAGCAAAATCCTTCTCTGGCCTCTGGCGCTTTTCTCGATGGCCCTCGGTGTTACACCGGTGGCCGCAGCGGACGCCGTGCCCGCCGGCTATGCGGTGCCGATCGGCGGGGCGCTGAAGTACGACAACGAAGCGGTGTGGGGCCGGTTGGTCGAGCTTGCGGGCGGCAAGGGCGCGCGCTTCGTCGTGCTCGCCACCGCAGCCGGCAACCCGGCGCGCTCAGGGCGCCAGATTGCCGACGCGCTGGCGCGGCGTGGTGCGCTTGCCGAAGTGCTGCCGGTTGCGCCGAAGCTGAACGACGCGGATGTCACGGCTGCGGTGCGTGATCCCGCGCTGATTGCAAAGGTCCGTGCCGCGCGCGGCGTGTTCTTCTCTGGCGGTGCGCAGGAGCGCATCGTTGATAGCCTCGCCCCGGCCGGCGTTGAGTCGCCGCTGCTCGCCGAGATTCGTGCGCTGCATCGCCGTGGCGGGGTCGTTGCGGGGACCAGCGCGGGCGCGGCGATCATGAGCAGCGTGATGTTCCGCGACGCGCAGGATGTGATGCGCATCCTCAAGGGGGAGCTACGCCAGGGCAAGGAATACGACCGCGGGCTCGGCTTTGCAGGCGAGTCGCTGTTCGTCGACCAGCACTTCCTCAAGCGTGGCCGTATCGGCCGCATGCTGCCGCTGATGGTGGCCAAGGGCTACACGCTTGGCCTTGGCGTGGAAGAGAACTCCGCCGCGATCATCCATGGCGACGAGATCGAAGTCATTGGCGGCAAGGGGGCCTTGCTGGTCGATCTCTCATCGATGAAGCGCGATGCGGCTTCGGGGCCATTCAACCTGCGTGGCGCGCGCCTGAGCTACCTCGATCGCGGTGATCGCTATCGCATGTCGACCCGCACGGTGTTGCCCTCTGCGGCCAAGCTGGCCGACCACCGGGTTGATCCGAATGCGGCCGACTTCAAGCCGTTCTTCGATAACGACGCCTTCCACCTCGACATGCTGGGCGACACGACCATCGTGAACGCGATGAGCAACCTGATCGACAACGCCCGCCGGGAAGTGCGTGGCCTCGCCTTCAACGCGCGGCCGGCGGCCGACGATCCGGCGCCGTCGCTGGGCTTCGAGTTCCGGCTCTACAAAGGTGAGGACAGTGTTGGCTGGTACACCGGCGCGTTCGGTGGCGAGGACTACACGGTCGCCAACCTGTACCTCGATGTCACGCCGGTCCGCGTCGCGCAGCCCTTGTACCGGCCGTGGATCAACTGAGTACCCGTTTTCGCCGAACCCCAGCAGGACATTGAGCCACCCATGCAGCAACAACGACACCCCCTGACTGCCGCCACGCCCGGTACCGCGCGCGAGTTGGTGAGCCTGCATTTCGGCGCGCCGGCGAGCGGGCAGAAGGTCTACATCCAGGCCTCGCTGCATGCCGACGAGTTGCCCGGCATGCTGGTCGCGCACCACCTTCGCCAGCACTTCGAGCGCCTGGAGCGTGAAGGCCTGCTGCGTGGCGAGATCGTGCTGGTGCCGGTCGCCAATCCGCTGGGCCTGTCGCAGACGCTGCTGCATGTGCCGCAAGGGCGGTTCGAGTTCGCCAGCGGCGAGAACTTCAACCGTTACTACCCCAGCCTGGCCGATCAGGTCGAGCAAGCCGTGGCGCAGCACCTGGGGCCGCGCGCCGATCACAACGTTGCGCTCGTGCGCGCAGCGCTGCGCGATGCGGTGGCAAAGCAGCCTGCGGATACTGAGCTTGCGAGCCTGCGCCGCACGCTGATGGGGCTCGCGTGCGATGCCGATGTGGTGCTCGATCTGCACTGCGATACCGAAGCGGTGCTGCATCTCTACACCGGCACGCCACTGTGGCCCCAGGCCGAACCGCTCGCGCGCTATCTGGGCGCAGAGGTGAGCTTGCTTGCAACCGAATCGGGCGACGCCCCGTTTGACGAGGCCTGCTCGCAGATCTGGTGGCAGCTGGCCGAGCGTTGGGCCGGGCGCCACCCATTGCCGATGGCCTGCATGGCAGCCACGATCGAGCTGCGCGGCTTTGCCGACGTCAGCCATCCAAATGCCGAGCGTGATGCCGCTGCGATTGTGGCCTTCCTCTCCCACCGCGGCGCGATCGCACAGCCGCCCGCGAGCCTGCCGCCGCTGTTGCGCGAACCGATGCCGCTGGCCGGATCGATACCGATCCACGCGCAGCAGGGCGGGGTGCTGGTGTTCGTGCGCGAGGTCGGCGATGAGGTGGCGTGCGGCGACGTGGTGGCCGAAGTGATCGACCCCTACGATGGGCGGGTGCAGACGTTGCGTTCCAGCATCGACGGTCTGCTCTATGCTCGCGATAACCGGCGGTTTGCCACGGCCGGCATGCGTGTCGCCAAGGTCGCGGGCCGCGAGGCCTTGCGAAGCGGCAAACTGCTCAGTGCCTGATCCGCGCCCGACATAACGACTCTGTGAATACGCCCCAGCGATACGGCTTCCTGCTGCTGCCCGGCTTTTCGATGCTCGCCCTCTCGGGCGCGCTCGAAGTGCTGGCAGCCGCCAATGCCCTGCTGGGTGAGGATGCCTACCTGCCGTCGATGCTGTCGCTCGACGGTATGCCGGTGCGCGCCGCGTCCGGGCCGTCGCTCGAAGTACTTGGCGGCATCGATCGTGCGCCAACGCTGCATGCGGTGTTCGTGGTTTGTGAAGGCGACATCGCGGATTTGGAACTCGCCGCTTGCCATGCATGGTTGTGCGATTGCGCTGCCGCCGGGCTGTTGCTCGGCGGCATCGGCACCGGTGCCGCGGTGCTGGCGCAAGCCGGCCTGCTGCGTGGGCATCGTGCCACCGTGCACTGGGCGCATGTGGCGGAACTGGCCGAGCAGCACGCCGAAACCGTGGTGTCGTCGAACCTTTATGAGATCGACCGCGGCCGCTTGAGCTGCGCCGGCGGCACGGCGAGCATGGATATGCTGCTCAGCTGGATCGGTGTGCGGCACGGCGAGCGCACGGCGCAGGAGTTGGCCGCCCAGCTCGGGCTTGAGCGCATTCGCGGGCGCGACGAACGCCAACTGGTGCCCAGTGCCGCACGCGTTGCCGGCGGGTCGGCCAAGCTCGCCGAGGCGCTCGCGCTGATGGAAGCGAACCTCAGCGAACCGCTGCCCACAGAAGACATCGCGCGCCTGGTGGGGGTCTCGCGCCGGCAGCTTGAACGGCTGTTCAAGCAACACCTCGACGCCTTGCCCTCGCGCTACTACCTTGATTTGCGGCTCACCCGCGCACGCCGCCTGCTGCAGCAGAGCAGCCAGTCGATCCTGCAGATCGGCCTTGCCTGCGGCTTTGCCTCAGGGCCTCATTTTTCCAACGCGTATCGCAACCACTTCGGGCGCACCCCACGCGAGGAGCGCAGTCAGCGCGCCAACGCCTGGCGCAGTGGCCCCGCGGTACGAGAGGAGTCCCCCGAATGAATGATCCGTCTCCCAGCCAGTTCGTGCTGCGCCCCTGCGCGCCGGAAGACCTGCCGGCGATCGAGCGCATCGCCGCCGCGAGCACCTTCGGCATCAATTCGCTGCCGCCCGACCGGGGGCTGCTGAGTGCGCGTATCGAGCGCTCGCTGCATGCGTTCCAGACGCAGGATGACGCGAGCGGTGAAGAGAGCTACCTGTTCGTGCTGGAGGATCTCGCGCGCGGTGCGGTGATCGGTACCAGCGGAATCGCCGCGAGCGCGGGCTTCCACGATCGTTTCTACAGCTATCGCAACGAGTTCGCGGTGCACACCAGCGAGCCGCTCAACGAGAGCAACCGGATTCATACGTTGCATCTGTGCCATGACCTGACCGGCTACACGCTGTTGACGTCGTTCTACATCGAACCGGCCTACGCCAACACGGTTGCACCGCAACTGCTGTCGCGCGGGCGGCTGCTTTTCATTCGCGAGTTCGCTGGCCGGTTTGCCGATCGTATCGCCGCCGAAACCCCCGGCCTGTGCGACAGCCTTGGCCACAGCCCGTTCTGGGATGCTGTCGGGCGCCGTTTCTTCAACATGGACTATCCGCAGGCCGAACGCCTTGCCGGCGGCCGCAGCAAGAGTTTCATCGCCGAGCTGCTGCCGCATTCGCCGATCTATGTGCCGCTGTTGCCGGAAGACGCGCAGTGGGCGATCGGCCAACTGCATCCCGACGGCGAGCTGCCGTTCTCGATCCTGCTCGATGAAGGCTTTGATGCCGACACCTACATCGATGTGTTCGATGGCGGCCCTACGGTCGAGGCGCGTGTCGCGATGCTGCGCACCGTGCGCCATGCGCAGCGGCGGCGCGCACGCGCGGTCAGCGCCGTGCATGGCGATTGGTACCTGGTGGCGGGCACGCAGCGCGAAGGTTTTCGCGCCACGCTCGCGCAGGCCGACGTCACGGGGGGCGAACTTGCGCTCGATACCGCGGCGCTTGCCCGCCTGGGGCAAGCGGACGGCGCCACGCTGCGGTGCGCGCCGCTCGTGATCGACGAGGCCGATGAGGGCGGCGACTGCGATGGCGTATCGGCCGAGGAGGGCGCGGTATGAACCATCTGCGCATCCGCACCGCAGGTGCTGACGACCTTGGTGTGATCACAGCCTTGCTGGCTGACTGCGGCAGACCATCCGGACCCGTTGCGCTCGCCGATACTGCAGGCGAGTCAATGCTGGTGGCCGAGTCCGGCGCTGGCGGCGCGGTACTGGGCTGCCTTCGCTTGCGTGCGGCAATCGGCCTCGCGCTGCCGCGATACTGGTATCACGTCGGCTGCACCGTTCATGCGGCGAAGGATCTGCAACTCTTCCATCGTCAGCGCACGCTGCTGCTGGGCAACAACCATACCGGCGCCAGCGAGCTGGCCGAGATCGCCTGGGCGCGCAGCGGCGTGCCGCTGGCCGCGCAGGCCGCTGTGCTGAACCTCCTGGTGCAGACCGCGTTGCTGCTGATCGCGCGGCGTCGCGATGGCTTCGCCAGCCATCTGATCGTCGAGTTGCCGGGGCCACGCGACACAGCCGGGCAGGCGCCTTTCTGGCAGGGCCTGGGTCGCCAGTTCTGCCGGCGCGATCCCTTGCTGGCGCGGGAGCAGTTCGGCGACGCGTGGCGCGCGCACGCTGCAACGCTGCTGCCGCGTCAGACGGTGTATGCCTCCTTCCTGTCGCCCGCCGCGCAGGATGCAATTGCGCACGCGGCCCCGTTCTCGCGCGTTCTGCAGGATGTACTTGAGGCCGCCGGCATGCGCTACAGCCACCACATCAGCATCGACGATGGCGGACCGGTGCTTGAGGCGGATGTCGACACCCTCGGTACCGTGACCGCGGGCCGCCTCTGGTCGCTTGTTCAGCGCGATGCAGCGGGGCCCGGCGTGCCGATGCTGGTGGTGCATGGCGATGCAGGCAACTGGCATGCGGTCATGGCGCAGGCCACCGTTCATGGCGGCCGCCTGGCGCTGCTGCCGGACGACTTCGCTCGACTCGGTGCCCATGCCGGCGAGCAGGTGTGGGCTGCGCCATTGCGCAGCGACTTCGATGCAATGCCCGCCGGCGGCCACTCGGCGCCCGACGCCTGAGGTGCCTGCGTGCATGAGCAACGTGGCGTGGTTTGGGGCGGCCAGAGGATCGACATGATCAGCCTTGGGCCCGCGACGCTTTCGACTGCTGTTCCATCCTGTCATCAGCCCGCAGTGGCGCGGTCGGTGGCCAATTCATTGAGGTATCCGGCATGAAGTTGCGCCTGCCCAACACCTATGTGCTGCTGGTTTCGCTACTGGCGCTGATCGCGGTGTCGACTTGGCTCGTGCCTGGGGGCAAGTTCGAAACCACCGTCGTCGCCGGCAAGACGCTGGTCGTGCCCGGCAGCTACCATCTGGTCGAAGCGCGGCCGCAGGGCCTCGCCGCGTTGCTGACTGCGCCGATCAAGGGCTTCGTCGAGGCCGCACTGATCATCGGCTTCGTGCTGATCGTCGGCGGCGCCTTCTCGGTACTGCAGAAGACCGAGGCCATCGACGCCATGATCAAGTCCGTCGCCCGTGCCCACAGTCGCTCGGCCTGGGTCCGCGCCGCGGTGATCCCGGTCTTCGTCGGGCTGTTCGCGCTGGGGGGGGCCACCTTCGGCATGGCGGAAGAGGCGATCCCCTTCGTGATGATCTTCATCCCGCTGGCGCTCGCGCTGCGGCTCGATACGCTGACCGGCATGGCGATCCCCTTCGTCGGCTCGCAGATCGGTTTCGCCACCGCATTCCTCAACCCCTTCAACGTCGGCGTCGCGCAGGGCATCGCTGGCGTGCCGATGTTTTCCGGCCTCGGCTATCGCGCGATCTGCTGGGCGGTCGCGACCGCCATCACCATCGGCTTCCTGCAGTGGTGGGCGGTGCGCATCCGCCGCACGCCGGAGCTGAGTCCCACTTTCGCGCTGGACCAGGAGCGCCGCAAGACGCTCGACCTCGTCAGCTTTGAGCAGTTCGCAGGGATGACCGCGCGGCACAAGCTGGTGCTGTGGCTTTTCGCCGCCACCCTGCTCGGCATGATCTTCGGTGTGGTGCGCTTCGGCTGGTACATCGAGGAGATCGCTGCGCTGTTCCTGGTAATGGCACTGGCGGTCGGTCTCGTCGCGCGGCTATCGGCCGACGAGCTGACCGGCGCCTTTCTCCACGGCGCCAAGGATCTTGTCGGCACCGCGCTGGTGATCGCGCTGGCCAAGGGCACGGTGATCCTGATGCGCGACGGGCAGATCATTGACACGCTGCTCAACGCGCTGGCGCCGCTGGTCGCGTCCGACAGCCCGGTGTTCGCCGCGCAGAAGATGTTCGTGATCCAATCGGTGATCAACTTCTTCATTCACTCCGGCACCGGGCAAGCCGCGCTGACCATGCCGATCATGGCGCCGCTGGCCGATCTGGTCGGCATCACCCGCCAGACCGCCATCCTCGCCTTCCAGTTCGGCGAACTGGCCACCGCGATCATCCCGACCTCCGGCATTACGGTTGGCGTGCTGGCGCTCTCGGGCGTGCCCTACACCACCTGGGTGCGCTGGATGCTGCCGCTGCAGGGCCTGTACCTGATCATGGCGTTGGTACTGCTGGCGCCGCCGGCGCTGCTTGGCTGGCAGTGATCGGGGCGGGTTGAAGGGCTGCGCGAGCTGCCTTGCCTTGCTTCTGGGCCATGCTCGCCCGACGATAGTCGAGTTCGACGCATAGCGCGCCGCGGAAAGTCGTTTCGCTGCGCGCCTGCAATGAGACGCCGCGTCGCTGCAGCTGGCGCACCGATGCGAGATTGCGCGCATCTGGCGCCCGCAGCCCCGTCACCGCGAAGCGCGCCAGCGTGAATCCGGTTTGGGCCTGCGCGCCGTCCGGCGACAGGAAGCGGCCGATGTCGCAAGGCGGTACATCGGTCACCAATGCGGCGATTCCGGGTTGTAGCCATACCCCCTGTCGAGACATTGCGATGGCGGTGGCCGTGGTGAGAGGCCTCCAATGACATGCCGGCGGTGGGCCGCAGCGCGCTAACATCGCGCGCATGCCTGCCGCCCAGTCTTCGTTTCCTCACCTGCCGGCCCGCCCGACCGTCGCGCGATCACGCCTGACGTCGCAGATCCTCGCTGCGACGACTCGCCACCCCGTCACCGTGATCGTGGCGCCGGCCGGCTTCGGCAAGACCGCCATCGCAGCCCTGGTCGCCCATGGGAGCGCGAAGCCTTGCTGCTGGCTGGCGCTGGATCAACTGGCGGAGCCCGAGCGCTGGCCGGCACTCGCGGCCGCGCTTCGTGCCACGCCGGAAGCCGGGCTCCTGATCGTCGATGCGATCGACAGCCTGCCGGCGCCCACCGAGCAGGCATGGCGAGATGCCGGCGTCGAGGGTACGGCTCGCGCGCACCTGCTGCTCGCGACGCGAACAACCGCAGCGCTGCCGATGCTCGAGCAGTGGCGTGCGCGTGGCCAGTTGGCGGTGTTCGACGCCCCGCAACTACGCCCGACGGCCGCCGAGTGGCAACGGGCCTTCGGCCGCAACGACAACTCGCGGTTGGGGTGTGAAGGATGGTGGGGGCTGCGTCTTGCTGGCGATTCGGTGGCCGCGCAGATCGAATGGCTGCGTCGAGTGTTCCTGCCGAGTTTGTCGCCGGATCTCGCCAATGTGCTGGGTGCACAGGCGCTGGAGCCTGCCGCGAGCCCGGTCGCCTTGGGCGGCTGGCTGGGCATTGGCGCGGTGCGAGTGGCGCTGGCTCAGCATGCACTGAACCTTGACGGTGCGCCGCTCGAAGCATGTCGGGCCGGGGCCGCCTTGGGCGAAACGCTTGCGGCCGCCTGGTGTCTGCACGAACCTGCGTTGGCGGCCCGGTTTGTCGAGGCTGCCTTTGCCGATGCGCTCGCCCTGCGTGATGCGCCGCGCGCAATCCGGCTCGCGCAGGCGAGCGGCAAGCCTGAGCACTGCGCGCGCCTGCTCGACGAACTCGGCTGGCTGATTCTGCTTGGGCCGCGCCGCGATCTGCTCGGCGATCTGCTGAGCGGCCTGTCACCACAAGCTGCCCGGCAAACCGCCATGCGCTTGTTGCGAGCGGCCTGGTGGGTCGAGCTCGAACGCGCGCCGGTCGAGGCCGAGCGCATCCTCCGCGCGGACCAGCTCGAAGGGCCGCAGGCCGATGCGATCCAGGCGCGCTGCAAGTTGATGTTCGACGACGCCGAAGGCGCGGCGCGCCTTGCCGAATCGGCGCTCGCGGGACTGGCAGACCGCGATGCGCCGGAGGCCTTGCTGGCCGCCGCTGCGCTCGGGTATGCCCGCCTCGAACTGGGGCAGCCGATGCGCGCGATCCCGCTACTGCGCGACGTGGTCAGCGCCGCGCGGCGTGACAGCTTCGCCAACCTCGAACTCGATGGCTTGCATGTGCTGGCGCGCTCGCTGCAGGAACACGGCGACTACCAAGGGCTCACCGAAACGCTTCGTCAGGCGCAGGCGCACATCGCGCAAAGCCGCTTGGCGAACGAAACCGCCGCGCAGTCGCTCGCGAGGCTCGCCTTGCTCGACGCACATGAGCAATTGCAAACGCCGGCGCCGATGTTGCAGCCGCCTGCCGACAGTGACCTCTTTGCCTTTGCATGGCTGGTTGCCCGCGCGCGCGAAGCGCTGCTGACCGGCCGGATTGGCGACGCGATGATGCTCGGCGAGCAGCTGGACAGCCGCTTGCTCGCAAGCTTCTGCAGTACCAAGTGGCGGCTTGAAGCGGCTTACGTCGGCATCTGGATCGCCGGGCTGCGTGGCGATGTGGAACGGCTGCGCAGCTATGCCGGTGACGCGAGCCTGCCGACGCCAGACGCCGGGTTGCATGCCTGGACTGGCGCGGTGCACCGCGCCGCGGCTGCTTTGCTGCGGCACCAGGCCTGGCCGGCCCCGCAGCTGCAAGCGCTGATCGACGCTTTGGCGCAACGCGGGCTGCGGCGCCTGCATGCCACCGCGAAGTTGATCGCCGCGCTGAGTGACCCGGCGGGTGATATGAGGCTGCTTGGCGACTGGCTTCACGCGGCGGTCAGCAATGGCCGCCTGATGGATGCGCTTTGGCTGGCGCCGTGCCTGAGCGATCCACTCGCACGTTGGCTGCGCCACCCGGCCGCGGTGCAGGACGCGGCGGTACGTGCCGGCGCGATGGCCTTGTTCGCGCGGCTGCAGCCGCCGGTTGCCGAATCTCCGCGCATCAGCCCGGCCGGGCGCCCGGCTGATCTGACGGAGCGCGAATGGCAGGTGCTTCAACTGATCGGCCAGCAGTTCAGCAATGAACAGATCGCCGTCACGCTGCATGTGTCGCTGCCGACGGTGAAGACCCATATCAACCGGCTCTACGCGAAGCTGGACATCGGCACGCGCGCCGAAGCGATGCAGCGTGCCCGTGCGCTGCAGGCGAGCACCGCCGTTCCACCGGCTTGAATCAACCCAGGGGTTGAATGCGTTGCGGCCCGCGCGGCCGCCAGACTCCATGCCCGAACGATCACGCGCTGGTGCGTGACGACCTTTCTGGACAGGAGCTGGCAATGAGGTTTCGCTGGATCGCGCGCGCGGCCGCGCTATGGCTATGCATCGGCGGCGCCACCGCTGCGTTTGGCGCCGCGGCATCACCGCAGTTGGGCGAGGTTGGTGCAGTCGCTGCCATGCCGCGCGACAGCGGCTTGCCCGACAGCTGGGATCGCAAGGGTGTGTTCGTCGAGATCCTCGTACGCGCCTATCAGGACAGCAACGGCGACGGCATCGGTGACCTCAACGGCGTGACGCAACGCCTCGACTATCTTCAGTCACTCGGTATCCGGGGTATCTGGCTGATGCCGATCACCGCGAGCCAGGATCACGATCACGGCTATGCGCCGGTGAACTACCGCGACATCGAGCCCGCCTACGGCACGCTGGCCGACTTCGACCGCCTGGTTGCCGAGGCACACAAGCGTGGTATCGGCGTGATCCTCGATTACGTGATCAACCACAGCGGCTCTGCGCATCCGCTGTTCGAGTCCGCCGCGGCCGACCGTAAATCGCCGTACCGCGACTGGTATGTGTTCAGCGACACCGAGATGAAGGGCTGGACCACCTACGGTGGCGACCCATGGCGCGCGAACGGTGACGACTGGTATTACGGCGCCTTCGACGTGATCATGCCGGACTGGAATCTGCGCAATCCGGCGGTCGTCGACTTCCATCTCGACAACCTGCGTTTCTGGCTCAACCGTGGTGTCGATGGCTTCCGCTTCGACGCGGTCGGCGTGCTGTACGAGAACGGCCCGATCGCGTGGGACAACCAGCCCGAGAACCATGTGTTGATGAAGCGGGCGCAGGATCTGCTGGCGAGCTACGGCAAGCGCTACATGGTGTGCGAGGCAGCGAGCGATCCGGTGGCCTTCTCGGGCGAGGATTCCTGCGGCAGCGCGTTCTCGTTCGGCCTGCAGAAGTACATCATCAAGAGCATCCAGATGGGCCGCGTGATGCCGGACTTGCGCTACATGCTGCGCACGATGCCGGTGGCGCGCATGGGCACGATCCTTTCCAGCCACGATTACTACGCGGGGGCGCGCCCTTTCAAGCAGTTCGGTGGCGACGAGCCGCGCTACAAGCTGGCCGCCGCGACGCTGCTGACGCTCCCCGGCCACCCCTTCCTCTACTACGGCGAGGAGATCGGTCTCTCGCACGCGCAGCCGGTGGACTACCAGGATCAATCGATACGCGGCCCGATGAGTTGGAGCGCCGAGGCGAACGCGGGTTTCAGCACGGCGACGCCGTTTCGCCCGCTGGTCGACAACTGGCGTACGCACAATGTGGCGGCCGAGGAGGCGAATGCAGACTCCTTGCTGCATTGGTACCGCCAGCTGATCGCGTTGCGCAACGCGCATCCGGCGCTGCAGACCGGCGACTTCACCTTGTGGTCGCAGGATGACGACGCAATCTTTGCCTTCACGCGTGAGGCAGACGGGGAGAAGTTGCTGGTGCTGATCAACTATTCGGCACGCGAGGCCAGTATCGCGGCGCCAGCAGATTTCGATGCGGCGGCCTGGGCACCCGTGTTCCCGGCAGCGACCGCGTTGCGTTTGGGCCAGGCTGCAGCACCCAAGGGTAAACGTTCTGCCAAGGCCTCCGAGGCTCCGTCGCAGATCCGCGTGGCGCCTCAGTCGTTGCAGGTTTTCCGTCTCGCACCTTAAGTCGCGAGGGGGCGTGCCGCGGCGTGCATCACGGTCGTCCCGCATGCCCTGCGGCATGATGACGCCTTCATTTTCCGGAGGGCGGTGCGATGCGGCAATTGCGACTTGGCGTGATCTTATCGGCGGCGCTGGCATGGGCGCCGCTGGCGACAGCGCGCGCGGACTTTGACGAGGCGGCCTTGTTCAAGGCCTGCCCCGGCGTTGCAGCCTTCTACGCGAAGCAGTCGGCAGAGAAGGGGCCGGCGCCCGTTGTGGCAACCGATAAGGCGCGCCAGGCCGCGTTGCTTGAGCGCGTGGCCGAGGATCAGGCACTGCGCGACGAGCTGGTGCGCGACATGAGCAACGCCGAGGCGATCAGCAAGGTCAAGGAAGTCGACGCGCGCAACCTCGCCTGGCTTAAGGCCGACGTCGAGCGGCGTGGATTCCCGGCGCGCGCGGAAGTGGGCGATGACGGGATTCGCGCCGCATGGCTGCTGATCCAGCATGCAGACACCGATCGGGCATTCCAGAAGAAGGCGCTGGAGGCCTTTCTGGCAGAGCCGGAGCGCTACGGTGTGCGCAAGGACGACATTGCCTTGCTGACCGATCGGACACTGGTCGGCGAAGGCAAGTTGCAGCGCTACGGTTCGCAGTTCGACGACAAGGATGGTCGGCTGGTGTTGCAGCCGGTTGAGGCGCCAGAGTCGCTGGAGAGTCGGCGTGCAGCGATGGGGCTGCCTTCAATGGCTGACTACGCCTGCATGATGCAGACGATGTACCGCCGGGAGGTGGAACTGACGCCGCGTTGAGTGCACCTCATCTCGTCCGCGCCGCTGCCGCGAGCAGTTCGGGCAGCATGCGCGGGAAGCGCTCGTTGTGCGCGGCAGCCAGCGCGTCGGCGGACCACCAGCGGTGCTCCTGCATGATGCAGCGCTCCGCTTCGCTCCAGCCGTCGTGCCTGATCTCGGTGTGCGTCGTTCGCACGAGATAGAAGCGTTCTTCGGCGCGGACCCATGTGCCGTCCGGCAGCGGCATGGCGAAGCTGCGTTCGCCCAGCTCAGGCCCGATCGCGAGGCCCGCCAGTCCGGTCTCTTCGCGCAGCTCGCGCGCAGCCGCGTCGCGCCAGGATTCGCCCGGCATCAATGCGCCGCCCGGCGTTGCCCAAAAGTTGCTGCCCGCAAGCGGGCCTGTGCTGTGACAGAAGCGAAACAGCAGCACGCGATCGGACGCGTCGAGCACGATCAGGCGTGCCGCAGGGCGGGCGGGCAGGGCTGCGGGGTCAGGCGTGGTCAACGGGCGGCTTCGAGGCTGCGCAGATGCTCGAGTTTAGCGCCATAGCGCGAGCGGTCCTTGCCGGTGGTGCTGTTGTCGCGCGCGAGTTGCAACTCACGCTGGGCAAGCGGCAATTCACCAAGATGAAAGTGCGCAAGCGCAAGCCAGAAGTGGAATTCATGGTAGTAGGGCGCCCGCGCAACTTCGCGCGCGAACAGGTCACGCGCGGCCGCGTAGTCGCCCGCATCCATCGCGGCGCGACCGCGCTCGAAGAAGCTGAATGCAGGTTCCGGGTCCACTGTCGCCAAGCGTTCGCGCAACGCGGCGGCTTCTGCGACGCGACCGAGCTCCGTCATCACGTCGGCCTGGTTGAAGAGCGCCTGCGTGTTGGTGGGCTCGAGATCCAGCGCCTCGTCAAACGCCCGGATCGCGGCCGCAGGCTGCCCGTGCCGCCGATAGATCACGCCAAGGGTGTTGTACGCACTGGTGAAGCGGCGGTCCGCACGGATCGCTTCGCGGGCCCACCAGTAGGCATCGTCGATCTGGCTGCGGGCAAGGGACTCCGCGGCGCGGTTGTTCATGAACATCGCGATGACGGTGGACTCGCTGACCTGCCGTACGCGCAAACCACGCAGGTCTTCCGGTGGCAGGAAGTCCACCGTCATCGAGTCGACCATCAACTGGCCCAGTCGCGGATCGGGCGGCCGGGTGTCCAGCGTGACGTTGATGTGATCGATCGAGAACTGAAGGTTCGCGCTGCGCCCCAGTGCCGGATCGGCCGTGTAGCGCTGGAAACGGACCGCCAGCCCGAGCTCCTTCGCGAAGGCCGCCGTCATGATCACCAATGAGAGGCAATTGCCGGACTTCGCGTCGAACGCCTCCGCCGCCGTGCGCGTGGTTTCGGAGTCGTACTCCAGCTTGAGCTGGTCCTGGCGGTAGAGCGCATCGACCAGACCGGCCTTCACACCCAGCCGGCTCATGCGCTCGGCTGCCGGGCCTTGCAGATAGCGCTGCATCGCCTCGCTGACGGCAAACACCTGCTGTGCGGAAACGCGGGCGGTGGGTGCCGCAAACGCCTGATCGTTGAAAAGCTCAGGCGCGCCGGGGCCTGGCGCCATCGAGGAACAGGCACCCAGCATCAGCATCGACAACAGTGCGATCACCGCCTTCATTCCTGTGCCTCCGGCCGCTGGCGCGACATCAACTTCCATCGTAGTTGTTGAGCCGGCAAACAACAGGGGACATTCGCCGTAGCGGTGGCCGCAGGGTGCGGCTACTTGCCGTGACGAACGCATGGGCCGCAACTAGAATGGACCGAACGCCACCACGCCCGGGATCCGGATGTTTGCCTTGATGATCGGCGCACTGCGCTGCCCGCGAGTCTGCGTGTTGCTCGTGGCTTGCCTGCTGCCACGCCTCGCCGGCGCGATCGACATCGTCACGCTGACAGCGCCCGAGAGCAGCAACGATCCGCGCACTGCCTACAACGTGCAGTTGGTTCAGCTTGCGCTGGAGAAGACGCGCGCCCGATCAGGTGACTTCGAGATCCGTATCAGCCCGCCGATGAACACAGCCCGCGCGATCGAAGAGGCCCGCGCAGGCGCGCTGCCCAACCTGATCGTGATGACCACGTTCGAAAACCGACTGCTGGACGACGGTTTCGATTACGTGCGGTTCCCGGTGGATTTTGGTGTCACCGGCTACCGGATCTGTTTTGTCTCGCCCGAAGCGCGCGATGCGGTGAACCAGGCAAGCACGCTTGATGCGCTGCGCAAGTTCAGCATCGGGCAGGGGCGTGGTTGGGCCGATGTCGGCATCCTGCGCCATAACGGCTTCAGGGTGGAGGAGGTCGGCGGCTACGAGGCGTTGTTCGGCATGGTCGCGTCAAGCCGCTTCGATCTGTTCTGCCGTGGCATCAACGAACTCGAACCAGAGCTCAAGGCGCACGCGCACATCCGCAATCTCGACTATGACCGTAGCTTTGCGCTGGCCTATTTGCTGCCGCGCTTCTTCTTTTCCAACAAGAAGAATGACCGCATCCTGCGCCGCATCACGGAAGGGCTGCAGGCTGCGTGGCTCGACGGCTCGGCGCGCAAGCTCTGGCTTGCGCAATACCGCGACGCGCTGACGTTCGCGCAACTGGGGTCGCGCCGGATTTTCGCGCTGGAAACCCCTGACATCGACCGCATTGACTTCGATTACCGCAAGTTCTACTTCAATCCGACCAAGCCGCTGCAATGAGCGTGTGTGCGTCGGCTATGACGGCGGATGTCGCGGGCGCCGATCCGCCGCGTGATTGCGGCGGCCCACGTCGCGCCCTAGTATGGCGACGGTTGTCCCGCCTGCCTCGTGCTTGGCCGTGGGTGTGCGAAGCGGGGTGGCGGTGACGGCTGCCGGAAATGAAAAAGCCGCTGATCCTTGCGGAATCAGCGGCCTTGAATGCCTTGGTGGTGATGGGCGGAGTCGAACCGCCGACCTATGGGTTATGAATCCATCGCTCTAACCATCTGAGCTACATCACCGCGCAGCCCGCAAATATAGCGCGGTCGAAAAGCTGGGTCAAGCGTTGCTTGGGCTATAATCCGCGCAAGTCCTTGTTTTGATTCGCCGCCCCCTTGTGGGCCTAAGGAAATCCGATGCTGCGAACGATGATGGCTTTGATGGTGGGGCTGTTTGTCTGGGGTTCGGCTTGGGCCGGCGCGCCGCGGCAGTTCCCGGTCGACAGCCAGGTCACGACGCTCAAGGCCTTCGATGGCAGCACGATGACCTTCGGGACGCGCGTGCTGCTGCTGTTCGAGCGCAACCAGAGCTTCACGGTGGCGCCGGGCTTGCAGGTCCGCGATCAAAGTAACTTGCTCGTACTGCCAGCCAACCTTGTTGGCGACATGCGTCTGCGTGTCCGGGTGCAGTTCGACAGCCAAGGCGCGGTATGGCGGGTGTGGATCCTCTCCGCCGAAGAAATTGACCAGAGTTGATCGCGTGTCACGTTCCGGGCCGGACGGCCTGACGGTGGCGCGCAGGGTGTTGCAATGACCAAGAAGCTTTATATCCGTACGTTTGGCTGCCAGATGAACGAGTACGACTCGGACAAGATGGCCGACGTGCTGGGCGCCAACGAAACGCTGGTGAAAACCGATAACCCGGAAGAGGCGGACGTGATCCTCTTCAACACCTGCTCGGTGCGCGAAAAAGCGCAAGAGAAGGTGTTCCACGACCTCGGCCGGGTCAAGCATCTGAAGCAGTTGAATCCGAATCTGATCATCGGTGTCGGTGGCTGCGTGGCGAGCCAGGAAGGCGCTGCCATCGTCGAGCGCGCACCGTATGTGGATGTGGTGTTCGGGCCGCAGACCTTGCATCGCCTGCCCAGCCTGATCGCTCAGCGCAAGGAAAGCGGTCGCGCCCAGGTGGACATCAGCTTCCCCGAGATCGAGAAGTTCGATTCGATGCCGCCGGCGCGCGTTGAGGGTGCGAGCGCCTTCGTGTCGATCATGGAAGGCTGCTCGAAGTACTGCACCTTCTGCGTCGTGCCCTACACGCGGGGCGAGGAAGTGTCGCGCCCGCTCGACGATATCCTCACCGAGATCGCCGGCCTCACCGCGCAAGGCGTGAAGGAGGTGACGCTGCTCGGTCAGAACGTGAACGCCTGGCGCGCGCCGCTGACCAAGGGCAGCGACGAGATGGGCGACTTCGCCTTCCTGCTCGAATGCGTGCACGATCTGCCGGGCATCGAGCGCATCCGCTACACGACTTCGCATCCGCGCGAGATGACGCCGCGGGTGTTCGAGGCCTACGCCAAATTGCCGAAGCTCGTGTCGCAACTGCACCTGCCGGTTCAGAGCGGCTCCGACCGTGTGCTCGCCGCAATGAAGCGTGGTTACTCGGTGCTCGAGTTCAAGTCGATCGTGCGCAAGCTGCGCGCGGCGCGGCCGGATTTGTCGCTGACCTCGGACTTCATCGTCGGCTTCCCCGGTGAAACCGAAGCCGATTTCGAGGCGACGATGAAGCTGATCGACGATATCGGCTTCGACGGCAGCTTCAGCTTCGTCTACAGCCCGCGCCCCGGTACGCCGGCGGCCGACATGGCGGACGACACGCCGCAGGAGCTCAAGCTCGCGCGGCTGGCACGGCTGCAGAAGCGCATCGACGAGCAGTACGCCGAGCACTCGCAGCGCATGGTCGGCACGGTGCAGCGCATCCTCGTCGAGGGGCCGTCGCGCAAGAATGCCGAAGAGCTCGCCGGCCGCACCGATAATAACCGGATCGTGAATTTCGCCGGCAACCCGCGGCAGATTGGCCACTTCATCAATGTGAAGATCGTCTCCGCGCTGCCGCACTCGCTGCGTGGCGAAGTGGTGATCGCCAACTGATGAAACCGATCGAGATCTCGCTCAACCCGCTCGACAACGATCGCCTTGCGAAGCTGTGCGGGCCGCTCGACGAGAACATCCGGCAGATCGAAGCCGCATACGACGTAGCCATTGCCCGTCGCGGCGAACGCTTTGCCTTGCGCGGTGACGTCGCCCAGGCGCGGCTTGCTGCGCGTGCGATCAAATTCCTGTACGAGCGGGCCGACGAGGAGCTGACCATCGAGGACATCCAGCTCGGCATGGTCGAACTCAACAACACCTCGCAGGCGATGCAGCCGGCGACGGGTTTGCTAACCCGGAAGGGCGATCTGCACGGCCGCACGCCGCGGCAGACCGAGTACATCCGCAACATCCAGGAACACGACATCACCTTTGGCATCGGCCCGGCCGGTACCGGCAAGACCTATCTTGCCGTCGCTTGCGCAGTCGATGCCTTCGAGCGTCAGCAGGTGGAGCGCATCGTGCTGACGCGGCCCGCCGTGGAGGCGGGCGAGCGCCTCGGCTTTTTGCCCGGCGATCTGGCGCAGAAGGTCGACCCTTACCTGCGGCCGCTGTACGACGCGCTCTACGACCTGATGGGCTTCGATCGCGTGGCGAAGCTCTTCGAGCGCCAGTGCATCGAGATCGCGCCGCTTGCGTTCATGCGCGGGCGTACGCTGAACCACGCGTTCATCATCCTCGATGAGGCACAGAACACCACGCCGGAGCAGATCAAGATGTTCCTGACCCGCATGGGCATCGGCTCCAAGGCGGTGATCACCGGCGATATCACGCAGATCGACCTGCCGCGCGGCCACAAGAGTGGCCTCTCGGAGGCGACCCGGATCCTTACGGGGGTGCGCGGCATCGGCACGACCCGTTTCCAGAAAGAAGACGTGGTGCGCCATCCGTTGGTGGCGCGCATCGTCGCAGCCTACGAAAAAGACGCCGCGGAGCAAAACCATGAAGACCATCACCGTCCTGAACGCCAAGGGTAAGCGCCGCGAGATCGAGGTTGCCTCGATCGAGATCCCGCTCACCGATGGCCGTTACCTGCGCCTCGCCTTCCCGCCCGGTGATATGGGTGACCTCGCGATCGAAGCGCATGCGGAAACGGGGCTGCCTGTCATGCTGGTGCAACCGGGCGCGGCTAACCTCGCGACCCTGCATGTGCTGGCGGTGGCTGAACAGGAGGGCGAGGCCGACGCGGCCGAACACGACCTGGAACTCACCGTGCAGAAGGAACTCGGCAAGGACGAGAAGAAGGGCCTGCCGTCCAAGGCTGCGGTTCGCGAGTGGATATCCGCCGCGCTGGGCACCGACGCGGAGATCACCGTGCGCTTTGTCGGCGAGGCCGAGAGCAAGGCGCTGAACCTTGAGTTCCGCGGCAAGGACTACGCGACCAACGTGCTGTCCTTCCCCTACACCGAAGAGCCGCTGATCGTTGGCGACCTCGTCGTGTGCTGGCCGGTCGTGCAGCGCGAAGCGAAGGAGCAGGGCAAGACCCTCGAAGCGCACGCCGCACACATGATCGTGCACGGGGCGCTGCATCTGCAGGGCTGGGATCACGAAAATGACGACGATGCCGAGGAAATGGAGTCGGTCGAGCGCGAAATCCTTGCGGCGCTGGGCTATCCTGATCCCTATGCGGCCTGATCGGCCTTGAAAAACCCGCTGCGGGGGTGTCTTGCCCCCGCGGCACACTATGCGGGGAGCGGTCAGCGGCAAGCTGCCGGGCAGTACCGACAGTTTGCCCCTAACCACTCACCCTTCCTTTTATGGAACCTTCCAGTAGTCGGCCGACTCTGCTCGAACGACTCTCCGCGCTGATGACGCGCGAACCCGAAGACCGCGGCGAACTGCTCGACCTGCTTCACGCGGCCTACGAACGCAATATCTTCGATGCCGACGTCCTTACGATCCTCGAGGGCGCCCTCGGTGTCGCAGACATCCAGGTGCAGGACGTCATGATCCCGCGCACGCAGATGGATGTCGTGCATGTCGATGACCCGCTCGACAAGGTCGCCGCGTTTGCGATCGAGGCGGGCCACTCACGCTTCCCGGTGATTGGCGAGAACCGTGATGATGTGATCGGCGTGCTGCTCGCAAAGGATCTGCTGCGCTACTTTGCGGGCCAGCCGGTTGGGTTGCGCGAGCTGGTGCGGCCGGCCGTCTTCATTCCTGAATCCAAGCGTCTCAATGTGCTGCTGCGCGAATTCCGCGTCAGCCGCAACCACATGGCGATTGTCGTAGACGAGTACGGCGGCGTCGCCGGGCTGATCACGATCGAGGACGTGCTCGAGCAGATCGTTGGCGACATCGAGGACGAATACGATTTCGACGAAGATGCCGGCAACATCATCGCCGACCAGGTCGGCCGTTATCGCGTGAAGGCGACAACCGAGGTCGAGGCCTTCAACGAGGCCTTCGCCACCGATTGGCCGCACGAGGACTACAAGACCATCGGCGGCCTCGTGATCCATTTGCTCGGGCGCCTGCCAACGCGCAACGAAGTGGTCGAGCACGAAGGCTTCCGCTTCCAGGTGTTGCGCGCCGACAGCCGGCGCGTCTACACGCTGCTGGTGGAGCGTGTGCCCGATACGCATGTGGTGGGCGGCTGAGCTTCTCGCCGCTCGCTCCTTCCTGAACCAAGCCGGGCGCCAAGTGATGGCGCCCGGCGCGCATCCAGCGAATCCATGAACCGTTTCCTACCGCTGCTGCTTGCTCTGGCGGGCGCTCTTTCGGTACTCGCCTACGCCCCCTTCAACCTTTTTCCACTGATGCTGCCCGCCCTTGGCGCGCTGGTTTGGGTGTGGCGAACGGCGCTGCCGCGCCGTGCGGCCTGGCTTGGCTGGTGTTGGGGTTGGGGCGCCTTCTTCGCCGGTATCGGTTGGTTGATGGTGGCGCTGCACCGCTTCGGTGGGATGCCCTTGCCGCTTGCGATGCTTGCGATCGGGCTGCTCGCGGCGTTCATGGCCTCCTTCCCCGCGCTTGCCGGTTACCTGTTCGCCCGTTTGCGCAGCGGCCACTGGGCTGTTGATGCTGCACTCGTCGCGGCGGCCTGGGCGCTGCTGGAGTGGACGCGCAGCTGGCTGTTCACCGGCTTCCCGTGGCTTGCGATCGGCTATTCGCAGACGGCGCCGAGCCCGCTTGCCGGCTATGCGCCAGTGCTTGGCGTGTATGGCCTTGGTTTCGTGCTGATGGCGTTCACTGCTGCGCTGGTATCGGGCTGGCGCGCTGGCGCACGCGTTGCTGCCACTGCGAGTGCTGCCGCGATCGCGCTGGCCGGTTTCGGCCTCGCGCAGGTGGCCTGGACGGAGGCCTTCGGTGCGCCGGTGAAGGTGGCGCTGGTGCAGACCAACATCCCGCAAGACATGAAGTGGGACCGCGAGCGCTTCGAAACCGTACTGCGCGCCAACCTCGACGTGCTGCGCGAGGCGCATGGGCAAATCGTGGTGATGCCGGAAACGACGCTGCCGATGCTGCTCGAACATGTGCCACCCGAGTACCTCGCGGCCGTCGCAGACAGCCTGCGCGCGCAAGGCGCGGCGGGTGTGCTGGGCGTGTTCACGCGCGACGCCGAGGGGCATATCTTCAACAGCGCCGTCACCATGGGCGAAGCCGCGCCACAAAGCTACAGCAAGCGGCATCTGGTGCCCTTTGGCGAATATTCGCCGCCGCTGTTCGGCTGGTTCTACAAGCTCGCGAACATTCCGATGTCGGACCAGAGTCGTGGCCGAACCGGCGCGCCGCTCAATCTGGCGGGCCAGAAGGTCGCCGTGAACATCTGCTATGAAGACGTGTTCGGCGAGGAGCTGATTGCCTCGCTGCCCGACGCCAGCCTGATGCTCAACATGAGCAACCTGGCGTGGTACGGTGAATCGCACGCCCAGCCGCAGCACCTGCAGATCGCCCGCATGCGCGCGCTTGAGACCGGCCGCCCGATGCTGCGCGCCACCAACACCGGCATGACCGCGGTGATCGCCCCGAACGGCCACGTCGATGCCGTGTTGCCGGCCTTCACGCGCGGCGTGTTGCACGCCGAAGTGCGCGGCTACCGCGGCATGACGCCGTACGCGCGCGTTGGCAACTGGGCAATTGTCAGCGTTGCGCTGATCCTGCTGGGCTTGGCTGCAGTCCAACGGCGCCGCACCTGAGGCGCCGCATCGCGGGATAATGGCGCCGGACTTCTGATGGAGCGCGCCATGCCCAGCGACACCGTACTGCAGATCCAGCGTGCCTGCGAGGGCGCCTGGCAGGCCCGCGAATTGCCCCCCGCGTTCGCCAGCGAGTTCGGTCACCACTTCCTGCTTGCGTTGCCCGAAGGCTACGGCGCCGACCCGCAGCGGGCGTGGCCGCTGGTGGTGTTTCTGCATGGCCGGGGTGAATGGGGTGACGACCTCGCGCGGGTGCGCAGTCAGGGCGTCGGTGCGCTGATCGATGGTGGCGTGAAGCTGCCAGCAATCGTGGTGGCACCGCAGACACCGGAGAACCAGATGTGGCACCCGGACTTTGTCGATGCCGCGATGCGCTGCGTGCAGGCGAGTTGCAGGGTCGATGCCACGCGTGTCTACCTCACTGGGCTCTCGATGGGGGCGATGGGCAGCCTCGCGATGGCGGCGGCTTTCCCGGGCCGCTTCGCCGCGATTGCGCCGATTGCGGGCGGCTTTCCGAACGACGGCATGAGCCGTTTCTACAAGCTGCCGCTCGGCGCTCTGGATGCCTGGCAGGCGGCCTTGGCCTCATTGCGTGGTGTGCCGGTGTGGGTGGCGCATGGCGACGCCGATGACATCGTGCCGATCGAGTTCGGCCATCGTGTCGAATCGGTGATGCAGGCGGTCGGGGCTGATGTGCGCTGCGTCTGGATGCCGGGTGTCGGGCACGATAGCTGGACCGTCACTTACCGCGACACGCCGCAGTTCTGGTCCTGGTTGTTCGCGCGGCAGTGCACTGCCGTTGCCACGACACCGCCCGGCGAGGCGAGCGCTTGGGCGGGGCGCTACGTCGGTGGGCGCGGCAGTGGCGCCGAGTTGTCGGCCGAAGGCGATCGCCTGCGGGTGCGCTGGCAGCCTTCTGAGGTGACGGACCTGCTGCTGCCTGCGCAGGCCGGCTGCTTCGTCGGCACGATGCTGGTTCGCTTGAGCCGCGTGCGCGGCAGACGGCGCCTGGAGCTTCCGGGGATGGGCGTGTTGCGCGAAGCCGGTGCTTGAGCCGTATCAGCCCTGAGTATTTCGCGGCGGGCGTATGCTCGTCAGGATTTTCCATCGTGCAGCGTGGCGCTTGAGGGGGGCTTCACCATGTTCGAATCGGCAGAACTCGGTCACAGCATTGACAACAAGACCTTCCGCAAGGAGGTCGAAGCGCTGCGGGTGGAACTGCTCAACGTGCAGTTCGAACTGCGCGAAGCGGGCAAATTCCCGGTGATGCTGCTGATCTCCGGCGTTGATGGCGGTGGCAAGAGCGAGACGATCAACCAGCTCTACGAGTGGCTGGATCCGCGCTTCCTCTCGACCCTCGCGTTCAGCGAGCCCACCGATGAAGAGCGCGATCGCCCCCATATGTGGCGCTACTGGCGTTCCCTGCCGCCCAAGGGGCGCATCGGCGTCTTCGCCGGCTCGTGGTATTCCAGCCCGATCGCCGATCGCATTGACGGCAAGCTGACGGCCGATGAGACCGATCACGAGATGGCGCGCATCAACCGCTTCGAGGGCATGCTCGCCAACGAAGGCGCGCTGGTGCTGAAGTTCTGGTTCCATCTCTCGAAGAAAGCGCAGCGTGCGCGCTTCGAAAAACTCGAGTCCGACCCGCGCACCGCCTGGCGGGTGACGAAGGAGAGCTGGTCGCGGCTCAAGACGCACGATGAACTGATCGACGTCGCCGGCCATGTGCTGCGTATCACCAATACGCCCTGGGCGCCGTGGATCGTGGTGGATGGCTCCGACGACAACTACCGCAATCTGCGCGTCGGCAAGGCGCTGCTGGAGGCGCTGAAGTACCGCCTGGCCAACGATACGCCGCAGCACTACCCGGTGGCGCCGCCGATTCCGCCGCGCATCGACGGTCGTGATGTGCTGACTGCACTGGATTTGAGCAAGCAGATCGAGAAGGACACCTACGAACGCCAGCTCGCGAAGTGGCAGGGGCGTTTGTCGGAGCTGGTGCGCCACCCGAAGTTTCGCAACCGCGCGCTGGTGCTTGCGTTCGAAGGGGCGGACGCCGCTGGCAAAGGCGGCGCGATCCGGCGCGTGACGGCGGCGATCGACGCGCGCCAGTTCCAGATCGTGCCGGTCGCTGCGCCAACCGATGAAGAGCGTGCGCAGCCCTACCTGTGGCGCTTCTGGCGCCATGTGCCGCGCAAGGGTCGGATCACGATCTTCGATCGCACCTGGTACGGCCGGGTGTTGGTCGAGCGGGTAGAAGGCTTCTGTGCCGAGGCCGACTGGCTGCGTGCCTATGCGGAGATCAACGACTTCGAGCACGCGCTCGACGTGGCTGGCGTGATCGTCGTGAAGTTCTGGCTGCAAATCGACGCCGACGAGCAGCTACGCCGCTTCAACGAGCGCGAGGCGACCGACTTCAAGCGTTTCAAGATCACCGAAGAAGACTGGCGCAACCGCGACAAGTGGGATGCCTACCGCGAAGCGGTGTGCGACATGGTGGACCGCACCAGCACTGGCCAGGCGCCCTGGACGCTGGTTGAGGCCAACGACAAGAAGCACGCGCGCATCAAGGTGCTGAAGACAGTGTGCCAGCGCCTGGAAAAAGAACTCGGCCTCTGATCGCCGCGATACGGACGGTCAAACGGCGCACGGCAACGACGTGCGCCGTTTCATTTTCGCCGGGTGTCAGCCCTTGAAGCGGGCTGCGTGGGCTTGCAGCGCGTTGAGCTGCGCCACGATCAGGTCCTGGATGCGTTTGTCGACGAGATTGCCGTCCGCGTCAAAGCTGTCGGAGAAGGCATTGGCGAACACTTCCGGCTTGTTGAGCGGATGCAGATCGAGGAACACGCAGCTCTGTCGCAAATGGTATTGGGCGCGCGAGGTGCCCATGCCACCACCGGCGCCCATGATCGCGCAGGCCTTGCCTGCAAGCAGCCGGTTGTCCGGTTCGCGCGAAGCCCAGTCGAGTGCGTTCTTCAGGGCCGGCGCCATCGAATAGTTGTACTCGGGGCATACCAGCAGCAGGGCGTCGGCCGCAGCCAGCTGCGCGAACAGTGCTTCTACCGCGGCCGGGCGCGCCGTGATGTCGGCGTTGTAGAACGGCATTGCGGAGAGGTCGGCGACCTCGATCGTCATGTCCGCCGGTGCATTCGCGACCGCGTAGCGAAGCAGGCCCTTGTTGCGCGATTGGCGGCGCAGGCTGCCGCAGATGCCGAGTACGTTCATGGGAGGTCTCCGTGCGTGGGATGTCGCGGGGTGGGCTTGGTGCCGCCTGCAACGCGCAGGCGCAGCATCAATGACCAGCATAGACCCGCCGGGTTCCGGCGACTCCCCTGTGCGAGACGATTCCAGATTGCGGCGTGATCCGCGATGCGGTGGCGTGCGACGCTACGCAGCGTGAGCACCAGCCCCAACGCGACCAGCGTGAGACCCACGACCAGGCCGATCCAGAAACCATACACGCCGGTGACCGGGTAGGCGTCGAGGCCGTGGTAGCCGAGTCGCGCGCCGAGCGGGATCGCGATCAGCCAGAACGCACCGATCATCAGCCACATCGGCATCATCGTGACCTTGTAGCCTCGCAGCGCGCCGACCGCGCAGACCTGTGTGGCATCCGAAAACTGCCACACTGCGGCGAACAGCAGCAGCGTGGAGGCGATTGCCTGCACGGCAGCGTCCGGTGTGTAGAGCGCGACGATCGCTTCGCGCCCGAGCAACACCACGGGCACCATCGCAGCCGCGATCAGCAGTCCGATCAGCACGCCGCTCCAGGCGATGAAACGCGCGCCGCGCGGATCGCCGCCGCCGAGCGCCTGACCGACGCGGATCGAGATGGCGGTGGAGAGCCCCAGCGGCAACATGAACACCAGTGACGCGAAGTTCAGCGCGACCTGGTGCGCTGCGATCTGCACCGCACCGAAGCGGCCAATCAACAGTGCCACGCCAGCGAACGCGGACACTTCAGCCAGCATCGCCGCGCCCATCGGCAGCCCGAGCTTGAGCAGGTTCTTCTGCCGCGGCCAGTGCGGCCAGCTCCAGCCGTGCCACAGGAAGACCTCGCGGTAGATGCGTGCCCGCGCGGTGTACAGCGCCATCATCGCCAGACCGGCCCACATGCCGATGCCGGTCGCCCAGCCGCAGCCGACCCCGCCCAGTGCAGGCAGACCAAGGTGACCGTAGATCAGTACCCAGTTGAGGAAGAAGTTGACGGCGAGTCCGAGCGCGCCGAACACCATCAGCGGGCGTGTGTGGTTGATGCTGGCGGAGTAGAAGCCCAGCGTGCGCGTCAGCAGTGCAGCGGGCAGGCCCAGCACGATGCCCCACAGGAACTGTGTGACCTTGGCCGCCAGCCCCGCCTCGATCTGCGCGGCTGCCAGCACAGCGGGCACTGCCGGCATCAACAGGAAGGGAATGACCCCCGAAATGCCGGCAAGCCACAGCCCTTCGCGGGTGTCGGCGATGATGCCGGCCTTGTCTCCCGCGCCGTGATGATGTGCCACAACCGGGCTCAGCGCTTGCGAGATGCCGAGCAGGGACAGGAACACCGGCGCCCACAGCGCCACGCCCAGCCCCACCACCGCCTGGTCTTCGGCCCCGGCGTGGCCAGCCATCACGGTGTCCATCAGACCCATCAGGATGTACACCATCTGCGCGGCCACCAGCGGGCCAGTGAGGCGCAGCAGTTGGCGGGATTCGGACAGGAAGCGGGGCAGGCGATGCATGAGGAACCGAGGCTGGCAAAGGCGGCAGTGTAGCCGCCCGCTGTATCCGGCTTGTATCGCCGGCGCGCAGCGAACGGGCCGAAACCGCGCTACGCTGTTGCGAATCGCAATCGAAGCATGGAGATCGCACCCGTATGCGCAGTTACCCCGCCAACAGCCCGCAGGCCGCAGCGCGCCTGATCAGCCTCGCCATCCTCGCCGACGGCAAGCTGCACGAGAGCGAGATCGCGCTGATCGACCAGCACATGATCCACGACGCGGTCGGCTTGTCGCGCGACGAATTCGTCCAGGTGCTGCTCGATTGCTGCCGCGACCTGGTCGACGAGGCCGAGCAGTCGCGCGTGCATCTGCTCGAAGACGCGCGCATCGACCGGCTCGCCGCCGATATCACACGCCCGGCGCTGCGCCGAACCGTGTGTTCCGCGATTCTCGTGATGGCCAAGTCGGACGGGCGGGTCACCGTTGGCGAGCAGCGCTTGCTGCGGCAACTGATGCAGCGCTGGGGCTTGTCGATCGACGCGCTGTCGGAGTAGTTCCGGGGGTTTGCCAATAATCAGGGCGCCGGAACCCGCGAACCCTGTAAAATCGCGCTTTTGCCCCGATCCGGCGGTTCGGCCGCCCTGGACCCATGAGCGTGAAACCCACCTTTCAGGAAGTGATCCTGCGTCTCCAGAAGTTCTGGAGCGAACACGGCTGTGCCTTGCTGCAACCCTACGACATGGAGGTCGGCGCCGGCACCAGCCACACCGCCACCTTCCTGCGGGCGATCGGCCCCGAGCCGTGGAACGCCGCGTATGTGCAGCCCTCGCGCCGCCCCAAGGACGGCCGCTACGGCGAGAACCCGAATCGCCTGCAGCATTACTACCAGTACCAGGTGGTGTTGAAGCCGTCGCCGCTCGCGATCCAGGAGCTCTACATCGAGTCGCTGCGCGCACTGGGCATCAACACCAACGAACACGACATCCGCTTCGTCGAGGACGACTGGGAAAACCCGACGCTGGGTGCCTGGGGCCTCGGCTGGGAAGTCTGGCTCGATGGCATGGAAGTCACGCAGTTCACCTACTTCCAGCAGGTCGGCGGCCTCGAATGCAAGCCGGTGCTGGGCGAGATCACCTACGGTCTCGAACGCCTGACGATGTACCTGCAGGACTGCGAGAACGTCTACGACCTGGTGTGGACGCCGGGCGTGAGCTACGGCGACGTGTATCACCAGAACGAGGTCGAGCAGTCGACCTACAACTTCGAGCACTCGAACGTCGACTTCCTCTTCAGCCAGTTCGCCAACTACGAGTCCGAAGCCAAGCGCCTGATCGACGCCGGCCTCGCGCTGCCGGGCTACGAGATGGCCTTGAAGAGCGCGCACACCTTCAACATGCTCGATGCGCGCGGCGCGATTTCGGTCACCGAGCGGGCCGCCTACATCGGCCGCATCCGTGCCAACTCGCGCCTGGTTGCGCAGGCCTACCTCGCCTCGCGCGATCGCCTCGGCTTCCCGATGGCCAAGCTCGACGACCCGAAGCTGCGTGCGCTGCTGGGCGAAGAGGAATGCCAGCGCATTGAAGCGGTACGCGCCGAACTCGCCACCCGCGCTTGAGAAGCCGTAAATGAATCTGCTGCGCGAACCGATCTCGACACTGCGATGCTCGCCGTACTCCAGTACGGCTGCGCTTCTCGTGTCGACCTCGGTCCGCTCGCGACGATTCCCTCACGACTTCTGATCGACACCGAACATCGAATTCTGGAGGGGCGCGCTCGCCGTGCCCGGATCAACATGCAAGACACTCTGCTCGTAGAACTGCTGACCGAGGAACTGCCGCCCAAGGCGCTTGCGCGGCTCGGCGAGGCTTTCGCTGACGGCATCGTCAAGGGCCTGGTGGCCCACAAGCTGGTGGGCGCTGCGCCCGAATTCCACACCTTTGCGTCGCCGCGCCGTCTGGCCGTTACCGTGAGCGGTGTTGCCGCGCAGGCGGCCGACGCGCAGGTGCGCGAGAAGATCATGCCGGTCAGCGTCGCACTGACGGCCGACGGCACGCCGTCGCCCGCGCTGCTGAAGAAGCTCGAAGCAAAGGGCATCTCCGCCGATGCAGTGGCGAGCTTCGAGCGCGCGATGGACGGCAAGAGCGAAACCTTCTTCCACACGATGACCGTGCCGGGCGCGGCGCTGGATGCGGTACTCGCCGGCATCGTCGCTGAATCCGTGAAGAAGCTGCCGATTCCCAAGGTGATGCGCTGGGGCGATTCGACGCACCAGTTCGTGCGCCCGGTGCATGGCTTGATCCAGTTGCACGGTAGCCGTGTGGTGCCGGGTGAAGTGCTGGGCCTGGCGGCCGGCAACACCACGCGCGGTCATCGGTTCCTGGGCGAGGGCGCGGTCACCGTGGAGTCCGCCGAAGCCTATGCCCGCACGCTGTTCGAGAAAGGCTCGGTCGTCGCCTCGTTCGAGGCCCGCCGCAGCCTGATCGCGCATGAGCTGGCGAAAGCCGCCGCGCAGGTCGGCGCGCATCCGGTGGAAGACGCCGCGCTGCTCGACGAAGTGACTGCGCTGGTCGAGCACCCGACGGTCTACGTCGGCGAGTTCGAAGCGGAGTTCCTCGCGGTGCCGCAGGAATGCCTGATCCTGACGATGAAGCAGAACCAGAAGTACTTCCCGCTTCTGGATGCCGCCGGCAAGCTCATCAACAAGTTCCTGATCGTCGCCAACATCAAGGCCGACATCGCCGACAACATCACTGGCGGCAACGCCCGCGTGGTGCGCGCGCGCCTGTCGGACGCGAAGTTCTTCTTCGACACCGACCGCAAGGCGAAGCTCGATTCGCGCCTGCCGCGCCTGGCGAACGTCGTTTATCACAATAAGCTCGGCTCGGTGCTGGACCGCATCGGCCGCCTCGAAGCGCTGGCCGGCAAGATCGCTGCACGCCTGCATGCGGACGTGGCCGCCGCGCAGCGCGCCGCACGCCTGGCGAAGGCCGACCTCGTCACCGAGATGGTCGGCGAGTTCCCCGAGCTGCAGGGCATCATGGGCGAGTACTACGCCCGCCACGACGGCGAGGGCGAAGTCGTCGCCAAGGCGATCGAGCAGCACTACCACCCGCGCTTTGCTGGCGACAGCCTGCCGCAGGACAACGTGGCCTGCGCGGTTGCGCTGGCCGACAAGCTCGACGCGCTGGTGGGCTTCTACGCGATCGGCGAGAAGCCGACCGGCGACAAGGACCCCTTCGGCCTGCGTCGTGCAGCACTGGGCGCCTTGCGCATCCTGATCGAAACGGAACTGCCGCTCGAGCTTGACGCGCTGCTGGCGGATGCGGCGGCGGGTTTTGCGGCCGAGCACAACGCGGCTGCGGCGATCCCGGCACTGGTCGAATTCATCGGCGACCGCCTGCGCAACCTGTTGCGCGAACAGGGCACGCCGGTCGAACAGGTCGATGCCGTGCTGGCCGCGTTGCCGAGCCGTGTCGCCGACGTGCCGGCCAAACTCGCCGCAGTGGCCGAGTTCGTCGCGCTGCCGGAAGCGGCGGCGCTGGCGGCGGCCAATAAGCGGATCGTGAACATCCTGAAGAAGGCTGAGGGCGCGATCGGCGAAATTGACGTTGCGCTGCTCGTCGAGCCGGCGGAAAAGGCGCTCGCGCATGCGGTGATCGAAGCTGCACCGCTGCAACGTTCGCTGCTCGAAAATGCGGACTACACCGGATCGCTCAAGGGGCTGGCCGGCCTGCGCGGTGCGGTCGACACCTTCTTCGAAGAAGTCATGGTGAACCACGACGAGCCGCTGATCCGTGCCAACCGTCTGGCGCTGCTCAAGCAACTCGCGGGCATGATGAACGCGGTGGCAGATATCTCGCGCCTGTCGGTCTGATCGCGAAGGGTGTTTCTGCAAAAAGAAGGGCGGCCAAGTGGCCGCCCTTTTTCTTTGCCGCCATGCGGGCAAGATCAGTACGTCATGCTCCAGGCCAGTGGCTGGCCGTTGGCATCGCGCACCTTGTTCATTTCCTTCACCGCGCGCGCTTGCGTGAGATCGGGCATCGACACCCAGCGGTTCTCGGCGGTGATCGCGTCGCCGCGCATGAAACCGTAGCTGAACAGCGCAAGCGCCTGCGCCGCGCGCGCCGGATCGGTGACCTTCTTGCGCATGACGATGAAGGTGCCGCTGGTGATCGGCCATGCGTCCTTGTCGGCAAGGTCGGTCAGCATTTCTTCGAACTTGCCGGCCGTGGTCCAGGCGCTCGCTTTCAGCGCGGCGCGGAAGCTGGCCGGGCCCGGCTGCGGATAGTCGCCTTTGGCGTTGGCGACGCGGGCGTAGTTGAGCGAGGCCTTTTCGACCTGGCCGAACTCGGCGTATGCAATCGCGCCCGGCGTTTTGGCGAGCGCTTCCAGCTGCGCGGCCGTGCCTTTCGCGAGGACCGTGCCGGCGGGCCATTTGAGCTTGAAGTCGGTGCCGAGCGATTTGGCCCAGTCGGTGCTGACCTTGGCCAGGTAGTGACTCAGCACATAGGTTGTGCCGGAACCGTCTTCACGGCCGATCACGGTGATCGCCTGGTCGGGCAGGCGAATGCCCTTGTTGAGCGCGGCGATCGGCGCAGCGTTCCAGCGCGTGATCTTGCCGGACAGCACGTCGGCCAGCACGCTGCCGCTCAGGCGCAATTCGCCGCGCGGCACGCCGGCAAGGTTGATCGCCGGCACGACACCCGCGATCGCGGTGGGAAAGTTCACAAGCCCGTCGCGTTCGAGTTGCTCGGGCGGCAGCGGCACATCCGAAGCGCCGAAATCGACCTTGCCGTCACGGATTGCCTTGAGACCGGCCGAGGAGCCAACCGCGGCGTACTTCAGTTGGACACCGCTCTTGCGGCCCCATTCGGCCGCCCATGCCGTGTAGAGCGGGGCGGCCGCACTGGAGCCGGCGCCGGAGATTTCTGCGGCCTGGCTGTGCGGCGCGAACGCGAGCAAGCCCAGCAGCAGGAGTGAAAAACGTCGCATCGTGCGCAAATCCGTTTGCATAAAGGGGTGGCGACTGTAATGGATTTGGTGCTCGACCATCAAACCGGGATTGCACTGATGTGGCGCCAGCGTCGGTCCGCGACACCGGCCGGGCTGATAGCATTACGGATTGCCTGAACCGCAAGCCTCAGCATGAAACTGATCATTCTTGACCGCGACGGCGTGATCAACGTCGATTCCGCGCAATTCATCAAGTCGCCCGACGAGTGGCGGCCGATTCCCGGCAGCCTGGAGGCGATCGCCCGCTTCAACGAAGCGGGCTACCGGGTGGTCGTCGCTTCCAACCAGAGCGGCGTGGGGCGCGGCCTCTTCGACATGGATACGCTGAACGCGATTCACGAGAAGATGACCAAGCTGCTCGCGCAGGCCGGCGGGCGTATCGATGCGATCTTCTTCTGCCCGCATCCCGCCGATTCGACTTGCGACTGCCGCAAGCCGCGCGCCGGCATGCTTCGGGAGATCGCCGCCCGTTTCAACGCAGACCTGCGCGGCGTGCCCACGGTGGGTGACAGCCTGCGCGACCTGCTGGCCGGGCAGGAGGTCGGTTGCGAGCTCTTCCTCGTGCTGACCGGCAAGGGCGAGCGCACCGTGAAGGATCCGAACGTGCCGGCCGGTACCCGGGTGTTTGCCGACCTCGCGGCGGTGGCGGACGCGCTGATCGAATGAGCCGGCGGCCTGACCGCGCAGCGTTCTTGCCGATCGGGCCCTTGCTGCGCTCGGCGGTGTTCCTGCTGCTGCAACTGGTGGTGACGGTGCCCTACGCATTGCTTGCGATGCTGACCTTTCCGTTTCCGCCGCAGCGCCGCTACCACATTATCATGGGTTGGTGCCGCATCAACGTGCGGATGATCCACGCAATTCTCGGCATCCGCTGGCGCATCGAAGGGTGGGAGAACCTGCCGTCGCGGCCCGCGGTGGTGCTGGCCAAGCACCAATCCGCGCTTGAGACGATCCTGTTCCCGGTGCTGTTCCCTCCGCAGAGTTTTGTGCTGAAGCGCGAACTGCACTGGCTCCCGTTCTTCGGCTGGGGGCTCGCGATGCTGCCGATGATTGCGATCGACCGTTCACGTGGCGCCGATGCGATGACGCAGGTGAAGCTCGAAGGGGCAAAGCGGTTGTCCGAGGGTTGGTGGGTGTCGGTCTACCCTGAAGGCACGCGGATGCCGGTGGGCGGGCGCCGTCGCTACAAGCTCGGTGGTGCCACGCTGGCGACATACGCTGGCGCGCCGGTGGTGCCGGTGGCGCTGAACACCGGGGAGTTGTGGCCGCGCCGCGCCTTCATCAAATATCCAGGCGAAGCGCTGATCATCGTCGGCCCGACGATCGAGACCGCCGGCCGCAAGCCGGAGGAGGTCAACGCGGAAGTCGAGGCGTGGATTGAGAACACCATGCGCGCGCGCTTTCCGCATCACTACGTGCGCGCGGCGCAGACGGTGAACGTTTGAAGCGCGAAGGCCCAAGGTCGCACTGATGTTGATGAAGGTGGTTTCCCGCTTGCTCAAGGCCACGCCGCCGCCCCCGCAGCAGCGCGAGATCGTGTTCGGCCCGCGCACCGTGCCGTACACCCTCAAGCGCAGCGCACGCAAGACGCTGGGCATGAAGATCGATGGCGCGGGCGTGACGGTGACGATCCCGTTACGGGCGACGATTACCGAGACCGAGGCCTTCATCCGCAAGAACGCGGCCTGGCTGATCGAAAAGCTGGATGCTCGCGCAGCGCGGCCGGCGCCGGCACGCTTCGATCTGGCAGACGGCGCGGTGCTGCCGGTGCTGGGCCAGCCCTGCACGATCCGGCTGCAACCGGGGGCCGGGCGCGCGCGCTGGATCGAGGGCCACTTCGAGCGCGAGCTGCACCTGCCGCTGCGCCCGGGGCAGAACCCGCAACTGCTGTTGCGGCGTGTGCTGCAGCGCCATGCGCTGGACTATTTCGGCGGTCGCCTGGATGAGTACATGCACCGGCTCGCGATGACGCATCCGGGCGTGCCGCGCCCGGCGCTATCGCTGACGGGCGCAAAGACCCGCTGGGGGAGCTGCAGCCGGCACAGCGGGATCCGCCTCAACTGGCGCCTGATCCACTTCGAGCATGCGCTGATCGACTATGTGGTGGCGCACGAGGTGGCGCACCTGATCGAGATGAACCACTCGCCGCGCTTCTGGTCAGTCGTCGAGTTGCTATGCCCCACGTGGCGCGACGCCCGTGCCGAACTCAAGGCGCGCGGTCATGCGCTGCCTGAAATCTGACATCCGAAACCCGAGCCGATTGCGCATGGATTGATCCGGCGTTATCGGCGCTCTACTGAACCAGACACCCAAGGAAACACCGATGCGAATCCTTCACACCATGCTGCGGGTCGGCGATCTCGACCGTTCGATCAAGTTCTACACCGAAGTGCTGGGCATGCGCCTGCTGCGCCGGAACGACTATCCCGACGGCAAGTTCACCCTTGCCTTCATCGGCTATCAGGACGAGAGCGAGGGCGCGGTGATCGAACTGACGCACAACTGGGGTGTGGAGTCCTACGAACTGGGCACCGGCTACGGTCACATCGCGCTGGAGGTGGAAGACGCCTACGCGGCGTGCGCCGAGATCAAGGCCCGTGGCGGCGTTGTGACGCGCGAGGCGGGCCCGATGAAGCACGGTACGACGGTGATCGCCTTCGTGCAGGACCCGGACGGCTACAAGGTCGAGCTGATCCAGCGGAAGTCCTGAGCGGGCCGCCGGTCTACCGGCGACCCTAGTCCTGGAAGCGCGCCCGGATTTCCAGCACCTCGTCCCAGCAGCCGAGGAAGACGTCGACGCAGCGGGGGTCGAAGTGGGTGCCACGCCCCTGTTCAAGGAAGCCGCGCGCGTCTTCCAGCGTCCAGGCGCGCTTGTACGGGCGTGTCGAAGTCAGCGCGTCGAATACATCCGCCACTGCGACGATCCGGCCGATCAGCGGAATGGCCTCGCCTGCGAGCCCCTGCGGGTAACCGCTGCCGTCGAACTTCTCGTGGTGGGTCAGGGCGATCTCGGCGGCCATGTGCAGCACCGGTGAGGCGGAGTCCTTCAGGATCTCGTGCCCGATCGCGGCGTGGCGCTTCATGATCTCGAACTCGTCCGGTGTCAGCCGGCCGGGTTTGAGCAGGATCGCGTCGGGCGTGCCCAGTTTGCCGACGTCATGCATCGGCGCGGCGGCGAGCAGCATCTCGCAGACCGCGGAATCGAGCTGCAACTCGCGCCCGATCATGGCCGAGAAATACGCCATGCGCTGGATGTGCGAACCGGTCTCGGGGTCGCGGAACTCGGCGGCTTTCGCAAGCCGCGTTACGGTCTCGCGCTCGCGTTCGTGGATGTCTGCGGTGGCGCGCCTGACCGCCTCCGCCAGCTCTTCGGCACGATTCGCGAGCATCAGGGAATGCTGCCTCAGGCGCAGCATGTTCCGTGCGCGCGGGATGAACTCGTTCTTGTCGACGGGCTTGGTGAGGAAGTCGGTGGCGCCGCTTTCGAGCGCATCGAACCGCACTGTTTTCTCATGCGCGGCGGTAACCATGAGGATAGGCACATCCTCGTTGGAATGCGCCTCACGGAAGCGGCGGATCAGCTCGATGCCGTCGAGCCCCGGCATCATGTAGTCGACGATCAGCAGATCGGGCTGCTCCAGCATGCAGTGCGTCAGCCCCTGCTGCGGGTCGGAAAAAGTCAGCGTCTCGCAATTCTCGACGCGGGCCACGAGCGCCTGCATCAAGGCCAGGTTGACCGGCGTGTCATCGATGATCACAACCTTCATTGCGCGATTCCGGAAGTCCTTGGAAGGAACGCTGGTGCTACTCATCATGCAATTCCCGGGTCGTCGTCGTCGGCGCGCTGCGGGGCGCGGCGCGGCAAGGTCAGGATGAAACGGGTGCCTTCGCCGGTGGTGCTCTCGACGCGGATCGCGCCGCCCAGCACGCCGGTGACGATGGTGTAGACGATGTTGAGGCCAAGCCCGGTGCCGCCTCGGCCGAGTTTGGTGGTGAAGAAGGGGTCGAAGATACGCGGCACGTTTTCGGCCGGAATGCCTTGGCCATCGTCCTCGAAAACCAGCTTCACATGCTGCTCGCCTTCCACTTCGGCGCTGATCTTGATGCGGCCGCCGGTGTGGGTTTCAAAACCGTGCGTGATGGCGTTGGTGGTCAGGTTGGTGATGACCTGGCCCAGCGCGCCCGGGTAGCTGTCGAACTCCAGGCCCGCCGGAATCTCGTTGGCGAAGGTGCAGCCTGCCTTGCGGAAGGTTGGCGCCAGCGTGACCTCGATCTCGCGGGCGATTTCGCGCAGGTCGAAGACCCGCCGACGCGCACCGATCTGGTCTACCGCGATCTGCTTGAAGCTTGACACCAGATCCGCCGCGCGCTGCAGGTTGCGCAGCAGCGTGTCGTTGCCGTCGGCGAGGTCGGCGAGGAACTCGCTCAGCGTGCTGCGCCGCAGCCCGCTCTCCAGCGCGGAATTGAGTTCGTGCCGGTGGTCTTCCAGTGTCGTCGCCACCATCAGGCAATTGCCGATCGGGGTGTTCAGCTCGTGCGCGATGCCCGCCACCAATCGGCCTAGCGCGGCCAGCTTCTCGTTCTGCACGAGATGCGTCTGCGCAGTCTGCAGGCGGTTGAGCAGTTCGCCCAGCTCGCGGTTGGCAGATTCCAGATCGTGCGTGCGGCGCGCGACCTTGTCTTCCAGCGTACGGTTGATCTCTTCGACTTCCGCCTTGGCGTTGATGATCGGCGTCACGTCGATCGCGCTCCAGATGAAGCAGGCGCGGCCGTGCAGCGTAACGCGGCGTCCCGCGATGTCGTAGCAGGCGCGCGTGCCGTCGGCCGATACCGTCCAGGCGCTGATCTTCTCCTGCTCGTCGATCGCGTTGAGCATCCCGTCGAAACGGTCCGCATCGTCGCCGCTCGCCCACAGCCCAAGGCGCGCCAAGGGCCGGCCGATGCAGTCGCTGAGTGAGCGGCCGAAGTCGCGTTCAAACTGGGTGTTGACGTCCAGGATCTCGGCGGTGTGCTCAAGATCAACAATGCACAGGGCGACCGGCGCGTGGTGGAACAGCGCTGCAAAGCGCTGCTCACTCTCGCGCAGCGCCTCTTCGGCGGCACGTTCCTGCGTGATGTCGCGCAGGTTCCAGACCAGCAACTCCTCGCCGCCGGCACGGAACTGGCGGGCCGATGCCTCCATCAGCAGGCCAACGCCATCGTAGGTCCGCATCCAGACCTCGCGCCCTTCGAGCAGGCCCTTTTCATCGATTTCCGCAATGCAGCTGGCGCGCATCTCCGGGTCGATCCAGAGCGGGATGTCGCTGGCACGCTGGCCCAGCACCTCGCCCTTGGCATAGCCGAAGGTGCGCTCCCAGGCCGGGTTCACCATCCGGAACAAGCCATCTTCCTTGCGCGCGACCGACATCGGCGTTGCCGTCAGCGCGAACACGGTAGACAGGCGTTCCTCGGACTCGCGTCGCGCCGTTTCGGAGCGCTGTCGCTCCTCGAGTTCGCGGCCCAGCGCCACGTTCTTGGCTTCCAGGTCGGCGAAGAGGCCCAGCAATTCACGCCGCGTGACTTCGAGGCGGCTTGCGAGGTGGCCGATCTCATCGTCGCCGCGCGACGGGATCTCCTGCGACAGCTCGCCGCGCGCGAGCGCGTCCGCGGCGTTGCCGAGGGAGGCCAGCGGGGCGACCAGGCGCCGCCGCAACAGCCAGAAGATCATGACCGCGGCAAAGCCCAGCTGCAGCAACGCGGTGCCGGCGAAAGCTCCCATCTGGCGCAATTGCTGTGCCCGCACGGTGTCGCCGGTGACGCCTACGTTCACCGTGCCGAGTTCGCGTTCCTTGTAGATGACCTTGCGCCCGGTCTGGCGGATCTGCGCGTTGGGAGCGCCGCGTTTGATTTCAAGCAGTGGGCCGGCGGTACGGTCAACGATCGTGACCAGCACGACGTCCGGGTCGCTCAACACCGCTTCGACGAGGGGCCGCACGGCGTCCGGGCTCAGGTTCCAGAGCGGCTCGCGGGCACCGAAGGCGAGGATGTTGGCGTACTGGTCGAGCTGCAGCGCGATGCGCCGTTCCACCTCGGCCTGATAACTTTTGTAGAGCACAGGCAGCGCAAAAAGCGCTGGTAGCGCCAGGCCGATGGCGACGAACAGCAGGATCGATGTGCGTAGCGATCGGGTTCTGATGAGCATGGGCTGCGACGCGCCTTTGCGTTTCCAGCATGTTATTACGGCGGGGCGCCGGAGAACTTCAGTGTTTGTTCAATGCCGATGATGGTGCAGTCATGCTGCAGTGCAAGATGTGGGCCGCCGACCGACTCGAGGATGCGAACGGCCAGCGCGACTCCAGACTCCAGATATGCCGCCGACAACGAGCAGCGGTTGAAGCGGCGTCCGCCGCTCAGCGTGTTGCCCTATGTGGTTGCAGCCGCCGGAGCCGCTTCCGGTTGTGGGGGCGCGGGGTGTTGTGGTGCGGATCAAGCAAGGCCGCCGGACCCGACGGCCTTGCGACACGGGGCTATTTGACGATGCCAAGCAGTTCCACTTCAAACTGAAGCGTGGCGTTCGGCGGAATCACGCCGCCCGCGCCGCGCTGGCCGTAAGCGATCGACGGCGGGCACACGAGCTTGGCCTTGCCGCCCACCTTGATTTTCTGCACGCCCTCGGTCCAGCAGGGGATCACGCGGGTCAGCGGGAATTCGGCCGGTTCGTTGCGGGCGTAGGAGCTGTCGAATTCCTTGCCGTCCGGCAGGGTACCCCGGTAGTGCACACGAACCTTGTCGGTGACCTTGGGCTGGGCGCCGGTGCCATCCTTCAGCGATACGAAGACAAGGCCGGACGGGGTGGTCACGGCACCGGGTTCTTTGGCTGTGCGGGCGGCCAGTTCGGCGCCGGCATCCTGGGCAAAGGCGGGGCTGATCGCAAGGGCGGCAAGCAGGGTGATGATGGACTTCACGGTATCCTCCGAGGGTTGAGCGCCGAAGCATACGACAAGCGCATTCCGCCTGCCGCCTTGAGGAGCCTGAGCATGGCGATAGACCTGTTCTCCGCCGATCCCGCCCACTACGCCGCAGTGCGCCCGGGTTACCCCTCCGCACTGTTCGACTGGATCGCCGCAACCGCACCCGCGCGCGGCCGAGTGTGGGATTGCGGTTGCGGCAATGGCCAGGCCGCTGTCGCGCTGGCACATCACTTCGAGCGGGTCGATGCGACGGATTTGTCTGCTGCGCAGATTGCGCATGCCAAGCCGCATCCGGGCGTGCACTACCGCACCATGGCGGCCGAGGCGACGGATTTCCCGGACGAGGCCTTCGATACGGTCTGCGTCGCGCAGGCGCTGCATTGGTTCGACATGGCCCGCTTCACGCCGGAACTCGATCGCGTGCTCAAACCCGGCGGGCTGTTTGCGGCCTGGGGTTATGGCGGCTTTTCGCTGAACCCGGCTTTCGACGCCATGTTGCGCCGCACGGTGCTCGACCCGATTGCGGCCTTCTGGGCGCCGCAGAACCAGTTGTTGTGGGGCGGCTACCGGGCGGTGCCTTTGCCATATCCGGATCTCGATGTGCCATGCATCTACATGCCGGTGCAGGCGGACCTGGCGGGTGTGATCGCCTACCTCAAGTCCTGGTCAGCGGTTCGGCTCTATACCGATGCGCATGGCGACGGCCTGCTGCGCGAGGCGGCCGACGCCCTGCAGCCGGTGTGGGGGCGCGCGCCGAGTGCCGTACAGACCCTCGATTTCAGCTTCCACCTGCGGGCAGTCCGAAAACCGCTCTGAATCCCCCCGACTGTCGTATCGCCGTGCGCGCGATTCGTACTCGCGGCCGCGCTTCGGTAGACTCCCGCCTTTGCGTCCGAATTTTCCCCAAGGCGGCATCGATGAGTCAGCGTGTCCTGACCGGTATCACCACCACCGGCATCCCCCATCTCGGCAATTACGTCGGTGCGATTCGCCCGGCGATTCTCGCGAGCCAGCAGCCCGAAACCGAGAGTTTCTTCTTCCTTGCCGACTATCACGCGCTGATCAAGTGCGACGACCCGGACCGCATCGAGCGTTCGCGTCTCGCGATCGCCGCGACCTGGCTGGCGGCCGGCCTCGATACCTCGCGCGTGGTGTTCTACCGCCAAAGCGACATCCCCGAAATCCCCGAGCTGACCTGGCTGCTGACCTGCGTCACCGCCAAAGGCCTGATGAACCGTGCGCACGCCTACAAGGCCTCGGTGGACCAGAACGAACTGGCCGGCAACGAGCCGGACGATGGCGTGACGATGGGCCTCTTCAGCTACCCGATCCTGATGGCGGCGGACATCCTGATCTTCAACGCCAACAAGGTGCCGGTGGGGCGCGATCAGGTGCAGCACATCGAGATGGCGCGCGACGTGGCGCAACGCTTCAACCACCTGTTCGGCAAGGGGCGCCAGTTCTTCGTGCTGCCGGAAGCCGCGGTGGATGAGGCGGTGGCGACGCTGCCCGGCCTCGATGGTCGCAAGATGTCGAAGAGCTACGACAACACCGTGCCGCTGTTCGAAGGCGGCGCCAAAGGGCTGCGCGAAGCGATCGCGCGCATCGTGACCGATTCCCGCCTGCCGGGTGAGCCGAAAGACCCGGACAGCACCAGCCTCTCCGCGCTGTTCGACGCTTTCGCCACGCCGGCCGAACGCGAAGCCTTCCGCGCCGATCTGCGCGCCGGCCTCGGCTGGGGTGAGGCCAAGCAGCGCCTGGTCGAACAGCTCGAACGTGAGATCGCGCCGATGCGTGCGCGCTACGAGGAGCTGATCGCACACCCGGCCAAGATCGAAGAGGCGCTTCAGGAAGGTGCGCGCAAGGCGCGCGCGCTGGCCACGCCGCTGCTCGCCGAGCTGCGCCAGGCGGTCGGCCTGCGCCCGATGGTCGCGGCACCGACCGCGAAAGCGGCCGAAGCGGTGAAGGCCGCCGCGAAACCGGTGTTCAAGCAATATCGCGGGGCCGACGGCCGCTTTTACTTCAAGCTGACCGATCCGCAAGGCCGCCTGCTGCTGCAGAGCGAAGGCTTTGATGGCGGACGCGATGCCGGCCAGTGGGTCGGTCGCCTCAAGAGCGAAGGTGCCGCGGCATTGGCCGGTGCGCCGGTCCACGCAGCCGATGGCGTCAGTGCCGACGAGATTGCCGCCGCGCTGGCGAGTTTCGCCGAGGAATGAGTGTGGCCGCGCCTCGGCTCGTGATCTTCGATTGCGATGGCGTGCTGGTGGACAGCGAGCCGATGGCGAACCGCAAGTTCGTCGAGCAAGCCGCCCGCTTCGGCCTGCCGCTCGACGAAGTCGCCACGCTGCATGAGTTCAACGGCGCGGCGATGCGGACGCGGGCCGAGGTGCTGGCGGCCCGCCATGGCTGGGTGCCGCCGGCCGATTTCGTCGCGCGCGTCGATGCCGCGGTGGACGCCGCGGTGGCCGAGGCCGAAGCGATCCCGGGCGTGGCGGCAGTGCTCGAGCGTCTTGAGGCTTCGCGGGTGCCCGTCTGTCTCGCCTCGAACAGCCGCCATCAAGAGATCGACCTGCGCCTGCGGCATCTTGGATTCGAGCGTTTCTTCCCACGCCGTTTCAGTGGCGCGGACGATGTCGCCGCCCCGAAGCCGGCGCCCGACCTCTACCTGCATGCGGCGCGCGAGATGGGCGTCTCGCCGGCGGATTGCCTCGTGGTCGAGGATAGCGAGAACGGCATCCGTGCCGCCGTCGCCGCTGGCTCCCGGGTACTTGGCCTGGCGCGCTTTACCCCCGCCGAGCGGATCAGCGCGCTCGGCGCGATTCCGTTCGCCGACATGGCCGCGCTGCCTGCGCTGCTGGTTTCGCAAGGCATAGCTCTCGCCGGATGCTGAGTGCCGCACTGCTGATGCTGGCCGTGCTGTCTGCATGGGGGCCGTGCGTCGCCGGGCGGCCGGTCTGGCCGGCGGTGTTCGCGTTGGCACTGGTCGCGGCCGTGGCCGAGGGGGTGCTGGCAAGTTGGGCCCTGGCCGCCGTGCTGGCGCTGGCGGCTGCCGGCGTGCTGTATACGCAACTCGCGCACAGGGGCCTGGCCCGTGCGCTTGGGGTCGTTGTGGCTTTGCTGGCCTTGGCGCTCGCGTTGCATGTCGTGCCGGGCGCGGCGAACCCCCTGCTGGCCGGGTTGCAACGCTTGAGTCCCGAGTCGTTGCCGTTCCGGCCGTGGCTGAGTGTGGACAAGGGCTTTGCCGGCCTGGTGCTGTTGTTGTGCTTCGTGCCGCTCGCCCGGTCTGCCGCCGACTGGCGCCAGGTCGGTGCGACCTTGCTGCGCGTTGGCGTGCCGCTGGTGGTTCTGATCGTTGCCGCAAGCCTCGCAGCGGGTTACGTGGCACCGGATCCGAAGTGGCCCGCGTTTGCCTTGCCCTTTCTCGCCGGGAATCTGCTGTTCACCTGCGTCGCCGAGGAGGCGTTCTTCCGCGGCCTGATCCAGCGCGGGCTGGCGACGACGATCGGCGTCGCACCGGCGCTGGCGATCGCAAGCTTGTTGTTTGGCCTCGCCCATCTGGCCGGCGGCCCGCTCTATGCGGCAATTGCAGCCTTTGCCGGCCTCGGCTACGGCTGGGCTTACCAGCGCAGTGCCCGCATTGAGGCCGCGATCCTGTGTCACTTTGCACTGAACGCGGTGCATTTCCTCGGTTTCAGCTACCCGGCGCTGTCTCCGCATTGAGCGCGCCTGCCGCCGTTCACCTAGCGAGCTTCTGGCGGCAGGGGTAGATAACGCGCCAAAATTTCCGGACACGAACACCCTTCCCCCGGTTGTCGCTCCGGCCATGGCTATCCGGCTCCTCGCGAGCTGCCGACTGGAGCGACAACTCCATCAGCGATTGCTACGGCAACCGGTTTACCGAACCGGGCATCGACCAGGATGTGGCGAAGCAGATCATCGCCTTCACCCATGTCAGCGGCCACGAGTACGTCAGCAACTTCCTCAACGTCGACACCCTGAAGTTCGACAGCAGTGACCCGGCCAAGGACTCAAACCATGACGCGCAGGAGCATCTCGTGTGCAGTCATCAACTGTCGTTGTCGAAGGTCTCGGGAGTGAAGCTTGCAGCAGGGCTGATGAGCGACATCGCGAGACCCTGCTGGATGCCGTCCGGATGGCCGACGTCGGCAGCCTCGCGGGCAAGAAGGGCACGGTGTTTGCCGGAGTTGGTCATGAGTACTGGCAGAACAAGTTCGGCGCCAATCACGCGACGGCGCCGGGCGCCAACACTTCGACCGGGATGCGGAAGGCCGAGTAGCTTTGCTGACCGCAGGATCCGCCGGAGGGCGGTGCCCTTGCACCCCCTTGCAGGACGGATGCGCGAGCACGCGTCCGTCCTGAAGGTGATCTCGCTAGGGGTGCGTGCGCAAGCCAAGCGCTTCGATCGTCGCCGGTGCGGGCTTGTGCGAACCGCCATCCGGGTGGTGCACTGTGGTGCGGTTGCGCCCCGCACGTTTCGATTCGTAGAGCGCCTGGTCGGCCTCGCTCAGCAGGGTGTCGATGTCCCGGTCGCTGTAGTGGTGGTAGACCGACAGGCCCGCCGAAACGGTACATCGCAGAGCACCTTTGCCGGTCGCGATGTCTGTCTGCGCGATCACTTCGCGTATCTTTTCTGCAACGGTCAGCGCGCCGGCCTGGTCGGTGTCTGGCAGCGCGACGACGAACTCTTCGCCCCCCATGCGGCCCGCGACATCGCTGCTTCTGAGGTGGGCGCGGACCAGCTGTGCAACCGTGCGGATGGTGCTGTCGCCGATTTCGTGACCATGGGTGTCATTGATCGACTTGAAGTGGTCGATATCAAGGAACAGGATCGCCATTGGGCGCTTGGCCCGGCGTGCCAGCGTCAGGTACTGCTCGCAGCAGACCAGGAAAGGGGCCCGGTTGTACAGTGAGGTCAGGCCGTCGTAGGTCGCGAGCTGGCGCATTTCCTGTTCCAGGGTGTGGATCCTGAACAGGAATCCGACCATCACCCATGAGATCGTGGGCGCCAGCAGCAGGGGGGTCGCAAGCGTGGCGACCCAGCCAACCATTGGGAGCTCGGCGCCGAGGCTCCGGAAGATCAGTACGGTGATGGCAACCGATCCGATGACCGAAGCTGCGGTGACGGCGAGCGTCGTTCCGCGCCTCCCCATCCTGAGGACCACGGGCAGCATTCAAGGACCTCCTGCGCGCGTCTATGCTGGCCACCAGTTGCATCCGGCGGGCCGGTATGCCTTCAATCTAGCATCGATGCCGGCTTGCCGGCGGCGCCGCAACTCGCGAGCCGTGCTTCTTTACCATCGGGCGCCCACGGCGTTAGGCTCAAGGCTCCGGCCAGATGCCTTCCGAGAGATGTTGCTAACCGTCAAGCGGCTTGGGTGTTTCCTGCCCCTCACCTTGTCCCTGATCGGCACGGTATCCCCGGCCGCCGCGGCATGTGTGCGACCTTATGTCGTTCTCGGCTCGCCTGGTGGCGCCAACCTCTATGCCGAACCGGGTGGTGTCGGCGGTTTCCTGCCCGAGCTGGTTGCGCTGGTCGGGCGGCGCAGCGGCTGCAGTCTTCGGGTGGAGCTGCTCCCCCCCGAGCGATTGATCGCGCTTGCCGAAGTCGCGGAGGCGGACATCCTTGGCAATGTCAGCCGCGGGCGCACGATCCCGACCGATCGCGATTTCGTCGCGGTGGCGCAGTTGCCGGTCGAGTTCGTCGTCGATCGCCGCCGCGGCATACAGTCGCCGCAAGCAGTGCTCGGGGCCTCCGGCGCCCTGGTTGGCAGGATGCGCCGCGGGGCTGAGCCGACAGAGGTCCGTGCGTTCTTCGATGCGCTGGCTCCGGAGAACATCGATCAGTCGGAGGATATGGACACCCTGGCGCGGAAGCTTGCCGCAGGGCGCATCGTGGGCTTCTTCGGTACGCCGCTGTACTACCGCCACTCCACCGAGTCGGCGGGCTTGGGGGACAACGCGCGTGGCTTGCCTTTCAAGGCGCAGCCTTATCGCATCGGCTGGTCGATGCTTCATGCGCGGGTGGCGCCGGCGGATCGGGCCGTGATTCGGAAGACGCTGGAAGCCCTGGTGCGCAGCGGGGAGGTCGACGCCTTGCTGGCGCGGCACGCTGGCAAGGCGCAACCTGCGCCCTGACGTGCTGGAGGCGCGACGGCCGCCCGTTCAGTGCGGTTTCTGCGCCTCGCCGACGCTGCTTCTGCGGGGCTCCGGCGCCCACCACCAGTTGGCGGGGATCTGGTTGCCCAGGTCCGGGAAGTCCGGGTTCGCGAGTTCGATGATCTGCCGCTGATCAAGCCGTGCTTGCGCGAGCACCGGCGCAAAGTACTGCTGGAATACGCGCTCGTAGCTGCCGTCGCGGAGCGCCTGATCGAGCCCGCGACCGATGCGCTCGGCCAGGTCGCGTCGGGCCGGATTGACGACGAAGAACCAGTCGGCGCGGTAGTGCAAGGCCAGCCTGGGCTCGATCAGCAGCGTGTTGTCCCCGCGCGCATGCAGGGCCTCGTGCTCCGCGAAGATTTCGCCTACGCCGCGCGAGAGGTAGTCCATGCGGCCAGCCTTAAGCATCTTGAACATGCCTTGGTAGTCCGCGCCGTCGACCACCCTGAGCTGATTGGCCAGCATCACCGGGTAATCGGCAAAAGTCCGGACGAAGCCCATCCGCAACGGGCGCAGTTCGTCCAGCGACTGCACATGAGCGAGTTCTCGCGCGCCCTCGGCGTTCGCCAGCAGCAGGCGCCAGCCGAGCAGGCCGCGTTGCAGCGGCACCGGGATGAAGATCACCGGCTGGCGCACCAGTTCGCGACTGCCGATGGCGACCGCGACGTCCAGGTGGCCGCTGCTCAGATCCGCAATCCGGCGTGCCTGCATCTGCGCCGGCAGCCGCACGATGCGGTCGGGCGCGTCGCCCGCTGGGGCTTTCTGCAGCGCCAGGGTGAGGATCTCGAGCACGAAGTCCCAGCGCTTGTCTTCCGGCGTATCGCCGCCCGGGAAACGAATATCGCCGGCGATGGCCGGCAGTGCGAACAGCGCGACTAAGAGCAGTAACACGCGATGCAGCATGTGGCGGTGCTCCCGTGTGGCGGGCGAGGTGACAGCGATTATGACCGGACTGGCGCGTCGCGGTGCGAGGAGGGCGCGTCGGCATGTCCGCGCGCACCGGCGCCCGGAGCCCAAAAAAGAAGGGCAACCCGTCAGGGTTGCCCTCGTTCCTGTTGCGACAAGACTTCTTTCTTTACAGCACCATGCCTGCGCCGACCGTGTTGTTGGTCGACTCGTCGACGACGATGAAGGCGCCGGTTTCGCGGTTGGTCGTGTAGGGGTCAGCGAAGATCGGCTGCGCGAGCTTGAAGCCGACTTCGGCGATGTCGTTCACCGCCAGTTGCGTCGCATCGACATGCTCTTGCGAGTTGATGTCGACCTTGTACGCGATGCCCGAGAGCTTGGCCTTCACGGTGCGCGAGGTGTGGCGGATCAGGTAGGTGCGGGCCGGCGACAGCGGCGTCTCCGACAGCCAGCACAGCATCGCGCGCAGTTCCTTCTTCGCTTCCGGCGCGTTGCCGGACTTGACGATCATGTCGCCGCGCGAGATGTCGACCTCGTCTTCCAGCAGCAGCGTGACCGACTGTTCGGTGTGGCCGACGTCGATCGGCTCGCCACCGATGTGCACCGCCTTGACGCGCGATTCGATGCCCGAGGGCAGCACCGTGACGGCGTCGCCAGCTTGTACCGTGCCTGATTCGACACGACCGGCGAAGCCGCGATAGTCGTGCAGTTCGGGGTCGTCCGAGGCTTGCGGGCGGATCACGTACTGCACCGGGAAGCGGAAGGATTCGCTGCGTTCGTGCGTGCCAGCGGGCGGCGCCGTTTCGAGGATATCCAGCAGGGTCGGGCCTTCGTACCAGGGCATCGCATCGCCGCGCTCGACGATGTTGTCGCCAGCCAGCGCGGACACCGGGATGAAGCGCACGTCGAAGCCCTTGGCGGTCAGGCCCATCTTGTCGGCGAAGGCGCGGTACTCGGCGCAGATGCGGTCGTACGTGGCCTGGTTGTAGTCGACCAGATCCATCTTGTTCACCGCCACCACCAGATGCGGAATGCCCACCAGATGCGTGATGTAGCTGTGCCGGCGGGTCTGCGCGAGCACACCCTTGCGCGCGTCGATCATGATGATCGCGAGGTTCGCGGTGGATGCCGCGGTGACCATGTTGCGGGTGTACTGCTCGTGGCCCGGCGCGTCGGCGATGATGTACTTGCGCGTGCCGGTGGCGAAGTAGCGGTAGGCCACGTCGATCGTGATCCCCTGTTCGCGCTCGGCCTGCAGGCCATCGGTCAGCAGCGAGAGGTCGACCGCCTCGAGCCCGCGCTTCTTCGAGGTCTTCTCGATCGCGGTCAGCGCATCGGCGAGGATCGCCTTGGTGTCGTACAGCAGGCGGCCGATCAGCGTGCTCTTGCCGTCGTCGACGCTGCCGCAGGTCATGAAGCGCAGCAGGCCGTTTTCTTGGGTCGGAAGGTGTTCCATCGCGGACATTCTCAAAGTTCTTTCATTCAGTGACCGGCGGGATCGATTGCGAAGAGTCCGTCGCGAGCGCGCCGAGGCCGGGGCGAGAAGCGCAGCCGTACGTCCGGTACGGCGAGCATCGCAGGCGCGGGATCGGCGTGCGCAGCAGGACTATTCGCGGTCGATCAGAAGTAGCCTTCTTTTTTGCGTTGCTCCATCGACGCTTCCGAGGTCTGGTCGTCCAGTCGCGTCGCGCCGCGCTCGGTGATCGTGGTGGTGGCGGTCTCGACGACGATCTGCTCGACTGTGCTCGCGGTCGACTCGACCGGCGCGGTGCAGGTGATGTCGCCAACGGTGCGGAAGCGCACCATCACCTCTTCCACCACATCGCCCGGCTTGGCCGGCGTCAGCTCGGTCACCGGCTGCAGCAGGGTGCCCTTGCGCACCACCGGGCGGGTGTGGGCGAAGTAGATCGAGGGCAGTTCGAGCTTCTCGCGCTCGATGTACTGCCATACGTCCATTTCCGTCCAGTTGCTGATCGGGAAGGCGCGGATGTTCTCACCCTTAAAGGCGCGGGCGTTGTAGAGGTTCCACAGTTCCGGCCGCTGGTTCTTCGGGTCCCACTGGCCGAACTCGTCGCGGAAGCTCATCACGCGTTCCTTCGCGCGGGCCTTTTCTTCGTCACGACGTGCGCCACCGATGCAGGCGTCGAACTCGAACTCGGCAATCGCTTCGAGCAGCGTTACCGACTGATGCTTGTTGCGCGATTCATCGGCGGATTTCAACACCACCGAGCCGCGCTTCATCGAGTCTTCCACCGAACGCACGATCAGGCGTTCGCCGAGTTCGGCCGCACGCTTGTCGCGGAAGTCGGTGACTTCCTTGTAGTTGTGGCCGGTGTCGATGTGCATCAGCGGGAAGGGGAAGCGGCCGGGGCGGAAAGCCTTCTCGGCGATGCGCAGCAGGCAGATCGAATCCTTGCCGCCCGAGAACAGCAGCACCGGGCGTTCGCACTGGCCTGCGACCTCGCGCATGATGTGGATGGCTTCGGCTTCGAGCCAGTCGAGGTGCGACAGCGTTTGTTTGGTCAGCGTACTCATTCGTTTGCTTTCAGCGTGAGCGACGCGCGCTCAGGATTTCTTCACGTGCAGGCCGCACTCTTTGGACTCGGGATTCTCCCACCACCAGCGCCCGGCGCGCACATCCTCGCCGACCGCGATCGAGCGGGTGCAGGGCGCGCAGCCGATGCTCGGGTAGAACTGGTCGTGCAGCGCGTTGTAGGGCAGCTCATGGATGCGGATGTAGGCCCAGACTTCCTGCTCGCTCCAGTCGAACAGCGGGTTGAACTTCTCCAGCCCGTTGCCTGCATCGAATTCGCGCGGTGCGAGCTCGATGCGGGTGGTGCTCTGCGCGGCGCGCAGGCCGGTGATCCATGCCTTCTTGCCGGCCAGCGCACGACGCAGCGGTTCGACCTTGCGGATGCCGCAGCACGCCTTGCGCAGTTCGACTGAATCGTAGAAGGCGTTGATGCCTTCGGTGCGCACGTACTGCTCGACGGCCGTCGCGTCCGGGAAGAAGACTTTCAGCTTCGTGCTGTAGCGCTTCTCCACCTCGCCCATCAGGGTGTAGGTCTCCGCCGGCAGGCGGCCGGTGTCGAGCGAGAAGATCTCGATCGGCAGGCGCTCGGCGAGGATCAGGTCCGTCAGCACCATGTCCTCGGCGCCGAAGCTGTTGGCAAAGGTGACTTCACCTGCGGCACCGAATTCCTCGATCGCCGCATGCAGCAGTTCCAGCGTACGGGCGCGCTTCACCGCGACCGTGGTGCGCAGTTCATCGGTCAGCGCCGGCGAGGTCGCCGGGTTCTTTGCGCGCGGCTTGAGGAAGGAAACGCTCTCGCTCATCACTGGACTCCGTTCAGGCGCGGGCGTGGCGGCGCCACAGCGGTTGCGGCTCGGCCACCGAAGCCTGGTATGGCTCGGAGAAATCGCGCAGCGAGGCCAGCGCATCCTCGGCCGAGCGATCGGCGCGGATCAGGTAGGCGTCGAAGCCGCAGCGCTGCATGAAGTAGAGCTTGTCGCGCAGCACATCGCCGATTGCACGCAACTCGTTCTTGTAGCCGTAGCGGGTACGCAGCAGCACGGCGGCGGAGAAGCCGCGACCATCGACGAACTTCGGGAAGTCGTAAGCGATCAGCGGCAGGGTGTTGATGTCGCCCACGGCGGCTACGAGGTCTTCGACCAACTCGAAGCTCTCCAGCCACACGCCGATTTCGCCGGCGGCGATGCGCGCAGACAGCTCGTCCTTGCGGGCGCGGAATACCGCCAGCGGCACGATCGCGCGGCCGGCCGGAATCTGCACTTGCGCGATCAACTCGGGCGAGGCGGCCTCGGTGCCGGTGACCTTGAATTGCACCACCTTGCCGGCCTGCTTCTGCACTGCTTCTTCAACCGCCGGGTAGCGCACCAGCGTCCAGTTGTCCTCGACGATGGCGCCGTGCTTGATCAGGTTAGACATTCGCAAGCTCCTTCTTCGGGGCTGCAGCCGGCGTGCCGTACACGCGGGCCTTGAAGGGGTCGAGGCCGATACGGCGCACGACGTCGATGAACAGTTCTTCGCCTTCGCGCTGTTCGACGAAGACGCTGATGATCTTGCTGATCACGTCCGGCACATCGGCCGCTGCAAACGCGCGACCGATCACGCTGCCAATCGTCGCTTCATTGCCTTGCTGGCCGCCGAGCGAGATCTGGTACCACTCCGAGCCATCCTTATCGACACCGAGGATGCCGATGTGGCCGACATGGTGGTGACCACAGCTGTTCATGCAGCCGGAGATGTTCAGTTCGATGTCGCCCAGGTCGAACAGGTAGTCGAGGTTGTCGAAGCGTTCCTGGATTGCCTGTGCGATCGGGATGCTCTTGGCGTTGGCGAGCGAGCAGAAGTCGCCGCCGGGGCAGCACACGATGTCGGTCAGCAAGCCGATGTTCGGCGTGGCCAGGCCTGCGGCGCGCGCCGTCTGCCACACATCGAACAGATCGCTGAGCTTCACGTCGGCGAGGATCAGGTTCTGCTCATGCGATACGCGCAGTTCACCGAAGCTGTAGCGATCAGCCAGGTTGGCGACGATTTCCATCTGCTCGGCGGTGGCATCGCCCGGTGCGATGCCGGTCTTCTTAAGCGACAGCGTGACCGCGCGGTAGCCCGAAACCTTGTGCGGATGCGTGCAGCGCTTGAGCCATGCAGCGAAGGCGGGATTGGTTGCCGCCTTGCCGTTGAAGTCGGGGTCGCAGTCGGCAAGCTTTTCATAGGCCGGCGGCGTGAAGTGCGCGCTGACGCGGTCGAGTTCGGCCTGGGTGACGGTACTCGGGCCGTCTTTCCAGAACGCCCACTCTTCCTCGACCTGACGCTTGAATTCCTCGATGCCGAGCGCCTTCACGAGGATCTTGATGCGCGCCTTGTAGAGGTTGTCGCGGCGGCCGTAGCGGTTGTAGACCCGCAGGATCGCTTCGCAGTAGGTGATCACGTGCTTCCACGGCAGTGCTTCGTGGATCACCTGGCCGATGATCGGTGTGCGGCCCAGACCACCGCCGACCCAGACCTTCACGACAAGCTCACCTGCATAGTTGCGCAGGAATTCGAGTCCGATGTCGTGCACCCGCACCACGGCGCGGTCGCTCTGGGCGCCGTTCACCGCGATCTTGAACTTGCGCGGCAGTGCGGCGAATTCAGGGTGGAAGGTGCTCCACTGGCGCAGGATCTCGGCCAGCGCGCGCGGGTCGACCACTTCGTCCGGCGCCACGCCGGCGAACTGGTCCGTCGTGATGTTGCGGATGCAGTTGCCCGAGGTCTGGATCGCATGCATCTCGACGCTTGCCAGCTCAGCCAGGATGTCCGGCGTGTCTTCGAGCTTGGGCCAGTTGAACTGGCAATTCTGGCGCGTGGAGAAGTGCGCGTAGCCGCGGTCGTACTTGCGCGCGATCTCGGCGAGCTTGCGCAGCTGTCGGCTGGCGAGCAGGCCGTAGGGAATCGCGACGCGAAGCATCGGCGCATGGCGCTGGATGTAGAGGCCGTTCTGCAGGCGCAGCGGGCGGAACTCGTCTTCCGACAGTTCCCCGGCGAGGTAGCGGCGCGTCTGATCGCGGTACTGGGCAACGCGCTCGTCAACGATGCGCTGGTCGTAGTCGTCGTAGCGGTACATCGTGAATCTCTCTGTTGAAATTGGGGGTAATCAGTGCGCGATCAGCTTCGTGCCGACAAGCACGAGCATCACTGCGAGCGCCGGGCGCAGGAATTTCTCCGGCACCTTTGCGGAAATATGGCTGCCGATCCAGATGCCGGGCAGCGATCCGATCAGCAGGCTGCCGAGTAGTGACCAGTTGACGCTGCCGAGCCACCAGTGACCGAGGCCGGCGACCAGCGTGAGCGGCACCGCGTGCGCGATGTCAGAGCCGACAATCCGCACGGCAGGCAGGCGAGGGTACAGGAAGAACAGCACCGTTACGCCCAGCGCGCCGGCACCGACTGACGAAATCGACACCAGCACGCCCAGAATGGCGCCGGTGATCACGGTCAGGATGCGCGTCACGCGCGGATCGCGTTCGGCGCCGTGATGCGAGAGCGAGAACTTCTGGATGCGCTGGCGGAAGATCAATGCGATGGCGGTCAGCAGCAGCGCGATGCCGAGCGAGATCGAGATGATCTTCGACGCGCCGCCGATGCCGCCCGGGAAGAAGGTGCCGATCACCACGAGTGTGAGGGCGGCAGCTGGCAGGCTGCCTGCGGCCAGTGCCCCGGTGATCTTCCAGTCGACGGTGCCCTTGAGGTTGTGCGCCACGGTGCCGCCGGCCTTGGTGATGGCGGCGTAGAGCAGATCCGTGCCGACCGCGACCGCCGGGTGGATGCCGAACAGCAGCACCAGCAGGGGCGTCATCAGCGAGCCGCCGCCTACGCCGGTCAATCCGACGATGGCGCCAACAACGAATCCGGCAATGGTGTATGCGAAGTCCATGGGCTCAGTGTGCGTGAATGTGAGGGACGATCTTAGCAGAGCGTCAAATTACCATTGCTGGCTGCGTGTTAGACTTTAAGAACTATTCGCTATATAGGTTCGATGGCCATGAACCTGCAGCAACTGCGCTACATCGTTGAAGTGGTGCGCGCCGGCCTCAACGTGTCGGAGGCGGCGGACGCCCTCTACACCTCCCAGCCGGGGGTCTCGAAGCAGATCCGGCAGCTTGAAGAGGAGCTCGGCATCGAGATCTTCGTGCGGCACGGCAAGCGGCTCACCGGGGTCACCGAGCCGGGCCGCCAGGTGCTGGCGATCGCCGAGCGGATGCTGGGTGAGGTCGATAGCCTGAAGAAGGTGGGCGCCGAGTTCAGCAACGAGTCCGAAGGCCAGCTCAACATCGCCACCACGCACACCCAGGCGCGCTATGCGCTGCCGCGGGTGATCCAGGCCTTCGTGCAGAAGTTTCCTGGCGTGCGGCTTACGTTGCACCAGGGCAGCCCGCGGCAGATCTGCGAATGGGTGCTCGATGGCGAGGCCGATCTCGCGATTGCCACCGAAGCGGTTGGCGAAACCGAGGGGCTCGTCTCGCTGCCCAGCTACCAATGGAACCGCTGCGTGATCGCCACGCCGCGCCATCCGATTCTCAAGACGACGCCGCTTACGCTGGAAGAGATCGTCAAGTACCCGATCGTCACCTACGACACCACCTTCGCAGGCCGCAGTGAAGTCAACCGCGCCTTCCTTGGGCGAGGGCTGAAGCCCAATGTGGTGCTCGCGGCGATGGATGCGGACGTGATCAAGACCTATGTCGCGATGGATCTTGGCATCGGCCTGATTGCCTCCATCGCGTACGACCCGATCGTCGATCGACGCATCGGGGCGGTCGATGCGTCGCATTTGTTCTCATCGGCCGTGACGCGCATCGGCATCCGCAAGAACGCCTATCTGCGCGGCTATGTGTATGGCTTCATCGAATTGATGTCGACACACCTGACGCGGCGAGTTGTGGATGCGGCGCTGCTCGGCGGTGGCAGCGACGCGGGGCTTTAACCCGTAGTCCTGTCATGCGTGTGTGCGAACCTGAAGTGATGTTGCGGAGTTTTGTATGACCTCACTCACCACCTTTGCGGCGCTGATTGCGGCGGCCGTCATCCTGGTGCCGCTGTTCAAACGTGCCAAGTTGGGCACCGTGCTCGGCTACCTCGCCGCTGGCGTGTTGGTGGGCCCCTTCGGTTTCAATCGCGTGGGCGACCCCGAGAGCCTTCTGCATACCGCGGAGCTCGGCATCGTGTTGCTGCTGTTCGTCATCGGCCTCGAACTGCAGCCCTCGCGCCTGTGGGCGTTGCGGCGTCAGGTTTTCGGTCTCGGTGCCTTGCAAATGGTGGGTTGCGGCGCCGTGATCGGGGCCGCGCTTGCCATTGGCCTGGGTCTATCGGTGAAGGCGGGCATCCTGCTTGGCTGGACCCTTGCGCTGTCGTCAACGGCCCTGGTGCTGCCGACCTTGGCCGAGCGCAAGGAGCTGACGACGCAGTACGGTCGCGAATCCTTCGCGATCCTGCTGTTCCAGGATCTCTCGGTGATTCCCTTGCTGGCCCTGATTCCATTGCTGGATGTGGGGCTTCCCAAGGCGGGTCGTAATCCGCTGATGGGCCTGGTGGTCTTGCTCGGGATTGTGCTGGTTGGGCGCCGCGTGCTGCACTGGATGTTCGTTTACGTCGCGCGTTTCGGGAGCCGTGAGTTGTTCACCGCGGCAGCACTGCTGTGCGCACTCGGGCTCGCGTCGCTGATGGAAGCCGTGGGCTTGTCGATGTCGCTGGGCGCGTTTGTCGCGGGCGTGCTGCTGGCCGACTCCGAGTTCCGCCATGAACTGGAGGCCACCATCGATCCCTTTAAGGGCTTGCTGCTGGGCCTGTTCTTCATGGCCGTTGGCATGAACGCCAACCTCGATCTGCTCGGCTCGATGCCGGTGCGCATCTTGAGCCTTGCGATCGGCCTGCTGGCAACGAAGGCTGCGGTGTTGTGGCTGTTGCGACGTCTGGCACCGGATGGTGCCGGCAGTGCCCGGCCGCTGGCGTTCGCGTTGGCCCAGGGCGGTGAGTTCGCCTTTGTGGTGTTCAGCATGGTGGAGCAAGGGCGTCTTGTGCCGGGGCGTATCGCGGACCAGCTCACCCTTGCGGTCGCTTTGTCGATGGCCTTGGCGCCGCTGCTGTTCCTTGCCAACGACTGGCTCGGGCGGCGCGAGGCCAAGCGCCCGGTGCGCGCGTTCGACATGCTGCCGACAGATCCCCCCACCGTGGTGATCGCAGGCTTTGGTCGCGTCGGACAAGTCGTCGGCCGGGTGCTGATGAAGCAAGGCGTCCGCTTCACGGCGGTTGACAACGACCCGGAGCAGATCGAGACCGTGCGCCGTTTCGGCATGCAGGTTTACTACGGCGATGCGGCTCATCTGGCACTGCTTGAGTCCGCGCATGTGGGTTCGGCCAAGGTATTCGTGTTGGCGATCGACGATGTCGAGCGCTCGCTGCAGGTGGCCGAACTGGTGCGGCGGCACTATCCGAAGCTCACGATCATCGCGCGGGCGCGCAACCGCTTCCACGCCTATCGGCTGATCGACCTTGGCGTCACGCTGCAGGTGCGCGAGACCCTGCTTTCCAGCATCGAGATCGGCCGTGGCGTGCTCGGCAGCCTGGGCGTGAGCGAGGCAGAGATTGCGCAGACCGTTGCGCGTTTCGTCGAGGCGGATAACCGGTTGCTTGCGCGTCAGCAGGCCGTGTATCACGACGAACAACAGTTGATCCAGACATCGAAGGAGGCACGCGCCGAGCTGGCCTCCATTCTCGATCTGGAGCGCAAGCAGGCCGTGCCGGCGAAGGCGGAGTAGGCCGCCGGTGGCGGCTTCGGGTCAGGCGCGATGCAGCGTGTCTTGCAGTCGCTCGGCAGGGATGCCGCAGCCCAGCGCCAGCATCAGCGTCACCCGTGCCTGCCAGGGCGTGAGGCGTCCGCAGGCCAGGGTGCCGTGCGCGGCATCGTCGAAGTTGGCCTGCGGCATCACACCACCGCTTGCAACGCGGCTGGCGCGCACCACCGGAATGCCGCGTGCGACGGCGGCGGTAATGGCTGGGCGCCAATCGTCCGGCACGCTGCCGTGCCCGGCGAGCGCGAGCACGATGCCGGCGGCGCCGTTTGCCACACTCGCGTCGATCAGGTCTGCCGGCGCGCCTGCGTAGGCGGCCAGCACATCGACGCGCGGCAGCGCGCTCGGCAGCGTGCCGGCGAAGCATGGCGCGCCACCATCAGCGGCCTGGTCGAGACGGATGTGCGTGCCGATGGCCACCCCGACCGGGCCGGCATCGACGCCGCCTAGCGCATCCGGCGCATGGGTGTGGCGTTTGCTGCAGTCCCGCGCACGCCAGATCCGGTCGCTGGCGACAACCAGTGGGCCGAGGCCGGCAGCGCTTTGCGTCGCGGCACAGGCGAGCGCCTGCAACAGGTTCATCGGGCCGTCCGCCGAGCGCGCGGTGGCTGGGCGCATCGCGGCCGTCAGCACCACGGTTTTGCTGCGCGGCAGCGTCAGGTGCAGGAAGAAGGCGCTTTCCTCCAGCGTGTCGGTGCCGTGCGTGATCACGACGCCGTCGACCTCAGGTGATGCGAGCCGTTCGCGCAGCAGCGCGGCGAGCGCCAGCCAGTGCGTTGGCGTCATGTCCTTGCTGTCCAGCGCAAACGGCTGCTCGGCCGTGATGTGCCCGATTGTCGAAGCTTCCGGCAGCGCGTGAAGCAGTGTCTCGGCGCTGAGCGCGCCCGCGCGGTAGCGCGAGGTATCGGTGGTGTCAGCCGCGCTTCCGGCGATCGTGCCGCCGGTGGCGATGAGAAGTAGCTTTGGCATGAGCTGCGTTCGGGCCTGAAGAAGGCGCCAAGGATAACGCGGTCGCCGCGCTGGGAACGAAAAGGCCCGCGTGCGCGGGCCTTCTTGCGTGAGCGACCGGTGCGATCAGTGCTGCAGGATCTTCGACAGGAAGTGCTGCGCGCGTTCCGAGTGCGGCTTGCCGAAGAAGTCGTCCTTCGCGGCGTCCTCGACGATCTGGCCGGCGTCCATGAAGATCACGCGGTGCGCGACTTTGCGTGCGAAGCCCATCTCGTGCGTGACGACCATCATCGTCATGCCTTCCTTGGCCAGCTCGACCATCACGTCGAGCACTTCGTTGATCATCTCCGGGTCGAGCGCCGACGTGGGTTCGTCGAAAAGCATGCAGATCGGGTCCATCGCCAGTGCGCGGGCAATCGCCACACGCTGCTGCTGCCCGCCCGACATCTCGCCCGGGAACTTGCTCGCGTGCGCCTTCAGACCGACGCGGTCGAGCAGCTTGAGGCCCTTGTCGCGCGCTTCGTCGATGTTGCGGCCGAGCACCTTGGTCTGCGCGATCGTCAGGTTCTCGATGATGCTCATGTGCGGGAACAGCTCGAAGTGCTGGAACACCATGCCAACGCGTGCGCGCAGCTTGGGCAGATCCGTCTTCGCGTCGCCGACCGAAATGTCGTTGACGATGATGTCACCCTTCTGGAAGGGCTCAAGGCCGTTGACGCACTTGATCAGCGTGGACTTTCCCGAGCCTGATGGCCCGCAGACCACGACGACCTCGCCCTTCTTGACCTGCGTACTGCAATCGGTCAGCACCTGGAACTGGCCGTACCACTTGGAGATGTTGCGGATATCGATCATCGACATGGGAGCAATCCGTTAGCGAATGATGGCAATGCGCTTCTGCAGGTGCTTCACAAGCATCGACAGGCTGAAGCAGATCGCGAAGTAGATCAGGGCGACAAACAGGTACATCTCGATCGGCCGGTTGTAGTTCTTGCCGGTGACCTCGGCGGCCTTGAGCAGATCGCTGGCGCCGATGGCGTACACGAGTGAGGTGTCCTGGAACAGGATGATGGTTTGCGTCAGCAGCACCGGCAGCATGTTGCGGAAGGCCTGCGGCAGCACGACGATCTTCATCGCCTGCCAGTAGGTCATGCCGAGTGCAAAGCCGGCGTTCACCTGCCCGCGCGGCACGCTCTGAATGCCGGCACGCATGATCTCGGAGTAGTACGCGGCCTCGAATGCAGTGAAGGTGATGAGTGCGGAGTTCTCTGCCCCCATCGGTGCGCCGGTGAACAGCGGGATCAGGAAGAAGAACCACAGGATCACCATCAGCAGCGGGATCGAGCGCATGGTGTTCACATAGGTCGTCGCTGCGGCTGCCAGCACCGGGCCGCCAGAGAGGCGGGCAAGGGCCAGCAACGTGCCGAGCACGATGCCGCCGCTCATTGCGACGACGGTGAGTTTCAGGCTGAACAGCAGCCCCTTCCAGATGAAGGGCAGGCCCGGGCCGATGATGGAAAAGTCGAGATGATCGAGCATCGTCGTCCCCTTACTTGGCGCCGGCGATGTAGCCGGGCACGCGGGTTCGTTTCTCGATGAAGGTCATCACACGATTCGCGGCAAACGCACAGACGGTGTAGAGGATGGTCGCGGCGAGCAGGCTCTCAAAAACCTGGCCGGATTCTTCGATCATCTGGCGTGAAATGAAGGTCAGCTCCATGAGCCCGATAGCAAACGCCACTGCGGAGTTTTTGATGATGTTCATGAACTCGGAAGTCAGCGGCGGAATCACGATGCGGAAGGCCATCGGCAGCAACACATGGCGGTAGGTCTGTGCGAGCGTGAAACCCATCGCCAGCCCGGCCATCTTCTGCCCGCGCGGCAGGCTCTGGATGCCGGCGCGCACCTGTTCGGCGACGCGTGCCGAGGTAAACAGGCCAAGGCAGATCGTTGCGGTGAAGAACTCCTTCGCCGGCATGTCCTGCTTCACCCAGCGCGACAGCTCGGCGGGAAGGAATTCGGGCACGACGAAGAACCACAGAAAGAGTTGCACCAGCAGCGGCACATTGCGGAAGCCTTCGACCCAGACATTGCCGATTGCCACCAACCAGCGGTTTGGCGTGGTGCGCAGCGTGCCGATCAATGCGCCAAGGACCAGCGCGATGATCCAGGCGGACATCGATACCGCCATCGTCCAGCCGAGCGCCGAGATGATCCAGTCGAGATAGGTCTCGTCGCCGGAGCTGACCTGCTCGAGATAGACGCCCCAGTTCCAGTGGTAATTCATTGTGGTGGGCTACCTGTTTTGCTGAAGCAGCCCTGCGGGCTGCGGAGATCATGCGCGGCGCCCCGCGCGGGGGCGCCGCAGAGCCGCGGGGCGGCTTACTTCTTGTTGTACTGCTCGGCCGGTGCGTCGTTCGGTGTCTTCAGCGCGGCCTTGAGGGCTTCGCTCATCGGCAGGTTCAGGTTAGCGTTCTTCGGCGGAATCGGCTGCGTGAACCATTTGGTGTAGAGCTTCTCGACTTCGCCGCTCTTGATCAGGTCACGCACGGCGGAGTGCACCAGCCCTTTGAACTGCGGATCGTCCTTGCGGAACATGATCGCGATCGGCTCGACCGACAGCGGTTCGCCCACCACGGCATAGTCGTTCGGCGCCGGCGACGTGGCGATCAGCCCGGCCAGCAGGTTGTCGTCCATCACGAACGCGACAGCGCGATCGGACGCCAGCATCAGGAAGCTGTCGGCGTGGTCCTTGCCGTACACCTCCTTGAAATTCACGCTCTTGCCCTTCTCATGCGCGCGCATCAGCTGGACCGACGTCGTGCCGGTCGTGGTGGCCACCGGCTTGCCGTCGAGTTGCGCCAAGCTGTTGATGCCCGAAGACTTTTTCACCGCCATGCGCACGGTGGTGACGTACGTCGTCGGCGCAAACGCCACCTGATTCTGGCGCGCGGCGTTGTTGGTCGTGGAGCCGCACTCGAGATCGACGGTGCCGTTGGTGACCAGCGGAATGCGGTTCTGCGACGTGACCGGCTGCGTGTTCACCTTGAGGTTCGGCAGCGCAAGCTTCACCTTGATCGCATCGACTATGCGGTTGCAGATGTCGATGTGGTAGCCGACAGGTTTCTGGTTCGCATCGAGGTAGGAGAGTGGAATCGACGATTCGCGGATGCCGAGCGTCACCGCGCCGCTGTCCTTGATCTTCTTCAGCGTGCCTTCGAGCGTCTGGGCTTCGACGCCGCTTGCAAGCAGCGAACCCAGCAGCGTGGTCATGACGAGAGCCGAGCGGGAAATCATGCGATGAGCCTCCTAGCGTGTTTGAGATACCGGGCGCCGCGCCCAGAAACGTGGGGCGCGCGCGAATAGTTGGGCTGAGCGAAAACTGTACCACCTGACCGGCGCCGCACATCCGTAGAAACACGCATGAAGCCACGGGTTGACCAGGCGCAAACCGATTGAACCGGGGTGTTGCGGCTGGCGCACTCGTTCAGCGGGTTTGCGATGTTTTTGCCTTTGCGTCGTGCAGGGCAAGAAATGTCACGCGCTCGCCGGGGGCATATCCCTATACTCGGCGTGCCCCATTTGCGTGCCTGCCATCGTGCCCCGAACCGGTTTCCGTCTGCGCCAGCTGCTGCTGGCGTCCGCCCTGTCTGCAATGCTGTCCGCGCCGGCATATGCCGTCGATGCCGGCAAGGCCTCCCGCTTCTACGAAGACGCGCTGGCTCGTTATCAGCGGCGCGACTACACCGGTGCGGTCATTCAGCTCAAGAATGCGCTTCAGCAGGATCGCAAGATGCTGGCGGCGCAGGTGCTGCTCGGCAAGTCCCTGCTCGCCGTGGGCGATTCGGTCGGCGCCGAGACCGCGTTCAACACCGCAATCGAACTCGGCGTCGATCGCGCGGAGGTTGAGCTGCCGCTCGCTCAGGCGCTTTACGCGCAGGGGCGCTTCACCGATTTGTTGGCGCGCCCGCTGCCGACCAGTCTCCCGAATTCGGTGCGGCAGGAACTGCTGATCGTGCGTGGCAGCGCCGCGGGCGAAATCAACGATGCCCGCGCCGCACGCAAGGCGTTTGACGAGGCGCGTGCAATCGACCCCAAGGCGCCGACGCTGGTCATGGCCGAGGCTTCGCTTGCTTTGCGGCAAGGCAACGTTGCCCGCGCGCTAGAGCTTTCGCAACAGGCCATCACACTTGCGCCGGATCGCCCGGAGGCCTGGGCGACGCGTGGCGCCGCGCTTGCCGGTCAGCAGCAAGTGCAGGCGGCGATCGACGCATTCGGGCGCGCGCTGTCCCTGGACCCGCGCCAGACCGACGCGCGGCTTGCTCGCATCGACCTGTTGCTGGACATGAATCGCGACGCCGAGGCGCTGCGCGATCTCGACGCACTGCGCGAGTTCGCGCCGGGCGATCCGCGCGCAGCCTACCGACGTGGTGTGATTGCCGCACGCAAGGGCGATACCGCTGGCGTTGCGCGCGAAATGGCGGAGGTTGTCAAGGCGGTCGACACCATGCCGCAGGAAATTCGCAGCCGCCGTGCCAACGTGTTGCTGCTCGGCGGCATGGCGCATTACAGCCTTCACGACGGCGAGAAGGCGCGCGTCTACTTCGAAGCGTTCCTGCGCCTGCAGCCGTATCACCCCGGCGCAACCCGCATGCTCGCGTCGGCTTACCTCAACGACAACGATCCGGTGCGTGCTGCGAACCTGCTGGAAGACTACCTGCGTCGCGCGCCTGGTGATGCACAGGCAATGACGCTGCTCGGTTCGGCCTATCTGGTGCAGAAACGCTACAGCAAGGCCGCCGCGTTGCTTGAGCGCGCGGTCATGCAAGGCTCGGCCGACCCGACGATGCGCGCCACCTTCGGCGCATCCCTTGCGGGGCAGGGATTGGACGTTTCCGGCGCGCAGCATCTGCGCGCCGCCTTCGATGCGAACCCGGGTGACCAGGCGGTCGGCGCATCGCTCGGTGTGCTCCTGTTGCAGCGCGGCGATGTGAAGCAGGCTCTGGAAGTGCTGGAACGCGTCTACACCGCCAATCCGCGCAGTCCGGTTGCGTTGAACCTTCTCGGTCTTGCCCGCGGCCGTGCTGGCGACCGTGCTGGCGCGCGGAAGGCCTACGAGGCGGCGGTTGCTGTCGACGCCCGCTTCACGCCGGCGCAGCTCAACCTTGCTCGCCTCGATGTGGTGGAGGGGCGTAGTGACGCCGCGCGCAAGCGTTTGCAGGATCTGCTGCGGAGTCAGCCGGACAACCCGGACGCGCTGATCGACTTGGCGGCGCTTGATCGTGCCGCGGGCAACGCGGACGCGGCACGCAAGGGCCTGGAGAAGGCGATGGCGGTCGCCCCACGTCATCCGCGGGCCCCGCTGATTCTGATCGATGAGGCGCTTGCCGCCGGCGATAACGCTGGTGCGGCCAAGATCGCGCGAGCCGCGGTCGCGGCGATGCCCAACGACCTGTCCATCGTCCTGGCGCTGGCGCGGGCACAGTTGGCCAGCGGTGATCTTCAGCGGGCGCGCGAAACGCTGATTGACGCGCGCAAACGCCTTGAGGCGGATCCGGATGCGCTGGTACAGATTGCGCGCATGCAGATCGCGGCGGGCCATCTGCAGGGCGCCACCTATACGGTTGAAAAGGCGCTGGCGCTACAGCCGGACGCTTTTGCGGCGCTCGAACTGCAGGCTGAACTTGCGTTGCGCTCCAACGACATCGGGAACGCGGAGCGGCTTGCGAAGAGTCTGGCCGAAAAGTACCCAACCCGAGCCGCGGGTTACCAACTCCAGGGCGATATCGCCCTGACCAAGGGGCAGACGGCGAACGGACTGGTACTTCACAAGAGCGGGCTCGACAAGGAGCCGAGCGCCGACAACGCGCTTCGCGCCTTCCGCGCATGTTTGGCTGCAAATCAGCCTGCTCGCGGGGTCACCCTATTGCAGGATTATCAGCGGGTCAGCAAGCAAAGCGATCCGCGGATTCTGATGGCCCTGGCGGAAGGGCAGATCCGCGCAGGGGATCTCAAAGCTGCCCGAGCTACGCTGGAGCAACTGCAACAGCGGGGGCCGCAACCTTCGGGCGTGCTGAATAACTACGCACTGGTGCTGCTGCAACTCGGTGACGCTGGCGCGCTGCCGGCGGCTGAGCGCGCTTGGCGCAGTGCGCCAAACGATCCGCAGGTGGTAGACACCTACGGCTGGATACTCGCGCGCAACGGACAGCTCGATCGCGCGCTTAGTTACTTGCGCGATGCGCGGCTGCGAAATCCGCGCGACGCAGAGGTTCGGTTCCACCTCGCCTGGGTATTGGCGAAGCAGGGGCGAACGAAAGAGGCGCGCGAGGAGCTGTCGCCGGTCGTTGCTGATCTGGCGCGTGACGGAATGCCAGCGGAGGCGCGCAAGCTGGCTTCTGAGCTCGGTTTGTGATGTCGGCAGTTTTTACGCATTGGCGGGTTGGCGCTTAGGTTGTGCGCGCAAACCCATGAAATACATGGCTTGGACGAACTGGCCCGAGGTTTGCTTTAACTCGGTTGTAGCGCCGGTAACCCGGAATAGAAAGCGACAGGGCTTGACATGACGCACATGAAAAAAATCGTGTTGTTTGCAGTGTTGTTGGGGGCAAGCCTCCCGGCGGCGGCTGCGTACAGCTGGGCGTTCGACTCGGGCGCGGGCAAATGCACCGTGCCGAATACGACGACCTCCTCGTGCACCGTCACCAGCACGGGGCCAACCGTGACCGCGACGATGTACTCGAACACCAATGGCTCGGGCGCGAATGCGGATCTTTACACGCTTGAGACCGGCTACATGGGTGTTTACACCGGTGGCATCGGCGAACACAACAAGGATGGCTGTTCGAGCGGCTCCACTTGTGACGCTGGCGACCTATATTCGGCTGCGCCTGAGCATGCGATCGACAACAATCAGCGTTACGACTCCGTGCTTCTGAGTTTTGCCAGCACGGTAAAGCTGAACAGTCTCTCGATAGGTTGGAAAGGCACCGATTCGGACATGACGGTCCTTGCATATACCGGGACGGGTGCGTGTGCAACGACGAGCACCTGTTCGTCCTCGCTCGCTGGCAAGAAGTACTCTGATCTCGCCAACTATGGCTGGTCGCTGATCGGGCATTACGGTGACGTTGCTGTCGGAGCGGCCACGGGCATCAATGCCGGCAACGTGAATTCCAAGTTCTGGCTGATCGGCGCGTTCAACCCGCTGGTCAATGGCAGCACCTTGGGCTGGGGGCGTGATGACGCCGTGAAGCTCAAGTCAGTCGTCGCCGACGTTCCGACCAGTGTGCCGGAGCCCGCGTCGCTGGCGTTGGTCGGGCTCGGTCTGGCCGCCATCAGCCGCCTGCGCCGCCGTTGAGGATTTTGTATTACGAACTGCTCTGACGTTTCTCTCGAAACGTGTGACGCCGCGAAAGCGGCGTTTTTTTTGCGTTTGGCACTTCAGCACGTGCGGCGTCGATCAGCGGATTCCCTGAGCTTCTGCATTAAGATCCTTGCGACAAGGCTGGGCGGAGGGCAGGGCTGATGCGTGTGCTGATGGTGGCAAATCCAAAGGGCGGTGTCGGCAAGAGCACGCTGTCGACTAACTTGGCCGGACATTTGGCGTGGCGGGGCGCGCCGGACGGATCGGTGCGGGTGATGCTGGGAGATGTGGATCGGCAGCAGTCAGCCAAGGCTTGGCTTTCGCTGCGTCCGGCGGGCGTTCCGAGGATATCGAGTTGGGCGCTTGAGGCAGGTCAGCCTGCCAGACCGCCCAAAGGGACGACGCATGCGGTGATCGATACGCCGGCCGGCTTGCATGGGGAAAAGCTCAAAGGGCTGTTGAAGCTTGCGGACGCCGTGATCGTTCCGCTGCAGCCGTCGCTTTTCGACATCCTGGCGACTCGCAGCTTTCTTGAGGGTTTGGCCGAGCTCAAGGCGGCAAAGGGGGTTCAGATCGCGATCGTCGCGATGCGCGTGGATCCCCGGACGCGGTCGGCGGAGCAGCTGGAGCGGTTTACCGATAGCCTGGGCCTGCCGGTGCTTGCCCATTTGCGTGACACGCAGAACTATATCCAGCTCGCGGCGCACGGACTTACGTTGTACGACGTGCCCGAAAGCCGCGTTGCAAAGGATCGGCAGCAGTGGGTGCCGATCGAGCGCTGGCTGCGTTTGCTGGAGTCTTAGGCGGCCTGCTCTGCCGCCTCGCGTTGCTGCAACGCCCACATTGAAGCATAGGCGCCGTCTCGGCTGAGCAGCGCAGCGTGTTGGCCGCGTTCCACGACGCGGCCGCCGTCCAGCACGAGGATCTCGTCCGCATTCATCACCGTCGATAGGCGGTGCGCAATCACGATGGCGGTTCTGCCCCGAGCCGCAGCCTCCAGTTGAGCCTGGATCGCCTGCTCGGTTTTTGAGTCGAGCGCTGACGTCGCCTCATCGAAGATCAGGATCGGTGGGTTCTTAAGTAGTGCTCGCGCGATCGCGACACGCTGTTTTTCGCCCCCAGAGAGCTTCAGGCCACGTTCGCCGACGCGGGTTTCGTAGCCGTCGGGCAGGCGTGCGACGAAATCGTGTAGCTGCGCGGCGCGGGCGGCGGCCTCGATTTCCGACTGCGATGCGCCGGGCCGGCCGTACTCGATGTTGTACCGGATCGTGTCGTTGAACAGCACGGTGTCTTGCGGGACGATGCCGATCGCTCTGCGCAGGCTGTGCTGGCGAATATTCCGGATGTCCTGCCCGCCGATTTCAAGGCGACCGCCGCTGACGTCGTAGAAGCGGAACAGCAGCCGTGCGAGCGTTGACTTGCCAGATCCGGAATGGCCGACGACCGCGACGGTTCTGCCTGCTGGCACGTCGATATCCACGCCGAACAGGATCTGGCGTTTGGCCTCGTAGTGAAAGTCCACGCCTGCAAAACGCACGCCAAGCGGGCCTTCCGGCAGGTCGCGCGCGTCCGGCTTGTCTTCAACTTCCCGATTGGTTTTGAGAAGCCCGAACATGCGCTCGATGTCAGTAAGTGCTTGGCGGATCTCGCGGTACATCACGCCGAGGAAGTTGAGCGGGATGTAGAGCTGAATCAGGAAGGCATTGACCAGCACGATATCGCCGATCGTCATCGTGCCAGCGATGACGCCCGCGACAGCGCGCCACATCATCGCCGTCACGCCAAAGGCAATGATCAGCGCTTGACCGAGGTTGAGCGCGGAGAGCGAATACTGGTTACGGATCTGTGCAGCGATCCAGGTCCGCAACTGGGTGTCGTAGCGCTGCGCTTCAAAGTCCTCGTTATTGAAGTACTTCACCGTTTCGTAGTTCAGCAGGCTGTCGATGGCCCGCGCATTGGCGGCGGAGTCGAGTTCGTTGGCCTGCCTGCGCAGGGCGGTGCGCCAGTTGGTGACGGTAATCGTGAAGGTGATGTACAGGGCCAGGGTTGCCAGCGTGATCAGCGCGAAGCTGGGTTCGTAGCGCTTGAGAAGGATGCCGATGACCAGCGTGATCTCGACCAGCGTCGGCAGGATCGAATAGAGCGTGTAGCTGATCAGTGAGCCGATCGAGCGTGTACCGCGTTCGATATCGCGCGTCAGGCCGCCGGTCTGTCGTTCCAGGTGAAAGCGCAGCGACAGCGAATGGAGGTGGCGAAAGACCTCCAGCGAAATATGCCGCACCGCTTCCTGCGTTACCCGCGCAAAGACGATCTCACGCAGTTCGGTGAACAGCGAGGTCGAGAAGCGCAATACGCCGTAGGCCAGAAGCAGCGCGGCGGGCACTACAACGAACGCCTGCTCCCGTGTGATCGTCAGCCCGTCGATCAGTTGCTTGAAGATCAGCGGAACCCCAACGTTCGCGAACTTTGCCGAGAGCAGGCAAAGCATGGCGAAGCCGACCCGGCGGCGGTAGCGCCACAGGTACGGCAGCAGGGATTTGAGGGTGTCCCAGTCGTGGCGTTCGCCGCTGGCTGGGCTTGGAGGGGGAAGGCTGGATCCGCGTCGCATGGCGACATTCTAGCGGTTCGGTGCCGCGGCTCTGCCTTCGCGCAAGGATTCTTGCGGATACCCGCAACGCCAGTGCGGGCAATGCTGCGGCGCACATACGGAGGCGTACGGAAACTTCTTGACACGCTGTCGATCTGACGTATGATTAAAACGAACGTTTGAACTGCGGGTGGGGGATCCGTGGCAACTCTGACTGGTGAATCGCGTAGTGGGGGGGATACCCGCGAGCGCATCCTGGATGTGGCCGAAGTGCTCTTCACAGAGCATGGCTTCGAAGGCACATCCATGCGCCTCATCACCGGTCAGGCTGGGGTGAATCTGGCGGCGGTGAACTACCACTTCGGTACGAAGGAGGCGCTCTTTCAGGCCGTCTTCCACCGCCGCCTGTTCCAGCTCAACCGGATGCGTCTTGAGGTGCTCGACAGCATGGAGCTGGAGGCCCAGGGTGCGCCGCTCAAACCCAGCCAGGTGCTCGAGGGCTTCTTCGGGCCTGTGCTGGCGATGGCGACCGATACGCGCCATGGTGGCCACACCTTCATGCGCCTGCTTGGCCGGACCTACACCGAGCCGGCGCAGTTCATCCGCAAATTCATGGCCGAGGAGTTCAGCGATGTGATCAGTCGCTATTCCGACGCGCTGCGCCGGGCGCTGCCCGGTGTGCCGCTGGCCGAGATCATGTGGCGGCTGCATTTCATGATGGGGGCGGTGTCGTACGCGATTTCCGGTATCGACGCCCTGCAGCTCGTCAGCGGCCGTTTCGATGACGACCCGGCGCTTATGGCGCCGCGGTTGATGTCCTTTCTTCTAGGGGGATTGCGGGCTCCCCTTCCGGAATTGATCAGCCCGCACGCGCAGTTTCCGACGGGGGATGTCGGGGGCGGGGTCTTGACCCCGGATTTCGGTGCTGCGCGCGCCTAACGCTTAAGGAGACGGCGATGTTTTGGCTTCTGGTTTGCTTGCTTCCTCTCATGGCAATCGCGCTCGCCTTTGGGCGGGCGCCCCTTTTTGCCTGGCTTGTTGCCGGTGTGGCATGGCTGGCAGGGATGTCACAAGTGGCAGCGTGGTCGGTGCCGGCTACGGCCGCGAGCATCGGTATCTATGTTGTATTGCTTGGCATCTTCGTGTTGCCGCCCTTGCGCCGTGCGCTGATCACCAGCCCGGTCTTCGGCCTCTACCGGAAGATCCTTCCAGCGATGTCCGACACCGAAAAGACGGCACTCGAGGCGGGTACTGTTTGGTGGGATGGCGAACTCTTCGCCGGCCGCCCGAACTGGAAGCGGTTGCTCGAGATTCCGGCGGCCAAGCTCAGCGCAGAAGAAAAGGCCTTCGTCGAGAACGAGACCGAAGAGCTCTGCCGCATGGTCAGCGATTGGGATACGACCAATCTCTACAACGACCTTCCGCCCCATGTCTGGCAGTACATCAAGGACAAGGGCTTCCTTGGCATGATCATCCCGAAGGAGTACGGCGGCAAAGGCTTCTCGGCGATCGCTCACTCCGAGGTGGTGACCAAGCTTGCGACGCGTTCGTCGGCCTCTGCGGTGTCGGTGATGGTGCCGAACTCTCTCGGCCCGGCCGAGCTGCTGCTGCACTACGGCACCAAGGAGCAGAAGGATTACTACCTGCCGCGCCTGGCCAAGGGTATCGAGATCCCGGCCTTCGCGCTGACCAGCCCGGTCGCTGGTTCCGACGCGGCGTCGATTCCGGATCGCGGCATCATCTGCAAGGGCATGTACCAGGGCAAGGAAGTCCTCGGTATGCGTGTGACCTGGGACAAGCGTTACATCACGCTGGGCCCGATCTGCACGGTGCTGGGCCTGGCCTTCCGCCTGTACGACCCGGACAAGCTGCTCGGCGATGTGGAGGACCTCGGCATCACCTGCGCGCTGGTGCCGAACACCCACCCGGGCGTGAACATCGGGCGTCGTCACCAGCCGCTCAATGCCATGTTCCACAACGGCCCGAACTGGGGTAACGACGTCTTCATGCCGCTCGAGTTCATCATCGGCGGCCCGAAGATGGCCGGCCAGGGCTGGCGCATGCTGATGGAGTGCCTTGCCGCAGGTCGTTCGATCTCGCTGCCGGGCTCCAACACCGGCATGATGAAGCTCACTGCACGCGCAGTCGGTGCTTACTCCCGCGTTCGCGCCCAGTTCAAGACCTCGATCGGCAAGTTCGAGGGCATCGAAGAGCCGCTCGCCCGTATCGGCGGCAACCTCTACATGTGCGATGCCGCGCGTACCTTCACTGCCGGCGCGATCGACCTGGGCGAGAAGCCCTCGGTGGTGTCCGCGATCGTGAAGTACCACGTCACTGAGCGCGCCCGTACCGTTGTGAACGACGGTATGGACATCCTGGGCGGCAAGGGCATCTGCATGGGGCCGCAGAACTTCCTGGCGCGCGCCTATCAGCAGATCCCGATCGGCATCACCGTGGAAGGTGCGAACATCCTGACGCGCAGCCTGATCATCTTCGGGCAGGGCGCGATCCGTTGCCATCCGTTCGTGCTGAAGGAAATGCAGGCGGCGCAGGATACCGACGTCGCGCGCGGTTTGAAGACGTTTGACGGTGCGTTGTTCAGCCACATCGGCTTTACCGTCAGCAACGCGGCGCGTGCCTTGGTTTACGGCCTTACGGGTTCGCACTGGGTCCGCACGCCGGATGTGGCGCCCGAAACCAAGCGCTACTACCAGCAACTGACCCGCTTCTCGGCCGCCTTCGCCTTCCTCGCCGATGTGTCGATGCTGACGATGGGTGGCGATCTCAAGCGCAAGGAAAAGCTCTCCGCACGCCTCGGCGACATCCTGTCGCAGATGTACCTGTGCTCGGCCACGCTCAAGCGCTATGAGCAGGAAGGTCGCCAGCAGGCTGATGCACCGCTGATGCACTGGGCGATCTGGGATGCCATGTTCAAGGCGCAGAACGCGTTCGAGGGCGTGATCTCCAACTTCCCGAACCGCTTCCTGTCGATGGTGCTGCGTCGCCTGATCTTCCCGCTGGGCCGTCCGTATGTGGTGCCGTCGGACAAGCTGGGCCACAAGGTCGCCTCGCTGCTGATCGCGCCGAGCGAAACGCGCGATCGTCTGGTCGCCGGTTCGTTTGTCGATCGCGGCAACGAAGAAGACCCGGTTGGCGTGCTCGAGCTGGCGCTCGAGGCCACGGTCAAGGCCGACGCGGTCGAAGCCAAGCTGCGTGCCGCACAGAAGGCCGGCAAGCTGAACGCGCGTCAGCCGGCCGAGTTGCTTGCCCAAGCTCAGGCGACGGGTGTGATCAGTCGTGAAGAGGCGGAGCTGCTGGCGCGTCGTGATGTGCTGCGCGCGAAGGTGATCCGCGTGGATGACTTCCCGAACGACCTCGGCATCGGCGACGCCAAGTCGCACATCCGCCCGGCGGACAAGCCGGTCGCACAGGCGTCGCTCGCGGCAGCCTGATCGCAGTAAATCCAACCGAACAGGCGGGGCCAGAATGGCCCCGCCATCGTGCCGCACTGGTGCGGTGACCGTAGCAGGGGAATTCATGAAGCAAGCGATCTACATCATCGACGGTGCTCGCACGCCCTTCCTGAAGGCGCGCAACGCACCCGGTCCGTTCGCCGCGGCTGATCTGGCAACTGCGGCGGGCGCTGCGCTGCTTGCGCGTCAACCGTTTCGTCCGGACCAGCTCGACGAGGTGATCCTGGGCTGTGCATCGCCCTCGCCGGACGAAGTGAACATCGGCCGTGTTGTGGCGCTGCGCATGGGTTGCGGCCTCAACGTGCCGGGCTGGACGGTGATGCGCAACTGCGCATCCGGCATGCAGGCGATCGACTCTGCGATCAACAACATCCTTGCTGGCCGCTCGGAGCTCGTGCTGGCCGGTGGCGTTGATGCGCTCTCACGCGCGCCGCTGTTGTTCTCTGACGCGATGGTGCGCTGGCTGTCGGGCTGGTACCAGACCAAGACGGTGGGGCAGAAGCTTGCCGCATTGCGCCAGTTCAAGCTCGGCTACCTCGCGCCGGTGATCGGCATCATGAAGGGGCTGACCGACCCGATCGTCGGCCAGTTGATGGGGCAGACAGCCGAGAACATCGCGTTCAAGTTCGGCATCAACCGCCGCCACATGGACGAGTTCTCGGCACGCAGCCACCAGCGTGTATCGGCGGCCCAGAAGGCGGGCCACTTCGCGCAGGAGATCATTCCGCTGATCGACGAGAAGGGCAACGTCTATGCCGAGGACGACGGCGTACGGCACGACTCGACGGCAGACGGCCTGGCCAAGCTCAAGCCCTTCTTCGACAAGAAGTATGGCTATGTGACGGCGGGCAACAGCTCGCAGATCACCGATGGCGCCGCATGGCTGATTCTGGCTTCGGAAGAGGCGGTGCAGAAGTACGGCCTCAAGCCGATCGGCAAGATCGTCGACACCCAATGGGCTGGTCTGGCGCCGGACCAGATGGGGCTCGGGCCGGTGCATGCCTCCACGCCGATCCTGCAGCGCCAGGGCCTTGGCCTGAACGATCTGGATACCTGGGAAATCAACGAGGCGTTTGCAGCCCAGGTGCTCGCGTGCATCGAGGCGTGGAAGGACCCGGCTTACTGCAAGGAGCATCTGGGGCTCGATGCGCCGCTGGGCGAACTGGACCAGAACAAGCTGAACGTGGATGGCGGTGCCGTGGCGCTGGGCCATCCGGTTGGGGCAAGCGGCGCGCGCATCGTGCTGCACGCCTTGCATCACCTGCGCCGCACCGGCGGAAAACGTGCCATGGCAACCATCTGCATTGGTGGCGGCCAAGGGGGTGCGATGCTGGTCGAGACTGTGTAATCTTCAACTCTCCATACGATACAGTACGGTCCACAAGACCTATAACAGGGGGAGACGGAGAGCATGAAGATTGGACTCGTGGTCGATTCGACCTGCGACTTGCCGCGCACATTCTTTGAGAACGAGGGCATCGAACTGATGCCGATCACTTTGCGGATCGGCGACCAGACCTTCGAGGACCGGCGCGACGAAACCCAGACCATCGAGTTTCACTCGGCGAACAAGGACCAGAAAACCGAAACCTTCGCCGAGTCGATCCCGTATTCCAGCGAACAGATCGAAAGCCTGTTCCTCGACAAGCTGGTGCGCGAGTACGACCACGTGTTCTGCCTGACGGTGACGCAGTCGCGCAGCTACATCTACGAAAACGCGATGCGTGCCTCGTTCGGCATCATCAGCAAGTACAAGCAAGTGCGCAAAGACGCCGGCATTCCCGGCCGCTTCGCGCTGGCGGTGATCAACAGCCGCAACATCTTCACTGGCACGGCGGTACTCGCGGCCGAGGTGATCCGCATGATCAAGACCGACGCTTCGCCGTCGGCGATCGACTCGCGGATTCGCGAACTGGTGCCGAACACCTACTGCTACATGGTGCCGCCGGATCTCTTCCACATCTACAAGCGCGCGTCGAAACGCGGTGACAAGAGCATCAACTGGGCGAGTTTCATGCTCGGCTCGATGCTGGACATCAAGCCGATCCTGCGCGGGCACCTCGACGAAACCGGGCCGGTGGCCAAGCTGCGTCACTTCGACACGGCGGTGGAAACCATGTTTGCGAACGCCACCCGTGCAGTGAAGGCCGGTTTACTCGCGCCCACGCTGTGCATTGGCTACGGCGGCAACCCGGACGCGGTGCAGCACATGCCGGGATTTCCGCGCCTCAAGGAGGCGGCGGACAAGGCGGGGGTCGATATCCATGTCGCGCCGATGAGCATCTCGGGCGGCGTTCATACCGGCCCCGGTTGCGTGACGGTGGCATTCGTGTCGGACAAGCACCAGTTCGAAGAGAAGATATGACCTGTGCCGTCGGCGCCCGCGCTGGGGGGCGCGCCGCCGACGGACTTTTTATTCAGCGGGCGCCCCGGCAGGGGCTCCCGGTTTAGTGAGCAGAGGACATCATGCAGGGCTTCAAGCACTGGACACTTCAACGCGACGCTGACGGCCTGGCCTGGGCCACGCTGGATGCGGCCGATGGCTCGGCGAACACCCTTGGCCGTGAGGTGATGGAAGAGCTGGGGGGCGTGCTGGACTTGCTCGACCGCGAGCCGCCGAAGGGGCTTGTGATCCGTTCGGGCAAGGCGGCCGGTTTCATTGCAGGCGCGAACATCGAGGAATTCACGAAGATCGCCACCGTTGATGACGCCAAGGTGCTCGTTAAGCGTGGCTGGGATCTGTTCAACCGCCTTGCAGCGGTGAAGTACCCGACGCTGGCCCTGGTGCGCGGCCACTGCATGGGCGGTGGTCTGGAACTGGCGCTGGCCTGCCGTTACCGCGTGGCGGTGGATGAACCCGGCACGAAGATGGCGTTGCCGGAGGTCATGCTCGGCATCGTCCCGGGCTGGGGCGGCATGCTCCGCCTGCCCGAAGTCGTCGGCCCGGCTGCCGCGATGGACATGATGCTGACCGGCAAGAACATCGATGCCAAGCGCGCCAAGCGCATGGGTTTGGCGGATGAGTGCGTGCCGCCGCGCGTCATGGAAAACACCGCACGCATGGTGGTGTTGTCCGGTCGCCCGCGCCGCCCGCTGCCCTTCATGCAGAAGCTGATGCTCGGGCCGCTGAAGGGCGTCGTCGCCAATGGCGCGAAGAAGCAGGTGGCGCGACGTGCGCGCCCGGAACACTACCCGGCGCCGTACGCAATCATTGATATCTGGTCGAAGTTTGGCGGCAACGCGCTCGCGGTGCCGTCGAACCACTCGGCGTCACTGGAGTCGGTGTTCGGGTCGGCGACGGCGAAGAACCTGATCCGCGTCTTCTTCCTGCAGGATCGCCTGAAGGCCTTCGGCAAGGATTCCGATTTCGCGCCCAAGCATGTGCACGTGATCGGCGCCGGTGTGATGGGCGGCGACATCGCCGCTGTGTGCGCAGCCAAAGGCATGACGGTGACGCTGCAGGACCAGACGGTCGAGCGCATCGCCCCGGCGATCAAGCGCGCCGCGGAGTTCTACGCCAAGCGTTATCGCGGCGACAAGAAGCAGGTGCGTTTTGCGCTTGATCGCCTGATCGCCGATCCGCAGGGCGCCGGTGTGGCGCAGGCGGACGTGATCATCGAGGCGATCTTCGAGAACCTCGAGGTGAAGCAGAAGGTGTTTGCGGATGTCGAGGCGCGCGCCAAGCCGGATGCGGTGATTGCGACCAATACGTCGTCGCTGAAGCTCGAAGACATCGCGGCGACCTTCAAGAACCCCGCGCGTCTGGTCGGCATTCACTTCTTCAACCCGGTGCCGAAGATGCCTTTGGTGGAAGTCGTCACCGCCGCGAATTCGGATGCCGAAGCGGCGAAGAAGGCGGCCGCCTTCGTGCGCAAGATCGACAAATTGCCGCTGCCGGTGAAGAGCGCACCGGGCTTCCTCGTCAATGCGGTGCTCGGGCCGTATCTGCTGGAGGCGATGCGCTGCGTGGACGAGGGCGTCGCGCCCGAGGCGGTGGATGCTGCCGCACTGGCGTTTGGCATGCCGATGGGGCCGATCGAGCTGGCCGATACGGTCGGGCTGGATATCGCGATGGCCGCCGGCAAAGGCCTCACGGGGGCCGCCGAGCCGCCGAAAAAACTCGCCGCCTTGATGGCCGCAGGAAATCTTGGGAAAAAATCCGGCAAGGGTTTCTACACTTGGGTGAACGGCAAGCCGCAGAAAACGCAGGCGAGTGCACCGGGCGGCTTGGCCGACCGGCTTGTCAAGCCGCTGTTGGATGCGACACAACGTTGTGTGAGCCAAGGTGTGGTGGGTGACGCCGACCTTGCTGATGCGGGCGTAATCTTCGGTACTGGCTTCGCGCCGTTCCGCGGTGGGCCGATGAATTATCTGAAGAACAAAACAGCTTGAGGCGTTTGATGGGTGAAGATTTCGTACCGCATACCTCGGATCTGCAGCCGGCGCTGCGGATCATCCCGATGCCGAAAGACGTCAACTGGAACGGCGACGTTTTCGGTGGCTGGCTGATGTCGCATGTCGACTTGGCCGGATCGGTGCCCGCGGTCAAGCGTGCGCGCGGGCGAGTGGCGACGGTCGCGGTGAATTCCTTCATCTTCAAGCAGCCGGTCAGCGTCGGGGATCTCCTGAGCTTCTACGCCGATGTCGTGAAGGTGGGCCACACGTCGATCACGGTGGATGTCCACGTCTTTGCGGAACGGAATCCGAAACACCCGGAAGTGGTCAAGGTGACCGAAGCACAATTGACCTACGTTGCAATTGATAGTCAGGGCAACAAGCGAGATCTGCCGCCCGAGCCCTGAGTGTTTTTGTACATCGGCCGCAAGCTGGTGAGTTGATAACAAAGAGGAGAGGAAACAATGAAAAGAAAACAGATCGCGCAGCTGATCGCTGTGTTGGTCGGAGCCGCTGGCGCCGGTGCTGCCCAAGCGTCCGCGTTCCAGCTGCTGGAGCAGAACGGTGCGGGGATCGGCAATGCATTCGCCGGTTCTGGCGCAGTGGCCGAGGATGCGAGCACCGCATACTTCAACCCTGCTGCCATGACGATGATGGCCCAGCCCAGCCAGCTCACGTTTGGCGTTGATCTGGTAAAGCCGACGGCCAAGTTCAAGGACAACGGTTCCACGCCGCCGCGCTTCATTTCGGCAAGCAACGTTGGTGGCAACGGCGGTGACGCGGGCAGCGTACAGCCGGTGCCGTCCACGCACATCACCGCTGCGCTGAACGACAAGATGTCGCTTGGCCTGAGCATCGGCGCGCCGTTTGGTCTGGTTACCGAGTATGAGTCGAACTGGATGGGCCGCTTCCACGCGGTGAAGTCCGACCTGAAGACGATCAATATCAACCCGTCGTTCGCGTACCGCTTCAACAAGATGGTCTCCGTCGGTGTTGGCGCGAGCTACCAGCACTTCGAAGCCGAGCTGACCCAGGCGGTGAACTTTGGCGCGCTCGGTTACAGCGGCGTCTGTGCCTCGTCGGGCCTGGCAACCTGTAATGCGCTGGCCGCCGGCGGCGCCTTCACGAACAAGGAAGGCACCAGCCAGGTCAAGGGCGAGTCCGACGATTGGGGCTGGAACGTGGGTATCGCGCTGCAGCCGTCGGACAGCACCCGCGTCGGCTTGAGCTACCGCTCGGCGATCAAGCATCGCTTGACGGGCGACGTGACGTTCTCGCGCCCGAGCTTCGCGGTGCCTGGCCTGGATCCGGCGATTGCCGCCCAGACGCCGAATGGCCCGGTTCAGGTTGATGTGAAGCTGCCGGATACCTGGATCATGTCGGCCTTCCAGCAGATCAACGAACAGTGGTCCTTGCAGGGTGATATTTCCTGGACGGGCTGGTCGTCGCTCAAGACGCTGGACATCTATCGCACCAGCAATACCTCGGTGCCGCTGTCGAGCACCTACGAGAACTGGAAAGACACCTGGCGCGTGGCTATCGGTGGCGCGTACCAGATGAACAGCGCGCTGAAGCTGCGTGCCGGTCTCGCCTACGACCAGTCGCCGGTGGAAGACGACTATCGCACGCCGCGTCTGCCGGATAACGATCGCACCTGGCTGTCGCTGGGCTTGAACTATCGCCTGACGCCGACCATCTCGCTGGATGCGGGCTACACCCACATCTTCATCAAGGCGACGACGATCAATGACAGTGGCTATCACGCCGACTACAACCCGGGCGGCATCAATACCAGCAACCCGATTTCGCGTGGCACCCTGAAGGGTGACTACGACGGCGGCGTCGATATCCTCGGCATGCAGGTCAACTGGGCGTTCTGAGCGCGCAGCATGTGATGTAAGTTGTAATGCGGGGCTGCGGTCGCAGCCCCGCAAAACCTTCCGGCACCCGCGGTGCCGGGAATGCGATGAGGTGGGGGCCACGTCGCATGGGGAAACAGGATCTTCGGGCTGTCCGGTGCCATGCTGAACGTCTTCGCACCGGGGCCAATCAACGGGCGGTTTGTGCTGCTGCCACGTCAATCCTTGTCACGAAAATGCGCTTGCGCCATACGCATCCGTATGGTGGAATGGCTGTCATGACAGGGTCGATCGGGGAGGTCGGCAAACTGTCCAACTGCAAGGAGTCTTAGCGTGAGTAACTTCATCATCCGCAAGGTTGCGGTGCTCGGCGCGGGGGTCATGGGGGCGCAGATCGCGGCGCACTGTGCAAACGCCGAAGTACCCGTCGTCCTGTTCGATCTTCCGGCCAAGGAAGGCGACCCCAACGGCATCGTCAAGCGCGCGCTCGACGGCCTCAAGAAGCTCGAACCCAGCCCGCTCGCCACGGCCGATCGCGTGCAGTACATCGAGGCCGCGAACTACGAGCAGCACATCGCCAAGCTCGCCGAGTGCGACCTCATCATTGAAGCCATCGCCGAGCGCATGGAGTGGAAGCTGGACCTGTACGCCAAGGTCGCACCGCACATCCGCCCCGACGCGATCTTCGCCACCAACACCTCGGGCCTGTCGATCAACAAGCTCGCCGAGGGCTGCCCGGATTCGCTGCGCCCGCGCTTCTGCGGCGTGCACTTCTTCAACCCGCCGCGCTACATGTCGCTGGTGGAGTTGATCCCCTGCAAGGGCACCGATGCCCCGCTGCTCGACAACCTCGAAGCCTTCCTCACGACCACGCTGGGCAAGAGCGTCGTTCGCGCAATCGATACGCCGAACTTCGTCGCCAACCGTGTGGGCGTGTTCTCGATCCTCGCCGTCATGCACCACACCCAGCGCATGGGTCTGGGCTTTGACGAGGTCGATGCGCTGACCGGCCCGCTGATCGGCCGCCCGAAGTCCGCCACCTACCGCACGGCCGACGTTGTGGGTCTGGACACCATGGCGCACGTCATCAAGACGATGACCGACAACCTGCCGAACGACCCCTGGGCGCAGTACTACGCGGCGCCGCAGTGGCTGCAGGCGCTGATCGCCAAGGGCGCGCTGGGTCAGAAGACCAAGGCGGGCATCTTCCGCAAGCAGGGCAAGCAGATCCAGGTTCTGGATCTGGCCGCGCAGGATTATCGTGACTCGACCGGCAAGCCGGCCGACGAAGTGGTCGCGATCCTGAAGAACCGGAACCCGGCCGAGAAGTTCGCGCAGCTGCGCGCATCAAACCACCCGCAGGCGCAGTTCCTGTGGGCGATCTTCCGCGACATCTTCCACTACGTCGCGGTGCATCTGGAATCCATCGCCAACAACGCGCGCGACATCGACTTCGCGATGCGCTGGGGCTTCGGCTGGCAGCAAGGCCCGTTCGAGACCTGGCAGGCCGCGGGCTGGAAGGCGATCGCCGACGCCATCGCTGCCGACATCGCCGAAGGCAAGGCCATGGCCAGCGCGCCGCTGCCGGCCTGGGTGTTCGAGCGTGAAGGTGTTCATGAAGCCGCCGGTTCCTACTCCTCGTCCGCCAAGGCCATCCAGGGCCGCTCGGCGCTGCCGGTGTATAGCCGCCAGCTCTTCCCCGAGCGCGTCTTCGGTGAAGCCGAAGAGCGCGGCACGACGATCTGGGAATCGGAAGGCGTGCGCATGTGGACCACGGGTGACGAGGACGGCAAGCGCGTCCCCATCCTCTCGTTCAAGTCCAAGATGTGCGCGGTTGGCGCTGACGTGCTCGACGGCGTGCAGGAAGCGATCAAGCGCGCTGAGCGCGACTACGACGGCCTTGTGATCTGGCAGCCGAAGCCCCCGTTCTCGGTCGGCGCGAACCTGCAGCAGATCAAGCCGGTGCTCGAAGCGGGCGACTTCGCCACGCTCGAAAAGGTGGTGGCCAACTTCCAGGCCACCTCGATGGCGATCAAGTACGCCAAGGTGCCTGTCATTACCGCGGTGGCCGGCATGGCACTTGGTGGTGGCTGCGAGTTCGTGATGCACTCGCCGCGCGCCGTGGTGGCGCTGGAGAGCTACATCGGCCTCGTCGAAGCCGGCGTCGGCCTGATCCCGGCTGGTGGCGGCTGCAAGGAATTCGCGATCCGTGCCGCGCAGGCCGCTTCGCGTACCGCGACCAACGATGCGATGAACTTCCTGCAGTCGGTGTTCACCACCATCGCGATGGCCAACGTCAGCAAGAGCGCGAAGAACGCGAAGGAGCTGGGCCTGCTGAAGCAGGACGATGTCGTCGTCTTCAACGTGAACGAGATCCTGCATGTGGCACGCAAGAACGCGCTGGCGATGCACGAATCGGCATGGCGCCCGGCATTGTCGCCGGCCGGCATCCCGGTCGCTGGCCGCAACGGCATCGCCACGCTCGAGATGATGCTGGTCAACATGGTTGAGGGCGGCATGATCAGCGCCCACGACTACAAGGTCGCCCGCTCGGCCGCCGTCGCCCTGTGCGGCGGCGAGATCGAGTCCGGCTCGCTGGTTTCCGAAAAGTGGCTGCTCGACATCGAGCGCGCCCAGTTCGTCGACCTGCTCAAGACCGAGAAGACCCAGCAGCGCATCGCGCACATGCTCGAAACCGGCAAGCCGCTGCGCAACTGAGCGCGCGAAGGAGATTTGAAATGACCCGTCAGATTCAGGACGTTTACATCGTGGCCGCCACGCGCACGCCGGTGGCCAAGCGCCGCGGCGCTTTCAAGAACGTGCGCCCCGACGACATGCTGGCCCATGTACTGTCCGCCGTCGTGAAGCAGGTCCCTGCCTTCGATCTCAACGAGATCGGCGACGTGGTGGTCGGCTGCGCGATGCCGGAAGCCGAGCAGGGTATGAACGTGGCCCGTATCGGCACGCTGCTCGCAGGCTTCCCGAACACCGTGCCCGCCATCACCATCAACCGCTTCTGCTCGTCCGGCGTCAATGCCGTGGCGGATGCGGCGATGAAGATCATGATCGGCGAATGCGACATCGCCATCGGTGCCGGCACCGAGTCGATGACCATCATGCCGACCATGATGGGCAACAAGGTGTCGATCAACCCGGTGGCTTTCGCCAGCACCGATGAGAACCGCGCCATCGCCTTCGGCATGGGCCTTACCGCCGAGAAGGTTGCGCAGAAGTACGGCGTGTCGCGTGAAGATCAGGATGCCTTCGCGATGGCCTCGCACCAGAAGGCCTGTGCCGCGATCGCGGCCGGCAAGTTCAAGGACGAGATCACGCCGTACCTCGTGCGCGAACAACTGCCGGACTTCAAGAGCGGTGCGATCAAGGTCGTCGAGCGCCTGTTCGAGAACGACGAAGGTCCACGCCCGGATTCCTCGATCGAGGGCCTTGCTAAGCTCAAGACGGTGTTCGCCGCGCGTGGCTCGGTTACGGCCGGCAACAGCTCGCAGATGTCGGACGGCGCCGGCGCGGTGCTGTTGATGTCCGAAGCGGCCGTCAAGCGTACCGGCGCCAAGCCGATCGCGCGCTTCCGTGGCTTCTCGGTTGCCGGCGTACCGCCGGAAATCATGGGCATCGGTCCGATCGCCGCAATTCCGAAGGTGCTCAAGCACGCTGGTGTGGCGCAGGGCGACGTCGACTGGTGGGAGCTCAATGAAGCCTTCGCCGCGCAGGCCCTGGCGGTGATCCGCGATCTGGGCATCGACCCGAGCAAGGTGAACCCGCTCGGCGGCGCCATCGCGCTGGGCCACCCGCTCGGCGCCACCGGCGCGATCCGCGTCGCGACGCTGATGTCGGCGATGAAGCGCGGCGATGCCAAGCTCGGCATGGTGACGATGTGTATCGGCACCGGCATGGGTGCGGCGGGGCTGTTCGAAGCCGTATAGTCGCTGCGGAGCGGCACGAGCCGGCGGATCGTTGTCGGCCTGCACAATAAGAAACGGCCCGCTTTTGCGGGCCGTTTTCTTTCAAGCGCTGCGGATCAGTATGACGTCACTACGTTGCCGCCATCACCCACTGCGATGTAGCCGCCGCTGTACCACATCACACTGTTCTCATTCGCTCCAGTGCTGGTGGCGACCCATGTTTTGGCATCGCTACTCACCCAAGCCTGACCACCTGTACCGACCGCCATGAAACGCGAACCACGCGCAACGGCTTTCATGTCGCCCATGCCAGGAACGGGAATCTCCTCCCACGGTTTCGTGCTCGGATCGGTATTTCGATAGACCTTGCCACCGCTGCCAACAGCGAGATAGATCGCCTCGTTGTAGTAGCCGTACGTGACGGATGTCAGGTTCGCTGGGGTGTTGGAGCTGTTGGTGTAGCTGATGGCGTGTTTGCGCCAGCTGATACCGTCGGAGCTGGTGATGATCCATCCATTGTCGCCAACCGCGTAATACGTGCCGTTGAGCACGCTGATGGACTTGAGGTTGATGGTTGCGTCCGCCGCTGCCGACGACGACGCGGTGTATCGGTCGGTGGCGTTGTTGGCGGTGTTGGCGGCGGTGTCGACTGTCAACCGATACGCCGTCCACGTCACACCATCTGCGCTGATCGAAATCGCGCCGCTGTCGCCCACGGCGACGAAACCGACACTGCCGAGGGCGACACCGTGAAGGGCAGATGTCGTGTTTGAGGTGCGAGTCACCCACTGATCGAGGTAGTTCGTGGACGAGCCATCGCTCGTCCAGATGACGGCCTTCCCGTCACCGTCGAGGTCGCCAACGAGTACTGTCCGTGGTGTCGTACTGTTGTAAGCGGCAGCGTAAAGCGAAACCGACGGAAGTACAGTGCTGGCCTTTGTCCACTTGAGCACTGGCGAGCCGGTATCCCATGCCACGGAGCCCACTTGCACGGCGCCGCTGTCGCCAACAGCAAGGAAGCGACCGTAGGCCAAGGAAACGTGGTTCAAATTGCCGGCACCCGCGGCAACATTGGTCGTCCAGACCGAACCCGATTGGCGCGGAATGACCTTCCCGACGGTCGGGGTCTCGCCGCCGGCAGGGCCGTTGCCGTGCGTGGCGTTCATGAAGAACGAGTAGGGTTTGTCGTTAGTCAGGCCGCTCAGAATGTATGGCGAGGTGACCGGCGCGATGATCGCCGCTTCCGGGTACTTGCGGTAGTCGTCGCGCGTGGCGTTCTCTGCCTGCGCCTTGAACAACCAGTAGCGCAGATCGGACGTGGCGCTCTGATCGTCCCAAGTGATCGTGACCTGACCATCGCCGGGGATAGCCTTGAGATTGGTCGGCGCATCCGGTTTGTTGTCGTTGCTGCTGCTGCCGCAACCGGCGAGGAGGGCGAGCGAAGTCAGCGTGGCGAGCGCGACGGCGCGCGAGCGGGTGGTGAACACGAGAAGGATTCCTCCAGCAGATTCGGGGCGGCGCGTCGCGCGGGGCTCGCGCAAGTCTTGGTGGCACGAAGGGGGCGCGCACTCGGTGCACATCCCTCGTAGCGGTTGGCCGCCGTGGCAAGAAAACGCATCGAGTCTAGCCGATGGCCCCGAGGCGCACAAACGACGAACGGTGAGCAAATCTTCCCGCGCGGATTAGGCTGTGATCCCTAAGCGTTCCATTGGCGCTTCCGTTTTGTCGCCCCATACCGTACCGTACTGATACGAGCGGCCGGACTTGATCCACTACAGAGCCGCCGAGGAGACAAGCATGAATCTCACCGATCTGCCGCAAACCGGCTTGGCTGCTGCGTTTGCAGCGCAACGCAGCGCGTTTGCGCGCGAGCCGATGCCGGATGCGGCAGCGCGCCGCGCGAATCTGGACCGCCTCGCGCTGCTTTTGAAGAACAATCAGCAGGCCATCTGCGAGGCGATCTGCGCTGATTTCGGCCACCGCTCCCACACCGAGACCCGCCTGATCGAGATCTTCCCGAGCCTCGAAGCGATCCGCTACGCGCGGGCCAAGCTGGCGGGCTGGATGAAGCCCTCGCGGCGGCACACCGGGCTGTGGTTCCTGCCGGGCCGTTCCGAGGTGCGCTATCAGCCGCTCGGCGTGGTGGGCGTGATCGTGCCGTGGAACTATCCGCTCTACCTTGCGATCGGCCCGCTCGTTGGCGCTTTGGCGGCGGGCAATCGCGTGCTGGTCAAGATGAGCGAATTCGGGCCGAACTTCGGTGCGCTGTTCGCACGCCTGATCGGCGAGGCCTTCCCGCCGGATCTGGTCAGCGTGGTGCTGGGCGGTGCCGATGTTGCGGCCGAGTTTTCGTCCTTGCCGTTTGATCACTTGCTGTTTACCGGCTCAACGCCGGTCGGCCGCATCGTGATGGCTGCCGCAGCGAAGAACCTCACGCCGGTCACGCTGGAACTGGGTGGCAAGTCGCCGGCCATTGTGGCGCCGGGGTTTGACATCAAGACCGCAGCCCAACGCATCGGCTTTGGCAAGATCATGAACGGCGGCCAGACCTGCATCGCACCGGACTATGTGCTGCTGCCACGCGGGCAGGAAGAAGCATTTGTCGCAGCCATGCGGGCGTTCGCGCAAAAGCTCTACGGCGATGCCGCGTCGCCAGACTACGCGAGCGTTGCGCACGAGCGTCATTACACCCGCTTGCAGGCGCTGCTCGACGAGGCGCGCAGCATGGGGGCGCGGATCGAAGCGCTGTTGCCGGACGGTGCGATCAGCGGTCGCAAGATGGCGCCGGTGGTGTTGCTCGACGGCACGCCCGACATGCGGGTGATGCAGGAAGAGATCTTCGGGCCGATCCTGCCGGTGATCCCTTACGACTCGCTGGATGACGCGATCGCCTACGTCAACGAGCGTGATCGCCCGCTGGCGCTGTATGTGTTCGACGACCAGCGCGGTCGCGTCGAGTCCTTGCTCGATCGCACGGCCTCCGGTGGCGTCACGGTGAACGACTGCATCCTCCATATCGCACAGGACGACATCCCCTTCGGCGGTGTCGGCCCGTCCGGCATGGGGCGCTATCACGGGCCGGAGGGCTTCAAGACCTTCTCGCAGCAGCGCGCGGTGTTCCGGCAGGCTGCGCTCAACGGTTCGGCGATCCTGCACCCCCCCTTCGGCAAACCGCTGGCGGAAAAACTGATCAAGCTGATGTTGCGCTGAGTCAGTTGCGGCACCGCGCTTGTGGAATTCCGTCGGGGCCGCTGGCGTCCAATCACAAGAGTGATCGTGCTTGGACCGGTAGAAACGCAAGGATGGGACTAGGCCTTCGCACCATGAGCATCAACGCATCACGACGTCGTTTCCTGTTTCTAGGGCTCAGCGCCGGCATCGCCACCGCGCTGGGTGTTGCGGGCGCGTGGCCCGATAGTGCCGCGCTGGAAGACGATGCTTACCGCTACGGTTTTCTGACTGCGCAAGACCGCGCGATCCTCGCGGCGCTGGCGCCTGCGATGCTGGCCGGTGCTTGGCCAGTGGATGCCGGGAAGGCGACGGCCGAAACACTGACGCTGCTGCGGGGTATCGATACCGCACTGATGGGCATGCCGCCGCGGGTGCGCGACGACATGCGCAAGCTGTTCGGCTTGCTTGGTCGCCAGGCGGGCCGCGTGCTTGCGGCCGGCTCAATGGCGGGCTGGGCGCAGGTCGATCCGCAACGTGCCGCCGGCATCATCACGCGCTGGCGTGATCATTCGCTCGCACTGATGCAGCAGGCCTACGGCGGGCTGCACGACCTCACGTTCGGCGTCTGGTACGGCAACCCCGAACACTTCGCGGACTGCGGCTACAGCGGCCCGCCCTCACTGAAGCTGAATCCATGAGCACGCCCCAGCACAACGCGCAGCACAACCAGTTGCCCGATCCGATCGGCGATGCTTTTGCTGGCAAGTGGCGCGACCGGCATATCGACGGCGCAGCGCTCGACAAGGACCTCACGCTGGAGGCCGATGTCGTCATCGTCGGCACCGGCGCGGGTGGCGGCACCACGGCAGAACGGCTCGCGCAAGCCGGGCTGTCGGTGATCCTGCTGGAAGAGGGCGGACTCAAGACCTCGCGTGATTTTCAGCTCGAAGAGCGCTTGTCGTATCCGGCGCTGTATCAGGAGTCGGCCGGTCGCAAAACGATGGATCACGGTGTCGGCATCCTGCAGGGGCGCACGGTCGGGGGTTCGACCGTCGTCAACTGGACGACCAGCATCCGCACGCCGGACAACACCCTCAAGCATTGGCGCGAGCAGCATGGACTCGCGGCGTTCACGCCGGAGACCCTGGCGCCGTGGTTTGAGCGTCGCGAGGAACGTTTGTCCATCGCCAGCTGGCCGACGCAACCGAACCGCCACAACGCCTTGCTGCGGGACGGCGCCTACAAGCTCGCGATCGAGCCGGTGACGATCCACCGCAACGTCAAGGGCTGCTGGAACCTGGGCTATTGCGGCATGGGTTGCCCGACCAACGCCAAGCAGTCGATGCTGGTCACGACGATCCCTGCGGCGATGGAGCATGGCGCGCGCTTGCTTTCGCATATGCGGGCTGAGCGACTGGAGCACGCCAATGGCCGTGTCACGGCGCTGCTGGCACATCCAATCAGCACGCAAGGGCAGGTCCGGCGCGAGTACACCGTGCGGCTGCAAGCCAAACACTTCGTGCTGGCCGGTGGCGCAATCGGTACGCCAGCGCTGCTGCTGCGTTCCAACGCGCCGGATCCGCATCGCCACACAGGCGCGCGCACGTTCCTGCATCCGGTGGTGCTGTCGGCCGCGCTGATGCCCGAGCCGGTCGATGCCTTCACCGGCGCGCCACAGTCGATCTACATCGATGAGTACCTGTGGCCGAAGGACGGCAGCATGGGCTTCAAGCTCGAAGTGCCGCCGATCCACCCGCTGATCGCGTCGGTCGTGATGTCGGACTTTGGTGCCGCGCACCGCCACTACATGCGCCAGATGAATCACTGGTATGTGGCGATCGCGCTGCTGCGCGACGGCTTCCACGAGCAGAGCCAGGGTGGCCGTGTGGTGCTTGATGGCCATGGCGACCCGCAGCTCGACTACCCGCTCACCGACTACATCTGGGCGGGCGCGCGCAAGGCCTTCCATGCAATGGCTGACTTGCAGTACGCCGTTGGTGCGAAAACCGTGCTGCCGATCCACCTCGATGCGACGGCGACAACGCGCGTATCCGACGCTCACGCGCAGATCGATGCGCTGAAGCTCGCCACGCGGCGCACAAAGGTTGTCAGTGCGCATGTGATGGGCGGCGCGGCGATGGCGCCGGACGAGAAGGGCGGCGTGGTGCGGCCAGACGGCGTGCATCACCAGCTTGAGAATCTGTCGGTGCACGACGGTTCCATTCTGCCGACCTCGCTTGGCGCGAATCCGCAGCTGACGATCTACGGCATCACCGCAATGCTGAGCGAGCAGCTCGCGCAGCGTCTCGGCAAGGCCTGATCAGGCGGCCGCGCACGTTGGCTGGATGCCGCGTTCGGCAAACACCTCGCGTGCTGCGAAGAGCCCGTTGAGCGCGGCCGGGAAGCCGGCATACACCGCCATCTGCATCAGCACTTCGACGATCTCGTCTGCAGTCAGGCCAACGTTGAGTGAGGCGTGCAGGTGCACCTTTAGCTGCGGGGTGGCGTTGCCCAGCGCGGTAAGCGCGGCGATGGTCGCGATCTCCCGCTCGCGCAGCCCGAGCTGTTCGCGCCGGTAGATGTCGCCGAAGGGAAATTCGATCAGGTAGCGTGCGAAGTCGGGTGCGATGTCGCGCAGGCTGTCGACCACGCGCTCGCCGGCCTCGCCGTCAATCTGTTGAAGGGTCTTCCAGCCTTGCGTGTAGCGTTCGCTGTTCATGGTCTGCTCCGGGTGAAGTGGATGGCGGAGAGACCGATTGGGCAATGGCGTCGCGGTACCACGCGAGCTTGTTGTCGAGCGCTGCGAGATTGTCTTGCAGGCTCGCAAGGCGTGCGGCCACTGCGTCGCGGTGCTCACTGAGCAAATCCAGGCGTTCGACGAGCGTGGCATCCCCGGCGGCGCGCAGCTGCGCATAGCGGCGCATATCGCGGATCGGCACGCCCATCGCGCGAAGGCGCATCAGGAAGGCCAGCCAGGCAACGTCGCGCTGCGCATATTGCCGGCGCCCGCCGGCATCGCGGTGCACCGGTGCCAGCAGACCGGCGCGCTCGTAGTAACGCAGCGTGTGTGCGCTGACACCGAAGTGCTGCGCCATCTGCGCGATCGACAGGAATCCGTCCATCGGTTTCTCCATGGCCACGAGCATCGAACTTCGAGCGCGCTCTAAGTCAAGCGCTATTGGCCACGCAGGCGCAATGCGATGAGCCCGACCCATTCGTGCAAGGCGTAAAAGCCGCCATAGGCGCTGCTTGCACTCGGCAGCGCGGGCAAGGCTTGCGCCTCGCCGCCGTGCGAGCCGAGGTATGCAGTGGGGGCTGGATACACGGTGAAGCCGGCACGCTCGAACTCGCCGACCGAACGTGGCATGTGCGCCGCGTGCGTGACCAACGCGACACGGGTGTAGCCCTTCGGCTGCAGTAGTTTTGCGCTGAAGACGGCATTCTCGTGCGTGTCGAGCGATGCACCTTCGACCCAACGCGCCGCGATGCCGAAATCCTCTTTCAGGGTGCGGCGCATCAGCTCTGCCTCAGAGGTGCCGCTCGTCGGAGAACCCCCGCTGACCAACACCGGAAGGCCGGTCTGGCGGGCCAGGCGCGCGCCGTAGCGCACCCGTTCCAGCGTGATGCGATTGACGGTTTCGCCACCCAACTCGGGTGCGTTGCTGCGCCGGCCGCCCGCGAGGATCACGATCGCCTGCGCCTGTTTGAGCTGCGCTGCCGCGATGGGCGGGTCGCGCTCAAGGCCGCGCAGCAACCACGCGACGCTGTCGGGCCAGCACACGAGCAGGCCGACGACGAGCCCTGCCCACGCGATCCAGCGACCGGCGCGCGGCCGCCAGATCTGGCACAGCAGGCCGCCCGCGATAATCACCAGCGGAAGCATCGGCGGCAGCAGGAAAATGCCGATCAGCTTCTTGGCGATGAACAGGATGGAGAGTTGTTCCATGGTCGTCGTTGTGGCGAGCGGGGCGGGGCCAGTATTATCGCAGGCGGTGATCGCCGCCACGGCGTAGGATTCACCCCGTTGCCGTGCAGCGGTTCATTGGAGAGCGATCTTGGGTGTGCGTGAAGTCATTCTGGGCGTAGTGGTGCTGTTGTGCCTCTATCTCGCCTATGTCGTCATGCGCCTGTTCCGCGTATCGCGCCCGCAACGACCGGCAGCGCCGATCGAGCCGGAATACGAAACGATCCTCGATACCGTCGAGGACATTGCGCCGACGCCACCGACGACGCCGATCGCACCGGAATCGCTGACCCAGGCTGATCCGGCGCATTCACGCACCGAACGCGAGGCCTTCGACGCACTGGTCGAGCTCGCGCGCCTGCGTTTCCAGGTTGAAGCTCTTGAAGCCTCTAACACCGAGCTGCGCGAAGAAGTCGCGAGCCTGCGCGAGACGCTGAGCGCCGAGATTGCGGCCCTGCGTAATGCGCGCAGCGTGTCACCGCAGTATGGCGAGGCGGTTGTGCTGGCACAGCGCGGCCTCGAAACCGATGCGATCGCCGAACGCTGCGGCATTTCGATTTCGGAAGCCGAACTTGTTGCCGCGCTGGCGCGCGGCGCTCGAACACAGGAGTAGACGCATGGCCCCAGCCCGCCCCGCCGCCCCACCGGAGAACGACGAGCGACGCCAGTTGCTGATGCGCGGCGGGGTTGCTGCTGCCGTGGTCGGGGCGCTGCTGGTTGGCCTGCTGGTTTGGGAACGGACCGCTCAGGAGCCTGCGCCTGCCGTTGAGCCGAAGGCGGCGGTGGTGCCGACGCCGGCGCAGATCCGCGCGGCCAGTGGTGACGCTGCGCCGGCTGCGCAATCAGCGGTCATGGTCGAAGCCTCGGCGCCAGTGCCGGCAGCGGTGGTTGAAACGCCTGCGCAGAGCGAACCCGCGTCGGCCGATGTTGCAGAAGAAACCCGTGGTGTTGCAGCCCCCGAGCCCGCGCCGGAACCGGTGCTGCCACACCCCTCGCGCAAGCCGGCAAACGCTGCGGCGGAAAGCTCGGGTGGCCGTGTGCACCTGCAGGCAGAACCGACCACCCCGGCGCCGACGCCGCGCCTGGTCGTGCAGACCGAACCTGCGCCCGCCGGCGTGAAACCGCCGCCCGGCCGCGCATTTGCACTGCAGGCTGGCGTATTCTCCACTCCGAAGAACGCCGAGGACCTGCGTGCCCGGCTCGAACTGGCGGGCATTCCCGCGCAGCTGGAAACGCGCGTCGTCGTGGGCCCGTTCCGTACCCGCCAGGACGCCGAGCAGGCGCAGAGCAAACTCAAGGCGCTTGGGCTCGCGCGCGGGCAACTGGTAACGGTGAAGCAGCCATAACGAATGACACAAGACGGCCGGAATTGGCCGGACAAGGAGAGGGGAAGCATGCAGATCGACAGCCCGAAGTTTGGCCGCATTGAAGTGGCCGACGACAAATTGATCACTTTCCCGGCGGGCCTCCCGGGCTTCGAGGAATGCCGCCGGTTTGCGCTGCTGCACCCCGATGCGGCCCAGCCTCGCGTGTTCTACCTGCAGTCGGTGGAGCAGCCGGATGTGGCCTTTTCGATCGCATCGCCGGATCAATTCGGCCTGCATTACGAATTCAGCCTCAGCGATGCCGAGCTGGCCGCGATTGGCCTGCAGCGCGCTGAAGACGCAGCAGTGATGGTGATCCTGCGCCGCGACGATCCGGACAACGCCGCAAGCCCGTTGCGTGCGATCCTGACTGCGCCGCTGGTGATCAACCTCGGTTCGCAGATGGGGCTGCAGAAGACGATCGCCAACATTGGTTGCGACATCACGCTGCGTTCGGCGGACTGAGTCGCTCAACCCAATCCAGGAGTTTGCTGTGAGCAAGGAAATCATCTCGACCACCAAGGCGCCTGCGGCGATCGGCACCTACTCGCAGGCGGTGAAGGCCGGCAACACGGTTTATCTCTCCGGCCAGATCCCGCTCGATCCGGTGACGATGACGCTGGTGGAAGGCGGCTTCGAGGCGCAGACGGTGCAGATGTTCGAAAACCTCAAGGCGGTTGCCGAGGCGGCAAGCGGTTCGCTCGCCGATGCCGTCAAGCTGACGATCTACCTGACGGACCTTTCGAACTTCGCGACCGTCAACGCCGTGATGTCGCGCTACTTCACCGAGCCCTATCCCGCCCGCGCCGCGGTGGGGGTGAAGGAATTGCCGCGCGGATCGCTGGTTGAAGCCGACGCGATTCTCGTGCTCGGCGCTTGAGGCAGGACGCAACGAACCAGGCCCGCGTTGCGCGGGCCTTCTTGTTTTGAGGGGGCCGCCATGCGCTTCGAAGACGACACTGGCAGTGACAACATCGAAGACCGCCGTGGCGGGGGGGGCGGCGGATTGCCGATCGGCGGTCGCTCGATCGGCGTTGGCACGATCGTGCTCGCGATTGCCGCGTGGTACTTCGGTATCGACCCTTCGGTCGTGCTGAACCTCGCCTCCAATACCCCGGCGCCGCAGCAGCAGCGACATGCCGGGCCGGTGCAGGAATCTGCCAGCGAAGCGCAGGCCCGCAAGTTGGTCAGCGTGGTGTTGCACGACACCGAGAAGACCTGGAGCCGTATCTTTCAGGCAGGCGGCGCCGAATATCCGAAACCCAAGCTGGTGCTGTTCCGCGGCCAAACGCCCACCGCGTGCGGCACCGGCGAGGCCGCGATGGGGCCGTTCTACTGCCCCGGCGATTCGAAGGTCTACATTGACTTGGCTTTCTACGACGAGCTATCGCGGCGTTTCAAGGCGCCGGGCGACTTCGCGCAGGCTTATGTGATCGCGCATGAGGTTGGCCACCATGTGCAGCATGTGCTGGGCATATCGGACAAGATGCGGCAAGCCCAGCAGGGGCGCAGTGCAGCGCAGAAGAACGCGCTATCGGTGCGGCTGGAGCTTCAGGCTGATTGCTTTGCTGGTCTGTGGGCGAAGCAAGCGGTTGCATCGGGCAACCTCACGCTCGAACCCGGCGACGTTGAGGAAGCGCTCACCGCCGCCACCGCAATCGGCGACGACACGCTGCAGAAGCAAGCGCGCGGCGTGGTGGTGCCGGAAAGCTTCACGCACGGCTCGTCCGAACAGCGCGTACGCTGGTTCTCGCGCGGACTGGAGCAGGGCGAAATCGCGGCTTGCGATACCTTCAAGGCGCGGGAGCTGTAAGCAATTGCTCGCTCGGTGAGGGCACGTTCGTCATCCCGGACGTGCCGTCTGCGCGGCAAATCGCGGCCCCAACCTAGCCACCAGTTGTCCTTTCTTGGCGAGCGCGGGCTTCTCGACGAAGTGCCACGATGCCAGTGCGACGAGGCCACTCAGCGGTAGCGATACGGCGAACATGCGATAGCCGTCCAGCTGCGGCCAGAAGTGGAATAGCACCTGTTGCAGCGGATAACCGTAGATGTACAGGCCGTAGGAGATGTCTGCCGGCCAGCGACCACCCAAGATGGCGGGCAGTGGCGCCCGTGCGACGGCGAGTACCGCGGCGGCGAGCGCAACTGGAACGGCGAATGCTTGAATCGCATGGGGGACGGGCAAGGCAATCAATCCGGCAAACAGTGAGAGGGCCACGATGGCTGGCCCGCGTGCGCTTCGCGTCAACGTTCCGATGACCGCGCCGGCGATGAAGTGGCGCGAAACGCGCGCAAGCGACAGCGCGTGCTCGTCCTGCTCTAGCGCGATGAAGCGCCATGTGGCGATCGCGAACGCGCCGCAAAGCAACGGAATGAACGCATGTGACAGTGCGCGCGACCGGCAAAGCAGTCCGAGCCCAAGCACCAGTCCGTACATCGTTGCTTCCTTGGGCAGTGTCCACAAGGATCCATTGACGACCGACGGGTGTGGGTTGCCGAGAAATAGCTCGGGTAACTCCTCCACCATCCACAGCAAAGAGGTGTTGCCGATAACGAACCAGCGCAACCGCCAGTCGGAAAGGTATTCCGCGAATGATGCGCGACTCAGCAGCGGGCCGATGACGAAGGCGCAAAGCGCTACCGAGGCGATCAACGCCGGCAAGATCCGCAACGCCCGTGCTTCCGCGAACGCCAGCGCGCTGCGGTGGTGCATCCAGCTTTCCGTGATCAGGAAGCCGCTGATTGCAAAGAAGATGTTCACGCCGAGCGCACCATCGAACGGCGTGCCCACAAGCGGATCGTTGCGGGCAGCTGACAGCAAGAACGCGTGGTACCAAAGCACCAGCGTTGCGGCAAAGTGTCGAAGCAGATCAAAGCTGTTGTCGCCGTTCTCGCCATGAGACATCGGCGTGACTCCCCCCAAAAGCAGGCTTGCCGGCACGGCGATGGGTGCTTGCCGTTGCCGCGTGGTGTTGATTCAGTTTGGCTGCAATCGCAGGCGATGCCAGTTGTTTTTGCGCGAGGGTGACAAGCGGGCGTCGGCAAGCATGAGGGCAGGGCAGTCTAGAATCACGTGATGCCGAAGGCTCAAGTCCTTTCCGTGTCGTCTCCCGACGGCTTTCATGCCCTGCCCAAGCCGCTTGCCAGCAGGCTGAACAAACTCGGCCTCTTTCGCGAGGCCGACTTGGTACTGCACCTGCCGCTTCGCTATGAAGACGAGACACAGGTGTCGCCGATAGCCGGTGCGCCGCTGGGCGTCAGCGCGCAGGTGGAAGGTGTGGTGCTGAGCTGCGAAATCAGCTTCCGCCCGCGCCGCCAGTTGGTCGCGCGGATCGCCGATGAAACCGGCGAACTGACGCTGCGCTTCCTGAACTTCTACCCCAGCCAGCAGAAGCAGTTGGCCGAGGGGACGCGCGTGCGGGTGTTTGGTGAAATCCGCGGCGGCTTCTTCGGCGATGAGATGGTGCATCCCCGCGTGAAGACGGTACGGGAGGGCGAAGCGCTGCCCGCGGCGCTGACCCCGGTTTATCCGACAACCGCGGGCCTTGCACAGAGTGCGCTGCGCAAGCTGATCGATCGCGCGATGAAGCAGGTGTCGCTCGCCGATCTGCTGCCCGAGGGGTTGCGCAAATCCCTGCGCTTGCCGGAGTTCGAGCGTTCGGTGCGCGCGCTGCATCATCCTCAGCCCGGCATGTCGATTGCCGCACTGGAAGACCGCACGCACCCGGCTTGGCGCCGCATCAAGTTCGAGGAGTTGCTCGCGCAGCAGCTCTCGTTGCGTAAAGCGTATGCCGCACGGCGTGCGCGCCGTGCGCCGGTGCTGCAAGGCAGTGGGGCACTCGGCGGCCCATTGTTGGCGAGCCTGCCGTTTGCGCTGACCAGCGCTCAGCAACGCGCGGTGGACGAGATTGCGCGCGATCTGGCGACGCCACATCCGATGCAGCGCCTGCTGCAAGGCGACGTTGGCTCCGGCAAGACCATCGTTGCCGCGCTCGCCATGCTGCAGGCCGCCGAGGCGGGTTGGCAGGCGGCGCTGATGGCGCCGACGGAGATCCTCGCTGAACAGCACTTCCGCAAGCTCGATGCGTGGCTGACGCCGCTCGGCATCAAGGTGGCGTGGCTCGCCGGCAGCCAGAGGAAAAAGGCACGCGAGGCGGCTTTGGCGATGCTGGCATCGGGCGAAGCCCTGTTGGCTGTCGGCACCCATGCGTTGATCGAAGACCCGGTGGCGTTTCCGAAGCTTGGGCTCGCGGTGGTCGATGAGCAACACCGCTTCGGCGTGCGCCAGCGGCTTGCGCTGCGTGAGAAATACCAGGGTTCCGACGCGCCCTTGCCGCACATGCTGATGATGAGCGCGACGCCGATCCCGCGCACGCTTGCGATGAGCTTCTACGCGGATCTCGATGTATCGGTTCTCGACGAATTGCCACCCGGTCGCACGCCGATCGTCACCAAGCTGGTGGCCGATGCGCGGCGCGACGACGTTGTTGCACGCGTCCGCGACGCCTGCCGCGAGGGGCGGCAGGCCTACTGGGTGTGCCCGTTGATCGAGGAAACCGAGGGTGCTGCCGACGGGGGGGCTGCACGGGGAGGCAAGGGGCGCGACCGCGAGGCGCTTCAGTTGCAGACGGCGGTGGAAACCTGTGAACGCCTGACCGCTGAGCTACCGGAGTTGCGAGTCGGTCTGGTGCATGGGCGCCTGAAGGCGGACGAGAAAGCCGCCGTGATGGACGGCTTCATCCGCAATGAGGTTCAGGTGCTGGTGGCAACCACGGTGATCGAGGTCGGCGTAGACGTGCCGAACGCAAGCCTGATGGTGATCGAGCACGCCGAACGGTTCGGCCTTGCTCAATTGCACCAGTTGCGTGGCCGGGTCGGGCGCGGCGCGGCAGCCTCTGCTTGTATCCTGATCTACAGCCCGCCGTTGTCACAGACGGGCCGAGCGCGGCTGAAAGTCATTTACGAGAATACGGATGGATTTGTCATCGCGCAGGAGGACCTGCGGCTGCGCGGCCCCGGCGAATTCATCGGGGCGCGGCAAAGCGGCAGCGCACTGCTGCGTTATGCGGATCTGGAAATGGATGTCGATCTGGTTGAGGCGGCCCGTTCGGCCGCGGAAGAACTGCTTGCACGCCAGCCGGCCGCAGCGGCGGCGATACTCGATCGCTGGCATGGCGGTCGCAGCGAATACCTGAAGGCCTGAGCGCAATGACACCAAACAAGGACAGCGCATGCATCCAAACGCACAGTTGATCCATGACTTCTACGGCGCCTTGGCGCGTAAGGATGGCGCCGCGATGGCGGCCTGCTATGCGCCGGATGGCCAGTTCAGCGATCCGGCTTTCGGTGTGCTGAATGCCAGCGAGGTCGGCGCGATGTGGCGGATGCTCACCGCGCGCGCTGCTGATCTGGAGGTCGTACTGAGCCAGGTGCGCGCCGACGATGCGAGTGGTGCCGCCCACTGGGATGCGAGCTACACCTTCAGCAAGACCGGGAGGAAGGTCGTCAACCGGATCGACGCGAGCTTCCGCTTCCGTGACGGCAATATCGTCCGCCACGAGGATCATTTCAACCTGTGGCGTTGGGCTGCGATGGCGCTTGGCCCGGCGGGCGCCTTGATGGGCTGGTCGCCGCCGATGCGGCGAGCGATCCGACGGCAAAGCCGGCAGGCGCTTGATGCCTGGTTGCAGCGGGAGGCCGGCGTGCGCTGAAGAAGGTTTGCGCCGCACGGAATCCCCCAGACACGGTGCGGCGCAGCATTTGGTACGATTGGCGAACTAAAAAAGAACAAGAGGTTGTTGATGTCGCAAGAAGAGCTTGTCACGCTGCAGGCCAATGGATGGACGGCGCAGGTCTCACCCGAGTGGGGCGGCCGTCTGTTTTCGTGCCGCGCCGAGTTCGATGGTGCCCTGCGTGATGTGCTGGTGCCCGTTCCGCTGGACCTGCCGCGCGAGCAAGCGATCCGCAATGCCGGTTGCTACCCGCTGGTGCCCTTTTCGAACCGCATCGCCCAGGGGCACTTTCGCCACAACGGGAACGAAGTGCGGATGGCGCCACATCCGCTTGGCGCGCCGCATGCGATCCACGGCATCGGCTGGGTGCGCCCATGGGACGTCGACGCCGAAAGTGAACGCGCCGTAACGCTGCGACTCGATGTGGCGGCGGGCGAGTGGCCTTGGGCCTTTTCCGCCGAGCAGACGATCACGCTGGACCCGGGCGGCCTCACCGTCTCGATGCTGGTCACCAACCGAAGCAATGCGCCGATGCCCTGCGGCATGGGCTTCCACCCGTACTTCCCGCGCCCGTCGGGCACCCGGCTGCGTGCCCGTGTGCGAAACCACTGGCTCGTCAACGCCGACCGTATTCCGCATGGCTTTGAACGCGCGCTGGGCCGCTTCCCGCTCGACGGAACAAAGGTTCTCAGTACCGGGCTGGATGACGGATTTTCGGGTTGGAACCGTCGTGCGCGGCTGGACTACGCCGACTATTCGATTTCCCTGACGGCGACGCCGGGCTTGGATCATCTGGTGGTGTATTCGCCCGAATCAGCGCCTCTGGTGTGTGTCGAGCCGGTCAGCCATGTCACGAATGCGGTCAATCTGCCGTCCGCCGCACGCCACGGTGCCGGCTGGCGCGAGATCGCCCCGGGTGGTTCATGGCTGGAGTCGATGCACCTGTCCGTCCTGCCGCCAAGGCGCTGAGCCAAACGGGCGCAACCGGCGCCTGATCGGGCTGTGGTATAAGCGGCGAAGCCCCTGTCGCCGCCGAATCCCCCATGAAACGCCTGATTCCGACCCTGTGCACCGCGCTTGCGGTGATCTGCGCCCCCACTGCGCAGTCCGCGCCCAAATCTGCACCAAAAGCCCTGCCGAAGGCGGAGGCCACCAGCAAGGTGGCGGCGGCGCCCGCCAAACGCCCGCGAGTCGGGCTCGTGCTCGGAGGCGGCGGCGCGCGTGGCCTGGCGCACGTGGGTGTGCTGGAGCAGCTGGAGCGTCTGCATGTGCCGATCGACTGCATAGCAGGGACCAGCGCCGGCGCACTGATCGGCGGCATCTATGCGTCAGGCATGCCCTTGCCGGAGATACGGCGGCGCCTTGAGGACGCCGACTGGGACAAGCTGATCGCGGGCTCACCCGACCGCCGCAACCTGCCCTACCTGCGCAAGAAGGACGACTACCAGAACCTCGCAGCGATGACCTTCGGCGTCGACGAAGACGGCTTGAAAGTGCCGCGCAGCGTCGTCGGGTCTCAATTGATAGACCGGTTCCTGCGCGAAATGACGCGCGACATCTATCGCGAATCGTTCAACGATCTCCCGATTCCCTTCGAGGCGGTGGCTACCGATCTGGAGCGCGGCGACATGCGCGTGTTCAAGGGCGGCGATCTTGCGATCGCGCTGCGCGCGAGCATGGCTGTGCCGGGTGTGTTCGACGTGGTGAGTGACAACGGACGCCTGCTGGTCGATGGCATGTTCGTACGCAACCTGCCGATCGAGAATCTGAAGGAAAAGACGCCGGGCTCGTGCGCCGCGGATGTCGTGATCGTGGTCGACGTTGGCACGCCGATGCTCAAACCCGACGAGATCCGCACCTTCGTCGACGTCGCCGCCCAGGCGATGAATATCGCGACCGGGCGCAACGTACTCGAACAGCGCAAGCTGCTCGCGCCCGGCGATGTGCTGATTGAGCCGGACCTAGAGGGTTATTCGCCCGCGAGCTTCACCTCGGTGAAGGACATCATCGAGCGCGGAAGCGCCGCGACGTTGCCGCTTGAGGCGCAGCTGGCGACGCTTGCCGTTGACGACTCGGCCTACCGTGCCTGGCTGGCCGGGATCGCCACGCGGGCAAGCGAATCGCAGAAGCCGTACGACCGGCTGGAGGTGGCGCAGACGCGCTTTGTGCCGCCGGACCGTGTTGAGGGGGTCATCACCGGCAAGACGCCCCCGGCTACGCAGGAGCAATTGCTTGAGCGCTTCGATTCGCTGTACGACACCGGCGACTTCGACTCGATCAACTATCGCCTGCACGACGCGGGCGGACAGCAAGTGGCGACCGTCACTCCGCTGGAACGTAGCGTTGGCCCGAACTACTTGCGCATGGGCATCGACTTCAAGCTCGACACCTATCGCACCGCAACGATCAGCTTTCTCGGCAATTACCAGATGACGTGGCTGAACCGGTGGGGTGCGCAGTGGCGCAACGACCTCCGCCTTGGCGCCGACTCGTCGCTGAGATCCGAGATCTATCAGCCAATCGGCCACTCACCGACTTTCGTGGTGGGCGGCGTGTGGTGGGGCAGTTCCTCGCTGCCGCTGTTCGACTCTGAAGGCAACCGTCTGTTCGAGATCGGCGTCAATCGCCGCGGCGCTGAAGTCGGGGGCGGTTACGGCTTGGGGCGTTACGGCGAATTCCGGCTGACCGCCTTTTCCGAGCATGTGGAGGGCGAAGTGCTGACCGGCGGCATCGGCGTCAGCACCAACGCGGCGACGCGCTTGTATGGTGGTCGAGCCCAGCTCGTCATCGACCAACTGGACAACCCGAAGTGGCCACGCCATGGCTACTTCCTTCGAGCGGACTACGCGGCGGGCCACATCAAGGACCAGGATGATCTTGCGCAACTGGTGGAAGTCGATGGCGATCTGGCCGGCACCTTTGGCACCTTCACCGTGCGGTCGACCGCACGCGTACGCGGCTCGCTCGACCAGAGGCTATCCACTGTCCCGATTCCTTATCAGCTCGGTGGTTTCCTGCAGGTATCGGGCATGCAGACGAACGAGCTGACCGGCGCGCGCACGGCGCTCGGGCGCGTCATGGCGTACAAGCAGATCAGCTCGCTGCTGCCCCAGTTGGGGTCTGGCGTCTATGTCGGGGGCTCGCTTGAGGCAGGCAAGGTGTGGAACCAGATCTTCACCGGCACCAACACCAAGATCATCCCGGCCGGATCGGCCTACCTTGGGGTGGACACGTTGTTGGGGCCGCTCTATCTGGGCGCAGGCTGGGCCGACTACAACGGTGGCAAGTGGGCCGGTTACCTGTACCTCGGCTACACGAACTGAGCAAAGGCGCCACAACGAAAAAGGCCGCGATCACGTCGCGGCCTCTTCTTTGCTCGTGGCAGATCAGTTGCGAGTGTCGAGCTTGAAGGGGTTGAAGTCGGTGTGCCGGTCGTACCAGTCTTCGTTCTCGTGTTGCTTGAGTTTGTTGACGATGAGGTAGGTCAGCGGCGTGAACACCACTTCGACGGCGGTTTTGGTAATGAATTGCGACAGCATCAACGTGGGAACCAGTTCGTTCGGCATGATGCCGCTGTTCCAGAACGCCAGCGGATAGAAGAGAGAGGAATCGACCGCCTCACCGAAGATCGTTGAGCCGATCGTGCGGCTCCACAGGTGTTTGCCCTGCGTGAGGATCTTCATCTTGGCCAGAACGAACGAGTTCACGAATTCGCCGCATGAAAAAGCGATCAGCGAGGCCATCGAGATCCGCCAGGTCGAGCCAAACGCCGTTTCGTACACCGCCTGGTTGGGCCAGTTCGGCGCAGGTGGCAGCGCCACGATCACGTAAGCCATGATCGACGCGAACGCGAGGCCGGCAAAGCCCGCCCAGATTACGCGCCGTGAGTAGGCGTAGCCATACACCTCGGTCAGGATGTCGCCAAAGATGTAGCTGATCGGGAAGAACAGTACGCCGGCGCCGAAGGTTAGCGTGCCCACCAGTGGCAGGTTCAGTTGCGCGGCCTTGGCGGGGCCGATCAGGTTGGAGCAGATCAGTACGGTGACGAAGGCGACCATCACCAGGTCGTAGTACTTGTACTGCCGGATAGGACGGTTCATTGGGGGGCTCTCTGTCTAGTGGATGGGGTTGAAGCCGATCTAGGTCTTGTGTCGCAATTCTGGCACGCGCGGACCAAGCCCGGAACCCATGCACTTCAGGGCAGGACAAACACCTCGATCGTAATTCTGCGGCGCGGGTCTGCGTCGTCAGTCAGTGAGCCGATGCGCGCTTCGATGCCGGTGCCGGCATCCATTGCGGCGGATACCGCGTCGTTTTCGGCGCGCGGCAGATAGCCGAGTTTCTGCCCTTGCCAGCTCACCGCGATCGCGCGGCGGTCGTGCGGGTTGTCGGGCTCGCGTTGCAGCGAGAGTGGTGCCCCAACGCGCAACTGCGTCCACACTCTCGGCGCTTCATAATGTGTGAACCCTGCGAGCGGTGTTCGCTGCACCAACACTCGCAGGCGCGGTGCGGCGAAGGCGGGTGCCAGTGCCGCGAACAGCGTGGCGGCGATCAGTACGCGTCGAACGCGCCGCGGATCCATTCGATGTGTGCAAGGTGAAGCCGATCGAGCAACACAACGTCGAAGCGGCACGGGCGCCCGGCCCAGGCCTTGCCGCCATTGGCGAGGAACCACTCCGCGGCGCGCACCAGCTTGGCCTGCTTGGCTGGCGTGATGCTGGCCGCGGCGCCGCCGAAACGCGGATCGGTGCGCATGCGGACTTCGACGAAGACCAGCATCTCGCCGTCGGTCGCTACCAGATCGATTTCGCCCAGCTTGCAGCGCACATTGCGTGCGATCACCTTGAGACCTTGTCGAGATAGCCAGGTTTCGGCCAGTCGTTCGGCCAGAGTGCCATCACGCAGATGCGGCGGAACTTGCGGTGCCTCGGGCCCGGCCGCAGAATGCCCGCCGCCCAGCACCTTTGAGAAGCCTTCATGGATTCGTCGGATCAGTCGCACGCTCTACCTCCTGCCAACCGCGTTTTGCTTGCGAAGCCGGCGCTCTACATCGTCGCGACCCCGCTCGGAAATCTATATGACATAACGATGCGTGCGCTGGCTGTGCTTGGCAAGGTGGACGCCATCGCGGCAGAGGACACACGTCACACCCGCCGCTTACTCGATCACTTCGGTATTCGCACGCGCCTGCTCGCGGTGCATCAACACAACGAGCAGGCGGCGGCCGATGGGCTCGTCGGCCTGCTTGAGCAGGGGCAGCACATCGCGCTGGTGACGGACGCGGGCACCCCGGCCGTTTCCGACCCCGGCGCGCGCGTCGTGGCGCGGGTTCAGGCCGCCGGTTTCCCGGTTGTGCCGGTTCCGGGGCCAAGTGCAGTCACCACCGCGCTGTCGGCGTCCGGCTTGGTCGAAGGGCGCTTCCTGTTCGTCGGTTTCCTGCCACCCAAGGCGACAGCACGCCGCGCGGAGCTCGAAGCCCTCACCAGCACGCCAGCCGCTCTGGTGTTTTACGAAGCGCCGCATCGGGTCGTGGAGTGCGTCGCCGACCTTGCCGCGGTGTTTGGCGGGCAACGCGAGTTGGTGGTGGCACGCGAGCTGACGAAGCTGCATGAGCAGATCGCGCGCATGCAGCTGGCGGAGGCCGCTGACTGGTTTGCGGCGGATTCCGACCGCAGTCGTGGCGAGTTCGTGCTGATCGTGGCGCCGCCGATCGCAACGGAGGGACTGTCGCCCGAGACCGAACGGACGCTGCGCCTGCTGCTTGACGAACTGCCGTTGAAGACGGCCGCAAAGCTTGCAGCCCAGCTGACCGGCGCCAACAAGAACGCGCTTTACGAGCGCGCGCTCGCGCTCAAGGACGCCGGCTGACGCCGGAGCGGCAAGCCCGGCTGGTAAACTGAAACATTCACCGTTTTCCGGATTCAAGCATGCAGACGATCACCATCACCCGACCCGACGACTGGCACCTGCACCTGCGCGATGACGCTGCGCTGGCGGCCGTGCTGCCCGATACGGCACGCCGTTTCGGTCGTGCGATCGTGATGCCGAACTTGCGTCCGCCGGTTACGACGGTCGCGCTGGCTGCGGAATACCGTGCGCGTATCCTCGGTGCGCTGCCGGCCGGCCTCAAGTTCGAGCCGCTGATGACGTTGTACCTCACAGACAACACGTCGCCAGACGAGATCGACCGCGCGAAGGCAAGCGGCTTCGTGCATGCCGTCAAGCTGTATCCGGCTGGCGCCACGACCAACTCGGACGCGGGGGTGACCGCGATCGACAAGGTCTATCCGGTGCTCGAGCGCATGGAGCGTGTTGGACTGCCGCTGCTGGTACACGGGGAGGTGACCCATGCTGACGTGGATGTCTTCGATCGCGAGCGCGTGTTTATTGATCGCGTATTTGCGCCGGTCACGGCGCGTTTCCCGGGTCTTCGCACGGTCTTCGAGCACATTACGACGGCGGATGCCGCGCGATTTGTGAGCGAAGCCGGCGACAACATCGCCGCCACGATTACCGCGCACCACTTGCTGATGAACCGCAATGCCATCTTCGCGGGTGGCATTCGGCCGCATCACTATTGCCTTCCGGTGCTCAAACGCGAGACGCATCGCCAGGCACTCGTTGCGGCGGCAATCTCTGGCTCACGCAAGTTCTTCCTCGGCACTGACTCGGCACCGCATGCCAAGTCGGCCAAGGAAGCGGCCTGCGGCTGCGCCGGCTGCTACACCGCCAACGCGGGCATCGAGCTGTACGCCGAAGCTTTCGACCAGGCCGGGGCGCTCGACAAGTTGGAAGCCTTCGCCAGCTTCAACGGGCCGGACTGGTACGGTCTGCCCCGCAATACCGATACGGTGACGCTGGCCAAGGAGGCGTGGACGGTGCCTGCGCAACTGGACTACCTCAACGGTGATCCGCTGGTGCCCTTGCGCGCCGGCGAGACGATTGCCTGGAAACTTCTCTGAGCAGAGCCATGCGCTTTAACCCACTGCTGCTGATTGCCGCTGCGACGACCCTGCCGCTCTTGCTCACGGGTTGCGAGAACAACGCGGCGGCGTATGAGGTGGACGGCCGCAATCACGCGATAACGCTGGTGCGCGAGCGCAACTACATCTGGAGCGACGAGGTGAAGCAGGCGCTCGTCGCGGCCCGGTTCCCTGCGTGCCAGCGCCGTTGGGAGATCGTGCCCGGCAATACCGAGGGGCCGAAGATGTCGCTGTACGGGATTCGCGATGGCTTGTTCGTGGCGGTGCAGGGCAAGCACTGGTACGCGATCGGCACTGAAAAATGTGAGGTCGCGAAGATGGAGCCCAGTGGCGATGCGCCACCGGGCCAGCTGCTCGGCGCCTTCGTGCGCAAAGATGGCGTGTTGAGTTTCGTGCCGGATCCTGCCGCCCGTGCCGCAACTGGCACGCCCGCCGACGGGCAGTCGGCTCCGCAGTGAGTGGCCTTGGGCCGGCGGCGTTTGCCGGGCGGCCACTGTTCGAACCCTACACCGACGCGTTGCTCGCCAGCGGCTGCCGCTTGCCGTCGCGCGACGCGCTCGATGATCTGCTGGGTCGGCCCGGCCCCCGCCCATGCTTGCAGGACGGTACGCGAATCCACCTTGTCGGCGAAACGCCTGCTCTCGGCTACGAGGCGGGCATCGCCGTGAGCGGTGGTGTGCCGACTCGCGAGTACGATTGGCATGACTACTTCAATGCGTTGGTGTGGCGCCGCTTTCCGCAGGCAAAGGCGGCGCTAAATGCGGCGCACATCGCGGCACTGCAGCAGCGTGGACCTCACGCGCCGCGTGGGCGGCGACGCGATGCGCTGACGCAATTCGATGAATGCGGGGTGGTCGTCTCGTCCTCTGATCCGACCCTGCTGGCGGCGCTGCGCGGCCATGAATGGCGCGAGCTCTTCTTCGACGCCCGAAACGCCTGGGGGCGTGCGATCGAGGTCACGGTGTTCGGGCATGCGACGCTCGACCAAATGCGAGCGCCGTTTGTCGGCCTGTGCGGAAAGGCGTTGCTGCAGCGCGTGCCGCATGACTGGTTCGAGCGTCCAGCAGCGCAGCGCTGCCAAGCGCTCGATCAGTGGCTGTCGGCGCAGATTGCCGACGAGGGCGGCATTGGTGGCGGCGTGCGTTTGCAGCCGATGCCGCTGCTGGGCATTCCTGGCGTGGCTGCCGAGAATGCGCACGCCGACTACTACGCGGATACGCGCCAGTTCCGGCCGCTGCGCGCGGCCGTGGCGCCTGCCTGACGGGCCGTCAGATGAAGGACTGAGCCTCGGCAAGCATTGCCGGGCCGTCGTCGAGGATCGTGCTCAGCTGTTCAGTGTCGAGCGCGAGTTTCTCCAGCCATTCTGCGGGCACCGCCTCGGCGATTGCGTCGCCGGACATGCCCTCCATCAGACCTTGCGCGCACGCGCTGGATACCGCAACGACAATGGCGAACGGGCTTGCTTGCTTGGAAACCGGGTAGGCATAGGCGCCCAGGGCATTCTGGATCGCGACTGGGAACTGCCACAGGCGTGCGAGTTCCGCTCCCGCGGCGCAGTGGTCCGCACCGAAGCGTTCGCGTTCCGCCTCGCAGCGCTCGGCCGGGCTTGAGTCGGCCATTTCCGCGGCAAGCGCCTGCGCCTCTGCCGGGTGGGCGAGGTGCAGCAGCAGGTCGCCAATGCGGTGCATCAGCGCTGCGGTGTACGAAAACTCGACGTCGATTCGCGCGCGGCGCGCGATCGCGCGGGCGAGCGCCGCGCTCAGCAGCGCATGGCGCCAGAACGGCTGCAGCTTGACGCCCGGCACCGCCTTGAAGGTGTTGGTCATGCCGGAGGCAATCACCAGCGTGCGCAACGCGTTAAGGCCGATGCGGGTCACCGCGTCTTCAATCGCGCCAATTTTGCGCGTGGCGCCGTAGTAGGCCGAATTGGCCATGCGCAACACGCGGGCGGAGAGGGTTGGATCGTGTTTGACGGAGTCAGCCAGATCGCTCAGATCCGCGCTGTCGTCCTCCATCGTACGCACCAGATCCTGCATGACCTTGGGCATGGCGGGCAGGTCAGGAATGCGTTCAAAGAGTTGTGCGATGGTACTCACGGTCGGACTCCGGCGGACTGTATTCCATGAATATCGGCGTCCCCCGGCCGGACTTGAATGCGGACGCGCCGACCGGCGTCACGGCCAGTCGGCGCTTGCAATGCTGACTCAGGTCTTCTTCATCGGGCAGGTATTGATGCCCAGTAGCCCGTAGGCCGGGCAAACGCCGAACAGGCCGGTTGCAAGTGGAACAATGCCGATCCAACCCCAGGCGCCAACGATGCCTGCGGCCGCGAGCCCTACCAGTACGGCGCCACCGCCGATGCGAACCACTTTGTCAATGCCACCCACATTTGCCTTCATGTCGTGCTCCTTTGCCGGTTTATGTGGGGCCATTTGAGCGCAGCGAGGGGGGCGATGTATGTAACCGCGGTTACATAGCCTCCGGCGCGGCAAGGCGGCGCAGGCCAGTCGGGTCGACAACCTCGATCTGCTCGCGCCCGAGGCGCACCAGGCCTTGGTCGGCGAATCCCTTGAGCAGACGGCTCACCATCTCACGCACGCTGCCCAATTCGTCCGCCAGCTGTTGATGCGTGACGTGAAGCAGGCGGCCACGGCCCAACAGATGGCTGGCGAGGCGGGCATCCAGGCGGCGGAATGCCACCTCCTCGACCAGTTGCATCAGATCGGCCATGCGTTCGGAGATCAGCCGGAAAATGAAGTCGCGGAAGGCGGGCTCCGCCATCAGTGCCTCGAATTCATTTGGCGGCAAAAGCAGTAGGGTGCTGTCGCGTTCGGCAATGCCGCTGGCGTTGTAGTCCGCATGCCCGAGCAGGCAGCTGGTTGAAACGATGCAGGTCTCACCCGGCAGTACGCGATAGAGCGGAAGCTCGCGCCCCTGTGCCGAGCGTTTGATCACGCGGATGGCGCCCTCCAGCACGAAGGGAAACCCGCCGCAGCGTTGATGCTCGTCGAACACCTGGGCGCCGGCCGGCACCTGGATCTGCTGGCTGTTTGTCAGTACGCGTTCGCGCGCCGCCGGCGAAAGCGCCGCGAGTGCGGTGTAACCGTCGAGCGGGTCGTTCATGAGCCGAAGATGGCGATCACCGGCGCATGATCGCTCGGCCGCTCAAGCACGCGGGTACTCTTGTCGACAGAGCATTGCTCCAGCGTCGCTGCCAGCGGCGCGCTGACGAGGATATGGTCGATGCGCAAGCCAAAGTTACGGCGGAAGGCGTTCATCCGGTAGTCCCACCACGAAAAGCTCTTCTCTGGCTGGTCGAACTTTCGGAATGCATCGACGAGACCGAGCCCGGTGAGCGCTGCAAATGCCTCGCGCTCAGGGGCCGAAACATGGATTTCTTCCTTCCAGTCGGGGGGGGCGTCGCGATCTTCCGGGGCGATGTTGAAATCGCCGGTCAGCACCAGTTTCGGATGCGCCGCGATTTCGACGCGCAGCCATTCGGTCAGCGCGGTGAGCCATTCGAGCTTATAGGCGAACTTCTCCGAGCCCACGGCCTGGCCGTTCGGGAAGTAGGCGCCCACGACGCGAACATCCCCGATGGTCGCTGCGATTACCCGCGCTTGCGGATCCGGGAAGCCCGGGATGTTGCGTTGCACGGCATCAATTGGCGCACGCGACAGGATCGCGACGCCGTTGTAGGTCTTCTGCCCGTGGGTTTCCAGCCGGTAACCCGCTGCTTCGATGTCGGCGCGCGGCACCGAAGCATCCTCGCATTTGAGCTCCTGCAGGCACACGACATCGGGTTGCTCGCGCGCGAGCCAGTCCAGCAGATGCGGCAGGCGGACCTTGAGCGAATTGACGTTCCAGGTGGCAAGCTTCAAGGCAGACCCCAAAAGAAAAAGACCCGCCGATTCTACCGGCGGGTCTCGTCTGGCGGGGGCTGTTCAGCGTGTCTTCGATGGGTATCCGGCGGTGGTGAGCGCCGCAGCCCAGCTCGATTCGGAGTAGCCCTCAAGCGGCTTACCGCCGACCAGCATGCTCGGGATCATGACATCCTTCGCTGCGTTCTTGCCGAGCAGCTTGGCGGCTTGCTCGCCTTCCGTCGTATTGGTGATCTTCACCTCGCTGAACGGCACGCCGCGGCTTTGCAGATACTGCCGCGCAGTGCCACAGGGTTCGCAGCTGTCCTGGGTGTAGAGCGTCACAGGAAAGCGTTCGGCAGCGACACGCGTTGCGTAGGGCTGCTTGTCCATCTGGATCGAGCTGCCCTTGAGCATGCGCTCCTCCACCCGCTTCGCGTCGGGCGGCGGTGGCATGTCCGAGTAGTGCACCCGGCCGGCCGAATCGACCCAGCGGATGATGCTCTCGGCGTGGGAGGCGGGCGCCGCGCCAAGGAGCCCAATCGCAAATATGGCGGAGTAAGCGATTTTGGTGTTCATGCCGTAATCATACCGTGATGGCGCAGCAATGCATCAGGCTTCGGTGGGCGACCGCGGAAAGCAGTGAAGGATTCCAGCGCTGGCCGCGAGCCGCCGACGCCGAGTACCTCCAGCATGAAGCGCTCGCCGGTTGCGCGGTCGAGCACGCTACCCGTCTTCTCGGCCGCTTCTTCGAAGGCAGAGTAGGCGTCGGCCGACAGCACCTCGGCCCAGTGGTAGCTGAAGTAGCCCGCCGAGTAGCCGCCGGCAAAGATGTGGCTGAACGCATTCGGGAAGCGCTGCCAGGCGGGCGGATGAATCACCGCGACTTCGTCACGCACCTGGCGCAACAGCGCCATCACGTCGTCCGCAGCGGGGTTGAATTCGCTGTGCAGGCGCATGTCGAACAGCGCGAACTCGACTTGCCGCAGCATGCCGAGGCCTGCGTGGAAGTTCTTTGCCGCGAGCACGCGATCGAACAACTCGCGCGGTAGCGGGGCGCCGGTTTCGGCATGCGCGGTCATATTGCGCAGCACTTCCCATTCCCAGCAGAAGTTCTCCATGAACTGGCTCGGCAGCTCCACCGCATCCCATTCGACGCCGTTGATGCCGGAAACGCCAGGCTCTGCCACCCGCGTCAGCAGGTGGTGCAGGCCATGGCCGGCTTCATGGAACAGCGTGATGACCTGGTCAAAGCTGTACAGCGCTGGGCGGCCATCGGCTGGGGGCGACGCGTTGCAGACAAGGTAGGCGATTGGCGCTTCGCGGCCGGCAGCGGTCTCGCGCAGCGAACGCGCTTCGTCCATCCACGCACCGCCGCGCTTGGTGTCGCGCGCATACGGGTCGAGGTAGAAGTGGCCGATGTCCTTGCCGTCGCGGGTTAGCGTGAAGTAGCGGACGTCCGGGTGCCACACGGGTGCCGTATCCGGCCGAATCGTCACGTCGTAAAGGCGTCCCACAACCCCAAACAGGCCGTCGAGTACCTTGTGCTCGGGGAAGTACTGCCGCAGCGCTTCTTCCGAGAAGTCGTAACGCGCTTGCCGCAGTTTCTCGGCGGCGTAACCCATATCCCAGGGCTGAAGGTCGGCGATACCCAGTGTTCCGGCGGCGAATTCGCGCAGCTCTGCCAAGTCGCGCTCTGCGGATGGCCGCGCACGGCGCGCAAGGTCGAGCAGGAACTCGATCACCTCGCCGGGCGAACCCGCCATCTTCGGCACCAGCGATACGCTGGCGTGGTTCGGGTAACCGAGCAGGCGCGCGGCCTCCTCGCGGAGCGTCAGGATGCGGGCGATCAGCGGGCCGTTGTCCCACTCGGGGTGGCCGATCTCGGCCGAGAACTCGGATGCGCGTGTGGCGTTGGCACGCCACACCCGTTCGCGCAGCCCGCGGTCGTCGGCCTGGCGCAGCACGGCCATCACGCAAGGGCCTTGCAGCGTGAGCCGATAGCCGGCAACGCCAGCCTTCGCCGCTACAGCCTTGGCATTCGCGATGGTGTCGGCCGGCAGGCCGGCAAGCGTCTCAGGGTTTGCGAAGTCCTCATGCCATGCGTTGGTGGCGTCGAGCAGGTTCTCGGAAAATTTGGCGGACAGGCCAGCCAGCTCTTCCTGGATCGCCTGAAAGCGCGGCTTGTCGGCCTCCGGCAACTCTGCGCCAGAAAGGCGGAAGTCGCGCACAGCATCCTCGACCACCTTGCGGCGTGCGCGTGGCCATGCTGCAAAGTCCGGGCGTGCTGCGAGGGCTTTGTAGCCGGCGAACAGCGCCGTGCTTTGACCGAGCTCGGCAAAGAAACGGGTTACCTCCGGCAGCATCGCGTTGTAGGCTTCGCGCCACGGCGGCAGATCCAGCACGGAATGCAAATGGCGTACGACTCCCCAGGCGCGACCGAGGCGGTCGGTCATGTCCGACAGCGGCTGAACAAAGTTCTCCCAGGTCGGCTCCCCGGGCTGGCTGGTCAGCGTCTCGACCAAGGCGCGGCCTTCATCGAGCAAGCTGGAAATTGCCGGCGAGACGTGTTCCGGGGTGACAATGTCGAAGCGCGGCGCGCCGGAGAAGTCGAGCAGGGGATTGTTCATGTCGATGACCCAAAAGTTGTGCCGCTATTGTGCCGAAAACACTGCCAGGGCGGGGCGGGCTTGAGAGCTGGCCCGGCGCGCCCGACCACCCCTTCACGGGGGGATCACTCTTCCGGAGGTAGGACCTGATGGACAACGCCCAGTCGCAGCGCGAGGCGCTTGGCGCCGAGATCGAGCGCGAACTCGCCGACGGCAGCCTGAGTTTCCCGACTTTTCTGGAGGTGTCGCAAAAAATCCAGAAGACGCTTGAACGGGAAGACGCCGGACTCGACGCGTTGGTTCCCCTGATCCAGCTTGAGCCGGTGCTGGCGGCGCGTGTCGTGGGTTTGGCGAACTCGGTTCTGTACGCATCAAGCGGCAACCCGGTGAAGGATGTGAAATCCGCGGTCATGCGCATTGGCCATGCTGCAGTGCGCAGCCTCGCGCTCGCGGTGGCAACCGCGCAACTGGCGCATGGCGAGCGCCTCGGCCCGGCACGGCGCTATGCCACGCTGCTATGGGATCACAGCCTTGATGTTGCGGGCTGGGCCTACGCGATCAGCGCAACATTCCGTACCGTGCGGCCCGACGACGCGCTGCTGGCCGGCATGCTGCACGACATCGGCCAGTTCTACCTGCTGGGCAAGGCCGCTGACTACCCCGCGCTGCTCGATTCCGAGAGCGAGTTGTCCGACATGCTGCTGTGCTGGCACAAACCCATCGGTGAAGCGGTCCTCAAGGCGCTGGGCATGGCACCCGAACTGGCGGATGCGGTGAACGACCGCGAGCTGTACGGTTCCATGTGGCCGCCGGCAAGCTTGCCGGACGTGCTGATGGTGGCTTGCCTGCTGGCGGATACACCAAGTCCGCTGACGCTGATGAGCGAGGACGCGCGTACCAGCCTGCGCAAGATCGTCGCGCACGGCATTCCAGAGGACGTGCTTGAGCAACTGCATCTGGATGCGGCGGACGAACGGCGCAAGGCGCTTGCCGCCTTGGCGGGTTGAGTTGGCTCGGCGCTGAACAACAAAACGCCCGCATCACGCGGGCGTTTTTATTGGGTCTGGCGGCGACTCAGCCGAGCGATTTGCCCGTCAGGCGTTCGTAGGCTTCAACGTACTTGGCCCCGGTGCGCTCGGCCACTTCGGCCGGCAGTTTCGGCCCTGGCGCTTGCTTGTTCCAGTCCAGCGTCTCCAGATAGTCGCGCACATATTGCTTGTCGTAGGAGGGCGGCGAGATCCCTTCACGATAGCTGTCGGCCGGCCAGAAACGCGACGAATCCGGCGTCAGCGCTTCGTCGATGATGTGCAGCGTGCCGGCAGCATCGAGACCGAATTCGAACTTCGTGTCGGCGATGATGATGCCGCGGCTGGCGGCATAGTCGCGTGCTTCGGAATACAGGCGGATCGCGGTGTCGCGTACCTGTGCGGCAAGGGCCGGGCCCACCAGTGCCTCACACTTCGCGAAGTCGATGTTCTCGTCGTGGGTGCCGAGTTCGGCCTTGGTCGACGGTGTGAAGATCGGCTGCGGCAGCTTGGCGGCCTGTTGCAGGCCGGCTGGCAGCGCGATGCCGCACACGGCGCCGGTTGCAAGGTAGTCCTTCCAGCCGCCACCAATGATATAGCCGCGCACCACCGCCTCGATCGGCAACGGCTTCAGGCGTTTGACGACCAGCGCACGACCGCGAACCTGGTTGCGTTCATCTTCAGCCACCACGCTTTCTGGATCGATGCCGGTGAGCTGGTTCGGCACGACGTGCGCGAGCTTGTCGAACCAGAAGTTCGCCAGCGCAGTCAGCACCTCGCCCTTGCGCGGGATCGGGTCGGGCAGCACGACGTCGAAGGCCGACAGGCGGTCGGTGGTGACGATCAGCAGCTTGTCGTCGCTGACGGCGTAGATGTCGCGCACCTTGCCGCGTCCGAGGAGCGGCAGGCTCTTGATCGAGGACTCGAAGAGCGGCTGGGTCATGGCTGGAATCCGGGCAAAACGCGGATTATACCGGTCGCGGCCGCCGTCTCAGATGCCCAGGAAGCGCATCGGATCCAGCTTCCACTTCACCGGGTCTTCGTGCCCGACGATACGGTCGCCACCACCACTGCCCAGCGGGCGCGAAAGGTCGAGCAAGTAGGGTTCGACATAGCCGTTCGACTTGGCAGAGAAGAACACCTTGATCACCGGCGTCAGCAGGCTGCTCTCGTTCTGTTCAGTGACCACGCCGAGCTTGCCTGATTCGAGCTTGACCAGGGTGCCGACCGGGTAAATGCCGACAATCCGCATGAAGGCCTGCACCAGCGTCGGCTCGAAGTGGAACTTGCTCCATTCGTAGAGCTTGCGAAGCGCGTCGGTGGCGGGCATGCCCTTGTGGTAGCAGCGGTCGGCGGTAATTGCGTCGTAGACGTCCACGATCGCGGCCATCTTGGCGAGCGTCGAGATCTTGTCGCCCGGCAGTTTGTCGGGGTAGCCGCTGCCATCGACACGCTCGTGGTGGTGCAGTGTGATGTCGAGCGGGATCTCGCCGATATCCGGCGTTTTCAACAGCACATCCCAGCCGTCCTTCGGATGGCGCTTGATCAGCTCGAACTCTTCGTCAGTCAGCCGGCCGGGTTTGTTCAGTACCTCGTCTGGCACGAAGGCCTTGCCGGTGTCGTGCAGCAGGCCACCGAGGCCGGCTTGGTGGGTCAGTTCGGCATCCATGCCGACGCCGCGGCAAAACGCGATCAGCAGCGTTCCAACGCTGACCGAATGCAGGAAGGTGTAGTCGTCCTTGTTCTTGATCCGCAGCAGCGTCAGCAGCGCGCCCCCGTTTCGCAGCACCGACTCGGTGATGTCCTGCACCAAGGGCTCAACGGCCTCCATCTCTACGGCCTTGCCCAGGCGCACGTCCTGCATCACGTTGCGCACCATCGCTTCGGCCTGGCTCTTGATCTGCTTGGCGCGCGCCATCTCGCTGGCTACGTCGACCTTCAGTGGCGCGGCGGGCTTTTGCGCCGCGAGTTCGATCATCTCGCGTTCGATCGTTGCACGGACCTCTTCTGCGGTCGGCGCATTCTCGACATCCAGCCCCCGCGAAGTGTCGATGTACACATCGTGTATCCCCGCGGCCATGACCTTCTCGATCTGCCCTTCATCGGACAGCAGGAAGCGGTTGCGCAGGAAGGGGTGCTCCATCCATCCGCAGTCCAGGTCATGCAGGAACATGCCAACGCGCAATTGTTCGGCGGAGATCTTCTTGATCGATGACACGGCAGGTGTTTCCGGGCGGTGTTGGTGACAACGCTTTAACGGCGGCGTCGGAAGGATCTGAACCGCCGCGGACGGCGGTGCGGTGCGGCCACATGCAATAATTGGTCAATTGGCGGCCCGCTTCCCTGCAGGGTCGCTCCAACCGAGACCGAGTCCTGTTCCTGGTTCCGTTCGCTCGGATTCAGCGCTCAAGTTACGCTTGGGTCTTCCTGTTGATCTGTAACCCCCGATTCTCCGACGAATGTCTTCTATTCCCCGCTTGCCGGCCGAGAGCGTGCCGGCTTGGCGTCATATCCTGAGCGCCGATCTTGCTGCCCATGCGCAGCACCCGGCCGCCAGTTTCGTGCAGCTCGCAACCCTTGATGCGGACGGTTTCCCTGCCAATCGCACGCTCACTTTTCGCTGCTTCGGGCGCGAGGGGGAGCTTGTGTTCACAACCGACCTGCGCAGCCAGAAATGCGAGCAGATCGCCCATCAGGGGAAGGCCGAGGCCTGTTGGTACTTTGCCGATGCCCGGGTGCAGTGGCGCTTGCGCGGGCGCGCGGTGGTGGCCGGCCCTCGAGCCCGAAAGCATTACGCATTGCGCGAGCGTGTTTGGGCGCGGCTGTCCGAGTCGTCTCGGCAGCGCTTCGTGTGGCCGGCGCCCGGGCAGATACTTGCCGCGGCATCCAAGGCTGGCGCAATCCCACCGACCGTGCCGCCCGCCAGTTTTGGCCTGCTGATTTTGTCGCCACAGCGTGCCGAGCGCCTTGACCTGCGCGCTGAGCCGAATCGCCATTTGCGCTGGTTGGCCATTCGCGGCGACTGGGCGATGACCGAGCTCAACCCGTGACGGGGTACAATCCGTCTCGGAAGTCCGCCAGGCAGTCGCGGTATCGCAAGGTATCGAGGAAAGTCCGGGCCCCGCAGGGCAGAATGCCGGCTAACGGCCGGGCGCTATAAGCCGAAAGGCCCAAGGCGACGGAAAGTGCAACAGAGAGCAGACCGCCGATGGCCCCGCAAGGGGATCAGGTAAGGGTGAAACGGTGGGGTAAGAGCCCACCGCGTCCGTGGTGACACGTACGGCACGGTAAACCCCATTCGGGGCAAGGCCAAATAGGGGAGCGTTGAGGCGGCCCGCTGAGCTCCCGGGTAGGCTGCTAGAGCTTCGCAGCAATGCGTCGACCAGAGGAATGACTGCCCCGTCTCCGCAAGGGGGCGCGACAGAACCCGGCTTATCGGCGGACTTCCACTTCCCGCCTTTTCTCTCCCGCCATGTTCGACCCGGATACGCATCTTGGGTATCGGGCCAATCGCGCGTCGCGCCTGCGATGCGGCGGATGACGACCTTCCGCTAGGCCATAAATTTCAAGCGCTTTCTGCGCTTGTCTCTCTATCCCATTGGATTGATTGAATATTTCTCTTCGTGAAATCTGGCGGAGAGCGATAAGTCATTGTGTTGCTTGAGAAAAACGTCGCGGGGCTCGCTTGACCGGGGTGTTTCTTTTACCTAAAGTGGTGCGAAGTGGAGAAAAATGGGAAAAAGTGGACGTAAGTCAGTCGCGCGTGTCGCGAAGTGGCTCAACCACCTCCCGATGAGCTGAAAGGGTTTCGATGTTTCAGGGCGCTGCCGCGCTGAGTCTCGATGCGAAGGGTCGCCTGGCGATCCCGTCGCGGCATCGTGACGCCCTGACAGTCATGTCGAGTGGTCAGCTCGTGATCACTGCACACCCGCATCGCTGCCTGCTCGTCTACCCGGTGCCCGCCTGGGAACCGATTCGCGACAAGGTGCTCGCTGCGCCCAGCCTTGAGGCGCGTTCCGCATTGCTCAAACGTTTGCTGGTTGGCTTCGCGCGCGACGAAGAAATGGACGCCGCCGGCCGCGTACTGATCGCGCCGGAGCTGCGCCAGTTCGCCCAGCTCGACAAGCAGGTCTGGCTGGTCGGCCAGGGCAACCACTTTGAGCTGTGGTCCGACGCTGGCTGGCAGAAGCAGCAGGAAGAAATGCTGGCGCTGGGCGCCGATTTGCTCCCACCTGGCCTGGAGACCTTGTCGCTGTGAGCGCCGAACTGGCGCACGTGACAGTCCTGCTGGACGAGGCGGTCGACGCACTCGCAGTCCGGCCGGACGGCATTTATGTCGACGGCACCTTCGGTCGCGGAGGTCACAGCGGCGCGATTCTGAAGCGTTTGGGGCCAGCCGGTCGCCTGATCGCCTTCGATCGCGATCCGGTTGCCATCGCGGCCGGCAAGGCGCTTGGCGATGCGCGGCTGACGCTGGTGCATGAGCCGTTTTCCGCGTTCTCCAACGCTTTGGAAGAACTGGGTATCGCGAAAGTGGATGGCGTGCTGCTGGATCTCGGGGTGTCTTCCCCGCAGCTTGACGACGCCGCGCGCGGCATGAGTTTCCGATTCGATGCGCCGCTCGACATGCGCATGGATACGACCCGCGGCGAAACCGCCGCGGAATGGCTTGCGCGGGCATCCGTGCAGGAAATCACCGAAGTAGTGAGGGGGTACGGTGAAGAACGGTTTGCTTACCAGATTGCAAAGGCGCTTGTTGCTGCTCGGGCAGGGCAACCTGTTACAACCACACGGCAACTTGCCGCGCTCGTGGAAAAGGTCGTGCGCACGCGCGAGCCGGGGCAGCACCCTGCGACGCGCACCTTCCAGGCTCTACGGATTCACGTCAATCGCGAGCTTGAGGAGCTGTCGCTGATCCTGCCGCAGTGCGTGGATCGGCTTGCGACAGGCGGGCGGATTGCCGTGATTGCCTTTCATTCCCTCGAAGACCGCATCGCAAAGCAGTTTCTGCGCGATGCCTCGCATTCGGTTGAGCCGCCGCGTGGCGTGCCGGTGCGTGCGGCAGATCTGCCGCCGCCGCCGATGCGCCTGATCGGCAAGCCGGTGCGGCCGAGCGCTGCCGAGGTGGCGGCCAACCCGCGCGCGCGCAGCGCAATCATGCGTATCGCGGAGCGGATCTGATCCATGGTTCGCCTCAACGTCATCCTGATCGTGCTGGTGCTGGCAAGCGCGCTTGCGCTGGTCTCGGCGCAGCACCAGTCGCGCAAGCTGTTTATCGAGCTTGAACGCCTGCAGACCCGTGAGCGGGCGCTGGAGGTGGAGTGGGGGCAGCTGCAGCTTGAGCAGAGCACCTGGGCGGCGCACTCGCGCGTCGAGAAGGTGGCTCGCGAGCGGCTTCACCTTGTTACCCCGGATCCGCGCCACGTGCTGGTGCTTGATGGCGACGCTGGAGCTGCACGGTGAAGAAGAATTTCACCTTCAACCACAACCCGCTGCTGTCCGAGAAGCTGCCGGTCTGGCGCGCGCGTTTCGTGCTGGTGATGCTGCTCTCGGCATCCGTGGCGCTGGTGTGCCGCGCGGTGTGGCTGCAAGGCGTGAAGACGGACTTCCTGCAGGCCAAGGGCGAGTCGCGCTATGCCCGCGTGATCGAGCTGCCGGCCGATCGCGGCAAGATCGTCGATCGCCACGGCGACGTGCTGGCGGTGAGCACGCCGGTTCGTTCGGTGTGGGCGATTCCGGACGATGTCACGCTGACGCCGGCGCAGTCGCGTGAGCTGGCGCGCATGCTTGGCATGGATGCGAGCGAACTCAACCGCAAGCTCGCGTCGGAGAAGGAATTTGTCTACCTGAAGCGTCAGGTGCCGCCGGAACTGGCTGATCGCATCGCGGCGTTGAACCTGCCCGGCATTCACGAACAGAACGAATTCCGCCGGTTCTACCCGACCGGCGAGGTCGCAGCCCACGTTGTGGGCTTCACCGATGTCGACGACAAGGGGCAGGAGGGCATCGAGCTGGCGTTCCAGAAGGATCTGGTTGGCCAGGCGGGCAGCCGTCGCGTGATCAAGGATCGCCGCGGCCACATCGTCGAGGACGTGGAGTCGATCAAGAAGCCGCGCGAAGGCGCCGACGTCGTTCTGGCGCTGGACTCCAAGATCCAGTACCTCGCCTACAGTGCGCTCAAGCAGGCGGTTACGGTCAATAAGGCCAAGGCCGGCAGCGCGGTTGTGATTGATGTGAAGACCGGCGAGATCCTCGCGCTGGTGAATAACCCCACTTACAACCCGAACAACCGTGTGCGCCTCTCCGGCGCACAGCTGCGCAACCGCGCGCTGACCGATACGTTCGAGCCGGGTTCGACGATGAAGCCCTTCACCGCAGCGCTGGCGCTGGACAAGGGCAAGTTCCGCTTCGATACCATCATCAACTGCGCGCCGGGCCGCATGACGATCGGTTCAGCGACGATTTCCGACGCCCACCCGCACGGCGCGCTGACGGTCGCCCAGGTGATCCAGAAGTCCTCGAACATCGGCTCGGCGAAGATGGCGCTGTCGATGCCGCCCGAAGAAATGTGGCAGATGTTCGATTCGCTTGGCTTCGGCTCGCAGCTCAAGCTGGGCTTCCCGGGCGAGGCGCCCGGCCGTCTGCGCCCTGCACGGATCTGGCGTCCGATCGAGCAGGCCACGATGTCCTACGGCCACGGCATCTCGGTGAACCTGATGCAGATCGCCCAGGCCTATCTGGTGTTCGCGCGCCAGGGTGATCTGATTCCGCTCTCGCTTACCCGTGTCGATACGCCGCCGCTGCACGGCAAGCCGGTCTTCTCCGAGCAAACGGCGCGTGAAGTGCGCGCGATGCTGGAAAGCGTGACGCAGCCCGGCGGTACCGCCACGCTCGCGCAGGTGCCGGGCTATCGCGTTGGTGGAAAGACCGGCACCGCGATGAAGATCGAGGGCGGTGTATACGCCAACAAGTATGTGTCCTCCTTCGTGGGGCTCGGTCCGATCTCGAATCCGCGACTGGTCGTCGCGGTCATGATCGACGAGCCAACCGGCGGCAAACACTACGGCGGTGAGGTTGCTGCGCCGGTGTTCTCCGAGGTGATGGCGGGTTCGTTGCGTGCGCTTGGCGTGCCGCCCGACGCACCGCTGCGCCCGATGCAGGTCGCGCAAACCCAGCGCACCGACGCCGACGTGAAGGAGGGCATGTGAGCCAGCGCGAAGCCCGTCTGATCCTGGATGCGCTGGCTTCCAGCGGCGTCGTGCCGACACGTCTCTGTGCCGATTCGCGCGCGATCGAGCCGGGCGACGTCTTCCTGGCGTATCCCGGTGCGCGCAGCGATGGCCGCCGCTACATCGCCGAAGCCGTGCGCCGTGGTGCCGCTGCGGTGTTGTGGGAGCGTACCGGCTATCACTGGGATGGCGCGGTTGTCGTGCCGCATCTGGGCTGGGAAGGCCTTGCGCATGTCGCGGGCGACCTCGCGAATCTCGTCTACGGCGAGCCGTCGCGCCAGTTGCGCCTGATCGGCATCACCGGCACCAACGGCAAGACCTCGTCATCGCAATGGCTGGCACGGTGTTTCACCGCACTGCATGAACGCTGCGGCGTGGTTGGCACCCTTGGCATCGGCTACCCCGACGCGCTTGAAGAAGGCCTCAACACCACGCCGGATTCGCTGGTGCTGCACGCCGCACTGGCGAACTTTGTTGCGGACGGCGCTCGCGCAGCCGCGATGGAGGTCTCCTCGATCGGTCTCGATCAGGATCGTGTTGCCGGCGCGCACTTCGATACCGCCGTATTCACGAACCTGACGCGCGATCACCTCGACTATCACGGCTCGATGGAGGCCTACGCGGCCGCCAAGGCGAAGCTGTTTCACTGGCCTGCGCTGCGTGCAGCGGTGATCAACGTTGACGACGAATTCGGTCTCGAGCTGGCGGCCGATTGCGGTGGGCGCTTGCCGCTCACGATTGGCTATACCGCCGGCGACTGCCTGGAGCATCTGCCTGCCGGGGTGCGTCCGCTGGTCGCGGCGGACATCCACGGTACCGCCACTGGCCAGCGCTTTACGCTGATGTGGAGTGGCATGCGCGAAGAGGTCGAGGTTGGCATCGTCGGCCGCTTCAATGTCAGCAACCTGCTCGCAGTCGCGGGTAGTTTGCTCGCCGCCGGCCATGCGCTGGACGATGTGGCCGGCGTGCTGCAGGCGCTTCACGCGCCGCCTGGCCGGATGCAGGCGATTGGCGGTGTGATGCAGCCGTTGGTGGTGGTCGATTACGCCCATACGCCGGATGCTCTTGAGCAGGCGCTGAAGGCGCTGCGCCCGGCTGCGCAGGCGCGCGGTGGGCAGCTCGTTTGCGTGTTCGGTTGCGGCGGCGATCGCGACCCCGGCAAGCGGCCGATGATGGGCGCAGTTGCGACACGGCTGGCAGACCGTGTGGTGCTGACGAGCGACAACCCGCGTAGCGAAGATCCGCTCGCGATTCTCGATCAGGTTCGCGCCGGGGCAGGTGCGACCGCCGTCGTGGTTGCTGATCGCGACCGCGCAATCGCCGAGGCGATCGTTCAGGCGGCGCCCGACGACGTGATCCTGCTTGCCGGTAAGGGGCACGAACCCTACCAGGAAGTGGCGGGCGAGCGGCATCCGTTCTCAGACCTTGAACATGCACAACTTGCGTTGAAGCAGTGGAAGGATCCGCAAGGAGCGTCAGCATGATGAAACTGAGTGAAGCCGCTGCTGCGTTGGGCGCTGAACTGCGTGGCGCCGATGCCGAGCTGACATCGGTCGGCAGTGACACCCGCGCGCTCGCGGCGGGCCAGCTCTTTGTTGCGCTGCGCGGTGACAACTTCGATGGCCACGACTTTCTCGCGCAGGCTGCCGAGGGTGGTGCCGCCGCTGCGCTGATCGATCAGCGCCATGCCGACGCAGCGACGGAATGGCCATTGCCGTGCGTGGTAGTCGCTGATACGCGTCTGGCGCTCGGCACGCTTGCCGCCTGGTGGCGCGGGCGCTTCAACCTGCCGCTGATTGGTGTAACCGGCAGCAACGGCAAGACCACGGTCAAGGAAATGTGCGCGGCGATTCTTCGTGCGCAAGCCCGGCTCGACGGGGCTGACGACTCGGCGGTGCTGGCAACGGTTGGCAATCTGAATAACGACATCGGCATGCCGATGATGCTGTTGCGCCTGCGGCCAACGCACCGTTTCGCCGTGATCGAAATGGGCATGAACCACCCGGGCGAGATCGACTACCTGACGCGCATCGCGCGCCCCACCGTTGCGCTGGTGAACAATGCGCAGCGTGCGCATCTGGCCGGTATGGGCGGGCTCGATGCAGTGGCGATCGAGAAGGGCGCGATCTACAACGGCCTCGGTGATACCGGCATTGCAGTGGTGAATGCGGACGATCCGCACGCTGATCGCTGGATCGCGGCCAATGCGGGTCGGCCTTGCAGTCGCTTCGCGATGAACGCCGACGCGGAAGTGCGTGCTTCGGCTGATTTGGGTGCGCTGGATGCGCGCGTCGTACTCGATACGCCGCAAGGCGAGGTGCGATTCACGCTGCAGGTGCCGGGCGTACACAACGTGCGCAATGCGGCGGCCGCTGCCGCGGCTGCGCTCGCTGCAGGGGCGTCGCTGCAGGCCGTGAGCGATGGCCTTGGCGGCTATACCGGTACCAAGGGGCGTCTGCAGTTGCGTCGTGCGACCGGTTCCGGCGCCACGCTGCTGGACGACACCTACAACGCCAACCCCGATTCGGTACGCGCAGGGCTTGATGTGCTTGCGATGACCGCAGGACGCAAGGTCTTCGTGTTCGGCGACATGGGCGAGATCGGTGACCGCGCGGCGCAGTATCACGATGAAATCGGCGGCTACGCGAAAAGCCAGGGTGTCGATGTGATGTTCGCGCTTGGCGAGCACGCGGCGGTGGCGGCCAGAAATTTCGGCGAGGGCGGTCGTCACTTCGGCGACATCGAAACGCTTATCGCTGCGCTGCGTGAAACGCTGACACCCGACACCGTCGTGCTGGTGAAGGGTTCTCGCTTCATGAAGATGGAACGTGTGGTCGACGCGCTGGCGTCGGCCGATTGATCGGCAGGACTCAAGGCAATGCTTCTCGAACTCGCTCTCTGGCTCGGTCAGGACATCCGCACCTTCAACGTGTTCGGCTACATCACGCTGCGCACGATGTTGGCGGCGCTGACCGCGCTGGTGATCTCCTTCATCTTCGGCCCGGGCGTGATCCGCTGGCTTGCCGCGAAGAAGATCGGCCAGGCAGTGCGGGATGACGGCCCGAAATCGCACCTGACGAAGGCGGGTACGCCGACGATGGGCGGCGCGCTGATCCTGATCGCGATCGCGATCACCACGCTACTGTGGGGCGACCTGAAAAATCGTTACATCTGGGTTGTCCTGTTGGTGACGCTGGGCTTTGGCGCAGTGGGCTGGGTCGATGACTGGCGCAAGGTCGTGTATCGCGATCCGAAGGGTCTGGCATCGCGCTGGAAGTACTTGTGGACCTCGCTGATCGCCGGTGGCGCAGCGGTGTACCTCGGCATGACGGCAACGGTGCCCGCGCAGACCGAACTGATCGTTCCCTTCTTCAAGAGTGCGGTCTATCCGCTTGGCGCGGTCGGTTTCATGGTGCTCGGCTATTTCGTGATCAACGGCACCAGCCACTCGGTGAACCTGACGGACGGCCTCGACGGCCTCGCGATCATGCCGACGGTGATGGTGTCCGCGGCGCTGGCGGTGTTTGCATACGTCGCCGGTCACATCGGTTTCTCGAAATACCTTGGGGTGCCCTACGTTGCGGGTGCTGGCGAGCTGGCCGTGTTCTGTGGCGCGCTGTGTGGCGCGGGACTTGGCTTCCTCTGGTTCAACGCCTATCCCGCCGACGTGTTCATGGGTGACGTGGGTGCGCTCGCGCTTGGCGCGGCGATGGGTACCGTCGCCGTGATCGTGCGCCAGGAAATCGTGCTCTTCATCATGGGCGGTCTGTTCGTTGCCGAAGCGATGTCGGTGATGGTGCAGGTGGCCTACTTCAAGTACTCCGGCGGCAAGCGGATCTTCCGCATGGCGCCGCTGCACCACCATTACGAACTCGGTGGCTGGAAGGAAACGCAGGTGGTCGTCCGTTTCTGGATCATCACGCTGATGCTTGTCCTGTTCGGCCTCTCCACGCTGAAGCTGCGCTGAGCATGGGTAATGCAGTGATCCTCCGCGACAAACCAGTGCTGGTGCTGGTGCTCGGGCTGGGTGAGTCCGGCCTGGCCATGGTGCGCCATCTGGTCAGGCAGGGCGCGCGCGTGCGCGTTGCCGACTCGCGTGCGACACCGCCGGGGCGCGAGGCGCTCGCCGCGTTGCCGCAAGTGGACCTGCGCTGCGGCACCTTCAGCGCCGACTTGCTCGATGGCATCGAGATGCTCGCGATCAGCCCCGGTTTGGATCCGCGCCAGGACCTGGTCGCTACCGCCCGGGAGCGCGGCATCCGCATTACCGGCGAGATCGAACTGTTTGCCGAGGCGCTCGCAGCGAGCGGACAGCGAGTGCCGGTCGTTGCGATCACCGGCACCAATGGAAAGACCACTACGACGGCATTGACCGGTGCGCTGTGCCGCGCGGCAGGTTTGGACGTCGCAGTCGCCGGCAATATCAGCCCCGCCGCGCTGGACGAGTGGATGCGCCGTGAGGACGCTGGCACACCGGCTCAAGCCTGGGTTCTCGAACTGTCGAGCTTTCAGCTCGAAACCTGCGACAGCTTTGCGCCGGATGCAGCCACGGTGTTGAACATCAGCGACGATCACCTCGATCGCTATGATGGTCTGGACGCGTATGCCGCAGCGAAGGCCGCGATCTACGATCGCTGCCGGGTGCAAGTGTTCAACCGCGACGATGCGCGCGTGGCGGCGATGCGCCGCGCTGGCGAGGCGTTCACTTTCGGGCTGGGCACACCGGCCGGTGAGTCTGAGTTCGGATTGATGGAGCAGGTGGGCGCAGCGTGGCTCGCCAAGGGCACACAGCCCTTGATGCCGCGTGCTGAATTGCCGCTGGCCGGGGCTCACAACGTCGCGAACGCGCTCGCGGCGCTGGCGCTCGGGCACGCGATCGGATTGCCGATGCCGGCGATGCTCGATGCTTTGCGCAACTTCCGTGGCTTGCCGCATCGTGTCGAACCGGTCGCCAAGCGTGCCGATGGCGTTGTGTTCTACGACGACTCCAAGGGGACGAACGTTGGCGCAACGCTGGCGGCGCTCGAAGGCCTTGGCCAGCGTGTTGCCCTGATCGCCGGCGGTGATGGCAAGGGCCAGGATTTCACGCCGCTGCGCGACGCCTTTGCGCGCCACGCCCGCGTCGTCGTGTTGATCGGTCGGGACGCCAAGCAGATTGAGGTCGCCGCAGAAGGCTGTGGCGTGCCGATGGTTCACGCCGCCGATTTGCCGGCTGCGGTAGAGCAGGCCAATGCGCACGCCCAGGCGGGTGATGCCGTGATGCTGTCGCCCGCTTGCGCCAGCCTGGACATGTTCCGCAACTATGCGCACCGCGCCGAAGTCTTCTGCGAAGCGGTTTGGCAACTGCCGGGGGTGGTGAGGCTATGAGCGTATTCGCCCGCTTTGCCGGCATGTTTGCGCGCCCCGAGCCGGGCTTGCCGATGGGCTCGCACGCGGCGCATCGCGCGGTTGGGCGCTTGACCGGCACGCCGCAGACGCCGCGCGAACTCGATCCGCTTCTGATCTGGTCGGCTGCTGCGCTGCTGCTGTTCGGCGTGGTGATGGTGTTCTCGTCGTCGATCGCAACCGCCGAAGGTAACCGCTTTACGCACTACCAGCCGACCTTCTTCCTGGTCCGCCATGTCGTGTTTCTGCTGATCGGGCTCACGGCGGGTGCGATGGTCTTCCAGGTGCCGATCGGGACGCTGCAAAAACTTGCGCCGGCCCTGTTTGCTGTTGGCGTCGTGCTCTTGCTGCTGGTACTGATTCCGCACGTCGGGCGCGATGTGAACGGCGCACGGCGCTGGATCGGATTCGGCTTCGCGAACCTGCAACCGTCCGAGCTGATGAAGCTGGGCGTTGCGCTGTACGCCGCCGACTACACGGTGCGCAAGCTTGGCGACATGAAGAGCTTCCGGCGCGGCTTCATGCCGCTCGCGGCGGTAGTGTTGTTCGTCGGTTTCCTGCTGCTGCGCGAACCGGACTTCGGCGCCTTTGTCGTGATCACCGCGATCGCATTCGGCATCCTGTTCCTCGGTGGCATCAACGTTCGCATCTTCGGCATGCTGATCGCGGTTGCGATCGTCGGCTTCGTGCTGTTGATCTGGCTGTCGCCTTATCGCCGCGAACGCATTCTCGGTTTCATGGACCCCTGGCAGGACGCCTTCGGCAAAGGCTATCAGCTCTCGCACGCGTTGATCGCGTTCGGCCGTGGTGAGTGGTTCGGTGTCGGTTTGGGCGCGAGCGTCGAAAAGCTCTTCTATCTGCCCGAAGCGCATACCGACTTCCTGCTCGCCGTGATCGCCGAGGAACTTGGGTTCGTCGGCGTGCTGGCGGTCATCACGCTGTTCGCGATTCTTGTGCAACGTGCGTTTGCGATCGGGCGGCAGGCGCATCTGATCGAGCGCCACTTTGCGGGCCTTGTGGCGCAGGGCATCGGCATTTGGCTTGGCGTCCAGTCCTTCATCAACATGGGCGTGAACATGGGCCTGCTGCCGACCAAGGGCCTCACGCTGCCGATGATGAGCTTTGGCGGCTCCGGCATTCTTGCCAACTGCGTTGCCTTGGCGGTGCTGCTGCGCATCGATTGGGAAACACGCCAACTGACCCGCGGAGGCCGCGCGTGAGCGCGCCGTCTCGTACCCTCATGGTGATGGCGGCCGGCACCGGCGGCCACATCTTCCCCGGCCTCGCGATCGCGCAGGCGATGCAGGCACGCGGATGGTCGGTGCGTTGGTTGGGCACCGCACATGGCATGGAAGGTGAGATCGTTCCGCGCCACGGCCTCGCGCTGGACACCATCGAATTTGCAGGCCTGCGTGGCAAGGGGGTCGGCCACGCGGTGCGCGGCGTGTTCGCCTTCTTCTCCAGCTTGGTTTGCAGCATCGGCTTGATCCGTGCTGCGCGCGCCGACGTCGTGTTGGGCATGGGGGGCTATGTGACGGTGCCGGGCGGCATCGCGGCGCGCATCAGTGGCCGTCCGCTTGCGCTGGTGAACGCCGATGCCGCGCCGCTCCTGTCGAACAAGCTGCTCGGGCCCTTCGCCCAGCGCGTGCTGTTCGGCTTTGCTGGCGACTTCGGTTCGCTGGCGGGGAAAGCTGTGGTTACTGGCAATCCGGTGCGTCGCGAGATCTGCGCGCTGGCAGACCCCGCCGCTCGCTATTCCGGCCGTAGTGGTCCGCTCAAGGTGCTGGTGGTTGGTGGCAGCCTCGGCGCGCGCGCGCTGAACGAGGCGGTGCCCGCTGCGCTTGCCCTGATTCCGGCGAATGAGCGGCCGCAGGTGACGCATCAATCGGGCAAGGCCAACATCGATTCGCTGCGCGAGCTTTACGCAAAGGCCGGCGTCGAGGCTGAGCTCGTGGCCTTCATCGACGACATGCCGCGCCGCCTGGCCGAAACCGACCTGGTGATCTGCCGCGCCGGCGCGGTCACTGCCGCCGAACTCACGGCTGCGGGCGTCGCCAGCATTCTCGTCCCGCTGGTCGTGTCGACGACTTCGCATCAGCGCGATAACGCCGAGTTGCTCGCAAAGGCCGGCGCCGCGCTGCACCTGCCGCAGGCCGAACTGTCGCCAGCGAAACTTGCATCCATGCTGCAACAGATCGACCGCGCACGTTGCCTCGCGATGGCCAACGCGGCGCGCAGCATCGGCAAGCCGGATGCGACCGAACGCATCGCAGACATCATCGAGTCGCTGGCCAGCGGGGGTAAGGCATGAAGGCCCCCGGTCTGACGCGCGCGGCCCGGTACACTAGAGGGTTTTTCCCTCCCGGGTGTGAGTCATGAAACACAAGATCAAACGCATCCACTTCGTCGGCATCGGCGGCGCCGGCATGAGCGCGATCGCCGAGGTGCTGGCGAGCCAGGGCTACGCCGTGAGCGGTTCCGACCTGGCTGACAATGCGACCACCCGTCGCCTTGCCGGCCTCGGGATCAAAGTGGTGCAGGGGCATGCGGCCGAGCATGTGGCCGATGCTGACGCAATCGTCACCTCCACCGCCGTGCAGCGCGACAACCCGGAAGTGCAGGCCGCGCGTGCGCGCCAGATTCCTGTAGTGCCGCGGGCCCAGATGCTGGCCGAGCTGATGCGCCTGAAGCAGGGCATCGCGATTGCCGGTACGCATGGCAAGACCACCACGACCAGCCTGGTCGCGAGCGTGCTGAACGCGGGCGGATTCGACCCCACCTTCGTGATCGGTGGCCGGCTCAACGCCGTCGGCGCGAACTCACGCGTTGGTACCGGCGAATTCCTGGTTGCCGAAGCGGATGAGTCGGACGCGTCGTTCCTGATGCTGAGCCCGGTGATTTCGGTCGTCACGAACATCGACGCTGATCACATGGAAACCTACGGCCACGATTTCGCGCGACTCAAGCACGCATTCGTGGACTTCCTCAACCGCCTCGCTTTCTACGGCGTCGCGGTGCTCTGTGTCGACGACCCGAACGTGCGCGAGATCATGCCCTTCGTGTCGAAGCAGATCATCCGTTACGGCCTGAGTCCGGATGCGCAGGTGCGCGCCGAAAACGTGCGTGCCGTGGATGGGCAGATGCACTTCGATGTGGTGCGCCAGAACGGCAGCACCGTGCGTTACCCGGTTACGCTGAATCTGCCGGGTATGCACAACGTGCTCAATGCACTTGCGACGATCGCGGTGGCGACCGAAGTGGGTGTGCCGGATGAGGCGATCGCTCGCGGATTGGCGGAGTTCCAGGGGGTCGGCCGCCGCTTCCAGCGTTATGGTGAAGTGGCGTTGCCGGCCGGCGGCAGTTTCACGCTGATCGACGACTACGGACATCATCCGGTCGAGATGGCCGCCACGCTGGCCGCAGCGCGTGGCGCGTTCCCGGGGCGTCGTCTCGTGCTGGCCTTTCAGCCGCACCGCTACACCCGCACGCGCGATTGCTTCGAAGATTTTGTCCGCGTGCTTGGCACGGTTGACGCTTTGCTGCTGGGCGAAGTCTACGCGGCCGGCGAGGCCCCGCTGGTGGCCGCTGACGGTCGTTCGCTGGCGCGCGCGATTCGCGTGGCTGGCAAGGTGGAACCGCTGTTCGTCGAGGATATTGCAGAGATGCCGGCGCGCATTCTGGAGTCCGCGCGCGATGGCGACGTTGTGATCACGATGGGGGCGGGCTCGATCGGCGCTGTCCCCGGCAAGCTGGCGCAGGTGTAGCAAATGACGGACGTGAAAGAACTGGGCAAGGTTGCAGTGCTGATGGGCGGCTCGTCGGCCGAGCGCGATGTGTCGCTGATGTCGGGCGGCGCGGTGCTCGAAGCCCTGCTTGCGCGAGGCGTGGACGCGCACCGCTTTGATCCATCGGAGCGCGATGTGATGGCGCTGCGCGACGAGGGTTTCGATCGCGCCTTCGTGATCCTGCACGGCCGCGGTGGAGAGGACGGTACCCTGCAGGGCGTGTTGGAAACGTTGCGGATTCCCTACACCGGCAGTGGCGTGATGGCGTCCGCGATCTCGATGGACAAGTGGCGCACCAAGCTGGTGTGGCTGGCCGCCGGCCTGCCGACGCCGCGCTTCCGCCTGCTCGATGCGGAAACCGACTGGGACGATGTGGCACGTGACCTCGGCCTGCCGATCTTCGTCAAGCCGGTGCATGAAGGCTCCAGCATGGGTGCGACGAAGGTCACCGAGGTGGCGCAGTTGAAGGAAGCCTGGGCGCTCGCAGCGCGCTTCGATTCGCTCGTCATTGCCGAAGAGTTCATCGAAGGTCAGGAGCTGACGGCGCCCTTCCTGGGTGACAAACCCTTGCCCCTGGTACGTATCGCCGCGCCCGATGGCAAGTACGACTACCAGAACAAGTACTTCACCGATGTCGTGCAGTATCACTGCCCGTGCGGCTTGCCCGCCGAGCGCGAGGCCGAACTGCAGGCGATCGTGATGCGCGCGTCTGCCGTGCTGGGTTGCCGGGGCTGGGGGCGTGCAGACCTGATGCTCACCGCCGACGGCCGTGCCTATCTGCTCGAAATGAACACCGCTCCGGGCATGACCTCGCACTCGCTGGTGCCGATGGCCGCGCGCGCTGCGGGTATCGCATTCGAAGACTTGTGCGTCGAAATCCTCAAGGGGGCTGCACTTGGCTGAGCACCAACCCGCCTTTGGCCGCAACGCCTCGACGGCGCGCCCCGCGCGCGCCGCTGTTGAGCCGCGCGGCCTCTGGCATCGACCGGAGTGGATGAACGGCATCGCGGATGCGCTGCTGCTCTTCGCCTCGGTCGCGCTCGGCTATGCCGCGATGCGCGCCGCGCTCGCCATGCCTCTTTTCGGTTTCCGTGAAGTCGTGGTGGTTTCACCGCTGTCGCAGGTGACCTCCGCGCAGCTTGAGTTCGCGGCGCGTTCCGGCCTGAAAGGCAATTTCTTCAGTGTCAGTCTCGACGACGCACGTGCCGCGTTCGAGAAGCTGCCATGGGTGCGTCGCGCAGAAGTGCGGCGCGTGTGGCCCGCAACACTTGAGGTGAAGCTCGAGGAACATGTTGCCGCGGCCTACTGGCGCGCCGGCGACAACGGCGACACACGCCTGGTGAATCAGCAAGGCGAGGTCTTCATCGCCGCGACCAATGCGCACCTGCCGGTCTTCTCCGGACCCGAGGGGAGCGCGTCGCAGGTGCTCGAGCGCTATCGCGACTTCGCGTCTCAGCTTGCATCGATCAGCGCCGTGCCGGCCGCCCTGAACTACTCGCAGCGGCAGGCCTGGCAGATCCGCCTCGAAGACGGGCTCGTGATCGAGCTTGGACGTGATCAGCCTAACACCCCGCTTGGCGAACGCCTGGCGCGGTTCGTATCAGTTTGGCCGCAGGCGCGCACTCGCCTGCAGGCACCCGCGACGGTGGCGGACTTGCGCTACCCGACCGGATTTGCGGTGCAGGTCGCCGTGGCCCCCAGCAACAAGGCAAAACAATGAGCAAGGAATACAAGGATCTGATTGTCGGCCTCGACATCGGCACCTCGAAGATCACCGCGCTGGTCGCCGAGATGAAGCCGGACGGCCGCTTCGAAGTGGTCGGCGCCGCGTCGCAGCCATCCAGCGGCCTGCGCAAGGGCGTCGTGGTCAACATCGAAGCCACCGTCGAGGCGATCTCGAAGGTCGTGCAGGAGGTCGAGATGATGGCCAACTGCAAGATCCGCGATGTCTACACCGGCATTGCAGGCAGCCACATCCGCAGCTTCAACTCGAACGGCATGACACCGATCAAGGATCGCGAGGTCACGCCGCTCGACGTTGAGCGCGTGATCGAAACGGCCAAGGCGATGCCGCTGCCGGCGGACCAGCAGATCCTGCACATCCTGACGCAGGAATTCATCATCGATGGCCAGGACGGTGTGCGCGAGCCGATCGGCATGAGCGGCGTGCGCCTCGAAGTGAAGGTGCACATCGTCACCGGAGCGGTGTCCGCGGCGCAAAACCTCGTCAAGTGCGTGCGCCGCTGCGGCCTGGAGGTCAACGACCTTGTGTTGCAGCCGCTCGCGTCGAGCTTCGCGACCCTGACCGAGGACGAGAAAGAGCTCGGCGTGTGTCTCGTCGACATCGGCGGCGGCACGACCGACATCGCCGTCTTCACGCAAGGCGCGATCCGCCACACGGCGGTCATTCCAGTTGCAGGCGATCAGGTTACCAATGACATTGCCATGGCGCTGCGTACGCCGACGGCCGAGGCCGAGGAGATCAAGATCCGCTACGGCGTTGCGATGCCGGCCTTGGTTGATCCGGAAGCGATGATTGATGTGCCGAGCGTTGGCGAGCGCGCCGCGCGCAAGCTCTCGCGTCAGGCCTTGGCCGATGTGATCGAGCCGCGCGTGTCCGAGTTGTTCGAGCTGGTGCAGGCCGAACTGCGTCGCAGTGGCTACGAGGAACTGCTGTCCTCCGGCCTCGTGCTGACGGGCGGCTCGGCGGTGCTGGCCGGCGTTGTGGAACTGGGCGAGGAGATCTTCCATACCCCGGTGCGCATCGGCATTCCGCATTACCAGGGCAGTCTCGCCGACATGGTTTGCCACCCGCAGTATGCGACCGCAATGGGCCTGCTTTTCGAGGCGGCAGCGCAACGGCGCAGGGGGCTGCACGCGCACGAAACACGTAGCGTGAAGCAGTCATTTCAACGAGTTATGGCGTGGTTTGCGCGCAATTTCTAAGCACGCGAGCCAAAGTATTTCACGGCGCAGCAATTGCATGTGGCATGGCGCCGATATTTAGTTGTAAACTTTCATTGGCGTACTATATTTAGGTGGTTGTTAAATTCCCCGACAGCGGGGTGCACCACCTGCGCCAGGGCTGAATCAGGAGGCTAGGCAGATGTTCGAGATCAGGGAAAAAGAAGCCGTCGGAACCGTCATCAAAGTGATCGGGATTGGCGGTGCGGGTGGTAACGCCATCGACCACATGATCCGCGAAGGGGTCAAAGGGGTTGAGTTCGTGTGTGCCAATACCGACGCCCAGGCTCTCAAGCGCAGCAGCGCTGCCACCAAGATTCAGCTCGGCGATTCCGGCCTCGGCGCGGGCGCGAAGCCCGAAGCTGGTCGCACAGCGGCGCTGGATGCGCGTGACCGGATCGCCGACGCGCTGACCGGCGCGCACATGGCCTTCATTACCGCCGGCATGGGCGGTGGCACCGGTACTGGCGCCGCGCCCGTTGTCGCAGAAGTCGCTCGCGAGATGGGCGTCCTGACGGTCGCCGTGGTGACCAAGCCGTTCGACTTCGAGAACCGCAATCGTGTCGCGGACAGCGGCATCGAAGAACTCGCCAAGCACGTCGACTCCCTGATCGTGGTGCTGAACGACAAGTTGATGGAAGTGCATGGCGACGACGCCAGCGTTGAAGAGTGCTTCCGTTCCGCCGACAACGTGCTGCGCAACGCGGTCGGCGGCATCGCTGAAATCATCAACATTCCGGGCCTGGTCAACGTCGACTTCCAGGACGTCCGCACCGTGATGGCCGAAATGGGCCGCGCGATGATGGGGTCGGCTGAAGCGGCCGGCATCGATCGCGCCCGCATCGCGGCTGAACAGGCTGCTTGCTGCCCGCTGCTTGAAGGCGTTGAACTCTCGGGCGCGCGTGGCGTGCTGATCAACATCTCGGCGAGCCGTTCGCTGAAGATGAGTGAAGTCCGTGAAGCGGTGAATACCGTGCGCGCCTTCGCCCATGCCGACGCATTCGTGATCTACGGCACCGTGTTCGACGAAGCGATGGAAGATCGCATCCGCGTGACCGTTGTCGCAACGGGCCTTGGCGTTGCGAAGGCTGCCGCGCAGAAGCCGCCGATGCACGTGATTCGCACCGGCACCGACAACGTCGGGATCGAAGTGAACTATGCCGATCTGGAACAGCCGGCGGTCATCCGTCGCCAGCACCGCCGTTCGACCGTCGAGGCGATGAGCGCCAACGGCTTCGGTACGCTGGATATCCCGGCCTTCCTGCGCAAGCAAGCGGATTGATCGGCAGATGGTGAATCGAACGCCCCGCCTCGGCGGGGCGTTTTCGTTTCTGGATATCCGTGGCCTATGCTGACGATAGCGGGTGTCAATCGTCGCCTGCTGCTCGCGTGATAAAATCGTTTCCGATCAATCTCTTGCCGGAGCCCGTCTATGCTCGGACAACGCACGCTGAAGACCATCGTCACCGCCACCGGTGTCGGGCTGCACAGCGGCATCAAGGTAACGCTCAGCCTGCGCCCGGCAGCACCGGATACCGGCATCGTCTTTCGCCGGGTCGATCTTGACCCGCCGGTCGATTTGCCTGCTTCGCCCTACTCGGTCGTCGATACGCGCCTGTGTTCGGGCTTGCAGCAGGGCGAGGCCAAGATCGGTACCGTCGAACACTTGATGTCCGCGTTGGCTGGCTTGGGTGTCGACAATGCCTATGTCGATGTAGATGGCCCCGAAATTCCGATCCTTGATGGGTCGGCAGCGCCCTTTGTCTTTCTGATCCAGTCCGCCGGTATCGAAGAGCAGGGTGCTCCGAAGCGGTTCCTGCGCGTACTGAAACCGGTTGAGGTGAGGGAGGGGGATAAATGGGTTCGCCTCGATCCGCATGAAGGCTTTCGCCTCGCGTTCTCGATCCAGTTCAATCACCCCGCAATCGATCGAACCGGCACCGAGGTCTCGGTCGATTTTGCCGAGCATTCATACGTGCGGGAGATTTCGCGTGCCCGCACCTTCGGCTTCATGCACGAGGTGGAGTACATGCGCGACGCGGGCCTCGCTCGTGGCGGCAGCCTCGACAACGCGATCGTGATGGACGAGTACCGTGTCCTGAATGCCGATGGATTGCGTTACGGCGACGAGTTCGTCAAGCACAAGGTGCTGGACGCCATCGGCGATCTCTACCTCGCGGGCCATCCCTTGTTGGCGGCGTACTCGGCGCACAAGTCCGGTCATGCGCTCAACAACCAGGTCCTGCGCGCGTTGCTCGAAGACAAGACTGCCTGGGATATCGTGAGTTTCGACCGCGATGAAGATGTACCGGCTTCGCTTTCGCGCGCCTTTGAACTCCACGCCGCGGCCTGAGGCGTGCTGATCTTACGGCTGCTCGTCGTTCTGGTTGCGATCGGTGGCGTTGCGAGCTACTTCGCCTACCTGTTCACCGGCCGCGCAGGCTATTTGCGCTTGGCGAAGAACCTGGCCCGCTTCACTCTCGTAGCGGTGCTCGTATTTCTTGGCTTGCTCCTGCTTGAGCGTGTGCTGATGCCGGTGTTCTGATTACGAGCGGCGCCGCGCGGCGCGCTCGATCAGCCGTGCCAGTGGCGCGGCGAGCGGTGACCGCTCGCTCAACTGTTCTTTCAGGTGCTCCAGTCCGGCGAGCACGTCCGCATCAATCTCGCGCACCGGCTGCGGCCGACGCGCATCGGTATTCTTCTGTAGTCGAACGCGCACGCGGATCTCCTCAATCTGCGCGCCTTGCGCCGCGAGGCCCTCGCGAAGTCGCGGCAACAGCATCTTGAGGCGCGCAGCCACTGTCGCGTTCTGCACATGCAGAGCAAGGACGCCGTTCTGCAGGTTCGCGACGGCCACTGCACCCTGCAGGTAGTCAGGCAGTTGCAGGTCAAGCTGGCGCTGCAGGCGTACGAGTTGGCGGGCGTGTTCCTGCAGTCGCGCGAGCGGCGAATCGCCGCCGACCAGGGTGCCAATCAGGCGCGCGCGGGGTGGTCGGCTCATGCGTTTGACCCCCGCGTCCGGGGGCATTGCGGCCCGCGTGTTAGAATCGCCGCTTTTACGCCTGACCCCCGAGTCAACATGATTGCAGGCCTCCTCAAGAAGATCTTCGGCAGCCGGAATGAGCGGCTGGTTCGCCAATACATGTCCACCGTGCGCGCCATCAATGCGCTGGAGCCGGGCATCGCGGCATTGACCGACGAACAGCTGCGTGCGAAGACGGACGAGTTCAAGCAACGCCACGCAAACGGCGAATCGCTCGACAAGCTTTTGCCGGAGGCTTTCGCGGTGGTGCGCGAAGCTGGCAAGCGGGTGCACGGCATGCGGCATTTCGATGTGCAGCTCATCGGCGGCATGGTACTGCACTACGGCAAGATCGCCGAAATGCGGACGGGCGAGGGCAAGACGCTGATGGCGACCCTGCCGGCCTACCTGAACGCGCTGTCGGGCAAAGGCGTGCACGTCATCACGGTCAACGACTACCTTGCCAGCCGCGATGCGGACTGGATGGGGCGTGTCTACGGCTTCCTCGGGCTGACCTGCGGCTGCAACCTGTCGCAAATGACGCACGAGGCCAAGCAGGCCGCGTATAGCTGCGACATTACTTACGGCACGAACAACGAGTTCGGCTTCGACTATCTGCGCGACAACATGGTCTATTCGACCGGCGAGCGGGTACAGCGTGGCCTGAACTTCGCGGTGGTCGACGAAGTTGACTCGATCCTGATCGACGAAGCCCGTACGCCGCTGATCATCTCCGGTCAGGCCGACGATCACACCGACCTGTATGTGAAGATGAACGCCGTCGCGCCGCTGCTGAAGAAGCAGGAGGGCGAGGACGAGAACGTTACGGTGCCCGGCGACTACACGGTCGACCTGAAGGCCCATCAAGTCCTGCTCACCGAGCAGGGGCACGAGACCGCCGAAGGGCTGCTGGCGAAGGCGGGCCTGCTGGCCGAAGGCTCCAGCCTGTACGACCCGGCAAACATCCTGCTGATCCACCACCTGTACGCAGCGTTGCGCGCGCATTCGCTGTATCACCGCGACCAACACTACGTTGTGCAGAACGGTGAAGTGGTGATCGTCGATGAGTTCACCGGCCGCCTGATGGCAGGGCGCCGCTGGTCCGATGGCCTGCACCAGGCGGTCGAGGCCAAGGAAGGCGTCCAGATCAACGCCGAGAACCAGACCCTCGCGTCGATCACTTTCCAGAACTACTTCCGCATGTACGCCAAGCTTTCCGGTATGACCGGTACGGCGGACACCGAGGCCTACGAATTCCATCAGATCTACGGCCTTGAAACGGTTGTGATCCCGACCAATCGCCCGATGATCCGTATCGACGCGAACGATCTGGTGTATCGCACCGCCAAGGAGAAGTACGACGCGATCATCCGCGACATCAAGGATTGCCACGAGCGCGGTCAGCCGGTGCTGGTCGGCACGACCTCGATCGAGAACTCCGAGCTGCTGTCGCACCTGCTCGATGCGCAGAAGCTGCCGCATCAGGTGCTCAACGCCAAGCAGCATGCCAAAGAGGCCGAGATCATCGTGCAGGCGGGCCGCCCGGGCGTGATCACGATCGCGACCAACATGGCAGGCCGCGGTACCGACATCGTGCTCGGCGGTAACGTCGAGAAGCAGATCGCCCTGCTGCGCGAAGACGCCTCGGTGCCGGAAGAGGAAAAGGCGGCGAAGATTGACGCGCTGCGCGCCGAGTGGAAGGTGCTGCACGAGAAGGTGATCGCGGCCGGCGGCCTGAAGATCATCGGCACCGAGCGTCACGAGTCGCGGCGTATCGACAACCAGTTGCGTGGCCGTTCCGGCCGCCAGGGTGACCCGGGTGCATCGCGCTTCTACCTGTCGCTGGAAGATCCGCTGATGAAGATCTTCGCTGGCGATCGCCTCAACGCGATCATGGTGCGGTTGAAGATGCCGGAAGGTGAGGCGATCGAAGCGGGCATCGTTACGCGTTCGCTCGAGTCCGCCCAGCGCAAGGTTGAACAGCGCAACTTCGATATCCGCAAGCAATTGCTGGAGTACGACGACGTTGCGAACGACCAGCGCAAGGTCATCTACCTGCAGCGCAACGAACTGCTTGAAGCAAACGAAATCGGCGAGACCATCACGGCGATGCGCCAGGGCGTGCTCCACGACCTGTTCCGCACCTATGTGCCGGCCGAGAGCGTCGAGGAGCAGTGGGATCTGCCGGGCTTCGAGCGTGCCTTGGAAGGTGAATTCCAGCTCAAGCTGCCGGTTGCACAGTGGAGCAAGGACGACCAGAGCCTGTCGGACGACGACTTGCTGCGCAAGATCATCGAAGCGGCCGATGCGGCCTACGCCGAGAAGATCGCGCCGGTCAATCCGGAAGCGTGGCGCGGTTTTGAGCGCAACGTGATGCTCAACAGCCTCGATACGCACTGGCGCGAGCATCTGGCTTCGCTCGACCATCTGCGGCAGGGGATCCATCTGCGCGGTTACGCGCAGAAGAACCCGAAGCAGGAGTACAAGCGCGAATCCTTCGAGTTGTTCGAGAGCCTGCTCTCCACCGTTCGAATCGAAGTGACGCGCCTGCTGATGACGGTGCAGATCCGCTCCGAGGAACAGCTGGAAGAGGCCGAGCCGCAACCGGCGCCGGTCGACAATGTCCAGTACCACCACGCCGACTATGACGAAGCGCTGGCCGCTGCGGAAGCCAGCAGCGAGGCGCGGCCGATGCCGGCTCAAGGTGGCATCAAGGTGGGCCGCAACGATGCGTGCCCGTGCGGGTCGGGCAAGAAGTTCAAGCACTGCCACGGCAAGCTCAGCTGATCGGCTGTCTTCCGTCCCCAGAAAACGCCGGCCGAGTGCCGGCGTTTTGCTTGCATGCGCTACAGCTTGCTGGTTTCGCTGCCGTTAAGGGTTTGTGACATGTAGGAGCCAGCCATCGTGACCACGCTGCAGGACGCTCGCCGCCTTGGGGCCCAGGGCTTCGTCGCGCGCATACGCGAACGCGACATGCCGGCGTTCGGGCGCACCGTGGACTCGATCCGCGAAGTCGCGGACGACGAGAAGGCGTCGGCCTCGGCGCTGGCTTCGATCATCCTGCAGGACGCCGCGCTGACGACCAAGGTGCTCAAGCTCGCCAACAGCGCGTACTTCAATCCCTCTCGCGCCCACATCAGCACGGTCAGCCGCGCCCTTGTGGTACTTGGTTTTGACGCGGTCGCCAACATGGCGCTGTCGCTCGTGCTGATCGACGCCTTGCTGCGTGGCGGCGTGCGGGAGCGCGTCGTGACCGAGATGGCGCGCGCCTTTCATGCTGCGGTTCAAGCGCGCACCCTGGCCGCGCTGAAGGCAGACCCGAACCCGGAAGAAGTCTTCATTTCCGCCTTGCTCGCCCGTGTCGGTGAGATGGCCTTCTGGTGCTTTGGCGATGAGGCGGCTCAGTCGCTCGACAGCACGCTGTCAACCGGCGTGCCCGCCGAAGTGGCCGAGCAGAATGTGCTGGGCTATCGACTGCGCCAGATTACCTTGGGCTTGGTGAAGGACTGGCGTTTGGGTGGCTTGCTGACCAGTGTCATCGAACAAGGCGAGCGGGGCGGGGACCGCGAGAAATCGGTTGCGCTGGCACACTCGCTCGCGCGGCAGGCGGAGGGAGGCTGGGAGGCGCCCGCCACAAGACAGGTGCTCGACCAGATCTCGAAGCATCTCGACCGGCCCCTGGACGAAATCCTGCCGCTGATCACCGATAACGCCGTTGCCGCTGCGCAGGCTGCGGTGAACTACGGGGCGCATGAGGCGGCGCGACTGATTCCTCTGCCGCGCAGCGGCGGCGCCGTGACGGTGCAGGAAGACGAGGATTCGAGCGGTCCGAACCCCTTGTTGCAACTCAAGATCCTGCGCGACCTTTCGATGCTGATCGCGGGCAAACCGAATTTGAACGACGTGCTGACGCTGGCGCTGGAGGGGATCTTCCGCGGCATCGGCATGGATCGCGCCCTGTTTGCGATGCTGACACCGGATCGCCAGCACCTGGTTGGCAAGGCCGGCTTGGGGCCCGGCGCTGATGCGCTGGTGCGGGCATTTCAGTTTGCGCTCGATGGCAGCCCCGGCGAGCTGGTCAACACCGTGGTGGCGCGCCAGCAGAGTTTCGTCGTTGCCAATGCCTTCGAGGCGCCGGTGCGCCTCGAGCGCCTGACTCGTGCCGGGGGCGTGCCACCGTTCGTCATCGCCCCAATCGTGGTGCATGGCCGGACGATCGGCGCGTTCTACGCAGATCGCATCAAGGCGGATGCGGTGCTGTCCGAAGAGGATGCGACTGGGGTGCTGCATTTCGTGCAGCAGGCGTCGATGGGCTTCGAACACGTAGCGGCTCGGGGGGCACGTGCCTGATCCGTTAAACTTGCAGGCTGATCGGCCGCCCTGTCGCGGCCTTAACTGCCTGGAGCCGCCATGCCTGTTTGCCTGAATCCGCCCATCGCCTCTGAACTGCTGCCGGTCGCCGGCGTCCGACTGGGCGTCGCGCAGGCAGGTATCCGCAAGGCCGATCGTCGCGACCTGACCCTGATCGAATTGGCGGAAGGCAGCCGCGCTGCCGGCGTGTTCACGCAGAACCGTTTCTGCGCGGCACCGGTTCAGGTCTGCCAGGCTCACCTGGAGGCGGGCTCGGCGATTCGCGCCTTGGTCATCAACACGGGTATCGCGAATGCGGGTACCGGCGCGCTGGGTTTGCAGAACGCCCGCGCAACCTGTGAGGCGGTCGCCTCGCGCCTGGGTATTGCGGCGACGTCGGTACTGCCGTTCTCGACTGGCGTGATCCTTGAGCATCTGCCGATGGATCGCCTGGTGGCCGGGCTGCCGGCTGCGCAGTCTGACTTGCGTGCCGATGGCTGGTATGACGCTGCGCACGGCATCATGACGACCGATACGATCGCGAAGGCCACGTCCCGGCGCATCGAGTTGGGCGGCAAGACGGTGACGATCACCGGCATCAGCAAGGGCGCCGGCATGATTAAGCCGAACATGGCGACCATGCTCGGCTTCATGGCGACCGATGCGGCTGTCTCGCAAGCGTTGTTGCAGCAGTTGGTGCGTGAGGCGGCGGATCTGTCCTTCAACAGCATCACCGTCGACGGCGACACCTCCACCAACGATTCCTTCATCCTGATCGCGACCGGGGCGGCCGGCGCCGCAGAAATCACCGACGCGGCCTCCGCCGACTATGCCGCGCTGCGTTCGGCCGTGATCGAGGTGGCGGTGTGGCTGGCTCAGGCGATCGTGCGCGATGGCGAGGGCGCCACCAAGTTCATGACCATCGCGGTTGCGGGCGGCGCGAACCGGGAGGAATGTCGCAAGGTCGCCTACGCCGTTGCGCATTCACCGTTGGTCAAAACCGCCTTTTTTGCCTCCGACCCGAATCTCGGCCGCATCCTGGCGGCAATCGGCTACGCTGGCGTTGCGGACCTCGATGTCGATCGACTGCGCGTCTGGCTGGGCGATGCTGCCGGCGAGGTCCTCGTCGCTGAGCTGGGCGGCCGCGCGGCGGCCTATCGCGAGGCCGACGGTGCACGTATCATGAAATCGCAAGAGATCACCGTGCGTATCGATCTCGCCCGCGGCCCCGCGGCGGCTACGGTCTGGACCTGCGACTTCTCTTACGACTACGTGAAGATCAACGCTGACTACCGCTCCTGATGTCACGACGCCCAATGCCACTCAGATTTCTTGCCTGGCTAGCGCTGGTGCTGGCGGTATTGGGCGCGTCCGTTCCCGCGTGGGCGGTGGCGCCGCAAGGGTTTGCGCGTATTCACTTCCACCGCGCGGATGGCCTCTACAACGGTTGGGGGCTTCATGTCTGGGGTGAGGGGCATAACCTTGGCGAGGACACCCGCTGGACCGAGCCGCTGAAGCCGGCCGGCACCACTGACTTCGGCGTGTATTTTGATGTGCCGATTGCAGAAGAGGCGACGCAGCTGAACTTCATCATCCACCGAGGCGCCGAGAAGAGCGTGTCGACGGATCAGCTGCTGCCGCTTGAGGAATTCAACCGCGAGGTCTGGGTCATCGCCGGCGACCCCAAGCTATACGCCGCCGAGCCGGGCGCGATGCCGATCAAGTCCGGTATCGCGGTGGCGCGGCAGGCCGTCGATCGCCAGCCGATGGCGGTCTGGATCGCGCTTGCGGTATTGATCTCGGTGCTGGTGGTCGGCGTCGTCGCGAGCCGGCGCAGCAATCGCTTGCGCGAGGACATCAGCCGGCAGACGGCCCTGCTCGCCGAGGCGCGCGCTGAACTCGTGCGCCAGACCGCCGCGCAAAGCGAGGCGCATGCGCAAAGCCGCTCGCTGGCCGGCATCGATGAGCTCACCGGCCTTCTTACGCGGACGGGCTTCCGTCAGGCGCTCAACGCCATTCAAGCCAAGGCGCGGCGCAACCGGGCTGGCTTCGCGTTGTTTTTCATCGATCTGGACAACTTCAAGCCGGTCAACGATCAGCATGGCCACGCTGCGGGTGACCAGGTTCTGCGCACGGTGGCAAGCCGCCTCGTTGCCGCGGTGCGCGAGAGCGATACCGTTGCGCGCCTGGGTGGCGACGAATTCGTGGTCATCGCCGATGAGCTGGCCGATCCGCTCGCGGCGGCACGCTTGGCCTACAAGCTGGTGGCCTGTGCCACCGAGGTCATCGAATACGGCGATCATCTGTTGCGCGTAGCGGCCAGCATCGGCGTTGCCGTGTATCCGCATGACGGCGAGGACGACGCCCTGGTTGCGATTGCCGATGTGGCCATGTACCGCGCGAAGAATGCGGGTAAGAACTGCTTCCGCTTCGCCGCACCTGAGTTCGATGAGTTGGTCGCGCAGCAGGACGCGGCGGAGGCGAGCTGGCGTGCTGCCATGGCCGAGGGTGCGCTTGGGGCCCACTGGGACGTGCTCGTCGGTGCGGACGGCCAAATCTGGACCCGACGCCTGCACGCCGCGGCGTGGTCTCGAGACCAGGCGCGTGATGTTCTACTGCCGGATCTTGTGGCGCCGGATGCCGGGCTGGCGCTGGATGCGGATCTTCAGTTGCTTGAGCGCCTCGCGGTGGCCGCAGAGGGCGCCGCAGGCGGTGTGTGGGCGATGGCGCCTGCGCGGTCCAGTCTCAGCGACCCTCGCTTCGTGACGGCCTGTCGTGGCGTCGTGGCGCGCATTGGCGCGGTGGGCGCAACGCTGGTCCTCGAGTTCGACGCAGGCATGGTGCGTCCTGAAGCGCTGTCGGATCTGATTGCGCGCGGTTTGCGCTGCGCTTTGCGGGTGTCGGACCCGGTGCGTTTGAGAATTGAAACCTTGCTTGGCAGTGCCTTGCACTACGTCAGCGTCTCCGCCGCAGGAGACGACCTGCACCGCCGCGCCGTGGCGGCCGTTGCGGCGGCGGCGGAATCGGCCGGCGTGCCGGTGGTCGTCCGTCTGGTCGGCGACGAGACGGCGCCCGAGTCGCTGCACGCGATAGCCACGCTGCGCCTCGCCTGAGGCCCTGCGGCGCGGTTAGGGCCGTAGCCGCGTTCAGTGAAGCATGCCGGGCGCGGCGAGCACGAATTCCGGAATCTCGGCCTCGAACTGTGTGCCGTCTTCCGCCACCATCTGATAGGCCCCTCGCATCGTACCGACCGCGGTCGCAATGGCGCAGCCGCTGGTGTACTCGAAGGCTTCGCCTGGAGCGAGCCGAGGCTGCTCGCCGATCACGCCGATGCCTCTTACTTCCTGCACATGCCCTGCGGCATCGGTGATTACCCAGTGACGGCTGACCAACTGTGCCGGCGTATCGCCTGTGTTCTCGATCGTCACCTTGTAGGCAAAGACGAAACGGCCCGCCTCCGCGTCCGACTGCTCTTCGATGTATTGCGCTTGCGCGGACACGGTAATCGCTGGCGACTTTGCTTCAGGCATGGCGGGTTGGCCGGGTTTGAGTCAGACCCTCATTCAAACGGGCATTCGCCCGGCGCGCCATGTTCGAATTCACGGTCCGTTTCCGGAATCCGTCCGCATCTGGGAAAATCGCGGTTTTGGGGTGGGGGAACACCGTGAGTTATCGCATCGCGCCGAGCATCCTGTCGGCAAACTTCGCCAAGCTTGGCGAAGAGGTTTTGAACGTTCTGGCGTCCGGCGCTGACTGGATCCACTTTGACGTGATGGACAACCATTACGTGCCGAATCTGACGATCGGCCCGCTCGTTTGCGAGGCGCTGCGCCCGCTGACGAACGCGACGATCGATGTGCACCTGATGGTGGAGCCGGTCGACGCGTTGGTGCCGATGTTCGCCAAGGCGGGCGCCAATGTCATCACCTTTCATCCGGAAGCAACCCGTCATGTGGATCGCACGCTGGCGCTGATCCGCGACCACGGTTGTCAGGCCGGCCTGGTGTTCAATCCGGCAACACCCTTGTCCTGGCTCGATCATGTGATGGACAAGATCGACTTGATCATGCTGATGTCGGTGAACCCCGGGTTCGGCGGCCAGAAGTTCATTCCGCAGACCTTGGTGAAACTCGCCGAGGCGCGCAAACGCCTCGATGCATGGGAGCAGCAAACCGGCAAGAAGGTGCTGCTGGAGATCGACGGTGGCGTGAAGGTCGACAACATTGCCGAGATTGCCCGCGCGGGCGCCGACACCTTCGTGGCCGGGTCGGCCGTGTTCGGGGCCGGCAAGGCGAGTGACCCCAATCGCTACGACAGCGTGATCGCCGCGCTGCGCGAGCAGTTGGCCCAGGTCTGAACGATGACGACGCCCCGCTTCGATGTGGATGTGGTGCTGTTCGACCTGGACGGCACGCTGCTCGACACGATCCCCGATCTCCACGAGGCCGCACGGCGGATGCTTGAGGAGCTGGGCGAGCCGACTCGCTCGCTGTACGAGGTCACGCGGTTTGTCGGGCGGGGTATTCCGAACCTTGTGGAGCGCTGCCTGACTGACGGGCGCGCCGCGCGTGACGGGGCATCGCTGGAAGCCGCGGTCGCGGTATTCCGCCGCCATTACGCTGCAGTGAATGGGCACTCCACACGAATTTACGAAGGCGTGGCGGACACGCTCGGTGCCTTGCAGGCACAGGGCATCCGAATGGCGTGCATCACCAACAAGGCCGGCGCCTTTACGCTGCCCTTGCTCGATCACATGGGCCTGGCGCAATTCTTCGGCTGTGTTGTCAGCGGAGACACCTTACCGGTGAAAAAGCCCGATCCCGCACCGTTGCTGCATGCGTGCGAAGCGCTGGGCGTGTCGCCGACGCGTGCGCTGATGGTTGGTGATTCGGCGAACGACGCGCTGGCCGCTCAGTCGGCAGGGATACCAGTGCTCTTGATGACCTATGGCTACAGCGAGGGGCGCGCCGTGGACACCATCGAATGCGACGGGTTAGTATCGGCATTCCCCGGATTGCTGCGCCTGATCGGGCGCGCTTCGGCCTGAACCTCGACCCTCATGACCTGCGAGAACCTGAACATCGGAAAGGAGCACCTCCCGTCTCGCGCCGCCGCACGATGGCAGCGCACCGGGTGCTCGTGGCGGGCTCTTTAAGCCCCCACACCGCAGTTCTGGCGCGGTTCGCCCGCGCCCTGATGTTCAGGACAATCCGCCCGCGACCAGCTTGAAGTGCGCCTCACCGATTGGGCGCCCGGCGCGGGACAAGAACGTGGAGTCATGATGACCGAATCCGAATTTCTCGCGTTGGCCCAACAGGGTTACAACCGCATCCCCCTGACGCTCGAGACCTTTGCCGATCTCGATACGCCGCTGTCGATCTACCTGAAGCTCGCCAACGAGTCCTGGACCTACCTGCTCGAATCCGTGCAGGGCGGTGAGCGCTTCGGCCGCTACTCCATCATTGGCTTGCGCGCCAACACCCGCATCGAGGTGTACGGCCGCTCGGCCCTGCTGCTGACCAATGATCGCCTCGTCGAGCGTCGCGACTACGGCGATCCGCTCAACTACATTGGCGAATTCATGCAGCGGATCAAGGTGCCGCCGCGCGATGGCCTGCCGCGGTACTGCGGCGGCCTGGTCGGTGCCTTCGGCTACGACACCGTGCGTTACATCGAGCCGAAGCTGGCCAAGCATGAGCCGAAGGACCCGCTCGGCGTGCCGGACATCGTGTTGCTGCTGTCCGAAGAGATCGCGATTGTCGATAACCTTTCCGGCAAGCTGACGCTGGTGGTGTACGCCGAGCCGGAAGTGCCCGGTGCGTACAAGCGCGCGCAGCGGCGCCTGAAGGAGCTGCTTGCGAAGCTGCGTGAGCCGGTCGCGATTCCGCAGGATGTGTCGGTCGAACCGGCCGAAGCGGTCAGCAGCTTCGGCGAAGAGGCTTTCAAGGCGGCGGTCGGGCGCGCCAAGCAGTACATCGTCGATGGCGACATCATGCAGGTGGTGCTGTCGCAGCGCATGAGCAAGCCCTTCGCGGCCAGTCCGATGGCGCTCTATCGCAGTCTTCGCGCGCTGAACCCCAGCCCGTACATGTTCTACTTCAACTTCGAGGACTTCCATGTCGTCGGCGCTTCGCCGGAGATCCTGGTCAAGCTCGAAGACGGCACCGTCACTGTGCGACCGATCGCCGGCACGCGCAAACGCGGCGCGACGCATGAAGAGGACCTGGCGCTGGAGAAGGATCTGCTCGCCGACGAGAAGGAGCGCGCGGAGCATCTTCAACTGCTCGATCTCGGTCGCAACGATGTCGGCCGCGTTGCAGCTACCGGCACCGTCAAGGTCACCGAGCAGTTCATCGTTGAGCGTTACTCACATGTGATGCACATCGTCTCGAATGTCGAGGGTGAGCTCAAGGAACTCGAAGACAAGCGCGCTGCGCCGCTTGCCGTGCTGCGCGCCGCGTTTCCAGCCGGCACCGTGTCCGGCGCGCCGAAGGTCCGCGCGATGGAAATCATCGACGAGCTGGAGCCGGTCAAGCGCGGCATCTACGCGGGTGCCGTCGGTTATCTGGGCTTCGATGGTGAGCTGGACGTCGCAATCGCGATCCGCACCGCAGTGCTCAAGGACGGTCAGCTGCATGTACAGGCGGGGGCCGGCATCGTTGCCGACTCCAATCCCGAATCGGAATGGCAGGAAACGCAGAACAAGGCCCGTGCGGTCTTGCGCGCTGCCGAGATGGCCGAACGCGGCCTCGACACCCGATTCGAATAAGGAGCCCTGCCATGCTGCTGATGATCGACAACTACGATAGCTTTACCTACAACCTCGTGCAGTACTTCGGCGAACTCGGTGCCGATGTGCGGGTGTTTCGCAATGACCAGATCACCGTCGAGCAGATCGAGCTGATGCAGCCCGAGAAGCTCGTCGTCTCCCCCGGCCCGTGTTCGCCGGCCGAGGCGGGCATTTCGGTGCCGGCGATCAAGCACTTCGCCGACAAGCTGCCGATCCTTGGCGTGTGCCTTGGGCATCAGTCGATCGGCGCGGCCTTCGGCGGCAAGATCGTGCACGCCAAGCGCCTGATGCACGGCAAGACTTCGCCGATCTCGCATGCCGACAAGGGTGTGTTCCGCGGGTTGCCCAATCCCTTCACGGCAACGCGTTACCACTCGCTGGCGATCGAGCGTGAAACGTGCCCCGATTGCCTGGAAGTCACTGCGTGGACCGAGGACGGCGAGATCATGGGCGTGCGGCATCGCACGCTGCCGATCGAAGGCGTGCAGTTCCACCCGGAGTCGATCCTGACCGAAGGTGGCCACCAGTTGCTGAAGAACTTTCTCGACATGTGAAAGCACATGAATGAAGCGGCTGAGCGCCGCTTCATTCACATGTGCGGAGGATGAGCATGACCCCCCAAGAAGCCCTTCAACGCGTCATCGAACACCGCGAGATCTTCCATGAGGAGATGGTCGATCTGATGCGGCAGATCATGTCCGGCCAGGTGTCGCCGGTGATGATCGCGGCCATCATCTCCGGACTGCGGGTGAAGAAGGAAACCGTTGGTGAAATCGCCGGCGCTGCCACCGTGATGCGTGAATTCGCGACCAAGGTGCCGCTGAAATCCGATGTGCAGACTCTGGTCGATACCTGTGGCACCGGTGGTGATGGCGCGCACACCTTCAATATTTCAACCGGCGCGATGTTCGTTGCCGCCGCCGCCGGGGCGCGGGTGGCCAAGCATGGCGGTCGTTCGGTGTCGTCGCAGTCCGGCTCGGCCGACGTGCTCGAGTCGCTCGGTGTGAATCTCTCGCTGAGCCCGGAACAGGTGGGCGCCTGCATCGACGACATCGGTGTTGGCTTCATGTTCGCGCCCAGCCACCATGCGGCCATGAAACATGCGGGCCCGGTACGGCGCGAGTTGGGCGTGCGGACGATCTTCAACATCCTCGGCCCGTTGACCAACCCGGCCAATGCGGCGAATCAGTTGATGGGCGTGTTCCACCCCGATCTGGTCGGCATCCAGGTGCGGGTGCTGCAGCGCCTGGGCGCACGCAATGTGATGATCGTCCATGGCTTGGATGGTCTCGACGAGCTGTCGATCTCCGCGCCGACGATGGTGGGCGAGTTGCGCGACGGTGTGGTGCGCGAGTACCGCTTGTCGCCGGAAGATGTCGGCCTGCCGCTGCACGCAGCCTCGGCCTTGCGTGCTGCGACCGTTGAGGATTCACGTGAGATGTTGCTGGGCGCATTGACCGGCAAATTGCCTGCGGCGCGCGATATCGTTGCCTTCAACGCCGGTGCCAGCCTGTACGTGGCGGGCATTGCCGACTCGCTGGCCGATGGCGTCGAGCGCGCCATCGCGACGATCGCGAGCGGCGCAGCGCGGGCCAAGGTCGATCAGCTGGTCGAGTACACCAAGAAATTTGCCGCCTGAGCGACGGAAGAGCCGATGTCAGACATTCTTCAGAAGATCATCGCAACCAAGCGCGAGGAAGTTGCAGCGGGCGCTGCAGTGGTGTCGCGCGAAGCGATGCGTGTGGCGGCCGATCAAGGTGGGCCGCTGCGTGATTTTGTCGGGGCCCTGCGTGCAAAGATTGCGGCGGGGCAGTCCGGTGTGATCGCCGAAATCAAGAAGGCAAGCCCGTCCAAAGGCGTGATCCGCGCCGATTTTCGCCCGGCCGAGATCGCAATGTCCTACGAGCAGGGTGGGGCGGCCTGCCTGTCGGTGCTCACTGACCGTGACTACTTTCAGGGCTCGCCGGACTACCTCAAGGCAGCACGCGCCGCCTGCTCACTGCCGGTGCTGCGCAAGGACTTCATTGTCGACAGCTACCAGGTACATGAAGCGCGCGCCATGGGCGCCGACTGCATTCTGCTGATCGTGGCGGCCTTCCTGCCGCCCGAGGGCGCGGTGGGCCACGCTCCGGCGACTGCGCTGGCGCAGTTGTCCGCGCTTGAGGCAGAAGCCAACGCCTTGGGAATGGCGGTGCTGGTCGAGGTGCACGATGCGGACGAACTCGATATCGCGCTGCAATTGAAGACGCCGCTGGTCGGCATCAACAACCGAAACCTGCGCAGCTTCGAAGTGAGCCTCGACGCCACCTTGTCGCAGCTGCATCGCATTCCTACCGACCGAATCGTCGTCACCGAAAGCGGCATTCTGTCGACCGCTGATGTCGCGACGATGCGCGCGCGGCAGGTCAATGCGTTCCTCGTCGGCGAGGCGTTCATGCGCGCGGCGGATCCTGGCGCCGAGCTGGCGCGACTGTTCGCCTGAGTCGGCGTCGGCCGCAGCATGCAGGCTGACGAAGCCACTCCCGAGACCCCGGCGCCAGCCTCGGAGCCGCGACCCGGCATCGTGGGGCGTGCGGCGCGGCGTCCGCTGGCGATTCTGCTGGGGGCAGCGGCGGCGGTACTGCCTTGGGTGGCCATCAGCTGGTCGATCGGTACCGAAGGCGGGTTGCGCTTTCTCGCGCATGCGCTGGACGTCGCGACCCGCGGCCAGATCCGCATCGAGCAACCGAGTGGTCGGCTGGCTGATTCCCTGCGTGCGGAGCGCTTCGTGTTCGCCATGGCGGGCGTCGATGTCGATGCCCGCAAGCTCGCCATCGACTGGTCGCCCTCGGAACTGCTGAGCGGTTGGGTGCACGCAAAGCGGGTCCGGGTGCAGAGCCTTTCGGTCACCTACACGCTGTCACATGAGCCCAGCGGCCCGCTCAACGCCATCGCCTTGCCGATAGGGCTGCGCCTGGATGATGTGGCACTCGGCCATTTCACGTTGTTCCAGCGCGATGGCGCGAAGCTCGACCGCATGTTCGAGTTGCGCGAGGCGTCTGCCGCCGCGGACATGGGGCACGAGCTTTGGCGGTTTTCGCACGTCTCCGGCACCACCGACTGGGGCCCGGCACGACTCGATGGCACGCTCGCGACGATGGCGCCGTTTGCCATCGATGCCGTGGGCAACATTTCGGCGCACTACGGCGCGCATCCGATCGAGGCCAAACTCGCGGCGCATGGGTCGCTGACCGACATGACGCTGGGCTTGCAAGCGAGCAGCGACGCAATGAAGGCCGACGGGGAACTCGGCTTGCGGCTGTTCGAGCCGATGTTGCTCCGGACCATTGCGCTGGAGGGCGGCCCGATCGATCCGAGCCGTTTTCATCCGGATGCGCCAGAGGCTGCGTTGCAGGTGCGTGTGCGGCTGCAGCCGGCGCTTGACCCGCACGGGGTGCCAGAGGCTGCACGGCTGGCCGAGTCGCGAATCGAAGGGCCTTTTGAGATCACCAACGCCGCACCGGGGCGTATCGACCAAGGGCGTCTGCCGATCGAACGGGCCTCCGGGCGCCTGACCTTTGACGCGAGCGAGTTGATCGTCAAGGAATTGGCGCTTGCGCTGCCGGGGGCGGGGCGTATCGCCGGCGCCCTGGCCTGGCGTCCGTCGCCAGAAGGGGCGCCGGATGCGATTGGCCGCACCGACGCGAGGATCTCGCTTGCTGGCATCGATCCGGCAAAGCTGCACAAGGCGCTGCCGACGGCGCGCCTGGGTGGCGAGCTGGTCGCGCGTGGCGAGCCGGCGCGTCAACGCCTCGAAGGCAAGCTGAGCGATGGCCGCCTGGTTGCCGATCTCGCCGGGGATTTGCGCGGGGAGCGCATCGAAGTGGAGCGACTGCGCCTGACCATGGGCGCCATGCTCGCGAGCGCGACGGGCTGGTTCGATCTCGGCGCCGCGAAGAACTTCAAGGTCAACGGTGAAGCTCGCGACCTTGATCCGGCTGCGTTTTGGAACCAGGCACCGCGTGGCCAGTTGAACGGCACGCTGGCGGCGAGCGGCCGCTTGTCACCGCGTCTAGCGCTCGACGGCCAGTTGCAGCTGACGGATAGCCGGCTTGCTGGCATGCCGCTATCGGGGGGCGGTTCGCTGTCGCTCGATGGCTCGCGAATTCATCATGCCGATGTGAGCCTCGCCGCGCTCGGCAATCGGCTGGCAGTCCAGGGCGCTTTCGGCGCGGCTGGCGATCGGCTCACGCTGCGGGTCGACGCGCCGCAACTCGAACATCTGGGGCAAGGCTTCTCGGGCCGCCTGTCCGCTCGCGGCACGCTGGATCAGCCCGCCGGGCAGATCGACCTCGTTGCCTCGCAGCTCGCGGTGCCCGATGTCGTCCGTGTGGATGCGGTGAATCTGCGTGGCCGATTGAGTGAGGGGCGAGAAGGCGCGATCGACATACGGTTTACGCTGGGCGGCCTGCGCTCGGCGGCGGGCGCGGAACAGATCGTTCATCGCGGCGCCCTTACCGTGCTTGGCAAGCGCTCGGATCATCGCGTGACCCTGGAGGCGGACTTCCCGCGCTCCCATGCACTGCAGCTCGCCGCGCATGGCGGCCTGTCGGATCGCCTTGACTGGAACGGCATGCTTGACCGCTTCGACCTTGAGTGGAACGGCGAGGCGTCGCTGGCCGAGCCGGCTACGTTGGAAGTCGGGCCAGACCACTTCCGACTTGGCAAGACGCGCTTGCTCGGTGATCGCGCATCGTTCCGGCTCGACGAAACCCGCTGGAACCCGGACGAGATTGTTGCCAAGGGTTCGATGACGGGGTTGCGCCTGGGGCTTGCGCTCAATGAATCGCAGCAGGTGGTCGCACGCGGCAACACGCTGCAGATGGGTGCCGAATGGGACTTGCATCTGCAGAAGGCGGTCAACGGGCAGATCCGTGTGTTCCGCGAAGCGGGTGACCTGGTGCTTGAGGGGGACGCGCCGGTTGCGCTGGGCCTCACCGAATTCGAAGCCATCATCGCAGCCAACGACGACCGGCTTGCCCTTGCTGCAAGTGCTGCCGGTACGCGCATCGGCGTCATTTCGGCCTCCGCCACCGCGCAGTCGCGCCGCGAAGGCAAGGGCTGGCGAATCGCACGCAGCCTGCCGCTGTTGGGCCGCGCGCGCCTTGAGGTGCCGTCGGTTGATTGGATCGGACCCCTGCTCGATCCGAACCTGCGCACCGAGGGCGGATTGACCGGCGACTTTTCCCTGAGCGGCACGCCGGACAACCCGGTTGCTACTGGTGCCATCAGCGGCGAACGCTTGGGGCTGATGCTGGTCGAGCAAGGGCTGCGGCTCGGCGGTGGGGTGCTGAAGGCGCGCTTCGATGCCGATCGGCTTTATCTCGATGATCTGTCCTTCACGTCACCGAGTCGCGTGCGGCCCAACGAAAAGCGTATCGACTACGCGGGCCTGACCGTCCAGCCCGGTAGCGCGACGGCTACCGGCACAGTGGAGCTCGCAACCGGCGAGGGCAGTTTCCGTATCAACGCCGATCGTCTGCCGATCCTGCAACGGCGTGACCTGTGGCTGATGTTGTCAGGCGAGGGACAGATCAAGACGGGCTGGGATTCGATGGCGGTGACGGGCAGCGTGACGGTGCCGGCCGGCTTCATTGGGCCGACGCGTACCGGCGCGCCAACGCTTGACGACGACGTTGTGGTGCGCGGGCGTACCAAACCGCAGGAGAAGCCGTTCCGTATCACCGCTGATGTCGAAGCCGATCTGGGCAATGCGCTCTACCTGCACGCCTTTGGTGTCGATACCCGACTTGCCGGCGCGATCCGTTTGCGCGCACGCCCGGGCGAGGCGCTGCGTGCCAGTGGGCGTATCGAAACCCGTGATGGGCAGTACGACGCCTATGGCCAGCGCTTGTCGATCGACGAGGGTCTGATTACCTTTCAGGGGCCGCTGGACAATCCGACCTTGTCGATCGAAGCGGTCCGTAAAGGCCTGGCAGTAGAGGCCGGCGTGCAGATCAGCGGCTCGGCGCAGCGGCCCAAGGTCCGGCTGATTTCAGAACCGAACGTGCCGGACGCCGAGAAGCTCTCGTGGATCGTGCTCGGTCGGGCACCGGGCGGCAACTCCGATGGCGATGCGGCCTTGCTGATGGCGGCGGCCGGTGCTGTGTTGGGCGACCAGACAGGCGGGCTGACGAACCAGATCGCGAATACGTTCGGTATCGATCAGATCATGATCGCGCAGTCGGAAAACCGTGGCCTCGGCCATGGCGCGACGAGCCAGGTTGCCGGCTCGGCAACCGGTTTTTCAAGCAGCAGCGCGAGCGCAGGTGGCGATACGGTCGCCGGCCAGGTGGTGATGCTCGGCAAACGGCTGACGCGGGATATCAACCTGACCTACGAGCAAAGCCTCAGCGGGAGTGAGAGTCTGGTGAAGCTGAGCTATGCGCTGACGCGCCGCGTATCGATGGTGGCGCGCGCGGGTAGCGACAACGCGATCGATCTGCACTACAACATCAGTTTCCGTTGAGCCACTTCGCGGACTTCTGCCCGTTGGCGTGCGCCCTGACGAGAATCTCCGCGGTCTGGCGCGATCTGCAGACACCCAAGGTCAGCGCGCCGGCGCGCGCAACCCACTCTCCATAGCGGCCATCGAGGGTTCCCGCGACGCGACCATCAGGTGTGCGAACGATCCAGATCCCGTCCGCTTGTTTTTCTACCTTCATGATTTTCGCGATCGGCAGATCGGCCGAAAAATTGAGCGCTGAACTGTGAAACAGTGTTGCATTGCTGCGGTCGAAACGGAGTGCGATTGGCTGGTCGCAAGTTTACACGGAGGTGAGCGATGGATGTACGGGCAGGTGTGCAGTCGGCAGTGCTGGGCGGGGGATGCTTCTGGTGCCTGGAGGCTGTCTTCGAGCAGATGAAGGGGGTGCTGGCGGTGACGTCAGGCTATTGCGGTGGGCATCTTCCCGATCCGTCGTACGAGGCTGTATGTCGTGGCGACAGCGGGCATGTTGAAGTGGTGAAAGTCGATTTCGACGCGGGTGTCGTCAGCTATCGCGATCTGCTGGAAGTGTTCTTCGCAATCCACGACCCGACGACCCCAAATCGGCAGGGCAACGACGTCGGGCCGCAGTACCGCAGCGCGATCTTCTACACCGACGAGGCACAGGGTGCCGAGGCGCGATCCTTGATCGAAGCGCTGACGCGTGATCGTGTTTTTGCTGACCCGATCGTTACCGAGATCGCACCCTTGCCACGGTTCTACCCCGCGGAACGCTATCACCAAGGGTATTTTCGGGGTCATGAAGCGCAACCGTATTGCTCACTCGTGGTCGCGCCGAAGCTCGCAAAATTCCGCAAGAAGTTCAGCAACTTGTTGAAGTGACGGGTTTTTCTTGATTGTTGTGGGCGAAAGGCCGTTCGTGGCATAAAATTACGCTTTCGTTACATTTGGCCGAGAGCCCCCATGTTTGCTCGTCTGATGCCCCGAGAGGGGCGTTTTTTTGAATCCTTCGATGCTGTTGCCGTCAAGGCCGTTGAAGCCTCCCGTGAACTTGCTGCGCTGATGACGGACATCAACCAGCTGCCCAGCCGTCTTCGCCGCATTGAGGCGGTGGAGAAGGAAGCGGATACGCTGACCCATGGCACGCTGGAATTGCTGCACAAGACCTTCATCACGCCGATCGACCGCGAAGACATCCACGCTCTGGCGCTGCGGCTCGACGACATCCTCGACGTGTGTGAAGCGGCCGCACTGACGGTGTACGAGTACGACATCCAGAAGCTCACGCCGGAGGCCAAGGAGCTGGCCGACTTGTGCGTGCAGGCCACCGAGAAGGTGCGCGAGGCAGTGGCCCTGATCTCCAACATGGAGAACGCCAAGCGCATTCTGGAGCTTTGCAAGGAAATCGGCAGCATCGAGGACGAGACCGACGTCGTCATGCGGGGCGCGATGGCCCGCCTGTTCCGCGAAGAGCCGGAGGTCCGTCAGGTGATGAAGATGCGCACGGTGTACGAGCGCCTCGAAGACATGGCGGATCGTTGCTACATCGTTGCCACCATTCTCGAAGGCATCGTGTTCGAGAACGCGTAAGCGTCCCCGAACATGATTGCTGGACTCACCGGGGTTTCCTGATGACCTTCGAGGTTTTGCTCGTTTTGCTGGCACTCGCGTTGCTGTTCGATTTCATGAACGGCTTTCACGATGCAGCAAACTCCATTGCCACGGTCGTGTCGACCGGCGTGCTCCGCCCGCAGTGGGCGGTGCTGTTCGCCGCGTTCTTCAATTTCGTGGCGTATTTCCTGTTTCCGTTGAAGGTGGCTGCCACCATTGGCAAGGGCACGATCGATCCCTCGATCGTCGATCACTACGTGATCTTTGGCGCACTGATGGGCGCCATTGTTTGGAACCTGATCACTTGGTGGTACGGCATCCCTTCCAGCTCATCCCATGCGCTGATTGGTGGCTTGGTTGGGGCGGCGGTTGCAAAGTCGGGCACCGACTCGTTGATCGCCTCGGGTGTGCTGAAGACAGTTGCCTTCATCGTCGTGTCGCCGATGCTCGGCATGCTGCTGGGCTCCCTGCTGATGTTGGCCGTCTCCTGGATCTTCTTCCGAACCGCGCCACGGCGGGTCGATAAGTGGTTTAGGCGATTGCAACTGATGTCAGCCGCGCTCTACAGCTTGGGTCACGGGGGCAACGATGCGCAGAAAACGGCCGGTATCATCTGGATGATGCTGGTGGCGGCAACGGTTTCGCACCCGGAAATGGTGCCGCACTGGATGCAGGCAACGCCGGACCATCTGCCGCACTGGGTGGTGATCGCGTGTTACGTGATGATTGGCCTCGGCACCATGTTCGGCGGCTGGCGAATCGTGAAGACCATGGGTCAGAAGCTCACCAAGCTGAAGCCGGTCGGCGGCTTCTGTGCTGAAACGGGTGGCGCGATGACGTTGTTCCTCGCCACCTCGCTTGGCATTCCGGTGTCGACGACGCACACGATTACCGGTGCGATCGTCGGCGTGGGCTCATGCAACAACGTCAAAGCGGTGCGCTGGGGCGTGGCGGGCAACATCGTCTGGGCTTGGATCCTGACGATTCCGTGTTCCGCGTTTGTTGCTGCGCTGTCCTGGGAAATCGGTCGCCGAATCTTCTGAAGTCGGATCAGCGGCGGGTAGTTTCGCAAGGGCGGCCTTCGGGTCGCCCTTGCTGCATTTTGTGGCGCCAACATGCGATGATCGTAGACCACGATCAGCACAGGTGTTGGTCGTGCGTTCGGCGGGCCACGACCGGCCCGCCTCGTATTTGGAGATCGAAATGAAGAAGTCACCCCTCGCGCCACGCAACCCACTGGTTGCTGCGGCGCTGCTCCGCAAGGCCGGAGCGCATCAGAAGACCGGTAAGGCGCTGCGCCGTGCCGAGCGCATTGCCCTGCTGGCGGCCTTTGGGCGCCGTGGCGATCGGGACGACGGCAGTTTTTCCGGCAAAGCCCATGCGCATCGCGTGGGCTTCGCCGGAGCGAACTGACCGTTTGCCTCGCTGACTAAACCGCCACAAGCCGGATAAAACGATGAACAGCCCCAGCACCCAACGCGAAACCGAGATCCGCGCGCGCATCGACCAGCTGCGCGCCGCCCTGCGCCGCCACGGCGTGGATGCCTGCCTGGTGCCGTCTGCCGACCCGCATCTGTCGGAATACCTTCCTGAGCACTGGCAAGCCCGGCAGTGGCTGTCCGGCTTCACGGGTTCGATGGGTACGCTGGTCGTTACAACCGATTTCACGGGCGTGTGGGCCGACAGCCGTTACTGGGTGCAGGCCGAGGCCGAGCTCGCTGGCACCGGCATCACGCTGATGCGCATCCCGACGGGTAACAACAGCCAGCATGTCGACTGGCTTGCGGCTAACCTGCCGGAAGGCGGCTCGCTGGCGGTCGATGGCAGCTCGCTCGGGCTGGCCGCGGCGCAACAACTGCGCGCGGCATTCGGTGCGCGTGCAATCACGCTGCGCGCTGATCTGGATCTCGTCGCCGAGGTGTGGTCCGATCGCCCGGCACTGCCAGCGGCGCCGGTGTATGAGCATTTGCCTCCGCATGCCGCGACTTCGCGTGCGGACAAGCTCGCCGGTGTGCGCGCTGCGATGGCGGCACATGGGGCAGGCTGGCATTTCCTCTCGACGCTCGACGACATCGCCTGGCTCTTCAATCTGCGCGGTTCGGATGTCAGCTATAACCCGGTGTTCATCGCTCACGCATTGATCGGTGCCGACACGGCGACGCTGTTTGTGGGTGGAGGGAAAGTGCCGGCCGCCCTGGCTGAGCGGCTGACAACGGACGGTGTCGTGCTGGCGCCCTACGACGCGGCGCCTGCGGCCCTTGCGGCATTGCCGGCCGACGCGACACTGCTGCTCGACCCGCGCCGCGTGACGCTGGGGCTGCGCGAAAAGGTGGCGGAAGGGGTGCGTGTTGTCGAGGCAATCAACCCGAGCACCTTGGCCAAGTCGCGCAAAACCGCCGCCGAAGCGGCGCATGTGCGCGAGGCGATGGCGCAGGATGGCGCCGCGCTGGCCGAGTTCTTTGCATGGTTCGAATCGGCGATCGGCCGCGAGACGATCACCGAGCTGACGGTCGACGAGAAACTCACCGCCGCGCGTGCGCGTCGCCCCGGCTTCGTCAGCGCGAGTTTCGGCACCATCGCGGCCTGGAATGCCAATGGCGCGATGCCGCACTACCACGCGACCGATGCCTCGCATGCCACGATCGCGGGCGATGGTTTGCTGCTGATCGATTCGGGTGGTCAGTACCTCGGCGGCACCACCGACATCACCCGCGTCGTTGCGGTGGGTACCCCTTCCGCGGCCCAGAAGCGCGATTTCACGCTGGTCCTCAAGGGCATGATCAGCCTGTCGCGTGCGAAGTTTCCGCGCGGCACCCTGTCGCCGGCACTCGACGCGCTGGCGCGTGCGCCGATCTGGGCCGAGGGCATCGAGTACGGCCACGGCACCGGCCATGGGGTCGGCTACTTCATGAATGTGCACGAAGGCCCGCAGTCGATCTCGAAGGCGATTCCGAATGCCGACATGGCGATGGAGCCGGGCATGATCACCTCCAACGAACCGGGCATCTATCGCCCCGGCCAATGGGGCGTGCGGATCGAAAATCTGCTGCTCAACGTTGAGGCCGGCAGCACCGAGTTCGGCGACTTCCTTGCCTTTGAAACGCTGACCCTGTGCCCGATCGATACCCGTTGCATCGACCGCGGCCTGCTGCGCGACGACGAAGTCTCCTGGCTCAACGCCTATCACGCAACGGTGCGTGAGCGTGTTGCGCCGCTGGTGACCGGAGCAGCGCTCGCCTGGCTTGAGGCGAACACGCAGGCGATCTGATCGCGCATGGGCAGGCGCGTGAGACTGGCAGGCATGGCGGCGGTTTCGGCCGCCGTCGCGCTGCTGTTCGGGCTATCCGCGTGTTCCGTCTCGCCCGCGTACTACCTGCAGGCGGCCGGCGGGCAGATCGCGCTGCTGAGTCACAGCCGCCCGATCGACGAGGTGGTGGCGGAGGGCGATACCCCGGAGTCACTGCGCGCAAACCTCGAACGCGCACGCCAGATCCGCCGCTTTGCGTCCGACACACTCGGCTTGCCGGACAACGACAGCTACGCGCGCTACACCGCGCTGGACCGCCCGTACGTGTCGTGGAACGTGTTCGCCGCCGATCCGCTGTCGGTGCGTCTGAAGGAGTGGTGCGTACCGGTGGCTGGCTGCATCGGCTACCTCGGTTACTTCGACAAGGCAGATGCCGACGCACGCGCAGCCGAGCTGCGTGCGCAGGGCTACGACGTGTATGTCGGCGGCGTGCCCGCCTATTCCACGCTGGGCTGGTTCTCTGACCCGCTGCTGTCCACCTTCATCGCGTGGCCCGAGACGGAGTTCGCCCGCCTGCTGTTCCACGAGCTGACGCATCAGGTCGCCTACGTCAAAGACGACACCGAGTTCAACGAATCCTTCGCTACGGCGGTGGAGGAGGCCGGCGTCGAGCGCTGGATGGCGCAGCCGGGGAAGGCCACATTGCGTGACGGCTTTGAACGGGCCCAGCGCATGCGCGAGGACTTTCGCGCGCTGGTGCTCGACTACCGCCGCCAACTCGAAGCGCTCTATGCGAGCGATCTGCCCGCCCCGGACAAGCTCGCGCGCAAGGCTGCGCTGATCGCTGCCATGGGCGAACGCTACCAGCAGATCAAAACCGAGCGTTGGGGCGGCTACGCCGGTTACGACCGCTGGTTCGCGCAGCCGATCAACAACGCCTTGCTCGCGTCGGTTGGTGTCTACACCGGCAAGGTGCCAGCGTTCCGCCAGATGCTGGCCGCCTGTGGCGACGCCTTGCCGCGTTTCTACAAGGGCGTGAAGCAGATTGCATCGCAGCCGCGCGATGCACGCGAGCGCGCACTCACTGCCGGGGTCTGCCCGAACTGACGCCGGCAGCGCCCTCGGGCACAATCGCGCCTCGCTCTTCTTCGCCGGACGCCGCTTTGATGAACATCCCGCTCGACACCCTTGACGCCACGGTTGCCCGCGACGCCCAGGAACAGGCTGCCCGCCTGGTTCAGGATGCCTTCGTGCAGATCTTTCGCCACACGCTTGAATCCGAACAGCAGGAGCGCGTCGGCGCGGTGGTGACGATCTGCGGCCAACTCGCCGAGTGGGCAGGCATGGCCGACGCCGAGGGCGCCGCGGCGCGCAAGGCGCTGCTACTGGCCGGCCTCGATCAGTGGGGGCTGGCGTGGAGCCAGGCTTTCGGCCCCGCGTGCATGCTTGGCATCACCGCCTTGGTCGGTGCCTTGCGCGACACGATGGATGTGGCCCAGGAAGGGCGCTGCCAAGCGTGGTTCGCGCGCCTCAACGATGAAGAGGGCTGCGGCTTTGCCTTCAAGGTCGAACTGCGGCGCGGCATCCACCTCGCGCTGTGGCACGCAATGATTGCTTCGGGCGAGCGCGAAGAAGCCTTCGCCGTCCTGCGTACGCTCGGTGGCCTGATGGTGGCCCTCACGCGGCAGATGCCGGCCGACGGCTGGCGTCTGGTGTCCGACGCGCTCGCGCATATCCAGCTGCGATGCCTGTCGCACGGCTTGGCGACCGAGGGCATCGCGCAGGAGACCACGCAGGCTTTGTTCGCGGCACTCTCGCAGGAACTGCCGAAGGATCTGCGCGACCGCATCATGGCGCACGCCACTCAGGCCGTGATTGCCTGGCAGCGCGCAGCCCGCAATCCGCAATAAGGCTGTACCGATAGCCTGCCGCCCGGCCGGCACCTACGGAAAACCTGCGCGCTGCCGTAATTGCCAGAAGCGGCAAGCATCGGACACAGCGCATGCGGGAAACCTGGCATCGACTATTCGGGGGGGATTCGACTGGGCCGGCGTTCGGCTTGGGTGACCAGCTCGTGCCGGTGCTACGCGATCTGCTGGTGGTCGTTGGCTTGCTGGTCTTTACCTTCGCGGCCTTCATGCTGCTGACTGGCTGGCATTCGAGCCCGGTCGCGATGTATTCCCTGCTCGGCGCGCTGCTTTTCTGGCCACTGTTCTTCGTGCTGATCCGGCGTCGCGTGGTGCGGCCGGTGGTCGTGATCCTGATGCTGCTGTGCTGCGCGATTGCGGTGTCGATCGCGCTGCGGCTGGGCACGATCCGGACCCTGCAGATGTCTGGCGTGTTCGTGGCGGTGGTGGTGGGCACCCTGGTACTCGGGCGCCGCACCGGGGGCATCGCGCTGCTGCTGGTGCTCGCATTGGTCTGGAGTGGTGGCCTTTTGCAGCTCGCGCACGGCAGCGCGAGCGATTCACGTGCGCTGGTGTTCAACCAGGCGGCCACCTTCAGTTTCTTCGCGATCATGCTCTACGCAATCCTCGTGATCGTGCGGCAGCACTACATCGAGGCGCTGAGCGAGCGCGACCGCAGTGCGGCGGACCGGCTGCTCGCGAGCGAGGCGCTGGCCGAGTCGGAAGACAAATTCGCGACGCTGTTCCGCGAAGGGCCGCTTGCGGCGCTGATCCTGTCGCCCGACAACGGCCGGGTGCGTGAGGCGAACCAGGCGTTCCTGCGCCTGGCCGGCATGTCGGCCGCCGAGGTTCAGGACATGCCCTTCGATGGGCTAGGGCTGATGCTCCCCGGCGAATCCTTGTTGGCAGAGTGGTCCGCGCTGGCGGCCGGCGCGCTGCCGATCGAGGGCCGCGCGATCACGCTCGCGGCACGCGATCAGCGGCGGGTGGTCTGTGAGCTGAGCGCGCGGGCGGTGAGCGTGCGCGGCCGGCCATTCGTGATCGCACAGTTTGTCGATGTGACGGCACGGCACGAGGCGGAGCAGCGGGTGCGCGAGAGTGAAGGGCGCATCGCCGCCGCCTTCGAGGTGTCGCCCGATGCTTGGACGCTCAACGATCTGGCGAGCGGGCGCTATCTCGCCGTTAACCGGATCTGGGAGATCTGGTCCGGCTATGCGCGTTCCGAGGCGATCGGCCGTACCGCGCTTGAGTTGGGCATCGTACGCAGCCAGCAGGACATGGCGCAGATACGCGATGCGCTGCAGGCCGGCGGCGGCGCAATCAACCAGCTCGATATCGTGCTGCAGCGACGTAACGGTGAGACGCGGCGCTGCGCCATGTCGGCGCGGATCTTCGCGGTTGGCGATACCCGTTACGTCATCACCAGCTCGCGCGACACGACGGATGAGTGGGCGACACGCGAAGCGCTCGCCGAGCTCAACCACGGGCTGGAGGAAAAGGTTGCCGAGCGCACGGCCGAGCTGGAGCAGGTGAACCGCGAGCTGATCCGTACCGTCGCCGAGTTGGGTAGCGCGCAGGACGAGCTGGTGCGGCAGGAGAAGCTCGCCTCGCTGGGGGCAATGGTGGCCGGGGTGGCGCACGAACTGAATACGCCGATCGGCAACAGCGTGACGCTGGCGACCACGGTGTCGCATGAGGCGGGGCTGATTCTGCGCGCTGCGCAGGGCGGCGGCTTGCGCCGCAGCGAGCTGCTCAACGCGCTGCGCACCTGCGACGAAGCGGCGAAGTTGCTGACGCGCAACCTCGCCTCGGCGCATGAGCTGATCTCCAGTTTCAAGCAAGTGGCGGTGGACCAGACCAGTGAAGCGCGGCGCGTTTTCGGCTTCGCGCACTCGCTCGAAGAAATCGTCGCAACCCTGCGGCCCTCGCTTCGAGCCACGGCCATCGCGCTGGAGCTCGAACTCGACGGCGATCTGAGGCTCGATTCCTTTCCGGGGGCGCTGGCCCGGGTGGTGACGAATCTTGTGGACAACGCGCGCATCCATGCTTTCTCGCCGGGGGCTGGCGGGCATATCACGGTGAGCGGCCGCGTCATCAACGATGATGCGGTGGAGCTGGTCGTTGCTGACAATGGATGCGGTATCCCGCCGGAGAACCAGCGTAAGGTCTTCGACCCGTTTTTCACCACGCGCCTGGGCCAGGGCGGCAGCGGGCTTGGCCTGCATATCGTGTTCACGCTGGTGACGCGCGTGCTGGGTGGGCGGATCGCACTTGAGAGCGCGGGGGCTGAGGGTACCCGGGTCCGCATCAGCCTGCCACGGGTTGCGCCGGCAGGCGGTGAGTCGGTGGAACAGCCGTTTCATGGGGTCGTGCAATGATCGAGAGGCAGCTTTGATGAAGAAGACCGTGCTGATGCTTGCGGCGCTGGTTTCATGCGCCACCGTTCATGCGGGCGATAGCCCGCGGAAACTCGACGTGGTGGGGGTCTCGGTTTCATCGCTGGCGAATCCGTACTTCAGCGCGCTGGCGCGGGGGGCGCAGGCGCGGGCGGAAGAGATCAACCCGCGTGTGCGCGTCATCGTTACCTCCGCCGAGTACGACGTGCCGGCGCAGGTCCGCGAGATCGAGCGCTTCGTCAGCGAGCGCGCAGATCTGATTCTGATCGCAGCATCCCACTCCACGGCGCTGGCGTCCGCGTTGCGTCGCGCGCGCGACGCGGGGATTCCCGTCGTTGCGGTCGACGTGGATACCGAGGGTGCGGAAGTGATGATCCAGTCCGACAATCGGAGCGCGGGTGAGTCCGTCTGCCGCTACCTGGCCGGACGCCTCAACGGCAAAGGCAATTTCATCATCCAGAATGGGCCGCAGGTCTCATCGGTCACCGATCGGGTCGCCGGCTGCAGGGCGGCCTTGAAGGATTTCCCCAACATCCGCTTGCTGACGGATACCGGCGATGGCTTGGCCTCACCCTGGGGCGGCAGCCATCTGATGGAAGAGCATGTGCAGCGCTTCCCGCAGATCGACGCGATCTTCGCGATCAACGATCGTCAGGCCCTTGGCGCGGAAACCGTCGCAGTCCGGCGCGGGATGCGCAAGCTGCTGATTGGCGGCGTCGATGGCTCGCCCGAGGTGGAAGATGCGCTGAAGCGCCCGGGCCTGATCGTCGTCAGCGCAGCGCAATCGCCCGAAGAGATCGGGCGCCGCGGTGTGGATAGCGGCCTTGCGCTGCGCGACGGGCGTGGCGCCGAGCGCGGGCGGATTCTGCTGCAGACAAACTTGGTAACGCGCGACAACGTCGCGAAGTATCAAGGCTGGAACGCGCGTTGATTGCGGCGCGGGCTCGCTCGCCCGGCGTCAGATAAAGCGGGCCAGGAAGGCGCCTTCGCAGCCGGCAGGCAGCTTCACGCGAACGTGGTGGCCACTGCCCGGCGCAACCGTGGTCGGCGTGCCGTCGGCCTTGAACATGGCTTCGATCGCGACTTCGCGGTTGCCGGCTGGGTGAATCACTTCGACGCGGTCGCCGACCGAGAACTTGTTCTTCACGACAACTTCCGCCAGCCCGTCGATGCCGTAACCGGTGAGATCGCCCACGTACTGGCTGCGGTCCGATTCGGAATGCCCGCGCAGGTAGTTCTGGTACTCCTGCGTGTGGTGGCGCTCGTAGAAGCCGTCGGTGTAGCCACGGCTGGCAAGGCCATCTAGCTCCGACAGCAGGCGCATGTCCAGCGGGCGGCCGGCAATCGCGTCCTCAATCGCTTGGCTGTAGGCCTGGCACGTGCGGGCGACGTAGTAGGGCGACTTGGTGCGGCCCTCGATCTTCAGCGAATGCACGCCGATCTCGACCAGCTTGGCCACGTGCTCGATGGCGCGCAGATCCTTCGAGTTCATCACATAGGTGCCGTGCTCGTCTTCCTCGATCGGCATCAACTGGCCGGGGCGGGTCTCTTCCTCGATCAGGTAGACCTTCGAGGCCGGGTTCTCGGCGCTGGGTGCTGGCGTGTTGCAGCAGGCGTTGCCGCTGGTGGCGTCGCCGGTGGCGTCGATCTCGGCCGGTTTCACGTCGTACTTCCAGCGGCATGAGTTCGTGCAGGTGCCCTGGTTGGGGTCGCGGTGGTTGAAGTAGCCCGAGAGCAGGCAGCGTCCGGAGTAAGCGATGCAGAGCGCGCCATGAACGAAGACCTCGATCTCCATTTCTGGGCAGGCTTCGCGGATCTCGCGGATCTCGTCGAGCGACAGCTCGCGCGACAGGATGATCCGGCGCACGCCCATCTTTCCCCAGAAGCGCACGGTGGCGTAATTGACCGTGTTGGCCTGCACCGACAGATGCACCGGCATCTCCGGCCAGGCCTCGCGCACCATGTCGATCAGGCCCGGGTCGGCCATGATCAGTGCGTCGGGCTTCAGGGCCACCACCGGCGCCATGTCGGCGAGGTAGGTGCGCACCTTGGCGTTGTGCGGGAAGACATTGCTCACCAGGTAGAACTGCTTGCCGAGCGCATGCGCGCGGTCGATACCCAGCTGCAGGTTCTCCAGGCTGCCGAACTCGTTGTTGCGCGCGCGCAGGCTGTAGCGCGGCTGGCCGGCATACACCGCGTCGGCGCCAAAGGCGAAGGCGGTGTCGAGCATGGCCAGCGAACCGGCAGGGGCGAGGAGTTCTGGGCGTTGCATGGGGACCACCTGGGTGCAGCGTGTTGCGAAGGGCGCAGATGGTACCGCAGTGCACGCGCGCGGACGGGCGCTGTGCGACGTACAGGCCGCGAGGTGCCGATCCGGCAGCGAAGCGGCCTCGGCGACCCTATGATGGTTAAAGTGTAAAAACTGCGAACAATCCCTGTCTCGTCAACAAAATAGTTAAGGCGGCCGACTATCATGCACCGCACAATTTCCCCCCGGCCTACCGGAGGGGCTGCTGACCACAAGCGGAGCTCCCCCATGCGTACGTATTTCGTTGCGCCGACGCGACCCAATGTCGGCCTTACCTCGGTTTCACTGGGCCTCGTGCGGGCCTTGCAGCGTCGCGGCCTGAAGGTTGCGTTCGTCAAACCGGTCACCAAACGCACGCCGGATACCGAGCCGTCGGTGTTGTTCGCCCGCAGCATTTGCCACGTCGAGCGTACGCCGGACCCGCTGCCGATGAGCCTGGTCACCCAGCGCATCACCAGCGGCAAGACTGACGATCTGCTCGAAGACATTGTCAGCCTGTCGATGTCCGCCACCGAAGGCGCCGACGTGCTGGTCGTCGAAGGCATCCATGCCGACCCCAGCCGTGCCTTCATCCCGCGCCTGTCGGGCGACATCGCGCGCAGCTTGCAGGCGGATGTGGTGCTGGTGGCGAGCGCTGCCGACGCCGAAGGCATCGCAGAAACCAACTATCTGATCGCACAGGTGCGCAACGCAGGACGCCGTGTGGTCGGGGTGATCTTCAACCGCGCGGTGGAGGGCTTCGATGAAGCGGCTGCCGCAGCGCAACTCGGTGGCGTGCCGGTGTGGGGCGTGATCAAGACCGATCCGGCGCTGTCGGCGCCGCGCACGATCGATGTGGCGCGCCATCTCGGCGCCGAGATCATGATCGAGGGCGACATCGGCTCGCGCCGTGTCCTCGAGACTGTGGTGGCCGCGCGTTCGGTGTCGGAAGTGATCCCGCGCCTCAAACCGGGCGCCCTGGTTGTCAGCGCGGGTGACCGCGACGACGTGATGCTGGCGACTGCGCTGGCGGCCAGCAACGGCATCCAGCTCGCCGGTCTGCTGCTGACCCACCATAGCTTCATCAGCCCGCGGATCGAGAAATTCGGCACGCTGGCCTTCCACGGTGGCCTGCCGGTGCTGCGTACCGATGGCGACAGCTATGAGACTGCAGCACGTATCAGCCGGCTGCCCAACGCGGTGCCGCAGGACGATTCGGACCGCATGAACACCGTGATCGAAAGCGTCGCCGAGCAGATCGACGGCGAGGCGATCTGCGCCGGGCTGGAGCTAGCCGTGTCCACCCGCATGTCGCCGCCGGCCTTCCGCTATCAGCTGATCCAGAAGGCGCGTGCCGCGAACAAGCGCATCGTGCTGCCGGAGGGCGACGAGCCACGTACCGTGCGGGCCGCCGTGATCTGCACCGAGAAGGGCATTGCGCGCTGCGTGTTGCTGGGCAAGCGGGCATCGATCCAGGCTGTCGCGGATGCGCAGGGCCTCGTCCTGCCGCCTGAGCTTGAAATCCTGGAGCCGGATGCGATCGCCGAACGTTACGTCGCGCCGATGGTCGAGTTGCGCAAGAGCAAGGGTCTGACGCCGGGTCAGGCGCGTGCCGGGCTGGAAGACACCGTTGTGCTCGGCACGATGATGCTGGCCGTCGACGAAGTCGATGGCCTCGTCAGCGGCGCGGTGCATACGACCGCCAACACCGTGCGCCCCGCGCTGCAGCTGATCAAGACCGCGCCGGGGTCGTCGATCGTGTCGTCCTGCTTCTTCATGCTGATGCCGGAGCAGGTACTGGTCTACGCGGACTGCGCGATCAACCCGGACCCGACCGCCGAAGAACTGGCCGATATCGCCAAGCAGAGTGCCGACAGCGCTGCCGCCTTCGGCATCGACCCGAAGGTTGCGATGATCAGCTACAGCACCGGCGCCTCGGGCAGCGGTGACGACGTCGAGAAGGTGCGCAAGGCCACCGAACTCGCCAAGACGCGTTTCCCGGAACTGGTTCTGGACGGTCCGATGCAGTACGACGCGGCCACCGTGAAGGACGTTGCGGCCCAGAAGGCACCGGGCAGCCCGGTTGCCGGCCAAGCCACGGTCTTCGTATTCCCCGACCTGAACACCGGCAACACCACCTACAAGGCGGTGCAGCGCTCGGCCAACGTGGTCTCGGTGGGCCCGATGCTGCAAGGCCTGCGCAAGCCGGTGAATGACCTCTCGCGTGGCGCCCTGGTGGACGACATCGTGTTCACGATCGCGCTGACGGCAATCCAGGCTGACGCTAAGCCCGCCGCCTGATCCCGCCCGGTTCTCCGCGCAACGGCACACCTTGGGTGTGCCGTTTTCATTTGTGGCGGCGGGCGGCGGCTGATCTACGATGCAGAAAGCGGGTCTTGCCCGCCCCAACCCCGGAGATCATCGATGCCTACAAGAAACATCGCCCTGCTAGCCACTGCCACCCTGCTTGCCGCTTGCGCCAGCACGCCACCTGCACCCCTTCGCGCCGTCGCGCAGATCCGCCCGACCGCGTCGGCAGAAGCCGCCGGCCTGAGCCCGACCGGCGCGGTGTCCTTTGTCGAACTGCCGAATGGCAAAGTACATGTCGACGCGCGGGTGTCGGGTCTCAAGCCCAATGCCGAACATGGTTTCCATGTGCACGACGTCGCGGATTGCTCGGGTGACGGCACCAAGACGGCCGGCCACCTGAACCCGGATCAACATCCGCACGGGCATCCGGGCACCCCGGCGCGCCACGCCGGTGCGATGTTCAACCTGAAAACCGACGCGAGTGGCGTCGGAGTGCTGTCGCAGGATGTCGATACGATCACCCTGACGCCGGGCAAGTACGGCATTGTCGGCAAGCCGCTGATCATTCACCGCGATGCCGACGATTACACCTCGCAGCCGCTTGGCAATGCGGGGCCGCGTGTGGGCTGCGGCATCATCACGGCAGGCTGAAGCACTTCGGAGCGGGGCGCAGCGCTGGCGGCGGCCCCCGCCAAGCTGTGGCCCTTCGATGAGGGCGCGGGCCCTGGCTACCCGGGCGCTGCGACGCTTTTGCGAGCGTCGTCGTAACGGTAATCCTGCCGAAAGGCGTGATTAATTGCGCGCCGCAACAAGAATCAACAAATACGACATCTCTATTGGAAATATCATTCGGGTGTCGATGGCCTGCATATGAGGGCGCATAACTGCCTCGCGCAGCCGCCGTCATTCGACCCGAACATTTCCCCTGGGAGCACACATGACGAAATCCCCCCTGCGTCTCGCGCTAGCTGGTCTGGCCGCTTGCGCATCGATCGGCTCCGCAAGTGCGGCGACCAACCTGATCACCAACGGCAGCTTTGAGAGTGTCAGCCAGCAGGCCGGTACATGGACGATCTACAACAAGCTCTCGGGTTGGCAGGTCGATACCAACGGGGTCGAGGTGCGCAACAACGTCTATGGCAAGGCCTACGATGGCGCCAACTTCGTTGAGCTGGATACGAAGAAGAACTCATCGATCTCGCAATCCTTCGCCACTGTCGTTGGCCAGCAATACAGCGTCTCGTTCTACTACTCGCCACGCATGCAGGTGCCGCTGAACTCGAACGACATCATCGTGTCGCTCAACGGCGTGACGAAGCTGACGGCGACTGGCAGCGGCCAGCACCAGACCGGGAACGTCTGGAAGGAATATGGCTTTGACTTCGTCGCCACCGGCACGTCGTCCACGCTGACGTTCGCCGCTGGCGGCGTCAGCAACAGCTACGGTGGTTCGCTCGACAAGGTCAGCGTGAGCGCGGTGCCCGAGCCCGCCTCGTGGGCGACCATGCTGGTCGGCTTGGTCGGCCTCGGCGCGATCACCCGCCGCCGCCTGCGCTGAAGCCCTTAGGCGCACACCAACGGAAGCGCTCCTGCGGGGGGCGCTTTTCTTTTGTGGGGCGCCCCGCGCGAGGTGCGACGTGCGCTGAGGTTCAGCGCCATCACCGTCACCGTGCGTGACGGATTGCGCGGTGCAGCGAGAATCGACAAATACGGATTGTTCGAAGGAAATATCATTTCCTTGCCTTTGATCTGTAAAAGACGGCGTGAGGCTGCCGCAGCAGATTTCTGGCAATCCGACCCCAACCAAAACCCCTGGGAGCACTCATGACGCTAACCCCCAAGCAAGTTGTCCGCGCCGCGCTCGTCGGTGTGGCGACCTTTGCACTGATCGGTTCGGCCGCTGCTGCGCCGATCAACCTGATCGAAAACGGCAGTTTCGAAGATGTCAAACAAGCCAACGGGACTTGGAGCATCTACACGAAGAACTTCGCCGGCTGGCAGGTCAACCGGACCTACGGCGTTGAGCTGCGCAACAACGTTGCCGGCACTGCGTTCGACGGCGTGAACTTCGTTGAACTGGATACCACCGCGAATTCCTGGATTTCGCAAACCTTCGATACCACCGTTGGCCAAACCTACAAGGTGTCGTTCTACTTCTCGCCGCGTACTGGTGTGGCAGCAGATTCGAATGACATCACCGCGCTGATCAACGGTGCTTCGGCACTGACCGCGTCGGGTAGCGGCGTTGGCGCCTCCGGTAACGTGTGGAAGCAATACAGCTTCAATTTCGTCGCAGCCGGCGACCTGTCCACGCTGGGTTTCAAGGCGGGCGGGATCAGCAACAGCTACGGTGGTTCGCTCGACAATGTCAGCGTGACCGCCGTGCCGGAACCTGCCTCGTGGGCAACCATGCTGGTCGGTCTCGTCGGCCTGGGCGCGATCACGCGCCGCCGCCTGAGCTGAATGAATCAGCTGCACGCAAAGGGCGCTCCGCGAGGGGCGCCCTTTTTCTTTGTGCGCTGGATTTGTGCAGGCGCTGCGCCGGCAGACACGAACCGGATACGTGAGGACCTTAGAATGATGCCCTTGGCCGCCGCGCTCACACGGCGCGACTGGCCCCTTCCTGCCCCCGGACACCCCGATGAGTCTCGCTGCCCTCGTAGCCGCCTTCGTGCGCCGCCACTGGCGCGCCTATTCCGCTTCTGCCGTGATGCTGGCCGGCATCGCGATCCTGACCGTGTGGGTGCCACGCCGCGTCGCGGCGATCATCGACCGGCTGGTGCATGGCCAGGTCACGCCGGGCGCGCTGCTGGGCGAATTCGCGATCCTCGTCGCGATGGGGCTGACGATCTACGTGCTGCGGGTGGGTTGGCGGCTGGCGCTGTTCTCGGCCGCCTACCAGCTTGGCGTCGAACTTCGCACCAAGCTCTACCGGCAGTTCACGCTGCAGGGCGCGCGCTTCTTCCAGGGCAGCCGCACCGGCGATCTGATGGCGCGGGCGACAAACGACATCGACGCGGTGGAACTTACCGTTGGTGAAGCGCTGCTCGCGGGCTTCGACGGCACGATGACGCTGATCCTGGTGGTCGCGATGATGACGCTGGGCATCGACTGGCGGCTCGGCCTTGCTGCCTTGTTGCCGTTCCCCTTCATGGCCTTCGCGTTCTGGCGCATCTCGCGCCATGTGCACCATGCATGGCGCGATTCGCTCGCCCGTTTCGGCAAACTCAACGATCACGTTCAGGAAACGCTGGCCGGGGTGCGCACGGTGCGCGCGCTGGGTCTGGAGGCGCGCAGCAGCGCGCATTTCGCCGAACTCACAGCGGCTGCTGCAAAGGCCGGCGACACCGCGCAGCGCTGGGAGGCGGCCTACGAACCGGCGGTTGGCCTCGCCTTGTCAGCCGCCAGCGCGCTGACGCTGTCGCTGGGCGGCTGGCTGGTGTGGCAGGGCGAGCTGACGATCGGCCTGCTGACCGGTTTTTCGATGTATCTCGGGCAACTGATCTGGCCGATGTTCGCGGCGGGCCATGTGCTGTCGCTGATCGAGCGGGGCCGTGCCGCCTGGGAGCGCCTGCAGCCGGTGCTCGAAGCGGCGCCGGAGATGCCGGATCACGGCACGCTGGCAGCGCCCGCCGGTGATGCGGCGCTGGAATTGGCCGAGGTGACCTACCGCTTCCCGGGGCAGACGGCTCCGGCGCTCGACGCCGTCAATCTGAGGCTTGAAGCCGGCCATACCCTCGGTCTCGTAGGCGCCACCGGCGCCGGCAAATCAACGCTGATCCGCTTGCTGCTGCGTCAGGACGTGGCCGAATCGGGTGCGTTGCGCTGGGGCGGCCGGCCGCTCGCCGACTATTCGCTCGATGCGCTGCGTGCCGCGATGGCCTGGGTGCCACAGGAGGCCTTCCTGTTCTCGGCGTCGATTGCTGACAACATCGCACTCGCCAAACCGAATGCGAGTCGCACCGAGATCGAGCGGGCCGCGCGGCTGGCGGCGATCCACGACGATATCCTGCGCCTGCCCAAGGGCTACGAAACACCGGTCGGCGAGCGTGGCGTGTCGCTCTCCGGCGGGCAGCGCCAGCGGGTGGCGATTGCGCGCGCGCTGCTGTCGGACGCGCCGATCCTGCTGCTCGATGACGCGCTTTCGGCGGTCGACACCGAAACCGAGACGCGCATCCTGAGCCACCTGCGCGACGCGCGCCGCGGCCGCACGGTGATCATCGTCAGCCACCGGCTCTCGGCGGTGATGGATGCCGAGCGCACGCTGGTGCTGCGCCATGGGCGCGTCATCGAAGCCGGCACGCATGCCGAACTGCTCGAACGCAACGGCTGGTACGCCAGCCAGTGGCGCTACCAGCAACTGGAGGCGAGCCTCGATGCAGCCTGAACACAACAACACTAGCGGCGACCTCGCCCGCGCTGCGGCGCTGCTGGCACAGGCTGCGCGACCCGAATCGCGGCGGCTGCTGATCGCACTGCTCGGGCTTGCCTGCGCGGCCGGGCTCGAAGTGCTGGGGCCGATGCTGGGCAAGGCCTTCATCGACGGTTACCTGATCCCGCGCCGCGCCGATATCGGCGGCATCGCGCTGCTGATCGGCGGCAGCCTGCTCGCCGTGTGGTGCGCCAACGGCCTGCGCTACCTGCAGCTATTGAGCTTATCCGGCGTCGCGGCCCGTTCGGTGCAGCGCTTGCGCGAGCGGGTGTACGGCCATGTGCTGCGCTTGCCGGTCGCCTACTTCGACCGTGCGATCACCGGCCAGCTTGTCAGCCGGGTGACGAACGACACCGAGGCGGTGAAGGCACTGTACGTGCAGGTGCTATTCGTGATGCTCGACAGCGTGATCGTGCTGTGCGGATCGCTCGCCGCGATGGCCTGGCTGGATCTGCGCCTGATGGGCGTGGTGACGCTGCTGATCCCGGCCGTGATCGGGATCGTCTGGTTCTACAAGCGGCTTTCCGCGCCGGCCGTGGCCCGTGCGCGTGAGCTGCGCAGCGAGATCAACGCGCAGATTGCCGAGTCGATCGCCGGCATGCCGGTGCTGCAGGCGACCGGCGCTGCCGGGCGCTTTGCCGCACGCTTCGAGCAGGCCAACCGCGCGCACTACGAAGCCCGCCGCGCTGAGTTGCGCGCCAACGCGTGGCTACTGCGCCCCGCACTCGATCTGCTCAATGTGCTGTTGCTGGTCGGTGTGCTGGCGAGTTTCGCCGGGCGCGGCAGCGTGGCCGAGGTGGGTGTGTTGTACGCCTTCGTAGGCCTGATGGCGCGCGTGATCGAGCCGCTGATCCAGATTACGCTGCAGTTCTCGCAACTGCAGCAATCGCTGATCGCCGCATCGCGCGTCGGTACCTTGCTCGCCGAACCGCTGGCCGTGCCGGCGGGCGAAAGCGGCCGCATCGGCGCCGGGGAAGTTGCGCTGCGTGAGCTCGCGTTCGGCTACGACCCGACCCATCCGGTGATCCATGATCTGTCGCTGACGATCGCCGCCGGCAGCTTCCACGGCATCGTTGGCCATACCGGCAGCGGCAAGAGCACGCTGCTCGCGCTGCTGCTGCGTTTCTACGCACCGCAGAGCGGAGCGATCGAGATCGACGGCACGCCGATCAGCGAACTGGGTGACGCCACCTTCCGCAGCGCCGTCGGCTTGGTGCCGCAAGAGCCCTTCCTGCTCGCCGCCAATGCACGCGAGAACATTGACATGGGGCGCGGGCTTAGCGATGGCGAGATCGAATCCGCAGCCCGCGCTGCCCGTGCGCACGACTTCATCCTCGCGCTGCCCGAGGGCTACGCCACGCCGCTGGGCGAGGGGGGCGCGCGCCTGTCGGTGGGGCAGAAACAGCTGATCGCGATCGCGCGTGCGCTGGCAGGGCAACCGAAGATCCTGCTGCTCGACGAAGCCACGTCGCACATCGACAGCGAAACCGAACAGGTGGTGCAAGCCGCGCTGGCGGAACTTCGCGGCCGGGTGACGATCATTGCCATCGCGCACCGGCTGTCGACGATCCGCGATGCCGACGCGATCATCGTACTCAACCACGGCCGCATCGCCGAGCGCGGCCACCATGACGATCTGATGGCGATCGACGGCGGCATCTATCGCCGCCTCTACGAGTTGCAGCAGATCGAAGACTAGTCGAAGGAGTCCCGATGGAATACCGCGAACTCGGCCGAACCGGCCTAAAGGTGAGTGCCATCTGCCTTGGCACCATGACCTGGGGCGAGCAGAACAGCGAATCCGACGCGCATGCGCAGATTGACTGCGCGCTCGATGCCGGCGTGAACTTCATCGATACCGCGGAGATGTACCCGGTGCCGCCGCGCGCCGAAACGCAGGGCCTGACCGAGACCTACATCGGCACCTGGCTGGCGAAGAGCGGCCGGCGCAAGGATGTGGTGCTCGCGACCAAGGCCGCTGGCCCGGTGCGCAAACCGCACAACCCGCGTCATATCCGCGGCGGCACCACCTTCTTCGACCGCGCCAACCTCGAAGCAGCCTTGCACGACAGCCTGCGCCGGCTGCAGACGGACTACGTCGACCTCTACCAGCTGCATTGGCCCGACCGCAGCGTGAATTGCTTCGGGCAGCTGGGCTACCAGCACATCGCCGACGAAGTCACGACGCCGATCGTCGAGACGCTTGGCGTGCTGGCGGACTTCGTCAAGGCCGGCAAGGTTCGCCATGTCGGTGTGTCGAACGAGACCCCCTGGGGCCTGATGCGATTCCTCACGCTGGCTGATGTCGCCGGGCTGCCGCGCGTGGCAAGCATCCAGAACCCTTACAGCCTGGTGAATCGCACCTTCGAGATCGGTCTGTCCGAGATCGCCATCCGCGAGCAGGCGGGGCTTCTGGCCTACTCGCCGCTCGCTTTCGGCGTGCTGAGCGGCAAGTACCTCGACGGCGCCAAGCCGGCGGGCGCGCGGCTTACGTTGTTTGAGCGTTTCCAGCGCTACACCAACCCCAACACCGCGCGTGCCGCCGCGGCTTATGTGGCGCTCGCGCGGGAGCATGGCCTTGATCCGGCCCAGATGGCGCTGGCCTTCGTCACCTCACGTGACTTCGTGACCAGCAATATCATCGGCGCGACCACGCTGGAGCAACTGCACAGCAACCTTGAAAGTGCAGCACTGAGCTTGTCGCCAGAAGTGCTGGCAGGCATCGAGGCGATCCACCAGCAGATTCCCAACCCGGCGCCCTGAGCGGGGCGCCCGCGGCGCGGTTGACCGGGCAGCGTGACAAGCTTCCCGGGTGGCTTGGTGTGTTCGGTGAAAATGCCAAGTGCGTATGCAAAACTGCTAACTTTGCGCACCCCGCAAGCCTGCAGGACTCCGCATGCTCTCGCTCGACACGCTCATTGCCGCTCTGCCCGGGCTGGACGCCTTCTACCGCGCGCTGTCGCAGCACGCCCGTCTGCTCGAACTCAAGACACCGCTTGCTGCCGATACGCTGTTGCCGGAGCGCTTCGCAGGTCGCGAAGCGCTGTCGGAGACGTTCTGTTTCGATCTGGATTGCCTGTCCCCCTCCGCGCACCTTGATCTGAAGCCGCTGATCGGCGAGTGCGTCACGCTGAGTTTGCGGCAAGCGGATGGCAGCCTGCGCCGCTGGCATGCTCATGTCACCCACGCAGCGCAGTTGGGCGCAGACGGTGGACTGGCGCGCTACCGCCTGGTGCTCGAACCCTGGCTCGCATTCCTGCGCCACCGCCGCACCAGCCGCATCTTTCAGGATCAAAGTGCGCTGGACGTCGTGCAGGCTGTATTGGGTGATTACCCGATCGCCCGCTTCGATGTGCGGGTCGCAAACGCCGGCGCCATCATGCCGCGCCCGCTGATCACCCAGTACCGCGAAACCGATTTCGATTTTGTCCAGCGACTGCTCGCGGAAGAAGGGCTGTCGTACTGGTTTGAACATGCGGAGAGTGGTGACGAACACCGCTTGGTCATCGCCGACGCCGCGGCTGATTGGCCCGCCTGCCCGCAGGCGAGCGTGCGCTTCACCCGCCTCTCCGCCACCGACAGCGCCGACGCGATCCATAGCTTTGGCGCCTGGCGCGAAGTGCGCAGCACACAGGTCACCCTTTCCGCCTGGGACGACACTGCGCTGGTCGCCACCGCCGCACAACAAACCAGCGCCTGGCCGGCTGGCGAGTTGCCGGCCCTCGAACAGTATTTCGGCGAGGGCGAGCGCCGCTACGCCGATTCTGCGGCTGCCGAACGCATGGCCGGCTTGCGCATGCAGGCGCACGAACGCGCGGTGAAGACCTGGGCAGGGGAATCGTCCGTGCGGGTGTTTGCGCCGGCGCAACGCTTCACGCTGGTCGATCACGATGCCTTTGGTGGCCTGTCGGGACGCGACCCGAAACTCACGGTGCTGTGGGTGGAACACGAAGCGGCCAACAACCTCGATTCCGACGCACGCGAATTGCTGACAGCGGTGGGCGTTGAACGCGGCACCTACCGTAACCGCTTCGCAGCCTTGCCGGCCGCCGTACCGATCGTGCCGGACATGCCCGCCCGTCCGCGCGCACCCGGCAGTCACAGCGCACGCGTCGTCGGTGTCGAGGGCGAAACCGTCAGCACCACGCGCGACCACCGCGTCAAGATCCAGTTTCCGTGGCAGCGCGGGGCCGCGCCGACGCCGGGCGGCCTCTCGCACGAAACCGAACGCGCGCCCGGCAACGAATCCTCGGGCATCTGGGTGCGCATTGCCGAATGGGCTGCTGGCCCCAACTGGGGTAGCCAGTTCACCCCGCCGATCGGCAGCGAAGTGCTGGTCGGTTTCATCGATGAAGATCCCGATTGCCCGCAAGTCATCGGCGGCACCTTCAACGGCAGCCACACCCCGCCGTTCGATGGCGGCGTGGATGCTGCCAGTGGCCAGCCGGGCGTGGTCAGCGGCATCCATCAGCCCACGCTAGACGGTGGCGGCCACGCGCAATGGCTGATCGACGATACGCCCGGCCAGCAACGTGCACGGCTCGCGACGAACCTCGCCGCCGCGCGGCTGGAGCTCGGCTGGATCACCGCGCAGCGCGGCGCAAGTGGCGCCCGCGGCAACTGGCGTGGCGAAGGCTTCGAACTCGCCACCGACGCGTGGACCACCGTGCGTGCTGGCGAGGGGCTGCTCTTCACCACGCAGGCGCGGCCGCAGGGCACATCGACCCAACTCGACGCCGCCGAGGCCCTCGCGCGCGTGAAGGGCGCCAAACAGCTCAACGAGACCCTCGCGCAACACGCCAGCACCCACACCGCCGGCACCCTGCAGGCCGCGCAAGACAAACAGCCGCTACCCGAACTGATCAAGACGTTCGAAGCGCGTCATGGCGGCCCGCAGGGCGGCCAGAGCGAAAAGATCCACGCTCCCGGTAGTCGCTCCGAGACCGAATCCGCACACAAGCTCGGGCAGCCGATCATCGCCTTCGACAGCGCCGCGAGCCTCATCGCGACCACGCCAGCCAGCCTCACCTGGATGAGCGGCGAGAGCGCCAGTCTCACTGCCCACGGCGACAGCCACCTCGCCGCAGGCCATAGTGCAAGCCTCACCGCCGCGCGCGAAGTCAGCCTCTTCACCGCCACAGAGGACCTGGCCGCCGTCGCCGCAGCCGGCCCCCTATCGCTGCGTGCCCACACCGACACCCTCGAACTCGCCGCCGACAAATCCGTAACCGTCACCAGCAGCGGCGAAGGCATCGACATCCTCGCCCAGCAGAAAATCGTGCTCAGCGCCGGCCAAAGCCAGATCGAACTCAACGGCGCCAACATCACCTTCAAATGCCCCGGCAAATTCGAGGTGAAGGGCGCGAGCCATGCGTTCGAGGGTGGGGGGAGTGCGGCAGCGCGGCTCAATGATTTGCCCGCAGGCGCTATGGGTCCGATGCAGAACTGGCTGGATCTGGAGCTTCGCGGCTGGGAAGCCGAGCCGCTCCAGAATGTGCCCTACACCGTGACCTTCGCTGACGGTTCGCAGCGGCGCGGCGTGTTGGATGCCAACGGCTACGCGCACCTGGAGAACATCCCCAAAGGCGGGCAACACAGGGTCGAGTACGAGAACCCGCCCAGCGCGGAAGATCCGCCCGCCTTCACACTCGCGGACCTCGCCAAGGCGATCAAGTCGTACGTCGGCGCCTGACTTTCGCGCTCGCTTCACAGCAATCCAGAACGGAACAGCATGTCATTTTCAATCGACGACATCGTCAAGGCCGTCCGCCGCTACCGACACGAGGCCGACGCGACGATCAAGGACACCAAAGAAAAAGCCAATTGGGTTTGGGAGGCCATACAGGGCGACTTCAATCCTAATCGTTCCATCGGGCAGGTCGGCTTTGATACCGCGGTGTGTCTTGTTCCTGGCGTCGACACAGTGATGGATATCCGTGACCTGATCGCCAACATCATCACCATCGTGCGCACGCCAGCGAGCGGCATGGCGTGGTTCTCGTTGGTGCTGACACTCGTTGGTTTCATTCCGGAGTTGGGCTCCGTTGCCAAGGGTGTCGTCAAGATTGTGTTCGTCAAGCTGCGCCCGCTTATCAAGCACGCGGACGACCTTACAAACGCGAGCAAGATGGTCAAGTACCTCGACGAGGCCTTCGACGCGGCGCTGCCCGAAATCATCCAGTACTTGCGGCACCCGAAAGTGCAGCAGTACCTCACCAAAGTTGGTCGCGTGCCTGATGTCGTAAAGTGGGCTGGCGGCACCATCAAGACCGTGGCCGGCAAGATTGACACGGCAAAGCTCAAAGCCTTGTTCAACAAGTCGGCCGACAACGTGAAGGCGATCCTCAAAACCCTTGAGCCGTTGCTTCCCGCCAGTGCAGGCAAGAAGATCAAGAGCGTGTTCGACGGCATCGTGACGATCCAGAAAAAGTTCGATGCGATGGTCGACAAATTCGTTGAGCCCATGCGCGCGATGATGCGGCGCCTGGCTGAACGGCTGGAAGAAATGCACTGGGTGGCGCACACCCAGGACGCGAACAAGGGCTGGATTGCGCCGCTCTCGGAGGCGGGGGCGCAGCGACTGATCAAGCGGCACAATCCCCCTTGGATCAAGACGGCGGAGTCGGTCAAGTTCAAACAGCTCAAGCCAAAGGACACACGAAAGCTGGCGTCGTACAAGGACGGCATCAAGAAAGGCGCCCCGGAACTCGACGACGAAGCGATCAAGAGTTTCGCGAACGGCATCAAGGCGCGCCCGCTGCGCGACGGTGAAACGCTCTACCGCGTGGTGGACCCCACCAGCGGCAGCTTGAGCACGTGCTGGATTACTGAATCAGTGTGGAAGGAAATCAACGCCAATCCGGAACTGGCGCGCGAAGTCTGGCGCGGCAAACTGGCCGTGAAGGCCGAATGGAACCAGAACGGCAGCTACGTGAAGTACACCTACGACAAGGCGAGGGACGGCGAAATCGTGGTGTGGGAAGGCACGACCGCGATGCAGTACGTGGATGACAAAGTGGGCATCGCAGCCGGCTACTACGAAGGCGGGTTTCAGCAGGTTGTCTGGCAGCCCACGCGGTGGGATCCTGTCCAGAACAAGTCAGTGCCCAACCAGCTCAAGAACGCACAGCCCGATGGCTTCACCAAAGCGCAGTTCCCCGACATGGTGGAAGGCAACGTCATCAAGGACGCAGCAGGCCAGGCCAAGAAAAGCGGCGTGCGGACCAAGATCAATGACCCACGCATCGAAGGCCCGTTTGAAACCGGTTGGGGCTACAAGGACTTCGAGGATCAGCACGACCTGATCGGCCTGCCCAACCCGATGAAGGAATGAAGACCATGGAACGCAACCTGAGCCGCGAGGCCCACCTCTGGTACACGATCACCTCGCCGGAATATATGGACCGCGCACGCGATCACCTGCAAGCCGCGGTCAACATCATGATTCCGCAGGCGAAAACCCACCCCTTCATCGTCGACTACGCGCCCGTGCCCTATTGGGGCGGGCGCATGGAGGATCTACTGCGCACCTACGCCAATGCACGGGCGCTGCTGGTGCAGGGCGAGTATGGCGAGATGATCGGCTGGGGGGGGGCGCTCATGAACATCCCGCGCGGCCTTAAGGAAGGCAACATGAACTGGATGAGCTCAGGGGTGGATGTCTTTATGGACGAGCTCAACTCTGCCTATAGCGTCTGCAGCGACTTCAACTTTGCTTTGACGATGAGCCAGATGTTCAAGGATGACGCGTACAAGGTGGGCCAGAAAGACTGGCGTGTCTGCGTTCCTGAAGACATGGGCATCGTCGGCGACCACATCACCTTCTACTACGAAGATCTGTTCGCCGAGTGCCCGGCCGAGATCCCGGAATATAGCGCAGACAAGACCGTCTCCTGCAAGACCGGAGACATTGTTCCGTGGACTGGCGTCTGGGTGCCGGCGGACGGCATGGGCAAAGCCGCTTTGGCCTTTGCTCGCAAACACATTCAGATCATGCAGCCCGCTTATCACCTGATCCGTGAAGACGAAGACACCGGCGACGAGGAGTACGACATCGTCGAATGTACCTGGCACCCGGTGAAACCGACCGGGCGAATGATTCCCTTCCCTGGGCCGTTCAGGCATGACGAGGATGAGGCGGGCACCAACGGCCCGCTGCGCTGCCCCGCCGGTCAGCCCTGCCCGCAAGCGGGCTGGTGGAGTTCCCCGGCCGAAGAGGACTCGCGTCGGCAGTTCGCGGCGGGCGAGGTGATGCCCGATTTCGGCAGCGACTACGGCGCAACGATCTGGCAGTGGGATCTGGATCAGGGCTGACAGAGGCCGGCTGGTGGGGTGGGGCTACAAGGACTTCGAAGACCGGCACGATCTGATCGGTCTGCCCAACCCGATGAAGGAATGAAGACCATGGAACGCAACCTGAGCCGCGAGGCCCACCTCTGGTACACGACCACCTCGCCGGAGTACATGGACCGCGCGCGCGATTACCTGCAAGCCGCGGTCGACATCATGATTCCGCAGGCCAAGGCTCACCCCTTCATCGCCGACTACGCGCCCGTGCCGTACTGGGGGGAACGCATGGAAGAGTTGTTGCGCACCTACGCCAACGCGCGGGCGCTGCTGGTGCAGGGCGAGTACGCCGAGATGATCGGCTGGGGTGGGGGACTGATGAACATCCCGCGCGGCCTTCAGGAAGGCAACATGAACTGGATGGGCGCGGATGTTGATGTCTTGATGAACAGACTCGATTTGGCATATGGCTGCTGCAGTGCCTTCAATCGCGCACTCACCATGAGCCAGTACTTCAAAGATACCAAAATTGTTTCAGGCGCCGTAGATTGGCGCTGCTACACCGCGGATCATGGATATGGCGGCACGGATATTCTGTTTCGCGAGGACTCGGTCTACCCGGTTCGTCCTGCGGAGATTCCCGAGTACGCGCCTGACAAATCGGTCTCGTGCAAGACGGGGGACATTGTTCCGTGGACCGGCGTGTGGGTGCCGGCGGATGGCATGGGTAAAGCGGCGCTGGCCTTTACGCGCAAACACATCCAGATCATGCAGCCAGCCTACCCGGTGATCAGCGAAGACGAGGAAACCGGCTATCAGGAGTTCGAGGTCGTCGAATGCGTCTGGCACCCGGTGAAGCCGGCGGGGCGAATGGTGCCTTTGCCCCCGCCTCGTGAAGGCGCGGAGCCTGACGAAACTGGCCCGCTTCGCTGCCCCGCCGGCCAGCCCTGCCCGCAAGCGGGCTGGTGGTTTACTGCCGCTAAGGTCGATTCACGCCGGCAGTTCGGAGCGGGAGAAGTCATGCCAGAACTGGGAGGTGACTATGGTGCGACGATCTGGCAGCGGGATTTGAATCAAAGTTGACGATAGCGCGGCTGCGACAAGCCTCGGCGGCGTTGCTGTGGTGCTCAGTTTCGCCGCGAGGGTGGAAGCGAGCAATATGGTCGGTGAGTGGGGCAATCCAATTGCATCGCTTCAATGTGAGCGTCTCGTCTCAAAATCAGGCGCTATCGCAGCGGCTACCGACTTGTTCCCGCAGAACACAGAACACCCGTTCATTCGTGTTGCACGAGCGTCTTCGTGAGTCAGAAGAAAATGAATAGAGACACTTACACGGCTCAGAATGCGACGTGGGCGCGGCCGTCCGACCGTCAGATCGAGACGTTCTTTCGTGACAGGGTTAACTTCTATGCGGGCATGCGAGTGTCCGCAATCATCTATGCCATGGGGCCCTTCGACTCGGAAGCTGATTGGGATTTTGGGCGTCGGGTTTACGAGTGGCGCCGACCGAGCATGCGGACTCGCGTTATTACGCGGTCAGCGTACGTTGAGGTCATCGAGTTTACCAATGAGCATTCCGCAGGAACAACAGCGGAAGTTCTCTGGCATATTCCCGAATGAGTCGTCGCCTGCCGTCCGCCAAACCAGTTGCGCCGTTGCAGGTGCTTTGACAACGGCGCAACCGTCAAATCGGTTAGCAGGTCTTCTCCTAGGCGTCTGCAGTCGGAATGTTTGCCACCACCGCCGTCAGCAGCTTCCAGCACTTCGCCACCGACTCGATGTTGACCCGTTCGCCCGGTGCGTGGGCGCCGCGGATATCGGGGCCGAAGGAGATGATGTCGAGGTCGGGGTATTTGGATTTGAGGATGCCGCACTCCAGCCCGGCGTGAATCACTTTGACGGCCGCGGGGCCGGTGGTGAATTCGTGCTGGTAGACCCTCTGGAATAGTTTGAGCAGGTCGGAATCGGGGTTGGGTGCCCAGCCCGGATAGCCACCTTCGGTCTGCACCGCGGCGCCGGCGAGTACGAAGAGGCTCTCGATTTCGGCGGCGAGCGCCTGAACGCCGGAATCCAGCAGCGAACGCACCATCAGGTTTGCAAAGCCCTGGCCGTCCGCGATCTTGACCACGCCGAGATTGTTCGAGGTTTCGACGACGCCGGCGACGCGCTGGCTCATGCGTCGCACGCCATGCGGCGCGGCGTGCAGTGCGGCGAGGATGCGTTGCTGGTCGGTGGCGTCGATGGCTTGTTGGGCGAGGCCGTTCGCGGGGCCGAAACGGACGCTGACGCCGTCATCCACGCCGGCGAGCTCGCCGCGTACCAGCAGATCGAAGTCTTCCACGCGGCTGGCAACGCGCTCGGCTTGGGCGATCGGCAAGGCGATCCGCGCACGGGCCTCGCGCGCGAGGGCATTGCGGGCGCTGCCGCCGTCGAGTTCGACCAGCCGGACGTCCTTGCCGAAGCGGCCTTCCAGCCCGCGTAGCAAGCGCACCAACAACTTGATCGCGTTGCCGCGCTCGAGATGGATATCGACGCCGGAATGCCCGCCACGCAGGCCGCCGACTTCGATCTCATAGCAGGCGAAGCCTTCGGGTAGCGCTTCGAAGGCGTAGGTGAAGCTCACGTTGACGTCGATGCCACCGGCACAGCCGAGGTAGAACTCGCCCCATTCCTCGGTGTCGATGTTGATCATCAGACTGCCTTGCAGCAGACCGGGCTCCAGGCCCAGCGCACCGCCCATGCCGGCCTCTTCGTCCACCGTGAGCAGGACTTCGAGCGGCGGGTGAGGCACATCGCTGGATTCGAGCAGGGCAAGTGCGAGCGCTACGCCGATGCCGTTGTCGGCGCCCAGCGTGGTGTTCGGCGCGATCAGCCAGCCGTCCTGCAGTTCGGCGCGGATCGGGTCGCGGTGGAAGTCGTGTTCGGTGGCGTGGTTCTTCTGGCACACCATGTCGAGGTGCCCTTGCAGCACGACACCGGGCCGGTCTTCCATGCCGTGTGTTGCCGGCTTTCGGATGATCAGGTTGCCGGCGGCGTCCACGTGTGTCGCCAACGCGCGTGTCTCTGCCCAGCTGCGGATCGCATCGCGCAAGGGCCCTTCGTGTTTGGAGGGGCGCGGCGTGTTGAGCAGGGTCGAGAAGTGGCGCCAGACGGCGGCGGGTTCGAGTTGGTCGAGTGCGGGCATCGCGGGTCCTGGATTCGGTCTGTGTGCCAGCGCGAACCACTCGGCGGGTAGCCGGGGAACGCGCAGCGGTGGTGCCGGCGGGCGCTGTGCGCGGCGCTTCGGCGGCCGGCCCGGTCGGGCAGGCGCTGCATGGTAGCCCGGCGGCGCACGGTCGGCGACAGTCGTTGCGACGGCTGACCGGTAGAATTGCGACATTCGGCTTTGGCGAGGGAGTAGGGGATGTCTTTCGTGACTGCGCAGGGGCGGGGGGTGTTCGCGATCGATTCGGGCTATGTGCGGCCGATGCTCGATGCGATTCACCTGGTCGTGTCCGATGACGGGCGTGCCGCGCTTGTCGACACCGGCACCGTCCATGCGGTGCCGCGCGTGCTCGATGCGCTGGCGGCGCGAGGCCTGGCGCCGGAGTCGGTCGACTGGATCTGCCTCACGCATGTGCATCTGGACCATGCGGGTGGCGCTGGTGCGCTGGCGCGTGTGCTGCCCAAGGCCAAGGTGGCGGTGCATGCGCGCGGCTCGCGCCACATGGCGGATCCGTCCAAGCTCTGGGCTGGTACCGTTGCGGTCTATGGCCAGGCCAACGCCGAGGCCTTGTATGGCGAACTGGTCGCGGTGCCCGAGGCGCGCATCGTCGAGGTGGGCGAGGGCGACTCGGTGCGTTTCGGTTCGCGGGTGTTCCACGTACTCGACACGCCGGGCCATGCGAAACACCACGTCTGCTACCACGACCCCGCGAGCCAGGGCATCTTCACCGGTGACACCTTCGGCCTGACCTATCGCGAGATGGATGGTGCCGACGGTCGCGCCAATATCTTCGCCACCACCACGCCTGTGCATTTCGACCCGGCCGCGCTGCACGACTCGATCGATCGCCTGCTCGCCTTGCAGCCCGCCTGCATCTACCCCACGCATTACAGCCGCAGCGCCGATGTGCCGCGGCTCGGTGCGACGCTGCACCGGTTGATCGATGCCCATGTACAGGCCTGCGACGGCATCGACCCAACCGCTGCCGATGCCCATGCAGTACTGGTGAAGCGGCTTGAAGCGATCGCGCTGGCCGAGGCTGCCTCGGCCGCATGGGGCGTTCAGGGCGAAGCGGCGCTGCAGTTGCTCGAAGGCGATCTCGATCTCAATGCGCAGGGGTTGCTCGTATGGCTGCAGACGCGAGCGCAATGAAGACCGATGCCCCATTGCCGCAGACCGAAGCGCCGGATCTGGACCGCCGCTTCGGCGGTGTCGCGCGCCTATATGGCGACGAGGGCCGTGCGCGCCTCGCCGCGGCCCATGTGTGCGTGATCGGCGTCGGCGGTGTGGGCACCTGGGCGGTGGAAGCGCTGGCGCGCAGCGCGGTCGGCGCGATCACGCTGATCGACCTGGATGTGATCGCCGAATCCAACACCAACCGCCAACTGCACGCGCTGGACCCGGATTGGGGGCTCGCGAAGGTCGAGGCGATGGCGCGCCGCATCCGCGCGATCAACCCGGCCTGTCGCGTGACGACCGTGGATGATTTCGTCACCACCGACAACCTCGCGCAGCTCGTGACCGGCTTCGACCATGTGATTGACGCGATCGACAGCGTGCGCGTGAAAACCGCGCTGGCCGCCCATTGCGTGGCGCAGCGGCTACCGCTGGTGATCTGCGGCGCCGCGGGCGGCCAGATCGATCCGACCCGCGTGGCGGTGGATGACCTCTCGCGCACCGTGCAGGACCCGTTGCTCGCCAAGGTGCGCGGCAACCTGCGCAAGCAGCACGGTTTTACGCGCGACCCGAAGAAGAAGTTCGGCATCCGCGCGGTGTATTCAACCGAACCGCTGCGTTACCCTGAAGCCGCATGCGCGCCCGATGCGGCCGGGCCGCAGGGGCTGAACTGCGCCGGCTTTGGCTCCAGCGTGTGCGTGACCGCGAGTTTCGGCTTCTTCGCTGCGGCGGAAGTGCTCAATGCGCTCACTGCGGCCAAACCATGAACCCCTCACCCGGAGCAAAGCCATGAGCACCGCCATCCTGCTGTTCGCCCACGGTGCCCGCGATCCCGAATGGGCTCGGCCGCTTGAAAAGCTGGCGACTGCGGTGCGCGCGCTGCGCCCGCATGTGACGGTGCAGCCCTGTTTCCTGGAATTCATGTCGCCGGACCTCGCCACCGCGATCGACAGCGCCGTGGCGGCTGGGGCCTTGCGGATCGAGGTAGTGCCTGTGTTCCTGGCTGCCGGCGGTCATGTGAAGCGCGATCTGCCGGCCATGCTGGACGCGGCCCGCGCGCGGCACCCGGGGGTGACGATCGTGCTCTCCGGCGTGCTGGGCGAGGCCGAGTCCGTGATCGCCGCGATGGCCGCCCACGTTGTCGGGCTCGCCGGCTAGCCACGCCTGCTCAAGCACTGCCGGCCCCTGCCGTAGACCCGCAAGGGAGGAGGCGCGTCGCACCGCTAGGCGGCGCCCTGGCATCGCGGCCGCGTGAACACACATCAGAGCAACGAAGGCGGTGGTTTGATCGAGGCGGGCGCGCGGCGTTCGCTGCTGCCGGCCGTGCTGATTGCCATGGCCGCATTGCTCGCTGGGCTCGCTGTGACGGCCTGGCTGTGGCGTGAGCGGGTTGAGGGCGAACGGGAGGCCTTCGAACGGAATTTCCATGCGACAGCGCAGGAGGTGATCTCCCGCATGGACACCGACGTCGGCAGCGCGCTGACGATCGCGCGTGCGATGGCGGCGTCGATTCGACTCCTGCCCGCCTTGAGCGTCGATGATTGGCGCAGCCTCCAGAAGGATGTGCAGGTCGATCGCATCGAACCGCCGATCGCTGCGCTGATGCTGGTCGATCTGGCCAGCCCTGAAGCGGCCGACATGCGCCTGCGCTTCGATTACCTGACCAACCCTTCGTCAGGCGCGTTTTCGGCGTCCGACCCGTGGTTGTTGCGACTCGCGCAGGGCGCCAGCGCACGTGCCCTGCTGGCCAACGATGCAGCGGTTGCGACAGGCGGTGACACACGCCCCGGGGGCGCCTCGCTGGCGGTGCTGGCGGTGCCGGTGACGCGCGGATCGGTGTTGCTGATGTTCATCGATGCGCAGCGCTGGCTCAACGCGCGCGGCGCGATCCTCACGCAGGATGCTGCCGTTCGGGCGGTTGAGATTGTCGGCGCCGGGCATGACCGGCCGATTGCCGAGACATCGCACTACCCGCGCGAGGCCGACACGACCGAGGTCGGGGTCTTCACGCTGGGTGAGCAGCGCTGGGCCTTTGAGGTGGCCGCACTGTCGGAGCCGCCGGGCTACCTGGCGCGCCTGGGTCTGTTGGTGCCTGGCCTGGTTGCAAGCCTGGCGCTCGCCGCGGTGCTGTTCTCGCTCGCCGCGCGAAAGGGGCTCGCGGATCGCGTGGTGGCGCGGGTGCGGCGCGATCTCGCCGACACCGAACGCCGTTTCGAGCGGGCCGTGGCCGCAAGCGAAGACGGCATCTGGGAGTACCAGCGGGCCTCCGGGCGCTGGCTGTTGTCGCCGCAAGCGTGCGCAATGCTTGGGCTCGCGCCGCGGCGCGAAGGCTTCGGCCTGGCCGCGCTGATCGCGCGGGTGCTGCGGGAGGATCGTGCTGCGCTGGTTCGCGCCTTGCGCGAGGCGGCCACCGCGCGGGGTGCGCTGGATGTTGAATGCCGTGTACAGGCGCAGGACGGCGGCATCCGCTGGATCCGCGTGCGCGGTCAGGCCAGCGCACCGGAGCGTGGCAACGAAGGTTCCGTGATTGGCGCGCTGTCGGACGTAAGCCTGCACCGCCGTCTTGCCGAGCGCCTATCGGATCAACAGGCCTTTCTGTCGCGGGTGCTCGATGTGGTGCCGGTGCCGATTGCCGTCAAGGCGCGCGACGGCGAGATCCAGCTGGTTAACAAGGCGTTCGAGCGGGCGTTGGGGCTCGCCCGCAGCCTGACCATCGGCCGTACCACGACGGAGGTTGCAACGCCTCAGATCGCATCGCAGATGGCGGCGCTGGAGGCCATGCTGCGCCGGCCGGGCGACTCGGTCGAAGCGCGCATGTGGCTGGATCTGCCGGCCGGGCATCGGCATCTGCGCGTGGCGCGCACGCTGTGCGAGGGCGCCGACGGCCGTGACATGGTGGTGGCCAGCTATGTGGACATCACGGACGAAACCCATGCCGAGGCGCGTGAGGTCGCCTTCCGCAATTACCTGCAAGGCCTCATCAACGCGATGCCGCATGCCTTCTTCGTCAAGGATGCGAACTCGCGCTTCATCATGGTCAACCCGGCCTTCTGTCGCATGTACGAGCAGGACGGGGCCGAGGTGATTGGCAAGACCCCGTTCGAGGTCTATAGCGATCCGGCGCTGGCGGCGTCACAGTTCGAGGACGATCAACTGGTACTCGCCGGCGGCGAGATCCGTGGTCGCGAACTGCGCTTCCATACCCCTGCCGGCACGTTGCGCGTGACCCGGGTACACAAGGCGCGCTGCCTCGACCCGGAAGGCAACCCGTTGATCACGGGTGTGGTGACCGACGTCAGCGACCTGGTGGCTGCGCAGGAAGGCCAACGCGAGGTGATCGAGCGGCTCGATGCCCTCTATCGCAATGCGCCGTTCGGGCTGGCCCTGGTCGACGAGACGGGCCGCTTCCTGCAGGCCAACCCGGCCTTCTGCGACATGCTTGAAACCAGCGAAGCCGCGTTGCGCGAACGTACGCTCGATAGCCTGAGCCCGCCGGAACTGCGGCGCGATCACCGAGGGCGGCTGGCGGCCTTGCTCGCGTGCGGCCGACTGGCGCCCTTCGAGACTCGCTTCCGCGGTGAGTCGCGCGAGCTTGCGGTGCGCGTCGCCGGCGCGGGCCTTGGGCATACCCGGCGCGGATTCCAGCTTGCCTGGACGATTGTCGAGGACATCAGCGAGCGCGTGGCCGCAGCGGCGGCACTGACTGCGTCCGAGCACCGCTGGCAGTTTGCGCTTGAGGGGGCGGGCGATGGCGTGTGGGACTGGGACCTCACGCGCAATCGTGTCTATTTCTCCCCCCGCTGGAAGGCGATGCTGGGCTACGCGGAACAGGAGATCGGCGACGAACTGCTCGAATGGGAGTCCCGCGTTCACCCGGATGATCTGCCGGTCGCCCTGGCGCAGATCCAGCAACACCTGCGCGGTGAGACGCGGGTGTATTCATCCGAGCATCGGATGCGCTGCCGCGATGGCAGCTGGAAGTGGATTCTCGATCGCGGCCAGATCATCGAGCGGGATGGCGAAGGGCGCGCCCTGCGTTTGATCGGCACCCATACCGACATCACCGCGCGCAAGGCGGCTGAGGATGCGCTGCGACGCAGCACCGCCATGCTCAGCGCGATCAGCGCCGCGCAAGAGTCCTTCATTCGCGCGCCCGACGCGGGGCGCGCGTTCGACGGATTGCTCGCCGACGTATTGCATTTTGCCGACAGCGAAATGGGATTCATCGGCGAGGTGGTTCAGCGTGAGGCGGGCAGCGTGCTGCGAATTCACGCTGTCGCGCATGGCGAAAAGAACCTTGATGCGCAAGCCTTCTATCGCGCTCATGCAAACGACCTGCTGGAGTTCCACAACCCCGATACCCTGATCGGGGCCGTGCTGCGCAGTGGCGACACGGTGATTGCGAATGACCCGCCGCGCGATCCGCGCGCGGGCGGGTTGCCGCCCGGGCACCCGCCGCTGACGAGCTTTCTCGGGCTGCCCGTGCGATACGGCAAACATGTGGTCGGCGTGGTCGGCGTTGCCAACCGGCCCGGCGGCTATCGTCCCGAGGACTGCGCTGCGCTCGAACCGCTGCTGCGTACCTTCGGCGAGATCATCAATGCGCGTACCACCGAACTCGCCCGTCGTGCGGCGGAGGCGGAGCTGGCCCAGCACCGCGATCGCCTCGCCGAGCTGGTGCGCGAGCAGACCGCAGACCTCGTCGCCGCCAAGGAGAGCGCTGAAGCGGCGAACGAGGCCAAGAGCGCCTTCCTGGCCAACATGAGCCACGAACTTCGCACGCCGCTGCATGCGATCCTGTCCTTCGCGCGGCTGGGCGACTCCAAGGTCGGGCGTGCGGCGGAAGATCGGCTGCGGGAATACTTCCAGCGCATCGCAACCAGCGGTGAGCGCCTGCTCAACCTGCTCAACGATCTGCTCGATCTGGCCAAGCTGGAGTCCGGCCACATGCGTATCGAGATCTCGGCCGTGCAGCTCGAGGCGCTGGTTCGCGACACGATCGCCGAGTACGAAGCCTGGTTTGCCGCCAAGCACCTGCAGGTGGACGTCCGTCTTGCCTCAGGCGCGCTTGTCGCCTGGGCGGACCCGGTGCGCTTCGGCCAGGTGCTGCGCAACCTGCTTTCCAACGCGGTGAAGTTCTCGCCCGACGGCGGCTCGGTCCGGCTGGCGCTTGAGCCGGCGATGCTGCATGGCCCGGGCGGTGTCGAAATTGATGCGGTCGAACTGAGCGTGCGCGACGACGGCATCGGTATTCCGGAATCCGAACTCGAAACCGTGTTCGACAAGTTCGTCCAGAGCAGCAAGACGCACACCGGCGCAGGTGGCACTGGTCTGGGTCTCGCAATTTCCAGAGAGATTGTCGCCGCCCATGGCGGCGTGATCTTCGCTCGCAACAATCCTGATGGCGGCGCGACCTTCGTCGTGCGCCTGCCCGCCGTCAGGGATCTGCCGAAGGAGTAAGCATGTCCCGCTCGCGCATCCTGGTCGTCGACGATGAGCCCTTCAACCTGGAGATCATCTGCGACTACCTTGAAGACTGCGACTACGACCTGGTGACGGCGCAGGACGGTGCCAGTGCCCTGGCGCATCTCGAGGACCCGGCGCAGCGCTTCGACGTGCTGGTGCTGGACCGCATGATGCCGGGCATCAGCGGCATGGAGGTCCTGCGGCGCGTAAAGCAGCACGAGCGCCTCAAGGCGATCCCGGTGATCATGCAAACCGCCGCAGCGACGCCCGATCAGGTGCGCGAAGGCCTGGCCGCCGGCGCCCACTACTACCTGACCAAGCCTTTCGAATGCGATTCGTTGCGCGCGGTGATCCGCACCGCACTGGACGACCAGCGGCGGCGCGCCGAACTTGCGGATCGCATCCACGAGCATGTGGTCGCGATGCAGATGATCGACCGGGCGGAGTTCTCGGTACGCACACTGGAGGAAGCGGCCGCGGTGGCGACCACGGCAGCCCTGGTCTGCTCACGCCCCGAGGCGGTGGCGATGGGCCTTGCCGAGCTGCTGGTCAACGGGGTTGAGCATGGCAACCTCGGAATCGACTTCGAGGCCAAGGGCGCACTGAAGGAATCCGGTACCTGGGCGGACGAGGTGCGAAAACGGCTCAGCGCGCCGCAGAACCTCGCCAAGCGGGTGCGGCTCACGGTGCAGCGCGATGGTGCCCGCTGGCACTTTCATGTGCGCGACGATGGGCCGGGTTTCGACTGGCAGCGTTTCATCGAACTGGACCCGTCACGGGCGTTTGCGCCGAACGGCCGCGGCATCGTGCTGGCGCGGCAGATCGCGTTTGACGAGGTGCGCTACGACGGCTGCGGCAACGAAGTGCATGCCTGGTGCAGCGACGGCATGGAGGTGGGCGAATGAGTGCCAGCAACGAAATCCCCGCGGGGGCATGTCGCGTTCTGGTTGCCGATGACACCGCTGCCAACCGTACCCTGGTCCGCGCCTACCTGAGCCGGCTCGGCTTTGAAGTGCTGCTTGCCGAGAACGGCGAGCAAGCGCTGGAGACCTTTGCGCGCGAGCGCCCGGACATCATCCTGATGGACGTCATGATGCCGATCATGGATGGCCTGGAAGCCACGCGGCGGCTGCGCGCGGGCGACGGCGCCTCGGTGCCGATCGTGATGCTCTCGGCACTCGGCTCGGAAGGTGATGTGGTCGGCGGTCTGGACGCCGGTGCGGACGATTACCTCGTCAAGCCGCTGTCCTATCAGATCTTTGCCGCGAAGATGCGCACGGTGTACCGGGCGCTCAGTCTTCAGCGCCAGCGCGATGCCGCGGCCGAAGAGGTGCGCGCGATTTCGCTCGCAATGAGCGATGGTCTGGTGGTGTTCGACGCGGGCGGGCGGATGCGAACCGTCAACCCCGCGCTCTGTGCCATGCTCGGTCAGAGCGAAGCGACGATGATCGGCGCGCCGGTCTTCGGGCTCTTCGTGCCGCCAGGTGACCGCGAGTTGCTTCGCGCGATCGAACAATGCCAGTCGGGCGAGCAGCAACCGGCTCGCGAAGTCGCCGCGCTGGGGGTCGATGGCCAGGTGGTGCCGCTTGAACTGGCACTTTCCACGATGAGCGCCGCGCATGGAACGATGTATCTCGCGGTGCTGCGCAACATCTCCGAGCGCAAGCGGGCCGAGCGCGAGCTTGCGGCGTACACGCTCGAACTCAAGCACTACCACGATGAGGCTGAGCGCGAGAACGAACTCGCGCTCGAAATCCTGGAGCGGCAGATCCGTCGCGGTGGCCTGCAGGAACCCGGCATCGCGCACCGTGTGTTGCCTGCGCAGCGCTTTTCGGGCGACATCGTGCTTGCCCAGCGGGCACCGGACGGGCGTCTGTTCGCCTTGCTCGCTGACGCCACCGGCCATGGTCTCGGCGCCGCCGTCAGTGTGTTGCCGGCCGTGGCGGAGTTCTACCGCGCGGTCGCCACGTCGCCAACGCCGGGCGAACTGGTGGCATCGCTCAACAACGTACTGCAGGAATCGCTGCCGATCGGCCGCTTCGTCGCGGCTGCGCTGGTTTGCGTCGATAGTGCTGCCGGGCGTGTTCACGTGTGGGTGGGCGGCACGCCCGATGTGCTGCGGCTGGGGCCGACAGGCGAGGTACTTGAGCGCTACGCCTCGAGCGCGCTGCCCTTGGGTATCGACACGCTGACGCCGGAAGCCGCCGCCTGCGCAAGTAGCCCGGTCACACCCGGCGAACAGGTGCTGATCTTCTCCGACGGTTTGCTCGAAGCCGTCGGCGACGGCGGGGCGCAGTTCGGTTATGCCGGCGTCGAGGCCGCGCTGCGCGGCGGTGTGGCCGACGACCGTCTGGCTCAGCTGGAGCGCGAGGTGGCGCGGCACTGTGGCAACGCGGCGCCACACGACGATGTGTCCCTGCTGTTGATCAACGCCTGAGCCGCGTCCGCCACACTTGCTGCGGGCCGCGCCGCGCGGCCCGCGGCGCTTTTCACTATCATCGCGGCATGGCTCCCCCCAAGCTCCCATGTCGGGTCTGATCGAACCCTTGTCGCGCCGGCTCGACCGCTGGACCTCGACGCGCGTCGAGGCCCTCGTCGGCCTCGGCGGCCTTGCCGTCGTGGTTGTCGCATTGTTCGCCGCAATGGCACCGTTTCAGGAAGCGCGCGAGGCGCGCGAACGCGAAGCGCTGGCTCTGACCGGCCGCGCAGCGACCGATGTGCAGCGCGATCTGCTGCGCATGCTCGACGTCACCGACTTCGTGCTCGACCGTGCCGCGCGGCGTGTTTCGAACGGGGTGCGCGGGCCCAAGGCAGTGCAGGACGATCTGGCGAGCGACCTGAAGGACCTGCTCGGTGGGCTGGTCGTGTTCGACCAGCGCTTCCGTTTGATGGATGCAGCCCGCGGCGGCCCGCGCGACGCCAGCCTGCTTGCCGAGATCGCCGGCAAGGCCGCGCCGGATGTGCTCGACCTGCTGCCCGCCACCGACGACCGCCTGTATGCGGTGCGCGTGTGGAGTGGCGATGCGATGGTCGACGAGACGGCGCCAGCGGGTGTCGTTGCGGAGATTTCGAAGACTGCGCTGCGCGAGATCCTGAGTGTCCACACCTTGCGTGGCGGTGGCGAAGCCTTTCTCTTGCGGCGCGGTGGTGAAGTGCTCGCACACAGCGGCGCCAGCGGGCCGGATCTGCCCGTGCGTTTGTCAGACAGTGTGCGCAAGGCGATCGAGCTGGGCCGGGAAACCGAGTTCTCAAGCGCTGACGACCGGCACCTGTTCGCGCTGCGGCGGCTCGCCGAATATCCGCTGCTCGTGGTGGTTGCCTTGGATGGTGCGGGCGTGCGGGCTGCGGTGGGTACGCCCGGCCGCATCCAGGGCTGGGGCTTCCTGTTGCTGGCGGGCTTCGCCTTCGGTACCACGCTGATGCTGATGGGCGCCACGCGTTCGATGCGACGCGCACGCCTGCGCGGCGAGCAGGAGTCGGCGCTGTTCGAGGCTTCACCCGACCCGATGCTGCTGGTGCGTCGCGACACGAGCGGCGACTTCCTGTGCGAGCGGATCAACCCGGTCGCACGCCGGCTGTTCCGCGCACAAGGTCGTACCGGCGATGTGCCGATCGGCGAGCTGTCGGCCGGGGAGACGCTGCGGCGAGCGTTGGAGCACATCGCGAGCCAGACGCGGCACAGCATCGGCGCCTTTGACCTGAGCGTGCCGCTGGACCGCGACAGTGCGCAGGTCGAGATCTCGGTGGTGGCGTTGCCCGCGTCGGAAGATCGCTTGCCGCGCTTCGCGATCATCGGCCGCGAACTGACCGCGCAGCGGCAGGCGGAGCGCGCGCTGCGCGAGCGATCGCTGCAGCTTGAAGCGATCATCGATTCCGCAATGGACGCGGTGCTGATCACCGATGCCTCGCGCCGCATCGTCATGTACAACAAGGCGGCCGAGAACATGTTCGGCTACCGCGCCGAGGAGACGATCGGCGAAGACGTGCTGATGCTGCTGCCGGAGCGCTATCGCAGCCTGCCGGCCGAGAAGATCCTGCTGCAGGCGCGGCGGCGCGCCAGTTGGCGGTTGCGCGGCGGCGCGCGGCCCTTGCTCGGGCGGCGTCGTAATGGCGAGGAGTTCCCGCTCGAACTCGCGCTGTCGCGCGTCGAACTGGGTGATGCCACGCTGTTCACGCTGATCCTTCGCGATATCACCGAACAGGTCGGCGCCGAGCTTGAGATCAGCGTGCTCAACGATTCGCTGGAGCAGCGCGTGATCGAACGTACCGCCGAGTTGCAGCGCGCCTACAAGGAAATGGAAGCCTTCTCGTATTCGGTGTCGCACGACTTGCGCGCGCCCTTGCGTGCGATTCACGGCTACACCTTTCTGCTGATCGACAGCGAGGGCGAGCGGCTGACGCAGGAGGGCCGCGGCCTGCTCGATCGCGTGATGAAGGCTTCGGTGCGGATGGGGGAGTTGATCGACGACTTCCTCGATTTCTCACGCGTGGGCCGTGCCGAGCTGACGCGGCAGAAGGTGGACATGGGGCGCCTGGTCGCCGAGGTGGTGTCCGATCTGCGCGTGCCGTACCCGGATACCCGCATCTCGGTCGGCCTCTTGCCCGCCGCCTACGGTGACCCGCGGCTGCTGCGGCAGGTATGGGTGAACCTGATCGGCAATGCGTTGAAATTTTCGTCGCACACCAATGAGCCCCGGGTGGATATCGGCGTCACGCAGGTGCGCGGGCAGGTGTACTACTACGTGTCCGACAACGGCATCGGCTTCGACATGAATTACGCCGACAAGCTGTTCGGCGTGTTCCAGCGATTGCATGCGTCGCGCGAATTCGAGGGCACCGGTATCGGGCTGGCGATCGTCAAGCGGATTGTCGAGCGGCACATGGGCGAGGTGGCTGCCGAAGGGGCGCCGGGGCAGGGCGCGACGATCTCGTTCACGATTCCCTGACCAGACAGGCTGGCACGCCGATTGCATTGTTTTGCGGCCAAACCCCCTGAGCCCAATCAATGCTGAGAGTCCTGATCGTCGACGAGTCCAAGGAGCGCGCACTGGATCTATGCCAGGGTGTCGCTGCTGCCGGCCACCTTGTGGCGGCAGTGCTGGCCGACGCGGCCGAGCTGGCAAAGCGGGTGCAGGAGATTCAGCCTGATGCGGTATTGATCAGCACCGAATCGCCCAGCCGCGACACACTCGAACACCTTGCCACGCTCGATCGCGATTACCCGCGACCGGTGATCGTGTTCTCGGGTGACGACGACGAATCCATCATCCGCCGCGCGATGCGCGCGGGTGTTGCGGCCTATGTGGTGGATGGCTTGGTGCCGGAGCGCGTCGAGTCGCTGATGAAAGTGGCGGTGGCGCGCTTCGAGGAATTCCAGGCCCTGCGCCGCGAGCGCGACGACGCCGAGCGCAAGCTATCGGACCGTATCGCGGTTGACCGGGCGAAGGGCATCCTGATGCAGGCGCGTGGTTTGTCAGAGGACGACGCCTACCATGCGCTGCGCAAGCTCGCGATGGAGCGCGGGCGGCGCATCGGCGAAGTGGCGCAGGACGTGATCGAGTCCGCCAAGCTGCTGATCGGCTAGAGGGCCTGCGCGCGAGCGCTTCCTGCACCGAGAACCGACACCCGGCAAAGGCCGGGTGTTTTCGTTTCTGGGGTGCCCCAGTGTGGTGCGCGCGGATGGTCGTGAGGTGCATGTTCGCACTGGCGCAGTGCAGCATTGATCCGGTGCGCCTTCATCGCGGTTTGCACCGCACAAGTGCCGAAAACCGAAGTCTCGCGATCGCGGCGCATACGAATTCCCGGGTTTCCCTGTTTTTTCTGTGGAAAATCCTTTAAAAACAATCGCATGAAATCGCTGGCACGTCGGTTGCAAAGGGCTGAGCAAGGCAGGCGCCAATGGCGGCGACTGCAGCGGTCCGAGGCCTGCCAATGACGGCAGCCCGGGCGGCAACGGACAAGGGCGTCCTCCGAGCGTGTTGTGCACGCACGGTGGGCGCCTTTTTGTTTTGCGGAAATCCTGACCCTTGCTGCGGAGAGACAACCATGATCGATCGCCCCTCGGACAATGAACTGAGCCGTCGCGGCTTCCTGCGCCAAACGCTCGCCCTCGGTGGTGCTGCGGCCGCCTCCAGCGTGATGCCGTTCTCCGGCGCCTGGGCCGCGGGCTCGGATGCCCCGGAGAAAAAGGAAGTCCGCATCGGCTTCATTCCGCTGACCGACTGCGCATCGGTCGTGATGGCTGCGGTGCAGAAGTTCGACGAGAAGTACGGCATCAAGATCATCGCCACGAAGGAAGCTTCCTGGGCCTCGATCCGCGACAAGCTCGTGAATGGCGAGCTCGACGCCGCGCATGTGTTGTACGGCCTGGTCTACGGCGTGCATATGGGCATCGGTGGCCCGAAGAAGGATATGGCGGTGCTCGCCACGTTGAACAACAACGGTCAGGCGATCACGCTGGGCAACAAGTTCCGCGACATGGGCGTGACCGATGGCGCTGCGCTGCAGAAGGCGGTTGCCGCGAAGCCGGGCGAATACACCTTCGCACAGACCTTCCCGACCGGTACGCACGCGATGTGGCTGTACTACTGGCTGGCCGCAAACGGCATCGATCCGATGAAGGATGTGAAGGTCATCACTGTGCCGCCGCCGCAGATGGTGGCCAACATGCGTGTCGGCAACATGGACGGTTTCTGTGTCGGTGAGCCGTGGAACAACCGCGCGATCATGGACAAGATCGGCTTCACCGCGGTCACCACGCAGGACATCTGGACCGACCACCCCGAGAAGGTGTTGGGCACCACCGCGGAGTTCGCGCAAAAGAACCCGAACACCGCGCGCGCAATGACCGCCGCGATCCTCGAAGCCGGCCGCTGGATCGATGCCTCGCTCGCCAATCGCCGCAAGACGGCCGAGACGATCGCACAGAAGTCCTACGTCAACACCGACATGGACGTGATCCTCGAACGCATGCTGGGCCGCTACCAGAACGGGCTGGGCAAGAGCTGGGACGACAAGAACCACATGAAGTTTTTCAACGACGGCGCGGTGAATTTCCCCTACCTGTCCGATGGCATGTGGTTCCTCACGCAGCACAAGCGCTGGGGTTTGCTCAAGGGCGAGGTGGACTACGCAGCTGTGGCCAAGTCGATCAACCGCATCGATATCTACAAGCAGGCGGCCGCCGCCGCGGGCGTGTCGCTGCCCAAGTCGGACATGCGCAGCAGCAAGCTGATCGACGGCGTGGTGTGGGACGGCAAGGACGCGAAGAAGTACGCCGGCAGCTTCAAGATCAAAGTTGCCTGACCTCGCCATCGACGCGGGCCGCGGTTTTCTGCGGCCCTGGGACCCCCTTACTGGCGCGGCCGCTGTGAGCCGCGCAGAGGAGCACAACATGAGCGCTGTTTCGATGACTGCCTCCAACCTCGCGGCCGAGCCGCTGGCCGTCGAGCCCCGCACGCACGCCCAAGCCGCCGCGACTTCCGAAACCTCCGCCGCGCCACAGGCGAAAGTGAGGCCAGCGCCAGCGCCGCGTTACCGCGCACCGCTGGGGCCGCGGGTGAACGCCGTGCTCAAGAAAGTGTTGCCGCCTTTGTTCGGCATCGGCCTGCTGCTGGGCGTATGGGCGATCGTGGCGATGAAGACGCAAGGTTTTCCTGGCCCGCTGCAGACTTGGGCCGCGGCGGTCGAGATCTTTGCTGACCCCTTCTATCGCAACGGCCCGAACGACCAGGGCATCGGTTGGAACATCCTGTCGTCGCTGCAGCGCGTCGGCATCGGCTTCGGCATCGCCGCGCTGGTTGGTATCCCGATGGGCTTCCTGATCGGCCGCTTCAACTTCCTCAACAGCATGCTCGATCCGCTGATCTCGCTGCTGCGCCCGGTCAGCCCGCTGGCATGGCTGCCGATCGGCCTGCTGGTGTTCAAGAAGGCCGACCCGGCGGCGACCTGGACGATCTTCATCTGCTCGATCTGGCCGATGATCCTGAACACCGCGCAGGGGGTGCAGCGCGTACCGCAGGACTACATGAACGTCGCACGGGTGCTGAACCTGTCGGAGTTCAAGATCATCACCAAGATCCTGTTCCCGGCCGTGCTGCCCTACATGCTGACCGGCATCCGGCTGTCGATCGGCACCGCGTGGCTGGTGATCGTGGCGGCCGAAATGCTCACCGGTGGCGTGGGTATCGGCTTCTGGGTGTGGGACGAGTGGAACAACCTGAAGGTCGAGCACATCGTGATCGCGATCTTCGTGATCGGCATCGTCGGCCTGATGCTGGAACAGGCGCTGCTGCTGATCGCCAAGCGCTTCTCCTACGGCAACAACTGATTCGCACCGGAGCCCCGTCATGAGCAAACCCATGGTGAAAGTCGAAAACGTCGGCATGGCTTTCGACACCAAGAGCGGGCGCTTCACCGCGCTGCGCGATATCGACCTGGCGATCGGCGAAGGCGAGTTCGTTTCGCTGATCGGCCACTCGGGCTGCGGCAAGAGCACGCTGCTCAACCTGATCGCCGGCCTTACGCTGCCGACCTCGGGCAACGTGATCTGCGCCGGGCGCGAAGTGGCCGGCCCGGGGCCGGAGCGCGCGGTGGTGTTTCAGAACCATTCGCTGCTGCCCTGGCTGACCTGCTTCGAGAACGTCTATCTGGCGGTCGAGCGCGTCTTTGGCACTCGCGAGCGCAAGGTGAAGCTCAAGCTGCGTGCCGAGGCCGCGCTGGAGATGGTGCACATGGAACATGCGATGCATAAGTACCCGCACGAAATCTCCGGCGGCATGAAGCAACGCGTGGGCATCGCGCGTGCCTTCGCGATGGAGCCCAAGGTGCTACTGATGGACGAGCCCTTCGGCGCGCTCGACGCCCTGACACGCGCAAGCCTGCAGGACGAGCTGATCGGGGTGATGGCGAAAACCGGCGCCACGGTGGTGATGGTGACTCACGATGTCGACGAGGCGGTGCTGCTGTCGGATCGCGTGGTGATGATGACCAACGGCCCGGCCGCGACGATCGGCGAGATCCTCGACGTGAACATCCCCAAACCGCGCAACCGGCTCGAACTCGCGCATGATCCGCAGTACGTCAGCTGCCGTGCCGCGATTCTGGAGTTCCTCTACCAGAAGCAGATGAAGAAGGCCGCCTGATCGGCCGGTCTTTCCGAGAGCAACGGCCCGCCCAGCGCGGGCCGTTTTCGTTGCAAGGGATCAGCCCCCGCACGGCGCGGGCGCTTCGGGTAACCTAGCGGCACAACAAATGCCGCAGGCCACCAGCTGGCGGCAATAGTCCAGGGAGCAGACCCGCAATGAACAACGGACACGGGGATCGCGAACGCCGCACCGCGGTGCGCATCCCGCTCGGCACCGAAGCCTTCATCCAGCCGGCCGCCTCGCAACACCCGCCGCGCAAGGCGCGTTGCGTGGATCTGAGCGTAGACGGCATGACGCTGCATACGGTGTATGTGCCGCGCCCCGACGAAATCTTCGAAGTGATCGTGCGCCCGCACGACGGCCCGCTCGCCGGTCCGCCGATGCATGTGCGCGCACAGGTGAAGCGTTGCCACCCGGTGAACGGCTCCGCGATCTACGAAGTCGGCGTGAAGATCGTTGAAGTGCTGAAGTAGCGCGGGCCCAGCGGCCGCACTGTCCGCCTACGGGAAGGTGAACAGCACCCGCGCGCCCGCTGGCACGTTGGCCAGATTCACGTAACCCAGCGTGCCCGGTTGCTCCAATACGCGCCGGCTCACATCGGCTGGCGAGAGTTCGGGCGGCGGCCGCCCCTGCGCCGAGAAGACGACCCGCGCCCAGTAGGCACGCACGCGCGTGCCGCTCATGCCAGCCACGCCGCTGTAGAACAGATCGCGCGCCTGCTTGTCGGCGTTGTCGACGGGCTGCAATGCAACCTCGCCTGCCTGTACTTGCTTGCGCCCGAGGAACAGCTCGCGCAGATCCGCAGCGCTGAGCTGATTGATCGCGACCGAGGCGCTGATGATCACCGCGACCCGGTCTTCACCCGCAGCCGCAAGCGCCGCCGGCTGCAGCATGGCCGACAGCCACATCGCCGAGAGCAGGGTGCCAAGTGCCGCGCGCATCAGAAGACGAAGTCCAGGTTAAGGGTGAGCAGGCGCTCGGACTTGGGCGCCTCACGTGAATAGCCGGGGCCGATGTTGCCCTGGAGGCCGGTTCCCCCTGAATCCGGTTTCACCCACTCCACTGCGCTTTTGAGCATCAGGCGCTCGCGCAGTTCGAGATTCATGCCCAGCGTGAGCGAGCGTTGATCGCTGTGCTGGTTGCGGTAGAGCACGCGCAGCAGCGATTCGGCCGCTGGGTTGGCGGAATGGATCTTCTGGCCGTGCGTCCAGCGTTCGGCAACCATCAGGTAGGGCAGTGCGGGGCCGAAGCGATGGCCGGCTTGCAGATAGGCGCCGCTGCGATCGATCAGGATGCTTTCGTTCCAGGCCCGAGCCCATTCGGCCTGCACGACCCAGGTGTCGCTGTCGTAAGCCAGCCCCAGCGCGAGCGCGCTGTTCGGCTTGTCTTCCACAAACGCCGCCTCGCCAGCGGCCGGATCGAGCTTCGCCAGCAATTGCAGCGCCTGCCCGACCACGCCGCTGGGCGCGAAGCTGACACGGTCATGCGTGAAGGAGGCGGATGCCAGCCAGCCGCCGGACTCCCATTGGGCGCGCAGGAAGCCGCCGCGATAGACGATTTCGTCGGCCTTGCCTGCGGTCGACGCCACGGCGCCGCTGCTCACTTCGCCGCCGCCCGCCCGCAGCTGAAGGCGCCCGCCGTTGAGCGGCATCTGCCAGCTCAAGTCAGCGCCATCGAGCCGCGTGGTCGGCTGCACGCCATACACCTCGCGCGGCGGGCGCGGCCACGGGTTGGCGAAGCGCACGTAGCGGTAGTCGGTGGCGAGGAAGGTGGAGGACTGAAAGCGCCCGATGCGCAGTGCAAGCTGATCGGTGGCCTCCCAGCGCAGGCTCCCGACGCTCAGGCGCGGCGTCCAGGTGCCTTCCGGCAGGTATTCGGACAGCACTTGCAGCGTCGCGCCGAGACTGCCGGTGATCCGCGCATCGAGCTGTAGCCCCAGGTTTGAATCGAGACTTCCGCTGGACTGGTCGGTGCGGCCCGGGCCGTCCGGCTGTTGCGTGCCGACGTAGTCGGCGTCGGTTGAGCTGTACCACGAGTAACCGGCGGTACCGAAGCCGGACAAGCGCAGGCGATCCTGCAGCCAGTCGCTGGTGGGCGCAGCTTCGTCTGCCGCACGCGCAGAGACGCCGGCCAACATTGCCACGATGCAAAAGAGGCGGATCGGCGCTGCTGAGACCATCAAGCCATGTCGCTTTTGTGCTGCGGATTGTTCGTCCGATAACGGCAGCGCGGAGCACCGGGTTGAGCGCGGAACGTCACGCCGGCCCCAGGATTCTTGCCCCCCACGCGGCCAGCGTGTCGGCTGCCGGATTGCGGTGGTTTGTCATCAGGCAGGGAAGCTCCGCAAGTGCCGGGGGGAGCGGCTGTGTGGTGTCGGAGAAATTCAGCGCGACGACGCAGCGCCCCATTTCACTCGTGCGCTCATAGAGCCAAAGCGCGGGGTGCTCGGCGTCGAGCAGGCGGTAGCGGCCGCTACGCAGCGCCGGTGTGCCTTGGCGCAGCGCGATCAGCCTGCGGGTGTAGTGCAGCACCGAATCCGGGTCGGCCTCGGCGGCGGCGACGTTGTGCCCGGTGTAGTCCGGGTTCGGCGCGATCCAGGGCGCTGCGGCACTGAAGCCGGCGTTCGGCGCTGCCGACCACTGCATTGGCGTGCGCGCGTTATCGCGGCTTTTCTTGCGGATCATCGCCAGGGCGCTTGCCGTATCAAGCCCGCGTGTGTCGGTCAGCCAGCGCCAGGCGTTGAGCGTTTCGATGTCGCGGTAGTCGTCGATCGAATCGAAGGCGACATCGGCCATGCCGATTTCGTCGCCCTGGTAGATGAACGGCGTTCCCTTCAGCGTCAGCAGCAGCGTCATCAGCAGCGTGGCGGATTCGCGCCGGTAGCGGCCGTCGTCGCCATAGCGCGATACCGCGCGCGGCTGGTCGTGGTTACCCAGGTACAGGCTGTTCCAGCCGTGCGGCTCCATTCCGTCCTGCCAGCGCGAAAGTGTGGCGCGCAGCGCGGGCATCCTCATCGGGGTGCTGTCCCACTTGCTGGCACCGGGGGCGTGGTCGAGATCGACATGCTCGAAGTGGAACTGCATGTCGAGCAGCGCGGCGCGTTCGTCCGTGATCTCGCGTGCGAGTTCGAGTGGCATACCGGGCGTTTCGCCGATGGTGACGAGGTCCGTGCCGGCGAAGACTTCGCGTCGCATCTCGGCGAGGTAGTCGCGCATCCGTGGGCCGTTGAGGGCGCGATCCATGCCGCCCTCGTTACCGCCCGCCCCAAGGCCATCGGGCTTTGAGATCAGGTTGATCACGTCCATGCGGAAGCCGTCGATGCCCAGCGCCACCCAGCGCCGCATCATTGCGAACAGTGCGTCGCGAAATTGCGGGTTCGCCCAGTTGAGATCCGGCTGCTTCTTCGAGAACAGGTGCAGGTAGTACTCGCCGGTGGCTCCGTCGAATTCCCAGGCCGGGCCGCCGAAGACCGATTGCCAGTCGTTGGGCGGGCCGCCGTCCGCTGCCGGCGGGCGCCAGATGTACCAGTCGCGCTTGTCCGAATCCTTGGTCGTGCGAGATTCGACGAACCATGTGTGTTCGTCCGAACTGTGGTTGGCGACCAGATCCATCACCAGCCGGATGCCCCGCGCGTGCAGCCCGTCGCGCAGCGCGATCCAGTCCTCCAGCGTGCCGAAATCCGGCTGGATCGCCTCGTAGTCCGAGATGTCGTAGCCGTTGTCGTCGTTCGGCGAGGCGTACACCGGGCACAGCCACACCATGCCGATACCGAGGCTGGCGAGGTAATCGAGCTTGGAAGTGATGCCGCGCAGGTCGCCCACGCCGTCGCCGTTGCTGTCGCAAAAACTGCGCGGGTAGATCTGGTAGGCGACGCAGCGCTTCCACCAGGGCTGGTCCATGGGTCAGCCCTGCTGGCGTTTCATCAGTGCCACGAGCTGGTCGAGCGCCTTGCCCCAGCCTTCCTCAAAGCCCATCGCTGCGTGGGCCTGGCAGTCGGCCTCGGTGGCGTGGCGGGCGAGGGCGTGGTAACGGGTGCCGTTAGCCTCCGGCGTGAGCGTGATTTCGGCCGTGATGATCGGGCCTCCGGCCGAGGTGTTGGCCGGGCGGAAGTCGGGCCCCAGCGCGTTGGTCCACACCAGTCGGCGGCAGGGTTCCACTGCAAGGTAGCAGCCCTCGTGCGGGAAGCTCTGGCCCTCGGGCGAGCGCATCACGGTGTAGAAGCGCCCACCGGGCCGCAGATCGATCTCGCTGGCGATGGTCTCCCACGGGGCGGGGGTGAACCATTGGGTGATCAGCGCCGGGGTGGTCCAGGCCTGCCAGATTGCCTCGGGGGGCAGGTCGACGATGCGTTCGAACACCAGATCGAGATTGCGCGTGTCAGGGGTATTGTTGGGCATTGGGGGCTCCTCGATCCGGGTTGGGGTATGCGTAACTGTCAGCGCCGCCCGGGGCTCAGTCAAGGCGTTTGCGCGCCTTGTCGGGCGACAGGCCGCGGCTTGAGCCATACTGGATCACCACCCCCGACCGCTGCCCGATCGTACCGTGACCCGCATTCATCGGATCCTGCTGCTCGCGCTTGCTTTCCTGCTGCCGTTGGCGAGGCCGGCGCTCGCCGGGGCGAACCCCGAATCACGCTGCGCGAGGCCACTGCATCTGGCGTACTCGATGCTGCCGCCCTTGTACTACCAGGACGCCAATGGCGACGGCCGCGGCATCGAGGTGGATCTGGCGCAGGAGCTGGCCCGCCGCACCGGCTGTGTGCTGCAGCCAACTTATGAATCGCGGATTCGCCTGTGGGCGGCCTTCGATGCATCACAAGTCGATATTTCGATGTCCGGCGTTGCAACCGCCGAGCGCGAGCGATTCGCGGTGTTCCTGCCCTACCTGCATTTCCGCAACGTGCTGCTGATGCGAAATGAGGCCCATGCGACGCCTCCCGCCAGCGCAAATCCAATGAATGATCCCGAGACCTCGCTCGCCCTGACGCGTGGTTTTCACTACGGCCCATCGTGGGAGCCGTGGATCAGTCAGGTGCAGTCGCGCGGGCTCGTGAACCTCGTGGCGGAGGAAGGCGACGCAGTTCGCCTGGTCGCGATCGGCCGTGCCGATGCGACGATCGTGCGCGAGATCGCCTGGCCCTACTACGCGGGCCAGTACAGCGACCGGCCCTTGCGCAAGGTCGACGTGGGTGCGAGCGCTGGCGCGATGTCGGTGGTGTTGTCGCGCAAGACGCTCGATCCGGCTGTCCACAAGGCCTTCGCCAAGGCCCTGTCCGACATGCGGGCGGATGGCAGCCTGCGGCGCATTTTGCAGAAGCATTTGCCGGCGGATCTGACGGACAGGGTGATTGAGACCGGGCGTTGAGTTTGTTGAAGGCCGACGGTTTGCCCGTTTTCGCCTTGCGATTCGCCGTGTCGCGTTGCGATTGTGTGTCCGCTGAAGCCGGGTCCCGCCCCGGCGGGCGGGTTCCTTTCTTGTGCCGACAAGAAAGGAACCAAAGAAGCGGCCCCCGCTTCAACGCCCCGCCTGCGGCAGGGTGCCCTGCGCTGCTCGAATCATCGGGTGGCTGCGCAACTCGCCCTCGCTACGCTCGGAGCTCAAACAGTGCTCGCCACCGCCCCGCTACGCGCGTCGGAACCCAATGCTTCTGCGCTGCTCGGCGTTTCAGAGGGGGAGGGAAAGGCGTCGTCGTTTAACCGTTGCGGTGCTTCCGCAGCGTGGATGCAGGCCGCAGGCCGGAGTTTGGGAAGTGCTCTTGAACTTTCCCCAGCGGCAGCCGGGGATTTCGCTTCGCTCCATTCAGGCTTTGAATGTGCAAGGCGCGGTGAACTCACGACGGTTTTGACCTTGGGCCCCGTCGAGAGCGCCGAGCAGCGCAGCGGGGTCGGGGGATCGGCGCAGAGGACTGTTTGAGGCCCGCAGGGCCGAGTTCCGCAGCCGCACGACTTCGCGAGCAGCGCAGGGGAGTCAGTTGCGCAGCACCTGACCGCGAACGCCGGGTCTTCTTTTCTTGGTTACTTCTTTTGACGAAGCAAAAGAAGTAACACGCCCGCCGGGTGCGGGAACCCGGCCAACGCACGGTTGTTCACCGGGCTACATAGGCTCACCGTGTTGGGCTTCGCTGCGCTCAACCCAACCTACCAGGCTTGTTGGGCATTGGGCTTCATTGGGTTCAGCCCAAGCCACGCGACTGCGCCGGTCAAGTTATTAGGATGCGCGGCACATCATCAAGAGCCACTGCGGGTCAATTTGTCGGTAAAGGCAGCGGCCTTTTTCCCAGCCGGATGGATAGCCGTTCAGGCTGTCCAATACTCGCATCGGCCAAACGCCGTAATTCGGCTTGGGCTCACCGGGCTCCCAAGGAAGTTCAATCATCCCGTTGCTGACGCGAACCGGCACTGGGACGTGGAACAACGCCTTCGAGATCATGGCGTCACCCGGAAACCTCAAGGCCAAAGATTCCGTTCGATCTTTGAATATGACGATTTCCAACCCCTCTTGTTGCCGAGAGGCGAACTTCCCTTCTGCAGTGGTCTGATCGATCCCCATAATTCGTGCATACGCGTCGGGGGAATACGGGTCGCGAGGCCAGAATCCCCGGTGATTAGTGACCCAATCCCATCCAACCGCAGCTTTCATCTGCTGGATTTCTTCTGTCTTGTCCCACAGCACTCGGTGCTGCCCCGGCTGCGGCTCAGGCGCGGAGTAGTAGGCCCGCACGAGGAATTCGAATTGTTCCCGGTGCGCTTTGAAGTGTGCGATCAGCTCTTCGTCGCGCGGAAGCGGATTGAAGAAATAGGTGCGCGTGACCGACCCGACTGCGAGGAACAGAGCGGCACTTGAGACCACTTCCATCACCAGCCATGCACGAAACGCTTGGCTACGCCACCCCTGACCTACGGCGCTGCGGCCATTGCTTCGCCATATCGAACGCGTGATTTGCCACCACACCCCAAGCGTGGCAGCGATGATCAGATATCCAATGGCGTCACGAATCATTCGGTGGTGCTCCTGTTGTTGCTCGTGGGCCGCAGGCTTGGGGTGATCACCGCTCTCTCTGGATCTCATTCTTCGTCCCAAGCACGGGACTCAAGAAATACTCAATCACCCGCCGCGGCCCGGTTTTGATTTCAGCGCTCACCGCCATACCGAGTGAGGGCGGCACCTTGCGCTAACCCAGGCGGCGCCGTTTCGACTGGGCGGCGCTGTCGCCTTCGGTGCGCGCCAGTTTGCGTGCGATTCGGCGAGCGGGTGTCTTCCTGCGAAGGGGCGCGCAAGGGCATGGCGGATTCTCGCCAATTCGACTCGAGCCGGCGTGAGGCGATATCACGCTGCGCGGCACATTCTTGGGGCGTGCGCGGCAGTCTTACTCCTCAGTTGCAGGTACGAAGCGCCCGCTCCACCCCTGGGTGGCGATGTGCAGTTGCTCGCGGGTGCGGCGCTGCAGGGTGAAGGCGGCGCCGTCGGCTAGCGCCATCCGCACCAGCCAGTTGGCGGCGGGGCCAAGGCGCAGTTGATCCTTGCTCAGGCGGGCTTCAAGCGTGGCGCCGCTGCGGCAGATGCGCCCGGCGCCTTCGGCCCACAGGCTCTCACCGGTCTTCACGAAGGCGAGCTTCAGCGCGCCATTGTGTTCGGTGATGCTGACACGCATTGGTTTGCCGTCGTCCATCGAGGTTTCTTCCCAGCGCAGAGGGAACGCTGGGTCGCCGGCCAGTTGCCGTAGTTCGTGGATGCTCGATGCGCAGCGCGGCGCTTCCTGCGCGAGCGCGCAACTGGCGATCGGCAGGGCAAGCAGGGCGACAAGGGGACGCATCGGATTCCACATTCCGCCAAGTTTGCGGGGGCGATGTGTCGGTGCCACGACAGTGACGGCAGACGATAGGGAGCGGCTATTCAATGGATCGGAATGATCAATTGGATTGATGTTGGCCAAATCCCTAATCTGCATCCCGTCGCACAACACTTTGTCCTTACCCCGAACAGCACAGGAGAAACACCATGAGCGCTTCCCTTATCAACACCGAAATCAAGCCTTTCAAGGCCACCGCCTTCCACAACGGCAAGTTCGTCGAGGTGTCGGATGCCGATACCAAGGGCAAGTGGTCGGTCTTCTTCTTCTACCCGGCCGACTTCACCTTCGTGTGCCCGACCGAACTGGGCGACCTCGCCGACAACTACGCCGAGTTCCAGAAGCTGGGTGTGGAGATCTACGGCGTGTCGACCGACACGCACTTCACGCACAAGGCCTGGCACGACACGTCGGAGACCATCGGCAAGATCAAGTACCCGCTGATCGGTGACCCGACCCACCTGCTGTCGCGCAACTTCGGCGTGCTGATCGAAGAGGCCGGCCTCGCCGAGCGTGGCACCTTCGTGGTCGACCCGGCCGGCAAGATCCAGATCATCGAAGTGAACGCCGGCGGTATCGGCCGCAACGCCGAAGAGCTGCTGCGCAAGGTCAAGGCTGCGCAGTACGTCGCCAGCCACCCGGGTGAAGTGTGCCCGGCGAAGTGGAAGGAAGGCGAAGCCACGCTTGCACCGTCGCTCGACCTCGTCGGCAAGATTTAAACCGCGGTTCTTTCTGCTGCGCGGTCAGATCTCGAGGCTGCGATGCTCGCCGTACCGCATGTACGGCTGCGCTTCTCCCCTCGACCTCTGACCGCTCGCGACGAAAGCACCACGGTTTAAGCCGAAAGAGCCGCCCCGGCGGCTCGCAGTGCAAAGCGGGTTGGAATGCGCGCTTTGCACTGCGATCCACAGAACCCCCCGGCCCTTGCCCGACGCAAGGGCTCGCAAAAAGGAGTGCCTCCATGCTTGAAGCGAACATCAAGGCCCAGTTGAAGGCTTATCTCGAACGACTCGTGCAGCCGATAGAGCTGGTCGCCTCGCTCGACGACGGCGCCAAGTCGCGCGAGCTGCACGGCCTGCTCGAAGAAGTCGCCACCTTGTCGGACAAAGTCACCCTGCGGGTGGATGGCAGCAACGCGCGCCGGCCCTCGTTTGGCATCAGCCTAAAGGGCGAAACGCCGCGCGTGCATTTCGCTGGAATCCCGATGGGCCACGAGTTCACCTCGCTGGTGCTCGCACTGCTGCAGGTGAGCGGCTATGCGCCGAAGCTGGAAGAGGGCGTGATTGCGCAGATCAAGGCGATCGAAGGCAAGTTCAGCTTCGAGACCTTCATCTCGCTGTCGTGCCACAACTGCCCGGACGTTGTGCAGGCGCTCAACACGATGGCAGTTCTGAACCCGAATTTTGAAGCGGTGATGATCGACGGCGCGTTGTTCCAGGCCGAGGTCGATGCGCGCCAGATCATGGGCGTGCCCTCGATCTACCTGAACGGCGAGCTGTTCGGCCAGGGCCGCATGGGCGTCGAGGAGATCCTCGCCAAGGTCGATACCGGCGCCGCTGCACGCGAAGCCGAGAAGCTCAACCAGAAAGGCGTGTTCGATGTGCTGGTGGTGGGCGGTGGCCCGGCCGGCGCATCGGCCGCGATCTACGCTGCCCGCAAGGGCATCCGCACCGGTGTGGTGGCCGAACGTTTCGGTGGTCAGGTGATGGACACGATGGCGATCGAGAACTTCATCTCGGTCAAAGCCACCGATGGCCCCAAGCTCGCGGCAGGGCTGGAGCAGCATGTGCGCGACTACGACGTCGATGTGATGAACCTGCAGCGTGCCGTCGGGCTGGAGCCTGCCGCCACGCCGGGTGGCCTGCACACGGTGAAGCTCGCTTCGGGCGCGACGCTGCAGAGCCGTAGCGTGATCCTCTCGACCGGTGCGCGGTGGCGCGAGATGGGCGTGCCGGGCGAGCAGCAGTACAAGACCAAGGGCGTGGCCTTCTGCCCGCACTGCGACGGCCCGCTCTTCAAGGGCAAGCGCGTCGCGGTGATCGGCGGCGGCAACTCCGGCGTCGAGGCGGCGATTGACCTCGCAGGCATCGTCGCCCATGTCACCCTGCTCGAATTCGCCGACACCCTGCGTGCCGACGCGGTGCTGCAGAAGAAGCTGCACAGCCTGCCGAACGTGAAGGTCATCACCTCGGCGCAGACCACCGAAGTGACCGGCGACGGCAGCAAGGTCAACGGCCTTTCGTACAAGGACCGCGTCAGCGGCGCAGCGCACCACATCGAACTCGAAGGCATCTTCGTGCAGATCGGCCTGCTGCCGAACACCGACTTCCTCAAGGACGTCGTCAAGCTCTCGCCGCGCGGCGAGATCGAAGTCGACGCCCGCGGCGAGACCTCGGTGCCAGGCGTGTTCGCGGCCGGCGATGCGACGACGGTGCCGTACAAGCAGATCATCATCGCGATGGGTGAGGGGGCCAAGGCAAGTCTGGGGGCTTTCGACCACCTGATCAGGACTTCGGCGCCGGCCTGATTGGCGGCGGAGGTTGAATGGAACAGCCCGCCCGGTGTGAGCCGCGGCGGGCTGTTTGTATTTCTGCGCCACTTCGACGCCCAAGGCTCTGTTGATTCCGGCTCGCGACTGGGTGTCTTTCATCGCAACGGTGTGTCCGTTCAAGCCGAGACCCGCCCCGGCGGGCGGGTTCCCTTCTTGTGCCGACAAGAAAGGAACCAAAGAAGCAGCCCCGCTTCAACGCCCCGCCTGCGGCAGGGTGCCCTGCGCTGCTCGAAACATCGGGTGTCTGCGCAACTCGGCCCTGCGTGCCGCAGACAGTCCTCGCCACCGCCGCTTCGCGTCGGGACCCGAAACTTCTGCGCTGCTCGGCGTTTCAGAGGGGGGTGGAAATGTGTCGACGAGCAACCGCAGCGGGGCTACGAATACGTGACGCGCGGTTAAGGCTCGACGTTTTTGACTTTGGGTCCCGTCGAGAGCGCCGAACGGAGGAGTCGGCCGGCGGGGGTGTCCGGACTCGCTGTTTGAGGCGCGCAGCGCCGAGTTCGCGAGGCCGGCCGACGGGCGAAGCCGCAGTGAGGGCAGCCCGAAGGGCCGCGAACGCCGGGTCGTCTTTTCTTGGTTACTTCTTTTGACGAAGCAAAAGAAGTAACACGCCCGCCGGGGCGGAACCCGGCTTAAGCGGCAAGGCCGCACTAAACCCGTCTCGAGAATCGTAAGCCGTGTGCTCGGCTGCGCATCGCGCCGCTGTCGGGCGATCCGCATTCGCCGACGCCCTCGCCCTTGATCTGCGTGAAAGCAAATCATGCTGCGTTGCAGCACCCTTGCGGTCCGCCGCGAAGCGGCACCCAATAAAACCAAGGAGCAGTTTGATGAAGGACCATGCAGCGCACGACCACACCGCCAATCCCGCCCCGCTCGGGCTGTTGGGATTCGGCATGACGACGGTCTTGCTCAACCTCCACAACGCGGGCGTGTTTGAGCTCGGATCGATGATCCTCGCGATGGGCATCTTCTACGGTGGTATCTGCCAGGTGTGCGCCGGGCTGATGGAGTGGAAGAAGGGCAACACCTTCGGCACCGTGGCCTTCACATCCTACGGCTTCTTCTGGCTGTCGCTGGTGGCGCTGGTCGTGCTGCCGAAGACCGGGCTTGCGACGGCGACCTCGTCGGGCGGCATGGCGGCCTATCTGGCCATGTGGGGCGTGCTTACCCTGGTGCTGTTCATCGGCACGCTGCGCCTCAACCGTGTGACGCAACTGGTGTTCGCGTCGCTTACGGTGCTGTTTGCGCTGCTCGCAGTGGCGGACGCTACCGGCAACGAAACCCTGAAGCTGGTGGCGGGTTGGGAAGGCATCTTGTGCGGGGCATCGGCGATCTATGCGGCCGCTGCGCAAGTGCTCAACGAAGTGTATGGCCGCACGGTGCTGCCGTTGGGCGACCTAGCCCAGCACAAGGTTGTGCCGCTGCACTGCAAGGCCGCCTGACAGCAGGCGCGATGCAGGTGCCGGACGCTGCACGGCCGCGGCGTCCGGCTTGAGGTGTCGGCGGCGGGCCAGCGCACGGTCGGCGCTAAAATGGCGGCCCGCCGCTACGTAGCCATCCATGTCCAAAATCGAAACCCTCACCCGCAAGCAGGCCGTCCGCGATTACGAAGGCTATGCCTGCATCGGTCTGTCGAATCCGAAGAACCCGTCCAACGTGGGTGAGGTGATGCGCGCGGCCGGTTGCTACGGCGTGCACTCGGTCTTCTACACCGGCAAGCGCTACGAGCATGCGCGCGAGTTCCGCACCGACACCAAGCAGGTGCATCTGCAGATCCCGCTGATCGGCGTGGAGGATCTGCAGGGCATCATTCCGCTCGGTTGTGTGCCGGTCGCGATCGAGATTCACGCCAACGCGCAGCCGCTGACGCAGTACAAGCACCCGGAGCGGGCCTTCTACATCTTCGGGCCGGAGGACGGCAGCCTGAAGGACAACGTCACCTCATGGTGCCGCGACATCGTCTATGTGCCGACCAACGGTTGCATGAACCTCGCCGCGACGGTGAACGTGGTGCTCTACGACCGCATGCTGAAGCGCTCCCTGGCGGATTGAGCACGGCACTGCTTGCGTGCTGGTTGTCGGCCGGCGTGGCGTGAGCTAGCGTGAGATGACTGCGCCAGTGGGGGTTCGCTATGTTCGGCAGACTGATCTTCCGGCAACTCTTCGACGCCGCGTCGTCGACCTACACCTATCTGTTGGCGGATCCGCAGACGCGTGAAGCGGTCTTGATCGACACCGTCTTCGAGCAGCATCTGCGCGACCTCGCCTTGGTCGAGGAACTCGGCCTCAAGCTCGTTGCGGTACTCGATACGCACTGCCATGCCGACCATGTCACCGGCGCGTGGCTGATGCAGGCGGCGACGGGCTGCCGCATCGGGGTGTCGAAGCGTTACGGCGATGCGATGCAGGGGGCGGACCTGCTGCTCGACCACGGCGACCGCGTCGCCTTCGGGCAGCGCCACCTCGATGTTCGCGCCACACCGGGGCACACCGACGGTTGCCTGTGTTTCGTCAGCGACGACCAAGGCATGGCGTTCACCGGCGACAGTCTGCTGATTCGCGGCGCCGGGCGTTGCGACTTCCAGCAGGGCAGCGCGCACACCCTGTTCCGCTCGATCACCGAGCAGATCTTCAGCCTGCCCGACGAATGCCTGATCTACCCTGCGCATGATTACAACGGCCGAACCATGTCCTCGGTGGCCGAGGAGCGGCGCCACAATCCGCGCATTGGTGGGCAGGCGGACGAGCGCGACTTCGTCGGTTTCATGGAAAACCTCAACCTGCCGCATCCGAAACAGCTTGCTGTGGCCGTGCCGGCCAACCTGCGATCGGGTCGGCCCGAAGATGGGCGGGTACCACGGCCGGCGGACTGGGGCCCGGTGCGCCAGAGCTATGCGGGCTTGCTCGAGATCGAGCCCGAATGGGTGGCTGAGCATCTGGACGAGGTGCAGGTGCTCGATGTGCGGCTGCGCGACGAAATGGACGAGCGGCTGGGGCGCATCGCCGGTGCGCGGCTGATCCCCCTCAACGAATTGCGCGACCGTCTGGCCGAGGTGGCGACCGATCGCCCGGTGATCGCGGTGTGCCATGCGGGCATGCGGTCCGGCCAGGCCAGCGTGATCCTGCGTCAGGCGGGCCTCACCCGCGTCGCGAACATGCGCGGCGGCATGCTGCAGTGGCATCAGCTGGGCTTGCCGGTGGAACGTGGTGCGCTGCGAGCGAGCCAGCCAACATCTTGATGCAATTCCCGGTGTCCTGACACCTTCCGCGCAGGGTGATGGCGGCAGACTTGGCGCTGCCGATTCACCCGATCCATGCCGAGAGGACACCATGAAGAACTGGCTGAAGCAGAACCGCGGTTTCGTGATCTTCCTTGTTTGCCTGGGCCTGTTCCGAACCGCGATGGCGGACTGGAACCCGGTGCCGACCGGCTCGATGCGCCCGACCATTCTGGAAGGCGATGTCGTGCTGGTGAACCGGCTTGCCTACGATGTGAAACTGCCGCTGACCGGCATCACCTTGGGCCGCCTTGGCGACCCGCAGCGCGGCGACATCGTCACCTTCAACTCGCCGAAGGACGGCTCGCGCCTCATCAAGCGGCTGGTGGCCTTACCCGGCGACATCGTCGCGATGCGCGACGATGTGCTCTACATCAACGGCCAGGCCGCCCGTTACAGCGATCTGACGCCGGCTGCCGAGCAACTCGGCACGGGCTTCACGGTGCCGGCCTTGCGCGCCACTGAAACCGTCGCCGGCCAGCAGCGCACCGTGCAATTTCTCGATCGTGTCGGCGCGAAACGCAGTTTCGGGCCACTCGTCGTGCCGCCCGAGCACTACTTCATGCTGGGCGATAACCGCGACAACAGTGAGGATTCCCGCTACATCGGCGTCGTGCCGCGAGATCGCATCATCGGCCGCGCCAACCACATCCTGGTGTCGGCCGATATCACCGACCATTGGCAGCCGCGGCTGGGGCGATTCGCCAGCGCGCTCAACTAAGCGGCGCCCGCTGTAGGCACGGAACCATCTGCATGGTCGATGCGTCTATCTGATCGTTAGCCGGGCAAACCAGCCGCCAGCGACGCTGGCTGGTATGCCCACTTCGTCGCCGCGTTCTGCGGCGCGGAGCCAGGCTGGGGGCAGGCCCACAAGGCAGGCCCCGTGGTTTCCCCATCAGGAGTGCATCACCATGATTGCCCCAGAGCCAACTGTCACCCACCGTACCCCCGTCGGTCTGCAGGATCGCATCGCCTACGGCATCTGCAAGTTCCTGCGATTCTTCGCCGACCTCTTCTTCGCCAACCGCTATGGCCATCGCGCGGTCGTGCTGGAAACCGTGGCCGCAGTGCCGGGCATGGTGGGCGGCACCTTGCAGCACCTGCGCGCGCTGCGACATATGTCTGACGACCACGGCTGGATCCGCACGCTGCTCGACGAGGCCGAGAACGAGCGGATGCACCTGATGACCTTCATCCAGATCGCGAAGCCCTCCGGCTTCGAGCGTTTCCTGATCCTGCTGGCGCAGGGCGCCTTCTACAACTTCTTCTTCGTGCTCTATCTCGTTTCGCCGAAGACCGCGCATCGCATGGTCGGCTACTTCGAGGAAGAGGCGGTCTATAGCTACACCGAGTATCTGGCGGGCGTGGATAGCGGCCGCTACGAGAATGTCGCTGCGCCGCAGATCGCGATCGACTACTGGAAGTTGCCGGCCAACGCGCGCCTTCGCGACGTGATCCTGGCGGTGCGTCAGGATGAAGCGGGCCACCGCGATGTGAACCACGACTTCGCCGACGCACTGCGCACGCCGCAAACGCAAGTCGTAGGCTGAGCCCCCGCGTTCCGGTCACACAAAGCAGAACGGCCGGCGTGGAACCTGGGTTCCATGCCGGCCGTCTTTCTTTTGTCGCCCTCGCGGGTAGGCGCGGGCTGCTGGTGCTTTACAGCTGCGACCTGAAGTAGCGGAATGAATGGACGAAGGCGTCGCGCACCTTCTCCATTTCAGTGACAATGTTGTCCCAGGATTCTTCGCCTGCCGTCTTCAGCTCATCCAGCTTGGCGACGGCCAGCTTGGACTGTTGGCGCATCTTGACCAGCTCTTCCTTGTATTTGTCGCGCGCGTCTTCGCGGGCGGCCTGTGCCTTCGCTTCCAACTGATTCATGTTGGCATTCATTTCGTCGAGCTGGTGCTTCACTGTTTCGATGTATTCGTCGCGTTTGGACATGACACGTTTTCCTTGCCGAGTGGAAAGGCCTTGCGGCCGGGGCGCCGGTGTCGCGCAGGGCATCCGCCGCCAGATTGTTCTGACGCAGGCATCGTAGGCCGAGGAGGCGGCACGGGTCTGTTCGCTGGCGTACGCAGACGGCTACCGCGCGGTCGTGCAAGCGCCGAGCGCAGCCTGCGGGTCAACGCCCGAACAGCAGCGCAAGCAGCACGACGTTGGCGAGCAGCGATGCGGCCGCCAGCAGTTTGAGCGCGAGTTGCGGATCGCGTTGTGCGAGCGGGCGGCGACGTGGCACCTGCAGCGGGCGGTGAGCGCCGCGTTCGAGCGCGAGCAGGCATTCCTCGGCGGTTTCGAAGCGCTGCGCCGGGTCGCGCGCGCAGGCCTTGAGCAGGATCGATTCGAGCCACTCCGGGGTGTCCGGCCGGTAGCGCGTGGCGGGGACCGGGTCGCCGAATCGGGGGCGCTGGAAGGGTTCGACTTCCCCGTAGGGGTACTTGCGCGTCAACAATTCGTACAAGGTCACGCCGGCGGCGTAGAGGTCGGTGGCCTCGCTCGCTCGGCCGTCGCCGAACAGCTCCGGCGCCATGTAGGAGGGCGTGCCGGGATTGTTGATCTCGTTGAACAGTTCGTCGTGCCCATCGGATGCTGCAACGCCCAGGTCCAGCAGCCGCAGGCGGCCGTCGTGACCCAGGTGCAGGTTGGCGGGCTTCACATCGCGATGGATGACCGCCAGCCGGTGCAGCGCGCCGAGCGCCTTCATCAAGCGCTGGCCGAGATCGGCGACTTCCACCGCCGTGAAGCGGTGCCCGCGCGCCAGCCGTTGCGCGAGCGTTTCGCCCTCGTGCCAGCTCATCAGGTAGTACAGGTGGCTGCGTTGCGGCCACTCGAGCACCTGCGGGAAGGCGGCGTCGGTCACGCGCCGTGCGAGCCATTCCTCATGCGCCAGCGCGGCGGTGTCCTGTGCGTCGGCATCCGGCCTCAGTGTCTTGAGCACCGCGAGCGTGCCGTCGGCGGCGCGCACGCGGTAGAGCATCGTGATGCGCGATTCGTGCAGCACGTCTTCCACCGTCAGGCCGTCGATCTGCTGACCCGGTTTCATCACCGCGGGCAGTGGCAAGGCGCGGATACGCGACAGCGCGTCGCGCAGTGTGTCGCGCGGCAGCACATCCACCTGCAGTACCAACGCACTGCAGTTGTCCTGGCTGCCACTGTCGACCGCGCTGTCGGCCAGGGCGAAGGCGGCCTCCTGCGGGTCGTCGTATTTCTCCAGGGTCGCCAGCAGGCGGGCCTCGTTGAGCGTGCCCCACACGCCGTCGCAACAGATCAGGAAGCGGTCGCCCGGTGCGAGTTCGCCTTCGGCGTAGTCCACCGCCAGGTGCCGGTCGAGCCCCACCGCGCGCGACAGCACGGTGGAGAGCTCCGGGTGTTCCCATACATGGTCGACCGTCAGCCGCTTCAGCGCGCCGTCGCGCAGCAGGTACAGCCGCGTGTCGCCCACATGTGCGCTGATCCAGCGGCGGCCGCGCAGGACCACGGCCGTGAGTGTGGTGGCCATGCCGGCGGCCTCGCCACGCTTGGCGGACTGCGATACCAGCCAGCGGTTGGCGGCGCCGATCACCTTGTCGAGCGCCTTGGGTACCGCCCAGGTATCGGGTGTCGCGTAGTAGTCGCAGAGCAGGCTGCGCACGGTGAATTCCGCGGCTTCCCGCCCGTCCGCATGGCCGCCGACGCCGTCCGCCAGTGCGGCGAGCAGGCCCTTGTTGTCGAGCTCGGCGCCTTCCGGCGTGACCGCGCCGACAAAGTCCTCGTTGCGGGCACGCGGGCCGGTGAGCGAAGCATGACCCAGGCGGACAGACAGGCTCACGGCTGCTCCACAGATGAAAAATGGGGTGCCACGATCGTAGCACCCCCAAAAACCGGCCCTGTTAGGGCCGGGGCAGTTTTGGGCATGACCCTTGCGCTCAGATCCGCGCTGCGGTGAGGTGCGCCGCACCCCAAGTGGTACGCCAGCGGGTCTTCACGCCGGTGAGGCCGGCCAGGGCGAGCAGCGCGAGGCCGGCGAAGATCAGGAAACCCATCTGATAGGAGCCGGTGATCTGCTTGGCGTAGCCGAGGCTGGAGGCAAGGTAGAAGCCGCCGACACCGCCGGCCATGCCGACGAGGCCGGTCATCACGCCGATCTCCTTGCGGAAGCGCTGCGGCACCAGCTGGAACACTGCGCCGTTGCCCATGCCCAGCGCCAGCATTGCACCGACGAACACCGCTGCAGCACTCCAGACCGTCGGCATGCCGAAGCTGACGATGGTGAGGAACAGCGCCGCGAGCGCGTACATCACCGTAAGGCTCTTGATGCCGCCGATGCGGTCCGCCACGTTGCCGCCGATCGGCCGCACCAGCGAGCCCGCGAATACGCAGCCTGCGGTGAAGAAGCCCGCCATCTTCGGGTCCAGCCCGTACTGTGCGTTGAAGTAGATCGTCAGCGACGAGGCAAGGCCGGAGAATCCGCCAAAGGTGACCGAGTAGAAGAACATGAACCACCAGGCGTCACGATCCTTCAGCACGGCGAGGTAGTCCGTCAGCGGTTTCGGCGGCGGGCAGTTCGGCGCGTCCTTCGCCACCGCGAGGTAGAACAGGAACACGATTGACAGCGGGATCAGCACCAGCCCGAACACGTTGGTCCAACCGTAGGCCATCGCGAGGCTGGGCGCGAAAAGCGCGGCCAGCACGGTGCCGGAGTTGCCGGCGCCCGCGATGCCCAACGCGGTGCCCTGGTGCTCCGGTGGATACCAGCGCGAGGCGAGCGGCAGCGCTACGGCGAAGGAGGCACCGGCGACACCGAGGAAGCCGGCGAGGATCAGTACTTCGTGGTAGCTCGTGATGCCGTGCTGCCATGCGAAGAACAGTGCGCCCATCACGACAACCTGACCGATCGCGCCGGCCATCTTGGGCTTGAGTTGGTCCACCAGCACGCCCATCACGATGCGCAGGAAGGCGCCGGTCAGGAGCGGTGTGGCGACCATCAGACCTTTCTGCGCAGGCGTGAGCGCGAGGTCCTTGGCGATCTGCACGCCGAGCGGGCCGAGCAGTACCCACACCATGAAGGCGAGATCGAAGTAGAGGAAGGCGGCGAGCAGTGTCGGCGTGTGGCCGGCCTTGAGGAATGCAGTCTTGTTCATGATCTCAGCCCAGTTGGGTGTAGAGCGCGGTGAGTTTGTCCATCGCGTCCAGAATGTTCTCGGAGGTGGTCGCGACGTTCTGGTCGTGCTCGCGTGAGTCACCGGTTTGCGAAATCGCCTCGTCGAAGAACTGCCACTGCGTGTCCGCCAGCGCGAGCCAGTTGCGCACCTCGGCGCTGTTCTGCGGTGCGGCCTTCAATTGCGCAAAAGCGGCGATGAAATCGGCACGCGACTTCTTCAGGGCGGCGGTGGTCTCTGGCGCATTGAGGCCGGCGCGTTCGAAGAAGTAGAACTTCGCCATGCGCTGCGAGAGCATCCGCTGCCGCCCCGAGAGGTTCACCAGCGTGCCGATCGGCGTCGCCTGCAGCTTTTCAAGCTGCTGCGTGCCCTCATGCGCGGTGGCGAGCACCTGCTCGTTGAGCTTGGCGACGGTGGCGAGGCCTGCGGCGTTCGGTGCGGCGGTGACGGCCGCGCGGTAGCTGCCCCAAAGCGCGGCGAGCTTTTCGTAGGTGGCGGCCGCCTCGGCACGATCCTTGGCCGCGGTGAAGCGGCGCAGGTTCGCGAGTTGCTCATCGAAGCGGGTCGCCGACGCTGCGAGCAACTGCTGCGCTTGATCCACCTTCACGCCGAGCAGTTGCTGTGCGTAACACTTGGCCATGCGCTGCGACAGCATGCGCTGGCGCCCAGCCTGGTTGATGGCTTCGAGCATCGAGAGGCCGCTGTCCTTCGGGGGGGCGGCCATCGCGTTCGACAGGAGGGCGGCCGGCGCGAGGCTGGCCGCGGCGATGATCAAGTGGCGACGCGTGCGATCCATGTGCCGTGTCTCCGCTTTCGATCAGGCGTTGAGCCAGACCACGCCGTCTTCGAGTTTCGCGGCGAAGGGGCGGGTGCAGCCCACATCGGGCGCCACCGCTTCGCCACTGTCGAGCCCGATCTTCCAGCTGTGCAGCGGGCAGGTGACCGTCTTGCCATGCACGATGCCCTGCGACAGCGGGCCGCCCTTGTGCGGGCACTTGTCGTGCAGCGCGAAGACTTCGTCGTCCGAGGTGCGGAAGATCGCGATGTCGCCGTGCTTCGTGCCGCGCACCACGCGCGAGCCGAGCACCGGGATTTCGTCGAGCGTGCACACACGCTTCCAGTCGATTGCTGTGTCCATGACGGCTGTACTCATGAATGAAGATCCTCTCTGGCGCCACGGCCCGTGGGGCGCGAGGCGCGGTGCATTCGGGTGGGGACGGGCGCAGGCCTGCTCGGCTGCGTCGTCGCTCACGGGCTCACTCGCCCGTGTCGTCACATTCAAACCAGTCTTCCCATTCGCTCATGGCGGCTCTCCTTACGCGACGACGGCAATCGGGATGTAGGGGCGCTTGAGCGCACCCTCGGTACGTTCCTGCCACGGGTCCTTGTAACCCTGCAGGGCAAACAGCAGGCGCTCATGCAGCGCGCGGCGGTTGGCGGCGTCTTCGACGACCTTGCTCTTGACGTAATCCAGCCCCACGCGCTGCACGTAGTGCACCGTGCGCTCGAGGTAGTAGCCCTCTTCGCGGTAGAGCTGCAGGAAGGCGCCGGAGTACTCCATCACCTCCTCGTCGGTCTTCACCTTGGCGAAGAACTCGGCCACCTCGGTCTTGATGCCGCCGTTGCCGGCGACGTAGAGCTCGTAGCCGGAATCCACACCGATCACGCCGACGTCCTTGATGCCGGCTTCGGCGCAGTTGCGCGGACAGCCGGAGACAGCGAGCTTCACCTTGTGCGGGCTCCACATGCCGAACAGCATCTTCTCCAGCTTCACGCCCATGCTCATCGAGAGCTGCGTGCCAAAGCGGCAGTGCTCGGCGCCGACACAGGTCTTCACCGTGCGGATCGACTTGCCGTAGGCGTGGCCGGAGACCATGCCGGCCTTGGCGAAGTCCGCCCACATCAGCGGCAGGTCTTCCTTCTTCACGCCGAGCAGGTCGATACGCTGGCCGCCGGTGACCTTCACCGTGGGCACCTTGTACTTGTCGGCGGCGTCGGCGATGGCGCGCAGTTCGTCCGGCGTGGTGATGCCGCCCAACATCCGTGGCACGACCGAGTAGGTGCCGTCCTTCTGGATGTTGGCGTGAGCGCGTTCGTTGATGAAGCGGCTCTGCGGGTCGTCCTGCGCTTCGTGCGGCCAGGTCGAGATCAGGTAGTAGTTGAGTGCCGGACGGCAGCTTGCGCAGCCGTTCGGCGTCTTCCACTCCATGAAGTGCATCGCCTGCGGAATCGTCAGCAGCTTGTTGTCGCGGATCGCCTTGCGCACTTCGCCGTGGGACAGATCGGTACAGCCGCAGACCGCCTTGTTGTTCGAGTCGGCCGGCGTGTAGGCGCCACCCACGGTGGAGGCCAGGATCTGCTCGACCAGACCGGTGCAGGAGCCACAGGAGCTTGATGCCTTGGTGTGCTTGCGCACTTCGTCCAGCGTGAAGAGGCCCTGCGTCTTGATCGCCTTGACGATGGTGCCCTTGCACACGCCGTTGCAGCCACACACCTCCGCCGTGTCCGGCAGGCTGGCGGCGCTGTTGGCGCCCTTGTGGCCCACGTCACCCAGATGCGATTTGCCGAACAGCAGGTGGTCGCGGATGTCATGCACATCCTGCGCATCCTTCATCAGCTGGAAGTACCAGGCGCCGTCGGCGGTGTCGCCGTACATCACCGCGCCGACAATCCTGTTCTCCTTGATCACCACCTTCTTGTAGATGCCCATGCCGGGGTCGTGCAGCACGATGTCCTCGGTGCCTTCGCCGCCCATGAAATCGCCAGCCGAGAACAGGTCGATGCCGGTGACCTTCAGCTTGGTGGAGGTCACCGAGCCCTGGTAGCGGCCGATGCCGAACATCGCGAGGTGGTTCGCGCAGACCTTGGCCTGCTCGAACAGCGGCGCGACGAGGCCGTAGGCGGTGCCGCGGTGGTTCGCGCATTCGCCCACCGCGTAGATGCGTGGGTCGTAGGTCTGCAGCGTGTCGTTGACGACGATGCCGCGGTTGCAGTGCAGGCCCGCCTTCTCGGCCAGTGCGGTATTCGGGCGGATGCCGGCGGCCATCACGACCAGATCGGCCGGGATCGTCTCGCCATCCTTGAACTTCACCGCCGCGACGCGGCCCGACTCCCCGGCGATCAGCTCGGCCGTGCTGGCGGCAAGGCGGAACTGCATGTTCTTCGCCTCCAGCGCCTTCTGCAGCATGCGCGCCGAGGTCGGGTCCATCTGGCGTTCCATGATCCATTCGCCGATGTGCACCACGGTCACGTCCATGCCGCGTAGCGCGAGGCCGTTGGCCGCCTCCAGGCCGAGCAGGCCGGCGCCGATCACCACCGCGTGCTTGTGTTTCGCCGCGGCGTCGATCATCTCGTCGGTGTCCTTGATGTCGCGATACGCGATCACGCCCGGCAGATCCTTGCCCGGCACCGGCAGGATGAAAGGCGTCGAGCCGGTTGCGAGGAGCAGGCGGTCGTACTCGGCTTCGGTGCCGTCGTCCGCGATCACCTTGCGGTTGATGCGATCGATGGTGACGACGGTCTTGCCGGTGTGCAGGGTGATGCCGTTGTCGCGGTACCAGTCCCAGTCGTTGAGGATGATGTCCTGCACGGTCATCTCGCCGGCGAGCACCGGCGAGAGCAGGATGCGGTTGTAGTTCGGGTGCGGCTCGGCCCCGAACACGGTGATGTCGTACATGTCCGGTGCGAGCTTGATCAGCTCTTCGAGCGTGCGGCAGCCGGCCATGCCGTTGCCCACCATCACCAGTTTGAGTTTGCGCATGTTGCATCCCTCGACGAAACGCGCACGGCCAGCGGCCATGCAGAAAGTGTTTGCGTTCGTGGGGATCTACGCTGATCCGTGCGGCGGCCGTCGTTGGCCGCGCTTGCCACCCGGAAGGCCATCGTGGCCCTGCGGTGGATCATCGCGAAACTGCAGCGGCGGCCTTCGGTGGCGCCCGGCATGCGGCGGATGATCCGGTCGGTACTTCCCTAGCAATGCGCGTGCCTGACGCACGGCGCCCGCCGGATCGGGCTTTCCGTCCAGCCAACGGAATGTCAGCGGGCCGCCACGGCGCACTTGCGGTGCGCCGTGGTCGATTGTGGTGCAGCGCGGTTGCGGCGATCAGCGCGGGGGATCTGCGACAAATCCGGGGAAGGCCTGCGGCGTCGTTGGCGTGACATACGCGCGCCGGATCACGCCGGCGGCAAGCAGGTTGGCGTAGCTGTCGTAGCGGATCTGCACGATCTCGTCGGGTGTGCTGCGCGCGCGTACGAACTCGGTGTAGCTGCTCGGTGCGTATTCACGCTCACCGTGTCCGGTGCCGAGGCTTTCGGCCTTTTGCGCGCCCATGTCGCTCGCCGCTGGGGCGGCGGATTCGGCGCTGCGGGCGGTTGCGGAGGGCATCGCCAGCGGCGGTGGCGCGACGCGCTCGCGGAACACGGCCGCACCGATCACACCCACGTTGTCCGGGCGGCCGGTGCGGGCTGCGTACGATTCCGGCAGGGCCGAGAAATAGAACGCCGCCGTCTCGGCCATGTTCTTGCGCCAGCCGACAATCTCTGCGCTTGCCCAGGGTTCCAGCACATAGCCGGTCTGGGCGACTGCGGCGGTCTCGCCGCTGATCGCGTTGACGCCATCGACCGACAGCACGACCAGCACCCGGTTGCCGCTCTGATTGATCAGGCGTAGCGCATAGCGCTGGCCGGGCGTGCCGGCAACGTAGCGCACGCCGCGGTGAGTGTGGGTCTGGATCGGTGTGGCCCGCTCGCGGTCGATGACTTCAAGTTCGACCAGCGAAGCAGTGGCGCTGTGGCACCCGAGAAGGGCCCACAGCAACAGGGTGGGGGTGAGGCGTGGGATGGTCATGATGCAGCTCCGGTGGGTGGTGACACCCACTTGAACGGAGCTGCATCGGAATTCGGGTTAGCGCGTGTGCTGCGTTCGCGTCAGTTTGCGAAGCGGCTGCGTTCGCGGCGCTGCAGCAGCACCGTCAGCGCCATCACGAAGATGGCGGCAAACCACAGGCCTGCCCAGTTCGCGATCGACAAACCGAGGAAGGTCCAGTCCACCTTGGCGCAGTCGCCGCTGCCCTGGAAGATCATCGGCAGTGCCTGCCCGAGCGGGAAGCTGTTCATCATGAACTCGAGATCCGGCCCGCACTCCACATACTTGGGCGGAAACCATTGCAGCCAGCTCTGCCGCGCGGCGATGCCGAAGCCGGTCGCAGCGGCGAGCCCAATCAAGCCGGCATACAGCTGCCCGCCACGGCCACGTGGGTTATGCAGCGCGGCGATGAGCGCGAACAGCCCGACTACGACAAAGGCGTAGCGCTGCATGATGCACATCGGGCAGGGCGCCACGTGTTTGAGCGTTTGCAGCACCAGACCGGTGCCGAGCAGGCCGAAGCAGAGGAGCGCGATAGCGGAAAAGCGCTGGCGTTGCGAGAAGCGGGTGATCATGGCGGGGGTGGTTTGTACGGTTTGGCCGAAGCAAACCGTGGATTGTACGACGCCTTGCGCAACGGCGCGGATTTGTCATATTCGGCAAATCCGCGCCGTTGTCGGGGCGTGTCGGGCCTGGCGACGGGGTCGCCGGGTGACCGGCTCAGGTCAGGCCGATGCCTACGGCGACCATGGCGCGCGCGTGCATCAGGTCGCGTGCATGGCCGGTGGCATACAGGCAGGCCGCCAGCTGGTTCGAGAGCGGCGTCGGCGTTGCGCGCCGGCCTTCCATGATCTCCCGGATCAACTGCGCAACTGCGTCCGGATCGTTCGGGTCGCAGCGCAGCGGCAGCGGTGCCCAGCCTGTCGGCTCCTCGTCGTAAAGCACGTTGGCTTCACCGTGCCGCAGCCAGGCGATGCGGGGGCGGCGCTCGGCGCTGGCGCAGGACTCTCCGTCCGGCGCGTGCATCAGCATCGCCTCGGCGCCCATATCGAGCAGCAGGTCGTGCAGCGACGAGATCGCTTCAGGCTGGCTGGCGCAGATCAGGCGCAGGCTGTGGTCCGGCATCGGATCGATCAGCTTGGCGACCAGGTGGCCGACGTGGCGGGCGCCCAGCTCGTCCCGCAGCAACAGCAGCGCGTCGAGTTCCGGCGCGAGCAGGCGGGTCGGCACGACCGCGAGGTTGTGCAGCGCAAGCGATTCGGCCGCTTCGGCGAGCGTGGTGGCATGCGGCCGCCCGAGCCTGCGCAGCACATCGAAGCTGGGCGGCAGGCGCCCCTCGCCGAGCGAGCCATGAACCAGCACCGGCACGCCGGTTTGCGCGAGTCGCAAGGCGAGCGCGGGCATCAGGTTGGGCTGGCTGTGGCGGCTGGCGTAGGTCGGGATGATCGCGACGCGGCGCGAGCCATGCGGCGCCTGCATCGAAATCGTGTGTTCGCCGAGTGCTTCGGCGAAACCGAGCAGTTCGTCGATCGTTTCGCCCTTCCAGCGCAGCGCCATCAACAGGGCGCCGAGCCGCACCGGCGACACGGTGCCGGACAGCATGCGTTTGAACAGGGCGTAGGCTTCGTCGCGTGCGAGGTCTTCGCACAGCGTTGGACCGCGCCCGATTTTCGTGAGCGCGTTGGCAACATCCATCACGCGAACCTCCAGGGGTAGAGAGTGCTTGGCGAGCGTTCTTGTTGTTGTCGATGCGGACTGCCGGGATCGCCGGCAGCCGCACCGGGGAACGGCGTCGTCCGGGGTAACCGTGCGACGCCGCGGCATTTCATTCGGGCTGCCCCATCGAGGCCAGCCGCTTGAGTTCGGGTACGCACGAGCCGCAGTTGGTGCCGCAGCGTGTGCGCGTCTGCAAGGCTTCGAGCGATTCGCCGGCCTTGAAGGCCGCAACGATGTCGCGCTCGGCTACGTCGAAACAGTTGCACACCACCTTGCCGCGCTGCTGCTGCCCGGCGGGCGGTTGCGTCAGCGGCGCGAGCAGCCACTTGCGCGCTTCGCCGGCCGGCGTGCCCTGGGCCATCATGTCCTGCAGCCAGCCGGCGGCTTTCGCTTCGCCGACCAGGCGCACGGCACTGAGCGTATCGCCATCGATGCGCGCGCGTTTGGTGATGTCGCGGCGCGTGTCGCGGTAGATCAGCGCGAGCGGATCGTCCAGCGTGGTGGCGGCATCCAGTGCGGCCATCGCCGCGTCTCGGGTCTCCGGCACACGGGCTTTCAGCACTACCACCGGCGCGTCGCGGCCCGCGAGCGTGAGGCTCGCGTAGCTGGCTTCCGGCATCTCGCGCTGCAGGGCGTCGCGCATGCGCGCCATCACCGCCATCGCACCATGCTCGGCATCGGCGTCCGCCTCGACACGACGCAGCGCCACGACCTCGCGCCCTTCGGCGTATTTCTCGACCTGCACCGCCGCGTGCTTGAGCTCCGGCTGCTTCGAGTAAGGATCGAAGGCTGCCACCGTGAGCACGTTCACGCCGTGGCCGCCCATCGTGTTTGCGCCCCAATGCATCGGCAGGAAGGCTTGGCCCGGCCGCACCGAATCGCTCGCGGCGACCTTCACGATCACCGCGCCGCGCCGGCTGGACACGCGAACCAGATCACCCTCGGCGAGCCCGCGGCGTTCCAGATCGGCCTGGTTCAGATGCAGCAGCGGTTCTGCCTCATGGGCGAACAGGCGCGCCAGCGTGCCGGTGCGGCTCATGCCGTGCCACTGATCGCGTAGCCGGCCGGTGGTCAGCGCGATCGGGTATTTGGCCGACACCGGTTCGGCGACGGGCAGGTGTTCGGCGGCGACAAACTTCGCGCGGCCGGAATCGGTGGGGAACACGCCGTCTTCGTAGAGCCGCGTCTTGCCGCTGCGGGCGCCGCTCGGGAAGGGCCATTGTTGCGGACCCTCGGTTTCAAGCGTCGCGTACGACAGGCCGGTGATGTCCAGGTCGCGGCCGCGTGTGGTCTCGCGATGTTCGTTCCAGATCGCCTCTTCGTCCGCATAGGGAAACAGGGCGTCGGTGAGCGGGTTGCCGAGTGAGTGGCCGAGGCGGCGCGCGAAGTCGACAGCGATTGCCCAGTCATGGCGGGCTTCGCCCGGCGCCGCGACGGCAGGGCGTACGCGCGAGATGCGCCGCTCGGAGTTGGTTACGGTGCCGGTCTTCTCGCCCCAGGTGGTGGCGGGCAGCAGCAGGTCGGCGTAAGCGGCGGTTTCGGTCGTCGCATAGGCTTCCTGCACCACGACGAACTCGGCCTTGGCCAGCGCGCGGGCAATCTGCGCCGCGTCCGGCATCGACTGCGCGGGGTTCGTGCAGGCGATCCAGACGGCCTTGATTTCACCCGATTCCAGCGCGCGAAACAGTTCGACGGCGCTCTTGCCGGGGGCGGCGGGCACGTCCGGCACGCCCCACAGGGCGGCGACTTCTGCGCGGTGCTGCGGGTTGGCCAGATCGCGGTGTGCGGAGAGCAGGTTGGCAAGGCCGCCCACCTCCCGCCCGCCCATTGCGTTGGGCTGGCCAGTCAATGAAAAGGGGCCAGCGCCAGGCCGGCCCAAGTGCCCAGAGGCGAGGTGGAGGTTGATCAGCGCGGCATTGTTGTGGGTGCCGTGCGAAGACTGGTTGAGGCCCTGGCAGTACATCGACAGGGTCGCTTTCGAGGTGGCGAACCATTGCGCGGCGCGCTCGATGTCCGCCGCCGGTACGCCGCAGATGCCCGCCGCCATCTGCGGCGTGTAGGCACGGACCACCTTGCGCAGCGCATCGAAGCCCTCTGTGTGCGCGGCGATGTAGGCCTCGTCCACCCAACCTTCCCACAGCATCACATGCAGCATCGCGTTGTAGAGCGCGATGTCGGTGCCGGGCAGGATCGCCAGGTGCAGGTCGGCCGCCTCGGCGGTGTCGGTGCGGCGTGGATCGACCACGATCAGCTTCATCGCCGGGTTGGCCTTGCGCGCGTCTTCGATGCGGCGGAACACGATCGGATGCGCGAATGCGGTGTTGCTGCCACTGATGAAGAGGCAGTCGGTGTGGTCGATGTCTTCGTAGCTGGCCGGCGGCGCGTCGGCGCCGAGCGTCTGCTTGTAGCCTGCCACCGCGCTGCTCATGCACAGGCGCGAGTTGGTATCGACGTTGTTGGTGCCGATCAGGCCCTTGGCCAGCTTGTTGAAGACGTAGTAGTCCTCGGTCAGCAGCTGGCCCGAAATGTAGAAGGCGACGGCGTCTGGGCCGTGTTCGCGGACGATTGCGGCAAAGCGTTCGGCCGCATGGTCCAGTGCGCCATCCCAACTGATGCGGCTGCGCGCTTCGTTGCGCGTGGCGCGTAGTTCCGGGTACAGGGCACGCGCAACGCGGGTGTTCGGCGCCGCCGTCAGGTGAAGGGTCGAGCCCTTCGTGCACAGGCGGCCGAAATTCGCTGGATGTTGGGGGTCGCCACGCACGCCGGTAATGACGCCTTCATCGTGTTCGATGATCACGCCGCAGCCGACGCCGCAATAGCAGCAGGTGGATTTTGTTTCAGCCATTTTTTCCTCGTCTCCGGGGACGGGTTAGCAATGCCTGTGCCATGACGGTGCGCGCCTTGCGGGCGGCGACTTCGACAGCCAGACTGAACGAAGCACGCCGGCCGCAGGCACCAGATTGATGCGGCGGGGCGCCGCCTTGGGGCGGATTCGGCATGGCTGCTTGAGCTGTTTCGTGATGCACCGCAATAGGGCGAAAGCGGGGGCTCAAGCCTTGCTTGGCGCTGCCGTAGTCCTGATGTCGTTCCGACCGGAGGAAAGCCATGCCAAGACGTAGGCTGTCGATACAGATGCTGCTGCTGATGCTGGCAGCGGCCGGCATCCTCGCGGTGTTGCTCAATGCCTTGCTCGCGCAAACGGGGGTGCGACAAGTTGCCGGCGGCATCGACGCGATCCTGCGCACCCAGCAACAGGTATTGCGACAGACCGACGTCGACATGATGCACGACGCGATTCGCGGTGATGTGCTGCGCGCGCTGCTGGCGTCGAGCGGAGGTGGTGACGACAAGGCCGCGGTGCAGAAGGACTTCGCTGAGCACGCCAAGCGACTGCGCGAGAACTTCGATCGGAATCGACAGAGTCTGCCCGTCGACGCGCGGGCGGCCGCGGATGCGGCGGCGCCGGTGGTCGATCGCTATCTGAAGGCTGCGGAGGCGCTGCTGGCCAACCCCTCGCCGCAGTCGGCGGAACTCACCGGGTTTACCCAGGACTTTGAAGCGCTCGAGGGCAGCCTTGAGAAGCTCACCGACCTGATTGCGGCCGCCGCGGAGCAGGAGCGCGTCGCGGCAGCCGCCGCCGTGCAGGCCAGCGTGTGGCGTAGCGCCGCGGTAGGTGTGCTGGCGGCCATCGTGCTGATCGCCACCGCATTGTTCGTCTATCGGCGCATAGGCCCGCCCTTGCGCCGCGTGGCCCGCGAGGCCGCTGCGATTGCAGCATCCGGCGATCTTTCAAGGCGTATCGACGGCGCCGTGGGGGACGAAATCGGCGATGCGATCGCGGCCTTCGATCGCCTGCTCGCGGTGCAGCAGGGCGTGGTGCGCGATGCCCTGCTCGCGACGCAGGAAACCGCGTCGGCGGTGGAGGCGTTGCAGGCGGTGGGGGCTTCGGTACGAGAGGAGGCTGGCTCGCAACAGCTCATGGCCGAACGCGCGAGCAGCGACTTCGCCGCGGTACGCGACAACATCGCCACCGTCGCCTTGAGTGCAGGGCAGGCGCTGGACCGCGCACGTGTGTCGGGTGAATGCGCGCGCGATGGCGCGCAGCAGGTGCGCGAGGTGGCGGGCGACATCCGGGCGATTGCCGAGTCGGTACATGAAACCGCTCGTGTGGTGTCCTCACTCTCTGACGAGGCGGTGCAGATCGCCACCGTCGTGGGCGAGATCAAGGCGATCGCGGATCAGACCAACCTTCTCGCGCTCAACGCCGCGATCGAAGCGGCGCGCGCTGGCGAGCAGGGGCGTGGTTTTGCGGTGGTGGCCGACGAGGTGCGCAAGTTGGCCGAGCGCACTGCGCATTCGACCGAATTGATCGTAGGCACGGTGGGCCGTATCCGTAACACCATCGATACCGCGGTCGGCGCGATCGACCAGAGCGTGTCGGGCGTGCAGGCGAGCGTGGCGCGAGCCGAACAGGCGGGCGCCGCGGTGGATGAGATCCCGCGCGCAGCCGGCGAGGTGGAATGCGGCATGACGGGGATCCAGCAAGCGCTCGCCGAGCAGCAGGCCGCGACGCAGCGGCTCGATGCGCTGATCGGCGATATCGCTGCTGCGGCGGGGCGCAACGCCGCCAGCGCCGCACGTGCGGCTGCGCTGGCAGAGGATGCGGGCGGCGCAATGAGCCGGCTGGCCGGGTCGGTCGGGCGTTTCACCGTTTAAGCGAATCGCCGCGATTTAGCGGCGGGGCCCGTTGCAAGCTGTTTTCCCCTGCAAGGGGCGCGTGCCACGCGCGTTCAGCGGTCTCCAGCGCGTGCTGCTTCAGGCCCGTGCCAGTTGGGCCAGCGCGCTGACCTGATCGAGGATCGGTTGTGGCACCGCTTGCGCGCCGTCGAGCATTGCGCGGATCTGCGCCGCATTGTCGGCCACCGCGCAGCCTTCGCCGGGCTCGCGCGTCGGATCGCCATCTTCTTGATCGAACAGCACGCGCGCCGCACCATCGACATAACCCAGCAGGCGGGGCCGACGCCGCGGGTGCGCGTAGGCCTCACCCTCGGTCGCCCGCATCAGCAGCGCGCAGGCGTGTTCCCGGTCGAGCTGCTCGGCCATGCGCTCAAGGTATTCCGGATGGGTCACCGCGATCACGCGCACGCTGTGGCCGCGGCAGGGGTCCAGCAGCTTGGCAAGCGTGTGCCCGCTGTTGCGCAGGCCGACGCGGCGCCGCAGGGCGAGCAGCGCATCCAGCCCGGGGCACAGTGTCGCGACCGGCAGGCACGCGAGGCGACGATCAGCCAGTTGGCGCGCGGCGTCGTCGGTGTCCGCCGCCGGGGTGATACCGAGGGCGCCCAACAGCTCGAAGGGGCTCACGCGGCTCTCGAAGTCGTGCCGCCCCTGGATCAGCACCGGCACGCCTTCGCGCGCGAGCAGCAGCGCCACCAGCGGCATCAGGTTGGCCTGCTTGCGCCCTCCGTTGTAAGTCGGCAGCACCACGCAGCGCGGCCCGGCAGGCACCGCGACCTGTGCGGTGCGCGCGTCCATCGCGCGTTTGAAGCCAGCAAGCTCGTCGGCATCTTCGCCTTTGATCCGCATCGAAAGCAGGATCGCGCCAAGCTCGAGGTCGGGCACGCGCTGGTCTAGGATGTCGCCGAACAGGCTTTCGGCCTGCGCTTCGGTCATTGGCCGTGCGCCCTTGGCGCCTCGTCCGATTTCCTTGATGATCGGGGCGTATTGCATGGAGCGTATCTTTCGTTCCGTGGCTTGGATTTTCTCGCCGGCGGCGCACGCAAGCGCCATGCCGGTGGCGGCATTCTACGGAGGAATCATGAGAGTCGGATTTGTCGGTTTGGGGATCATGGGGCGGCCGATGGCGCTCAACCTGCTCAAGGGCGGGCATGAGGTGGCGGTATGGACCCGCCGCGCAGAGTCGATGCAGCCGCTCCTGATCGCCGGCGCCAAACCCGCCGAATCGCCCGCCGCGCTGGCGCGCGACTGCGACGTGGTGATCAGCATGGTGGCCGACGCGCCGGATGTTGAAGAGGTGGCGCTGGGCGCGCGTGGTGTCGCCGAAGGGGCGGAGGCCGCCAACCGGGTCGATCTGGTGTTCATCGACATGAGCACCATCGCGCCCTCTGCCGCGCGCTCGATCGCCGCCCGAATGGCCGAACGCGGCGTGACGATGCTCGATGCACCGGTGTCGGGCGGCGAGGTCGGTGCGATCGCCGGCAGCCTGACGATCATGGTCGGCGGCCATCAGGCCGCGTTCGAGCGGGCGCGGCCAGTGCTGGAAGGCATGGGCAAGACGGTTACCTGGATTGGCGAGAGCGGTGCCGGGCAGGTGGCCAAGGCGTGCAACCAGATCCTTACCGGCGCGGGCGTGGCAATCGTGGCCGAGGCGCTGCATTTTGCGCGCGCCTCCGGCGTTGATCCGGCGCGGGTCCGCGAAGCGATGCTGGGCGGCTTTGCCTACAGCCGCATCCTGGAGAACCACGGCCAGCGCATGCTCGACCGCAACTTCAAGCCTGGCTTCAAGGCCTGGATGCACCAGAAAGACCTGCGCATCGTGCTCGACGAAGCGCACAAGATGGGTGTCTCGCTGCCCAACAGCGCGGCCACTGCGCAAATGCTCAACGGCGCGGTGGGCTGTGGCATGGGCGAGGACGATTCGATCTCGCTGTTGCGTCTGCTCGAAAAACTCTCGGGGCGGGAGTGATCATGCGTGCGATCGCCCGCCTGCTGGCCCTCGGCTGGCTGTTGCTCGCGGCCGGCTGCGCGATCATGGCGCTTGGCCTGCAGAAGCCTGAGGTCAGCGTCGAGGATGTATCGCTGCTGCCCGGCGGCGGCATGCTGCAGCAGCGCATGCATCTGACGCTGCGCGTCAGCAATCCGAACGAAAAGGACATCACCGTTGATGGAATGACCTTCGGTTTCGAGATCAATGGACAGAAGGTCGCCACCGGCATGACTGGCCAGTCCGTGGTGCTGCCACGCCTCGGTGAGACGACTGTCGGCGTGGACGTGTCGGCCTCGCTGATCGAATTGCTGGCCAAGCTGCCCAAGGTGTTCGAGGGGGGCAAGGCTTTTGGCTACCGGGTGCACGGCGAAGTGCTGACGCGCGACTACGGTCGCCTGCCGTTCGACCGCAAGGGGGAACTGTCGCTCGACAAACTCGCCGAGAAGGCTGGCACCACCGCGCCGGCTGGCCAGCGCGGGCAGTTCTGAACCTTGACGCGCCGGCACGTGGCGTCGGCATGTTTGGCTGACTGGAGGCCGCCTTGCTGGCGATCTTTTTCGGTTTGCTGAAGGGCGCCGTGGCGGTCATGTTGCTGGCCATCGGCGCAGCCTCGTCCGTGCGGCAAGTCGCTTACCTGTGGCAGCGGCCGGCACTGCTGTCGCGGGCATTGCTCGCGATGTATGTGCTGGTGCCGGCTGCGGCGGTGCTGATCGACGAGTTCGTGCCGCTCGGCAAGGTCGCGCGCGCAGCGCTGCTGGTGCTCGCGGTGTCGGCCGGTGCGCCGATGCTGCCGCGCAAGCTCGGCGCCATCGGGCGCTCGCCTTACGTCTTCAGCCTCGTCGTGACCTCGTCGTTCCTGGCCGTCGCATTCGTGCCCGTTTGGGTGATGGTGCTCGGCCCGCATTTCGAGCTCGATCGGCAGGTCGAGCCGCTTCAGATCGCGATGTCGGTCGCGCAGACCATTCTTTTGCCCTTGCTCGCGGGCATGGCGCTGCGCGCGATCTGGCCGGCGATCTGCGAGCGCTGGGCGGATCGCCTGATTGCTGCGCTGGGGTCCTTGCTGATGCTGATGGGCCTGGCGATGCTGCTGATGTTTGGCCACATGCTTCTGGATGTGCCGCCGCGGTCCTTCGTCGCCATGACCGGCTTGCTGCTGATCGCACTCGTGATCGGCCATCTGTTGGGCGGCCCGGATCCGCACGAGCGCACCGCCTTGGCCATCACCTGCTCGACGCGGCATGTCGGCCTCGCGGTACTGGTTGCAGCCTCAATGCCCGGCCCCTACGCGGTGCTGCTGATCACCGCCTACCTGCTGTGTTCACTGATCGTGACCGTGCCCTACCTGATGTGGCGTCGGCGAAGCGCCGCGCCAGGCTGACGCGATGGCGGCCGGGCGGTAAGCGGTGGGGGCTCTGTCGCCCGGCAGCGTATGCAGGCGGCACACCCGGGCTTGCCTGCCCCAAGTTGCCGCCATGCGTGATGCGTCAGTTCTGCGGCCCGTATCCGCAAGTGGCCGCGTGTTCGGCGTCGGTGTAGATCGGCGCGCCCCAGAACGTCCCGATCCAGTACATGCAGCTCATGCGCCCGTCCGCATTTCGAACCATGCGGTAGAACATTGAATTGCTGACATACCGGTCGTCACCGATCGGGTAGTAGGCCGTCGTGGTTGCGAAGGTCTCGTTTTCGACAATCAGTCGCCCTTGCGTGTCGACGCTCAGGTGCAGCACTTGCGGGCTCCCCGACGTGCTTGCGAACTCGTAGCGTCCTACGAGTCGGTCTGCATGGTGAATGTGATTAGTCTCGTCGTCGAGACGTTCACCGCGTTGCTTGATCAGCGCGCCGAGACTCTCCGCGTTGAAGGCGTAGTTCGTGCTGCCGAGATGATCGACGCCTGGCATTCGGTCATATGTCACTGTCACCTCTGCGTTGCGCAGAGCCTTGACGGCGTTGTCGGCGACCGCGACAGGCACGTTCATGTCGGCGTCACCGTGCACGACATGGAACGGCGTGTTTTGCAGGTGGCGTAGCCCGTTTCCGTATTCAGTTATTGCTTGTGGGCCGAAGAACAGGTCGTCCGTGAAGCCTCCGCCGGCGGCGAGGACGGCCGAGAAGCGGTGAGGAAATGCCAGCGCCACAGGGTAGGCGCCGAGGCCGCCCAAGCTGAAGCCGGCAAGGCTTACGCGCGATCGATCGACCGGGTACTTTGCCTGCGCATCGCGTATGACGGCGTCCACGAAGGCTTCATCATGGAAATAAGAGGCCTCAAGTGGCGACACGACGATCGCCGGAAAGTCCTGGCCGCCATGTTCGATGTAGTAGTTGATGCCGTCACCACGGAGCTGCTCCATGGTTTTCGGCGAGCCGTCTGGCGAAGAACCGTGCAGGTAAACGACCATTGGCCACAGGCGTCCGCGCATGTCGCTCATGCCCGGGCCTGAAGTCCGGAAGCCCTTCGGCAGGTATACAAGGTATTGCGATGCGCCGCCGACCGGCAACGCCAAGGATTGAACGACGAACTCACCCGGCGATTCGACCGTCGCGATTCGCTCTGCGGTGCGAACCTCTGCGGCCGTGGTCGGCTGGTTGCTTGTTGACGCTGACTCGCCATTGCCGCCGCATCCGCTCAGCGCGGCTAACGATACGATAAGACCTAGCGAAGCAAGGATTGCCGGAAAGCTCTTCTTACAGGCACTCATTCCACTCCTCCTATATTGGCTGGTAACCGACGATGCGACGGGGGGTAATTCGCATGCCAGTCGTCGCCGGCCATGAATGGTATGAGCGCCTAAATGATGATTGCATTAAATGAGCGTATCGCCGTGACTCATTGCACGACGGTGAGAGCGCGCGCAACTCGGGCCGAGAGGCGCGTCAGCGCACCCCGTAGCCCTTGAACTTTTCGCGGACGCGGGCGATTTCGTCTTCCGGCAGCAGCACCGGGTCGCCGAGCTGGCAGGCTCGCCAGTACTGTTCGGCGAGGCTTTCGAGTTCGACCGCCAAGGCCTGGGCGTGGCGCAGGTCGCGGCCGGCGACCACCATGCCGTGGTTGCCCAGCAGGCAGCCATTGCGATCGGCCATCGCAATCAGCGTAGCCTCGGACAGCGCGGCCGTGCCGTAGGTGGCATAGGCAGCGCAGCGCACGTCGTGGCCGCCGAAACGGGCGACCATGTAGTGAAAGGGCGGAATCGTGCGGTGCAGGCAGGCCAGTGCGGTACAGAAAGGCGAGTGGGTATGGATCACTGCGCCGAAGTCGGGGCGCGACAGATAGAGGTCGCGATGCAGTTGCCATTCGGATGACGGCGCGCGCGGGCCGGTGTAGCTGCCGTCAGCGGCGACGGTGACGAAGTCGATGCGCGTCAGTTCTTCCCACGGCAGGCCCGATGGCGTGATCAGCATGCCATCGCCGTGGCGCACGCTGAGGTTGCCCGCGGCGCCGGGGTTGAGCCCAAGGGCTGCGATGTGGCGTGCGCTGGCGAGCAGGGCGTCGCGTTGGGCTTCGATGCTATTCATGCAAGCGCCTCCGTAATGTGGGCTGCATCGAAGCGGCCGCGTTCGGTGAGAATGCCCGCGATCAGCGCGGCAGGCGTGACGTCGAAGGCCGGGTTGGCGCAAGGGCCATTGAACATGCGAACCTGCGCCGCCTCGCCGGCGCCATCGATGCCATGCAGCACGCAGATTTCGTCGTCGCTGCGGGATTCGATCGGGATCGCGTCACCATCCGGGCAGGCTGCGTCGATCGTGCTGGTGGGCGCCGCGATGTAGAAGGGCACGCCGTGTTCGCGGGCGGCAAGCGCCTTCAGGTAGGTACCGACCTTGTTGGCGGTATCGCCATTGGCGGCAATGCGGTCGGCGCCTGTGATCACGACATCGACCAGGCCTTGGCGCATCAGCAGCCCGGCCGCGTTGTCGGCGATCAGGGTGTGCGGCACACCGCCTTCAGACAGCTCCCACGCGGTGAGCAGGCCCTGGTTGCGGGGCCGCGTTTCGCTGACCCAGACTTCGATCGACAGACCTGCTTGATGCGCGAGATAGATTGGCGCGAGGGCCGTGCCCCAGCCGCAGGTGGCAAGCGCTCCGGCGTTGCAGTGGGTCATGACCCGCAGCGGGCGATCGAGCCCTTCGGCGTGGCGGGCGAGCAGCGAGCGGCCATATTCGCCCAGCGCGCGGTTGGCGGCGATGTCTTCGGCGTGAACCGCGAGCGCTTCGCGCCAGGCTGCTGCGCTTCGTAGGTCCGGATTGAGCGGACGAAGCTTGGTTGCCATGCGGGCGAGCGCCCAGTGCAAGTTGACGGCTGTTGGGCGGGTGCCCCCAAGGCGCGTCAGCGCAGATTCGAGCGCGTCGTTGCTGGTGTCGTGCCGCATTGCGATGGCGACGCCGAACGCGGCCGTGGCGCCAATCAGCGGCGCGCCGCGGACCACCATGGTCTCGATGGCTAGCGCGCAGGCTTCCAGATTGGCAAGCGTGCGGGTGGTTCGGGCGAAAGGCAGACGGGTCTGGTCGATGACGGCAATCGCGCCGTCGAGCGGTATCAGGGGAGCGAGTTCCATGCGCCGATGATGGCCGCTCGCGCCAAGCGGGGCAAGCCGTCAGGTCAAACCGCCAGCGGTTCAGCCGCGTGCGCGGCGCTCTGCGAGCCAGTCGTGCAGCGCCTCGGGCTCCATCGGGCGGGCGTACAGGTAGCCTTGTGCATCCGGGCAGCCCAGCCCCAGCAGTACCTTGGCCTGGTCGGCCTCTTCAACGCCCTCGGCGATGACCCCCAGGCCGAGCTTCTGGCTGAGCTGGATCACCATTTCCGCGACCTGGCGGCACCGCTGGTTCGTGCACAAGTCCTTCACGAAGGAGCGGTCGATCTTCAGTCGATCGACGCGTAGTCGTTGCAGGTAGGAAAGCGAAGAGAAGCCCGTGCCGAAGTCGTCGATGGCGACCTTGACGCCGAGCTGTGCCAGCTCGTTGAGCTTGCCGGCGACAAAATCTGCGTCCTCCATGGCCATCGACTCGGTGATCTCAAGTTCGATCTGGTGGGCGACCGCGCCGGTATCGGCCAGTGCCGATCTGACCTGATTGATGAAGTCCTGATGACGGAACTGCGCCAGCGATACGTTGACCGCCATCTGCACGTTCGGGAAGCCGGCAGCGGCGATCTTGACCTGTTCGTAGCACGCCAGGCGCATGACCCAGTTGCCGATATTGACGATCAGACCCGAGTGTTCGGCGAGCGGGATGAAGCGATCGGGCGGGATGAAGCGGCCATCGTCACCGCGCCAGCGGATCAGCGCTTCGACGCCGACCGGCTCGCCGCTCTCGATACGAACCTGCGGCTGGTACATCAGGAACAGGCGTTCGTTGTCGAATGCGCTGCGCAGGCCGTGGAGCAGCTTGACCCGCTCCTCGATCTCGACGTTCATGTCGCGCGTGAAGAAGCTGTGTTCCCCACGGTGCCGGCTCTTTGCCCGCTTGAGAGCGAGGTTGGTGTTCTTCAAGGCGTCCGCGCTGCTGCCGTCTGCCTCGCGCAGCAGCAGGTAACCTTGCGTTGCGGAGATCACGATCTCCTGCTCATCGACGATAAACGGGTCGGCGAAGACAGCGGAGAGTGCTGCCGGTGTGACCACCGATACTTCGCCGAGGATGCCGAAGGTATCGCCGGCGATCCGCGCGACGATGGCACCGGGCATCCGGTCGCGCAGACGAAGGGCGACGGCCAGCAGCAGCTTGTCACCGAACTTGTGCCCGAGAGCGTCGTTGGTCTCGGCAAACTCGTCGATGTCGACCAGCGCGACGGTCGATTCGTTCTTGCGGTTGCCCTGCAGGCGCTCGTCAATGCACTGAAGGAAGCGCACCCGGTTGGGCAGGCTGGTAAGGGCGTCGACGTAGGCGATGTTCTGCAGGCGGCTGAACAGGGCGGTGTTCTCGAAACCGGCGGCAATGTTGGTGCAGAACACCTCAAGCAGGTGGCGGTCGATTTCCTCGATCGCGTGCGTGCTTTCCAGATAAACGGCGATTCGGCGACCCGAGCCGTTGAGCAACAGCGTCGTGGAGCCCTGGTCGTATTGGTTCTTGCCCGATGCGAGGGCGCGGTTGAGGTGCTCCCGCACCACACGATCCGGGATGTCGCGGATCGATTGGTTGATCAGCCCGCTGAACTTGCCTCCGGCTGCAACGACCTGAACACCGTCGTCGCCGCTGCCGTTTTCCTGCGCACAGATCAGCCCCTCGGGCGGTAGCCGCAGCAGGGCCGCAAGTTGCGTGATGACACCGGCGGCGAAGCCCTGGATGCCACGCAGCTCCATTAGCTCGCCGCTGGCACGCACGATCATGTCCAGCCCGCGGCGGTTCGCGTTGATCGCGCGGATCTGGTCGTAGGACCGGATCGCAACCGTCAGCGTGGTGTAGAGCCGCGTGTGGGTGAGTTCGGACTTGGTCTTGTAGTCGTTGATGTCGTAATCGCGGATCGCCTGGATTTCCGGCGCATAGCCCGGCTGCCCGGTGCGCAGCACGATGCGCGTTTCCTGCAGGCCCAGTTCTTCGCGGATGATGTGCACGAGGTTCAGGCCGGCGTTCTCGCTTTCCATCACCACATCAAGCAGGATCACCGAAATGTCTTGCTCGCGCCGCAGGAACTGCACCGTTTCGGCGGCGCTGTAGGTGTGCAGGAACTCCAGCGGGCGCCCGAGGATCGGTGTGCCCTTGAGTGCGAGCTCCGTCGATGCGTGAACATCCTGGTCATCGTCGACGATCAGAACGCGCCATACCGCAGCCGCGCCATGTTCGACATCGTCATCGCCTTCCGGCGCAAAGACCAGCTCGTCATCCGCCGCCAAAAGATCGGTCACCGCTATCTCCCCGGTGTGGTAGGGCTCTTTGCCGATTCAGAGCCTCTCTTCTCACGTCTACGGACGCGTAGCCCGCGACTTGAGGCTCCTGCGCAAGCTTACGCCGGAATAGACTTGCGGCTCTAGCGTGCGAGGAGAGTTGGTTTGGATACTCCAGTTCCGATCGATAGCCGGCTGCCCGATGTGGGCACCACCATCTTTACCGTGATGTCGAGGCTCGCTCAGGCTTGCGGCGCGATCAACCTGTCGCAAGGCTTTCCGGACTTTTCGCCCGATCCCGCGCTCGCCGCCGCGGTGTCAGAGGCCATTGCTGCCGGCCATAACCAGTACCCGCCGATGGCCGGCTTGCCGGCGCTGCGCGAAGCGATCGCGCACAAGCTGGAGGGCGAATACGGCGCGCGGTATGAGCCCGAGTCCGAGATCACGGTGACGGCGGGCGCGACACAGGCCCTGTTCACTGCCATTGCCGCGCTGGTGCAGCCGGGCGACGAGGTCATCGTGTTCGAGCCGGCGTATGACGCGTACGGCCCGGCAGTGCGGTTGCAGGGCGCGCAATTGCGGGGAATCCCGCTGCGTGCACCGGACTGGCGTCCGGACTGGGACGCCTTCAAGGCAGCACTGAGCCCGCGCACGCGGCTGGTGATCGTGAATACACCGCACAACCCGACGGGCTCGATCTGGCCGCGGGAAGACATGCTGCAGCTGGCTGCGCTACTCGATGGGTCGCGCGTCTGTGTGCTGTCCGACGAGGTCTATGAGCATATGGTCTTCGACGGTGCCGAACACCAGAGTGTTGCTCGGCATCCAGCGCTCGCGTGCCGGGCGATCGGCGTTTCGAGCTTTGGCAAGACCTATCACGTCACCGGTTGGAAAGTCGGCTACGTCTTTGGCCCGGCAGCGCTGATGGCCGAATTCCGCAAGGTGCACCAGTTCAACGTCTTCACCGTGAACAGTCCGGCTCAAGCCGCCTTTGCGACGGTTGCGGGGCGGCCAGAGACCTGGCGGGGGCTGGCCGCGTTTTACCAGACGAAGCGCGATCGCCTGCGCGCACAGTTGGCCACAAGCAGGCTGCGCCTGCTGCCGTGCGCTGGCACCTACTTTCAGCTGGTCGACTACCGTGCGATCTCCGATCTGCCGGACGTTGCGTTCGCCGAATGGCTCACGCGCGAAGCCGGCGTAGCGGCCATTCCGGTTTCGGTGTTTTCGCGCGAGCCCCGCGACGAACGCATCGTGCGGCTATGCTTCGCCAAGCAGGACGCGACACTGGATGCTGCGGCCGCGCGCCTTGCAGCCCTCTGAGCGCCCATGCACCGGGTGGTAAACTCGGCGGCTTCTGCATCGCGATGGGGCGCCTGACGTGGGCAAAATACTCCTCTTCCTGCTGGGCATCCTTGCTATCTGGTTGCTGCGCCGCAAATTCGATGGTGGCGCATCGCGTCCCCGCCGCGGCAATCCGGCCCCACAGCCACCGGCCGAACCCGAACGCATCACGGCTTGCGCACAGTGCGGCCTGCATGTGCCGGAAAGCGAGGGTGTGATGGAGGGCGGCCACTTCTACTGCAGCGACGCGCACCGCCAACTCGGCCCGCGCGCCTGATGGGGGCCGGCATGCCACATGCCTGGCAGCCCGCTGAATCGCGCTGGGAATCGCTGCGCTACTACAGCTTCTACCGGCTCATCGTTGCCAGCGGCCTCGCCTTCGTCGGGCGGATGTTCCTTCTCGAGGGCTCGTCCAGCGCAACGGATTGGAGCTATGTCGTCGCGGCGTATTTCTTTGCCGCGGTAGCCTTGTTGTATTTCCTGCGCGCCACACGGGCACCCTTCGAGTGGGTGGTAAACACCCACATAACAATTGATATCGTGGCGCTCAGTGCGCTGATGTACCTAGGCGGAGGCCACAAGGGTGGCCTGCCCTACATGATGATGGTGGTGGTTGCTGCCGGCGGACTGCTCGGCGAAGGGCGCCTGGTCTTCTTCTACGCGTCCTTGGCCTCTGTGGCGGTGCTCGCGGTGCAAGGCCTGCGTTCGCTGACTCTCGACAGCGAGGCGGTTGCCGACATCACCGCGGTGGGTTTTGTCTGCATTGGCTTTTTTGCAGTTGCGACCGTGGCGCGCCTGCTGGCGACCCGCGCGCTGGCCAACGAAGCGCTTGCCCATCAGCGCGGTGCTGCGCTGCGTCGTCAGGAGCGCGTGAACGAGCAGATCATTGCCGATCTGCACGATGGTGTGCTCGTGCTCGGCGCCGATGGCGTGGTGATGCAGGCCAATCGCAAGGCGGCCGAGCTGTTGGGGGATTTGCCCCATATTGGCCTACCGATTGACGTACTGTCCCCCGAGCTTGCGGCTGCGGTGGTGAGTGGCGACGCGGAGGTTCGCGTTGGCGAGGCCGGCAGCCAGGTGCGCGTGCGCACCCTGCGATTGGGCGAGCAAGGCGATACGATCGTCTATCTTGAAGATCTTGAGCGCATCGAGCGTGAGGCACAGCAAATCAAGCTTGCGGCACTCGGGCGCCTGACCGGAGGGATCGCGCACGAGATCCGCAACCCCTTGGCTGCGATCAGCCACGCCAGCGAACTCCTTGGCGAAGAGAAGCGCGCCGAGATGCAGCAGCGCCTGACGCGCATCATCCACGACAACACGCGGCGCATCGATCGCATGGTGCGCGACGTGCTGGAACTTGGGCGCCGCGATCGCGCGACCCCGGAGACCATTCCACTGCTTGCTTTCGCCCACACCTTTCTGGATGAGCAGGTCAGCTACGAGGGGCTCGATCCGGCGCTTGTCGAATTGGAGGGTGATGCGGCGTTGCGCGTGCGCTTCGACCGTATTCACCTGCAGCAGATTCTTTGGAACCTGCTTGGCAACGCTCGCCGTTTTGCGAGCGGCGCGCCGGGCAGCGTGAGAATCCAGGTGCTCGCGGGCGGTGAAGACCAGGTCATGCTCGATGTCGTGGACGATGGTGCCGGCGTGCCGCCGGAGTCGCGCTCACGGGTGTTTGAACCCTTCTTTACGTCCGATCCACGCGGTACCGGGCTTGGGCTCTATATTGCGCGAGAGTTGGCGCAGGCCAATGCGGCCGAACTTCAGCTCTGCGAATCTCGCGGTGGCGCGCATTTCCGATTGATGGCCAAGGGGGTTGCATGAGCAGTGCAAGTGAGCGACGCAGCCACATCGATGCAGCGGTACTGATAGTCGATGACGAGGCTGATATCCGTGAATTGCTGGAGCTGACGCTTCTGCGCATGGGGCTTGGTGCCGACGCGGCCGGAACGCTGGCCGAGGCGCGCGCATTGCTGGCGGAGCACCGCTACAAGCTGTGCTTGACCGACATGCGCCTGCCGGACGGCGATGGCCTTACGCTGGTGCGCGAGATTGCGCAGCACCATCCAGAATTGCCAGTGGCGGTGATCACGGCCTACGGCAGCATGGAGAACGCAGTCACCGCGTTGAAGGAGGGGGCCTTCGACTACCTCTCCAAACCCGTTTCGCTCGAACAACTGCGCGCCCTGGTCAAATCGGTCTTCGATCTGCCGAAGCGCGCCAGTGAATCGCGCCCGGTCGGCGCCAGTTCGTTAACCGGCGAGTCGCCAACTATGCTGCAAGTGCGCAGCATGATCGAACGTTTGGCGCGCAGTCAGGCGCCGGTCTATATCAGCGGTGAGTCGGGCAGCGGCAAGGAGCGCGCGGCGCGCCTGATTCATGAGTACGGCCCGCGTGCCGCGAAGCCCTTCGTTGCGGTCAACTGCGGAGCGATTCCCGAGAATCTCATGGAGAGCGAGTTCTTCGGCTATCGCAAGGGGGCATTTACCGGCGCGGATGCTGACCGCGATGGTTTCTTCCAGGCTGCCAACGGGGGCACCTTGTTCCTCGATGAAGTGGGTGACCTGCCGTTACCCATGCAGGTAAAGCTTCTGCGGGCAATCCAGGAAAAGCGTGTGCGCCGTGTCGGCGACACGGCCGAGCAGCCGGTGGACCTGCGCATCATCAGCGCGACCCACCGCAATCTGAAGGAGCTCGTGGATCAAGGGCGGTTCCGGCAGGATCTGTTCTACCGCCTCAATGTCATCGAGCTGCGCATGCCAGCGCTGCGCGAGCGGCGTGAGGACATCCCGGCCCTGGTCGAGGCCTTGCTTGGGCGATTGGCCCAGGAGGCGGGCTTGCCCGTGCCGCGTGTTGACGCCGCCGCGAACGCCGCCCTGTTGGCCTATGCATTCCCGGGCAACGTGCGCGAACTGGAGAACATTCTTGAACGCGCGTTGGCCTTGCATGGCGGCCAATGCATTACGGTGGAGGATCTTCACCTCGAACCGCGCGAGGAGGAGGCCGGTCCGCACGACATTCCGGGTGGCGGCGTTGCCCTGGAGCGGGAATCCCTGCAGGACTATCTCGACCGCGTCGAGCGCCAGGCCATCAACGAAGCCATCGCCAAGACCGATGGCAACCGCACGGCCGCGGCGCGGCTTCTGGGCGTGACCTTCCGTTCGCTGCGCTACCGCATGGAGCGGCTAGGGATGAAGGAGTAATCGGCGGTGTTCCTGAAGCTGCGCGGTGAGCCGATCGCGTGTTCACCGACCCCCGCCAAGCCGACGCTGAAGGGCATCGATGCGGAGGGTTTTCTTCCCGATGCGCGCTTCGTCGCGTCGCCCAATTTTGACGCCCGCCCGGCGGGCTGCACCATCGATCTGATCGTCATCCATGCGATCAGCCTGCCCCCGGAGTGCTTCGGTGGTCCGGGCGTAGAGCAGTTGTTCACCAACTGCCTCGACCCACTCGCCCATCCGTACTATGCGGGCATTCACCATCTCCGCGTGTCATCACATTTCCTGATTCGGCGAGACGGCTGCATCGAGCAGTTCGTGCCGACCATCCAGCGCGCATGGCACGCAGGTGTATCGAGCTGGGGTGGCCGCGAACGCTGTAATGATTTTTCGATCGGTATCGAGCTTGAAGGCAGCGACACGCAGCCCTTCGACGCAGCGCAGTACCCCGCCTTGGCAGAGCTGATCCGTGCCATCGTACGGCGCCATCCGATCAGCGACATCGCCGGGCATTGCGACATTGCCCCTGGGCGCAAGACAGACCCCGGTCCCTTCTTCGACTGGCCGTTGCTCGCCACGCTTCTGCGCTGATTACCCATTTTGTTCGCCGTTTTATCGCGCCGCGCGAGGGCTTTACACGCCTCATGGCTGCAGCGTTTGAGGCCCGCACGGTGCTGGTTCTTGTCGCATCGCGACAATTTTGTTTCTTGCATGAAATGGGGTGAGGTAACTAGAATTAGTCGCGTATATGGATCGTCATACTAGATCTAGTAGGTCAATAACCGAGTGCGCTGCCGGAGCAGTTTTCCAGGCAACCCCGACAACAGGAGAGATCGATGCAGGTCATCGCCAACGAAGCGGTCGCCAACCCGGCGCTATCCGCGCTGCCGCATGATGCCGCCAGCGAGGCGGAACGCTATGCCGATTACAAGATCATTCGCCGTAACGGAGCGGTGGTCGGATTCGAGCCGTCCAAGATTGCGGTTGCGGTCACCAAGGCCTTCCTCGCCGTCGAGGGTTCTCATGGCGCCGTCTCGGCACGGGTGCGCGAGGTGGTCGGCAGCCTCACCGAACAGGTCGTGCGTGCACTGGTGCGTCGCCAGCCGCACGGCGGCACCTTCCACATCGAAGACATCCAGGATCAGGTCGAACTTGCGCTGATGCGCTCGGGCGAGCACGACGTCGCGCGCGCCTATGTGCTGTACCGCGAAAAGCGCGCTGCCGAGCGTGCGCAGAAGGCGAAGGCAACGCCGCCGGCCGCGGCGTTGCATGTCACGCACCGCGGCGAACGCAGGCCGCTGGACCGCGCCGAGCTGGCCGATCTGGTTGCGGCCGCCTGCGCCGGCCTAGGCGAGCAGGTGCAGCCCGAGGCGATCCTCGAAGGCGCACTGCGCAACCTTTACGACGGCGTGCCTTTGGACGAAGTGCGCAAGGCGCTGATCCTCGCCGCCCGCACGCTGATCGAGAAGGAACCGGCCTACGACTACGTCACCGCACGGCTGCAACTGCATGTGATTCGCGACGAGGTGCTGGGCGAGGAAGTTGCCCACGCTGCAATGGCCACGCGCTACGCGGAGTATTTCCCGCGCTACGTGAAGCTGGGTATCGAGGCTGAACTGCTCGACCCGAAGCTCGCGCAGTTCGACCTCGCGCGCTTGGGCGCAGCGATCGTCGCCGACCGTGACCTGAAGTTCGGCTACCTCGGCCTGCAGACGCTCTACGACCGCTACTTCCTGCATATCGAAGAGCGTCGTATCGAGCTGCCGCAGGTCTTCTTCATGCGTGTCGCGATGGGCCTGGCGCTGGGCGAGATCGACCGTGAGGCGCGTGCGATCGAGTTCTACAACGTGCTCTCGCAGTTCGACTTCATGAGCTCGACGCCCACGCTGTTCAACGCTGGCACGCTGCACTCCCAGCTCTCGTCCTGCTACCTGACCACCGTGGATGACAGCCTCGACGACATCTACCAGGCCATCAAGGAAAACGCGCTGCTGCAGAAGTTCGCAGGAGGCCTCGGCAACGACTGGACGCCGGTGCGCGCACTCGGTGCACGTATCAAGGGCACCAACGGCAAGAGCCAGGGCGTGATCCCCTTCCTCAAGGTGGTGAACGACACTGCAGTCGCGGTCAACCAGGGCGGCAAGCGCAAGGGCGCGGTCTGCGCGTATCTCGAAACCTGGCACCTCGATATTGAGGAGTTCCTCGAGCTGCGCAAGAACACCGGCGACGACCGCCGCCGCACGCACGACATGAACACTGCGAACTGGATTCCGGATCTGTTCATGAAGCGGGTCATGGAAGGTGCCGAGTGGACGCTGTTCTCGCCCTCTGATGTGCCCGATCTGCACGACAAGTTCGGCCGTGCCTTTGAAGAAGCCTACGTCGAGTACGAGCGCCGTGCGGACCGTGGCGACATCAAGCTGTTCCGTCGCATGCCGGCGCTGCAGCTGTGGCGCAAGATGCTGACGATGCTGTTCGAGACCGGGCATCCGTGGATCACCTTCAAGGACCCGTGCAACATCCGCTCGCCGCAGCAGCATGTCGGCGTGGTGCATTCGAGCAACCTCTGCACCGAGATCACGCTGAACACCTCGGACACCGAGATCGCAGTCTGCAACCTCGGCTCGGTGAACCTGCTCGCGCACCTGGGCAAGGATGGCGAGCTCGATCACGACAAGCTGCGCCGCACCATCCGCACCGCGATGCGGATGCTCGACAACGTGGTCGACATCAACTACTACGCGGTTGGCAAGGCGCGTAACTCGAACCTTAAGCACCGCCCGGTCGGCCTCGGCATCATGGGCTTCCAAGACTGCCTGCACGCCAAGCGCATCCCGTATGCGTCTGAAGATGCCATCGCGTTCGCCGATCGTTCGATGGAAGCGGTGTGCTACTACGCCTACTGGGCATCGACCGATCTGGCCGAGGAGCGGGGCCGTTATTCGAGCTTCCGTGGCTCGCTGTGGGACCGTGGCATCCTGCCGCTCGACAGCCTCAAGCTGCTGGCCGAAGAACGGGGCGGCTACCTGGAAGTCGACACCTCCAGCACGCTCGACTGGGATGCGCTGCGGCGCCGCATTGGCGAGGTGGGCATGCGCAACTCCAACTGCGTGGCGATCGCGCCCACGGCGACGATCTCAAACATCATCGGCGTCGACGCCTGCATCGAGCCGACCTACCAGAACCTCTACGTCAAATCGAACCTCTCGGGCGAGTTCACGATCGCCAACGAGTCACTGGTCCGCGACCTGAAGAAGCTCGGCCTGTGGGATGAGGTGATGGTCGCCGACCTCAAGTACTTCGACGGTTCGCTCGCGAAGATCGATCGCATTCCGGACGAGCTGCGCCGGCTCTACGCCACCGCGTTCGAGGTCGAGCCGAAGTGGATCGTCGAATGCGCCGCGCGGCGCGCGAAATGGATCGATCAGGCGCAGTCACTCAACATCTACATGGCCGGCGCATCGGGCCGCAAGCTCGATGAAACCTACAAGCTCGCCTGGTTGCGTGGCCTGAAGACGACCTACTACCTGCGCGCATTGGGTGCCACGTCGGCGGAGAAATCGACCGGTCGTGGCGGCGAGTTGAATGCCGTGCCAGTGAGCGGTGGTGTGAGCGCCGCAGCAGCCGAGGCGGTGTCGGAGCCCGCCAAGTTCTGCAGCATCGACAACCCTGATTGCGAAGCCTGTCAGTAACGACGCATTGCGGTGATTGAGGCACGCCGCGCGACCGACATGTCGCGCGGCGCATCACCGGATCGTTGCGCATTGCCGTGCATCTGCATCGAGGTTTTGTCGCGAGTGAACTTTCGTCGCGCTGTCGAAAAAATCGTGCGATTGCTGCGCAGTGTGTTTGCTCTTTGCAACAACGCTTCTTGGAGAGGCGCACGCAGCAAGGCTTTCAGGGCGTCGTCCGGAGAGCGAGCATTCATGCGGGTTTCCGCGGAGCGATCTGTTTCGGGTGACGCACGACTTCGCGGAAAGCCGCGCCAGCCGGGCTTCTCCGCGAATCATCTGCTTGCAGAATTTTGTTGATCGAATCGGAAAATTGAACTAAAGGATATTGGCATGCTGAATTTTGACGACGACCTCATTTCTGCAAATCGCACCCAGCCCCGCGTGGCTGAGGCAGGGGTATCGTCTTCGGTGGCAACGCATGACGAAGCGCGTCGGATTAACGTCGCAGACAAGCGCGTCATCAACGGTGCGACCGACGTCAATCAACTCGTTCCGTTCAAGTACAAGTGGGCGTGGGAGAAGTACCTCGCGACCTGCGCGAATCACTGGATGCCGCAAGAGGTGAACATGGCGCGCGACATCGCGCTATGGAAGGACCCGAACGGTCTCACCGAGGACGAGCGGCGTATCGTCAAGCGCAACCTCGGGTTCTTTGTCACTGCCGATTCGCTTGCCGCCAACAACATCGTGCTGGGCACCTATCGCCACATCACCGCACCGGAGTGCCGCCAGTTTCTGCTGCGCCAGGCCTTCGAAGAGGCGATCCACACGCATGCTTACCAATACATCGTCGAGTCGCTCGGACTCGACGAGGGCGAGATCTTCAACGCCTATCACGAGATCCCGACGATCCGTGCGAAGGACGAGTTCCTGATCCCGTTCATCGAGACACTCACCGATCCGAATTTCAAGACCGGCACGCCTGAAGCAGATCAGCAGTTGTTGCGTTCGCTGATCGTCTTCGCCTGCATCATGGAAGGGCTCTTCTTCTACGTTGGCTTTGCGCAGATTCTTGCGCTGGGCCGCCAGAACAAGATGACCGGCGCTGCCGAGCAGTACCAGTACATTCTTCGTGACGAGTCGATGCACTGCAATTTCGGCATCGACCTCATCAACACCATCAAACTCGAGAATCCACACTTGTGGACGCCGGCGTTTCGCGACGAGATCCGCACGCTCATGCAGCGTGGCGTCGAGCTCGAATACCGCTATGCCGAAGACACCATGCCGCGCGGCGTGCTGGGTCTGAACGCGTCGATGTTCAAGGAGTACCTGCGATTCATCGCTAATCGCCGTTGCCAGCAGATTGGCCTCGATGCGATCTATCCGGGCGCGGAAAATCCGTTCCCCTGGATGAGCGAAATGATCGACTTGAAGAAGGAGCGCAACTTCTTCGAGACGCGGGTGATCGAGTACCAGACGGGAGGGGCGCTGAGTTGGGATTAAGTCGCCAGGTGTCCTCCTCCGTTCCGGATTGGCTGTACGGTTTTTTCCAAACGCCGCACTTCAGTGCGGCAGCGGCGCGCCACACACGCGTGGTGACGTGCGCAATGACTGACCCACGACGCTACGATGGAGGGTGACATGGCAACAGCAAAAAGCAGTGACAAGACCAAGAAGGCGGCGGCCCCGAAGGCCGCCGCAAAGCCGGCGGCGAAAAAAGCTGCCGCCAAACCCGCAGCCAAGCCGGCGGTGAAGAAGGCAGCGGCCCCCAAGGCCGCCGCCAAGCCCGCCGCAAAGAAAGTTGCTACCAAAGCCGCGGCAAAACCGGCTGCGAAAGCTGCGGGCAAGCCCGCTGCAAAGGCTGCCGCCAAGCCCGCCGCCAAGAAGGCGACTGCTGCCAAGCCGGCGGCAAAGCCTGCGGCCAAGAAAGCTGTTGCGGCGAAGCCGGCTGCCAAGAAGGCCGCTGTCGCCAAGCCGGCAGCGAAGAAGACTGCGGTCGCTAAGCCCGCAGCCAAGAAGACCGCAGCGGCAAAGCCCGCCGCGAAGGTCACCGAGCGCAAGACCACGATCAAGCGTCCGGTCGCGACCAAGGCCGCGCCTAAGGCTGCAGCCAAGCCCGCCGCTAAGAAGGCGACTGTCGCCAAGGCTGCCGCTAAACCGGCTGCGAAGAAGGTTGCTGCGAAGCCGGCTCCGAAGGCCGCGCCGAAGGCGGCTGCGAAGGCCACCAAGCCCGCAGCCAAGCCCGCAGCGAAGAAGGCTGCGCCCAAGGCCGCCCCCAAGGCTGCGGCGAAACCGGCAGCGAAGCCCGCGGCCAAGAAGGTTGCAGCCAAGCCGGCAGCCAAGCCTGTCAAGAAGGCTGCAGGCGCCGCCGCGACCGTGAAGAAGGCTGTAGCGAAGGCCGAGAAAGCGGTCAAGAAAACCGCCGCCAAGAAAGTGACCGCCGCAAAAAAAGTGGTCGCGAAGGCTGAGAAGGCCGTCGAGAAAGTCGCCAAGAAGGCGGCCAGCAAGGCAACAGAAGTGAAGAAGGCTGTCACCAAGGTCGTCGCCAAGGCAGAAAAGGCCGTAGCGAAGGCGGTTGAAGGTGCTGCCAAGCCGGCAGCCAAGAAAGCGGCAGCGAAGCCCGCAGCGAAGAAGGCTGCAGCGGCCAAGCCCGCCGCGCCGAAGGCTGAGGCTGCAAAGCCTGAGGCTGCCAAGCCGGCCGCAGAGAAGAAGCCCGCTGAGAAAAAACCGGCGGTGAAAAAGCCGGCAGCGAAGAAAGCCGCCAAGCCGGTGGCGCCAGCGCCTGCCACTGAGGCTGCGAAGCCGGCCGAACCGGCGAAAGCCGCCGAGGCCTCGTCGGCCGACGCAGCCAAGCCTGCCGAGGCGCAGCCCGCAGCCGAAGCCAAGCCCTCCACGGCAGCGACGCCGGGGCTGAAGTCTTCGTTGAATCCGACAGCTGCCTGGCCGTTCCCGACTGGTTCGCGTCCGTCCTGATACGGGCTGTTTGTGTTGCAAGAAGGCACGTGCTTGCACGTGCCTTTTTTATTGGTTCTTACCGTGACGTGTGTCCAGGACACGCGCTTGCCAATGGTTTACGATTAGTCGGATGTCATTGTCCTTGCTGGGCGCGGATCGGCGCAGGATTGACAAAATCGAATCGAATCAATAGACTGCGCTTCGTCTGGTTGCGATCGATATATCGCAGTAGTTCTTTCAGCGAAGCGAACAGACCGCCAGCTTCTGTTTCGTTCCAAGCAGTTCTTCGCGTTTTTTAGTCGGTGAGTCGTCTGGTTGCGGCGGTTCACCTCGATCGACCCTTGACCACTTTGCGCGGTGTCGCCCGCGCGCTGACAACACGGAATCACCGGAATCACACCGAGCCAGACGAGCTTGGGTGCCGGCGTGTCTGCGTGTCCGTCAGACCGAACGGGCGAGTTTGCCGACAGAGCCTCAGAGGAGGAATGATGATCTACGCAACTCGCGTCGCGGTAGCAGCCCGGCACGTCGGTACATTTGTTCTGCACTTCGCCCATGGCAGCCTGCTCGTAGCGGGCTTGGTGGTGACAGTCGTGTTTGGCATGCGCGTATTCGATCAGGGTTTGAGTGGTTTGCCGCTCAACAACCTGTTCGGCCATGCCGAGGCGAGCGTCGCTGCGGAAGATTCGCTGTCGCCAGCTGATCTTGTTGCAGTGGAGCAGGACCAGGTTGTCGTCGATCCTGAGCATCCGGATCGTCTGTCGCCTGAAATGGAACGCGTGACCGAGTATCTCGCCCGTCGTTACAAAGTGGCACGTGCGGCCGTTGAGCCGCTGATCGTGTCGGCACAGAAGGTTGGGCAGTCTGTCGGGCTTGACCCGCTGCTGATCGTCGCGGTGATGGGTATTGAGTCGAGCTTCAACCCGTTTGCCGAGAGTCCGTTCGGTGCGCAGGGACTGATGCAGATCGTGCCGCGTTTCCATCAGGACAAGTTCGATGAGAAGGCGGGCGACGCTCCACTGCTTGATCCGACCGAGAACATTCGCGTCGGCGCCCAAGTGCTCAAGGAGTACATCCGCCGCAACGGTTCGCTGACCGCGGGGTTGCAACAGTACGGTGGTGCGGCCGATGATCCGGCCGAGGGCTACGCCAACAAGGTGATCGCCGAAAAGCAACGCCTGCAACTGGCGATGCGGCAGGGCGCCAAGCTTGCGCTAGCGAAGTAATGTCTGCTCGGCAAGACCCCACACAGAACGCCGGCCTTGTGCCGGCGTTCTGCTTTATGGCCTCCTGATCACGGTCGGCAGTGTTCTCCGCTCAGGCCAGAACCTGGCGCATGCGTGCGAGCGCCTCCTCGATGCGTGCTTCATCCGTGGTGTAGGCGAAGCGCAGCCAGCGTTCAGGCGATTGCTGGCCGAAATCGATGCCAGGGGTAGCGGCAACGCCCGTCGTTTCGAGCAGGTGGTGCGCGAACGCCGTGCTGTCTTGCGCGTGTGCGCTCACGTCGGCATACACATAGAACGCGCCGGCGGGATCTGCGGGCACGACAAAACCGAGCTCCCGAAGACCCGAGCAGAGCACATCGCGTCGGCTGGCGAACGCCATCCGCCGTTGCTCAAGGATCTCGATCGTCTCCGGGGAGAACGCGGCGAGCGCGGCGTGCTGCGCCGGCGTGGATGGGCTGATGAAAAAGTGCTGCGCGAGCTTCTCCAGGTCGCGCACATACGCCTCGGGCGCGACGAGCCAGCCGAGCCGCCAGCCGGTCATTCCGAAGTACTTCGAGAAGCTGTTGATGACGAAGCACGGGTGACGGCTTGCGAGCGCAGTGGTCGGCGCAATACCGTAGCTCAAACCTTGGTAGATCTCATCGACGATCAGCGCACCCTGGCGTTCCGCAACAAAGCCGGCAAGCTGTTCGAGCGCTGCGGGCGATATCAGCGTCCCTGTGGGGTTGGATGGGCTCGCGACCATCAGGCCTCGCGTCGTGGGGCCCCAGGCTTGATTGACCTGCGCCAGCGTTGGCTGGAACGCGTCGCGTGCGAGTACCGGCAGCGCCTGTGCGACACCTTCGAAGGCGCGCACGAAATGGCGGTTACAGGGGTAGCCGGGATCTGGCACCAGCCAGCTGTCGCCCGGTTGGGTCAGTGCGGCCACGGCGAGCAGCAGCGCGCCGGATGCCCCTGCGGTGACGATGATGCGCGACGCGGGGACGGTGACGCCGAATCGCGTGGCGTAGTAAGTGGAAATCGCGTTGCGCAACGCTGGCAGGCCGAGCGCGGGCGTGTAGCGAACCTGTCCTTGCGTAAGGAAGCGTTGCGCTGCCTCGATTACGGGCGCCGGCGTGGGGAAGTCCGGCTCTCCGACCTCCATGTGGATGATGTCTCGCCCGCTGGCTTCAAGCGTTTGCGCGCGCGCAAGAAGCTCCATGACATGGAAGGGCTCGATTTCGCGCGCGCGTGCCGCAAGCGGGCCGGCGCACAGGGGCTGAGTGTATTCGGACATGGCCGTACTTTACGCCGCCCGCCAAGACAATGAAAAAGCGCCGCCCAAGGGCGGCGCTTTTATCGACAAGTCCGATTCAGCTTCCGATGGCTTCCTCGAACAATTCGCGCTGCAGCGCCAGTGTGCGCGGCAGGCGTGCGCCAAGCTTGTCGAACCATTCCTTGTGCAGGCCGAGTTCGCTGCGCCAGGCACGCGCATCGATTGCTGTGAGTGCCTCGAACTCTTCGCGTTTGATGCCCAGGCCGGACCACTGGATGTCTTCGAACTTCGGCATCCAGCCGAGCGCCGTTTCGCGTGCACCCACCGCGCCTTTGGAGCGATCGACGATCCACTTGAGGACCCGCATGTTGTCGCCGAAGCCTGGCCACATGAAGTCGCCGTTTTCGTTCATGCGGAACCAGTTGACGCAGAAGATGTGCGGCGTGTGTTCGACCGTGTGGCCGATCTTCAGCCAATGGTTGAAGTAGTCGCCCATGTGGTAGCCGCAGAACGGCAGCATCGCGAATGGATCGCGTCGCACCACGCCTTGCTGGCCAAACGCGGCTGCGGTGGTCTCGGAGCCCAGCGTCGCAGCCATGTAGACACCGAAGTTCCAGTTGAAGGCCTGGTACACCAGCGGCACCGTTGTTGCGCGGCGGCCACCAAACACGAAGGCCGAGATCGGCACGCCTTTGGGGTTCTCCCAGTCAGCATCAATTGAGGGGCATTGTCCGGCGGGCGCGGTGAAGCGCGAGTTCGGATGCGCTGCCTTGCGGCCGCAATCGGGCGTCCAGTCCTGACCCGTCCAGTCGATCAGGTGCTGCGGCACTTCCTTGCTCATGCCTTCCCACCACACGTCGCCATCGTCGGTGAGTGCCACGTTCGTGAAGATCACGTTCGCGTGCAGGGTCGCCATTGCGTTGCGATTGGTCTTCTCGTTGGTGCCGGGTGCGACGCCGAAGTAGCCGGCCTCCGGGTTGATCGCATAGAGCCGGCCATCGGGCCCGGGCTTGATCCATGCGATGTCGTCGCCCACCGTGGTCACCTTCCAGCCGTCGAAACCTTCTGGCGGGATCAGCATGGCGAAGTTGGTCTTGCCGCAGGCGGACGGGAAGGCCGCCGCCACGTAGGTCTTCTCGCCTTGCGGGTTCTCGACGCCAAGAATCAGCATGTGCTCGGCCAGCCAGCCTTCGTCACGCGCCATCGTCGATGCGATACGCAGTGCAAAGCACTTCTTGCCGAGCAGCGCATTGCCGCCGTAGCCGGAACCGTACGACCAGATCTCGCGCGTTTCCGGGAAGTGGCAGATGTACTTCGTGGTCGGGTTGCACGGCCAGCGAGAATCCTTCTGGCTGGGTTCGAGCGGTGCGCCGATTGAATGCAGGCACGGCACGAAATCGCCGTTGTCGCCGAGTACGTCGTAAACCGCGCGCCCCATGCGGGTCATGATCCGCATGTTCACCACCACGTAGGGGGAGTCGGAGATCTCGACGCCAATCTGCGCAATCGGGCTGCCGAGCGGCCCCATCGAGAAAGGAATCACGTACAGCGTGCGGCCACGCATGCAACCGCTGAAGAGGCCCTTGAGCGTCGCCTTCATCTTCTCCGGCGATTCCCAGTTGTTGGTCGGGCCTGCGTCGTGCGGGTCGGAGCTGCAGATGTAGGTGCGGTCTTCAACCCGCGCCACGTCGGACGGGTCGGACCACGCGAGGAAGGAATTCGGCCGCTTGGCGGGATTCAGCCGGATCATCTGGCCCGCTTCGACCATCTCGTCGCACAGGCGGGCGGACTCCTCTTCGGAGCCATCGCACCACATGATCCGATCGGGTTGGGTAAGGGCGGCAACTTCGGCCACCCATTGTTTGAGGCGGGCATGGCGGACGAAGGCAGGCGCTGAACTGAGCGCCGCTTCGGGAAGGCGTGTAGTCATGAGTCTCTCCTGGTTACCACGTGTTCGATGACACGCTCGGCCCCCTCGGAGGGGATCCGACCGTGGCCCGGCGTCGGTGGGAGGAGAGAAACGACGCTGGAGCACCCGCACGAAAACTATTGTTTTTCGGGTGTGCGGGTTGGAAGTTCTGCTTGAACAGTTGTTTGAAGTCTACGCCGCGGGTCTGATCAGCACAACTACGTACTTCACCCAGTGTCGCTGGCAACTAGAATCCTGCCGCGAACTCGAACAACCCGGATTTTGTCGCCGGCGCGACTCAATCCTGCCCAGGGAGAACCCGATGGACGACCGCCTGAAAGCCGCTGCACTCGAATATCACCGCGCCGGACGCCCCGGCAAGATTGCAGTGACGCCGACCAAGGCGCTGACCAACCAGCAGGATTTGTCGCTTGCCTATTCGCCCGGTGTTGCGGCCGCCTGTGATGCGATCGTCGCCGATCCGGCGGAGGCGAGCACGCTGACGGCGCGTGGCAACCTGATCGGTGTGGTGACCAATGGCACCGCGGTGCTCGGGCTCGGCAACATCGGGCCACTCGCCGCAAAGCCGGTGATGGAAGGCAAGGCGGTGCTGTTCAAGAAGTTCGCCGGCATTGATGTATTCGATCTCGAGTTTTCACAGCCGGATCCGGACAAGCTGATCGAGACCATCGCATCGCTGGAGCCGACTTTCGGCGGTATCAATCTCGAAGACATCAAGGCGCCCGAGTGCTTCTACATCGAGCGCGAACTGCGCAAGCGAATGAACATTCCGGTCTTCCATGATGACCAGCACGGCACTGCAATCGTCGTGGGTGCCGCGCTGCTCAACGGGCTGCACCTGCTTGGCAAGGATTTGTCGAAGATCAAGCTGGTGACCTCGGGTGCGGGCGCTGCCGCCCTCGCGTGCCTCGATCTGCTGGTGATGTTGGGGATCCCGGTGGAGCACATCTGGGTGACCGACATCGAAGGGGTGGTCTACGAGGGACGCCCGGTTCTGATGGACCCGGTGAAGGACCGCTTTGCGAAGAAGACGGATGCCCGGACCCTCGCCGAGGTGATCGAAGGCGCTGACGTATTTCTGGGCCTGTCGGCGGGCGGTGTGCTCAAGCCGGAGATGGTGGCGAAGATGGCGCCCAACCCGGTGATCCTGGCGTTGGCGAATCCGACGCCCGAGATCTTGCCGGAGCAGGTCAAGTCGGTGCGTGACGACGCAATCATCGCGACCGGCCGTTCGGACTATCCGAACCAGGTGAACAACGTTCTCTGCTTCCCGTTCATCTTCCGCGGCGCGCTCGATGTCGGCGCGACAACGATCACCGACGAGATGAAACTCGCCGCGGTGCGGGCGATTGCCGAACTGACGCGCGCCGAGCAGAGCGATATCGTCGCCGCTGCCTACGGTGAGAAGGTGGCGGGTTTCGGCCCCGAATACATCATCCCGAAGCCTTTCGATCCGCGGCTGATCGTGAAGATTGCGCCCGCGGTGGCTCAGGCGGCGATGGACTCGGGTGTCGCGACCCGGCCGATCACCGATTGGGAGGCCTACCGGCAGAGCCTGAACAATTTCGTGTGGCAGTCCGGCCTGATCATGAAGCCGGTATTCGCCGCCGCGAAACTCGCGCCGAAACGCATTATCTTTGCCGAAGGCGAGTCGGAACGTGTGCTGCGTGCCGTGCAGACCGTGGTGGATGAAGGGCTTGCGCGGCCGATTCTGATCGGGCGCCCCGAGGTCATTGCGCGTTACATCGAGCGTTTCGGGCTGCGCCTGCGGCCGGAACTCGACTTCGAGATGGTCAATCAGGACGATGACCCGCGCTATCGCGAGTTGTGGACGCACTACCACGCGCTGATGGAGCGGCGTGGCGTCTCGGTTGAGTACGCGAAGCGCGAAGTGCGCCGCCGCGCGACATTGATTGGCGCCCTTATGCTCAAGTTTGGCTATGCGGATGGCCTGATCTGCGGTACCTCGGGGCTGCACCAGGTGCACCTGAAATTCGTCGAGACGGTGCTTGGCCGCGCCGAAGGCGTTGGCAGTTGCTATGCGATGAACCTGCTCGCGCTGCCGGGGCGAACGGTTTTCCTGTGCGACACCTACATCAACTACGACCCGAGCGTCGAACAGCTCGTCGAGATGACTTGTCTGGCGGCGGAAGAAGTGCGGCGCTTCGGTATCCAGCCGCGCGTCGCGTTGTTGTCGCATTCGAGTTTCGGCACGGACGACACGCCGACGGCCGAGAAGATGCGCCGTGCGCTGGCGCTGCTGCACGAGCGCCATCCCGGTCTCGCGGTGGAGGGGGAGATGCATGGCGATGCGGCGCTGGATGCGGGTATCCGCTTGCAGGTGTTTCCCAACGCGAGGATGCGCGAGGATGCCAACCTGCTGATCTTCCCGACCCTGGATGCCGCGAACATCGCCTTCAACCTGCTGAAGACAGCCGCGGGCGATGGCATGACCGTGGGCCCGATCCTGTTGGGCTCGGCGAAACCGGTGCACATCCTTACGCCAACGGCGACGGTGCGCCGCATCGTCAACATGACGGCACTGACTGTAGTGGAGGCGGGGCAGCACCGAAGCCGCTAACTTTGCCGCACTGGGTGGCACGACGGCGCTAAAGCTCGCGCCACCCAATGCCGCAAATCCTCTCAGAGGCCATGGGGCCAGGGAGGTGGCATGGAAGACCGGGCGGCTCTGGTTCTGACGGGAGGTGGCGCGCGCGCGGCTTACCAGGTCGGCGTGCTGTGGGCGATTCGCGAACTGACCGGGCGCAGCAAGGCCAATCCGTTTCCGATTCTCTGCGGCACTTCCGCCGGTGCTATCAACGCGGCGGCGCTGGCTTCATATGCCGACAACTTCGACGCCAGCGTGCGCCGGCTTGCGTGGATCTGGCGCAATTTCCATGCGCACCATGTGTATCGCGCCGACGCGCTGGCGGTCACCAAGTCTGCCCTGGCATGGGGCGGCACCTTGCTGTGGGGCTGGTTGTTGCGGCGAGGCCCCAAGTCCATGCTGGACAACCAACCGCTGCGCGAACTGCTCTCGTCACGGCTTGATTTCGCCGGCATTGGCCGGGCAATCGACAGCGGCGCCTTGTATGCGCTCAGCGTGACCTGCTCGGGCTATGCGACCGGCGAGAGCCTGACGTTTTACGAGGCTGCCCGCGAAGTGTCGCCCTGGCGGCGCGCTGCGCGTGTCGGGGTGCCGGCGCGGCTGGGTGTCGAGCACCTGATGGCTTCCAGCGCGATTCCGTTCGTGTTCCCGGCAATCAAGATCAACCGCGAATTCTTTGGCGATGGTTCGATGCGCCAGCTCGCGCCGGTGTCACCCGCGGTGCATCTGGGCGCGACTCGCATTCTTGTTGTGGGTGCGGGGCGCGCGAAGGACGAAACCCGCCGCGCGCGCGGTGACCGCTATCCAACGCCGGCGCAGATCGCGGGCCATGCCTTGTCGTCGATCTTCCTCGACGGACTCGCGGTGGATCTCGAACGACTCGATCGCATCAACGCTACGGTCGGCAAGATCCCGCCGGGTTTGCGGGAGGAACTCGGGATTCCGCTCAAACCGATCGAAACGCTCGTGATCTCTCCTTCGGAGCGGCTCGACTATCTGGCCGCCCGGCATTTCCGTGCCCTGCCGCGCCCGATGAGGATCATGCTGCGCGGGGTGGGGGCTGGCGGCCGGTCCGGTTCGACGGTGTTGTCCTATCTGCTGTTCGAGCGGTCCTACACGCGCGCACTGATTGACCTCGGCTATCGCGATGCGATGATGCGGCGGGCCGATCTGATCCGCTTCCTGCGCTTGGATCCATCGGCGGTGAAGCTGGAGACGCGCCAGCGCGCGAGTGGTTTTGGCGCCATGACGCCCGAACAGAATCTTGAGATTCAGTCTGAAATGAGTGAGCTATCGTCTTAATCTGCTGGAGAAATTGTTAGAATCCGGCTATCTAGAAGTGAGTCCGGCCAGCCTGCCGCCGGATGGGGAGAAGTAATGAAGAAGATCAAGCTGATTACCGCGCTGTTATTGGCGGCAGCAATCGCGGCGATGCCCGCGCAGGCGAAAGAATCCCAGTCGAAGACGCACGCCAAGAAATCGGCGACCAAGGCGTCGTCGAGCCATCGCAGCCATACCGTCAAAGCATCGGTCAGCAGCAAGAAGGGGAAACGCGTCAGTCCGGCGAAAGCGTTGTATCGCGACATGAAATCGGCGCGGACGGCGCCGGTGCGTGCGGTGTCGGTCAGCGTGGATCGCGAAGGCAATCCGTTGCTGCAATCCAACGCGTTCATGGTGCAGGACCTCGGCACCGGCAAAGTCCTGCTCGAACGCAACGCCGAGTCCGTTGTGCCGATCGCTTCGATCACGAAGCTGATGACGGCGATGGTCGTGCTGGATGCAAAGTTGTCGTTGTCGGAAACCCTCACCGTGACGGACGAGGACACCGACAAGCTGAAGAACACCACGTCGCGCCTGGTGGTCGGAACCGAACTCACCCGCGAGGAGATGATCCACCTCGCGCTGATGTCGTCGGAGAACCGCGCCGCCGCCTCGCTCGGTCGCAACTATCCGGGCGGTATCAATGCCTTCGTGTTCGCGATGAATCGCAAGGCGCAGGCGCTGGGGCTCTCGGAAACCGTCTTCCACGATTCCACCGGCCTCAACCCGCAGAACGTGTCGTCGGCGCGCGACCTGGCGAAGATGGTGACGGCCGCATCGCACTATCCGCTGATTCGCCAGTTCTCGACGGACGACGAAGAGACCCTGCCGATCCGTGGGCGCGAGCAGACTTTCCGCAACACCAATGCGCTGGTGCGCAGTCCGGATTGGCAGATTGGTGTTTCGAAGACCGGTTTCATCAACGAGGCGGGCCGTTGCCTGGTGATGCAGGCTTGGCTGGCGGAGAAGCCGATGGTGATCGTGCTGCTCGACTCGGTTGGCAAGTTCACCCGTGTCGCCGATGCCCAGCGGATCAAGCGCTGGGTCGAAAGTGCCATCGCGCATCAGGGCGTTGCCCGTATTCCCGCCGGTTGATCGACACCTTCGCAAAAGAAAAAGCGCGCCGAGGCGCGCTTTTTTGTTGTGCAGCCTGACGATGCTCAGCGACGCTGTTCGCGTGTTGCACGGGCGGCCGGCGTGCTGTCGATCTTCAGATAACCGAGCGTAGCCGAGATTTCTTCCGCGGTATCGCGGACCAGCGGCGCCCAGTCGGGGTTGAAACGGTCGGCAGGGGTAGAGAGCGAAAGGCCCGCGATCAGCTCACCCGAATCGTCGCGAATGCCCGCGGCGATACAGCGGACGCCGTTCTCCACTTCGTCCATGTCATACGCGACGCCATGACGGCGCACGCGCTCAAGTTCCTTTTCAAGCGCCGGCAGTGTCGTGATCGATGCCGGCGTGGAAGGCGGCAAGCCGGTGCGGCGTGCGTATTCGGCAACACGGCTGGCGCTCTCTTCCGCGAGGAAGAGCTTGCCGGTGGCGGTGGTGTGCAGGGGCGCGCGCGCGCCAACGATATGCACCACGCGCACGGCGGAGCGGCCGCTTGAGGTGCGCTCCACGTAGACGATGTCGTCACCGTCGCGCATGCCGAGGTTCACGCTCTCGCCCGTGGCGAGATGGAGTCGTTGCATTGCATCGACCGCCGTTTCTCGAACCGAGATGCGCGATTTGACCACGTTGCCCAGTTGCAGCAGACGGATGCCGAGCCGGTAGACCCCGGCGTCCACCCGCTCCACGAAACCGCGCGCCGTCATCGCGGCGAGGATGCGATGTGCGGTGGACGGGTGCAGCCCGGTCTCGGCCGCGAGTTGCTTCAGCGCGATCGGGTCGGGGTGTTTCGCCAGCGTATCGAGCAGATTCATCATCCGTTCGATGACCTGGATCGAGGAGGCTTTAGGTTCTTCGGCAGCCACGGTGCATTGGATCTTTGTTCTGGAATACGGTTGATCATATCGCAATGCGGGATGTTTCGCCCTGTGAAATCGCATTGGAGTAAAGTTCGAACTGATCTGCTCGGCGCGTCGAACGCCCGGCGCATGCGCCGCGACGCGCTGTTGCCACCAAGGACGTTCGCCATGCCGCTACCTATCGTTGTCTCCCTCGAGTCCGCCTCGTTGCCGGTCGTGATCCCGCGACCCAACACACCGCATGAGTGGCGCGACCACGCGCGTACCGCTGCGACCGAGGTCGTCGAACGCCTGGCCGGTGCTCAGGTGGCGCTGATCAACAAGACCGTGCTCAGCGCTGCGGTACTGGCCCAACTGCCGGATCTGCGGATGATTTCCGTTTCCGCCACCGGCACCGATAACGTCGATCTGGCTGCCTGCCGCGCGCAGGGCGTTGTCGTCAGCAATGTGCGCGACTATGCCGCTGACACGGTGCCCGAGCATGCCTTGCTGTTGATGATGGCGCTGCGGCGCAATCTGCTCGCGTACGTCGAGGATGTTCGCAGCGGGCGTTGGTCGCGTGGCGCAAGCTTCGGGCTCTTCGACCGTCCGGTGGCCGACCTGAACGGCGCCGTGCTCGCAATTCTTGGCCACGGCTCCCTTGGTGAGGGGCTGGCACGGCGCGCTGCGGCGCTTGGCATGCGGGTCCTGCAGGTGGAGCGCAAAGGGGCTGTCGATGTGCGGCCCGGTTATACCGCTTTCAACGAAGCGCTGGCGATCGCGGATGTCGTGTCGCTGCACTGCCCGTTGAACGAGCAGACCCGCAAGCTGTTCGGCGCCGCAGAGTTCGCGCGCATGAAGCCATCGGCGGTGCTGATCAACACCGCACGCGGCGGGCTGGTCGATGAGCTGGCCTTGGCCACCGCGCTTCGAGAGGGCCGGATTGCCGGCGCGGCTACCGACGTGCTGTCGCAGGAGCCACCGCCCGCGGATCACCCCTTGCTCGCGCCCGATATCCCGAATCTGATCGTCACGCCGCATATGGCCTGGGCTTCGGCCGACGCAATGCAGCGCCTCGCGAACACCGCCGTGGCCCATGTGGATGCTTTCCTGCGCGGCGAGCCGGTGAGCCGGGTTGCGTGATGACCCGCCTGTGGCACGCCATTTCGCCGGACGAATGCGTTGCTGCACTGGGCGCCGACACTGCTAATGGCTTGTCGTCCGACGAGGTGGTGCGCCGCCTTGCCGCGGACGGCCCGAACCAGTTGCGCGGGAAACCGCCCAAGCGTTTCATCGAGCGTTTCCTGTCGCAACTGCGCGAGCCGCTGATCTACATCCTGCTCGGCTCCGGCGTGCTGGCCCTCCTGCTGCGCGAGTGGGTGGACGCGAGCGTGATCTTCCTCGTGGTGCTGATCAACGCGGTGGTTGGTGCGGTGCAGGAGGCGCGCGCGCATTCGGCGATTGCAGCGCTGGCACGGCAGGTCTCGGCGCTCGCCGGCGTGCTGCGCGGGGGCGAGCGGCTGCGCATTGACTCGTCCGGGCTGGTAGCCGGTGACATTGTGCTGCTGGAGGCGGGCGATCGCGTACCGGCCGATCTGCGGCTGCTGAAAGTGCGCGATCTGGTCGTGGATGAGGCAATGCTGACGGGCGAATCGCTGCCGGTCGCGAAGGCAGCGATCGCGGTGGCCGAAGATGCCGCGCTGGTCGAGCGTCATTGCATGGCCTACGCCGGCACGCTGGTGCTCCAGGGCACCGCGACCGGCCTGGTGGTCGCCACCGCCGGCCGCACCGAACTTGGCCGCATCGCCGCTTTGATCGATGCAGCGCCGCTGATCGCAACACCGCTCACGCGCCGCTTGGCCGTGTTCTCCAACGTCATGCTGTGGATCATCCTCGCGCTCGCAGCGCTGACGTTCGCCGTAGGCCTGCTGCGTGGCGAGTCGGTGCAGGACATGCTGATGGCCGCCGTGGCGCTCGCCGTCGGTGCGATTCCGGAGGGCTTGCCCGCCGCGCTGACGATCACGCTCGCGATCGGGGTGGGCCGCATGGCTCGGCGTGCGGCGGTGATTCGTCGCCTGCCGGCGGTGGAAACGCTCGGCAGCGTCACGGTGATCTGTTCGGACAAGACGGGCACGCTGACGCAGAACCGCATGACGGTCACCGAGTTGCTGGTCGGCGGCTTTGGCTACACCCTGCATGGGGCAGGCGGAGCGGAGGAGGGGGAGATTCGCCCGTCCGGCGCGGCGCCCACCGAGAACCGCGCGCTGCATCCGCTGCTACTCGCCGGCGTGCTGTGCAACGACGCGCAGATGCGGCGCGAAGACGGCCAGTGGGTATTCAGCGGCGACCCGACCGAGTGGGCCTTGCTGCTCGCTGCGCTGCGCGGTGGGCTCGACGTCGATGCCCAGCGCGCGCGACACGAAAGGCTCGATGAACTGCCCTTCGATGCGCGCTATCAGTACATGGCGACCCTCAACACCGGCCCGGAAGGCGTACGGCTGTGGGTCAAGGGCGCACTGGAGCGTGTCCTGGCGCACTGCCGCCTCGCGCTGGACGCACACGGCGTGCCGGTGCCGCTGGACAGCGTAGCGATTCATGCGGCGGCCGATGAGATGGCCTCGCGCGGTATGCGTGTGCTGGCCTTCGCCTACCGCCCGGGCGGTGCGGCGCCGCTGATGCGCGATTCACTTGGCGATGATTGGGTGTTCCTTGGGTTGCAGGGCATGGTGGACCCCCCACGTGGCGAAGCCGAGCAGGCGGTGGCGCGTTGCAAGGCGGCTGGCATCCGTGTCGTGATGATCACGGGCGACCATGCCGCGACCGCCGCCGGCATCGCCGGCGCAATCGGTATCGGCGCAAAGACGCCGCGGGTGATGACCGGGCGAGAGCTGGCAGCGCTGGATGCAGAAGCCTTGCGCGCCGTCGCGGGTGAGGTGTCGGTATTCGCCCGTGTCGAACCGGAACAGAAGCTGCGGCTGGTTGAGGCCTTGCAGGCGCGCGGCGATGTAGTCGCGATGACGGGCGATGGCGTGAACGATGCGCCGGCCCTGCGGCAGGCCGACATTGGCGTGGCGATGGGGCGGGGTGGCACGGACGTTGCAAAAGAGTCGTCCGACATGGTGCTGACCGACGACAACTTCGCATCCATCGAGGCCGCAGTCGAAGAAGGCCGTGGGGTTTACGACAATCTTCTCAAATTCATTGTCTGGACCCTGCCAACCAACTTCGCCGAGGGCGTCATCGTTCTGGTCGCCGTGCTGGCCGGCGTCACGCTGCCGATCACGCCGCTGCAGATCCTGTGGATCAACATGAGTACTGCGCTGCTCCTTGGGCTTACGCTTGCATTTGAGCCGATCGAGAGCGACGTGATGGCGCGAGCACCGAGGCCGCCCGGCGAGCCCATCCTGACGCGTGCGTTGACGGCGCGCATTGTCCTGGTTGGCTCTCTGCTTGTGGCTGCCGCGTTCTGGCAATTTGAGCGGGAGTTGGCGTTCGGGCGAAGTGTCGAGTATGCGCGGACCACTGCGGTTAACGTCTTCGTCCTCGGTGAGATGGTCTATGTGCTTAATTGCCGTTCGTTGAGACAGGCATGGTGGCGCGTTGGTGTGTTTTCGAATCCGTGGGTGTGGGTTGGCATCCTCACCATGGCCGCCTTGCAGCTCATATTTACGCACACGGCGCCGATGCAGTCGGCCTTTGGCAGTGTCGCGATCGACGCCAGGAGTTGGGGGGAGATCTCACTAGCGGCGCTGAGCATCAGTGCGGTCGTAGGCATTGAAAAGGCGATCAGCCGCGGCATCGCCGGACGAAGAACAATATCAAAAGGGAGTAAGTCGTGAATCACGCCACCACAGGCCGACGCCTGCTGAAACTATCAGCCCCCCTGACCCTGCTCGCAGCGCCTGCCGCGGCGTTTGCCGCAGACGGCGTTCTGTTCGGGCCGATTCCGCTGGATTTCGTACTCTTCGCGCTCACGCTGCTGGGCGTCGCGCTGTTTCACGATCACACCCTGAAAGTCGCGCTGACCGGCCTCGTCACGATCGTGGCGTACAAGCTGCTCTTCACCGGTTTCAAGTTTGGTGACGGCATGCCGGGCCTCGGCATGCACTTCGCGCATGAGTGGGTGACGCTCGCCAACCTGTTCCTGCTGCTGATGGGCTTCGCGCTGCTGGCGCGCCACTTCGAGAAGACGCGGGTACCGGTGGTGTTGCCGGCGATCCTGCCCGACGACTGGAAGGGCGGCTTCGTGATGCTGATCATGGTGTTCGTGATCTCCAGCTTTCTCGACAATATCGCCGCCGCTTTGATCGGTGGTGCGATGGCGCACCAGCTTTTCCGCGGGCGTGTGCATGTGGGCTACCTGGCGGCCATCGTCGCGGCTTCGAACGCGGGTGGTTCCGGCTCGGTGGTTGGTGACACGACCACGACGATGATGTGGATCGACGGCGTGGCGCCGTACGATGTGCTGCATGCCTACACGGCGGCAGGCGTGGCCTTGGTCGTGTGCGGCATCCCGGCTGCGATCCAGCAACAACGTTATTCGCCGATCATCAAGAATGCGCACGAGCACACGCATATTGACTGGATTCGTACGGCGATCGTGTCGGCGATCCTGGCCGCGGCGATCATCGCCAACATCATCGCAAACGTCAGTCTCCCCGGCCTCGCGGATCAATTGCCGGTGATCGGCCTCGCGGTGTGGATCGTGCTGCTGCTCACGGCAGGCCTGCGGCGACCGGATTGGGAAATCATGCCCGAGACCTTCAAAGGCACGATCTTCCTGCTCTCGCTCGTCAGCTGCGCGTCGCTGATGCCGGTCGAAAAGCTGCCGCTCGCCTCGTGGCAAACGGCGTTCGGCCTCGGCTTCGTGTCTGCGGTGTTCGACAACATTCCGCTCACCGCGCTGGCCTTGCGTCAGGGTGGCTACGATTGGGGCGTGCTCGCGTACGCGGTCGGCTTTGGCGGTTCGATGCTGTGGTTTGGTTCATCGGCCGGCGTGGCCTTATCGAGCCAGTTTCCGCAGGCCCGCTCAGTGGGCAACTGGCTGCGCCACGGCTGGTTTGTGGCGGCGGCCTATGTTGTCGGATTTGCTGTGATGCTGACGGTGGTGGGCTGGCACCCGCATCCGCCGCACAAGGCGGTGAGCACACCTGCGGCTGCGGTCGCAACGCACTGACCCTCAGCGCATGAGCGGGTTGGCGGCGAGGGCCGTCAGCCCGTCGTGAAGCTCACGTTTGCCCGGGTCATCGGGGCGCCGTCGTGTGCATCGACGATCTGGTTCGGCGCGTTGGCGCCGTGCAGCGAAGCGTCGGCCCGCGCCGAGAGCTGCAGGAAGGACAACTCGTTGGGCAGCCGCTCAGCGGCGCTCAACGTGAGCGTGTAAGGCACACCGCATTCGGTGCCGGAAACCGTCTCGGCGCGAATCCGCAGGCGTTCCGCCACTTGGTGGGCGCCGTCGAGCGCCGTATCCGGCAGTACGGCACAGAATTCCGCACTGCCGAAACGCCCAAAGAGATCCTGGCGTTGCAGGGTGCCGGCCACCAGTTCTGCCAGGTGCAGTACGGTGCGCTCGTCGTCCTGTGGGCTGCGGGTGGGTTGTCCGCCAGCGGGGTCATCCACCTTCATCATCAGCACGCTCAGCGGGCGCTCGCGGCGCTGCGCGCGTGCCAGTTCGCGCTGCCCAAGCTGCAGCAGGGTGTGGCGGTTGTAACTGCCGGTCTGTGGATCGAGTGTCGCGAGGCGATGGCTCTGCTCGCCCTCGCGTTCGAGGTGAACCAGCACCATTGCGAAGCTGCTTGCGAGCAGGCAGGCAATCAGGAACAAGCCGTGGCTTACGTCCAACGTGATCGACGGGTCGCCTGCCAGCATCGGGCGCAATACCGCGACGATGCGCATCGCGAACGCGATGGCGCCGAGCAGCAGGCTGGCCGCCAGCACCGCACGGGTGCGCCGTGAAGCGCCGGGAACCGGTTGCAGCGCGACGACTGCGCCGGCCAGGAACAGCGCCACGCCGACGATTGCGCTGAGCAGGCGACGCGAGTCCGCGTCGTCCGGTTGCAGCACCTGCGCGGCGGTGAGCGCGACGATCGGCAAACCCAGCAACACGATTGGCGCGCGTCGCCCGCTGAGCGAAAGCAGGGCGGCAAGCAGCGTCGCGATGCCACCGTAGGTCAGCAGGTTGGCCAGTGCGATGCCCGGCAGCGTCGGCAGGGCTGGCTGCAGCGTGAAAGCCGTCAGGCCGAGGCCCAAGGCGACGCAGCCGATCAGCCACTGCCGAAGCGCTTCGTCGCGGCGCAGGCTGTCACGCAAGAAGAGCAGCGCGATGACGATGCCGGCAACCGTGGTGATGTTCGCGATCAGAAGAGTCAGGGCGTGGAGCTTCATACTGCCACCTCTGCGCGTGCAACGCGGTTGCGGCCGGCCTGCTTGGCCTGTGCAAGGGCCGTTTGCGCACGCGCCAGCAACGGCGCCGGGTCGCGTTCGCCCAGCAGCGCTTCGGCAACGCCGATGCTGACGGTGAAATGCACCAGGTCCGGCCCCACCGGCTGCGCGCCGCACTGCACTCGCATGCGCTCGGCCAGTACGGCCGCGCCTTCTAGCGATGTATCCGGCAGCAGCACCGCGAATTCGTCGGCGCTGATGCGTGCGCAGAGATCCTGGCCGCGCAGCGTCGTGGTGATGTCATGCGCGAGCTGGCACAACACCCGGTCACCGGCCAGTGGGCCAAAGCGTGCATTGATCTGGCGGAAGTGATCGGGGTCGACCACCAGCACCGAGACAGGCTGGCCGCCGCGCTCCGCGCGCAGTAATTCGCGCGCAGCCTGCTGCGTGAAACTGCGTCGGTTGAAAAGTTCGGTCAGCGCATCCCGCGCAACCAGCCGTTCGGCATTGGCGCGGCTCCGCTCACGGTGCATCAGCGCGATGCCGAGGTTGCCGACGATCAGATTCACATGGTTAAGCAGGAAGCTCATCGCGTTGATCGGTTCGCCCACGCTCAGGTCGGGCAGCCGCTCCGGCGCCACCAACAGCTCGGCCAGACGCAGCAGCGTCGATACGCTGCCGAGCACAAAGCTGCCGAGCACCATCCAGCGGTAGCGGGCCGATCCGGTGTCGCTGGTGCGCATCAGCGGCCATGCGCAAAGGGCCAGCTGAAACGCCAGCACGGCGTTCGAGGCCAGCGCACGCGTGATGAAATCGTCGGCGTAGATGGCGTGCTGGATGCCCAGCAACACCGGCGGCAGCACCAGCAGGAGCCTTGGCAGCGGCCGCTCGGCAAAGGCGGCCATCGACGCGGCGAACAGGGAAAGACTCGCCGAGAGCAGCACCATGTTGGCGACGATCGTCGCCATGCCGGGCGGTGTCAGCGCCATTGCAATGAACAGCAACATGGCCGCGGATTGCGTCAGCAGTGCAAGGACCCAACTCGCTTGTCCGTGCTGCATGCGGCCGACACGCGTCGCGAAGACGGTCGCCGCGATCACCAGGCAATCGAGTGACAGCACGGCAAGCAGGGTTGGAACGTCGATCATGCGTTAGCGCGTTTCGTTGGCATGGTGCTGATGGGCTCAGATCTGTCCGTGGCGGCGCAGTTCGTCCTTTACGTACGCATAGTAAACCGGCGCGGCCACCAGCCCGGCAAGTCCGAAGGCGGACTCGAACGCCAGCATTGCAATCAGCAACTCCCAGGCGCGGGCGTTGATGTGGCCGCCGACGATCCGCGCATTGAGGAAGTATTCCAGCTTGTGGATCAAGATCAGGTAGAGCAGCGCCGCTGCACCGACCTTGACCGAAATCGACAGGCCGATGAAAGTGATCAGCGAGTTGGAAATCAGGTTGCCGATCACAGGCAGCAAGCCGGCGAGGAAGGTGATTGCCAACATCGTCTTGAGCAGGGGTAGGTGAATGCCGCAGAGCGGTAGCACGACTATCAGGAAGATGCCGGTGAAGGTGGTGTTGATCGCCGAGATCCACACCTGGGCGAACACCACGCGGCGAAATGCGGTCGCGAGGTGGGTGGCGCATTCACGCAGCGCACGGGACAGTGGGCCGCCCGGCTGGTTGGGCTGCACCTCATGCAACGCCAGCATCGCGCCGATCACCATGCCTACCAGGGCTTTGACGAAGCCGCGGCCAAACGCCGTGCCGGCGCTTTGCAGTTGCGTGGCGTGGGCGGCGAGCCACTTGCCGGTGGCGTGTTCCAGCGCATCCGGGTCGGCCGGCAGGTAGGCGAGCAGCCACGGCGGGAACACGCCGCGCACATCTTCGAGCAAGGTGGCGAGCTTGCGGAACAAGCCGGCAGCACTGCCAACCTCCTGCCCCAGTACTCTCGCCAAAGCAAAGCCGCTGCCGACCAGCGCCGCGACGACGACGACGGAAAGCAGGGTGACGGCCACCAGCTTGGCCTTCTGGTTCGGAATCGCGCGCGCCAGCACCGGTGTGAGCAGCGCGACAAGTTCAAAGACGAGCAGGCCAGCGAAAAGCGCGGGCAAGAGGTGCAGCAGCAGCACTGCAAGCAGGGCACCGCCGGTCAGTAGCCAGGCGGCGATTTGGACGCCTCGGGCGCCACGGGGGGATTCGGACATCAAGGGCCAGGCAAGGATACGGTGCGGCGACTATCTCGCGTAAGCGTTGCCGCCGCAAGTCGCAGCCACGCGCCGGCTCAGCCGCCCAGCCGCGCCGAGAGCCTTTCGAGCAGCCGCAGGTGCTCGAATTCTTCAAGGATCATGCCTTCGGCCAGCTCACGCACGACCGGGTCGGGCGAGGTCAGGCTGACGTTCTGATAGAAGCTCACGGCACGCCGTTCGGCCCCCATTGCGATCTGCAGCGCGCCAAGCGGGTTCAGTACGGCGCCGTTGGCCGCGTTGGCGTCGACAAAGGCGGTACGTGGCTCCCGCGATGCGGATGAGGGCATCTGGCAGCCATCGGCGCATCGCTCCAGCTCGCTCGCATGCCCTTCCTCCTGGCGCGCGATTTCACGGAACAACTCGGCTGTCTCGGCATTGCCGAGCGCCTCCATACGTTGGGCGAACTCGGTGTAGCAGGCGATCGCATCATGTTCGATGGCGATGGCGCTGGCATAGAACTCCGGCACCGAGCGAATCGGACGCAAGCTCATGAACGTTCTCCTCCGGCGCAATCTGGCGTGCGCTCATGGCTCAATCTAGACCGCTGTCTGCACCGCGGGAAGCGATTTGGATCAAATGCGGCGGCAGCAATCGGCCGACCTAGGGAATACCCTTGGTCGCGGGGCATGCCGTGCGGTAAGGCGGCCCCTGTCCGCGCGATCGCCAAGCGTGAGATAATCCGCGCGTAGCACGCCGGGCCGCCTTCTTGGGCAGTGCCCGGCGTTTCCCTTTTCTGCAGGAGATTTCCCATGAGCGAACCGATCACCACCGACAGCGGCCTGGTCTTTGAAGACAGCGTGACCGGCACCGGCGCCGAGGCCCAGAAGGGTCGTACCGTCGTCGTGCATTACACGGGCTGGCTGACCGATGGCACCAAGTTCGATTCGAGCAAGGATCGCGATGATCCGTTCAGCTTCGACCTCGGGCGTGGCCAGGTGATCCGTGGCTGGGACGAAGGCGTTGCCGGCATGAAGGTCGGCGGCACCCGCAAGCTGACGATTCCGGCCGAGCTCGGCTATGGCGCCCGTGGTGCGGGCGGCGTGATTCCGCCGAACGCGACGCTGGTGTTCGAGGTTGAGCTGCTCGATGTGTTGTCGAACGAGGTCGTGATCGAGGACAGCGTCGTTGGCGAAGGCGCCGAAGCGGTGGCAGGCCGCCAGGTGGTCGTGCATTACACCGGCTGGCTGACCAACGGCACCAAGTTCGATTCGAGCAAGGACCGCAACGACCCCTTCAAATTCCCGCTTGGCGCCGGCCGCGTGATCCGCGGTTGGGACGACGGCGTGGTCGGCATGAAGGTCGGTGGCACCCGCAAGCTGACGATCCCGCCGCAGCTTGGCTACGGTGCACGGGGCGCGGGCGGTGTGATTCCGCCCAACGCAACCCTGGTGTTCGAAGTTGAACTGCTGGATGTGCTGTGAACAAGCCCGGCAAACCGAAGGCTGAGCGCCCGTCGCTGACCGGTACGCGTACCGGTCCGCGTGCCAGGGCCGCCATGGAGCGCGCAATCGCTGCGCGCCGTGATGCCCCGCCGCGCGACGAGACGCGTCGCAATCCGCGCGAAGACGAAGGTCGCCGCGAAGGCGGCTGGAACGATCGCCCGCGCAATCCGCAGGGCGCCCCCCGCGGCGATGAGCGAGACCGCCCGCAGCGTTGGGGCGATGCCCCGCGCGGCGGCCGTGACGAGCGTGATGCGCCGCGGCGCAGCTACCGCGACGACGATGTTCGGCGCCGTACCGGCGACGATTTCTCCCGCGGCAAGCCGGCGCCGCGCCGCGACGATGAGCGCCCGCGTTTTGAGCGCGACGATCGTGCGCCGCGTGGTGATAACCGCGGTGAAGGCCCGCGTGGTCCGCGCGATGGCGAACGCCCGCGCTACCAGGGCGACCGCCCCCGCTACGAGGGGGACCGTTCGCGTGCACCGTCGGATCGTCCGCGTCATGAAGGTGACCGTCCTCGCGAGGGCGGCGATCGGCCGCGTTACCAGGGTGATCGCCCGCGCAACGACGGCCGTTTTGAAGGCAATTCGCAGGGCGACCGCGGTGGCCGTGATGAGAGCCGTCCGCGCGATCAGCGCCAGTGGGGTGATCGCCCGCCGCGCGGCGAAGGTGGCTTCCCGCGCGATGAGCGTCCGCGCCGCGAAGGCAGCTATCCGCGCGACGAGCGTCCGCGTGGCCAAGGTGGTTTCAACCGTGAGCAGGCCCCGCGCCGCGAGGGTTCGTTCAACCGTGATGAACGCCCCCGCGGCCCCGGCGGCTTTAACCGGGACGACGCACCGCGCCGTGACGGTGCTTACAGCCGCGACGAGCGGCCGCGCAGCGGCGGCTTCGAGCGCGATGAACGGCCGCGCCGCGAAGGTGGTGGATTCAATCGCGACGAGCGTCCGCGCGAGGGGGGCTACAACCGCGACGGACAGGCCCGCCGCGAAGGCGGCTATTCGCGTGACGGCGGCGGTGCTTACGCCCGTGATGAGCGCCCGCGCCGCAGCGAAGGCCCGGCCGGCGACGCCCGTGGCCCGGCGCGCGACGATCGCGGTGGACCGCGTACCGATCGTCCGGCACGCCCGAGCTGGGGCGATAGGCCGCCGCGGCCGAGCGGCGAACGTGGTCGTTACCCGCAGCCGCCGCGCGACCCCGGCTTTGCGCCGCGTACCCGGCGCCACGAAGTCGAGGAAGACGACGAGGATGAAGAGGACGATCTGCCGCAGGGCGTGCGTGTCTCCAAGCTGATGGCCGCTCGCGGCATCTGCTCGCGCCGCGAGGCGGACGAGTACATCGAGCGCGGCTGGGTCTTCGTCAACGGTGAGCGCGTCAAGGAACTGGGCCGGCGCACCGAGCCCGACGCAAAGATCACGCTCGCACCCGAGGCGGCCAAGCTGCAGGGCACGCGCATGACGATCCTGCTGCACAAGCCGATCGGATTCGTTTCCGGCCAGCCGGAAGATGACTACCCGCCGGCGGCATCGCTGATTACGCAGTCCAGCCAGTACCGGCCGGATGGCGGCCCGGAGCTCAAGCCGGCGCACTTCCATGGTCTGGCTCCGGCGGGCCGGCTCGATATCGATTCGACCGGGCTGCTGGTGCTGACGCAGGATGGCCGTGTCGCGCGCCAGCTGATCGGTGAGGATTCGACGGTCGAGAAGGAATATCTCGTTCGCGTCGAAGGCGAGCTGAGCGCCGAGGGGCTGGCACTGCTCAATCACGGACTGGAGCTGGATGGCAAAGAACTGCGCCCGGCCAAGGTCGAGTGGTTGAACGAAGACCAGCTGCGCTTCGTGCTGCGTGAGGGCCGCAAGCGTCAGATCCGCCGCATGTGCGAATTGGTCGGCCTGAAGGTGACTGGCCTCAAGCGCATCCGCATCGGCCGTGTGGTGCTTGGCGATCTGCCGCAAGGGCAATGGCGATTCCTGCGTGAGGATGAATCCTTCGAGTAATCGAAGCATTTGATGGATCGCACCGCGGCCCGGCGGCAATTGCCCCGGGCCGCGTCTTTTGGTGCGTACGCCACGCGATCGGCGGCGCATTGCAAATTGCAACAATCAGTCATGGATGTTTCCGTCATAGAGATGGGAAAATGTTCCATGTTCCGTTTGAATTGGCAGGAGTCTCGGATGTACAGCAAGGTCATGGTCAAGCTGGCGTTTGCGCTGGCGTGTGTGGGCGTGGCCCAGGCGAACGATGGGCAAACCGCGATTGGCGGTGGGCTCGGCGCCGCCGCGGGGACCGCGATTGGCCATACGGTTGGCGGGAAGTCCGGCGAGCTGATTGGTGGTGCGCTCGGTGGCGCGCTGGGCGCCGGCGTGATGTCGGACAAGCGCGGCAAGAATGGCGCGATGATTGGCGGCGCGATCGGCGGCGCCTCGGGCGCAGCGGTCGGGCGCGCCAGCGGCGGGAAGACGGGCGCCATCGTGGGGGCTGGCGTGGGCGGTGCTGCCGGGTCGGTGCTGGGCAAGAACATCAGTGAGCCGAGCCACAGCCGCTACGATTCGCGGCGCGTGCGCTACGACGACTACGATCATCGCCCGCCGGGTCACTACAAGCACAAACACCATCACGGTCATGGCCACGGCCACGACCACGACTGGGACGATTGAGTCGGTTTCTGCTGCAACGAAAAAGGCCCGCGATATGCGGGCCTTTTTCATCGTGGGCGCGCCCTCCGCGCACCACGCGCGCGCCAGATCCATCCGCCCGGGGCGCTGCGCCCGTGCAGCACATAGTCGAACGCGTTGGCGTTCTGCAGTGACAGCTGCAGGCGCGTGAGCGCAGTGCGAGGCCCGGCGATCAACAACGCGTCGCCCGCCTTCAGGCGCGTGTGTGCCGGCGGCAGCAGGATCAATGCCTGATCGCGGCGCAGCATCAGTGGCACAAGCGGCAGGCGGGTATCGCGGTCGGTGTTGTCGCGCATCGCGTCGGCCAGCACGAGCGGTGCGTCGGCCATCAGATGCAGATAGGCGGCGCGCGCCTCGGTGATGGTCAAGGTGATGCCGCGGATGTCCGGCACCTGCCCGGGGCACACGGATTCAAGCTGCGCGATCACTTCTGCCGCCCAGTGGTTTTCCTGCAGGCGCACTCGGCCGAGGAATTCCGACAGCAGCGGTGTCGTGAGCGTGGCAATGCATTCCTGGGCGATCAGGCGGCTTGGCACCAGTGCGAAGTCGCCGACGAAGGCGTCGAACAGGGCACTGTTGGACGCATGGTTCTGCCGCATCACGACGAAGATCGACGGGTTGAGTTCGCGCGCCGTGACGGCGATCGAGAGGTTATTCACGTCGTTGTCGGTGCCGGCGACGATACCCACCGCCGTGCGCACGCCGGCCGCCACCAGCGGTTCGGCCTCGGTACCGACCCCGGTGATGCAACGCCGATCCGGCAGCGTCAGCGGCTCTGGCGTGATCAGGGTGACTGGCTGTGCCTCACTGTCGAGCGCCGCCACGATGGCGTGCCCAAAGCGGCCATAACCGCACACGATCCAGTCACCGCGCGGTGGGCGATGCGGCTCTGGCGCAGGTTCGTCCGGAATGCCGGTGAGCAGTTGTTCAAGGCGGAACACATCGGGCGCGCGCACCGCCAGCGCAAGCTGATCGGCGAAGCGGCGGAACGGATTGATGATATGGTCGGTGCCGAACGAGGCCATGTTCGCGTTGACCGAATCGGAGCGCGCGCGAGCGAGCACCGGCACATCGGGCCTTAGCAGGCGTACGGCGATGGCGACGGCGAGGTTGGCCTCCTCGTTGCTGGTCACCGCCAGCACGCCGCGACACTTTGGATGCAGCAGGCCGGCCAGCTTGAGTAGTTCAGGCTCCCGCGCGTCACCCGCGAGTGCGGGGGCGTCGGCACGCCATTCAAGCAAGTCGAGCTCCTGCACACGATGCTCAGAGAGCTCCAGTACCACGAAGCGGGTGCCGATGCGGTCCAGGGCGCTGCCGATCAAGGTGCCGGTCTCGCCGCAACCGCAGATCAGGTAGAAGGGCTCGCCAAGGCGCCGCACCGAGCGGGCGAAGCGGATCTTCGCGAATGCGGCCTGGAAACCCTTGTCCTGCAGCAGCCCGAGCAGGGTGACGATCGAGTAGGTCCAGCCGACCACCGTGAGGTAGATGCACAGCACGGTCCACATCCGCTGCGCGTCGGAAAACGCGCTGGGGATTTCGCCAAAGCCGATGGTGGTGGCGGTGTAGCTGACGAAGTAGAAGGCGTGGAAAAAGCTCATCGGCGGCGCTGGCCGGCCGTTTGCGTCCACGCCGGGGATCAGCGCGAGACCGAGCATCGAGATCGCGTAGATCGCGATCAGCACGATCAGCGGCGCACGCATGCGCCGCAACATCAGGAAGATGACGCTGTCCATCGCGGGTCGCCGCTCAGCGACGCATCATCACCGTTTCGGCAATCAGGATCACAACCGACACCACATTGGCGAGCATCGCGCCGGCTGCCAGCGATACGACGCTGGCGGTAACGCCGGGCGTCATGCCGACGCCGGAGACGTGCACCGAGTAGGCCCAGTAGATGGCTGCCGCGATCAGCTGCAGATCGGCGACAAGGCTTGTTGCGAGATGGATGGCGCCGATCTGTGTGCGGTCACCGAATTTCAGAACCGTCGCAATCAGATTCACGACGATCGCCACGAAGAGCTCGAACACATCGTGGTGTACGGGATTGTCGATGTCACCGATGAAGAAGCCGAAGTTCATCGTCGCAGCCAGCACGATGAAGAAACCGAAGACCACTTTCTCGAGGTTCACAGTCCGCTCCCGCAGTGTCGATCGCGCGGATTATGCGGCTGCCGCCCGCGGTGGTCACGCGCAGTGCGCGGTCACCCGGTTACGGCCTGCGTCCTTCGCTTCGTAGAGCGCTTCGTCGGCGCGTCGGAGCATCGTGCTGACCGTGTCGCCCGCGACCGCCGTGGTAAGGCCGAAGCTCGCGGTGATCGGGCGATCGGCGAACCAGCGTGTGGCATCGATCGCCATGATCTGCTCGCGCAACCGTTCGGCGACGATGATGGCGTCGCTGAGCGCCGTGTCGGGCAGCAGGATCAGGAATTCTTCCCCACCGATACGGCCGACGCAGGCTGGCGCGCGCACGGTCGCGTTGAGGGCTTGTGCGACGACCTTGAGGATCTCGTCGCCGATCAGGTGGCCATACTGGTCGTTGATCGGCTTGAAGTGATCGAGGTCGGCGATCAGCACCGCGCAGGGCTGCGGCTCGGCGGCGCGCAGCAGCGTGCCGAGGCGGTTCAGGATGTCGCGCCGGTTGGGCAGGCCGGTCAGCTCGTCGGTGTGCGCGAGCGCTTCCATGTGGCGGCTGGTGCGGCGATGGCGCAGCAGCAAGGTGGCGAGGATCAGCGTCAGCACGGTGGCCAGCGCGATCACCGCGGCCTGCAGGCGGCCAACGGTGCGCTCCTGCGCCAGGGCACGTTCGGCGACCGCCTTTTCGCGCGTCAGCAGCGCGTTTTCCTGATCCTTGGAGGCGGTGTCGAACTCCACCTTCAGGGTGGCGAAACGTTGATCGAGCTGGCGCAGCAGCAGCGTGTCGGAGGTGTTCTTGAATTCCACCAGGCGCTCGTAAGCGGCGCGCCAATCGCTCGATTCCGCATAGCTGGCGGCCAGCGCGCGGTAGGTGTCGCGCAACTCCGCGAGCGAGTCGCCGCTTGCGAAGGTTTCGGCAGCGGCGAGCAGCACCGCGATGCTCTCGGGGTAGCGTTTCTGCAGGCGCAAGGTGATGCCGCGCTGTAACTGGATCTGCGCACGCAGCCGCGCATCGGGAGCGGCCTTGGCGTCGGCTTCGGCCTTGTTCAATTCGGCGTCGGCACAGCGCGCGTCACCCAGCGCATTGCACACGCTTGCAAGCCCGCGGTGCGCGTAGGCGGCACCCCGCGGGTAGCCCAGCTCGTTGTGGATGGCGAGGGACTGTTCGAAAGCCTGCCTCGCCTCGCTCCATTCGCCAAGATTCTCGTGCGCGCGACCGAGGTTGTGCAGCGTCACCGCCTGTTCGCGGCGTGCGCCTTCGGCGATGTGCCCCTTGAGCGACTGCAGGTAGTAGTGCTTGGCTTGTGCGTAGTCGCCCATCCGGTTGTAGAGGATCGCGATGCCATTGACCGCGGTGCGGGCGCGCGAACGCAGGTGGAGCTTTTCATAGAGGGCGAGCGCCCGGCGCTGGTCGACCAGGCCTTCGGCGTACTGGCCGAGCAGGGCGCGGATGTAGCCGCGCTGGTACAGCGCGTCGGCGAGCATTTCGGCGTCCTGCGCGCCCTCGGCGAATTGAGCGGCTTCGTCGTATTTCGCCAGCGCCTCGTGGGTCTTGTTTGCCAGCTCGAGCAACTGGCCTTCGCAGGCCAGCACGCCGGCGCGCAGGCCGCGCCGCCGCACGTTCGGCAGCAAGGCGTTCGCGGCGTCGATTTCGGACTGGGCGGCCTGCGGACTGCGCTCACCCTGGTAATCACAGAGCACCAGTCGTGCGGCGACTTCCAGGTCGGCGTCCGGCGCCCGTTTGAGCGCTTCCAGCGCGGCGTCGGCATAGCGTCGGCTGGCTTCCGGGTCCAGACGCACATTGGCGCGCGCCTGCTCGACCAGCGTAGCAGGCGTGCCCTCGGGCGCGTCTGCGGCAGGGCTGGGGGGGGCGAGGGCTACGAGCAGCGCCGCAAGCGTAAGGGAGCGAAAGGTTTGCGGCATGCGTGGGCGACTAGGACGAAAGCTGGATTCTGGCTGAGCCGCCCCGCCTCGGCAATGCGCTGCGGCGCAAGGTTATTGCGTGCGCTGCGTGTCGTTCAGGTGTTCGGCCTTCCATTGCATCGCGGTACGGATGCGGGTGCGGCCACTCGGGTGGTCGTAGAAGATGAACTCCTCCCATGCCTCCGGCTCCATCTTGCGATATTCGGCAAGCTGCACCGCGACTTGTGCGAAGCCGTCAGGCTCGCGCGCGGCATTCAGGCCATACAGGTCGGCTTCGAACTCGGCGGTGCGGATGATTGTGTTGTTGATCGGCGTGCCGACGAATCCCAGTACCGAGAACACCGCAAACAGCAGCGGCAGTGCCGCGACGTCGCCGATGCCGCGCAGCCCCCACGCGGTACCGAAGCGGGCGATCAAGCGATCCATCATCCAGCGGGCCAGCGCAAAGCCGATTACCGTCAGTACCGTGAAGGCGAGCAGGTGTTTGTAGATGTGGTTCAGCGCGTAGTGCCCGATCTCATGCCCCATCACTGCGCGGATCTCGGCCGGGCTGGTGCGCTTGAGCAGGTTGTCGTTGAGCGAAATCCGTTCGGTACCGAGAAAGCCGCTGACATTGGCGCTGATGCGCTTGGTCTGGCGCGACGCATCGAACTCGTACACCTCGGTGGCCGGCACTTGGTTGGCGCGTGCCAGCGAGAGGATGTCGTCGCGGATCGGGCCGGCTGCCAGCGGCTTGTAATCGTTGAACAGGGGCGCGATGAAGACCGGCCCGATCACGATGCCGATCATCAGGAACACCGTCGCAATGCCAGAACCCCACAGCCACCAGGTTTTCGGCGCACGTCGGATTGCGGCCCAGATCGCGGCCACCGCCGGCGCCAGGAAGAGGATCGATACCAGCAGCCCCTTGAGCTGGTCGAATGCCCAATCGAGTGCGCCCTGGTTCGACATGCCGTAGGCGTGTTCGCGCCAGTAGCCTTCGTACCAGTTCAGCGGCAGCGTCAGCAGCGCGGCGAGCACGAGATACTGCACGGCATACGCCATGTTCTGCAGCGCCCTGCGGCGCGTCAGGCTCTCGGATAGGTTGCGCAGTCTGGCCGATAGCCCGCCGCGCAAGAACAGCCATGTAAGCACCAGCCCGTAGATCAAATCCGCGAGTTGCAGCCAGTAGCCGCCCTCGTAGTAAGCGTTGGAGCGTGCCCGGGCTTCAGGTGGAATCGTGTCGAGCCAGGCACGCGTGGCTTGTTCTGCATCGAAGCCGCTGCCCGCCGCGTGGGCGCATAGCGGCGCAGCAAGCAGGGCGAGTAGCGGCGCGAAGGCCAGGATACGACGCAGGTTCATGGCAGGGCGTTCCGGTGAGGGCGGGCCGCCGCATTATCCGGAACGCATTGCCGCTTGTCGGCGGGCTTTGTATCGAAGCTTGTCGGTGCAAAGGCTCGCGCGTTCAGCCAAATACCGCCACGATCTGGTAGCCCACCGCGGCGAGTTCGCCCTGTGGTGTCCACAGCGCGGCGCGCTCATGGGAGTAGCCGGCGCTGAAGGCATGCATTTCGGTGTCGTGGCGCCACCAGGCGTCGGGTGAGGGGGCTGGCATGCAGGGCAGCAGTTCAAGTGCCCAGGTCACCGAACTGCCCGGGGTTGGGCGATCGAAATGACCGAAGGCGACCGGTGGTGCAGCGTCGCCGAGCAGCACGCAGAGCAGTTCATGGTCGATCGCTTCGTCGCGCAGCCGCATGTACACCTGCATGTCGCGCGCCGTGCCGCCGCTGAACGGGTGGTCGCCCGCGGCCCAGCGGAACTCCACATGCTGGGTGAAGGCGGGCGAGATGCCCGGCAGGTAAGGCGTGGCGGGCAGCGTGTCGACGGCAGGCGCCGCCGCTTGCGCCGGCGCGAAAGCCGGGATCACCGACTCGCGCGCCAGGCCGAAGCTGCCAAGCAGCAGACATGCGGTCTCCTCGCCCACCTTCACTGCGGCTTCCACTTGCCGCATGGCACGCCCCTCACGCACCACCCGGACTTCTACGCGCAGCTTGCCGGCCGGCACAGGCCCGATGAAGCTGGTTTGCAGGCCGCGTAGCGGCCGATCGGCACCGGCTACGTCGCGCATTGCCTGCACCGCCAGCGCGGCGCTGACACCACCAAAGGCGGTGCGGCCCTGCAACCAGTCTTCCGGCAGGTCGTAGAACACCGTGTTACCGAGGTGTCGGCGGCTTTCCAGCAAGGCAGAGAAGGGCGTCAGGAGCATGTGTGCGGCCTTGTCCTCAGGCGAGTTTGACGAGCATTTTGCCGGTGTTCTCACCACGGAAGAGACCAATGAAGGCCTCCGGCGCGGCCTCCAGCCCTTCGCGCACCGTCTCGCGCGTTTGGATCTTGCCGGCCGCCAGCCAGGTGGCCATCTCGCCGACAAACTGCGGGTAGTGATCCCAGTGGTCCGAAACGATGAAACCTTCCAGCCGCAGCCGCTTCATGATCACTTGCGCGAGGTTGGAGGGGCCTTTCGGTGCTTCGGTTGCGTTGTACTGCTCGATCATGCCGCACACCGCAACGCGGCCGTTGGGCTTGAGCGCATTGAGCGCAGCTTCAAGATGCGCGCCGCCAACGTTCTCGAAGTACACATCGATGCCTTCCGGCGCAGCGGCCTTGAGCGCGGCCGTGAGATCACCCGCGGTGCGGTAGTTGATCACCGCGTCGGCCCCCAGTTCGCGCACCCAGTTGGCTTTCTCGTCGCTGCCGACGCTGGCAACGACGCGGCAACCGTGGAGTTTTGCGATCTGTACCGCGATAGCGCCTACGGCACCCGATGCGGCCGATACGAACACTGTCTCGCCGGCCTGGATGTGGGCGATGCGGGTGAGGCCAGTCCAGGCGGTCATGCCGGTCATGCCGATGACGCCGAGCCACGCCTGCGGCGGCGCCAGGCGCGTGTCGACGCGATGCACTTGCGTATCGGCGGCAACGAAGTGCTCGCGCCAACCGAACGAGCTCAGCACGATGTCGCCCACCTTGAATTTCGGGCTGCTCGATTCCAACACCTCGCCGACGGCGCCGCCCTCCAGCGCCTTGCCGACCTGGAAGGGCGGCACGTAGCTCTCGCGATCGACCATGCGACCACGCATGTAGGGGTCGACCGACATCCAGAGATTCTTCACCAGCACCTCGCCAGCCTTCAGCGGCGGCACCGGCGTGGTGGCGATCTCGAAATTGGCGGCGGTGGGCATGCCGGCCGGTCGGGAGGCAAGGCGGACTTCGCGGGTCGATTCAAGGAACATGGGTTGTCTCCAAACCCTCGCGGTCGGCCGCGGGGTCGTCAGGGCATCAGTGATCAGGACTCGGCTACCGGCGCGGGCTATTCCTGTTGGCGCTGGCATGAGCGGCATGGCGTTGGGCGCTGCGATCAGGCAGCACTCGACGCCGGAACAGCCACTCTATCGGGCGGGCCGCCATCAATCCAATGCATGGCTAGAATGGAGCGAATGACTTTGGGTAATGGCCTTGTATGGCGGATCTGAGCCGAATCGATCTCAACTTGCTCGTTTCACTGCAAACGCTGTTGCAGGAAGCGCATGTGACCCGCGCGGCCGAGCGCCTGGGGGTTACGCAGCCGGCGATGAGCCGAACGCTGGGCCGCCTGCGCGTGCTGTTCGACGACCCGCTCTTTGTGCGCACACCGGCGGGGTTGCGCCCAACCCCGCGGGCGGAAGCGCTGCGCGAGCGCCTCGATGCGACGCTGGCCGATGTTGCGGGGCTGATCGCGCCGCCGCGGTTCGACCCTGCCAGCAGCCGCGGCGTCTGGCGTATCAGTACGACGGATTACGGCGCCAATTCGATGCTGCCGCGGGTGCTGGCGCGATTGCACCGGGAAGCGCCGTATCTGGACATCGCGGTGGACGTATGGCGCGACGACCAGGGGTTTCGCGAGCTCGAGGCCGGGTCGGTGCAACTGGCGTTGAGTTCCGTGGCGCAAGCCCCCGCGGGCATCCACGGACGCGGGTTGGGTGACGACCATTTCGTGACGCTGCTGCGTACCGGGCACCCGGCCTTGGCGCAGCCGCTTGATCTGGACGCCTTCCTGCGCATTCCGCAGATCCTGATCCACATGGGGGGCGTTGATCCGCGCGGCGTGGTTGATCTGGCGCTGGAGCGAATCGGGCGAGAGCGCCGGGTTGCGGTGCGGGTCGCGAACTTCATGGCCGCGCTGGCGATGGCAGCGCGCACCGACATGCTGGTGAACGTGCCGCGTACCCTCGCGCGCCTTTACGCCGGGCCGGTCGGGCTGGTCGAGCGCGAGATCCCGCTCGCGTTGCCGCAGGTACGCTACGCCTTGCTGTGGCACGAGCGTTTGCACCACGATCCAGCCCATAGCTGGCTGCGCACCTTGTTCTACGAGGAAATCACGGCTGCTTTGGTCGCCAGCGCATGAGTTGTCGTCAAAACCCCATGGTGACGCTGCGCAAAACCCCGCGATGCTGGGACAATGCCGGTCTGCCCGCGACCTGAAGCATCCACCATGAGTCAACCCGCCCGTTCGGCGCTCTCGCTGCGCCAAGTCCTGATCGTGCCCTACGTGGCGCTGGTGCTGTTGCTGGCGATCGTGATCGGTGCGCTGTCGTACGTGGCCGGCAGCCGGGCCGTGGCCACCGTGTCCGATCACCTGCTGATCGAAACGGTCGGCCGCATCGGGCAGGCGGTGGATCGTCATGTGGTGGGATCGGGCGCGGTGCTCGAAGCGGTGTTCCCGAACGGAATGCCGGCGCCCGCGTCGATTGGCAGCGATCTGGCCAACCTGCGCACCCGCCTGTGGATCGCAACGTCGCTGCACATTGATCCGAACAACTACGCCTACTACGGCAACCGTGCCGGTCAGTTCATCGGCCTCTGGCGCAATTCGCTGGATGATGGCGAACTGCGGCTCAAGCTCAAGGGCGACGAGCCGCGCACCTTCTTCAACTTCCAGGGCATCAACGGTGAGTTGCACGAGGCCTCACGCGAGACCAAGGTCTACGACCCGCGCGTTCGCCCCTGGTACAAGGCCGGCGAGAGCGCGAAGCTGCATACCTGGACGGCGGTGTACATCGATTACCGCCACGGCGGCCTCGTCGCCACCCGTGCGAGGCGTGTACTCAACGCGGCGGGCGAGTTCGAGGGCGTCGTCGCGACGGATATTTCGCTGAAGGGGCTCAACGATTTCGTATCGACGCTGGCGCTCTCGAAGAATGGTATCGCCTTCATCGTCGAGCCGAACGGCGATCTGATCGCCTCGTCTGCGAGCGCCAACATCGCCCGCCAGCCGGACGGCAGCAACAAGCGCCTTGCCGCGGCGGACAGCGGCCATCCACTCTTGGCGGCAACCTACTCCGAGGTGCGCGATACGCTCGCATCGCTCAAGCAGGCGCAACTGCCGCAGACGCGTACTTTCACCGGCCCCGGCGGGCAGACGATCCACGCGGCCTTCGATCGTGTGAAGGACGACGCCGGCCTCGAATGGATCACCGTGGTGGCGGTTCCCGCCAGCGACTTCATGCAGGGGGTCACCGCAAACGTGGTGCGCACCGGCTTGGTGGGCGGCATTGCGGCGCTGCTGGCGGTAGTGCTGGGCCTGCGCATTCTCGGTTGGGTGACCGGCGATCTGCGTCGGCTGTCGAAGTCGGCGCGCGCGATCGGTGACGGCGATCTCGAATCGCCGGTCGACGTACATCGAAACGATGAGATCGGGCAACTCGCACGCACGTTCGAAACCATGCAGGAACGGCTGCGTACCGACCGTCTGACCGGTCTCGCCAACCGTGAAGCCTTCATGCGGCGGCTGGATGGCCGCGTCGGCCGGCACCGCCGTGCCGCGGACATCGGCCCGTTTGCGGTGCTGTTCGTCGATCTGAACCACTTCAAGCAGGTGAATGACCGCCTTGGCCACGACGCGGGCGACAAGGTGCTCACCGAAATCGCCGAACGCCTGCGCGAGGCGGTGCGCGCGAGCGACTTTGTGGCGCGCTATGCCGGCGATGAGTTCGTCGTGCTGCTCGACCGCGTCGAGAGCCGCGAGCAAGCCGAACGGGTGCGCGCGCATATCGAGCATGTGCTGGCCCAGCCGCTGCGCAGCGTGGACCCCACACCGCTTGGCGAGCAGGCGTTGGGTGGTGCGGTCGGCATGGCGATCTTCCCGGACGACGGCGACGAGGCCGAGTCGCTGATGCGTTTTGCCGACCACGAGATGTACACCCGCAAGTTCGGCGCGCGCGGCGAGACCCCATGGGCCGACTACCACGCAACGCCGCGCTGAGCGTGTCGCCACCGATGCAGCGCCGTACTGGAAATTCGGGGCTGGCGCCCCGATCATTGTCAGATGGATAACGCCGATATCGCACGCGCCTTGCAGCAGGATGGCGCGCTGCTGGTCTTCATCAATGTGCTGCTGCAACAGCTGGGCCTGCCGGTGCCGGCGGTGCCGACGCTGATCGCCGCGGGCAGCCTGGCTTTCGGCGCGCCGGCGCTGGCCTGGATGCTCGTGGCCGCGGTGCTCGCGTCGGTGCTGGCCGACGCGGTCTGGTACTTCGCCGGCCGCGCGTTTGGCTACCGCGTGCTCAACGGCCTGTGCCGCCTGTCGATCAATCCGGCCTCCTGCGTCAGCCAGACGGAAAGCCGCTTCCTGCGCTGGGGGCTTTGGTCGCTCGTGATCGCCAAGTTCGTGCCCGGGTTCTCGACCGTCGCGCCGCCGATTGCCGGCGCATTGCGCATGCCGCTCCCCGCCTTCCTGTCCGCAGCAGCGATCGGAGCTGCCTTGTGGGCTGGGCTCGCTCTGGCGGCTGGCTCGCTGCTGCGCGACGAGATCGCGCTGTTGATCGAGCTTGCCTTGCGCTACGGCGTGAATGCGCTGTTGATCCTGCTCGCTGTGGTGGCTTTGTGGTTTGCGTGGAAGTTCTGGCTGCGGCAGCGTTTCGAGCAGATGGCGCGCATGCCGCACATATCGCCGAAAGCGCTGGGCGAAGCCCTTGCCGCCGGGCAGCCCGTGCGCCTGATCGATCTGCGCGGCGCCACGCTGCGTGCCGAAGGGGGCGAGCTCGACGGTTTCACCGTGGCGGACTACGAGGCGCTCGACCGTGCGGTGCAGGGCTGGCCACTCGATGCGCTGGTCGTCACGCTGTGTGCCTGTCCGGAAGACGCCGGTGCCGTCTATGCCGCCAAGGAAATTCAGGCGCTCGGCTATCGCAATGTTCGCCCACTCAGCGGGGGCTACGAGGCGTGGCGCGCGTATCTGGCCGCGCAAGGCGGCCGGCGTTTCCGAGGCGACCCGGTCGCCGGCTAGACTGGCGGCCCTTTCTGATTCTCACTGAGCGCGATGAAGCCACTACCTCCGCCCATCACGGCGCCTGAACAGCTCGATGCCGCGCTCCGCACGCAAGGCTTTGTTGCTCTGGATGCGGCCGGTTTGACCGCTTTGAGTGGTGCGACAGCGGCCGGTCTTGCTGCGCTGCAGCCCGGCTGGAACAACCTGCCGCCCGATACCTTCCTGCGCGACGGCGGCCGTTATCGCTTTCGCCGTCACGCCTGTTTCGTACTCGACATCGCAAGCGGCGAGCTGACGCAAACCCCGCATCGCGCGCACTGGCAGCCGGTGGCCTACAACGCGTTGCACGGCGGTTTGGAGCGCTGGTTCGAACCCGTTGAAACCGCGACGCGCGCATCGCCGGACTGGCAGGCCTTGCTGTGCGGTCTGGGGCAGTGGCTGGGGCGCTTTGCGGGCGTGCCGCAATGGTTTATCGAGGCGCACCAGTTCCGCATCGATACCACCGACGGCATCGGCCGCCCGACACCGGAGGGCGCGCACCGCGACGGCGTTGACTATGTGGCAGTGCTGCTGGTTGGCCGTGAAGGCATCAAGGGCGGCGAAACGCGCGTGTTCGAGGCCGATGGCCCGCAGGGCATGCGCTTCACGATGACCGAACCGTGGACGACCCTGTTGCTGGATGACGCACGGGTGATCCACGAATCGACGCCGATTCAGCCGCTGGCCCAAGGCGGCCACCGCGATACGCTGGTGCTCACCTTCCGCCGCGGTGGCTTCCAGGGGCCGGGCAACGCGTGAGCGCTGGCCCGGCGCGCGGGCGGGCTTACTTCTCGACGAAGGCGCGCTCGATTACGTAGTCGCCCGGCGTGCCGATATTCGGCGAGACCTTGAAACCGCGCGCGTCGAGCATGTCCGATAGCTCCTTGAGCATTGCCGGGCTGCCGCACAGCATCGCGCGGTCGTGCGCCGGATCGATCTGCGGCAGGCCGAGGTCGGCACACAGCTTGCCGGATTCGATCAGCGTCGTCAGGCGGCCCTGGTTGCGGAAGGGCTCACGCGTCACCGTGGGGTAGTACAGCAGCTGGTCGCGAATGTAGTCGCCGAGGAACTCGTGTTCCGGCAGTTCGCGCTGGATCTGTTCGGCATAGGCAAGTTCGCTGACGCTGCGCACGCCGTGCGTAACCACCACCTTGTCGAAGCGCTCGTAGGTATCCGGGTCCTTGATGATGCTGAGGAAGGGCGCGAGCCCGGTGCCGGTGCTGAGCAGGAACAGGTTACGGCCGGGCAGCAGGTCGTCGATGATCAGCGTGCCGGTCGGCTTGCGGCTGACGAGGATCTCGTCGCCCGGCTTCAGGTGTTGCAGCCGCGAGGTGAGCGGCCCGTTCTGCACCTTGATGCTGAAGAACTCCAGGTGCTCTTCGTGGTTGGCGCTGGCGATGCTGTAGGCGCGCAGCAGCGGGCGGTTTTCGTCCTGCAGGCCGATCATCACGAACTGGCCGTTGGCAAAGCGCAGGCCGGGGTCGCGCGTGGTCTTGAAGCTGAACAGCGTGTCGTTCCAGTGGTGGACGTCGATCACGGTTTCGGTGGCGAGCTTGCTCATGCGGTGGCTTCCGTGTGCAGATGGCGCACCAGTTCCGGTACGGCATCGAAGAGGTCGGCAACCAGCGAGTAGTCCGCCAGTTGCATGATCGGGGCTTCGGGGTCCTGGTTGATCGCAACGATCACCCGGCTGTCCTTGATGCCCGCGGTGTGCTGCAGCGCGCCCGAAAGGCCCACTGCAATGTAGAGATCCGGCGCGACGACGGTGCCGGTCTGGCCGACTTGCCATTCGTTCGGTGCGTAGCCTGAATCCACTGCAGCGCGGGTGGCCCCGATTGCCGCGCCGAGGCGGTCGGCGAGTGGTGCGAGGCAGGCGTGGAAGCGCTCCGCGCTGCCCAGCGAACGCCCGCCGGAGACCACGACGCGCGCGCTGCCCAGTTCAGGCCGCTCACCGCCGGCCGTCCTCTGCCCGGTGACGCGGCTGCGGCCGTCGGCGGCCGATGCGGTGATCGCAACACATTCAGCCTGCCCGCCCTGCGCGGCGGCCTCGAAGCGCGAGGCCCGCACGGTCAGGATCTGCAGGCCGGGGCGGTTATCGACCGTGGCGAGCAGGTTGCCGGCGTAGATCGGGCGCTGATAGCGGTTCGCTCCGAGCAGGGCGACGGCTTCGCTGATCATGCCCACGTCGCGCAACGCCGCGACGCGCGGCAACGCGTTGCGGGCAAGGCTGCCGTGCGCGGCGAGGATCACCGTGTAGTCGCCGGCGAGGCTATTCAGCAGGCGAGCGACATCTTCTGCCAGCGGCTGCTCGAACTGCGGTGCATCGGCATGCAGCACGCGGCGCACGCCGGCGATTTGCGCGTGGGTGGCGGTATCAGCGATGCCGAGCACCAGCAGATCAACCGGCAGGCCCCAGTGCTGCGCGGCGCGAACAGCCTGGCGTGTGGCGAGGGCGACGCCGGTGGCGGCGATATCGGCGAGGACGAGAACGCTCATGCGATCACCTGTGCATCGTTGCGGAGTTTTTCAATCAGTTCGGCGACCGAACCTACGCGCTGGCCAGCCGGGCGCGGCGGCGGGGTTTCGACGCGCGCACGCTGCACGCGCGGCGTGAGGTCGATGCCCAGCGCAGCGCAGTCGAGCGTCTCGATCGTCTGGCGCTTGGCCTTCATCAGGTCCGGCAGCTTCACGAAGCGCGGTGCGTTGAGGCGCAGGTCTGCCGACACCACGGCGGGCAGCCGTATTTCGAGCGATTCGCTGCCGCCGTCCACCTCGCGCGCGACGTGCAGCGTGTCGCCATCGACGGCGAGTTCGGACACCGCAACCGCCTGCGGCCAATCGAGCAGCGCGGCGAGCATCTGCGCGGTTTGCCCGGCATCCTCGTCGATCGCTTGCTTGCCCAGCATCACCAGCGAGGCCTCTTCGCGCTGCGCGACATGGCGCAGCAGTTTGGCGACCGCGAGCTGATCAAGCGCAGCCGGCACCTGGCCCCAGATCGCGCGGTTCGCGCCGAGCGCGATCGCCTGGCGCAGCGATTCCTGCACGCTTGCGTCACCGAAGGACACGACCACGACTTCCGACGCAATGCCGCGCTCGCGCAGCCGCACCGCTTCTTCAAGCGCGTTTTCGTCGAACGGGTTGATGACCATCCGAACGCCGGTGGTGTCGATATCGCTGCCGTCGCTGCGCGGGCGCACTTGGACGTTGTGATCCACCACCCGCTTGATTGAAACGATGATTCGCATGAATGACCCTTCTATTTGGCGGGGCATTCTAGGCAAGAGCTGGTAATCTACGAAGCGGATTGTGATGACGACGCTTATCTAAGAAATAGATATGAGATTCACGCTGAGGCAACTCGAGATCTTCGTGGCGGTCGCGCAGACCGGTTCCGCCAGTCGCGCCGCGGAGCGGCTGGCGCTCTCGCAGTCGGCGACCAGCACGGCGCTTGCCGAGCTCGAACGCGCCTACTCGCAGGTGCTGTTCGACCGCGTTGGCAAGAGCCTGCGACTGAACGACACCGGCCAGTGGCTGTTGCCTCGCGCGACGCAGATCCTCGACCGAGCGCATGAGCTCGAAGAGTCGCTCAGCGCGCACACCGCGGTCGGACCGCTGCGCTTGGGGGCGAGCCTGACAATCGGCAATTACCTTGCCACGTTGTTCGTGGCGGACTTCCTGCAGCGGCATCCGGAGTCGCGGGTGCAGCTGGCGGTGCATAACTCCACTGCCATCGTGTCCTCGGTGGCGCGCTTCGAACTGGATCTGGGGCTGGTCGAAGGCGATCTGCAGCATCCGGATGTGATTGCCGAGCCGTGGTTGCGGGATGAGCTGGTGGTCTTCGCGGCACCCAGTCACCCGCTGGCCGGTAAGGGCAGCCTGACCCGCGACCAGGTGCTGGCGCAGGACTGGATTCTGCGCGAGCCTGGGTCGGGCACGCGTGGCACCGTGGAGCACGCGTTTGGCGAGGACCGCCAGCGCCTGAAGGTGCGCCTGGAGTTGGAGCACACCGAGGCGATCAAACGCGCGGTGGAGGCGGGCCTTGGGCTCGGCTGTATTTCCCGGCTCGCGCTGCGCGACGCCTTCCGCCGTGGCAGTCTGGTCCCGCTGCAGGTGCGTAACCTCGATCTCGGTCGCGCCTTCTATCTGGTGCGGCATCGCCACAAGTACATCAGCGGCGGGCTCGCGAGCCTGATCGACCACATCCGCGCTTCGACCGCCGGCGCAACCTCCACCGACGACATTCATCTTTCCCCTGTGCCCTGACGCTGACCGGGCGACCGGCTTTTCAGCCCGGCATGGCGCTCTGTTCGGCTGCCGCGAGAAATTCCGGATCATCCTTGTACCAATCGGGGCCGAAGAATTCGATTGGATGAGGCGTCCGCTCCGACCCGTTGCCGCAACCCAACGAGTCCGTCGGACAGTAGTGGTCGCAACCCCAACAGATGCGCTCGGGGTGTTTCGGATGGAGCGGGAAGCGTTTGGCCATCGGGAATACCTGAGAAGGGTTGGCGAATAGCCAAGTCCAATCGCCGGACTGGCCGGCCGCGCTAATGGCCGCTCCATTGCAATCGGTTTTGCGACCGTTGCTCGCCGCATGGAAATGCCCTTAGGCAAGGGTTGTCTGGCCAATATCTGGCCGCCTCTCTATTCCCACTTCTTTGCTGTGGGTATTTGCGGTGCGACCGAATAACCATTCGCATAAGGTGGTTAACTGCCACGATGCAATTCGCTCTGCTTTGGCCTGAAAGCCGCGTAAGAGCTCGGTTGGCGCGGTGTTATGGCGGCAATGATCAATCGCCGGCGTGGCGGGGCGCCTTTGCAGGGGTCAAGAAATTTGCAATGCGTAACAACGCGCGCAGGCCTGGCCCGTATTCGCCGATACGAATCGGCCTAACATGAGTGCCGATAAAGGCAAATAAAACCGAGGGGGAAGTGCAGCACGGACACGTCGTTCGTCTGCCCGTGCAAATGAGAATGAGGGCGCGCAGTTAATGCCGCAACAGCATCATGGTTAATTCAGAAGGCGCTGCGACGATTTGCCTGAAGGGGGATTTCGTTTTTCAGATGCATCGCGAGTTTTCGGCGGCGCTGGGCAATGCGCTGCGGCCCGAGGTGCCGGAGATTGTCATTAATCTCGCCGACGTCAGCTACATGGACAGCGCGGCGCTTGGGATGTTGTTGGTCGCGCGTTCACGCGCACTTGAGCGCGGAAAACGCGTCGCGATATCCGGCGCCGTCGGCCATGTGCTTCAGGTACTCCACATTGCCAACTTCGAGAAGCTATTCGAGATCCGTTGAAGCCCGCATGGCGCAGCGTGAGAACGGGCAATGGTGCCCGCGCTGGGGCGTTGGGCTTCGGGCAGTCAGTCCGGCATCGAGCGCTTGCTGACGTAGTCCGGCTCCGGCGGTATCACCTCGCGCCGGCCGCTGTTGCCGAAGATGTCGCTGAACTCAAATGCAGTGAAGCACAGGTGCAACACACCGATCACGACGGCGCACAGGATCAGGCCCGGGAGCATGCCGCCAACGTTCAGCGCAAGCATCAGCAGCGCGCTCGCAACGGCCAAGGAATAGGCGATGGCGACGCGGGTGAGTTGTTTGCGGTTCATGGGGGTCCGAGTCTTTGAAGTGGCAGCGCGACTGCGCCGTTTTGCGTGCGCTTGCGGCGCCTGCGGTTTGGCCGAACGCGAAGTGCCTGGTCGCGTGTTGGTGTTTGCTGATTGTATGACGACCTCGGCGGAGTCACGTTTGCCACGAATTCGATGTCGGCTGCCCAGGCCCGAAGCGGGACCGGAGCAGGCCGCGCCTTTAGCCCGCCTCATCGTCGGATGTCGATGCGGCCGACGCGGGGACGCGTTTCGCCAGGATAGCCAGATCGGTGGTCGCGACGCTCGCATTGCCTGGGCTCGGCATCTGTTCGCAGAACTCGACCGAGAAACCGTGGCTTTCTACAAGCTCAACAATGGCGTCTGGCGAGCGATAGACCATGAAGACCCGGTCGCCGCTGCTTGATTGCTCGTAGCGCGCTGCGCCTTCCGGGCCGGTCACGCTGGTTAGAAGCAGAAATGCGTCGTCAGCCAACACGCGGCGCAGCGCGGCAAAGAATCGGGGCGCGTCCGCATTGGGCAGGTAGCTCAGGCCAAACGCGAACGCTGCGCCGTGGAATCCGCAACCGACGCCTGTGATTTCGCGACAGTCAGCGACGTGGAATGCGACGTCAGGCACACGCCGTCGGGCTTCGTCGATCATCCTCGGCGCCATGTCGATACCGACTACCGACAGATCCGGGCGCACGCGCTTCAGATGGGCGGCGACGTTGCCCGGGCCGCACGCGATATCGATGACCGAGCCGCCCGTGGGCATGCGATCCGCCAGCATCGCGTAGAAGCGGTCGTATTTCGTCAGCGCGAAGTACTTGGCCGCGTAGCGGTCCGCCAGCTTGTTGAAGGTTTCAACCGACTCCCGGCACACATCCGACGCTGGCATCGCCCATCCGATCGCGAACATGCGGACACCGCTGCCCGCTCAACACGCATGGTAGCGGGCGGATTGGCGCGCACCAATCCGCCACCGCACGGGGAGGCAGTGCCGCGTTCGTCGCGCTACTTGCCCACAAAGACCGGCTTGCGCTTTTCGCGGAAGGCGTCCAGGCCCTCCTGGTAGTCGTGGCTGTCGTAGACGGTACGCCGCAGGGCCTGCACCCGTTCGAAGAGTTCGGGCGAGATCGAGTGGGCGCCGGCGAGCAGGCGGATTTCTTCCTTCATGGCGGCGATCGACAGCGGCGAATTCGCTGCGATAGCGCGGGCCATGTCGGCGACACGGGCGTCGATTTCGGCGGCGTCGCAGATCGCGTTGATCATGCCGAGGTTGAAGGCCTGGCGCGCCGGGATCGGCCGTGCGGTGAACAGCATCTCGCGTAGTACCGGGTGCGGCACCATGTTCATCAGCGTCAGCACGCCGCCAAGGTTGTAGGGCACGCCAAGCTTTGCCGGGGTAATTGCGAAACTCGCTTCGGTCGTGGCGACCAGGATGTCGCAGGCGAGCGCGACCTCGCAGCCGCCACCCCAAACCGAGCCTTCGATGTGGGCGATCACCGGCGCGGGCGATTCCTGTATCGCGCGGATCACCACGCGCAGCGGATCGCCCCAGCCGAGCGGGTCACGCCCGCGGTCCGGCAATTCGCTGACGTCGTGCCCGGCTGACCAGACGCGGCAGCCGGCAGGCGCGCGCAAGATGATCACGCGGGCGCCGCTGGCATTGAAGTGCTCGATCGCGCCGAGCATTTCGTCGATCAGTTCCATGCTCAGCGCATTGCGCTTTTCGACATGGTTCATCACCAGCGTGCCGATCGAATCGGCGAATTCGGTTTCGATGAGAGGCATGCGGGGCTCCGATGGCGTGCGCGTCGTGGCGACGAATGCCCCCTAGGATCGGCGTGCTGCCATGCAGGGGTACTGACCCAACGCAAGCCCCTGGTGCGCCTCGACGTTGGCCGCGTACTTGGCCGCGGCGTTGGCTTGTCGCACCATTCGCCCGATGAACCTGTGCATTGATCGAATCCACGCTTGGCGCGCCTGGCTTGCGGCACCGCTTGCCGCGGGGGCGCTTGTTGCCTGCACGCCTGCGTTCAAGGCGGGCCCGCTGGCTGACGAGGTCCGCCCGTCGCCCAATTACGGCGCGCGGCGGGTCAGTCTCGTCGTGATCCACCACACCTCCAATGGCAGCGCGCTACCGGCGCTGCGAACGCTGACGAACCCCTTGTCCGAGGTGAGTGCGCACTACCTCATCACGCGTGAGGGCCGCATCGTGCAACTGGTGGAGGAGGGCGAGCGTGCGTGGCATGCCGGTCGCTCGCGCTGGGGTTCGATCAACGACGTGAACTCGGCATCGATCGGCATCGAACTCGACAACGATGGCGTCGAGCCCTACGGCGAGGCACTGATGGCGGCGCTGTATCGCTTGCTGGCGGATCTGCGCGCACGTCACCAACTCACTGCACTGGCCTTTGTCGGCCATGCCGACGTCGCCCCCGGTCGCAAGGTTGATCCCTCCGCGCTGTTCCCGTGGCGGGACATGGCTCAGCGCGGATTCGGCCTGTGGTGCGATGCGCCGTATCCGGAGCCGGCTGCTGGCTTCGATGTGGCGTTGGGCTTGCAGGCGATCGGTTACGACCTCGGCGCGCCCGACGCGGCCGCGTGGTCCTTCGGGCTGCATTACGGTGGCCGGCGAGGGGGGCTGGCCGAACTCGATCCGGCCCATGTTGCTTGCGTCGCCGCCGCAGCGCGGGCCGCGGGCGCGCCTTAGTCGCTGCCCACCTGAAGCGAGTCGCCGGTAGCGTAGAACTGCCCGCCCGCCACGTAGTGCAACGTGCGCAGGTTCGGATCGGTGGCCTCGTCGAACAGCCAGTGGCCGTCGCGGAACACACGCGCATCCGCCGCGGCCGCGACGACCTCGCCGAGGAAGAGGTCATAAGCCTGCTCATTGTGCGGTTCGCGAATCACGCGGCATTCAAGCCAGCCCACGCAACCGGCTACGCGGGGTGCTGCAACCACGGCGGATGGCAGCGTGGCCAAACCGAGTGCGTCGAATTTGTCGCCATCGCGCCCGCTGCGGCCGCCCGCGGCAATCACCTGTGCAGCGATGCCGCGCGCAGGGATATTCAGCACGAACTCGCCCGAAGCTTCGACGAGGCCGCGGGTGAAGGTCTGCTTGTCGATCACGACGGCCACCTTGGGCGGCGAGAAGTCCAGCGGCATCGCCCAGGCCGCCGCCATCACGTTGCGCTGATCGCCGTGCGCGCTGCTGACGAGCGTGACCGGGCCGTGGTTGAGCATTCGGTAGGCTTTGGCGAGATCGACAGGGATGATCATGGTGGCTGCTTACGCGGCTAAATCGCCATTGTCGCGGATCACGAGCGGCGACTGATACACCGCCGACATTCTTGGCGCGATGCGGGCGCCTAGACTGTGGGCGACCTTCTTTGCGGTGCTACCGATGCCGGCCTCTCACCTGTTGCTCGCCCTTGCCGTGGTGTTCGTGTGGGGCACCAATTTCGTCGTGATCAAGCTCGGGTTGCACGAGTTGCCGCCCTTCCTGTTTGCGGCGATGCGGTTTCTGCTCTCTGCGGTGCCGCTGGTGTTCCTGCTCAAGCGCCCCGCGGTGCCGTGGAGCAAGCTGGCGGCCTTTGGCGTACTGCTCGGTGTGGGGCAGTTCGGTCTGCTGTTTCTCGCGATGCAGCACGACATTTCGCCGGGCTTGGCGTCACTGGTAATCCAGTCGCAGGTCTTCTTCACGATCGGCCTTGCGCGTTGGCAACGCGGCGAGCGCTTGCGGCGCGAGCAGGGCGTTGCGCTCGCCCTCGCGCTGGCCGGCATCGGGGTGATCGCGGTGCATGTCACCGGCGTGCCGGGGGCGGCGGTAACCGCCACCGGGCTGGCGCTGGTATTGGGTGCGGCGCTCGGCTGGGCGGGTGCCAACACCGTCGCGCGCAGCGTTGGCCGCGTCGATGTGCTCGCCTTCATGGCGTGGTCCAGCCTGTTCGCGGTGCCGCCGCTGTTTGCGCTGAGCGCTGCGGTCGAGGGGCCGGCGTTGATGTCGCAAGCCTTGACCGAGGCCTCCTGGGTGGCGTGGGCTGCGGTGCTGTGGCAGGCGGTCGGCAATACGCTGTTTGGCTACGGCGTGTGGAACTGGCTGCTGGCGCGCCATCCGGCCGCGGTGGTCACGCCCAGCGCCCTGTTGGTCCCCGTGTTCGGCATGGGTGCGGCGAGCTTGCTCGCCGGCGAAACGTTGCCGGCCTGGAAACTCCTGGCGGCTGCGTTGGTGATGACCGGACTGGCGATCAACCTGTTCGGCGATCGTTTGCTGCAGCTGCTTCGAGGTCGTCCGGGCTGAGGCGGCCACCCGGCGGCGTGAGCGTCAGTGCCATGCGCGACAGCGCGCGGTAGACCTCGCCCAGCGGAGCGTCGACCGCCGCAGTGGCGGCCCATTCCGCCAGCACGGTATCGCGATCGTCGCGCGCAACCGGGCCGGTCAAGGCGGCACGCGGCCCGACGCGATCGAGGTTCGCAAAGGTGCCTTCGACCAGCGGACGTAAAGCAGGCCACGCCGCGTCGCGCGGCACGCCGGCCGCTTCCATGCTGCGCAGCGCCGCCTCCATCAGTGCGACAAGGTGGTTACAGGCGAGTACGGCGCCGGCGTGATAGAGCAACTTTCCGGCGGGGTCGATCGCAAAGCGCCGCGCGCCGATGGCGTCGAACATCGGGCCGAACACGGCCAGCGCGGCTTCGTCGCCCTCGCAGCCGCAGGCGGTGCCCGCGAAGTCTGCAACGGCTTGGTCCGGGCTGGCGAAGCTTCGCAACGGGTGCAGGCTTGCGATGGCGCAGCCGGCTTCACGCAGTGGCGTGAGTGCGCTGCTGGGCAAGGCGCCGCTGCAGTGAAACACGATGCTGCCTGGCGGCATCTGGCAAGCGAGCGCTGCCGCGACCTGCGCGATGGCGTCGTCCGGCGTAGCGATCAGCGTGATCGCGGCGGGGCGCAGCGATTTGAAAGCGACGGGCTCGCCAGCGCCGACGAACGCTTGCGTCGCACGGGCGGGTTCTTCGGCACAGTCAATCAGTTGGGCAACACGCACCAGCCCATGTGTGTGCAGCAGCCGAGTGATGCTGCGGCCCAGGCGCCCGCAACCGACGAGGTTGAAGTCCGGCGGGGTGTCCGGCATCAGAACGGCGCCTCGCTGCGCAAGTTGAGCCGCTCCCCGCTTGTCGGGTGCGGCAGGCTGAGCGCGGCGGCGTGCAGCAACAGGCGCGGCGCCGCGTCGCGATCGGCGGGCAGGGCGTAAAGTGGATCGCCGAGGATTGCGTGACCGATTTCGGCCAGATGAACCCGCAACTGGTGAGATCGCCCCGTCACCGGCTCGAGTTCCAGGCGCGAGCGGCCACCTTCGCGCGCAAGCACCCGCCAGCGGGTCAGTGAGGGCTTGCCAAGCGCGTGGTCCACTTTCTGGCGCGGCCGATTTGGCCAGTCGCAAATTAAGGGCAGGTCGACCGAACCGGCATCCGCGTCGGGGTCTCCGGCCACGACGGCGATGTAGCGCTTTTCCACCGCGCGCCCCTGGAAAGCAAGGCTTAGCGTGCGATGGTGTGCGGCGCCGCGCGCCATCACGATCAGGCCCGAAGTGGCGAGATCCAGCCGATGCACGATGAGGGCTTCCGGATACGCTGCCTGCACGCGGCTCGCCAGGCTGTCCTGCATCGCATCGCCGCGCCCCGGCACCGAGAGCAGGCCCGCAGGCTTGTTCAGCACGATCATCGTGTCGTCGGCGAAGACGATGTCGAGGCCGCAGTGCGGCGGTGGGTGGTACGGAATCTGATGCGACACGAGAGCGGCGGCGTACGGGCGAGAGCCGGACTCTACCGCAGTTGCGGCGGCGCGGCCGGCGCCGCCGGGTTGGCCTTACTTGCCCAGGTTGTAGATGCCGCTACCAATGAATGCGTCCATGCCGGGGATGCGTTTCACGTACGCGCTCTTCTTCTCAAGCGCCTTGGTCTGCGGATGCGGCCAGTCGTAGTCGATCCAGCCTTCGCCCTTGCTGCGGGTCATTTCGACCATGTCGCGGATCAGCATCTTGCCGTCAGCGGTCTTCAGGTCAATCAGGTTGGTATTGCGAAGCTTCGGGTTCGCGCCGTGGGCGATGTTCTTGCCGGTGAAGTCGTACGCGAAGAGGTAGAGGTCGCGATCGTGCCAAGGCTTGCTGCCGGGCGTGCTGAAGTCGGTGAAGGCGGCGTCCGGTCCGGCACTTTTGATGTGGGCCAGCGCCTTGTCGACGAGGGCTTTTGCCTCCTCGCGACTCGCCTTCTCCTCTGCAATCGCTGCGGTATTGGCCGTGAGGGCGACCAGGCCTGCGATCAGGATGTTGCGAAAGATCTTCATTTCCCCTCCTTTGTGGAACGTTGTGCGGAGCCCGCTGGGCTCTGCCGCGTTAACGGCCGTTCCGGGGAAATGCGTAGCGTATCGTTGTGTCAGAACCCCAGCTTGCGCAGCACATGGCGACCGCGCGCCGCGAAGGCGGTGTCGGGCATGCCCAGCTCGTAGATGCTGCCCGATTCCGTCTCGATGCGTTTGCTCAGCGGATCGTAGGCGACGATGGGGGTCGTGCTGCCGCGGTGGCTTCGCAGCACCGCACCGATCACGCCGGCGGCGTCGGTCATCTGCACATTGCGTTCTTCGGTGGTCAGCCACCAGCCGCTGATCCGGCCGCGTACGCGGTGTTGCGACAGGTGAGTGGCGCCAGGGGGCAACACCTGCGGTACGCCGTCGGCAGCGTGGGGGGCGGGTTGAACGACTTCTTCCATCTGAGCCAGCAGATGGTCGATGCCCTCGATGAAGTTAGTCTCCACCTGGGCCTGCATTGCCTCGGTCATGGTTATGCCTTTGGAATAGTTTTAAGGGCGCAGTCAGAATACCCGTTCGGCATGCCTTGGCAAGGCCTAGGGAAAACCCTAGAACCGGTACTGTCGCACGGTGCGCTGCGAAATATGGGCACCCGCCCCATTTCGGTGCGGAACGGAGGCGTTGCGGCGTCGGCGCTTAGCTGCCCGAAGCCGCGTTCGCGCCAGACGCGACCGGGCGCTCAAAGCGTGCGCCAAGCAGCCAGTGAGAGCCTGTGTAATCCACGGTTGCACCGCCTGTGTTCTGCCACCAGCGTTCGCGGTCGAACATCTCACGTGGCACGTATTCCGGATGCAGGCTCGCGAGGGGGTAGGACCAATGCCGCGTGCGCCGCTTGCGGGTGGCTTCGAGCAGCCAGGTCTGCTCGTTTTCTCGAACCACCACCCAGGCATGGCCGCCACCATTCGTCGTGCCGAGCACGACGCGGGCGTCCTTGCCGAGCCCGATCAGCCAGTCAGCGAGGGCGATCGCGTGGTCTTCACAGTCGCCACGAGGATTGCCCATCGACTCGCGCGAGGTCTGCCACATCTCGCGCACGCCGTACTGTTGCGGGTCCTCGACATAGGTCTTGCGATGCGCAATCACGTACAGCGGCACCCACGGCTCCGCGTTCGGCATCGGCACGAAGCCCTCGAGGAAGTGATTGACGAAGTGGTGGTGCCGATCGGTCCCTGGTGCAACGGTGGTGACAGGGGCGCCGCCCACAGTGAAGTGGTAGGGCAGCCAGCGATCCGGCCCCTGGTGGCGCGCAACGGTGCGGTCGAGTTGTTGCTCATGCACCTGTTTGCCGTTGCTCAGCCGCACCACCGCATCGGTGCTGGCGGATGCCTTACCTTGCTGAGTTGCCGCTCGCCAGTCGATCCGCCAATCAGGTTCGATGACCAGCGGCACATCGCTGCGGCCGTAGGCGCCAATCGCAACCAATGCACAGGCGAGGCCGCTTAGCAGCAGGAGCGGGCGGTGGGCGCCCGGCTTGCCGGTGGTCATCCGCGCAACCCGAAGGAGAGCAGCACCGCAATGAACAGCAGCATCGTCGAGGCGAAGATCGCGACCGCGATGTTGCCCTTCTTGAGTTCTTCCTCGAAGTCGAGCGACTTGAGCAGCACGCTGTCGACGAAGCGCAGACCAACGACCCCTGCGATCAGACCCAGCACGGCGTGCAGCAGGTTCATGCCCAGATTGAAGGCGGTGGCGGTGATGAAATCAGGAGTCATGAGGTTCTCTGGTGGGCGAGGAAAACGCGGCGAGTCTAGCCGCCGCCCATCCCAGGGCGCGTGCGGTCTGCCACGCTGGGGGCTCGGAGCATGTTAAAGCGGCCGTTGGAGGTGCCGTTAAGCCGGAATGCTGTAACGGCAGTCCGGCCGCTACAGGCTTGCTTCTGCAGCGACGACTGCGATGGGCGGGACGCTGGGGACACGGGAGGGATATGTCGGGTGCGCGCCATATGCTGCTAAGCAGGGGCCTGTGTTGTCGTGCGAATCGGCAGACATGGACTCGCGCCAATGGCTGAATGGATGACAGTCCGCTCGCTCGGCCTGACGGCCCTGTTCGGCGGCCTCGCGCTATCCGCTGATGTGTGCGCCGACGATGTCCTGACGCTGTATTTCAACGAACGGCCGCCCTTCAATTCGACCGACCCGTCTGGCAAGGTGAGTGGCCTGACCGCGACACCGGCTGTCGCGGCCCTGCGCCGCGCCGCTATTCCATTCCGCTGGGAAGCAACGCCGTTGGCGCGGCAGTTCGCGCTGATCGAGCGTGGCGACACCTATGCATGCGCGGTGGGTCTCTACCGCAACCCCCAACGTGAGTTGGTGGGAAAACTCTCCGCGCCGCTTTATCGCGATCGCGGCATGGTTGCAATCGCAAGAGCCGGCCTCGGGCTGCAGGATGGCGCCAGCTTTGCCGAACTGCTGCGCAACCGGCGCTTGCGCATGCTCTACAAGACCGGGTTGACCTACGGTTCGAGCGTGTCGCGCTTGATCCAGCAAACACCCCCTGTGGTGGAGATGGTGTCGGTCGAAACCCCGGTGATGGTGCAGATGATCAGGGCCGAGCGTGCCGATTGGATGTTGGCGGCCGAGGAGGAGGCCGACTACCTGATCGCGCAGGCTGGTGTGCCGCCTGCATCGGTGACGGTTGTGCATTTCCGGGACCTGCCCGGTGGCGAAACGCGCCATTTGTTTTGCACCCGTGCCGTGCCTGACGCATTGCTGGAAAGGATCAACGCCGCGCTGGCTGACGCTGCGCGCACAACGACCGGCGAACGCCCCTGAGCCCGCCGCAAGGGAAACCACTGCCTTGACCGGCTTCCGTACGGCTGCGTACAGTGCCGGCCAATGCGACGGCCATCTGCCCGTCGCCCGCGTTCCATATCGCCTGGCGTGCGCATCACGCCGCCCTTGAAAGGACTACGCCATGCCGACTGCGCTGCCGCGCCGTGTCGCGATCGTGGGTGCAAACCGCATCCCGTTCGCCCGCTCGAATACTGCCTACGCTCAGCTCACCAACAAGACCATGCTGACGGACACGCTGCGCGGCCTGGTCGAGAAGCTCCATCTGCAGGGCGAACTGCTCGGCGAAGTCGTCGGTGGCGCGGTGATGAAGCATTCCCGTGACTGGAACATGGTGCGGGAATGCGTGCTGTCCTCCGGATTGAGTCCGAATACCCCGGCCTTTGACGTGCAACAGGCCTGTGGCACCGGGCTGGAGGCAGCGATCCTCGTCGCGAACAAGATTGCGCTCGGACAGATCGAAGCCGGTATCGCCTGCGGTGTGGATACCACGTCGGACGCGCCGGTGGCGGTCAACCGTGGCCTGCAACGTGCGCTGATGGATCTCAACGCGGCGAAAACCACCAGCGCCAAGCTCAAGCACCTGATGCGTGCGATCAACCCGAAGCATCTCGTGCCAGAACTGCCCGCCAACGCCGAGCCGCGCACCGGCAAGTCGATGGGGCAGCACGCCGAAATCACGGCAAAGCGCTACGGCATTAGCCGCGAAGCGCAGGATGCGCTGGCGCTGGCCAGTCACCAGAACCTTGCGCGTGCCTACGACGAGGGTTTCTTCGACGACCTGGTGATGCCGTACCACGGCCTCAAGCGCGACAACAACCTGCGGCCCGACTCCTCACTCGAGAAGCTCGCCAAACTGGCGCCGGCCTTCGATCGCAACGGTGGCACGATCACCGCGGCGAACGCGTCCCCGCTGACCGATGGCGCCTCGGCCGTGCTGCTGGCGAGCGAGGAATGGGCGCAGAAGAAAGGCCTGCCCATCCTTGCCTACCTCGTCACCGGTGAGGTCGCGGCCGTCGATTTCATTGATGAGCGCGAAGGCCTGCTGATGGCGCCGGCCTACGCCATTCCGCGCATGCTCGCGCGCCTTGGCTTGACGCTGCAGGACTTCGATTTCTACGAGATTCACGAAGCCTTCGCGGCGGTGGTGCTATGCACCCTGGCCGCGTGGGAGAGCGACGAGTTCTGCCGCACGAAGCTGGGCTTGCCGGGCGCGCTTGGCAGCATCGACCGCAGCCGCCTCAATGTGAAGGGCAGCTCGATCGCGGCCGGCCATCCGTTCGCCGCGACCGGCGGCCGTGTTGTCGCCACGCTCGCGAAGCTGCTCGCCGAGAAGGGTTCGGGGCGCGGCTTGATCTCGATCTGCGCGGCGGGCGGGCAGGGTGTCACCGCCATCCTGGAGCGCTGATATCCATGGCTGACCTGCTGCTGCGCCTCGCCAACGATCGCCGCACCGCTGGCCTGATCCGCAGGCTGGGTTTGCCGACCCCGGTGCGTCTGGCACGCGCGCCCGGAGGCTATGACGCTCAGCCTTTGGCTGGGCGCGTGGTGGTGTGCGGTGCGGCGCCCGGCGGCATCGCGCAGGCGGCGCTCCGGCAGGAAGCCGAATGCGCTGGGGCAAGCTGCACGCTCGAACTGGCGGAGGGTCAAAGCGCGGATACCTTGCTGTTCGACGCTACGGGCTGCCATACCCCAGCGGACTTGGCGGCATTGCACGCGTTCTTCGCGCCCAAGCTGCGGCGGCTTGCGCGCAACGCGCGCGTACTGGTGGTCTCGCGTGATCCGGCGGCGCTGGATGATCCGGTGGCCGCAGCGGCTGCGCGCGGCATTGAAGGTTTCGTCCGCGCGCTCGGCAAGGAGATCGGGCGCCGCGGTGCGACGGCCAACCTCGCGCGGCTGGCGCCTGGCGCGGAGACACAACTCGCCGGACTGGTGCGCTTCTGCGGTGGGCCGCGCTGTACTTACGTGTCCGGGCAGGTGTTCCGGCTGGCGCCCGCTGCTGTGACCGAATCGGGAGCGTGCCAGCTTGCCGGCAAGGTCGCGCTGGTTACGGGTGCAGCGCGCGGGATTGGTGCGGCGACCGCTCAGCGCCTGGCGGAGGAGGGCGCGCGCGTGGTCTGCATCGATGTCGCTGCGGCACGCGATGCCTTGTACGAAACCGCAACCCGGGTCGGCGGACTACCGCTGGTGCTCGATATTGCCACGCCGGATGCGCCCGCCACGCTGGCGGCCTTCCTGCGCGACAAGACGGGCGGCGTTGACGTGGTCGTTCATAACGCCGGCATCACCCGCGACAAGACGCTTGCCAACATGAAGCCCGAGCTTTGGGATGGCGTGATGGCGGTGAATTTCGCCGCGATAGCGGCCATCGATGCGGCCTTGCTGGCGGGCGAGGTCTTGCACGATGCCGGCCGCATCGTGTGCCTGTCGTCGGTCAGCGGCGTGGCGGGCAACTTCGGGCAGACCAACTACGCAACCAGCAAGGCGGCGCTGATCGGCTATGTCACAGCGCAGGCGCCACGGCTTGCTCCACGTGGCATCACGATCAACGCAGTGGCGCCGGGCTTCATCGAAACGCCGATGACCGCGAAGATTCCGCTGATGACACGCGAAGCCGGGCGACGCCTCAATGCGTTGTCGCAGGGCGGTTTGCCGCGCGACGTGGCGGAGTTGATCACCTTCCTTGCCTTGCCCGCCAGCGGTGGTTTGAGCGGCAACACGATTCGCGTTTGTGGGCTCGCCCTGATCGGCGCCTGAGGGGCTTTCGATTGTCGGCGCCAGGCGACAGCTTGCGTTGGCAGGCGTTGACCCGGATCGTGGCGGGTCAAATGTGTCAGCGGAAACGGTAGTCGAATTGTCCGAAATAGTCCTACACTGGGCGACTTTGGACCTTCGGCACCCGCTGCGGATCGGTGATGAAGCGACGTATTCGCAACCTTGCACGCAAAACGATGAGGCTCGCCGCCGGCTTGTTGCCGCGCAGCTCACGCAATGCTTTGTTGCGCAACGCTGTGCGATGCGAAGAGACGCCGCCGGACAATCTGGTCTTCAAGCTCGCTGAGACGCGGGAGGAGCTGGAGGCCTGCTTCAAGCTGCTGCACGAGGCCTATGTCGGCGCCGGCTTCATGCAGCCAGACGAATCGGGCATGCGTGTCACGCTCTACCACGCGCTGCCCACGACGACCACACTGCTCGCGAAGTACGACGATCAAGTCGTTGGCACGATTTCGCTGATCCGCGAAAGCGCACTTGGCTTCCCGCTTCAGCGGATTTTCGATATCGATGCGATCCGTGCCGAAGGCGGCAATATCGCCGAAGTTTCTGCGCTCGCGGTGCATAAGCGCTTCCGCATGCGAGGCGGTCTGGTGCTGTTCCCGCTGATGAAGTTCATGCGCGAATACGCGGTGAAGTACTTCGATACGCGCCACCTGGTGATCGCGGTGAACCCGCGCCATATTCCGATGTACGAGGGCTTGCTGTGCTTCCGGCGCCTGCGGCAGAACCCGGTGAGCCACTACGACTTCGTCAATGGCGCACCTGCCGTGGGCGCGCATCTCGATCTGAAGAAGATGCCGGAGCTCTACCGGCGTGCCTACGCGCACCAGCCACCGTCGAAGAACCTGCATCGCTACTTCCTTGAGCTCAAGCTCAAGCACTTCCAGTTCCCGGACAAGCGTTTCTTCACCACCAACGACCCGGTGATGACGCCGGAGCTGATCAACTACTTCTTCAATCAACGTACCGACGCTTTCCGCCGCGCCAGCCAGCGCGAAAAGGTGCTGCTGCACGGCATCTACGACTTGCCCGCGTACAAGGCCTACCTGCCGCCGCTGCCGGATGATTCATTCCGCACCGAGCTCAAACGGCGTCAGCACCAGCGCTTCTCGGTAATGTGCCCGGCCGGTTTCCATGTTCGCCAGCCCGACGGGCAGCGCTCGCGCGTCTATCCGATGCGGGTCATCGAATGCTCGCGCACTGGCTTCCGTGCGCAGTGCGAGGAATCGATCCCGCTCGATGCCGAGGGGGTGGCTTTCGTCGAACTCGGCGAGGCCGATCGTTGCATGTTGCGCGCGCGGGTGTTGCGGCATGGCCGCAGCAGCGATGCGATTGCGATGTTCAAGCTTGTCGAGCCGGATCCGGTCTGGCTCAAGTTCGTGCGCGCCCTGCGCATGGCGCGCACGCATGACGAACTGGGCGACGCGACCCAGTTCCTCAGCGAGTCGCGGCCCCTGTCTACGCCGACTTAGCAGCAGCGGCGGGCACGAAGAACCGCTCGCCAAGCTCTTCCAGCCCCAGCGTCTGCAGAATCTCCTGCAGGCGTTCGCTTGGGCGATTGCGCGGCAGATTCTTGTCGCTGGCGATGATCAGCTCGTTCTTCATCGAGTGTTCCCAGCCGACCAGCTCAGTCACGTTCACCTGATAGCCATGTGCTTCCAGTTGCAGGCAACGCAACACATTGGTGACCTGGCTGCCAAATTCGCGCGTGTGGATCGGGTGGCGCCACAGTTCGGTCAGCGGTGACTTGAGCGCGCGCCCCTTGTTTTTGCGCAGCACCGCGGCCACCTCGGCCTGGCAGCAAGGCACCAGCACGATGTGGCGCGCACGCTTGGCGAGGGCAAAGCGGATCGCGTCATCAGTGGCGGTGTTGCAGGCGTGCAGCGCAGTGACGACGTCGATGCGCGCCGGCAGCGCGGTCGAAGTGATCGAATCCGCCACCGACAGGTTGAGGAAATGCATCCCGCCAAAGCCCAACTGCGCCGCCAGCTCGCGCGAACGTGTCACCAGTTCGTCGCGCGTTTCGATGCCCCAGACGGTGCCTTGCGGTGCGGCTTCCTTGAAGAACAGGTCGTACAGGATGAAGCCGAGATAGGATTTGCCCGCCCCGTGGTCCACCAGGTTCACGTCCGCATGGCTGCCGAGTACATCCTGCAGAAGCGGTTCGATGAAGTGGTACAGGTGGTAGACCTGCTTGAGCTTGCGCCGGCTGTCCTGGTTCATCTTGCCGTCGCGAGTCAGGATATGGAGTTCCTTCAACAGTTCGACGGATTGGCCGGGGCGGACTTCGTAGGTCTTGTTCATGGCTGTGCGGCGGTCGGGCAAGGGCGGATCAGGATCGCGATTATGCGGCACGCGGGCAGCTACGCCGGCGGCGCAGGTGGTGTTGTATTCGTCACGATGCGACACCAGGTCGGGGGCTGCACTTGTTGCCGCCGCCCGTTACGCTGGCGCTTGCCATGCGCGGCGCTGCGCGCGCGCTGGCCGACGCGGCCACGACTGGCCGTATCCTGGGAGGAAGGCGATGAAGAAGCTCGTGCTTGGCCTGGCATGTGCGCTGGCAGTTGCGCCCGCATTTGCCAAGATGGACTGTGAAACCCTGAAGGGGCAGATCACGGAAAAAATCGAGGGCAAAGGGGTGAAGGACTACAGCCTCGAGATCGTCGCGAAGGGCGAAGGCAAGGACGGCAAGATCGTCGGCTCCTGCGACGGTGGCACGAAGGAGATCGTCTACCGGCGTACCAAGGGCGAAGCCAAGGCGGAAGCGAAGCCGGAAGCCAAGTAGGCCGCTCGCTCAGGCCCGGTACGCAAAGGCGAACCGGGCCCAAGGCTGACGCTGCACTCAGCGAAGCGTTGGCCACACCTTTCGATAGGCAGCGAGCAGGCGCTGATGCGTGGCGCTGGCTTCGAAGTTGGGCCCCAGCACATCAAGGCCGAAGAAGCGCAGCTTCCCGCTCGCAAGCGCTTCGGCAGTGGCCAGCGCTTCTCTGCCGTAGAGCGCATCGAGCGCCGGCCCGTAGCGGTCACCCGGAGGCAGACGCAGCACGGCCTCCAGCGCCCGGTAAACGCGCGCTCGAGCCGCGTCCAGGTGGCCGAACTGGCTGACCCATGCGCAGCCCTCCGCAGCGGCGTCGGTGTCGCCAACTGCCAGGGCGAGCAGCGCCTTCAGCTCCCCGACCCGTAGCGTGCGCCAGGGCGAATCGACGTCGGGCGCCAGCCCGATCAACGCGGCAACCGGGCGTTCGTCGGCAAGATCAAGGCTTTCCAGCGCGTCGCGCAAGGCTTCGCACTCGGCCTCGTCGAGCTCCGGCAAGCGTTGCAGCGCCGGGCGCAGCAGGTTGCCGACGCTGTTGTTCTCCCATTCCAGATCTTCGACCGGGTAAATCTCTGACATGCCCGGCACGACGATGCGGCAGGCGTACGCGCCCAGGTGATCGAAGTCCGCGATGAGGATGTCGTGCCCGGCGGCGTGGATCGTGTCGCACAGATGGCGGAACTCGTCTGCTGTGCTGCCGGCAAAATCCCAGTCCGCAAAGTCGAAGTCCGGCGTGCCTGCGAGCAGCCGCCAACCGACGACGCCGGATGAATCAACGAAATGCGTTTCGATGTTCGACGGATCGGCCACCTCGTCGGCGTCGAAGGCCGGCGGCGGAAAGCCGGTGAGTGCGTCGAGCGCGCGCCCTTGCAGCAGTTCGGTGAGCGCACGTTCCAGCGCGACCTCGAAGCGCGGGTGCGCGCCGAAGCTGGCATAGCAGCCGTGGTCTGCCGGGTTCAACAGCGTCACCGCCATCACCGGGAACTCACCGCCGAGCGAAGCATCCTGAACGCGGATGCCGAAGCCGGCGTCGCGCAGTGCAGCCACGCCGGCGGCGATGTGAGGATGGCGCTCCAGCACCTCGGCCGGCACCTCGGGCAGGCAGAGGTCTTCACGCAGCACGCGGAACTTCACATGGCGCTCAAGGATCTCCGACAGCGCCTGGGTCCGCGCCTCTTCGGCGGAATTGCCGGCCGCGAGCCCGTTGCTGACGTAGAGATTGCCGATCAGGTTCACCGGCATCCACAGCGTCTCGCCATCGCGTTGGCGTACATGCGGTAGCGCGCAGATGCCGCGAGCGGCGTTGCCACTGTTGTGCTCGACAAGGTGCGAGGCGGGCACGCTGGCGTCCGGGTTGTAGAAATCCTGCAACGCGGCGTCCAGCAAACCGCTTGGCCAGCTTTCGTCCTCCCCGAGCGGGAACCAGCGCTCCTGCGGCGTGTGGGCGAACTCGTGCTGTGCGATCGTCTCGCCAAGGTGGTAGTGCGACCAGAAGTGGTTGCAGCTTGCGCGCTCGACAAATTCGCCAAGCGCGCTGGCGCGGGCTGCCAGCTGCGAACCGCCCTTGCCGTTGGTGTAGAGCAGCGGGCAATCGGCGTCGCGCAGATGCACCGACCAGCAGTCGGCGACCGGGTTGAGCCAGGCGTGCTCTTCGAGCCGGAAGCCACGCTCGGCGAGCAGGCCTTGCAGGCGCGCGATGCTCGATTCGAGTGAGGCGTCCTTGCCCGGGATGAAATGTTCGGGGGCGGTCATGGGGGATTTCCGGGGGGAAGGAAAGGGCGCGATTCTGCGGCGTGGGGCGGCCGGCGTCCCTGACCGAGGACAAGCGTGCGGCACTTGCGAGCCTGAGGCGCTGATCACGTATCCTCGCGCACTTCGTCTTCATGGGTCGAACACCGTGACCACACTTGCCAACCCCTTTACGCTTGCCCTTGCTGCGCCGCCACTTGCTCGGTCCATCGCCGAAGGCATGCGGCATGTGGCCGACTACGTTGCCCAGGCGGCCACAGCGGGTGCAGCGCTGGTCTGCTTCCCCGAGGCCTATGTGCCGGGGATGCGCGGGCTGGATTTCGACGTCGAAGCGCATGACGCGGCTGGTCTCGCGGCGGCGCTGGAGGTGGCCCGTGCGCTGGCCCGGCAGCATCGCATCGCGGTCGTACTGCCGATGGAGTGGCCGAGCAAGGAAGGCGGGCTGCACATTCTGGCGTGGGTGATCGGGCCAGACGGCGAGGTCATGGGGGCGCAGACGAAGAACCAGCTTGATCCGGATGAGGATGCCACCTACACGCCGGGAGATACGCGCCAAGTGTTCGAACTGGGTGGGCTGCGTTTCGGGATCGTCATCTGCCACGAAGGCTGGCGCTACCCGGAAACGGTGCGCTGGGCGGCAGCGCGCGGTGCGCAGCTGGTGCTGCACCCCCACTTCGGCGGCAGTGATTTCGCGGGCGAGGCGTTGCGCGAGTGGGGTGCCCCAGACGGGCCGATCTACGAAAAGGCCATGCAATGCCGCGCGGCTGAAAACAGCATCTGGTTTGCCAGCGTGAACGTCGGCCTGCGCTATTCGGTGTCCGGCAGCGCGGTGATTTCGCCAGAGGGCTGCTGCGTCGCCCACTTGGGGCATGAGGGGCCAGGATTGTTGGTGACCACGATCGATCTGGCCGCTGCAAGTGGCCGCCTCGCACGCCGCTATGCGCCGCAGCGCTATCGTGAAACGGGAGGTGCCGCATGAGCGTGGTCAGCACCGAGAATGCCGAACACTACGTCTGGGGCGAGGGCTGCGACGGCTGGCATCTGCTCAAGGACCCAGCACTCAGCGTGATCCAGGAGCGCGTGCCGCCGGGCAAGTCGGAGCAGATGCATCGCCATGCGCTGGCGCGTCAGTTTTTCTACATCCTTGAGGGCCGCGCGGAGATGTGGCGCGCCGGCGAGGTGCTTGTTCTTGCGGCGGGGCAGGGGATCGAGATTCCGCCGGGCGTCCCGCATCAGTTTCGCAACCCCTTCGATCGCGAGGTCGTGTTCCTCGTCGTTTCGAGCCCGACCACGCGGGGCGATCGCGAGAACCTCTAGCGCATGCTCAGGCCGTAGCGCGCGGCCAGGCGCCCGATCTCGCCGCTGCTCACCAGGGCTTTCAGCGCGGCGTTGACCTGCGTGAGCGACCAGGGCGATTTGGGTGACACGAGACACTGCGTATCCACGGTCGTAAAGGCTTGTTTGCCGACCTCGAAACGTTCCCGCTGCGCAGGGAACTGGCGGAACTGGCCTTCGATTTCCGCCTCCGACGTGATCAGCACGTCCGCGCGATCGGTGAGGAGCAGGCGGAACAGGTTGTCGACGCGGGTCTCCTCAACCGGCTGCGCCTCCTTGGCATCGAACAGACCTTGTATGGCCGGATAGTGGTAGCCGAGCATGATCGCTACTCGCAGGCCTTTGAAGTCCTGCGGCGCTGGGCTTGGCAAGCGTTTGCCACGCAGCGCCACAACCCGTTCGATCTGCGGCAGCACCGGGATACTCCAGAGCCCGTCGCGTGCTTCGTCCGACCAGATCGGGCTCAGATAGCACGCAATGTCGGCGTCACCCGCCAGCACAGCCGCTTCGGTGCGCCTTCGCGACCACAGACTGTGCTGTGCGCTGGTCCCCAGCTTTTCGGCGATTCGATCACCGAGTGTTTTGAGCAGGCCACCGCTGACCTTGCCCTGCGCGTCCACCTCAACCAGCGGGTAGCGCAGCGATTCGAGCTGCGCGACTCGAAGCGGCGGTGCGGCGTGGGCCGGTGGTATCGCCAGCATGCAGCCCAGCGCGACGAGGGCGATACGGAACGTGTATGAGCGGGTGTGGCGCATACCTTAGTTTAGACTGCGCTGGCTTCGTGGCGAACGGCTTAAAGATTGGGAGCAGGTATGGCGGCGATTTCGAATCCTTGGCTCTTCGTGCTGGCGGTGATGGTGCTCAACGTCACGCCGGGGCCCGACACGATGCTGATCGTGGGGCAGAGCGTCTCACGCGGGCATCGCGCCGGACTGCTGGCTGCGATGGGCATCTCGCTGGGTTGCGCGACGCATGTGCTGTTTGCGGTGCTCGGGCTGTCGGCGCTGTTGCTGGCGTCGGAAACGGCGTTTAACACGCTCAAGGTGGCGGGCGCGATCTATCTCGTCTGGCTCGGTATCACGATGCTGCGCGACAAAGGCGAAGCCCCGGCGCAACGCGTGGAGGCGCCGCGCGTCTCTCGTCGCGGTCTGCTGCTACGCGCTTACTTGACCAACCTGCTGAATCCCAAGGTGGTGTTGTTCATGGTGTCCTTCTTTCCGCAGTTCATCCGCCCCGGGGTGCCGGGCACCACCACGGCGCTGCTGATCCTTGGCGCGATCTTCGTCGGGCTCTCTACCGTCTACAACAGTGGCATGGCGTGGGCGTCTGGCCGGCTCGCTGCGCGGATCAGCGGCTCTGGCATGTGGCGCGTCTGGGTGAACCGAGCCACCGGGGTGGCATTTCTTGGCGTGGGCTTGCGTCTGCTGTCGGTCAGTCGGCCGACCGCCTGAAAGAAAAACGACGCCCGTTTGGGCGTCGTCGTGATGGCTCAGTTCAGGTGCTGCGCCAGATAGTCGTGCAGCTGTTCCAGCGTCAAACCCCACTGATCGAGCATGTAGTGCAGCACAGCCTGCTCTGCCGGCGCGATCTGTTCGTCAGCGCCGCTTGCGTGGATCGCCAGCGCACACGCTTTCAGACGCAGCGCGGGGTCGGTGACCGGTGCGAGCACCTGGTCGAGAATCGCCGGGTCATTCACCCGTGCTTCGTGCGGTTTCGGGCTGGCCAGCGCCACGTCGACCAGATGGTCGGCCAGCACCGTGCGTAGGCCGTGGGCGTCGAGGCCCACGCTGGCGAGATGCTCCGGGTCGGAGAGTGCTGCGAGTTCGGCCTCGGCGAGGCTGCCGTCAGCGACCATCATCATTGCGACGATGCGGCCGACGGCCTGCGGGCTGTTTTCCGGATAGGTACGGATCGGGGTCATGCGGATCTCCTTAGCGGCTGGCGCGCAGCGCGGCAATGCGTTCATCAAGCGGCGGGTGCGACATGAAGAGTTTCATGAACGCCGGCCCACCCGAGATGCCGAGCGCCTTCACACCATCTGGCAGGGCGCCGCCGTCGGCGTTGAGCTTCAGGCGTTCAAGCGCGTTGATCATCGGTGTGGCACCAACCAACTTTGCGGCACCTGCATCTGCGCGGAATTCGCGCTGACGCGAGAACCACATGACGATGATCGAAGCCAGCACGCCCAGCACCAGTTCGGCGACGATGGTGGTGACAAAGAACGCCGGGCCGTGCCCTTCCTCGTTCTTGAACACCAGCTTGTCGACCACGTTGCCGACGATGCGTGCGATGAACATGACGAAGGTATTCACGACGCCCTGGATCAGCGTCAGCGTCACCATGTCACCGTTTGCTACGTGGCTGACTTCGTGCGCCAACACGGCTTCCACTTCATCGGGGCGCATGTTGTGCAGAAGCCCGGTCGAAACGGCCACCAGGGCGTTGTTGCGGCTCGGTCCGGTGGCGAACGCGTTGAGCTCCGGGGAGTCGTACACCGCCACTTCCGGCATCTTGATGCCAGCGGCCTGCGCCTGACGCGCCACCGTGTCGAGCAGCCAGGCCTCGGCCTGATTGCGCGGTTGCGTGATGACCTGGGCGCCGGTCGAGAACTTGGCCATCCACTTCGAAATGGCGAGCGACACGAAGGCGCCACCGAAGCCGAAGATCGCGCAGAACACGAGCAGGCTCTGCAGGTTCAGGCTGCCGTTGGCTTCGAGGTAGCGATCCAGCCCCAACAGACGGGCGGTGATCGACAGCAGGATGACGATCGCGACGTTGGTCGCGACAAGCAGCAGAACGCGTTTCACAGGTTTTCCTTTCAATGCGCGTTGATCGATCCGGCGCACGGCCCGTGAAACGAAAAGGGCCTTGCGCCGTTGCCGGACAAGGCCCCTCTCCGTTGGATGGACGAGCGACCGCGCCGGACATGCCGGTAACGGTCTCGCTCGCGGCCCCTCGCGGGCCCGCCTGTGCGCCGGATCGCGTCAGCGATCGTGGTGACGACGCAGCAGAAGTGAGCTACTCCCCATCAACCGCACCGGCTCTCCTGAACCGGTACGCTGGTGTAGATGGCGACGGCAGCGGAAAGTTCAACCCCTCCGGTAAACTTTCGCGATGTTTCCGAATCGCCGCATCGCCCACCTCGACATGGACGCCTTCTTCGCGTCGGTCGAACTGCTGCGCCAGCCCGAACTGCGCGGGCTACCGGTGGCAATTGGCGGCATCGGCGATTCGCGCACGCCGGAAGGGCGTGCGCAGTTGCTGGCGAGCCGCGGGGTGCTCACCACTGCGACCTATGAAGCGCGGGCCTTTGGCTGCCGTTCCGGGCAACCGATCCGCACCGCGCTGCGCCTATGTCCTGATCTGATCGTGCTGCCGGTGAATTTCGGCGCGTATCGGCATTACTCGCGCCTGTTCAAGGCGGCCGTGGCCGAAGTCGCCGACTGCATTGAAGATCGCGGCATCGATGAAATCTATATCGACCTGACCGATGTGCCGGGCGATACCGAAACGCTTGCGCGGGCAATCAAGGCGCGGGTTACGGCGGCGACAGGCCTGACCTGTTCGATCGGGATCGCGCCGAACAAGTTGATCGCAAAGATCGCCTCTGATCTGGACAAGCCGAACGGGCTGACAATCATCGATGAATCGGCGATAGCAGCGCGGATCTGGCCGCTTGCAGTCAGCAAGATCAACGGCGTCGGCCCGAAGGCAAATGCAAAGCTCGAACAGTTGGGCATCCGCACGATCGGTGAATTGGCGGCCGCATCGCCCCACATGCTGGTGCGGCACTTCGGCCAGAGCTACGGGCGCTGGCTGGCCGATGCCGGGGCGGGGCGCGACGAGCGGCCGGTTGAAACACATCAGGAGCCCAAATCGCGCTCCAGGGAGATCACCTTTCCCCACGACACCCGAGATCCGCTCACGCTGCTATCGGTGATCGTGAAGCTCTCTCGGCAGGTTGCTGCCGACCTGGCCGCCAAGGGCTATGTCGGCCGAAGCATCGGTGTGAAAGTGAAGTTCGAAAACTTCGAGCAGGTAACGCGGGACCGCAAGCTGACCTACGCCACCGCCGATTTCATGACGATCCGCGATGTGGCGGTCGATTGCCTGCGCCGCGTGCCGATCGAGCGAAAGCTTCGCCTGCTTGGTGTGAAGGTGGCTGATCTGGAACCGCAACTCAAGGCAGAGGCGGAGCCGCTGGGCCAGACCCGCTCCCTGTTCGACTGAGGCGCTTGCCGCGCGCCGAATGCACGCTGCTCAACGACTCGGGCAGGCCGGGTCGCTACCCCACAAGCCCTTGCAGATGCGCTTGCGGCATAGCGTGCCTTCAAGCCCACCGAGCCGGTCACAACGCGCGACCAGTTCCGCGGTGCTGCCCTGCTGTGCGCTGGGCCCCACCACGTCGCGGTTGGCCGTCTGCGCAGCGGTGTGGTCAATGTGCGAGACCAGTGCAGCGAGCAGGGCGGTGTCCGCTTCGCCTTTTGGTTTGGTGCTGCGCGGTTTGGGCTTCTCGTTCAACGGCTTGTGCTGCGTCGCCTTGGGCGTCGAGCTTGAAGCGTGACGGGGCGTGACCTGGGTGGGTGCCTCGGCGGTGCGCGCCGCTGCGATTGGGGACGCAGTTGTCGCGCCTGTCTCGTCAGCGGTCTTGGCTGCGAGCGCTGGCTGCATGGCCTCGGCGGGATCCAGGGTGTCCACCATCGTTGCGCCAGGCGCGGGGTTGGCTACGACTGCAGCTGCCGCTTGGGATTGGGTCGGTTCTTCTGGCGCCACGCTTGCGATCGCCGGAGCCGCCGCATGTGCCGCAGCAGGCTTTGCTGGCGCGCGTTGCGCCACCGGCGGGGGCGGCGATGCTTGCTCTGAGTTGCCGCCATTGACCACCGCCCACAGGGTGGCGCCGGCCAGCAACGCAAATGCCGAGGCGACTGCCGCAACGCCCGCGGTGGCCCAGCGCACCGAGGGCTGTGCCGGTTTCGGCGTCGCGAACGGAGCGAGCACGGCGATCTCCCGGTGCGGCGTGCGCGCATTGCCGGCAGGCTGTTCGAACAGCGATGGACGACGGGCTGCTCCGGTCTGAACCGGGCTCGATTCCGGGGATGTCATGGGCATGAATATTAGCTGCGAGCAAATCGGATTATGCGAGAAGAATTACCGCATATGCCAAATGTATCGGCTCGTATAATCCGATCGTCATTTTTCAAAGCCCTGGCGACGTTTGTGGAACTGCTCTTAGGTCTGTCCGCCATCATGATTGTTGCCGTGCTCGGCGGGAGCCTGATGTGCTTTCCGGCGCTTCGCGATGCGGCGATACGTGGCATGCAACGGCAGCTGCAGTCGGCCTGCGGCGCGCAGCGTCGGATCGGCGCCAGCGGACGTGACGCACTCGTAGTGATGGGGGCAAACGGCACCAGCATTGCCGCGCGTGGATGGAGCTGGGCCCGATCCAATCGTCTGGTCATCGGATTGAGCGCGGTGGCGGTGATCCTTCCGGTGGTGGGCGCCGTGCTGCTGTCGATGACTCGACCGATGGCGGGCTTTGAGGATAAGGCCGAGGTTCGGGATCCGGTGCTCGCGGCCTTGCTTGACGGTGAGCATCTGGTGCCACCTCCGGCGCTACCGCCCGAGGTGTTCGTGACAGCCGAACTGCAGGCAGAGCGACCCGAGATTGCCTCCGCCAGTCGCGACTGGACCTTGATGGATGGTGAGTTCCGTCAGCGCATCCTGGTGTTGTTCCAGCAAATGAGCGAGCGCGGTTATGAACTGGCGCTGTTGGAGGGGTATCGCAGTCCAGAGCGACAGGCACAGCTTGCGGCCATGGGGCCGCATGTGACGCGCGCGGGCGCCTTTCAGAGCTATCACCAGTTTGGTCTTGCAGCGGACCTCGCGTTCCTTCGCGGCGGCAAGATCGTCATCAGCGAACGTGACCCATGGGCGATGGAGGGCTATCGCCTGCTCGGTGAGCGGGCAGAGGCGCTGGGGCTGACTTGGGGCGGCCGCTGGAAGCTGATGGATTTCGGACACGTCGAACTGCGCCGGGCAGGTGTGCTCGGCCGCAAATGAACAGGAGCGGTACGTGGGGCGTCCATTTATTGTGATTGGGGACAAGACCAGCCACGGCGGCGTCGTGGTCGAGGGGAGCCCTCAGAGTGTGACCGGCGACAAGGCGATCGCGCGCGTTGGCGACAAGGTGACCTGCCCGAAGAAGGGCCATGGCGGCACCACGGTGATCGTCAGCGGCGACCCGACGTGCATGATCGATGGACGCCCGGCTGCGCGGCACGGAGACAAGACCGCGTGCGGCGCGGTGCTGATCGCGGGCCAGGCAAACACTTCGGACTGACCCGAATCGCATGTCTGGTCGCATCCGTTTCGTGCTTGTGTTGATCGCGCTGCTGGCCCTGTGCTGGGGCGGTGCGGTGCTGTGGTGGCAAAGCAGCCCCCAGGTCGTTACGCCGTCAGACTTGCTGGTCGGCCTGGTGTTGGTGCCCGTTGGCGTTTGTTTGGCGGCCGGTCTTGGGTGGATGGTGCTGCGTCGGATCGGCTCGCCGACCGAGGCGCCGATCCCGGTATCGGCCGGTCAACCCGCGCAGCCTGCGCAAATGACGGTCGGCGTGGCCGAGATGTTGGTACTGGCGGCGGGTGTGAGTACCGCCGGGGGCGAGTCGGCCAGTGCCGTGATCGAGGCAATCGCCGCTGGCGACTTGGCGCCTGCGCCGGAGCCCGACTATCTCGACTTTGACGGCATGCCGGTTCGCATGGCGCGAGCGCGTGAGCTGAGCGTTGAGGATGTGAATGACTGGCTCGCGCACGTAGGCGCCGATGACATCGTGCCGCCGGCCGGATTTGTGCGCGCGCTGGCGCTCCTGACGGGGGCTGCGTCGCCGGTTCTCCAGCAGCTCGTTGCAACAATGCCAGAGTCGGCTTCGCGCCACGCGGCCCCGCGCGCGTTGCCGATTGTGGTGAGGGCGATCGTGCCTCGAGCATGGAACGAATCCATGCAATCGCTGGCGACGCGCTGGATCGAACATCTGATTGCGCAGGTTTGGTCTGAGGCCTTGCCGGCGGTGTATCTCGTTGCGGCCGAAGACAGCACCGCGACGCTGGCTGAAGTCAGGGCCTGGCAGGCGGATAAGGCGCAGATTCGGAATCTGCTCTTGCTCGCGTTCGACAGTCACATCGATGAGGCCGTGATCGAGCGCGCGGCGGGTGAAGGCAGGCTTTTCGCGCACGACAAACCCGAGGGTTTGGTGCCCGGCGAAGCGGCCGCTGCCCTGCTGCTCGGTCGTCCAGAGACAGCACATGGATGGCCGACGCTGGCTCGCCTATCGATCCCGCTTAACGCTCGCCGCGATGCCCCGCCGCGCATGACCGGCCGGAGCGACACGACCTTGCTCGAGTCGCTGTTGCACGCTGCGCTCGAAGCCGGAAAGACGTCGGCCGATGCAGTCGCCGCCGTGGTCAGCGAGGGCGATGTCCGTCCGACTCGTGCGGTCGAGATCGCTGCTGCGATGAACAACGTGCTGCCGCATCTCGATCCGGTTGCGGAGCGCGTGGGGCTTGGTGCGGCGCTGGGGGACCTGGGCGTTGCGGGTACCACGCTCGCGCTAGCACTTGCCGCCACGCAAACCGAACAGACCCAAAAACCGACCCTGCTCGCCGCCTTGGCCGATCCGCTGGAGCGGGGCGCGCTGCTGCTGCAAGCCTACGAACCTGAGCCAGCCACCTCCTGAAGCTGGCCACACTACGACGACCCAAACCATGCGTGGATTCTGGAATTTCCTTACAGACAGCCGAACCTTGACGGTCTTGGCGCTGTTGCTTGCGAGCGCTTTCTTGCTGCTTTCTGCTCACACGCTGAAGTTGGCGTTGTGGTGGGCGATTGCCGCGATCGTGCTGATCCTGCTGATTGTCCTTGGTGCATGGGGCTTGCGTCGCCGACGGGCTTCGCGCGAGGCGGCTGCGTTGACTCAGATGCTGACCCAGGAGTCGGAGCGTGCGGTCAGCCGTGCGACACCGTCCAAGCGTGGCGAGGTCGACGTGCTGCGTCGGCGAATGGGTGAGGCGATCGCAACGATCAAGGGATCAAAGCTCGGCGAGTTGTCAGGGCGCGCTGCGCTCTACGAACTGCCGTGGTACATGGTGATCGGCAACCCGGCTGCAGGCAAGAGTTCGGCGGTCGTGAATTCAGGCCTGCAGTTTCCGTTTGCCGATCAGGGCGGCAGCATTGTTCAGGGCATCGGCGGCACACGAAACTGCGATTGGTTCTTCACCACCGAAGGCATCCTGCTCGATACCGCTGGGCGTTATGCGGTGGAGGACGAGGACCGCGGTGAATGGCTTGGCTTCCTGCACCTGCTCAAACGCCATCGCCCCAAGGCGCCGATCAACGGCATCGTCGTCGCGGCCAGCGTGCAGGAGCTGACCCAGAATCGCCCGGAATACGGCATCAAGCTCGCCAAGCAGATCCGCGCGCGCGTTCAGGAGCTGACCGCCGAACTCGAAGTGTTTGCGCCGGTGTACATCGTGTTCACGAAAGTGGATCTGATCGCCGGTTTCGCCGAGTTCTTTGACGACTGTGACGCTGCCGAACGTGCCCGCGTGTGGGGGGCAACGCTCGCGTATGACGCCGACGGGTCGGCTGATCCGGTGGCGCGCTTCGACGAGCACTTCGATCGGCTGTATGAGGGGCTGCGCGAGCAGTCGGTCGCGCGCATGGCGCTCTACCGCGGTGAAAAACTCGGCGCAGGGGTGCTGACCTTCCCGCTTGAGTTCTCGGCGGTGCGCCCGGCTTTGCGCGCATTTGTCGCAACGCTGTTCGAAGACAACCCGTTCCAGTTCAAACCGATCTTCCGCGGCTTCTACTTCACAAGCGCGCTGCAGGAAGGGCGTGCAGCCGGTACATCGAGCGAGCGTATTGCCGACCGTTTCGGCCTCAAGCTGGCGCCCGCGGTCGATATGCCGGTGTCGTCGCAGGGCGGGTTCTTTCTACGGGATCTGTTCTCGAAAGTCATCTTTTCCGATCGTGCGCTGGTGCGGCAATACGCGAGCCGAACGCGCACCCGTATGCGGGCGGTGGCCTTCGCGGCGTCGGTGGTGGGCTTCGGGCTCGTGCTTGGTGCGCTGGCTTGGTCCTATGTGTCGAATCAGCGCCTCGTGTCGCATGTGCAGGCCGACCTGGCGAAAGCCGTGCGCCTGCAGGAAGGCCGGCAGGATCTTGCGTCCCGTATCGAAGCGCTCGAACTGATGCAGGACCGCATCGAACAGCTGGAACGCTATCGTGAGGACCGGCCTGCGGGCCTTGGTTTCGGCCTTTACCAAGGCGACACATTGGAAGCGAAGTTGCGCGCTGAGTACTTTCACGGCGTGCGGCAGATCTTGCTGAAACCGGTCGCGGAATCGCTCGAAGGCTATCTGGCCGAGGTGAATCGCCGCAGCGGCGAGCTCGCGCCCGCACAGACCGGGGCGGCAGAGAAGGTTGCCGCGCGGCAGGACGGTGCTGCCCAACCGTATCGCGATGCGTCCCCGACGGATGTCCAGGACGCTTACAACGCACTCAAGACCTACCTGATGCTGGGCAGCCACGAGCATGTCGAGCCTGGGCACCTGAACGACCAGCTCGCGCGCTTCTGGCGTAACTGGCTTGAGAACAACCGCGGCGAGATGCCCCGCGAGCGGATGATCCGTTCGGCGGAACGCATGTTGGCCTTTGTGGTTGCGCAGAGCGCTCAGCCGGACTTCCCTCTGGTGGAAACCCGCCTCGCGCTGGTCGATCAAACGCGCGATGTGCTGCGCAAAGTGGTTAAGGGGCAACCGGCACGTGAGCGGGTGTATGCCCAGATCAAGGCGCGTGCCGCTACGCGCTTCCCGTCGATGACGGTGGCACGGATCGTTGGCGATGATGCGCGAGACCTCGTGGCCGGCAGTCACGCGATTCCCGGCACCTTTACGCGCGAGGCGTGGGAAGGCTACGTCGAGGCGGCGATCAAGGATGCTGCGAGCAAGGAGTTGCAAAGCACCGATTGGGTACTGAAGACCGCTGCGCGTGACGATCTGTCACTTGAGGGCAGTCCGGAGCAGATCCAGAAGGCGCTGACGCTGATGTACAAAACCGACTACGCGGCGGAATGGAAGAAATTCCTCCAGGGCGTGACGGTTGCCGATTTCGCCAGCTTTGACGATGCGGTCAAACAGCTCAATCGTCTGGGTGATCCGGTCAATTCGCCGATCGGCAAGGTTCTGGATACGGTCTATCGGCAGACCGCGTGGGATAACCCCTCGCTGCTCAACGATGGTTTGGCGAAGGCGCAGAGCGGATTCGTCGAATGGTTCAAGCAGACAATCCTGCGGCAGTCGCCTGCGCAGGTCACCGTGAATGTGTCCGCAGGCAAGACCGAGATCCCGATGGGGCCGGTCGGGCGCGAGTTTGCGGCGATCGCGAATCTTGTTGTCGAGCGGCCCGAGGCGCGCGACGGTTCGCTGCTCAAGGGCTACCTGCAATCGCTCGCCAAAGTCCGCTCGCGCTTCAACCAGATGAAGACTGCCGGCGACGCAGGACCCGCCGCGCGACAGTTGATGATGCAAACGCTGGAAGGCTCCGGATCCGAGCTGTCGGATGCGCTGCGTCAGGTCGACGAGCAGGTGCTGGCTTCGATTCCGGATTCGGCTCGCGGCACCATCCGGCCGCTGCTTGTACGCCCGCTGATGATGGCGTTTGCAGTGATCGTCAAGCCGGCCGAAACCGAACTCAACCGCACATGGGCGGCGCAGGTCTACGACCCCTTCATGCGTAGCCTTGCCGAGAAATATCCCTTTACGCAGAACGCCCGCGTCGAGGCTGGTGCAGGCGAAATTGCGCAGGTGTTCGGTCCGGAAGGCGCTGTCTCCAAGTTTGTGCAGACCTCGATGGGGCCGCTCGTCGTGCGTCGTGGTGACACATTGGCCGCACGAACCTGGGCGGACATGGGGGTCAAGCTCGCGCCCGAGTTCGCCGACAACTTCGCGCGCTTCGTGGCGCCGGTTGCCGGTGCTGCAGCAGGCGCAGGTGGCGATCCCGCGGGCGGCAGCACGCCGCAGACGGTGTTCCAGATTCAGCCACAACCGGTCTCCGGTGTAACCGAGTACACGATTGAAATCGATGGGCAGGTGCTGCGTTACCGCATGGGTGTGCAGGACTGGGCCAACTTCGTGTGGCCGTCGGGCAAGGGGGCGCCAGGCGCGCGCATCACCGCGGTGGCTTACGACGGGCGCACGGTCGAGGTCGCCAGTCAGCCCGGAGCGGCTGGCCTCGAGCGACTGATCAATACCGCGCAGAAGAAGCGGCGCAGCGACGGCACCTTCGAGATGACCTGGAGCAACAACGGCGTGGCGGTCACGGTGAATCTGCGCATTGTCAGCAGCGCGCAGGCCGATACCTCGGCCAACGCCAGCGCACCGCAGAAGTCCGGGCTGCTTGGCATCAAGCTGCCGGCGGCGGTTGCCGGCGGCGGGGCGTGAGGGGCCGGACACGATGCGAATGACTGATCTTGCCGGACGCGTCTGCTATTTCGGGAAACTGCCCGGACGGGCGGATTTCGTACGGAGTGGCAATGGCGCCGCAATTCTTGATCCGCTTGATGCCTGGGTTGCGCATGGGCTTGAACTGGCGGCGAGCGACCCTGGTTGGAAGTCCGCCTATGACCGCTGCGCGCCGGTTGAATTTGTCTTCCTGGGGGCGCGCAGTCCTGTGGCCCTGGTGGGGCGCCTTGTGCCCAGCCAGGATGCGTCCCAACGCCGCTTCCCCTTCATCGCCGCCGTGGCGCTGCCGACGGAGTCGCCGATCGGTCTGATGGCCGAGTTTCCCGCGTGTTTCGACACGGTGTGGCGGCAGCTCGCGACCGCCATGGACGCAACGGTGACATCGGAGGACCCTCGCGCCGCGCTGGACGAACTGGCTGCGATCGAGTTTTCGCCGCCGATGCTCGGTCGTGCCGAGACGCTGATGCCGGAGTACGACCGTCTGACCCTTGCGGATGTGGAGCGGCGTCTGCGCGAAGCGGGGCATCCGTTGGTACTCCGCCGCAGTGTGCTTGCGCTCGGGCTCTTGCTCGAGCCCTTGCTCACTCAAGCCAGCGCCCGGATGCAGCGCGGCCTGGTGCTGCCGTTGCCGGCGCAGGGGGATGCGCGCAATGCGTTGGCGACATGGTGGGCTGGCGCCGTGGCGCCCTTCCTCGCCCGCTCCGACTTCGAAGTCGGGGCCTTCAATGTGCATCGCGGTGGTCGGCCGGAATTGATGCTGAGCTTCGCCGGTGCGGATGCGCGGGTGCTCGAAGCCTTGCTGTCAGCGACCGCCGCGCAGGACTACCTGATCGACGTCTGCGATGCAGAGTGGGTCGAAGACTATCTGGATAACGACTATGCAATTCGCAAACTGGCGAGTTACCTCGACATCCCGCGGCTCTCATTGCGGCAGGCTGCGGATACCTTCAGTGAGGCCTTCCTTGGACGCTAACTTGCTTCGATTCGCGGTGGCACTCCTGCTGGGCGTGGCGTCGTGGGGTGCCGTTGCCACAACGACCCAGGACGCGCCGATCGTGGCGACCGGCGCTGTGCCTGACGATGCGTCGAAAGCCGCGATTCTCGCGCGCCTGCGCGAGGTTTTCGGCGCCGCGCGGGTGGTTGATCAGATCACCGTTGGCGGCGTGGTCGCGCCGCCGCACTGGGCCGAACAGGTGCAGCGCTCGATCGGGCCGCAGCTCAAGACGGTGAGCGCCGGCAGTCTGAGTGTCGATGGGACGCAGGTCGCCCTCAACGGCACCGTGTCGAGCGATGCGCAGCGAAAGACAGTGGCGAGCGATGTCGCGAGCAGCTTCAACAACCAGTTCGTGGTGAAGAACGGCCTCGCCGTGGCTGCCAGCGAACAGCAGTTGCTCGACGACACGCTCGGCAACCGGATCGTGGAGTTTGAAAGCGGCAAGGCCACATTGACCCAGGCAGGGCAGGCGATCCTCGACGAGATGGCCAAGGCGCTGCTGAGCGTGCGCGGCCGTCGGGTGGAGATTATTGGTCACACCGACAGCGACGGTTCGCGTACCAGCAACCTGGCCTTGTCGCAGGCGCGCGCGAATGAAGTACAGCGTTATCTGGTGGCCAAAGGCGCCGAGCAGGCCATGCTGAGTACCACCGGCATGGGCCCCGACCGGCCGGTCGCGTCAAACGCCACGCCGGACGGGCGTGCGCGCAACCGGCGCATCGAGTTTCGCGTTCTGGCGCAGTGACGCGCGGCTACTTGGGTTTGACCGGCTTCGGGAAGGGCGCGATCGGGTAGTTCAGCGGGTCGTCCGGTGTCGTGCTGGGCTTGGGCTTCGGTTTCACCGGCGGGTGCGGTTTGTGGGGCGGGTGCGTCGGCACGATCCAGACAGGGCCTTCAATCGCGCTGTTCGCCGGCGGCGTGCCGTCGAGCATGCCGTCCACCGCGTATTCGCAATCAACACCCCGCTCGCGTTCGCAGCGTTCGATCATTCGTTGCCGCTTGGCTTCGCGCTCTGCCGTAGCCTCATGGCTGGTGGCGTTGCTCGCCGGGCGCTCGGCCGTTGGCGCGGCGCGCGCGGGGCTGGCCGCGGCCGGAGCCGGGGCGGCCGCTTCGGGCGTGGGCGTCGAGGGGATGACCGACACGCCCGCGTCGCCCACCTTGCTTGCTTTCACCCCCGCTGGTGGGCTGTCACCGTAATGGGTTTGGCCGGCGCTGTCGGTCCACTTCCATACCTCGGCTTGCGCCACGGTCGGCGCAAGTAGTGCAAGCAGAAGCAGGGTGGCGGCAGCGCGCATGGTCTTCGCTCAAAGCGAGCCGTAGGAATGCAGGCCCGACAAGAACATGTTAACGCCGAGGAAGGCGAAACTGGTGACCAGCAGGCCGATGATGGCCCACCAGGCCAGCACGGCACCGCGCAGTCCCTTGGTCAGTCGCATGTGCAGCCAGGCCGCGTAGTTGAGCCAGACGATGAGGGCCCAGGTTTCCTTCGGGTCCCACTGCCAGTATGTGCCCCACGCCTCAGCGGCCCACAGCGCCCCGAGTATCGTGGCCACGGTGAAGAACGCGAAGCCGATGCCAATCGCCCGATACATCAGATCGTCGAGCACCGCGACGCTGGGCAGGCGGCTCGCCAGCGGGCCGTGCGATGCACACAGATAGGCCACGCCAACCATCGATGCGAGCGCGAAGGCCCCGTAGCCGACGAAGTTGGCCGGCACATGGATCTTCATCCAGTAGGACTGCAGGGCCGGGATCAGCGGTTGGATCTCATGCGCGTCGCGGCTGAAGCTGTACCAGAGCAGAAATCCGACGGCCGCGGCCACCACCGGCATCACGAAGGCGCCGAGCTTGTTCGTTGCGTAGTGCCGTGCGTAGTACAGATACAGCAGTGTGGTCAGGATGATGAAGAGCACGAAGACTTCGTAGAGGTTCGATACCGGGATGTGGCCAACATCGGCCCCGATCAGGTAGCTCTCGTACCAACGCACCATGAGGCCGGTGAGCCCCGCTCCGGCGGCGACCCAACTGAGCGCGGTGCCAACGCGTTCGGCAAATGGGGCGCGGGCCAGCAGCCCGAGCCAGAATGCACCGGTCGAAAAGAACACCAGCGCGCTCATCCAGGCGATGGCGGTTTGGCTGCTGAAAAAGTACTTCAGCCAGAAGACCTGCTCGGCGCGTGCGAGGTCGTGCTGGTAGAGCTCAATGCCGAGCAGGGCGGCGCAGGCGGTGGCGGCCAGCAGGTTGCGTAGGCCGTGCCAGTGCCAGCCGAGCAGTGCGAGTGCAGGCACCGTCAGCAGCAGAATGGCCTTTTCGTAGACGTCCATGTAGCTGCCGTACTGCCGCAGTGCGAAGGCTGCACCCAGGGCAAGGGCCAATGCTGCAAGCCAGTCGCCCGGTGTGATGCGGCGAAAGCCGGGCTGCGGTGAAACGGAATGGGCGAGGTCGGTCATGATGCAAGGTCTCCGGCAGCCGGTTTGCTGCCCAGCAAGGCGTCGCGATGACGCAGGAATTCCTGCTCGACGTCCAGCGACACGCGGTTCGCGCTCATCGCGAGCAACGCTGAGCCGTCGCGCCGCAGCAGCAGGAACAGCCTGCGTTCCCGAACGTAAAGCATGGCGAACACGCCCAGCGTGAGCAAGAGCGAGCCCAGGAAGACCCATTTCTTGCCGGGTGAGCGCGTGGCCTGAAGCACCGTCGCCTGGACCTGCTCATAGCTGTCGAGCTGCAGGATCAGGGGCGCGTTGTAGTGGAAGGCGTCACCCACCGCCTTGAGCACGTCGCGGGCGTACTGCGCACGCGCGGGGCTTGCTTCGAGCGCGGGCTGGCCGGCGTCTTCGCGCGCCATCAAGACCGCTTCCCAAACAATGCCTTCGAGCACCTGCAGGAAGATGCCTGCCGCGCGTTCTTGCTCAGCTTTCGGAATGGTCTTGTCGATGAATGCGCCGAGCGATTCAAAGCCCTTGTCGGAAAACAGCTGCAGGGTTCGCAGCGAAGTCTCCTCAAGTCGCAGCGCGGCGTTTTCCGCACCGCCCGAGGCGCGCTTGGCGAAGCGCTTTGCCAGCGTTGCCTGGGTCGTCTTGTCGAGCAAGCGTTGGCGTACCGCATACCAGGTGTCGACGCGACCGTCTTCGTCGAGCGGAATGCGCAGGTAACGGAAGCCCTCGGCCGCGTCTTCGCGTATCCCCGCGAGCAGGAACCAACGGCCGTCCTGCTCCACCGGCAGCATGTAGTTCATGAATTCGATCGCCTGCCCGGCGCTGTCGCGCAGCTTGTAGGTGAAGCTTGGGCCGATGTTGCGTTGGTTCTTGTGCGCCGGGTCGCGCGCACCGCTGCCGAGGCGATCCTGCAGGCCGGCGAGGCCGCCGCGTGCAGCAGGCGCTTCCCCCATCGTTTCCACGTTGATGGCGCGGAAGCCGGTGAATTCGACGCTGTAGGCATAGCCCGGGCCCTTGAGGTCGCCGCGCTCACCCACGATGCCGGTGATCTCGCTCGGTGCGTCGCCGCCCGTCGCGAGGTTGCGAACGCGAAGCTTCAGGCGGCTACCGCCGTCGTCGAAACTGGCTTGGTAGAGCGTGACGCCGTGCGTCTCGAAGGGTTTGTTTACGTCGATCGTGCGCACCTCGGATTTGCCGCTGCGCTTGTCGGTCACGATGATGTCGCTGGCGAAACGCTTTGGCTGCCCGGTCTCATAGTGTTCGATGTGAAATTTCTGCAGCGACACGTCAAAGGGCAGTTCCTGCAGCAGCACGCCGTCGCCTTCGCGCAGTACCGCCACGCCGGAAGACTTGCCTTCCGGGATGAAGATGTTGCCGCGGTAGCTCCAGTTGTCTTCGGCGAGCCGGCTTTGCGCAGGAATATCCGCGATCAGTTGATCGGCCTGCGTTGCCTGCTTGCCTCCCAGCCACATCTGCATGCGCAGCGGCAGGTTGCCGTCCAGCAGACCGCCGACGCAGATCACGACCAAACCGCCATGTGCGAAGAAGTAGCCGACACGGCTCCAGCTGCCGCGCTTGGCAGCGATGAGCACGCCGTCGTCGCGTTCTAGCGTGCGCGCCCGAAATCCGCAGCGCGCGAGATAGGCCTCAGCCGCTGCGCGTGTTGGCGCGTGGTCTGCACTGGCTTCAGCATGGAGCTTGAACAGCCGCAGCGAGGTCTCGCGCGCGTGTTCCTTGAATGCGCGCATTTCGCGCAGCATCGGCTTGCTCTGGCGAAGGATGCAAGCGCTGGTCGATAGCACCAGGAAGCACAGGATCGCGAGGAACCAACCCGCGTTGTATACGGCATACAGCCCGAGCTTCTCGAAGATCGGAAACCAGAAAGGGCCGAACTGGTTCAGGTAGGCGTTGTACGGCTCGTTCTGCTTGAGCACCGTGCCGATCACCGATGCGATCGCGAGGATCGTCAGCAGGCTGATCGCAAAGCGCATCGAGCTGAACAACTCGTACAGCGCGCGAGCGTTGGAGGTTTTTTTCATCGCGTGCAGTCTGCGGCGCGTCGCGCGCCACTCACCTTGAGCATGGGCAAGCGGGAAGGTTCCCGGCCGCCCGTGGGTTGGCCGAGACTGTTGGTCGGGCCGGGCGGATACTTCCGGAAGCCAGAATAGAAAAAGGGGCGGATTGCTCCACCCCTTTCTTTAACACCCTGTGCGGCTGTATCAGCGCAGGCCGGCGATGTAGTCCGAAACCGCCTTGATTTCAGCGTCGGTCAGCTTCAGAGCAATCGTGCGCATCATCTTGTTCGGATCGTTGGCACGTTCGCCTGCGCGGAAGGCCTTCAACTGGGCTTCCGTGTATTCAACATGCTGACCGTGCAGCGCCGGGTATTGCGCGGGCAGGCCAGCGCCCGCCGGGCCGTGGCAACCGGCACAGGCCGGCACGCCCTTGGCTGCGATACCACCGCGCCAGATCTTCTGGCCGGCTTCGACGCTCTTGCGATCCTTGGCTTCGCCGAGGGTCAGTTTCTGGCCCGCGAAATACATCGCCAGGGCCTTCATGTCGGCATCTTCCAGCGGTGCGGCCATGCCCCCCATGACCGGATTCGCGCGTTCGGCGGGTTTGCCGTCCCACGACTTGAAGTTGCGCAACTGCTTGTACAGGTACTCCCAGTGCTGCCCGGCAAGCTTCGGGTTCTGCGGGATCGTGCTGTTGCCATCGGCGCCGTGACAGGCTACGCAAACGGTTTCCACGGTCTGCTTCGCCTTGGCGAGGTCCGGTTTGGCGGCCGCGTCAGCGGCAAATGCTTGCGTTGCGGCAAGCAGGCTCAGAATCAGTGCGTGCCCGAGAATCGGCTTCAACATGGTCCCCTCAAACCCGTGTCGGTCTTCAAACCTGATATTCTAATACAGCCCCACGCTGCACCGCCATGTACCGCCTGCCGCACAATCTCGTGCCCGTCGGCGGCTTGGCCATTTCCGGCCCGATCCATGTCAATTTTCCGCCACGCCCGTTTCGAGACGTCCTTCGCCAAGCCCAATGCTTTGCCAGATTCGTCCGAGCCCGAAATCGCCTTTGTCGGGCGCTCCAACGCCGGAAAGTCCAGCGCGATCAACACCCTGGTCGGGCACAACCGCCTCGCCTTCGTCTCGAAAACGCCGGGCCGCACGCAGCTGATCAACTTCTTCCGCCTGCCGTCCGGCGTGGCCTTGGTCGACTTGCCCGGCTTCGGTTACGCGCAGGTGCCGGAGCCGATCCGCCGCCAGTGGCAGGATCTGCTGGAGAAGTACCTGACGCGGCGACCCAATGTGATCGGCCTTATCCACATCATGGATTCGCGCCATCCGCTGACGCACCTCGATCGCCAGCTGCTGGACTGGTTCACCCCGTCGGGGCGGCCGGTGCATATCCTGCTGACGAAATCCGACAAGCTCACCCGCGGGCCTGCCGCGCAGACCCTGATGGATGTGCGGCGCGAGCTGGCGCAGTGGGGGCCGGCAGTCACCGCTCAGCTCTTTTCCAGCCTGAAGAAGACCGGCATGGAAGAGACCGAGCGCGTCGTGACCAACTGGCTTGAATCGCTGATTCCCGACCCGGACCAAGAAAAACCCCCGGCGGAAGGGGATTCAGACCGGGGGTAGAACGCCTGGCAACAGGCACCCGCTCAGGGAGGTGAAGCGGGAGACGGTTGGGCACCATCCACTGTCTGTGATAGTCCATCCCTGCGAATAGTTCCTGAGAAAATTGCTCAACCATTCTTGGCCTGAACGATCATGACCGCTGCGCAATCCCAGTTTCCGAACATCCGCATGCGCCGTATGCGCCGCGATGACTTTTCCCGCCGGCTGATGCGCGAGCATCGCTTGTCCGCCGATGACCTGATCTATCCGGTCTTTGTGCTTGAAGGATCCGGGGCGACCGAACCGGTCGCGTCAATGCCCGGCGTGTCGCGCGTGTCGCTGGACAATCTGCTGCGCGTTGCGGAAGAGGCGGTCGCGCTGGGCGTGCCGGCGCTCGCGCTGTTCCCGGTTGTGGGTGCCGAGAAGAAGAGCGCCGACGCTGCCGAGGCCTGGAACCCGGATGGTCTTGTGCCACGCGTGGTGCAGGCGCTCAAGGCGCGCTTCCCGGAATTGGGGGTGATTACCGACGTAGCGCTTGACCCCTACACCAGCCACGGTCAGGACGGCCTGATCGACCCGGCTGACCCGCGCGGCTACGTGATGAACGACGAGACGCTGGCCGCACTGGAGAAGCAGGCGCTCTGCCATGCTCAGGCTGGTGCCGACGTGGTGGCGCCGTCCGACATGATGGATGGCCGGATTGGCCGCATTCGTGCCGCGCTGGAGGCGCAGGGCCACATTCACACGCGCATCCTGGCCTACTCGGCCAAGTACGCATCGAGCTTCTACGGGCCGTTCCGCGATGCGGTGGGCTCGGCCGGCAACCTCGGCAAGGGCAACAAGTACACCTATCAGATGGACCCGGCCAACACCGACGAGGCGATTCGCGAAGTGGCGCTGGACATCGCCGAGGGCGCGGACATGTTCATGGTGAAGCCCGGCATGCCTTACCTCGACATCGTGCGCCGCGTGAAGACCGAACTGCAGGTGCCCACCTATGCGTACCAGGTCAGTGGCGAATACGCGATGCTGAAGGCCGCGGCCCAGAACGGCTGGCTCAACGAGCGCGCCTGCGTGCTCGAAGCGTTGCTCGCCTTCAAGCGGGCGGGGGCGGACGGCATCCTGACCTACTTCGCGCTCGACGCGGCGCGCTGGCTGAAGGAAGACGCGGCCGCTTAAGGCGGCGCCGAAAATAAACGCCGATGCTTCACGTAAGGCCGATGACACCCGGCGATCTCGACCCGGTGTTTGACTTGCAATGCCGGGCGCACACCCCGGACTACCACGAATCCCGCGCCGCGCTGGCGAGCCGTTTCGAGCGCGGTCGCAAGACCTGTTTTGTCGCCGAACTGGGTCACCATGCAGTGGCCTACCTGTTGGCGCACCCGTGGTCCGGCGCGCCGCCCGTGCTGCACCACCCCTTGGGCAAGCAGGCGCAGGCGGACCACCTTTTCCTGCATGACCTTGCCGTGTTGCCGGAAGCCCGCGGTGCCGGTGCTGCGGCGGCGCTGATTGCGGCGCTGGAAAAGCAGGGGCGGCGCGATGGCTTTCGAGAGATCCGGCTGGTTGCCCTGGTCAATGCGGTGAGCTTCTGGCAACGACTGGGCTGGAAGCCGCTCACCGGCATCGTGCTCGACCGCAGCTATGGCGTGGGCGCGCGCGTGAAGGCGCGCGCCATTTCCTCCTGATCAGGCGTTCTTCTTTTCGCCGACCGGCGTTCCCGATGAGCGCAGGTTGCTGATCTTCAGCAGTAGGTCGAACCAGAAGGGCGCGCCGAAGCTCACGCTCAGAGCGGTGAGCAGAAAGCCCAGCAGTTTCAGCGCTCGCTCAAGCCAGCTGGTCTGATGGAATTGCTTGAGGCACAGCCGGAAGGAATCCTCCACGCCGCGATCCGGCTCTGCAAGGCATGTGTAGCCCACCGGCAGACCGCGCTCGCGGCCCGCATCGAGCAGCGCGTTGAGCTCGATCTCGCGTTCGCTCGCCACGCGTTGGGCCTGTGAGCTGGCCAGCATCCGCAACGCCGGATCATGAGCCAGCCCGCGCGCGACCTGCAGGGTATCCACGTTGAGGCCGACGGCCACGATCAGGCCGACGACGAAGAGCAGCCGTTGCACGTTGCGCTTGTACCAGCCGCCGGCTCGGTCCATCTGGCTGTCGAACCAGTCACCGAGCGCCTTGCGCAGGTCATCAAGCGATTTACCGTTGCGAATCGCGAGGCGAGACAGCGGATCGCCCACCGCGATGCCGCATTCGCCGATAAAAGCGGCCGAGCGGGCGAACTCCGCCACGACCGGGTCCATGTTTTCCGGCATCGGCCTCTCGGCAAACCCGCTGATGCCCATGGCAGCGGCGCGCGCCGGAATCAGATCCAGCATCGCCGCAACGAATCGTTCCGTCGCCAGGTAGGACGGCGCGCTGCGGCTGCGATGGCGCACCGTATGGGACACGGCCGGATGCTGCAGCAAGCGGCGATAGAGCGTTTCCTCGCCGAGCAGGTGGAACAGGCTGTCGCGCAGGAATCGCCCGCGCAATCCGCTGCGCGCCGCGAGCATTTCGACGACGGAGGAGCAGAACACCGACAGCGCCGCGAACAGGATCGCCAGCCCCAGCACTACATCGAGCATCGTGAGCATCATGCACGCACCTCCGGCCCGGCAAAGCTGCGGTCTGCGTCACTCGCCGAATGCAATTGTTCGCGTCCGGCGTGGGCCAGATTCAGCGGCCGGTAGTCCGGATCGTTGCTCCATTTATCCCACGCGGTGCTGTGGACCGCTTCGTTGAGCCCCTCGACGCAGATGCGGCGCAGGTGGCGCCTTGAGAACAATCGGTAGAGGCCGCCGATGAAGTCACGCCACGCATCAATCGTTGGCGCGAGGTATTCGCTGCCGTCCAGCCGCAGCCGGCGTGGCGCGAAGTGGCCACCGCCCGGTTCCTCGATGTGCTGACGGAAGCGCACCACCGGCGCGGCCTGCGCGGCCATCCACAGCAGGCTGATCTCGCACAGTGCGTCATCGGGGTATCCGCCGCCGACCTGGGCATGGCAGCCGGGGAACCACACCTGCAGCACATCGGCACCTTCGCGGGCGCCCGTCCAAAGCACCGGCGCGTAGTCGGCGCGATGTTCGTCGATCGCCAAGGCCTGGCGTGCCACCCGCACATGGTCGGGCAGTTGGGTATTGCCAAACCTGAGCCGGGTGCGGCCGATCGGCGGCCAGCTCAGGTTCAGTGTCGGCACGCCCAGCGCGCCGACGGTATCCCACACGCCGAGGAAGTCGACGGGCACTGTTTCGCAGCGCCAGTTGCCTGGCAGCACCGGCGCGCTGCGTGTTTCGCGCGCAAGCGATACGGCATCGAGTGCGGCGTCAAAGGCCGCCGCGTCGCCGCCGCGCAGCAGCCCGGGCGTGCCCAGCATCGACGCCAGCACGCGCGCCGTGTAGGCGCCGCGCGAGAAGCCGACGATCGCGATTCGGTCTCCGTCTCGGTAGCGGGTCGATAGCCAGCGGTAGGCCTGCATCACGTTGCCCAGCAGGCCGCTGCCGAAGGCGCCGCCGAAGATGCGCTCACGCAGGCGACGGCGCCGCGGGCCGGTTTCGGGAATGCCGACGCCTTCGTCGTAGTAGGTCAGTTGCTGCTCGTCGCGCATCAGCTGTTCGAAGAAACGCACGACGTTGGTACGCGAGCCGACGTCGTTCCAGGTGCCGTCGAGGCAGACGACGAGCGTGCGGGCTTCGGATTCGGGCATGACGGTCGGATCTATTGGGGCGCCAAGTCTCTTGATGGCACGACCGGCCTGGATTTGCAAGCGCTACGCGGGCCGCGGCGCTGCTTATCGCACGAGGTGTGCAGCGCGACGCAGATCGAGGATGTTACGCAGCTTCACGTCGACACAGGCCGGATGCACGCTGCCGCGGTTGATCCACACCGTGCCCATGCCCAGCGCTTTGGCGGCGCGCAGGTTGGGCAAGGTGTCTTCCACCAGCACACAGCGGTGTGCGGGCAGGCGCAACGCGTGTAGCACCCGGCGAAAAGCGCGGGTCTGCGGCTTGGGCTGAAGGCCGAGCTGCTCAATACCGAACACCGCTTCGAAGCTGCGCTCAAGCCCGATGCCGCGAAGTACCGCTTGGGCGTAGGCCGCCGGCGCGTTGGAGAACAACACCTTGCGGCCCGGCAGTTGCCGCAGCCGACCAGCAAGTGCGCGGTTGAAGACGAGCATGCGGCCAAGCTGCGGGAACTGATGTGTCTCGCGGAGGAAGTGGGCCGGATCGGTGCCGTGGTTGCGCATCAGGCCGAGCAGGGTGGCGCCGTAGCGATGCCAGTAGTCCATCCGCAGCGCGTCGGCGGCCGCTTCGTCGAGTTGCAGATGACGCATCAGGTAATCGGTCATCGACCGATTGATGTGCGGAAAGATGTGCGGGCTCGCGTCATGCAGCGTGTTGTCGAGATCGAACAGCCACACACGGCTGGCGGGTGCGTGACGGGTGGCGGCCATCAGCTACCGCTCTCCGGGCGTGGCTTGAACTGGATCACCGAGCGGCCGTCCTCGGTCGTGCGGGGGGCGGCTTTCCATGCGTGGCCGTAGATCACCTCGAAGCTCGCCGGTAGTCGGCCGTTCTGGCGCAGCTGGTCGTACGCCGCGCGTGCGCGCGCCCAGCCCCCTTTGCCGGCGAGACCACGCGGCCGCGCGGTCGAAACATTCGTGGCGCCAGCCCGGCGCAGGTCGGCGAGCAGGCCATCGAGGTCCGCGTAGGTCAGGGTGATGGTTTCCATGTCCATCACCGGTTCGGAGAAGCCTGCCTTGACCAGGCAGTCGCCCAGGTCGTGCATGTCGATGAAGCGGTGCACGCGCTCGCCGGCACCGGCCGGCATCACGGCGCGAAGCTCTTTCAGGGTGTCAGGCCCCAGCGTCGAGAACATCAGCATGCCGCCTACCTCAAGCACGCGATGCATCTCGCGGATCGCGGGCATCGGGTCGGCCAGCCAGTTCAGCATCAGGTTGGACCACACCATCTGAACGCAGGCACGCGCCAGCGGCAGGGCTTCGACATCGCCGCAGATCAGGCGCGGGTCGGTGTCGCGCGCGCCGCCGAGCAGGCGCTGGAAGAAGCTGCGCTCGCCGCGCGCCATGCGCACCAGCGGCAGCGCGTAGTCGACGCCGATGCGTTCGGCCTGCGGGTAGCGCTCGCCCAGCAGCGCGAAGTCCGGCCCGATGCCGCAGCCCGCGTCGAGCAGGCGCCGCGGCTCGTGGCGGATGTAGGTGAGCCTTTCGGCCATGCGTTGTGCGACTTCGCGTGCAAGGAAGCCGGCTTCGTCGGCATGCGGCGCGCTGCGGGCGAAATGGCGGCGGGCGGCCAGGCGGTCGAGCGAAAAATCCTGCGGGATCGTCATGGGGCGGGATTCTACCTGTGCCGCAGCAGCAGCATCGGGCATGATCGGCGCTATGAAATTCCGTCGCCTGCCGCCGCTTGCCGTGCTGCACACCTTCGAGGTGGCATCGAGCCTGTTGTCCTTCAAGGAGGCGGCGGAGGTGTTGCACCTGACGCCTTCGGCGATCAGTCATCAGATGCGTGCGCTGGAAGGCTTTGTGGGCCAGCCCTTGTTCCACCGCTACAACCGCCGTCTGGCGCTGACCGAGGCGGGCGAGCGCTATCTCGCCGAGGTGCGGCGCGCGCTCGAATCGCTGCGGGATGCGACGGATGAGCTGCGCCGCGGCGCCGGCATCGAACGCCTGACGATGTCGGTCGGCACCTTCATCGGCACCGAGTTCGTGCTACCGCGGCTGGCTGATTTCCAGCGTGCACACCCCGAGATCGAATTGCGCGTCGTCGCCGAACAGGCAGAGCGCGATCTGCTGCGCGGCGAGGCGGACATCGCGGTGCGGCTCGCCTACAAGGCGCCGCGTGGCGTGCATGTGACGCCGCTGGCCGGCGTGGCGGTGTTGCCCGTGGTCAGCCCGGCGTTCGACGGCGCGATGCTGGGCGGCGACACCGCGCTGCTGCAGATCGCACAGATGCCGTCGGCGTGGTCTGCCTGGTTCGACTGGGCCGGCATCACCCACGCGTCGCCCCGGCGGGGCCCGAGCTTCGACAGCTATGGTTCGTTGTTGGCCGCCTGCGAGCGCGGGCTTGGCGTGGGGCTCGGGGTACTGCCGGTGGTGGCCGGCTGGCTGGCAAGTGGCCGGCTCAAGGCTTTGCACGCCGAGCCGATGCCGACGCCGTTTTCCTACCTCATGCTGTGTCGCCCCGCGGACGCCCGTCGGCCGGCAATGCAGGCTGTGGCCGATTGGCTGCAGACCTTGTTTGCCGCCTGAGTGCGCGTCGCCGGAACGCAGCCGGAACCGCTCATGAGACCAGTATCGACCACCCCACTTGCGCCGCGTGATCTGCTGCGGCGGATGTTCGATGCGGCGATTGCTGCCGCGCAGCCAGCCCATTGTGTGCCGCCACATCTGCCGGATCGTCCCCGTGGGCGCCTGATCGTGGTTGGCGCCGGCAAGGCTTCGGCCGCGATGGCGCGGGCCGTGGAAGACCATTGGGACGGGCCACTGGAAGGTCTGGTCGTCACGCGGTTCGGGTATGCCGTACCGTGCGAACGGATCGAGGTTGTCGAGGCCGCCCATCCGGTGCCCGACGAGGCCGGCCTCGCGGCGGCCGCGCGTATCGTAGAGCGGGTCAGCGGGCTCACCGCGGACGACACCGTGCTGTGTCTGATCTCGGGCGGCGGCTCGGCCCTGATCCCACTGCCGATCGCGGGCATCACGCTGGCGGACAAACAGGCGATTGCCCGCGCGCTGCTCAAGTGCGGCGCCAGCATCCGCGAGATCAACTGCGTACGACGCCATCTCTCCGCCATCAAAGGCGGGCGGCTCGCTGCGGCCTGCTATCCGGCGCGGGTCGTGAGCCTCCTGATTTCCGACGTACCGGGGGATGACCCATGCGACATCGCCTCCGGGCCGACCGTGGCCGATCCGAGCACCTGCGACGAGGCGCTCGCGATTCTGCGGCGCTACGAGATTGCGCTGCCGGACGCGGTGCGCGCGGTGCTTGCGTCCGGTCGTGGCGAGTCCATCAAACCAGGGGACCCGCGTCTCGCGAATGTGTCGACGACGCTGGTCGCCACGCCTCAAGGGGCACTCGAAGCCGCCGCTGCGGTGGCGAGGGGCGCCGGCATCACGCCCTACATTCTGGGTGACAGCATCGAAGGTGAAGCGAGGGACGTGGCCAAGGTAATGGCGGGGATCGCGCGGCAGGTCGCCCAGCGTGGGCAGCCCTTCGCCGCGCCGTGCGTGCTGCTGTCCGGTGGCGAGACCACCGTCACCGTGCGCGGCGCCGGTTGCGGCGGGCGCAATGTGGAATTCCTGCTGTCGCTTGGGTTGGCACTTGAAGGCCTGCCGGGCGTGCACGCGCTGGCGGGCGACACCGATGGCGTCGACGGCATGGTGGATGTTGCCGGCGCCTATCTTGCGCCAGACACGCTGCCGCGTGCGTGGGCCTTGGGTTTGCGTCCGCAGGCCAGTCTTGACGACAACGATGCCCACCGTTTCTTCGGCGCCCTGGGTGACACGGTCGTCACGGGGCCAACGCTGACCAATGTGAATGACTTTCGCGCGATCCTGATCCTTTGATGGGGTGTTCGCATGAATTGAACTCATGCGAAGCCACGCTCGAACTCGTTTGTCGTCGGCTCAGGGGCCCTCCACACTGCAGGCATCCCCCACGAGAGAGCCACGGCCATGCAGATCGAAGAACGCCGAATCGAAGCGCCCGACGGCCACCCGCTTGCGGTGACCCTATTCCACCCCGACACGCCGGTCGGCCTGTCGGTGCTGATCGGAAGCGCGAGCGGCGCGCCGCGCCGCTACTACGCCAACTTCGCCCGACACTTGGCGGCGCGCGGCTGCACTGTTGTGAGCTTCGACTATCGGGGCATCGGCGACTCGATCGATCCGATGCTGCCGGGCAGCGCGCTGCGCTTCCGCGACTGGGGGCTGCAGGATATGCCCACAGTGTTGAGCATGCTCGACGACATCGCGCCCGCCCATCCGATCGTCGCGGTCGGGCATTCCGCTGGCGGGCAGATGCTGGGCCTGCTGCCCAACAGCCACCGCCTCGCCGCGGCGGTCACGGTGGGCTCGCAACTCGGTTACTGGGGCTATTGGCCCACGCGCAGTTGGCGCTGGCGGATGCGTGCCATCACCGCGCTGAGCATGCCGCTGACGGTGCGCAGCTTTGGGCGGCTACCCGGGGTGTTCATGGGTGGCGTGTCCTTGCCGGCCGGTATCGCGTTGGAGTGGGCCCGCTGGTGCGGCCATCCCGACTACTACCTGGACGAGCGCGGCGCGCCGCACCCGACCACGTTCGCGCAAATGCGCGGACCCGTTCGGCTGTATGCGATATCCGACGACCACTTCTATGCGCCGCTCAGCGCGGTGACCGCCTTGCAGCGACGTTTCACTGCCGGCACGGCGGAGTTGGTGGTTCGCCATCCGAGCGACTGGGCACGAGGTGACGTGGGACATTTCGGCTTCTTTCGAGCATCGATGCCACGCAGCGCATGGGATGAAGTGATTGAGTGGCTCGCCGCCGCTGCGCGTGTTCACCTGCTTGCGGAAACTGATTTGGCGGTGCCACAACGGGGTGCGTCGGATCGTGTGTGGCGGCATCCCCAGGCCCAGCCAGCCTAGCTATAGGCGCGAGAAGGGGGGCTCGGGTGGGACGATAAGCTTGCGGGAATGCCGCTCGTCGGCGATGGGGGTGCTGGACGCCGCACGCGGATCGCGGCACGCTGCGGGCTCAAGCGGACGCCTCGTGGCGCCGATAACTCGACCTCCAGCGCTGCGCGCGAGCCCTCCGCCCACATCTGATGATTCTTCCCCCGGTTGTCTTCCGAACCCTGTTGCGCCTGGGTACGTCGCTTGTCGCCGCGATGCTGTCGGCGCACGTGCTGGCCGGCATCGCGGATGACATCAACGAAATAGAGCGCGCGCACGGTGCGGATTCCGATGTTGTGATCAGCAAGATTGCTGGCATGGAAAGCGCTGCCCGCAAATCCGGCGGTGCGGACTTGCGCGTCTTCCTCGCGGCTTGGGGCTATGCCCATGCAATGACCGGTGGCAGGGCGGTGGCCGAAGCCGCGGCGAGCGAACTGGAAGACCTTGGCGTACGCACGAAGGACAACGAAACCCTCGCTGCGGCCTACGCGCTGCGTGCAAACATACTCGAACTGCAGGGCCGCTCACGGATAGCGCGCGACTGGGTGGTGAAAGCGATGCCGCTGGCCCTGCGCTCGCCCGATCTATCCCTGCGCTATTGGGTGGCGACCACCGCCGGCTTCAGCGCCTACGAGTCGGGTGCGCTTGAGGAAGCGCTGGCGATGTTCCAGTCCGCCTTGAGTGCCGCAGAGGAAACCAAGGACGACCGACGCCAGGCGCAGACACACATCAACATGGTGTCGCTGCTGCTCACGCTCAAGGATGCGGCCGGCGCGCTGCAACACGCCGAGGCCGCCTACCGTTTCGCCGAGACTGGCAATCAGCGCGCGCTGGCGGCCCAGGCCAAGGCGCTTGAAGCGGTGGCGGCGGAAGCGATGGGCGATACCGAACGCCAGCGCAAGGCCACCGAGGCCTCGATCGCGCTGTCGAAGGATGTGGGCGGGCCGGCGGCGCAGCTTGGCGTGTTGCTGAACCTTTCGGACCTGAACCTGCGGGCGCACAACTTTGCCGCTGCGCGCACCCAAGGCGAACAGGCGCTGGCCCTGGCACGCAGCCTCAAGGACGAACCGGGCGAAGCAACCGCCGAACTCAACCTCGGATTCGCGCTGATCGGCCTCGGCAAGATCGCAGATGGCCGACGCATTGCAGACCACGGCGTGGCCTATTACCGCAAGATCGATTCGAAGAGCGATGTGCTCTCCACCCTCAACCAGTACGGCGAGCTACTTGAGCGGGCAGGCGACGCCAAGCATGCATTGCAGGTGGTGCGCGAAGCGCAGGCGATCGAGGACGAGATGCTGCGTGGCGACCGCCAGCGCACCGTGGTGGAGATGCAGCAGCGCTACGAGGCGGAGAAGCGCAGCAAGGAAATCGAGCTGCTCAATCGGGACAACGCCTTGAAAACCGCCGAACTCGGGCGCCAGCAGATGGCGCGCCGTTCGTCGTGGCTGCTCGCCGTGGTGCTGGCCCTGGCTTCGATCGTCGCAATCCTGCTGTATGGCCGGGTGCGGCGTGCCAACCAGCAACTGGCGGCGAAGAACGCGGATCTGGAGTTCATGAGCAAGCATGATCCGCTGACCGGCTTGTTCAATCGACGCCACTTCACCAGCCTGCTCGAAGCGCTGCCGCCCGAACTACCGCATCGACGCGAGGAGGATTCGGCCGACCTCGTGCGTGCGGTGTTCCTGCTCGATATTGATCACTTCAAGCAGATCAACGACAACTTTGGCCACCGCGATGGCGATGCGGTGCTGGTTGAAGTGGCGCGGCGCTTGCGAGAGGCCTTGCGCGATAGCGAGACAGTGGTGCGCTGGGGCGGCGAGGAGTTTCTCGTGCTGGCGCCTGCGATTCGCCGCGCGCATCTCGACGAGTTGGCCACCCGGCTCTTGCGCACCGTCGGCGGTTCGCCGATCGCGACCTACGGCGAAACCCTGCGGGTCACCACCAGCATTGGCTATTCGCCGCTGGAGCTGCCGGGCGACCCGAGTGTGCCGGATTGGGAGCGCGCGCTGCACCGCGCAGACCTCGCGCTGTTCCTGGCCAAACGGCGGGGCCGCAATCAGGCGATCGGCGTGTGCGCCTTCAGCGATGCCGAGGCAATCGAGCAGAACGACGAAGCGGCGCTACCGCCGTCGATTCCGGGGCCGCTCGCGGCCTGACGGCACCATCGCCGATGCTGCGCGACGCCTGGCAAGCCTTTGAAGCGTGGGTCGCCGCACGCGCCTGGGCGCAACTGATCCTGCGCTTGGTGCTGGCCGGCCTGATCGCGTGGCCGATGGTGCGATGGCAGGGTTTGGTCGGTCTGGTGCTCGCCCTGGTGCCGATGGCTGTGTTGATCGCCGTACCCTTGACGCACAGCGGCTTCGATCTGCTGCGCTGGCTGCGCAAGCGCCACCTCAAGCGCTGGAACGGGCGCTGGTATGCCTTCCGCGACTTCCAGATCCGCCTCTTCGAACTGAAGGATCACACTTGGCTGTGCGCCGACGACGTGCTGCGCGCACTCGGCGAGCCGGTCGACCGGGTGGTGCATGAGCGCTATCGAAACCAGTTTGGCGCGCTCGGCTACCGCGAGCCACCGGGCGAAACCTTGATCTGCTTTTCGGAGGCCGCGCTGCGCCGCTTTCTGTCACTGCGCAACGATGCACGTTCGCGTGAATTCGCCCGCTGGCTGGAGCGTGACGTGCTGTTCGCCCATGAAAGACGGCGCCGTGAGGCGCCGTTCTCCTGAGCGTTTGCGCGCAATTACACCGACTTCATGCCGAGGCGTTCGAGCAGCGTGCGGTCGCCCTCGACGTCCGGGTTGCCGGTGGTGAGCAGCTTGTCGCCGTAGAAGATCGAGTTGGCGCCGGCCATGAAAGCCAGTGCCTGGCCCTCGTCGGTCATCTCGCGACGGCCGGCCGACAGGCGCACATAGCTCTTCGGCATCGTGATGCGCGCGGCGGCGATCGTGCGGATGAACTCGAAGGGGTCGATCTTGGGCTGGTCGGCAAGCGGCGTGCCTTCCACTGCAACGAGGCTGTTGATCGGCACCGATTCGGGCGGCGGCTCCATGTTTGCGAGCTGCGCGATCATCGCGGCGCGGCCACGGCGCGATTCGCCCATGCCGACAATGCCGCCCGAGCAGACGTTGATGCCTGCATCGCGTACCTTGTCGATGGTGTCGAAGCGGTCGGCCTGCGAGTGCGTGCCGATGACCTTGCCGTAGAACTCCGGCGCGGTGTCGATGTTGTGGTTGTAGTAATCGAGGCCGGCTTGCTTGAGTTTCTCGGCCTGACCTTCACGCAGCATGCCCAGCGTGACGCAGGTCTCCAGTCCTAGCGCCTTGACCTGCTTGACCATCTCGATCACCGGCTCGAGGTCGCGATCCTTCGGGCCGCGCCACGCTGCGCCCATGCAGAAGCGGCTGGCACCATTGGCCTTCGCCAGCTTGGCTTTCTCCACCACTTCGGCGACCTTCATCAGTTCTTCGCTCTCCACGCCGGTGTGATAGCGCTTGGCTTGCGAGCAATAGCCGCAGTCTTCGGAGCAGCCGCCGGTCTTGATTGACAGCAGCGTCGAGCGTTGCACGGCATTCGGGTCGAAATGCTCGCGATGGACCTGGGCCGCACGGAAGACGAGTTCCATGAAGGGCAGATCGAACAGGGCCTGGACCTCGGCAGTGCTCCAGCGTTGGGCCGCCTTGGGCGCCGGCGCCGTGGTGACTGATTCGGTGACAGTTGCGGACAAGCTCATAGGGATGCTTCCTGCTGCGGTGTGACAATCACCGAATGGTCGGTGAAAGGCGAGAGTTGTGTCAAACCGGATTGTCGCGCTGCAGCAAGCCTGGCGTCGTATCGCGGGCCGCCTGATGCCCCAGGCGTGCTTTGTTTGCGCGGCCCCGGCGGCGGATCAGGTGCTATGCGAAGCATGTCGTGCCACGTTGCCGGCGGTCGCTAGCGCCTGCTGCCCGCATTGCGCGCTCGACAGTCCCGGCGGTGCGGTCTGCGGGCGTTGCTTGAGCCAGCCTCCGCGCTTTGACGCAACGCGGGCGGTGTTTCGCTACGCGTTTCCGGTCAGCGAGCTGGTGCAGGCCTACAAGTTCCAGGCGCGTTTTGGCGTCGGGCGTTATTTCGCCGAGCAGCTGGTGGCGGCTGCACACGGGTTGCAGATCGATGCGGTGATGCCGGCGCCGCTGCACCCGCATCGTTTGGCGACACGGGGCTTCAATCAGTCCGTGCTACTCGCGGAGCCGGTTGCCAAGGCGCTCGGCGTGCCGCATCTGCGCGATGCCGTTCGCAAGGTCCGGCGTGTCGCGCCGCAGGCGGGGCTCACGCTGGATGAGCGGCGGCGCAACCTGCGCGGGGCATTTGCCGTGCAGCGCCGGTTTGACGGCATGCGCATGCTGGTGATCGACGATGTGATGACGAGCGGAACGACCCTCGATGAACTGGCCGGCGCACTCAAGGAGGCCGGCGCCGCGCGGGTCGAGGCCCTGGTGGTCGCCCGAACCCCGGCGGGCCCGGCTTAGCCGATGCTGAGCATCGCGCGATCGGCCTCGGGCGTGATGATGCCGCGATGCAGCATGCTCTGGAATACGCCCGGCGGTACCGGCGGACACCAGTAGTAGCCCTGGGCTTCCGAGCAGCCCTCGCGGCGCAGGAATTCAACCTGCGCGATCGTTTCGGCCCCTTCGGCAATCACGTCGAGCTTGAGCGCTTCGCCCAGCTGGATGATCGCGCGTACGATCGCCGCATCGTCCGAGTCGATCGGCACGTCGCGCACGAAGCTCTGGTCGATCTTCAAGCGATCCACCGCAAAGCGCTTGAGGTAGGAGAGACTTGAATAACCGGTGCCGAAGTCGTCGATCGACAAGCGAACGCCGAGCCCCTTCAGTTGCTGGATCGTCGAGAGCACCTCGCCAGCGTTTTCCATCAGCAGCGATTCGGTGAGTTCGAGTTCGACGCGGTCCGGCTCGTGACCGGTCTCTTCAAGTACCTCGCGCACCATCGCGACGACGTTGTCGCGGCGGAACTGCAGGGCCGACATGTTCACCGCCATCATGATTGGCGGCAGGCCCTGTTTCTCCCAAGCGCGCGCCTGCCGGCAGGCTTCGCGCAGCACCCAGCGGCCGATCGGTACGATCAGACCTGATTCCTCGGCGATCGGGATGAAGCGGGCGGGCGAGATGAAGCCGCGCTGCGGGTGCTGCCAGCGCAGCAGCGCCTCGGCGCCGACCACCATGCCGTCCTTCAGCGACACCTGCGGCTGGTAGTACAGCGTGAGTTCGTTGCGTTCCACCGCCTGGCGCAGCGCGTTTTCGAGCTGCAGCCGTTCCAGCGCGTTGGCGTTCATCGCCTCGGTAAAGAAGCGGAAGGTGTTCCGCCCGCTTTCCTTGGCGTGATACATCGCCGTATCGGCGTTCTTCATCAGGCTTTCAGGGTCGCGGCCGTCGTTCGGATACACCGCGATGCCGATCGAGAACGAGGTGCCGATCCGGTGGGTATCCACATCGAAGGGCTCGGCCAGCGAGCCCAGGATCTTTTCTGCCACGCGCGCAGGTGCGCGGGTGTTGGGCATGTCGTTGAGCACGATGATGAACTCGTCACCGCCCTGGCGGCAGATCGTGTCCGAGTCCCGCACGCAGGTACGCACCCGTTCGGCGACCTGCTGCAGCAGGCGATCGCCGGCGTGGTGGCCGAGCGAGTCGTTGATCATCTTGAAACGATCGAGATCGAGGAACAGCAGGCCGACCATCGTGCGCTCGCGGTGCGCACGGGCCAGCGACTGGGATAGCCGATCCTGCATCAGCGCGCGGTTGGGCAGCCCTGTCAGCGGATCGTGGTGGGCCAGGTAGGCGATGCGGGCCTCGTTCGCCTTGCGCTCGGTAATGTCCGAGAACACCGCGACGTAGTTCGATATCAGACCATCGTGGTCGCGCACCGAGCTGATCGACAGCCAGGCCGGGAACGCCTTGCCGTTCTTGCGGGTGTTCCAGACCTCGCCTTGCCAGAAGCCGTCGCGTTCGATGCTGCGCCAGACGCCCTCGAAGAAGCCGGTTTCATGGCGGCTACCGGTCACATCCGGCAGGCTGTGCCCGATCACGTCGCGCACTTCAAACCCGGTGACGGTGCTGAAAGCGGGGTTCACCCGCACGATGTTGCGGTCCGCCCCGGCGACGACGATGGCTTCGACGCTGTTCTCGAACACCGACGCTGCGAGGCGCAATTCGGCTTCGCCCTGCAGGCGTTGCGTCATATCCGTGACGGTTGTGACCACCGCATACGGGCGGGGGTCGTCCTCGCGATGCAGCGGCGTGGATTTGGTCCAGAGGGTCCGGATCTCGCCGTCGTGGTTGCGGAAGGCGATCATGTCCGCCACCGGTTCGTCACCGGCAAGAGCAAGCATGGGCGGCAGGGTTTCCGCGGCGCGCTGGGAACCGTCCGCGAATACGAATTCGATCTGGCCCGAATCCAGCCGGAAGCGGTAGAACTCCGCCAGCGTCATGCCGTAGATCTTTGCGACCGCCTCGTTGCACACCTCGACGTCACCGGCTGCGTTGCGCATCACGATGCCTTCGTCGAGCGAGCTGATGATGGTGCGCATGCGCGCTTCGCTCTCACGCAGCACCGCTTCGGTCTGCTTGCGGCCGCTGATGTCCTCGATCACGACCATGTACTGGCTCGGATCGCGCGACAAGGCGCGGACCACGCTGACCGTCATGGCGACCCACACCAGGCTGCCATCGCGCCGGCGGATGCGCATTTCGAGCGTGATCACCTCGCGGTCGGATCCGGCGAGGGGCATCAACTGGGCGTCAAAGCGCTGGGCGTCGTCCGCGTGAACCAACTCGCGGAAGTCCATCTGCAGCAGATCCGCTTCGGAATAGCCGGAGATCTCGGTGAATCGGCGGTTGACGCGCGAGTAGCGCCCGGCCAGCGAACACATCGCGATACCTACCGCGGCCTGTTCGAAGGTGGAGCGGAAGCGGGCTTCGCTGTCTTCGAGTGCGGCCTCGGTGGCCTTGTGCACCGACAGGTTGATCAGCAGGCTGCTGATGCGATCGATGCTGCCATCGGGCTTGCGGTGCACCGTCCGCATGTCGCGCACGAAGACGGTCTGGCCGTCGGCATGCAGCATGCGGTACTCAAGTTCATGGTCGTAGCCGAGTTCGGTCTGGGCGCGGAAGAACTCGATGACGAAGCTGCGATCTTCCGGATGAATGTTCTCGCGCCAGAAACCCGGTTGCGTCCAGGCGTTCAGCGGAAACCCCAGTAGCAGCTCAGCCTGGGGCGAGACATAGCTGCACAGGTTGTTGGTGGGGTCGAACTCCCACGCCACGGCATTGGTGCCTTCGATCGTTTTGCGAAAGCGTTCCGCCTCGGTACGCGCCTCATCGCGCAGCTGTTTCAGCGTCTCGGTGCGGCGGCGCGCCTCGATGGCGACCACGATTGCCAGCGCAGCCATGAGGATCGCGATGACCGAGATCCAGATCCACATGCCGGCGCCGCCGCCAGCGTCGCTGGCAAAGGCCGGTGCGGTGGCGGTGACGGAAGCAAGTGCGAGCGGGATGTGGCGTACTGCGTGCATACGGCGAACGAGCCAAGCTCCCGTTTAAGGGCAGACACTCCGGTTTACGGTCAGGGGGCGCAGAACTTGAAGGCATCGTGCGCTGCGCCAGGCGTTGCGCCAAAAGCAAAGGGCCCCGCCAAGGCGGGGCCCTTTTGTCGACCTTTCGGACGAACCGGCGTTGCTTACAGTTCCTTGGCGTGGCTGGCCAGGTACTCGGCGACACCGGCGGTCGAGGCCTTCATGCCGGCCTTGCCCTTGTTCCAGCCTGCCGGGCAAACCTCGCCGTGCTCTTCCGTGAATTGCAGCGCATCGACCATGCGGATCATTTCGTCGACGTTGCGGCCCAGCGGCAGGTCGTTGACGACCTGGTGACGCACGACGCCGGCCTTGTCGATCAGGAAGGAGCCGCGGAACGCGACACCACCGGCGGCTTCCACGTCGTACGCACGGCAGATGTCGTGCTTGATGTCGGCAACCAGGGTGTAGCCGACTTGGCCGATACCGCCGTTGTTGACCGGAGTGTTCTTCCACGCGAGGTGGGTGAATTGCGAGTCGATCGAGACCCCGATCACTTCAACGCCGCGCTGCTTGAACTCTTCCAGGCGATGGTCGAAGGCGATCAGCTCGGACGGGCAGACGAAGGTGAAATCCAGCGGGTAGAAGAAGATCACGCCGTACTTGCCCTTGAGGGCGTCCGACAGCTTGTAGTTTTCAACGATCTCGTTGTTGCCGAGAACGGCGGTTGCGACGAAATCCGGGGCTTGCTTGCCGACGAGAACAGCCATTTGATTCTCCTTGTTGAATGTCCGGGAAGCCGGGAGTCTTGCCGCGCGGAGCCCCGTGATGTGTCCGGTGCGAGCACCGGGCCGGGGTCTGCACTGCTTGCGGGCAGGACGCACTGGCTTCCAAGTGGGTTGGGCGCGGGAGTATTCCCGACACCTTGAAGGGCGTCAAACCTTGCTGTAGCAAACTCTCATTCTAGACCGTCGGGCGCTCGGAAAAACCCCATGTCACCGAATCGTCATCTTCGGCCGGATTGCGCAACACATCGGTGACCCGCGCGGCCGGCGGGCCGCGCCGAGCCCAGGTCACGAGCGCCTCGATGGCCTCTGGCCGGCCGCGCACGAAGGCCTCCACGCTGCCATCGCGGCGATTGCGCACCCAGCCGGCGATCTCGAGTCGTTCGGCCACCTGCACCATCGACCAGCGGTAGCCAACGCCCTGGACGACGCCGGTGATCAGCAGGTGTTCGGTGCGCAGTGTCTTCATGCCAGTTTCCTCAGAAGTCGTGCCTCTTCCACGCCCGCTTGCAGCGTGTCACAGAAGTGGTTGTTGCCAATACGGTCAGCGAAGCCGGAGCGCTGGATGATCGACAGCGGCTGCTTGTTGAGGCCGCACAGCACAAGGTCCGCCTTTGCCTTGCGCAGGTCGCGCAGCAGGTTGTCGAGCATTTCCAGTGCGGTGGTGTCGAGGTTGATCACCTTGTACATGTCCAGCACCACGATTGTGCCTTCGAGTTGCTTCACGTCGAGTTCATCTTCGATCTTGCCGACCGAGCCGAAGAACATCGAGCCGAACAGGTGGAAGGCCGCGATGCCTTCGTTGCTCGCGCCGTCCGGCCCCTGTGCCGGCAGGGCGAGGCGTTCTACACCCGACAGCGTCTGAACCCGGTAGATGAAGAACAGGCTCGCCAGCACCATGCCGATTTCGACCGCCAGCGTGAGGTCGAAGATCACCGTGATCAGGAAAGTCGCCAGCAGCACGACGCGGTAGTTCAGCGAATAGCGCCGCAGTTCGCGGAACTCATGCCACTCGCCCATGTTGATCGATACCAGCACGACGATCGCCGACAGGGTTGCCAGCGGCACATAGGCGGCCGCCGGCGCGGCGATCAGCACCACCAGCAGCAGGGTGATCGAGTGGGCGATGCCGGCAACCGGCGTGCGGCCACCGCTGCGCACGTTGGTTGCGGTGCGGGCGATGGCGCCAGTGGCGGCAAAGCCGCCGAACAGTGGCGCCGCCAGATTCGCGAGCCCCTGTGCCATCAACTCCTGGTTGGGGTCATGGCGGTCCTCGATCGCGGCATCCGCCACCCGTGCCGACAACAGCGATTCGATTGCGCCGAGCAGCGCGATGGTGATGGCCGGCGAAATCAGGCGGCCAAGATCGGAGAGCGTCAGCTCGGGCAGGCTAATCGGCGGGATCGCCTGGGGGATGCCGCCGAAGCGACTGCCAATGGTTTCCACCGGCAGCTTCAGCACGGCGTTGGCCGCCGTTGCGATGACCAGCACCGCGAGCGGGCCGGGCACCCGCGCCATCCATGCCACACGCTTTGCCATGCGGTTCCAACCCAGCAATACGCCGAGCGATGTGAAGGCGAGGAGCACCGTGGGCACATCGGCATGTGGGACCGCATAGAACAGCGTGCGGACCTTGGCGAAGAACTCGGCCGGCAGGTTTTCGATCGGCAGGCCGAGGAAATCCTTGATCTGTGCGAGGAAGATCACCACTGCGATGCCGTTGGTGAAGCCGATCACCACGGTGCGCGGGATGAAGCGGATCAGGCTGCCGAGCCGCGCGAGCGCGAGGCCAACGAGGATCGCACCGGCCAGCATCGTCGCGATCAGCAGATTCTGCACGCCGTAGTGCGCGACGATGCCGTAGATGATCGGGATGAAGGCGCCGGTCGGGCCGCCGATCTGTACGCGTGAGCCGCCAAGGGCTGCAATCAGCAGGCCGGCGACGATGGCGGTCCAGATGCCTGCGGTGGGCGACATGCCGCTGGCAATCGCAAAAGCCATCGCAAGCGGCAGCGCGAGCACGCCGACGGTCAGGCCGGCCGAGAGGTCTTGTGTGAGTTGTTGCCGGCTATAGCCGGGCAGGGTGACGAACAGTTTCGGTTTGAAGTTGATCACGGTGAAGCGCTCCAATGCATTGACGGTAGGTGGGGTCATGCATGGCGCAGGCGCCGGGGCCGACCCGGTGCTGCGTGATCCAGCGTTTGGTACGGGTCAACGGCATCGCGTCACACCAGCTTCAGCCACAGTGCAACGATCAGCGGAATCAGCATTGCCGCGACCAGCCCGTGGATGCCGAGCGCGAGGCCCGCGAAGGCGCCGGCCTCCGGGTGCTCCTGAAAGGCCCGCGCGGTGCCGATACCGTGCGCCGCGGTGCCCAGCGCAAAGCCCCGCACTGCGGGGCGATGCACGCCGAAGTTGTCGAGCAGGCTGGGGCCGGCCACGGCGCCGACCACACCGGTGAGGATGCAGAACACTGCAGTCAGCGATGGCGGCCCGCCGATCTGTTCGGTGATGCCCATCGCGATAGGCGTGGTGACGGACTTCGGAATCAGGGCCAGCAGCGTTTCGTGGCTGGCGCCCAACGCCCACGCGGTGAGCACCGCACTGGCGGCACCGGCCGCGCCGCCGCCGATCAGGCCCACCGCAAGCGCGAGGCGGATGCGCCGCATGCGCGACCACATCGCGGCCATCGGCACCGCGAACGCCACCGTAGCGGGGCCGAGCAGGAAGTGCACGAACTGTGCACCTTCGAAGTAGCGCTGATAGTCCTCGCCAACGAGCGAGATGCCGGTCGCCAGCAGCACGATCGTGATCGCGACCGGGTTGGCCAGCGGATGGTTGTTGAGGCGGCGCGCCAGCGCCAGCGCCAGCAGGTAGGCGCCCAGCGTCGCGCTCAGCGCGAACAGTGGCGAGGCCGATAGATAGACCCACAGCCGGAAGATGTCGTCGCGGATCGGCAGCACCGTCACGATTCGTCCTCCTGCGGCGACTCCGGCTCGGGCGCCAGCCGGTGCGCGACCCAGGCCGTGACGACCAGGCCAACCGAGGTGCTGACCAGCAGCGCGACGACAATCGGCAGCCATTCGGCCCGCAGCCGCGGCAGGAACATCACGATACCCACGCCGGCTGGCACGAACAGCAGCGCGAGATGGCCATGCAGCATTTCTGCCGTCGGCCGCAGCCGTTCGATCCAGTGCGGCCGGGCGCGCAGCACCGCGAAAAGCCCCAGCAGGCCGAGCACCGGGCCGGGGATCGGCAGATGCAGCAGGCGCGCAAGCCCCTCGCCCACCAGTTGAAATACGAGCAGGGCGAGCAGGCCTTCCAGCATCAGCGTGTCATCAAGGTTGGGTTGTCGATCCGTCCTGCGGCATTTGCTTCAGGACTTCGGCGAGCATCTTCACTGCAGCGACCAGGATCGTTGCAAGGCCGCCGAAGGTGAAAACCAGCGCCTGCAGCGTCGAGCCCGGAACGTTGTTGAAGAAGAAGCCAGGACCATGCACCAGGTAGCCGGCGCCCAGAGCGAGCGCCAGCACGCCCGCCACGTCCACCAGGGCCCACATCATGATGGTGGGCGTCGGGCGGACGCGGCGTTTGGGGCGGTTGAGCATCGCTGCGTGGCCTCAGCGGACCCGCATGCCGGGCGTTGCGCCCGAATCCGGCGACAGAATGAACAGGCCCGGCGTGTTGCCGGTGTCATCCGATGCGGCGAGCACCATGCCTTCGCTCATGCCGAACTTCATTTTGCGCGGCGCGAGGTTGGCTACCATCACCGTGAGGCGGCCGACCAGCGTGGCCGGGTCGTAGGCCGACTTGATGCCGGCGAAGACCTGGCGCGGCTTCTCTTCGCCGATATCCAACTGCAGCTTCAGCAGCTTGGCAGCGCCTTCGACATGCTCGGCCGAGACGATCTTCGCGATGCGCAGATCGACCTTGCCGAAGTCGTCGATGCTGATGAAGGGCTCGAACTCGTCAGCCTTCTTCGCTTCTTCCACCGCTTCGTGCGTCTGGTGCTGGCTGTGGCGCTGGGGCTGCTCCGGCGCCGTCGGCGGGATGTTTTCCGGCGGCGGGAACAAGGCCTCGAGTTGCTTGGGATCGACGCGGGTCATCAGATGCTCGTAGGGGTTGATCGTTGCCAGCAGGCTGCTGTCGTCCCAACGCGAGAAATCGCAGTTGAACAGACGGCCCACCTTGCCCGCCACGGCAGGCATCACCGGCGCCAGCATGCGGGTGAGGCGCGCGAAGGCGTTCAGCGCCACCGAGCAGACGCGGTGCAGGTCCGCTTCGCGGCCTTCCTGCTTCGCCAGTTCCCACGGGGCATTGGCATTGACGTATTCGTTGGTGCGATCGGCCAGTGCCATGATTTCGCGGATCGCCTTCGAGTACTCACGGCCTTCGAGGAAGTCGCCGACCGGGCCGGCTGCCGCGGCGATGGCCGACAGCAGCGCGGCACCCTCGGTGCCGAACTCGGTCGAGACCTTGCCGCCGAAGCGCTTGGTGACGAAACCGGCGCAGCGGCTGGCGATGTTCACGTACTTGCCGATCAGGTCCGAATTGACGCGCGCGAGGAAATCCTCGGAGGTGAAATCCACATCCTCGACGTTGGCGTTGAGCTTGGCGGCGATGTAATAGCGCATCCACTCGGCGTTCATGCCGAGCTCCAGGTAGCGCAGCGGCGAGATGCCGGTGCCGCGGGACTTGCTCATCTTCTCGCCCGACACGGTCATGAAGCCATGCACGAAGACGTTGTTCGGCACCTTGTAAGGCGTGCCGGCGAAATGCAGCATCGCGGGCCAGAAGAGGCAGTGGAAGTAGACGATGTCCTTGCCGATGAAGTGGATCTGCTCGGTCTGCGTGTCCGCGAGGAAGGCGGCCATGTCACCGCCGAGCTTGTGGAAATGGTTCTTCAGGCTCGCGAGATAACCGATCGGCGCATCCAGCCAGACATAGAAATACTTGCCCGGCGCATCGGGGATCGGAATGCCGAAATAAGGTTCGTCGCGCGAGATGTCCCAGTCCGCGAGCCCGTCACCGGACTCCAGCCACTCCTTCGCCTTGTTGGCGATCTGCGGCTGCAGCCGGCCGTCCTGGGTCCAGCCGCGCAGGAACTCGACGCAGCGCGGGTCCGACAGGCGGAAGAAGAAGTGTTCGGACTGCTTGATCACCGGCGTGGCGCCCGAGAGCGCCGAGTACGGGTTCTTCAGCTCGGTCGGTGCGTATACCGCACCGCAGCTCTCGCAGTTGTCGCCGTACTGATCCTTCGCGCCACAGCGCGGGCACTCGCCCTTGATGTAGCGGTCGGGCAGGAACATCGACTTGACCGGATCGAAGAACTGCTCGATCACCTTGCGGTCGATGAAGCCCGCTTCGCGCAGTCGCACGTAGATGTCCTGCGACAGTTCGACGTTCTCCGGCGAATCGGTCGAGTGCCAGTTGTCGAAGCGGATATGGAAGCCGTCGAGGTACTGCGGGCGGCCAGCCGCAATGCCGGCGACCAACGCCTGCGGCGTGATGCCCTCGGCCTCGGCCTTGAGCATGATCGGCGCGCCGTGCGCATCGTCCGCGCAGACGAAGTGCACTTCGTGACCGCGCATTCGCTGATACCGCACCCAGATGTCGGCCTGGGTGTATTCCATGATGTGGCCGATATGGAAGGCGGCGTTCGCGTAGGGCAGGGCGGTCGTGACGAAGAGCTTGCGATGTGGCGCGGTCATGTGCGTTCCGGGACAGCGGGGAAAACGTGAATTCTAGCAAGCGGCGCGCGCTTCGGCCGCGCCAGTACTGGAATTCGTGGGTTTCATGCACGAGGTCAGCGCCCTCGTCGGCGCTTGTCTGTGCTGCGCGGCGGCCGCAGCGACGCGGTTATTGGAGATCGAGTGCGCGGAGTCACCCGTTTAGCCGTGATAAACTTGAGCAAATCAGTCGGGTTTGCGCCCGGGTTTGTTCCGTTTCCAGCGAGTGCATCGATGAGTCTCAGCCAGCAACAGCTTCTCGAACACGTCGGCAGCCTGACCGACCCTAACACCGGCAAACCCTACGCCGCAGCCAAGGCCGTGAAGGCCGCATCGATCGATGGCGGCCGCGCCAAGGTAACGATCGAGCTTGGTTACCCGGCCAGCAGCCAGTTCGCTGCGATTCGTGCGCAAATCGAGACCGCAGTGAAGGCGCTGCCGGGCGTCGAGTCGGTTGCTGTGGAAGTCAGCAGCCGCATCGTGCCGCACACGGTTCAGGGCAATGTGAAGCTGTTGCCGGGCGTGAAGAACATCATCGCGGTGTCGTCCGGCAAGGGCGGCGTAGGCAAGAGCACGACGGCGGTGAACCTCGCGCTGGCGTTGGCCAGCGAAGGCGCGCGGGTCGGCATTCTGGATGCCGATATCTACGGCCCGAGCCAGCCTCAGATGCTGGGTCTGAACGATGCGCGGCCCGAGAGTGAAGACGGCAAGACCATGATTCCGCTGCAGGCTCATGGGCTGCAGGCGAATTCGATCGGTTTCCTGGTCGATGTCGAGCAGCCGATGGTGTGGCGTGGGCCGATGGCTACGCAAGCGCTGCGCCAGTTGCTGATGGATACCAACTGGGACGATCTCGACTACCTGGTGATCGACATGCCACCGGGCACCGGCGACATCCAGCTCACCCTGGCGCAGATCGTGCCGGTGACCGGCGCGGTGATCGTCACCACCCCGCAGGACATTGCGCTGCTCGATGCCCGCAAGGGCCTGAAGATGTTCGAGAAGGTCGGCATCCCGATCCTTGGCATCGTCGAGAACATGAGCATCCACATCTGCTCGAACTGCGGGCACCAGGAACACATCTTTGGCGCCGGTGGTGGCGAGAAGATGTGTGCCGATTACGGCGTGCCCTTCCTTGGTGGCCTGCCGCTGGATATCCGCATCCGTGAGCAGACGGATTCGGGCTCGCCGACCGTGGTGGCCGATCCGACCGGGCCGCTGGCCGACGCCTACCGCGGCATCGCACGCAAGGTGGCGATCTCGATTGCGGAGCGTCAGCGCGACATGCGCTTCAAATTTCCGAATATCGTGGTGCAGAACACCTAAGAAAAAACGCCGGCACTGCCGGCGTTTTGTTTTGGTGCGAGGTGGTCAGCGTACCGAGACCCACCAGACCAGCAGCGCGACGACTGCGGCGCCGCCCAACAGGGTGGCGATCAGCCGGACGCGGGCGCCGCCGTCGCCGACCGGCGTCGAGGGCACCGGCGTATCGCTGTCCGGCCCCATCACCATGATGGTCGTCGCCGCATGCTGGTTCGGCATGACGGTGGGCGGGTCCGGCAGCCGGTTGACGCGCGGCGGCGGAGCGATCGGCGTAACCGTCGCCGGGCCGGGAATGTGACGCGGCACATCCTGCAGGCGTGCGGCAGCGCGCTGCGGCGTTGGCCGATACTCGTCCGGCAGCACGGGTGGTGGTTCGTCGTCGGTCGCGTCGTCGTGTGGTTCCGACGTGAGCGACTGGATCGATTCCAGGTACGTGGCGACCATGCTGTGTTCGGCCGCCGCATCGGTCGGCATGTCGGCGAGGGCCTCGGCGATTTCGGGTTGCGCAGGCGCTGCACGCCGCGCCGACGGCGGCACGATCATCGTCGGCATCACCGAATGGTCTGCGGTATCGACATGGCGCGCGTCGAAGCTGTGCTGCACCCCTTCGGTTCGTTCGAAGGTCGGGTGTGGTTCAGCGACCAAGGCCGGCGAGGCGAGGTGGGTACGCTCTGGATCGAACGGCTCGGCCATGCCGGCGCTGCGTTCGGGTTCCGGCGTGTTCATGTACGACGGCGTCAGCGTATCCGGCAAGCTGACCGGAGCCAGCACATCGGCGGGTTGCGTTGCCGCTGCGACGGGTGCGCTGGGGGCGCTCGCCGGTGTGGCGGCAGGCGCGACGACAGGCGCAGCGGTCACCACCGGTTCTGCCGCTGCGGCGACCGGGGCTTGCGCGGCCGGCGCGGGTGCGGGGGTCACGGTGGCATCGGGCATCGGCTCTGCGTAGGCCTTCATGCCGATGCGCGCGAGCACGGCGACGTAGCGCTGGGCGCTGACCGGGTCGAGCCCCTTCTTCAACACCGCAAGGCGCCCGGAGAACATCAGGCCGGCTTGTTCGATCGTGGCGCCAAGCCGCTCGGCGGCGGTCTGCATGACCTGTTCGCGGACATGTCCATCGAGCACTTCACCCCGGAATGTGATCCGGTAGCGCGTTTCCATCGGGATACCTGGCCTTTCGGTGTAGTCGTATTGGACCGGCGGGGGCCGGAAAACCTTGAATGATAGACGGGTAGCGATGCCCTGACAGCCTCAGCCTTCCCGCCGAATCAGAATTTTGCGTTGGGGCGGCGAATCGTGATGTGCCATCCGTCACTGCCGCGCAGACCGGCGTCCCATATTTCACCCCAACCGACCACTTGGCCGGCTTGGCGGAACACCGGCAAGGCTGTGCGCCACCATGGCGGCACGCGCGCGTCGCGGCCCAGGGTTTTCAGGTCGCGCGCCGGGCGCGCTGCGTGCGGCCGCAGACGTTCGCCGCCACGGCGCGCCGAGAGCGTCAGGTCGCCGGGTGTCAGCTGTAGGCCCGCCGTGCTCGTTTGCTCGAAGTGCAACTCGACGCAACCCCAATGCAGGAGCGCCTCACCCTGCCAGACGCAATCCGGGCCGGCATGGGGGCGGGGCGCGCGCTCGAACCAGATGTCATCGTCTTCGACACACAATGCCCAGGCGCCAAAACCGGCACGCCAGGGGCTCGTTGCGCAGCGCAACTGGCGCAGCGCTTCGGTGAGTTGATCGGTGTCGGGGGCTGCGTAACCCTGTGCGGCAAGCCGCGCGCGCAGCAGGTTGCGCAGGCGCGCATCGCTCAGGGCGAGCAAAGCCGCGCGCGATGCGCCGCGAGTGCTTGCAACATGCGCGTGGTCGATGGCGGCGAGTTCGTCGAGCAGGCCGGCAGCTTCGTCGAAATGCCCCGCCGCCCGCGCGAGTGCCGCCTCGGCCCCGGGAAAGCGGGTGCTCAGCGGGGCGAGCAGCGCATGGCGGATGAAATTGCGGCTGAAGTGCGTGTCGGCGTTGCTCGGGTCTTCAATCCAGCAGAGTTGTTCCGCTTGCGCCCAGGCGAGCAGTTCGGAACGCGGGGTGTCGAGCAGCGGACGCAGAAGGCCGGGCGGGCCGCCGCGCTGATCCGCTTCGCGCATCGCGGCAGCGCCGTGTACGCCCGTGCCGCGGCTCAGGCGGTGCAGCAGGGTCTCGGCTTGGTCGCCGCGATGGTGTGCTAGCACCAGCCAGTCGCCGCCGAGTTCGCGCAGCGCGGCGTGGCGGGCTGCGCGGGCTGCGGCCTCGATGCCGATGCCCTGTGTGGTATCGACCTTGACTCGCAGGGTCGTCAGCGGCACGCCCAGCCTGTCGCAAACGTCGCCGCAGTGCGCGGCCCATGCGTCGGCGCTGGCTTGCAGGCCGTGATGCACATGGGCGGCGCGCAGCGTGAGCCCGAGCGTGGGCGCCCAGCGTGCGAGCAGATGCAGCAGTACGGTGGAATCAAGCCCGCCACTGAATGCGGCGGTGAGGGTTTGGCCGGGCTGTGTAAGCCGGGCCAGGCGGAAGCGAAAGTGTTCGACAAGCGGCACGGCGCCCGGAGTGCCGGGCGCCTTTGGCCGCTCTGGATCAGGCAACCGCCTGCTCCTTGAAGCGGCCGTAGCTCATGATCTTCTGGTAACGCTGTTCCAGCAGTTCATTGGTCGGCAGGTCAGCGACTTGGCGCAGTGCATCGGCCAGCGCGCGCTTGAGGCTCTGCGCCATGGCGCGGTGGTCGCGGTGGGCGCCGCCGACCGGCTCGTTGACGACCTTGTCGATCAGGCCGAGCGACTTGAGGCGCGACGCGGTGATACCCATGGTCTCGGCGGCGTCGGGCGCCTTGTCGGCGCTCTTCCAAAGAATCGACGCACAACCCTCGGGCGAGATCACCGAGTAGGTCGAGTACTGCAGCATCAACAACTGGTCGCCCACTGCGATGGCCAGCGCACCGCCCGAGCCACCTTCACCGATGATGGTGGCAATCAGCGGCACCTTCAGCTCGGCCATCACATAGAGGTTTCGGCCGATCGCCTCGGACTGGCCGCGCTCTTCCGCGTCGATGCCAGGGTAAGCGCCGGGGGTGTCGACGAAGGTGAAGATCGGCAGGCCGAACTTTTCGGCGAGCCGCATCAGGCGCTCCGCCTTGCGGTAGCCCTCGGGGCGCGGCATGCCGAAGTTGCGCAGGATCTTTTCCTTGGTGTCGCGCCCCTTCTGGTGGCCGATCACCATGCACGGCGTGCCATTGAAGCGTGCCATGCCGCCGACGATTGCCTTGTCATCGGCAAAGTTGCGATCGCCGTGCAATTCCTTGAAGTCGGTGAACAGGTGCTGCACGTAATCCAGCGTGTAGGGGCGCTGGGGGTGGCGCGCGACCATCGCGATCTGCCAGGGCGTGAGCTTGGCGTAGATGTCCTTGGTCAGCGCTTGGCGCTTGACTTCAAGGCGGGCGATTTCCTCGGAGATGTCCACCGCGGAGTCGTCCTGTACGAAGCGCAACTCTTCGATCTTGGTTTCAAGCTCCGCGATCGGTTGCTCGAAGTCGAGGGCAGTGATTTTCATGCCATACCGCTTTTTGAAAGGTGGGCGATTGTACCCGATGGGCTCGCAGGGATATTCCGTTGCTGCTGAAGCAGTTGATTTGGTGCCGCTTTCAGGAGGCGGCCACCTGGTAGCTGCGGATTTCGTGGTCGGCGCCGCGTTCGATCAGCTCGCCGGGCAGCAGCTTGAGGGCCTTGTTCTGCCCCAGCAGGAAGAGTGGCGCGCCCGGCCGTACGCCGGGCAGGGGCACCGCAAGGCGGATCGTGGCGTCGCGGTGCAGGGGGTCGAGCAACAGCACCCGCACGTTTTGCGCGCCATCGTCGGCATGTGCAGCCATCGGATGCCAGGAAATGACTTCGACGCCGACGTGCAGCGTGTTGTCCGACAAATGCTGCATCCGCCGGACGATACCGGCGAGCCAGCGCGTGCCGTCGTGCGAGTGCAGGCCGAGCAGCGCGCCGACGCGCAGGCGGCTGCGTTCGTCGACCGGCAAGGTCAGGCCGATGCCGTGCAGGCTGGCGTCGCGCTGTTCCCACAGGCTCATCTGAGCGCTGGCCTTGCCCGACAGAAGTTCAGCGAGCGGTTCGAGGCCCTCGATCACATGCAGCTGGCCCGGCAGGGCGTGGCGCCGATGGCGCCGCACAGGCGGCTCTTCCGACCAGTGGCGGGCAAAGTGGCGCAGCAAGGGGCCGAGGTGCGGCGCGTCATCCGGTTCGACGCCGAGGGCCGGCGGCAGCGTACCGCCGCGCACCATCAGCTCCATTTCGAACAGCGCGTCGAGTGTTGAGCCGCCGCTGAAGTAGCGCACAGTCGGGCTTGCTTGCGGCTGCCGAGCCATCCGCACCGGGCTTTGTGCCAGCGCCGGGTCCACCCAGAAGACGCTGTCGCGCTCGGGTGTTTCGGTCAGGCGAAGCGTGCCCAGCACGTAGTGGATTACGTGGCCGGCGAGCAGGATCTGGCGCTCGTCCAGTTCGTCCATCGCGGCGGTGGCAAAGGCAACCGTGCGCAGGTACTCGCGTGCCGTGGTTGTTTCGGTTTGCCGGTTGCTGCGCAGCCGCACCGGTTGTTCAAGCAGATTGTGCTGGGCCGCGGCCAGATAGGCCTGGCCGCAGCGCCGCCAGTGGTTCGGATCATAGGGGCCATAACGAAGCGCATCCCAGCGCTGGGCGGCGCTGGCTGCCCGCAGCAAGCGCACTGCGACGTCGGCGGTGAGTTGCACATAGGGCTTGCGGCCATTGCCGAGCAGGCGCAGCAGGTCTTCGTAGCGCTCGCACAGCAGGTGCAGGAAGGCGCGTGTTGCCTGCCAGCGGGCGGTCGAGCTTGGCGACCATTTCAGGCGGCTTTCGACATAGCGGTCGGCCAGCGCGCGGGCGTGCGGCTGCATTGCCTCGTCGAAGCTCACGAGCAGGCGCAGCAAGGCGGTCGGGTCGCTGCCTTCTTCCGGTGCGCCAACCGTCTCAAGCCAGCCGGTCGCCTCGCGCAACGCGTCGTCCGGCGTGTGCGCGCCGATTTCCGTGACCGCGCGCTGCAGTTCGCGCAAATCGGCCAAGGGGTGATCCGGGCGGGAAGGGAATAGCTTGAGCATGCCGATTCTCTGTGAATTCCGTCACGATTCTACGCTGTGGTGGCGGCGCGTCTCTACCTTCTTAATCAGCCGTGCAAGCGCGCCGCCACCGGTACAATGACGGCTTTTTCCGGCCGGGCTTTACCCATGCGGCAGTATCACGAACTCATGCGCCATGTGCTCGAACGCGGTCATCGCAAGTCCGACCGCACTGGCACTGGCACCCTCTCGGTCTTCGGCTGGCAGATGCGTTTCGATCTGGCCGAGGGCTTTCCGCTCGTTACAACGAAGAAGTTGCACCTTCGCTCGATCATCCACGAACTGCTGTGGTTCCTGCAGGGCGATACGAACATCCGCTACCTGAAGGAAAACGGCGTTTCGATCTGGGATGAGTGGGCCGACGAAAACGGCGAACTCGGCCCGGTGTATGGCAAACAGTGGCGACGCTGGGAGACGGCGGACGGCCGTACGGTCGACCAGATCACCCTGCTTGTCGAAGGGCTTAAGAAGAACCCGGATTCGCGCCGCCACCTTGTGTGTGCATGGAACCCGGGCGAAGTGGACAAGATGGCGCTGCCGCCCTGTCACGCGCTGTTCCAGTTCTACGTCGCAGACGGCAAGCTCTCCTGCCAGCTATACCAGCGCAGCGCGGATATCTTCCTCGGCGTGCCGTTCAACATCGCAAGCTATGCGTTGCTGACGCTGATGATTGCGCAGGTCTGCGGCTACCAGCCGGGTGACTTCGTGCACACGCTGGGCGACGCGCATCTGTACTCAAACCATCTGGATCAGACCCGCCTGCAGCTCTCGCGTGAGCTGCGTCCGCTGCCGACGATGCGCCTGAACCCCGAGGTGAAGGATTTGTTCGCCTTCCGCTTCGAGGATTTCACGCTTGAAGGCTACGACCCGCATCCTCACATCTCTGCGCCGGTGGCCGTGTAATGACGAAACTTGCCCTGATCGCCGCAGTCGCGCGCAACGGCACGATCGGCCGTGACAACGCGCTGCCATGGCGCCTGCGGGATGATCTCAAGCGTTTCAAGTCGCTCACGCTCGGGCACCCGATCGTGATGGGCCGCAAGACCTGGGACTCGCTTGGGCGCCCCTTGCCGGGCCGGCGCAACATCGTGGTCACGCGCCAGCGCGATTTGCAGCTCGAGGGTGCCGAGGTCGTGCATTCGCTCGACGAAGCGCTGGCGCTTTGCGGCGCTGTCGAGCGCGCCTTCGTGATTGGTGGTGCGCAGCTGTACGCCGAGGCGCTGCCGCGCGCCGACGAGCTGTGGCTGACCGAGGTGCAGGCGGAGGTCGACGGTGACGCCCACTTCCCGGATTGGCGGGATGCGGGCTTTACGGTGGTTCGCCGCGAGGGGCACCCGGCCGACGAGGCCCACGACCACCCCTTTGATTTTGTTGATTACGTTCGTTCCTGAAAACTGCAACGCAGAAGACCATGTCCGGAGATCATTTCCACGTCCACGGGCCGCATGACCATGCGGTCGAACACGCTGGCCACGGCGGCGACAATTTCTCGTCGCAAATCGCCGTGATGACCGCCATCCTGGCGACCGTCGGCGCGCTATTCAGCTACGAAGGCGGCGCCACGCAGAACGACGCGATGCTGCACAAGAACCAGGCTGCGATCCTCAAGACCGAAGCCGCCAACCAGTGGGCTTACTACCAGTCCAAGGGCAACAAGCAGAACCTTGCCGAGCTGGGCAGTGCGCTGAGCGCCGAGGACAAGCGGCCCAAGTTCGAGGCAGACGCCGCGCGCTACAAGGCCGAGAAGGAAGAGATCAAGAAGAAGGCCGACGAACTGGAGGCTCGCGTCAAGGAAGAAGACGAACTGAGCGAGCAGGCGATGCATGTGCATCATCGCTGGGCGCAGGCCATGACTGCGATCCAGATCGCGATTTCGCTTGCTGCGATCACTTTGCTGACGCGCAAGAAGTGGCTGCAGTACGGCGCCTGGGGCACGGCCGCATTCGGCTCGGCGCTGGCGGCGCTGGCGCTTGCCCACATCTGAGCGGCACGCTCAGCAAACAAGAAAGGGCCCCGCGGGGCCCTTTCTTTTGTTGGGTGGTACTAACGACGATGCAGAACGAGTGGTTCCAGCAGGTCGGATGCGCCGCCCCAGAAGATCTCTATGCCGATGCACAGCAACACGAAGGCTGTGAGGCGCAGCATCACGGTAGTGCCGGTCTTGCCAAGCAGGCCGACGATGCGGTCGGCGAAGCCGTAGCAGAGGTAGATGATGATCGCGACGATCAACACCGCGAGCAGAGCGCCGAGCGGGGCGGCGATCGGGCGTTTGCCACCCTGGTAGACGCTCGCGCCCAGCGTCAGCGCAACCGCGATCGAGCCGGGCCCGACGGTGAGCGGGAAGGTGTGCGGATAGAAAGCGCGGCTTTCCGCGACCGGGCGGCTCCATTCGATGTGCGAGCCCGCGTCGTCATGGTGGGCGTCGTCCGTCTGCAGCATCTTCCAGCCGATCGAGGCGACCAGCATGCCGCCCGCCACCTTCACTGTGGCGGCGGAGATACCGAAGTACTCCAGCACATACGAGCCGATGAACATTGCCGCGAGCAGCAGCAGCGAGGCGTTCCATGCCACTTGCCGCGCGAGGTAGCGGCGAGTGTCGGCCGACGCGCCACGGGTCAGTAGCAGGAAGATCGGTGCGCCACCCGGTGGGTTGATGATTGGCAGCAACGCGGCGAGGATCAGCGCGGTGTTCTTGACTGCGTACTGAAAGATTTCGAGCATCGGGCCGGCACCTGCGGGGCAAAGCGCGATTGTGCCGCAAGCCGCCTTATTGCGGCGCCCAGCGGCGGCGGAACAGCCATGCGGCCGCCGCGCCCCAGCCGACGATCTGTGCGGCCAGCGCGAGCAGTTCCGTCGCGATCGAGGTAAACGGCGCGCCCAGCTGGTTCACCGCGAGCGATGCCTGAATGCCCGGCGTGCTGGGAAGCAGCCAGCGCAGCGTGGCGATCGGCTCCGGCAATGATTCGGCTGGCCACGGAAAGCCGGAGACGAACAGCATTGGGATCGACGAGAACAGCAGCAGTTGCATGCCGCGCTCACGCACGTCGAAAAACTGCCCGAGGCACAGTCCAAAGGCACTGCTTGCCAGGGCGAAGAGCGCAGCCAGCGCAAGCATTTCGACCAGACGGGGCGCCTGCGGGTAGCCCTGGAAATGGAACACGAAACCGAAGAAATACAGCGCGTTGAGCAGGCCGATCGCCGCGAATGCCGCCCACAGCCCGAAGAAGCCTGACCAGGGGCGAGCCTGCAAGCGGGTGGGCAGCGGCGCGAGCCCAGCGCGTCGTTGTTCAGCCCACAAACCCAGCAGCAAGGACATGCCGATCACGAGCGTCTGTTGCACGATCAGCGGTGCCACCCCGGGCACGACGTAGCTGCCATAGCCTTCATTGACGTTGAACGCTGGTCGCGCGATGTAATTCACCGGCATCGCGGCGTCCAGCGCCTGCTGCATGGACGCGCCATGGCTGGCGAAGCGGCGCACATCTATGCCGGCTGACAGCGTGCCGGCGGCTGCCGCAAAGCCACTCAGCACCGTTTTGTTGATCAGCGCGTAGGCGGCGTTGCCGGCGATCTGCACCTCCACCCGTTTTCCGCGCTGCAGGTCGGCCTTGAAGCCGGCGGGAATCAGCGCAAGGCCCAGCACCTCGCCGCTTGCGAGTGCCGCCTGTGCCGCAGGCAGATCGCGGCCGATCTGCCGCACGGCGAGTTGCGGACTGGCCATGGCGAACCGGATCAGCTGTCGCGAGAGCGGTGAATCGTCCTGATCCACGACTGCCACTGGCACGCGTTCGACGGTCTCGCGCTCGTACGGCAGCGGGTAGAAGAAGGAATACGCTACGCAGGCACCGAGCAAGAGCAGCACCGCGCCTGCGTCGGCGAGCACCGCTCGCCAGGTTGCCAACATCGCGCGCACGAAGCTCATCGGGCGCCCCAGCGCTCAGGCTGCGATGCGACACGCCGCAGCGCGAGCACGCTGCCAAGCGCGCCAATCGCGAGCATCAGCAGCAGCGCCGAAACGGGCTTCGCCGATGCGGCGATCGGCACATCCATCAGCCAGTGCTGGTTTTGCAGTTGAATCCACCAGGTCAGCGGCAGGATCGCCGCCCAGGCTTTTGCGGCCGCCGGCATCGCCATCAGCGGAAACGCCTGGCCGACGTAGGCGAAGGCTGGCGCGGTGTAGAAGCCCACCACGCTGAGTGCGCTGCGCAGGTTGGCGGTGGCGGCGGCGACCAGCGCACCCAGCAGCAGGTAAGCCGCCACCATCACCAGCATGCCGCTCAGTAGCAGTGCGCGCGAGGCGGCGGCGACCTCGGCCCTCAGCAGCCCCCAGGCGAGCAGAAAGATCACGCCCCAGGCGCTGAATGCGATGAAGGCGGGCAGTAGCTTGCCCAGCAGCGCCGAGGCGTGGTGAGCGTCGGCCGCAGTAAGCCATTCAGGCACGCTGCGGTCGCGGATCTCGCGACCCACGGCGCTGGCACCCACGACCATGATCAGGATCTGCAGGATCGCCGGCACCAGTGCGCCACCGAGAAAGGTCTGGTAGTCGATCGACTCGTTGTAGAGGCTCGTCAGGCGCAGATTGATCGCTTGCACGCTGTCGCGCACGGCGATCGCGGATTCGCCGCGCTTCTCGCGCGCGACCATGCGGATGCCGGCGGCGAAGGTCATCGTTGCAGCCTGTACATCCTTGGCGAGGATGCCGGCTGCCGTCGCGAACTGTGCGTCGTAGAAGAACAGCACATCGCCTTGCTCGCCGCGCTTGATCTGGCGCTCGAAGCCTTGCGGGATCTCGATCACGCCGTAAAGCGAGCGGCTGCGCATGGCCTGCATCGCGGCCGTGTGATCAGCCGGGTTGGCGGCGATACGAACACCGGGCGCCGCGTCGATCAGGCGCGCCAGCTGGCGCGAAAGAGGTGTGTGATCGGCATCGATCAGACCGACCGGCAGTTCGCGGATCTGCCCGGCAGAGAAGATCGCGGCGATCATCAGACAGGTCAGCAAGGGCAGCCATAGCAGCAGCGCTTGGTCCCAGCGGTCGTGTGCCAGGTGCGAGAGCTCGCGCCGCAGGCTGCGGCGGAAGGCCGACGTGGCCATGCCTCAGGGGCGCACGATCACGCTCATGCCGGGCCGCAGATCCGGCGGCGGCGCGAGCGGCTTTGCGCGGACCTCGAAGGTGCGCAGGTCTACCCCTTGCGTACCCCGCACATTCTTCCAGGTCGCGAAATCGGGCAGCGGTGCCAGCCAGGTGACTTTCATTCGCAGGGCCTTGCCGAGCGCGGGCAGTTCTGCGTCGAATTCCGCTCCTTGCTTGAAGCGAGCGAGTTGGTCTTCGCGCACGTTGAGCACCGCCCAGCTGTCACCCCGGTCCACCAGCGACACCACCGCGTAACCCTGCGGCGCGATCTCGCCTGCGCGGATCTGCACCTTCGCGACTTCGCCCGCCGCCGGCGCGAGGATGCGCGTTTCACGCCGATAGGCTTGCACCTCTGACATCGCACCGGCCGCCTGCCGCACTTGTGCCGCCGCCGCCGCCTTGTCCTCGCTGCGCGCGCCGTTGCGGGCCATGTCGTACTGCGCGCGGGCGGCGTCGGCCTGCGCACGGGCCGCATGCGCCTGGGTTTGCGCCTCGTCGTGCTTCTGCTGCGCGATCAGGCCCTCGCGGTAGAGCGAGGCCACGCGCCGCGCGGTGGTCTCGGCGAGCTCGGCACCCGCAACGGCGCGCTGCCAGTTGAGCTCCGCCATGCGGATCTCTTCGCTGCGCGCGCCGCTCTGCGCCTTGGTGCTGACGGACTCTGCGGCGTCGTGTGCCGCGGTGGCCTGCGCGAGCTTGGCGTCGAGTTCTGGGCTTTCCAGTTCGAAGAGAGCCTGCCCCGCGCTAACGCGTTGTCCTTCCTCGATCAGCACGCGGGCAACCCGGCCCGGCACCTTGCTGGCGACGTCGACGGTGCGCGATTCGATCTGCCCCTGGATCGGCAAGGGGGCCGGGTGCGTGGCGGCCCAAACGCCCCAGGCGACAAGCCCTAGCGCGGCGATGCCGGCGATTGCGGCGACAAGTGGTTTGCTGTTCATGGTTGGCGACCCGCGGCAGGGTTGGGGCGTTCGATCCGTATGTCGGCGTGTGCGGCGTATTCGGTAAAACGCTCGCTTTGGCCGCTGGCTTCCAGCAGCTCGGCGAGTGCAACGACATAGTCGCGGGCAGCCTGAGCGCGGTCGATTTCGGCGCGTGACAGCGACAGCCGTGCGTCGACCAGATCCAGCGAGGTGCTGAGCCCCTCACCGAAGCCGCGCTCGCGCAGTTGTACGTTCTCCTTCGCCAGCGCGATGCTCGATTCGAGCAGCAGGTAGCGCTGGCGGGCCTGTTCGAGTTCGCGCCAGCGTTTCTCGATCAGCGTGGCGATGTCGTCGCGCGCCTGTTCTGTGTATGCAACGACGCCCGCACTCTGGCGCTGGCTCGCCGCAATCATGCTGCTGCGATCAAGGCGGTCGAACAGCGTGAAGCGCACGCCGACGCCGACGATCCAGTCCGGTTCCACCGGTGTCAGCACTTCTTTGTTGAGCTGGTAAGTGCCGAAGGCGAAGACCTCGGGCAGCAACGCCGAGCGGGCGATGGTTTCGAGCTGCGCAGTCTGCTGGCGCTTGGCGTCAAGTAGCGCGAGGCCGGGGTGCGCGGCGAGCCCGTGCTGGGTCCAGGTCTCGATCGGCTCGACCGGCGCGCTGCGCACGAAGAGCGGCGAGGACGGCACCACATCCTGTGTGGCGGCGAGCATCCGGTTCAGTGCAATCTGCGCGAGTGCGCGATCGTCCTGCGCCTTGAACAACTTGCGCTTCGCTTCGTCGTAGGCGACTTGTGCGTGCAGGCGGTCGGCCCGCGCGATCAGGCCGGTCTTCTCGAAGCGTTCGGCCTGGTGCAGGTGCTGGGTCAATGCGTCGAGCACGGCGCTGCGGACTGCGACCGCATGCTCGGCGAGTTGCAAGCCGTAGTAGTACTTCACCAGCTGAGTGGTGAGCGCTTCCTCGGTATGGCGCACCTCGGCGCCGGCCTCGGCGGTGCGCGCGGCGGCGAGATCCTGCGTGGCGCTGATCTTGCCGCCGGTAAATAGCGGCCAGTTGAAACCGAGGATCGGCCGCACGCCTTCGTTCTTGTACTTGTAATCGAGCGTGGCGGGCAGCGCCGGCAGCTTCACGCCGGTGGCGCCGCCGATCGCACCGACTGCCTGGTTCAAAGCGCCGGTAATCGGCGCCACATCGACTTCGTAGTTGCGCTCCAGTTTCGAATACGCCACCGTTGCATTTACCTGCGGTAGCGATAGCGAGCGGGTGGCTTCGGCTTCGAGTTCGCGTGCCTCGCGGTTCAGCCGCGCTGCACGCAGCGTGCCGGACTTGTCGGCGAGGCGCAGCTGGGCCGCGTCGAAGCTCATCGGTTCGGCGTGCACGCTTGCCATACCGATGCTCAGGATGAGGCCGGCGAGCGGGCGCCAGGCGCCTGTGCGGAGAAAAGGCGGGCCTGCAGTGCGGGCGGGTTTGAACACGTTGGCTTCTCGGTTCAGCGGAACCGCATGTTAGCCCTCGCATCACTGCTCAGGCAATTGCGGAAGTAGGCGGCGGCCATGGGTTCGACGGCCGCCGGTTTCAGCCTTGTGCCGCAGCTGAAACCGGCGCGGCCAAACTACGCAGTCTTGGTCGTGGCGTTTGCCGGGTGGTGCTGGCGGTGTGGCAGGACGCGCTTGATCAGGTTGATGCCATCGTCGACAAACGTGAATACCACCGGGATCACCAGCAGGCTCAGGAAGGTCGAGGTGATCAAACCGCCGATCACGACGATCGCCATGGGCGCGCGGAAGCTCGGGTCTACGCCAAGGCCGATGGCGATCGGCAGCATGCCGGCACCCATCGCGATGGTGGTCATCACGATCGGGCGTGCGCGTTTGCGGCAGGCGTCAAGCAATGCGTCCCAGCGCGACAGGTGATGCTCGCGGCGGGCCATGATCGCGTATTCGACGAGCAGGATGGAGTTCTTCGTGGCCACACCCATCAGCATGATCAGGCCGATCATCGAAGGCATCGACAAGGCCGTGTGCGTGATGAAGAGCGCCAGGAATGCGCCCGGCACCGATAGCACCAGCGCCGCAAGGATCGTCACCGGTTGCACGAAGTCGTGGAAGAGCAGCACCAGCACGATGTAGATGCACAGCACGCCGGTCAGCATCGCCAGCCCGAAGCTGGAGAACAGCTCCGCCATTGCTTCCGCGTCGCCAACCGTGGTCTGCGTAACGCCGGGTGGCAGATTGGCGAGGCTCGGCAGCTTCAGCGCCTGGGCGGAAACCTCGCCGAGTGGCTGACCGTTGAGTTCGATCTCGAAGTTGATGTTGCGGGCGCGGTCATATCGGTCGATCTGCGCCGGGCCGCTATCGACCGTCAGCGTTGCGATGTTGCCGAGCATCACCGGCCCCTTGGTGCCGGGCACCGAGAGCCGTGCGATCAGATCGAGGTTCTCGCGTGCGTCAGCCTTCAGGCGCACGACAACCGGTACCTGCCGTTGCGACAGATTGAGCTTGGCGAGCCCCTGGTCGTAATCACCAGAGGTGGCGATGCGCAGCGTATCGGCGATCGCGGCGGACGTCACACCGCGCTCCGCGGCCTTCGTGAAGTCTGGCCGCACGATCACTTCCGGGCGCACAAGGCTGGACGTCGAGGTCACCGCGCCGATGCCGGGAATCGTGCGCAGTTCGCGCTCCACCTTGGCCGCATGGGCCGCCAGTAGGCGACCGTCTTCGCCCGCCAGCACCAGCACGTACTTCTCGTTGGCCCCTGCGAGGCCGACCTTGATGCGCGCGCCGGGGATCACCTCGAGCGCCCGCCGCAGTTCGCCCTCGATCGACTGTTTGCTGATACCCGGCCGCTGCTTGCGTGGCGTCATGTTGATCGTCAGGGTCGCTTTGCGAACCTCGGCAGCGCCCGCAGATGCGAAGGGGTCGCCACCGGCCAGGCCGCCGCCGACTGCGGTGTAGACGAGCTTCACATGCGGGTTCTTCTCGACGATCAGGCGTGCCTGCTCGGCCAGCGCAAAGGTCTGCCGGAAGGTGCTGCCGGGCGGCAGTTCAAGCGTCACCTGTGTTTGCGACAAATCGTCCGGCGGCATGAAGCCTGTGGGCAGGAAAGGCACCATCGCAAAGGAGCCAAAGAAGAACACCGCCGTGGCGGCCATCGTGAGCCATCGGTGCTTCAGGCAGGAGGTGACCCAGTTCGTGTAGGTCGCCAGCCAGCCCGGCTCGCGGTGATCGTCACGCGGCGGCTTGAGCAGATAGGCCGCCATCATCGGTGTCAGCATGCGCGCCACAACCAGCGACGCGAACACCGCAATTGCGGCTGTCCAGCCAAACTGGACGAAGAACTTGCCCGGCACCCCGCCCATGAAGGCGGTGGGCAGGAAAACCGCGATCAGCGTGAAGGTGGTGGCGATCACGGCGAGCCCGATTTCGTCCGCGGCTTCCATCGCCGCCTGGTAAGGCGTCTTGCCCATGCGCAGGTGGCGGGTGATGTTTTCGATCTCGACGATCGCGTCGTCTACCAGAATCCCGACCACGATCGACATCGAAAGCAGCGTCACCACGTTGATCGAGAAGCCGAGCAGGTGCATTCCCGCGAACGCTGGGATGATCGAGAGCGGCAGCGCGGTGGCCGACACGAAGGTGGCGCGCCAGTCGCGCAGGAACAGCCACACAACCAGTACCGCGAGGATTGCGCCTTCGAACAACAGGTTCATCGAGCCGCTGTAGTTCTCCGCAACCGGATCGACGAAATTGAAGGCCTCGGTGATGACCACATCCGGATGCTTGGCTTTCAGTGCCTTGAGCACCTCCGCGACGCCCTCGGCAACTTCCACCTCACCGGCACCGCGGCTGCGGGTGATCTCGAAACCGACCACCGGTTTGCCGTTGAGCAGCGCGGCGGACCGCACTTCGGCCACGGTGTCGCGTACCGTGGCGACTTCGTCGAGGCGGATGCGGCGGCCATCGGACAGCGGAATCTCCATCGCCGCGAGTTCTTCGGCCGACGCGACCGTAGCGATCGTACGCACCGACTGCTCCGAGCCCCCGAGGTCGGCTCGCCCGCCCGAGGCTTCCTGCTGCACCTGGCGCAGCTGGCGCGAGATGTCGGCGGCGGTTGCCTTCAGGGCAAACAGCCGATCCGGATCCACCTCGATCCGCACCTCGCGCGTCACACCACCGACACGGGCGACGGCGCCAACGCCGCGCACGCTCAGCATCGCCTTGGTGATGTCGTGATCGACGAACCATGACAGCGCTTCGTTATCCATCCGGCTCGACGCGATCGTGTAGGTCAGGATCGGCATGCCGGCGAGGTCCACCTTGGCGATGACGGGGTCGCGCAAATCGCCCGGCAGGTCCGAACGCACGCGTGAAACCGCATCGCGCACATCATCGACGGCGTCCTGCGTGGCCTTCTCGAGGCGGAACTCCACGGTGATCGTGGCCGTGCCGTCCTGGATCTTGGTGTAGATGTGCTTGACGCCTTGCAGCGTCGCCATCGCGTTCTCGAGCTTGCGTGCAACCTCGGTTTCCAGCTGTGCAGGCGATGCGCCGGGCAGGCTGGCGGTAACCACGACCATCGGAAGATCAATGTCCGGGAAGTTCTGGATCTTCATCGCGCGGAATCCGACGATGCCCGCGGCGGTCAGCAGCACGAAGAAGAGCAGGGCCGGAATCGGATTGCGAATCGACCAGGACGAAACGTTCATGGTGGCCATCTTCGCGCTCAGTTCTGGGCGGGCGCGACGCGCACCGTGTCGCCGTCGGCAAGGAAGGCTGCGCCGGCTGCAACCACGGCGGTGGTCGGTTGGAGGCCGGCCAGGATCTCGACGCGGTCGCCGTTGCGGCGGCCGGTTTCCACTTTCTGTTCGCGCACACGTGTGCCGTCCAGCGCCAGCACGTAGCTGAATCCGTCGCGCAACACGACGGCGCTCTGCGGCAGCGTGAGCGCTGCCCGTTTGCCCAGTACGAACTGCCCGCGCGCGAACATGCCGGCCCGCGCGGGGCCGGGTTCGGTGAGGTCGACATAGGCGAGACCGATCCGCGTTTGCGGGTCCACCGTCGGCGCCAGCATGCGTAGGCGCCCTTCGGCGGCGCCGCCGCCGGCGAGTGTCAGGTGCACGAGCGTGCCGGGCGGCACCGAGGCCATCTCAGCTTCGGCCAGCTCGCCGCGCCATTCGAGGCGGCCGCCGCGAATCAGGTGGAACAGTTCGCCCTGAGCGATCGAGCCGGCGGTGGCGTTGCGCGCGGAAATGATGCCGTCGTCAGGTGCCACGACGCGGGTCTGCGCGAGGCGTACATCCTCAGCCCGCAGGCGTGCGCGCTGCGCCTCGACACGCGCCTGCGCGGTATCGACCGCGGTTTCGGCCTGTACCAACTGCTGGGCGCTGGCCATGCCCGCCGCGCGCAGCTGGCGCGTGCGTTCAAGGTTGGCGCGGGCTTCGTTCAGGGTGGCTTCCGCTTCGATCACGCCGGCGCGGGTTTGTGCATGGTCGGCCGCGACCGTTTCATTCGCGAGCTTGGCGAGCAGTTGGCCTTTCTTAACCTGATCGCCAACGTTGACGAGAATCTCGGTAATGCGCAGTCCGGCGATCTCTGCACCGACGGCGGCTTCTTGCCATGCCGCGATGCTGCCGTTCGCGCTCAGCGTCTGCGGCCACTCGGCCTTTTGCGGCTTGACGGTCTGTACCGTCAGCGCGGCCTTGTTTTGCGCCCCGGTCGCGGCGTTGGCCGGTGCAGTGTTGGGGGCCTTGTTACCCTTGACGGCCAGCGAGATTGCGATGGCGACGACGAGCACCACCAGGCCAATCAGGAGGATGCGTTTTCGGACTTGCATGGGAACCTCGGGGGGATTCGGATAGGCCGGCCGTCCGGCCGGTGGCAATCAGGCGTTAATCGGCGCTTGTGTTGCTTGCAGCGTGCATTATCGGGGTATCGTCGCCCGCATGCTGGTCCGGCATGTATCGCCGTGCGGGCGCCTGCAGCGATGCGCGCCTGCACTTGGCTGCGAGCCGGGTCAGCGGGCGGCAGCCTCCGCGACGAAGATCTCGACGCGCCGGTTGCGGGCGCGCCCTTCGGCGGTGTCGTTGCTGGCGATCGGGTTGCGCTCGCCGCGTCCGTCGATGCTGATGCGGCTGCTGGCGACGCCGCGGTCGGCGAGGTAATCGCGCGTGCTGGCGGCGCGGTTCAGCGAGAGCGGGTCGTTCACCGCGTCGGAGCCGGTGTTGTCGGTGTGGCCGATGATGCGGATGTGCGTTGCCCGGTTCTCGTTCAACGTGGTCGCAAAGCGGTCCAGCACCGGGCGCATGTTCGGCTTGATGTCGGCGCGGCCGGTGTCGAAGGAGAAATCACCCGGTACTTCGAGCTTGAGCTGGTTGTCGCTGGTTTGCGATACCGATACGCCAGTGCCGGCGGTGGCCTTCTCCATTTCGCGCTTCTGCTTCTCCATGTGCGACGACCAGATGTAGCCGCCGGCCGCACCGACCGCTGCGCCGATGGCGGCATCGCGGCCGACCTTGTCGCTGCCGGTGACCGCGCCGATCAGTGCGCCTGCGGCAGCACCGCCGAGCGCGCCCAGGCCGGCGCCCTTGGCCTTTTCCTGTGAGCTCTCGTCCATCGTTGCGCAGGCGCCAAGCGCAATGCTCGCGGCAGCGAGCAGACAGGTCAGTCGGGTGGGTTGCATGCGGGTACTCCAGTCAGCCGAGTCAAGCCGCGAATTTTGCGCCCGCTGCGGCGGAATCGCACCCGCAGAAATGCGAAAAGCCGCTTTCGCGGCTCTTCGATGATGGCACGGTGGGGCTGCTCAACCCTGGCGTACGCAGTCCACGTAATACTTCTTCTTGCCGTCCACCACTTCGCTGACGAGGCCGTGCACGTCGGTCTCGAAGCCGGGGAAGCGTTCGTTGAACTCGCGCACGAACTTCAGGTAGTTGCAGATCGTGGCGTTGAAGCGCTCGCCCGGAATCAGCAGCGGGATGCCCGGCGGGTAGGGTGTCACCAGCATCGCGGTGATGCGGCCTTCGAGTTCATCGATCGACACGCGCTCGATCTCGCGGTGGGCCATCTTCGACCAGGCGTCGGTCGGGCGCATCGCCGGCTCCATGTCCGAGAGGTACATCTCGGTCGTCAGGCGCGCGACGTCCTTCGCGGCGTAGAAATCGTGGATCTGCTGGCAGAGATCCTTCAGGCCGATCTTCTCGTAGCGTGGCTGCTTGGCGATGAATTCCGGCATCACGCGCCAGAGCGGCTGGTTGCTGTCGTAAGCGTCCTTGAACTGCTGCAGCTCGGTCACCATGGTGTTCCAGCGGCCCTTGGTGATGCCGATGGTGAACATGATGAAGAACGAGTAGAGACCGGTCTTCTCGACGATGATGCCGTGCTCGGACAGGTAGCGCGTGAGGATGCTCGCGGGGATGCCCCAGTCCGAGAAGTGGCCTTCAACATCCAGCCCCGGCGTGATGATCGTCGCCTTGATCGGGTCCAGCATGTTGAAGCCTTCGGCCAGCTTGCCGAAGCCGTGCCAGTGGTCTTCGGCACGCAGCATCCAGTCCTCGCGCAGGGCCATGCCGTCGTCGGCGAGGTAGTCCGGGCCCCAGACCTTGAACCACCAATCCGCGCCCCATTCTTCGTCGACCTTGCGCATGGCACGGCGGAAGTCGAGCGCTTCGGCGATTGATTCTTCGACCAGCGCGGTGCCGCCCGGCGGTTCCATCATCGCGGCCGCCACGTCGCACGAGGCGATGATTGCGTACTGCGGCGAGGTGGAGGTATGCATCAGGTAGGCCTCGTTGAAGCTCGCCAGATCGAGCTGACGGTTCTCCGAGTTCTGCACCAGGATCTGCGAAGCCTGCGACAGCCCAGCGAGCAGTTTGTGCGTGCTTTGCGTCGAGAACATCATCGACTCCTTGCAGCGCGGGCGATCGGCGCCGATCGCGTGGTAGTCGCCGTAGAAGTCGTGGAAGGCGGCGTGTGGCAGCCAGGCTTCGTCGAAGTGCAGGGTGTCGATCTTGCCGTCGAGCTCCTGCTTGATCTCCTCGACGTTGTAGAGCACGCCGTCGTAGGTGCTCTGCGTGATCGTCAGCACCCGCGGCTTGGCGTTCTTGTCGGTGATGAACGGGTTCTTCGCGATCTTCTTCTGGATGTTCTCCCAGCTGAATTCGCTCTTCGGGATCGGGCCGATGATGCCGAAGTGGTTGCGCGTCGGCATCAGGAAGACCGGAATCGCGCCGGTCATGATGATCGAGTGCAGGATTGACTTGTGGCAGTTGCGGTCCACTACCACGATGTCGCCCGGCGCCACGGTCGAGTTCCACACGATCTTGTTCGAGGTGGACGTGCCGTTGGTGACGAAGAACAGGTGGTCGGAATTGAAGATGCGCGCGGCGTTACGTTCCGACGCCGCGACCGGGCCGGTGTGGTCGAGCAGCTGGCCCAGCTCATCGACCGCATTGCAGACGTCGGCGCGCAGCATGTTCTCACCGAAGAACTGGTGGAACATCCGGCCGACCGGGCTCTTCAGGAAGGCAACGCCGCCTGAGTGTCCCGGGCAGTGCCAGGAATACGAACCGTCCGCCGCGTAGTGCACCAGCGCACGGAAGAAGGGCGGCGGCAGGCTGTCGAGGTAGGCGCGGGCCTCGCGCACGACGTAGCGCGCGATGAATTCCGGCGTGTCCTCGAACATATGGATGAAGCCGTGCAGCTCGCGCAGCACATCATTCGGGATGTGGCGGCTGGTGCGCGTTTCGCCGTGCAGGAAGATCGGGATATCCGGGTTGCGGAAGCGGATTTCCTGTACGAAGGCACGCAGTTCGCCGATCGTCTCTTCAGCCTCGTCCGACGTCAGCTCCTCGTCATCCACCGACAGGATGAAGCCCGACCCGCGGCTCTGCTGCTGTGCGAAGGAGGTCAGGTCGCCGTAACTGGTGACGCCCAGCACTTCCATGCCTTCTTTCTCGATCGCCTCCGCCAATGCACGGATACCGAGGCCCGAGGCGTTTTCCGAACGGAAGTCCTCGTCGATGATGATGATCGGGAAATCGAAACGCATGGCGGATTCTCCGCGAAGCCAAAAGAGAAAAACGGGGCCGGTGCGGTGGCACCCCCCGTCGGAAAGGCGCGAATGATAACAGTGTCAGGCTGCAGGGGAAGTGGCTTGGCACAGCTTGTGTCGCGGATGCGGAAAACTGTGTCGTGGCCTTGTGAAAAAGGCTTTTCGATCAAGTGCTTGCGGTGTTCGCCAGCAGGGCGCCATCCGTGCGGCCTCTGATCCAAAACAAACGGCCCTGCAAATCTGCAGGGCCGTCTGGGTGCGCAAGCGCGGGTTCAGATCTTCGGCAGCGTCACACCGGTCTGGCCCAGGTACTTGCCGCCGCGATCCTTGTACGAGGTTTCGCAGATCTCGTCGGACTCGAAGAACAGCATCTGCGCCACGCCCTCGTTGGCGTAAATCTTCGCCGGCAGCGGCGTGGTGTTCGAGAACTCCAGCGTCACATGGCCTTCCCACTCGGGCTCGAGCGGGGTCACGTTCACGATGATGCCGCAGCGCGCGTAGGTACTCTTGCCCAGGCACACCGTCAGCACCGAGCGCGGAATGCGGAAGTACTCCACCGTGCGGGCCAGGGCGAACGAGTTCGGCGGGATGATGCAGTAGTCGCCGGTGAAGTCCACGAAGGTCTTGTCGTCGAAGGCCTTGGGGTCAACGATCGTCGAGTTGATGTTCGTGAACACCTTGAATTCGTTGGCCACGCGCACGTCGTAGCCGTAGCTCGAGGTGCCGTACGAGACAATCTTGTTGCCATTGACCGAACGCACCAGTTCGGGCGCAAACGGCTCGATCATGCCGTGCTGTTCCGCCATGCGGCGGATCCACTTATCGGATTTGATGCTCACGGTTCGAGCTTCCAGCGAAAATTTAAACCGCCCATTCTACCTGTCCGCCTCGATTTCGTAATGCGGAGGCCGGCAAAGCGCCGGCTTTCCGCACTGGTAGGCGCTTACAGGCTGGTCTTTTCGGCCGCGGCCTTGTCTTCAGGTGCGGCGTCTTTGGGGGCTGCTTCGTCTTCGATCTTGTAGCTCGGGTCGCCTGCCCAGCGGGAAAGGTCTTTAGCGAGCGCCACTGCGCAGCGATCCAAGATCGAGCAGGTGCCCTTGAAGCCGCCCCACATGCCACCGGTGGACCAGCGATTGGCGCGCGTCTTGCGCACGACCTTGCCGTTCTCAAGCAACTCGACCTGCACCGTGATCGCCTTCGGGCCGCTCCAGCCGCCGCCGCCAACCCCCAACACATGCGAGACCTGCATGCGCATCACCTGCGCACCGTTGGCCTCGGTTTCCGAACTGATCGGGCTGCCGCCGCCGTATTTCTTGTTCAGCGCCGAGCTCATCGCACGGGCGACCTGTTCTTCTGGGCGGCACTCGTCCTTCACCTTCTGGACGATGCTTGAATCCTGCGTATAGGTCACCGGTGCGAGCAGCACGACGCGGTCAGCGGCGAATGTAGGAGTTGCCAGGACAACTGCGAATACGGTGGAGACGATGCGTTTCATTGAGGGAACCCAATCGAATCTGACTGTGTTGGGAGAGCCCGCGCCAATGCGATGTCGGCCCGGGCGGAAAGCGCCGAACGCTAGCACGACACGGCCATTGCGACCGTGAGATCTGTCGTGTGCGCGCTGCGCCCGCCTTCTCGACTCCGGGGCGTCCGTTACTTCCTTCCGCCTGCAGCGCTTTGGGGCTGCGCCGCAGCACTGCACTCGATCGCCATTTCTTGGCAGATTCGCAGCACGGCCTTGACGGCGGTCGAACTGCCAGACTCCTGTGACGGCGTAGTGTTGGAGACGATCAGCAGTTGGCTCAGGCGTTCCTCAATCGGGGTGACCTGTATTCCGGCGATGCGCTTCCCGTCGGATATCTCGAGCGTCAGCGTACTGTCGGTCTGCCGCGTGAGATGAAACTCCTTGCTTGCTTTGGCAAGCTCGACCGCTTTCCGATAAACGTTCTCTGCGCGTGCGTTAAGCATCACCGTCGCCGAGTCGTACCCGGTACCTTGTCCGTTTTCGGCCTCGCCCGCCATTTGGCGAACCACGCCGACGGCCTTTCTTGCGACAAACACCCATTGGGCCTGAGCGACACCAGCGGAGGATAAGAGCACGACCAACACCGCAGCGATGCAACGAGACATTCCCCGCATGATTCACCTCACGCTTGTTGTCCTGAGTGATGCAGCGACGCGCCGCATCCTTGGTTCGAGGCCGTAGAACTGCTCGGTCCAGTTTGCCACGATCTTGGAGGCGACGCTGGGGGAGTCTATGCCCCCCGTTCACCCTCTGGATGAATGGGCTCAGACTGACACTGTGCGCGGCGAACGACACGCCACTAACTGTCGTATGCAACGCCGGACCTGCTCCTATGCCTGCGCTTGGTGACCGTATCGGCCGCAAAACCCCGGGCGTACAGCGACGCCCAATCGTTGCTGGGTTTGAGTCGCCTTGTCATTCAGTACGGAGCAGCTTGACCGCTCTTCTTCGCGCAAAGGCGATAGGTTGGAACGGTGATCTTTCACACACAACCGAGTGAGCGTGCCTGCGGCAAATTGCCTGTGACCGGCCAATCGTCGTCTCGATGGATTTGAACTCCACGGTAAATTAGGAGACTGCCCTGGCCGCTAAACAATATGTGGCATTCGCCCGGCCTGCCAAGGTGATAACCGACTACGGGCGAATCCTTTCCCAGACGCTCATCATTCCCAACGTATGGCTGACATGAAGATCCGATTTAATTCTCTTGATTCCCGCTCCCGTCAGGTCGGCATATCGCTTGTCGCTGTGCTGCTCGTTATTGCGGTGCTTGTGGTTATTGCGTCTGGGTTACAACGCCACAGGGCCGCACAGAAGCGAACTGAGTTGGCGAAGCGCGAGGAGTTGGAGCGGAAAGAGGTGGCACGGCGTGCGGCGTCAATTGCCAGGCTGTCTGAGCAGAAGGACAAAGTGTTCTCGATCTTGGCAAAGTGGGACGACGCAGTCGGGCTCGCGAAAATAACGACGCGCTCCAAGGTGACCGGCCCAGTCGACCGAATGCAGGCGATTCGGCGCGAAATGGGGCAGGTCATTGGCAACGATTGCATCAACAGTGCTACACGTCAGATGTCGGCAGGAATGGACGACGCCATCTTCGCTTTTGAGATGTTCGTGAAGTATCCAAGGAGCCAAAGTGCGTCCGACACTTCGAAAGAATACCTTGATCGATCGAGCGACAAAATTGCGGCGGGAACAGACGATCTGATGAAATGCACGCAGTAGAGCGCAACAGCGGGGCCCGGGGCGTCGAACGCCTTCCCAAATTGTCCGCAACGGCTTAACTGCCCGCAAAAAGTGCGCGGGGAGGCTGCGGGGCGGGCCTCTCGATACCGCAAGTGTTGCGAGAGCCTTTTAGGCGCTTATCCCCGTTAACCTGGGAAAGTCGCGTACGCTCGTCGTCGGCCTAACCAAACTGGAGCGCCCGCTGAAGAGGATGTTTCATGATTGAACTGCACTACTACCCGAGCAACGCGAGCCTGGCGCCGCACATGCTGCTGGAAGAGATGGGCCTGCCGTATACGTTGCGCCTGGTTGATCGCGAGCACGGCGCCCACAAGTCGCCCGAGTATCTGAAGCTCAACCCGAACGGATTGATCCCCGTGCTGGTGGATGGCGATCTGGTGCTGTACGAGACCGCCGCGATCTGCCTGCATCTGGTCGATACCCACCCGGGTGCGGGCCTTGCGCCGGCGCTGGGTACCGCGCAGCGCGCGCACTTCTACAAGTGGATGAGCTGGCTGACCAACACCCTGCAGGCCACGCTGATGATCTACTACTACCCGGAGCGCTGGGCCGACGCGCCGGACGCGGTGGCGCAGGTCCAAGCGCACGCCGAAGCGCGGATCGGCGAACAACTGAATCTGCTCGATGCCGAATTTGCGCGCCACGGCGGCGACTGGTTGCTGGGCGATCGCATTTCGGCGGCGGATTTCTTCGCGTTGATGCTGTGCCGCTGGACTCGCGGCTTTGCGCGGCCCGCACGCAGCCTGCCGCACCTTGGGCCCTTCATCGCAAGAATGCTGGCGCGGCCCGCGGTTGTCCGCACCTTCGAGCAAGAGGCCTTGCCGCAACCATGGGCCTGAACATGTCCGGCAACCGCGGCGTCGCGGCGCTCTACCTCGGTGTGCTTGTGGCCTTTGTGGCGTCGGCGATCCGCCCGCACGACTACCCGACCTGGCTGCTCGAAACCCTTCCGGCCATGATTGCCTTGCCGCTGCTCTGGGCCACGCGCGAGCGTTTTCCGCTGACGACCCTGCTGTATGTGCTGATCGCGCTGCATGCGCTGGTGTTGATCGTGGGCGGCACCTGGACCTATGCCGAGGTGCCGGCGGGCTTCTGGGTGAAGGACTGGTTCGGGCTGTCGCGCAATCCCTACGACAAGCTGGGTCACTTCATGCAGGGTCTGGTGCCGGCGTTGCTGGCGCGCGAGATCCTGCTGCGCAAAGGCTACGTCACGCACCGCGGGATGGCGGCCTTCCTGTCGCTGTGCGTGGCCGAGGCGATCAGCGCCTGGTATGAACTGATCGAATGGTGGACTGCGCTGGCCTTGGGGCAGGGGGCTGACGCGTTTCTCGGCACCCAAGGCGACCCGTGGGATACGCAATCGGACATGTTCATGGCCGGCATCGGCGCCGCGGTGGGCCTGCTGATTCTGCGCCGCCTGCACGACGCGCAGATCGCGCGTCTCGCTTAGCCGGCAGACTGCCGTCAACGGTCGTTGAGCGCGGCGATCAGGCGTTCGAGCGCGGCGTCGTGGTCGGCGGCCTGGCGGGCCTCGAAGTCTTGTCGCTCGCGGTCGTGGCCGGCAAGACTTTCCACGGCACGCTCGATGTCCAGCATCACGACCGGTGCACCGCAGTACGGACAATTGCAGTCGTTCAGCGCGTGCAACGGTGCGCCGCATTGCCGGCATGAGAGCGCCATCAGGCGGTTGCGCTGCGCGAGGTCGGCCTCAGTTACATCGCGCAGCAGGCCTTTCTCGGCGAGGAACTGCGCATGCGTCACCGCGTGTCCGTCTGCCTTGCGGCATCGGTAGTGGATCATGCGGCCGTAGCGGCTCATGTTGTGGATGCGATCCAGCGGGCCGGTGCAGCGCGGGCACTGCAGGCGCTCGCCAAGTGGCAGCTCGGTCGACGGCTCGGCCGCGGCGATCAGGCGGAAGAGTTCCAGCAAGCCGTCGCGTGCGAGGTTGGCGGTTTCCATCTGGTCAAACCAAAGCAGGCGGCAGGCTGCGCAATGATCGATCTCGACGACGGCGCCGTAATGTGCGGCAAGCGAGATGCGCGCCATTGCGCTCGCGCAGTTGGGGCAGGGTGCAACCAGGTTCATGTCGGTTTGCGCAGCGGGCTCAGCAGTTGCGACAGTTCGACCGCCGAGCGGACGCCCATCTTGTCAAAGATCCGCGCACGATGGACTTCCACTGTGCGCATCGAAATATCCAGCGTATCGGCGATCTGCTTGTTGAGCTTGCCTTCGAGAATGCGGTTCATCACTTCCTGCTCGCGCGGCGTGAGCGCGGCCAGGCGTGCTTCGATGTTGGCACGCGAACCTTGGTCGGCGCGGTTGCGGGCATCAAAGGCAAGCGCTTCCTGGACGAGGTCCACCAGCTCGTTGTCGTTGCACGGTTTTTCCATGAAATGCCAGGCGCCGCGACGCAGTAGCTGCACCGCCATCGGCACATCGGCGTGCCCGGTGAGAAAGAGCACCGGCAGCGTCACGCCGCGTTCGAGCATCTGCTCGAAGCATTCCGGCCCGCTCATACCGCCAAGGCGCACGTCGAGCACGACGCAGCCGCGCATCGACGCGTCCAGCGACGCGAGGAAGTCTTCGCCACTCGACCAGGTGCGGCATGCCAGGCGGCGGCTCTTGAGCAGCCAGGCCAGCGCGTCGCGGATTGCTTCGTCGTCATCAACGATGTGAACCAAGGGTTCCATGTCAGTCTCCGGCGGCCCGAGAACAGGCAAGCAGGTTGGGTGTGGTGCGGCGGCGCATCCTAGACCTTGATCGGCAGGGTCAGGTGAAACAGGGTGCCGCCTTCCGGGTTGGCTTCAAACCACAGCCGCCCGTGGTGCAGTTCGGCGATCGAGCGGCAGATGTTAAGCCCCATCCCCATGCCTTCCGCCTTCGTGGTGAACAGGGCTTCGAAGAGGCGTTCGCCGACTTCGGGCGCGATGCCGCTGCCGTGGTCCGCAACGGATACGCGCACCCAGCCTTCAACCAGCGCCGTGCGCACGGTCAGCACCCGGCGGCCTGGCGGGGTGTCGCGCATCGCGTCGAAGCCGTTGCGGATCAGGTTAACCAGAACCTGCTCGAGCATCACCGTATCGGCATGCACCGGCGGCAAGTCGGGCGACAACTCCGCGATCAGGCGCACGGCGCGGCGGCGCGCTTCCGATTGCACCAGCTCGAAGGCCTCCTTCACGGCGGCGTTGATCACTGCTGGGCGGAAGTTCGACTCGCGCTTGCGCACGAAGTCGTGCACCCGCCGGATGATCTGACCTGCGCGCGTCGCTTGCTGTGCGAGCTTTTCGATCGCCGCTTCGATCTCGCTCTGCGGCAGGCTGCCGGTGCGCAGTGCGTTGAGCGCGCCGGTGGCGTAGCTGGTGATCGCGGCCAGCGGCTGGTTTAGCTCGTGTGCCAGCGATGAGGCCATTTCGCCCATCGTGACGAGGCGGGCATTCGATTGCAGCTTCTCCTGCTGCTGGCGGGTCAGCTCTTCGGCGCGACGCCGCTCGGTGATGTCGAGCACCGAGCCCATCCAGCCGGTGTGCTTGCCGTCGGCATCGATCAGCGGCGCTTCGTAGATCAGCACATCGAACTTCTCGCCGTTCTTGCGCCGGAAGCGCAGTTCCACGCCTTGCGAGGGGGCGTCGCCCGCGAGGATGCTGTCATGCACCGCGCGGGTGCGGTCGAATTCATCGGGTAGCCAATACGGCATCGGCGGGGCCATGCCGACCAGTTCTTCCGCGCTCCAGCCAAACATGCGGCAGAACGCCGGGTTCACGTAGGTGATGCGGCCACTGAGGTCGCGCGCGCGCAGACCGGTCAGCAGCGAATCTTCCATCGCCTGTCGCACCGCCATTTCGCGTCGCAGCGCCTGCTCGGCAAGCTGCCGCCGCCGCATGTGCCGGCGCAACATCCAGAGGCTCCATACGGTGGCTGCGGCGAAGACGATCACCGCGCCGGCGAAGGCCAGCGGCACCAGGCGGGTGCCGCTTCGGTAGCCTTCAACCTTCAGTGCGAGCCCGTGCCCGGGCGGATCGAAGGGGACTTCGTAACTCAGCTCCCCGGCGAGCGGGGCGACTTGCGATTTGGCTGCGACGACGGCGCCGCGCTGATCCAGGATCGAAAGCCGGTAGCGTTCAGAGAACCACCACGGCACCTGCGTCGAGAGCATCTGCTGGAAGCTGTAGACCGCGACAACGTAGCCGACGAGGCTATGGCCATCGTGCCACGGGGTGGCCACGGCAAAACTCGGTTCGCTCGGTGGGCCGGGCAGGTAGGCGTAGCCGGCGCGGCCGAAGGCGCGCGACATGTCGGCCGCCTCCTGCACCAGCTCAGGGTCCTCGGGCCGCAATTCGGGCGGCCAGGCGCCGCGTGCCGACAGCCGCGCATCCACCCACAGCACGCGCACCACGCCGCTGTCGCCACCGGTGAGCTGCCGCAGCCGCGCGATGGTCTGCTCGCCGGGCGTCTGCGATATGAACAAGTCCGGCGCCAGTTGGCGCAGCACGCCTTCGTTACGCTCGAGCTGGAAGCGCAGGTTCTGCTCGATCCACAGCACGTCGGAGACGAGCGTCGCGCGTTGCTCGTCACGATCCTGCCGCAGCGTGAGCGCGACGAAGCCGGCGATGCCCGCCACCAGGGCGATCAAGGCCAGCGCGGGCAGGCGCCAATACCAGTCGCTGGTGTGGTGGGAGGGGGCGGTCGGCATGCTCACGCCGATACTCTAGCTGCGATGCCGCGAGCTGGGCGAAGCGTGCCGCGGCATCGCCTCAAGCCTCGCGTGCCGGCGGCTCGGCGAGCCGCCCCTGGTAGAGCGCGGCCACCATGTCGCTCTGCGTGACGATGCCGACGAGCCGGCGTTCGTCATCAACCACCGGGATGTGGCTGTGCCCGCCGCCCGAGAGCAAAGGCACAAGCGTGACGAGGTGCATCTCCGGATGTGCCGTTTGTACCGGGCTGCTCATCAGTTGGCCGACGACCTCGGGCTTGTCCGATGTCATGCTCGCGGTGCGGCGGATCAGCGCCTTGAGGCGTTTGTCGAAGCTCGGGTACACATCGAGATCGAGCTGCTTCATGAAATCCACTTGCGTGACGATGCCCGTGACGCGACGCGCCCGATCAACCACGGGCAGCGCCTTGATCCGATGTTGCCGCATCAAGGACCAGGCGTCCTCCAGTTCGGTGCCGAACTCGGCCGAGATCACGTTGCGCGTCATGATGTCGCCAATCGTGATTTCCCCCATGCGGCGCCGGTAAGCGTGTGCCTCGGCCTGCTGGAACATCGACTGCAGGTCGTCGCGGTCAATATCCAGCACCTGGTTGTACTCGCGCAGCACTGCGTCGAGATCCGCTGCGACGAAGCCCAGTCGCTCCGGTGGGGCGTCCGCGCCCCTCGTTGGCGGATGCCGATGCGGATACGGCCGGCCGGAGAGGTTGTTGAACGCGAGTGCCACGGCCAGCAGCGCGGCTGAGTTGAGCAGAACCGGGGCAAGCGCGAAGCCGAAGCCCAGTGCATGGACTGCCGGGCCGCCCAGAACGGCGGTCAGCGCGACGGCGCCACTGGGTGGATGCAGGCAACGCAGGACAAACATCGCACCGATCGCGATGGATACCGCGAAGGCGCCGGACATCAGCGGATCGTGAAAGACCTTCCAGCTTGAGACGCCGATCAGCGCGGCGACCAGATTGCCGCCAATGATCGACCAGGGTTGGGCAAGCGGGCTCGACGGCACGCCGAACAGCAGCACGGCGGACGCACCCATTGGCGCAATCAGCAGCGGCAGTTCGCTGGCCTTCCCCAGTACCGCGTGGGTAATCAGGCCGGTCAGCAGAATGCCCAGCAAGGCACCGGCGCAGGCGCGCAGCCGCTCGGTCGAGTTGGCCGTGAGCGGGGCCGGGATCATGGCCCTGAGCGCTTGCAGGAATCGGTGGTTGCGGAATCGCATCGGTCTGGGCGTTGGGGGCGTTGGGGGCGTTGGGGGCGTTGGGGGCGTTGGGGGCGCGGGAGGCGCATGGTAGCGCAGCGGCTGGCGGCGGTCCGCGCGTGCTTGGTTGTGGAACTCCACAATGGCCCGATGGGCCGCGTCGCCCTAAAACTCCATTATCCGCAGCTCGATCTGCGGTGCAGCGCCGACTAATCGTAATCGCCCGAGGAGACACCACCATGCAACGTCGAACACTTGCTGCATCCCTGCTGGTCGCGCTTGCAGCCTGGTCGCTGCCCGCGGCCGCGCAGCAGCAGATCGTGATCAAGTTCAGCCATGTCGTGGCACGCAACACGCCCAAGGGCGAGGCCGCCGAACGTTTTGCCCAGCTCGCCGCGGCCAAGACTGGTGGGCGGGTCAAGGTCGAGGTCTATCCCAACAGCCAGCTCTACAAGGACAAGGAAGAGATGGAGGCGCTGCAACTGGGTGCCGTCCAGATGCTCGCGCCGTCGCTGGCCAAGTTTGGGCCGCTGGGTGTCAAGGAATTCGAAGTCTTCGACCTGCCGTACCTCTTCGATAGCTACGACCAGCTCCATCGCGTAACCAACGGCCCGATCGGCAAGGATCTGCTCAAGCGTCTGGAGCCCAAGGGCATCGTCGGTCTGGCCTACTGGGACAACGGTTTCAAGGACTTTTCGGCGAACAAGCCACTGAAGACGCCGGCGGACTTCAAGGGTCTCAAGATGCGGATCCAGTCGTCCAAGGTGCTCGACTCGGAGATGCGGGCGCTCGGCGCCAATCCACAGGTCATCGCGTTCTCCGAGGTCTACCAGGCGCTGCAGACCGGCGTCGTGGACGGCACCGAGAACCCGCCCTCCAACTTCTACACCCAGAAGATGCATGAGGTGCAGAAGTTCGTGACCCAAAGCGGCCACGGCTACCTCGGCTACGCGGTGATCGTGAACAAGAAGTTCTGGGAAGGTTTGCCGGCCGACATCCGCGCCCAGCTGGAGGACGCGATGGTGCAAGCCACGCGCTATGCCGACGCGGTGGCGCAGAAAGAGAACAACGATGCCATGGAGGCCGTGAAGAAGTCAGGCAAGACGCAAGTCGTTGCCCTGTCGCCCGCAGAGAAGGCCGAACTGAAGAGGGTGCTGCTCGCGGTGCATAAGGAGCAGGAGTCGCGTGTCGGCGCCGAGCTGATCAAGGCGATCTACAAGGAGACCGGGTTCAACCCGGCCAAGCCCTAAACCCGTTTCGGGGTGGCGCGTGGCGGTTCGGGGGGACTGCCGCGCGCCCGCTGCCCGCCCGGCCGTATCTGGCCGATTCTTATCCGGAGACATCCAATGAAGATCCTCGATCACATCGAGGAATGGTTGATCGCGACCCTGATGGGCGCGGCCACGGTGATCATCTTTGTCGCCGTGCTGCATCGCTACCTGTCCGGCTTTGCCATTCCCGGCCTGCAGGACTGGCTGCTGTCGATCAACCTTTCCTGGGCACAGGAGCTGTGCATCATCATGTTCGTCTGGATGGCCAAGTTTGGCGCCGCCTATGGTGTGCGCACCGGCATCCATGTTGGCGTGGATGTGCTGATCAACCGACTCGATGATCGGAAGCGCGCGAAGTTCGTGCTCTTCGGTCTGTGCGCCGGTGCTTTCTTCACCGGCATCGTTGCCACGCTGGGGGCGCGCTTCGTGTGGGAGAACGGTTTCCATCACGCGTTGTTCACCAAGCTGGGCATTCCCGGTGACACCTTTGAAGGGCCGACCACGCCAGACCTCGAGTGGCCGACCTGGATCGTCTACTCGGCGATCCCGCTTGGCTCCGGCCTGATGTGTTTCCGCTTTCTGCAGGTAGCGTGGGCCTTCGTGAAGACCGGCGAGTTGCCGCACCACGATCACGGTCACGTCGATGGGCTGGAGGATGAGCCCGACGAGAAGCTGCCGTCGGTTGGCGAAGCTTTTGCGGAAGGGGAGGACATCGCCCATGGCTACGGCGGCTCGCGCCGTTTCAAGGCGGCCCACCAACGCGACGACGAGGAGGGCAAGCAATGAGCGCGCTCATCATCTTCGGCCTGCTGCTGGCCTTGATGCTTACCGGCATGCCGATCTCGATCTCGCTCGGCCTGACGGTGCTGACCTTTCTCTTCACGATGACCACGGTGCCGATCGAATCGGTTGCACTGAAGCTCTTCACCGGCATCGAGAAGTTCGAAATCATGGCGATTCCGTTCTTCATCCTGGCCGGCAACTTCCTCACGCACGGTGGCGTCGCGCGGCGGATGATCAATTTCGCCACCTCGATGGTCGGCCACTGGCACGGCGGCCTTGGGCTTGCGGGCGTGATGGCCTGCGCGCTGTTCGCCGCGGTGTCTGGCTCGTCGCCGGCGACGGTCGTGGCGATCGGGTCGATCCTGCTGCCGGCCATGGTCAAGGCTGGCTTTCCGAAGCGCTTTGGCGCAGGTGTGATCACCACCTCGGGCGCGCTGGGCATCCTGATCCCGCCGTCCATCGTGATGGTGATGTACTCGGTCGCGACCAACACCTCGGTCGGCGCGCTGTTCATGGCGGGCGTGGTGCCGGGCCTGATGCTGGCGGGTTTCCTCGGCTTTACCACCTGGTACCGTGCGCGCAAGTTCGGCTACCCGCGGCAGGCCAAGGCAAGCTGGCCCGAGCGGTTCAAGGCGTTTCGCGAGTCGATGTGGGGGCTTTTCCTGATCATCGTCGTGATGGGCGGCATCTACACCGGCATCTTCACGCCAACCGAGGCGGCCGCGATGAGCGCGGTGTATGCCTTCATCGTCGCGGTCTTTGTTTACAAGGACATGCCGCTTGCCGGCGTGCGCAAGGTGCTGCTCGACTCGGCGAACATGAGCGCGATGCTGCTCTACATCATCACGAACGCGGTGCTGTTCTCCTTCATCATGACCAACGAGAACATTCCGCAGCAGCTCGCCGATTGGCTGTTGGCTCAAGGCCTGGGCCCGATTGCCTTCCTGCTCGCGGTGAATGTGCTGCTGCTGGTGGCCGGGAACGTGATGGAACCCTCGTCGATCGTGCTGATCATGGCGCCGATCCTGTTTCCGGTGGCGGCCAAGCTGGGCATCCATCCGGTGCACTTCGGCATCCTGATCACCGTGAACATGGAGGTCGGCATGTGCCATCCACCGGTGGGGCTCAACATGTACGTGGCCTCTGGCATCACGAAGATGGGCATTACCGAGCTGACGGTGGCGGTTTGGCCCTGGCTGCTGACGATGCTGGTCTTCCTTGGTCTGGTGACCTATGTGCCGACGCTGTCGCTGTGGTTCCCGCGCATGCTGGGCATGCTCCAGTAGCCTGCTGCGGTTGAAGCAAAAACGGGCGCCAGCGGCGCCCGTTTTCTTTGTCGCTGCGGTGCGGGTTATTGCGCGAGCGGGATCGTTGCCGCCTGATCAAAGCGCAGCAACGCGTCGATCTTCGCTTCGATCTGCATGAAACGTGCTGCCTTGGCGGCCGGAATCACCTTCGACATCTTGTCGAAGTAGGTCACGCGGAGCTTGATCAGGTCACGCTCGGCGCCGTTGATTTCGCCGATCAGACGCTTGGCGTTGGCGTTGGTGAGCTTCGCATCCACAGCGATGAAGTCGATCATCGCGAGCGTCAGCCGTTGGCGGATCGTCGTGCCTGCCTTCTCGTACTGGTCATAGAGCGGCCAGAATTTGTCTGCCTCAGCTGCCGTCAGCAGCATGTTGTCAGCGACCAGCTTCTTCTTGTCTGTGCGGATCTGATCGCGCAGCGCCTGGACTGCTGCCGGATCCGGCGCGGCCGGCGTGGCGGCCTCGGCAATCGGGGCGAGCAGGGCGGTGGAACAGATGAGGGCGGCTAGAAGGTGCTTCATCATGCGTCCTTTAGGCTGGGAAAACCGCGAGTTTAGGCGTTTGAGGTGCCGCCAGACTATCGAGCGTGCGCCAGAAAATGTGCCTAATTGACAGCCTCTGGCGCCGTTTCGTTTTGGCACAAGATGGCTGAGGTCCAGCAAATTTTCCCTGATATAATCAAAAGTTAGCTTTTTTGCACCCAACAATCGTGGAGTTTGAACATGGCTATCGAACGCACCCTATCGATCATCAAACCGGACGCCGTCGCGAAGAACGTGATCGGCAAAATCTATCAGCGTTTTGAAGACGCGGGTCTGAAGATCGTTGCCGCCAAGCTGGTGCATCTGTCCGAGCAGGAAGCCGGCCAGTTCTACGCAGTGCACAAAGAGCGTCCCTTTTTCAAGGATCTGGTCAAGTTCATGACCTCCGGCCCGGTGATGATCCAGGCGCTTGAAGGCGAGAACGCGATCGCGAAGAACCGCGAGCTGATGGGTGCCACCGACCCGAAGAAGGCTGCGCCGGGCACGATCCGCGCCGACTTCGCCGAGTCGATCGACGCCAACGCCGTGCACGGTTCGGATGCCCCGGAAACCGCCGCCGTTGAAGTGGCGTTCTTCTTCCCGGGCATGAACGTCTACTCCCGCTGAGCGAGGCGTAGCGATCCTACGGATTCGCCAGCGGGAATTTGAACCCCCGCTGGCGGTCTGAACGGTCTCTGCCCCCGGAGACAAACATGACGACAGCACAAGAAAACCGCGTCAACCTGCTCGATTTCGATGCGCAGGCGATGACAGACTGGTTCGCCGCGCAGGGCGAGAAGCCGTTTCGCGCGCGCCAGGTGCTGCGCTGGATTCACCGCTTCGGGGAGACCGATTTCGAGGCGATGACCGATGTCGCCAAGAGCCTGCGCGCCAAACTGCAGGGCTCGGCCTGCATCGTGCCGCCCAATCCGATCCGCGACAGCATCTCCACCGATGGCACGCGCAAGTGGTTGTTCGATGTGGGCAACGCCAACGCGGTCGAGAGCGTGTTTATTCCGGAAACGACGCGGGGCACGCTGTGCATTTCCTCGCAGGCCGGCTGCGCGCTGGACTGCTCGTTCTGTTCGACCGGCAAGCAGGGCTTCAACCGCAACCTGACGGCCGCCGAGATCATCGGCCAGCTGTGGATGGCGAACCGCCTGCTGGGTGCGGACCCGGACGGCGAACGCATCATCAGCAACGTCGTGATGATGGGCATGGGCGAGCCGCTGGCGAACTTCGACAACGTGGTGTCGGCGCTGAACCTGATGCTCGACGATCACGCCTACGGCCTTTCGCGCCGTCGCGTTACGGTGTCGACTTCGGGCATCGTGCCGGCGATGGATCGCCTCCGCGACGCCTGCCCGGTGGCACTCGCCGTGTCGCTGCACGCGCCCAACGACGCGCTGCGCGACGTGCTCGTACCGATCAACAAGAAGTACCCCCTGGTGGAACTCATGGCGGCTTGCCGGCGCTATCTCGAGCGCGCGCCGCGTGACTTCATTACCTTCGAATACGTCATGCTCGACGGGGTCAATGACCAGGACGAGCATGCCCGGCAGCTCATCGCACTCACGCGCGATGTGCCGTGCAAATTCAATCTGATTCCGTTCAATCCGTTCCCGAATTCGGGCTACGAACGCTCACCGGCACCTCGGATCAAGCGTTTTGCCCAGATTCTGATCGATGCCGGAATCGTGACGACCACCCGCAAGACCCGCGGCGACGACGTCGATGCCGCCTGCGGTCAGCTCGCCGGGCAGGTCATCGATAAAACGCGCCGCACTACGCGGCGCACCATTTCGCTTACGGAGGTCAGATCTTGATCGTGGCTCGTTCGCTCATGCTTGTGCTCGCGACTGCGGCGGCAGTATCCGCCTGCAGTACCCCTTCGTCGCAAGGCGGAGCCGGCGTTGCTGACCGACCCTCGACCGATCAGCCGGTCGCCACCGAGGCGCGAAAACGCTCGCGGGCCCACGTCGAGTTGGGCAATGAGTACATCAAGGCGGGCCGCCTAGGGGTTGCGATGGAGGAGGCGCGGATTGCGGTCCAGGAGGACCCGAGTTACGCCGCTGCGCATCACCTGCAGGCGCTGGTGCACATGTATCTCGACGAGCAGAAAGCCGCACAGTCGGAGTTCGAACGCGCCTTGTCGCTAGCGCCAGGTGACCCCGAAATCAACAACAGCTACGGCTGGTTCCTGTGCAACGGTGGACAGGAGCAGCGCGGTCTTGAGTTGCTCGCGAAGGCAGCCCAGAACCCGTATTACGAAAACCCGACCCGCCCTTATACCAATTCGGGCCTGTGTTACCTGAAGCTCAAGAACGAGGATGCGGCCCGCGGGCAGTTCGCTCGCGCCTTGGCGCTCGACCCGAATAACGCAACCGCGCTCTACAACCTTGCGAACATCGCATACCGCAAAGGCGAGATGCAGAAGGCGCGCGACCTTGTGGCCGATCTGAACCGTGTTGGCGAGCCAACCGCGGCCTCAGTCTGGTTGGGCTTGCGTGTTGAGCGGAAGCTGGGCAACCGGGAGGCCGAAGCCGCTTACACCGCCCAGCTGCGCCGCCGCTTTACCAGCTCGCAGGAATATCAGGACTATTTGCAGGAGCGCTTTGATTGAGCGCTACGTCGATGGAATCACACAGCTACGCGAATGCCCCCGGCGTTGCTGCGTCGGGCGTTGCCCTGAAGCAGGCACGTGAGGCTCGCAATCTTGGTATCGCCGAAGTCGCTTCCACGCTGAAGCTGACCCCTCGCCAGATCGAAGCGATCGAGAGCGAGGCTTTCGATCAGTTGCCGGGCAGTGCCTTTGCGCGCGGCTTTGTCCGCAACTACGCGCGTTATCTCGGTCTGGATCCTGCACCGCTGCTTGAACGCATGGAGCAGCCCGCACGTGGCGAGGATCTGAAGCTCGCGCCAGAGTCGAATGCCGAAGGCTCCGTACCGCGCCGGCCGTCGGGCTATCGGTCGGCCTCCCCGTTGCCAGCCGTCATGGTGGTGGGCGCGATTGTCGTGCTGGGGCTGGTGTGGTCGAGCTTCAATTGGTTTGGCCGTGGGGCCACTCCGGGTGTTGAGCGTGGGGTGAGCCAGTCTGCGGCCGTCGCGGCGTCCGAGCCGATCTTCCCGCCGCACACCGAAGAGACGGCCGTTGTCACCGCGCAGGTCGAGCCTGCCGCGAGCGCGTCCGAGCCGGTTGCCGCCCAATCCCAGCCGGCTACGGCCTCGGTGGCGCAATCGTCACCCGTTGCCGTCGCCAAACCTGCCGCGTCGCAAGCTCCGCAATCGGCGCCTACGCCACTTGCGCAGCAGTCGGCGCCGGTTGGTGCAGCGCAGGGCGGTTTGAATTTTTCGTTCGCGCAGGACGCATGGGTCGAGGTGCGTGATGCCTCCGGCAGCGTGGTGTTCTCGCGCCTTAGCAAAGCCGGTTCGACACAGACGGTGCAGGGCACGGCACCGTTTGCGCTGGTGATTGGCAACGCGCCGAACGTCAAAGTCGAATACAACGGCCGCCCGGTCGATCTCGCGCCCTACACCAAGGTGAGTGTGGCGCGCCTTTCCGTGAAGTGATGCTGATGCCTGTTCTCGATCCATTCGGCGGAAAGCCGGCCGCTCGCCACCGTACCCGTGAAGTTCGCATCGGGCGTGTCCGCGTTGGGTCGGATGCGCCGATCGTCGTGCAGTCGATGACCAACACCGACACGGCAGACCACATCGCGACGGCAATCCAGATCGCGCAACTCGCGCGGGCTGGCTCCGAGATCGTGCGCATCACGGTGAATAACGAAGAGTCGGCGGCGGCAGTGCCGAAGATTCGCGAGCAGCTGCTGAAGATGAACGTTGATGTGCCGCTGGTCGGTGACTTCCACTACAACGGCCATCGCCTGCTGACGGCCTACCCCGAGTGCGCGGAGGTGCTGGACAAGTACCGCATCAATCCGGGCAACGTCGGCTCCGGTCAGAAGCGCGATCCACAGTTTGCGGCGATCATCGAGCTGGCCTGCAAGTATGACAAGCCGGTCCGCATCGGCGTGAACTGGGGCAGTCTCGACCAGTCGGTGCTCGCGCGCATCATGGACGAGAACGCCAGCCGTGCCGAACCGATGGATGCGCAGGCGGTGATGCGCGAGGCGCTCGTCACCTCGGCGCTGGAGTCCGCCGCCAAGGCTGAAGAGTTTGGCATGGCCGGCAACCGAATCATCCTGTCCGCCAAGGTGTCAAGCGTGCAGGATTTGATCGCCGTCTACCGCATGCTGGCTGCGCGCTGCGACTATCCGCTGCACCTTGGTCTGACCGAGGCCGGCATGGGCAGCAAGGGCATCGTTGCCTCCACCGCGGCGCTGGGTGTGCTGCTACAGGAAGGTATCGGCGACACGATCCGCGTCTCGCTGACGCCGGAACCGGGCGGCGCCCGGACGCAGGAAGTGATCGTTGCGCAAGAAATCCTGCAGAGCATGGGCTTGCGTGCCTTCACCCCGATGGTGACGGCCTGCCCCGGCTGCGGGCGCACGACCAGCACCTTCTTCCAGGAACTCGCGCAGTCGGTGCAGGGCTATGTGCGCGACAAGATGCCGGAATGGAAGACCCAGTACGACGGCGTCGAGAACCTCACGCTTGCAGTGATGGGGTGTGTCGTCAATGGGCCGGGTGAAAGCAAGCACGCGAACATCGGGATCTCGCTGCCCGGTACCGGTGAAACCCCGGCTGCGCCGGTCTTCGAGGATGGGGAAAAGACCGTGACCCTGCGCGGCGATAACATCGCCCAGGAGTTCATTGGGCTGATCGACGCCTACGTAGCGCGCAAATACACAAGAAAGACCGTCTGAGCGTTCCGACGCCGACGAGACATTGAACAGGTAGCTGATGGCACAAAAACTGATTCAGGGCGTGCGTGGCATGCACGACATCCTGCCCGACGACGCCGAACGCTGGGAGCTGTTCGAGGAGATCGTGCGCGGCTGGCTGCGTAGCTATGGCTATCGCCCGATCCGCACGCCGATTCTTGAATTCACACCGCTCTTCGTGCGTGGCGTCGGTGAGCACACCGACATCGTTGAGAAGGAGATGTACGCCTTCGAAGATCGCCTCAACGGCGATCCGCTGGTACTGCGTCCCGAGGGCACAGCACCGTGCGTGCGTGCCGTGCTTGAGCACAACCTGATCAATTCGTCAGGTCCGCAGCGGCTCTATTACAACGGCCCGATGTTCCGCCACGAGCGGCCGCAGAAGGGGCGCCAGCGCCAGTTCCACCAGTTTGGTGTGGAAGCCTTCGGCTACACAGGTCCGGACATCGACGCTGAGCATATCGTGATGCTCGCGCGGCTGTGGCGCGATCTGGGTCTTGAAGAGGACATCACGCTCGAGCTCAACACGCTTGGCTCCAGCGACGAGCGTGCAGCGCATCGCCAGGCCCTGATCGCCTATTTCGAGGCGCATCGCGATCAACTGGACGAAGACGCTCAGCGTCGTCTGCACTCGAATCCGCTGCGCATCCTTGACACCAAGAATCCGGCGATGCAGGCGCTCGTCGAAGCCGCGCCGAAGCTCGCCGAATTCCTTGGCGTCGAATCGCTGGCGCACTTCGAAGGCGTTCAGACGCTGCTGCGTGAGGCCGCGATTCCTTTTCGCATCAATCCGCGTCTGGTCCGCGGGCTGGACTACTACAACCGCACCGTGTTCGAATGGGTGACCGATAAACTCGGTGCCCAGGCAACCGTGTGTGGCGGCGGTCGCTACGATGGCCTCGTCGAACAGCTTGGCGGAAAGCCGACCCCGGCCTGTGGTTTTGGCATGGGGATCGAGCGTCTGATGATGCTGTGGGAGGTCTCGCAGGGCGATGCCGCGCGCTCGGTTCCCGATGTATATCTGGTACACCAAGGCGATGCCGCCTCGCGCTTTGCATTCCGTCTGGCGGAACAGCTTCGCGAGGATGGATTTGCGGTCGTGTTGCATTGTGGCGGCGGCAACTTCAAGAACCAGATGAAGAAGGCCGATGCGTCCGGCGCGGCAGTTGCGGTCATCGTTGGTGACGACGAGGCGGCAGCCGAAGAGGCCAGTTTCAAGCTTTTGCGGGAAGGCGGCGAGCAACGCCGGCTGCCTGCTGCACAACTCGGCGAGACCCTCGCCGCTCTGCTCTACAACGTGGAAGAAGAAGATGGCAGCGTTTGACCTCGAAGAACAGGAACAGATTGCAACGCTCAAGGCCTGGTGGGAGAAGTGGGGCAATTTGCTGACGATCGGCGCCGTGGTCTTGGCCGTGGCCGTTGTTGGCTGGCGTGGCTGGGAGTATTACCGCAACAAGCAATCGGGCGAAGCAAGCGTGATCTACGCAAGCCTGATGCAGGCCGTTGAGGCCAAGGATGCACAGAAGATCCGCGAAGCGTCGGGCATCATCGCCGAACGTTTTGGCTCGACCGCCTATGCCGATCTGTCTGCGCTGCTCGCTGCGGAAGCCCAGGCGGCTGCCGGTGATCGTGCAAGCGCCAAGACCAAGCTGGAATGGGCTGCCGAGAAGGGAAATGACCCGCTGACCCGCGATCTCGCGCGGCTGCGCCTGGCTGCCGTGCTGCTGGACGAGAAGGCCTACGACGCGGCGCTCAAGCAACTCGCCGTGAAGCCGAACAAGGCATTTGCGGTGCGTTATGCGGACTTGCGTGGCGATGTGCTGGTTGCACAAGGCAAGCCGGCTGACGCCCTGACGGCCTACAAGGAGGCGCTCGACGGGCTCGGTTCCGAACAGGGTTCGCAGGCATTCAAGTCGGTTCTTGAGCTGAAGATCGACGCGCTCGGAGGCGGCAAGTGAAATTGCGCGCGCCGATTGCGCTCACGCTCGCTCTGGCGCTGCTGAGCGGTTGCTCCACGGTCAGCTCATGGTTCAGCAAGACAATCGTCGAGCCGATGGCGGAGCTCAAGCCATTCACGGCATCGGCGCGCTTGGAGCAGGTGTGGCGCTTCAGTGTCGGCGCTGCCGGCAAGGCCCTGATTCAGCCGGCCTCGAATGGCGATGCCGTCTTTGTCGCGAACGAGGGTGGCGACGTCTATCGTATTGAGAACGGGCGCCAGGTCTGGCGTGCCCGGACCAAGGAAGACATCGTTGCTGGCGTAGGTGCGTCGAGCGGGCTGGTTGTGGTGGGCACGCATCGCGGCATGGTCGCAGCGTTCGATGCTGCAACCGGCGCGGAGCGATGGACCGTCGACGTCGGTGGCGATCTTGCTGCCACGCCGCAGGTCGAGAACGACATGGTGGTCGTGCGCGTTGGCGACTCGCGCCTTGTGGCGCTGGACGTGGCGAACGGCCGCCGTCGCTGGACCTACACGCGCAGCACGCCGCCCTTGTCGCTGCGGGCGTTCTCCGAAATGCGCCGCGTTGAGAACTACCTCTTCGCGGGCTTCTCGGGCGGCCGCGTTGCAGCGATCACGACCAATAACGGTCAGCTGGCATGGGAAGGTGCGGTCGCCCAGCCGCGTGGCACGACCGAGCTTGAACGTCTGTCGGACGTTGTGGGTTCGCCGCTCCTCGGCGGCGGTGCGTTGTGTGCTGGTGCCTTCCAGGGGCGCGTCACCTGTTTTGACGTGACCAAGGGTGTTGCCGTCTGGGGGCGTGACATTTCGACGCCAGTAGGCATCGCCATGGACGCCAACAATGTGTTTGCGACGGACGAACGTGGCTCGGTGCACGCACTTGATCGCGGTACCGGCGCCACTGCCTGGAAGCAGGATGACCTGAAGCTGCGCAAGGTCGGTCGTCCGCTTGAATTTGATCGATACGTCGCCGTAGGTGATGTCGAGGGTTGGGTACATCTGCTCAACAAGGCTGACGGTCACTTCGCCGCCCGCCTGCGTGCGGACAACTCGCCGCTGGATGCGCCGCTGCTCGAACACGATGGCGGCATTGTTGCACTCTCGCGTGACGGCATCCTGTCGTACATGAAAGTGCGTTGAGGTAAATGCAGTGAAACCCACCCTGGTCCTCGTCGGGCGTCCGAATGTTGGCAAGTCGACGCTATTCAACCGTTTGACCCGATCGCGTGATGCGCTCGTGGCAGACATGCCCGGCCTGACGCGTGACCGTCACTACGGCATCGGCCGCCTCGGCGACCGGCCGTATTTCGTGGTCGACACCGGCGGTCTTGAGCCGGCCGCGAAGGACGGCATCCTTGCCGAAATGGCGCGCCAGGCCGATCAGGCGATCGCCGAGGCCGATGCGCTGCTGTTCCTGGTGGACGGCCGCGCGGGCCTGACGCCGCAAGACAAGCAAATCGCCGTCGAACTGCGCCGTACCGGGCGTCCGGTTCATCTGGTCGTCAACAAGGGCGAGGGCATGAACCGCGCCGTTGTGGCTGCGGACTTCCATGAACTTGGGTTTGGCGATCCGATCGTGATTTCCGCCTCGCACGGTGATGGTGTGCGAGGCCTGATCGATGCCGCGCTGGCACCGTTTCCGGTCGATCCGGAGGGTGAGGACGACGGCTCGGGTGGCCCCAAGGTCGCAATCATTGGCCGTCCGAACGTCGGCAAATCGACGCTGATCAACGCGCTGCTGGGTGAAGAGCGCGTTATCGCCTTCGACATGCCGGGCACGACGCGTGATGCGATCTCCATCCCCTTCGAGCGCAATGGCAAGAACTACACGCTGATCGACACCGCTGGTCTGCGCCGCAAGGGCAAGGTGTTCGAAGCGATCGAGAAGTTCTCGGTAATCAAGACCCTGCAGGCGATCGAGCAATCGAACGTCGCGGTACTGGTGCTCGACGCGAGCCAGGACATCTCGGAGCAGGACGCGCACATCGCCGGCTTCGCGCTGGAGTCCGGTCGCGCGATGGTGGTGGCGGTCAACAAGTGGGATGCGGTGGATAGCTATCGCCGCGAACAGCTCAAGAACGATCTGGCGCGCAAGCTCAACTTCCTGTCCTGGGCAAAGTTCCACTACATTTCGGCGCTGGAAGGCGACGGCATTGGTGCGCTGATGCGTTCCGTCGATGGCGCCTACGCTGCGGCGATGATCAAGCTCGCGACGCCGAAGCTGACCCGCACGCTGCAAGCGGCGATTACGAAGCAGGCGCCGCCGCGCCACGGCATCTTCCGCCCGAAGATGCGCTATGCGCACCAGGGGGGCTCCAACCCGCCGGTGGTCGTGGTGCATGGCAACGCGCTTGAGCACATCCCTGATTCTTACAAGCGCTTCCTTGAGCGCAACTTCATGGAAGTCTTCAAGCTACAGGGCACGCCGTTGCGGATACAATTCAAGACGGCCCGCAATCCGTTCTCCGACACGGAATAGGGCTTGGCGGGGACACGGCTGACCCCGCATTCGATCTACCCCGGGACATGCGCCCATCGAATGATTATTACAAGCACACAAGAGGACACCCGAAATGAGCAACAAAGGGCAACTGCTACAAGACCCGTTTCTGAATACGCTGCGCCGGGAACATGTTCCGGTCTCGATCTACCTGGTTAACGGCATCAAGCTGCAGGGTCAGATCGAGTCCTTCGACCAGTACGTCGTGCTGCTGAAGAACACCGTCACTCAGATGGTCTACAAGCACGCCATCTCCACCGTTGTACCGGCGCGTCCGGTCTCGATCCAGCAGGATCATGGAGACAAGCAGGATTGAACGCACGCTGTCTGAAAGCGGCCGCGCAAGCGGCCGTTCGCTGAATGTTTGAACGGCCCGCGAGCGGTAACAGGGCCGTCATCGTTCAACTCGATCTCGGCGAACCCGGCCAGGTCGAGCGGTTGAACGAAATCTCTCTCCTCGCCAAGAGCGCCGGCGCTGAAGTGCTGGCCGTCGTGCGCGGCAAGCGGCGCGCACCCGATGCAGCCTTGTTCGCTGGGCGCGGCAAGGTGGAAGAAATTGGCGCTGCATGCCAAGAACACCAGGCCGATCTGGTGCTCTTCAATCACCAGTTATCCCCGGTTCAGCAACGAAATCTCGAACGCGAGCTGCAGTGCCGCGTTGTCGATCGCAATGCGCTGATCCTCGACATCTTCGCGTTGCGTGCCAAGAGCCACGAAGGCAAGTTGCAGGTCGAGCTGGCACAGCTTGAGCATCTGGCAACGCGCCTGGTGCGGGGCTGGACCCACCTTGAGCGGCAGAAGGGCGGCATTGGCTTGCGTGGCCCGGGCGAAAAGCAGCTCGAAACCGACCGCCGTTTGCTCGGCGTGCGGGTCAAGGCGCTGAAGGAGCGCCTCGCCCAGGTTGAACGCCAGCGCAAGACACGTCGACGTGCAAGGGAACGTCGCGACATTCCGACGGTCTCTCTAGTCGGTTATACGAATGCAGGCAAGTCGACGCTGTTCAATGCGCTGACTAAGGCGGGCGCCTATGCGGCCGACCAGCTGTTTGCGACCCTCGACACGACTTCCCGGAGAGTGTTTCTTGGTCGTGGCATCGTGGTGTTGTCGGATACGGTCGGTTTCATCCGCGACTTGCCGCACTCTCTGGTGGCAGCGTTCCACGCGACGTTGGAAGAGACGGCAAGCGCTGATCTCTTGCTGCATGTGGTGGACAGCGCCAGCGACGACCGTGAAGCTCAGATCGAGGTGGTTAATCAGGTGTTGCAGGAAATCGGCGCAGGTGATGTGCCGCAGATTCTCGTGCTGAACAAGATCGATGCGACCCTAGCGGCGCCCAAGGTTGAGCGGGACGCCTGTGGTAACATCGCCCGCGTTTTTGTCAGCGCTCAGACTGGCGCCGGCCTTGATGGCCTGCGCGAAGCGCTCGCCGAGCTGTTGCTCGGCGAGGACGTGCCCGCAGAGCCGGGCTGATCTCCAAGGACCATCCCTATGGTCATCACCGGAATTCTCATGTCTCTCAACGACCCGCGCTGGGGCAACAACAATCAGGGTGGTGGCGACCGCGGCGGCAATCAAGGGCCGCCCGATCTGGAAGAGGTATGGCGCGATGTCAATCGCCGCCTGTCCGGCTTCTTTGGTCGCAAGGGTGGCGGCGGCGGCGACTCGGGTGGTAATTCGCCAAGCCCCGGCCAGATCGGTGGCGGCATCGGCTTGATCGCCGGCGTCGTGGCTGCGCTATGGCTGGCGAGCGGCTTCTACATCGTTGATGCGAGCCAGCGCGGCATCGTGCTGCGCTTCGGCAAGTTCATCCAGAGCACCGAACCGGGTTTGCGCTGGCGTTTGCCCTACCCGATCGAGACGCACGAACTGGTCAACCTGACTGGTGTGCGTACCGTCGAAATCGGCTATCGCGGCAGCGAGCGCAACAAGGTGTTGAATGAATCGCTGATGCTCACGGACGACGAAAACATCGTGAACATTCAGTTCGCGGTGCAGTACGTGTTGAAGGATCCGAAGGAGTACCTGTTCAACAACCGTGAGCCGGACGCAAACGTCGTTCAGGCGGCGGAGTCCGCGATCCGCGAGATCGTCGGGAAGAGCAAGATGGACTTCGTGCTTTACGAGGGCCGTGAGCAGATTGCGACGAACGCCGCGACGCTGATGCAGGAAATCCTGGACCGCTATCAGGCGGGGATCATGATCTCCAAGGTGACGATGCAGAATGCACAGCCGCCCGAGCAGGTGCAGGCGGCATTCGATGACGCGGTGAAGGCAGGGCAGGATCGCGAGCGTCAGAAGAATGAAGGTCAGGCCTATTTCAACGACGTCGTGCCGAAGGCCAAGGGTACGGCATCGCGCCTGTTCGAAGAGGCGGCGGGCTACCAGGCTCGCGTGATTGCGAACGCCGAGGGCGATGCCTCGCGCTTCAAGAGCATTGTCACCGAGTATGCGAAGGCGCCGGAGGTGACGCGCCAGCGCATGTACCTCGACACCATGCAGCAGATCTTTGCCAACACCACCAAGGTGCTGGTCGATGCCAAGGGCAATGGCAATCTGCTCTATCTGCCGCTCGACAAACTGATGCAGGCGACCGCTCAGGGCCCAAGCGCGCCGGTGGCAGCGCCGGACGTTGCTGCCACGCCGAGTCGTCCGGCGAGCACGGCTGGCTCGGATCCGGTCGCGCCGCCGAAGGCCGATGTGCCGGTGCCTGCCGATTATCGTAGTCGCGAAGCCATGCGTTCGCGCGAAAGGGGAGAGCGCTGATGCGCGAACGTTTGCCTTTGCTCGCGGGGTTTGCTCTCGCGATCATCGCGGTGCTGTCGCTCGCCGTCTTTACGGTGGATCAGCGCCAGTACGCGATCGTCTTCCAACTCGGCGAGATCCGTCGTGTCGCCAACGAGCCGGGTTTGTTCTTCAAGGTGCCGCTGGTGCAGAACGTGCGCTACTTCGACAAGCGCATCCTCACGTTTGAAACCAGCGATCCCGAACGTTTCATCACCAGCGAAAAGAAGAACGTGCTGGTTGATCTGTTCGTGAAGTGGCGCATCGTCGATCCAAAGGCCTACTACACGGCTGTTGGCGGCGATGAAGCGCGCGCCCGTACCCGGCTTGAGCAGACCGTGAATGCTGGCCTGCGCGAAGAGTTCGGCAAGCGCACCGTGCATGAAGTCGTCTCCGGCGAACGCGAGCGCATCATGAACGAGATGCGCAGCAAGGCCGACCTCGATGCGCGCAAGATCGGCGTGCAGGTGGTGGATGTTCGCCTCAAGCGCGTCGAGTTGCCGACCGAAGTCAGCGCCGCTGTCTTCAGCCGGATGGAGGCAGAGCGCAAGCGCGTTGCAAACGAGCTGCGCTCGCAGGGCTCAGCCGAGGCTGAGAAGATTCGCGCCGATGCTGATCGCCAGCGCGAAGTGATCATCGCCGAGGCCTACCGCGACGCGCAGAAGGTCAAGGGCGAGGGTGACGCGAAGGCGGCCGCCATCTACGCGGAAGCCTTCAATCGGAACCCCGAGTTCTACAGCTTCTACCGCAGTCTGGAAGCGTACCGCCAGAGCTTCAAGAACCGCAGCGACGTGCTGGTCGTCGATCCGGGCTCGGAGTTCTTCAAGTACTACCGCGGAGCCGGCAGCAACAAGGGCGGCGCCGGCAAGTAGGCCATGTTTGATACCCTGTTCATGGCCTTCGCGCTGATGCTGGTGCTCGAAGGCCTGCTGCCCTTTCTGGCGCCCGGTGTGTGGCGCAAAGTCTTTTTGCAGGTTGCCAGCCTCGCAGACGGCCAAATCCGATTCATCGGGCTGACCTCAATGCTGGTCGGCCTGATTCTCCTGATCCTTTCGCACTGATACTCATGTCGTCGCCGCGCTGGGCTTTGCCCGACCATATTGAAGACGCATTGCCACTTGAGGCCGCTCGCCTTGAGGCGATGCGCCGCCGCCTGCTCGACGAGTTCCGGCTCCACGGCTACCAGTTGGTGATGCCGCCGCTGATCGAGTACGTCGAGTCGCTGCTTTCCGGTACCGGCAAGGAGATGGGGGAGCACACCTTCCGCATGGCCGATCCGTTCACCGGTCGCGTCCTCGGATTGCGCGCCGATATCACGCCGCAGGTCACGCGGATTGATGCGCACCTCTTGAATCGGCAGGGTGTGACGCGTCTTTGCTATGCCGCGAGCGTCGTGCGGACGACCCCGCGCTCCCTTCTGGCGAGCCGTCAGCCGATGCAGCTTGGCGTCGAGATCTATGGCCACGCCGGCATCGATGCCGATATCGAGGTCATCCGCATGCTGTCGCGAACCCTCGACGTCGCTGGCGTGAAGGCTTCGCGCATCGACCTTGGTCACATCGGGCTGTTCCGCGCGCTCGCGGAGCTCGCCGGGCTGAGCGCAGAGCAGGAGCGAGAGCTGTTTTCCGTGCTGCAGGCGAAGGATGTGCCGACGCTGGAGGCGATGACGGCCAGCATGCCGGCCGAGGCTGCTGCCGCCTTGCGGCAGTTGCCGGTGCTGTACGGTGATGTCAGTGTGCTTGCACGCGCTGCCGCGGTGTTGCCCGCAATTCCGGCTGTGCAGGCTGCTTTGGCCGATCTGCGCGCGATTGCTGAGGCATTGCCGGATCTGCCCTTGTCATTTGACCTCGCGGATTTGCGCGGCTACGACTATCACAGCGGGCTGGTATTTGCGGCCTTCTGTGGTACCTCGCCAGCCGCCGTGGCCTTCGGTGGTCGCTACGACGAGGTGGGGCGCGCGTTCGGGCGTGCGCGTCCGGCGACGGGATTCAGCGTCAATGATCTGCGTGACCTGATCGACGCGGATTTGGATGCCGTGTTGCCCGGTGCGGTGTTGGCGCCGGCCGGCGACGATCCGTTGCTCGCGCAGGCGGTTGCCTCGCTTCGCGCCGCTGGTGAGATCGTCACGCGTGCGCTGCCGGGGCATGAGGGTACCTGGCGCGAAGCCGGATGTGATCGGGAATTGGTTCTGCAGGGCGACCGTTGGGTGGTCGTCCCGCTTCAGGGAGATTGAGCATGGCAAGAAACGTTGTCGTCGTCGGCACCCAGTGGGGTGACGAGGGCAAAGGCAAGGTCGTCGACTGGCTGACCGATCACGCGCAGGGTGTTGTGCGTTTCCAGGGCGGTCACAATGCCGGCCACACGCTGGTGATCAAGGGGCAGAAGTACGCGTTGAACCTGATTCCGTCGGGCATCATGCGCGATGGCGTACGCTGCTATATCGGCAATGGCGTGGTCGTCAATGCCGAGCATCTGCTGTACGAGATCGACAAGCTGGAAGCCGGTGGCATTGAAGTCCGCTCACGCCTGATGGTCAGCGAAGGCTGCCCGCTGATCCTGCCGTATCACCAGAAGCTGGATCTCGCACGCGAAGCCCGCCGCGGCGAAGCCAAGATCGGCACGACCGGCAAGGGCATCGGGCCGACCTACGAAGACAAGGTCGCCCGCCGCGCGCTGCGCGTGCTGGATCTGTTCTATCCGGATCTCTTTGCCGAGAAGCTGCGCGAGAACCTCGACTATCACAACTTCGTGCTGACCAAGTATTTCGGCGGCGAGGCGGTCGATTTCCAGCAGACTTACGACGCCTCGATGGCGAACGCGGCGAGGGTGCTGCCGCTCGTGGGCGACGTGTCGGCTGCGCTGCATGCGGTCAACCGCCGCGGCGAGAACCTGCTGTTTGAAGGCGCGCAGGGCACGCTGCTGGACGTTGATCACGGCACCTACCCGTACGTTACGTCGAGCAACTGTGTGGCGGGCGCAGCGTCGCCCGGTTCGGGTGTTGGCCCGAACATGCTCCACTACATCCTGGGCATCACCAAGGCTTACACGACCCGCGTCGGTGCAGGCCCGTTCCCGAGCGAACTGCCAATCGAGGAAGAGGGCTGCGTTGGCCATCATCTGTCGACGGTTGGCCACGAGCGTGGCACCGTCACCGGGCGCGTGCGCCGTTGCGGCTGGTTCGACGCGGCCTTGCTCAAGCGCTCGATTCAGATCAATGGCGTTTCGGGTCTTTGCATCACCAAGCTCGATGTGCTTGATGGCATCGAAGAGCTACAGCTGTGTGCGGGGTATCGACTCGACGGCAAGATCATCGACCTGCTGCCGATCGGCGCCGATCGCGTTGCGCGCTGCGAACCGATTTACGAGACGATGCCGGGTTGGAACGAGCCGACGGTGGGCGTGAAGTCCTACGACGCTTTGCCGGCGAATGCGCGCGCCTACCTGCGCCGTATCGAAGAGCTTTGCGGCGTGCCGGTCGATATGATCTCGACGGGCCCTGATCGCGAAGAGACGATCGTTCTGCGCCACCCGTTCAAGGGCTGAGGGCAGGCAGCAACAGATGGGGTCTGGCTGCGATGGGCGGCCAGACCTCTCGATGAAACGCCCAAACCACTACACCGAAGGCGAAACGGAAACGCGTGCAGGGAAAGCACAAAAGAAAAATGCCAGCTCGAAGAGCTGGCATTCTTTGCGAAATTCTTGGTGCCCAGGAGAGGACTCGAACCTCCACACCTTGCGGCACTAGTACCTGAAACTAGCGCGTCTACCAATTTCGCCACCTGGGCATTCGCTGCTCCGCAGCGAGAACAGAAGTATAAACGAAGGAATTGAATTGTCAACAACACCAAAGAAAAATATGCGCTCACGCAAGCCGACGATGAGTGAAGTACCCGATACCGCCGCTGAAGTTACGCCGGCGGCCGAACCGAAGAAGCGCGTGAGCAAGAAGGCTGCTGGCCCGGCGCTCTCGAAGATTCGGCGCGCAGATCCGTTTCTCGAACGGGAACTGCAGAAATACGAATATCCGCTACCGAGCCGCGAGTACATCCTGCAGACCCTGACGGATCGCGGCGTGCCGATGACCGGCGAAGATCTCGCCGACGCGCTCGACATCACGCTCGAAGAGTCTGACGTGTTTGCGCGCCGCCTCGGTGCGATGGAACGCGACGGTCAGATGATGCGCAACCGTCGTGGCGCGTACATCCTGCCGGACAAGGCGGATCTGATTCGCGGCCGGGTGGAAGGCCATCCCGATGGGTTTGGCTTCCTGAAGCCGGAGGAGGGCGGCGACGACCTCTTCCTCGGCCCGCGCGAGATGAAGGCCGTGCTGCACGGCGACCGCGCCCTGGTGCGGGTCACCGGAGCGGACTGGAAGGGGCGTCGCGAAGCCAAGATCGTCGAAGTGCTCGAGCGTGCTAACGAGCGCCTGGTTGGTCGCGTCGTTGTAGAGCACGGCGTGCACTACGTTGTGGCCGAGAACCGACGCATCAACCAGGAGATCCTGCTCGCGCGCGAGGGGCGTACCAAGCTTCCCGTCGCTGGTCAGGTCGTGACCGTCGAGCTCGTGCAGCAACCGACGAAGAACAGCCAGCCCATCGGCAAGGTGGTCGAGGTGCTGGGTGCTTACGCCGATCCGGGCATGGAAATCGAGATCGCCCTGCGCAAGCACGATCTGCCGTTTGAGTTCTCGAAGGCTGCCAAAGCGCAGACGGCGCGGATTCCCGATACGGTGCGCGAGAGTGATCTGGGCGGTGGCCGCGAGGACTTGCGCGCACTGCCGCTGGTGACGATCGACGGAGAGACCGCAAAGGACTTCGATGACGCAGTGTTCGCCGAACCGGTTGGCAAGGGCTGGCGTCTGGTCGTCGCGATCGCCGATGTGAGCCACTATGTCACCGAGGGCAGCGCGCTCGACAAGGACGCCTACGAACGCGGCAATTCGGTGTACTTCCCGCGCCGCGTCATCCCGATGCTGCCGGAGAAGCTCTCGAACGGCCTGTGCTCGCTGAATCCCAACGTCGATCGCCTGTGCATGGTCTGCGACATGGCGATTTCGGTGACCGGCAAGATTCAGCGCTATCGCTTCTACCCTGCCGTCATGCATTCGAAGGCGCGCCTGACCTACACCAAGGTTGCCGCAGCCCTGTATGACAAGGATGAGGCCACGCGTGCAGAGCTTGCGCCCTTGTTGCCGCATCTGGAGTCGCTCGACGCGGTGTTCCAGATTCTGCTCAAGGCGCGCGCACGGCGCGGTGCGATCGATTTCGAGACGACCGAGACGCGCATGGTGTTCAACGACCAGGGCAAGATCGAGAAGATCGTGCCGGAGACGCGCAATGACGCGCACCGCCTGATCGAGGAGTGCATGCTCGCAGCCAACGTATGCGCCTCCGAATACCTCGAGTTCAACGAACAGCCGGCGCTGTATCGGATTCACGAGGGGCCGAAGCCGGAGAAGCTGGAAAAGCTGCGGACCTTCCTCGGCGAATTCGGTTTTGACCTGGGCGGTGGCGACGACCCTGCCGCATCTGATTTTGCGCGTTTGATCGACCGTATCAAGACGCGGCCGGATCGCCAGCTGCTGCAGACGGTGATGCTGCGTTCGCTGCGCCAGGCGATGTACAGCCCGGACAACGTCGGCCACTTTGGCCTTGCCTACGACGCATACACCCACTTCACGTCGCCGATTCGTCGCTACCCGGATCTGCTGGTGCATCGCGCCATTAAGGCCGTGATCGCTCGGCAGCAGCCGCGCAAGAAGAGCAAAGCGGCGGAAGCGCTCGCCGCGCTGGATCTTGATGAAGTCGGCGCGCATTGCTCCGCGACCGAGCGTCGTGCTGACGAAGCTACGCGCGATGTCGAGGCCTGGCTCAAGTGTTTCTTCATGCAAGACCGGATCGGTGAGCAATTCGAAGGCAGCGTTTCTGCCGCCGTCCCGTTCGGTATTTTCGTGGCGCTCGACGATGTGTTCATCGAAGGCTTGGTGCACATCTCGGATCTGGGTGCCGACTATTTCCACTTCGACGATGCGCGTCACGAACTGGTGGGCGAGCGCACCGGGCAGCGTTTCCGTCTGTCCGATCGCGTGAAGGTGCAACTGGTGCGCGTGGACCTCGAAAGCCGCAAGATCGACTTCCGCCTGGTCGAGGCCACGCCGTCGGCAACCGCGCGTCGCGGCAAGACTGCGCGCGACGCCGCGCGTGGCGATGCACGCGAGAAACCGGTCGTGGCATCGCTGGACGATGACGAAGGTGAGTTCGTGAGCTGGCGCGAGCTTCAGGGGGTGAAGGCCGGCGCCCAGGTGCCGGGCGCCGGAGCAGGCCGCCGCAAGACGGCTGGGCCGGCACGCGAACGCAGCGGCCCGCCACCGGCGGGTGCGAAGAAGGCAGGCAGCAAGCCAGCGAAGAAAGCTGGCGCCGCGCCGCGTAAGGCAACCGGCGGGAAGCCCGCACCGACAGGCAAGAAGCCGGCGCCCAAGGGTGGCCCGCGCAAGAAGGGAGGCCGTCGTGGCTGAAACGCGTTACATCCATGGTTTTCACGCGATTGGCGCCAAGCTGCGGCATGACCCGGAATCGGTGCTCGAAATCTATCTGGACGCCAAACGCGCCGATGCAAGGGCGAAGGACCTTGTGGCACGCGCCGAGCTGGCGGGCGTGCGGCTACATCCGGTGGATGGGCCACGGCTGGATGGCATGGCGGGTACCCACCGCCACCAGGGCGTTGTCGCAAAAATCGACGCGCGGCAGCGCGCGCTGAAAGTCGACGATGTGCTCGAAGGCCTGACGGAACCGGCCCTGCTGCTGGTGCTCGATGGGGTGACTGATCCGCACAACCTTGGCGCTGCGTTGCGTGTGGCAGACGGCGCTGGGGCGCATGCGGTGATTGCGCCGAAGGACCGCTCGGTCGGGCTCAACGCCACGGCGATGAAGGTTGCCAGCGGCGCTGCAGACACCGTGCCCTACATCACCGTGACCAACCTGGCCCGCACGCTGCGCGAGTTGCAGGATGCTGGCGTGTGGTGTGTCGGCGCGGCGGGCGAGGCGGAGAAGGACCTCTACGCCATCGACCAGCGTGGATCGCTCGCCTGGGTGCTGGGGGCTGAGGGTGATGGGCTGCGTCGACTCACGCGCGAAACCTGCGACGAGTTGGCGAAGATCCCGATGTACGGCTCGGTCGAGAGCCTCAACGTTTCGGTTGCCAGCGGAATCTGCCTGTTTGAGGCGAGGAGGCAGCGCACGCGTAGCGCCTAAGGCGATTGCTCGGCGGTTCGCCCTCCGCGCAGCGCCAAGTATCGGCTGCGCAAGGGCTGCGGCGACCTCGCGTCGTGAGACGGCGCATTGCCGCGCAGATGTCCGCTTTCGCCGTGTTATGATTCGGCGTGGCGGGTCTCCTCGCATTGCAGCGTGGGAATCTGGTCAGGTCCGGAAGGAAGCAGCCATAACCGCTCCCTGCAAGTGCCGGGGGTCAGGCTCGCCACCCTGAATACGAGAAGGGCGCCGAAGGAAACTTCGGCGCCCTTTGCTTTTTCAGCGCTGTGCGTCCTTACGTCGCGATGCCGACATGCTTGCCGATACCGTGCGCCGGCGAACTGATCGTGTGGATGCGCGGGTCGAGATGCGGCGTTCGGTCTGCTCCGATCGCGCTGGCGCCCTGCATGGCCAGAACCGTTACACCGCCCATGAAGATGGCGAGCCCAAGGCTGCGGCGTGCGCGGCGCAGGGTTTGGCTGCGAGTGATCTGGTTCATGGTGGCCTCCCGTTGCTCTGTTGGTGTTGCTCAGTGTGGTCGTTTGGTTTCGGTAGGGCCAATTGATTAAAGCAACCATTGCCATCAGGTTTGCCTATCGGTCGGCTACGCCGCACCGCTCGCGGGGCCCCTCCGACCCTCTGCTAGAATCCCCCGCATGAGTTACTTGGTGCTGGCGCGCAAATGGCGCCCAAAAAGCTTCGACACCCTCGTCGGGCAGGAGCATGTGGTGCGCGCGCTGACGCATGCGCTGGCCACCGGCCGCCTGCACCACGCCTGGCTTTTTACCGGCACGCGAGGGGTCGGCAAGACGACGATCTCGCGCATCCTCGCCAAGGCCTTGAACTGCGAGACCGGGGTGACGGCGACCCCGTGCGGCGTGTGTTCGGCCTGCCAGGAAATCGATGCCGGGCGCTTCGTCGATTACGTCGAGATGGACGCCGCGAGCAACCGTGGCGTGGACGACATGGCCTCGCTGCTGGACAAGGCGGCTTATGCGCCGACCCGCGGTCGCTACAAGGTCTACATGATCGACGAAGTGCACCAGCTCACCGGGCATGCGTTCAACGCGATGCTCAAGACGCTGGAAGAGCCGCCCGCGCACATGAAGTTCATCCTCGCGACCACCGATCCGCAGAAGATTCCGGTCACCGTGCTGTCGCGCTGCCTTCAGTTCAATCTGAAGCAAATGCCGCCGGGGCACATCGTCGATCACCTGTCGCGCATCCTTGAGCAGGAGAACGTGCCCTTCGAGGCCGGCGCCTTGCGCCACCTTGCGCGCGGCGCGAACGGCTCGATGCGTGATGCGCTGTCCTTGCTTGACCAGGCGATCGCGCATGGCGCGGGCCGTGTCGAGGAGCAGGGCGTGCGCGACATGCTGGGCTCGGTTGGCGAGGATCAGCTCTACGCGCTTGTGGAAGGCCTTGCGGCACAAGACCTTCCGGCGATGCTGGCGGTGGCTGACGAGATGCAGGCACGCAGCCTCAGTTTTGAAGCCGCATTGCAGGCGTTTGCCAGTCTCCTCCATCGTCTTGCGCTGACCCAGTTCGCCCCGCAGGCCATCATGGACCTGCAGGAGCGTGCGCAGCTTGAAGCGTTGGCAGCGCGTTTTGATCCGGAATTCCTGCAGCTGGCCTATCAGATTGCGATTCATGGTCGCGACGATCTTGCGCTGGCGCCGGATCCCTATGCCGGATTCACGATGACACTTCTGCGCCTGCATGCGTTCCGCCCGGAGATGCCGGGCGATGTACGCGGTGCGCAGGGTGGGGCGCCCTCGGGTGGCGGTGCGCCGCGCGCGCGACCAATGCCGGCCGCTCCGCAGGTCGCAACCACTGCGCCGCAGACACAGGCTGCACCCGCCGCGGCACCGCGCGCGCAAGCGCCGGTGGCGGTGTCGACGCCGCGCGAGCCTGCGCCTGATCCCGAACCAGAGCCTGCTGCGCCAGCGCCGACTGTTGCTGCACCGCAAAGCGAACCGCCGTTTGATCCAGGTTTCGATGACCGCTACGAACCGGTACTCGAGCCGGATTTCGAACCGCCATTTGATCCACCCTATGTGCAGGCGGAGGCACGTACCGCTGCGCCAGCTGCACGCGAAGCCGCGCAGAAGCCTGCCGAGGTGGCGCCTGCGGTTGTCGAGCCGGCGAGCTGGAATGGCGCGCTCGACGACTGGCATGGCATGGTTGCCGCGATGCGGCTGGGCGGATTGGTGCGTGAGCTCGCGCAGCAATGCGAGCTGCTGGGTTTCGATGGTTCCTTGGTGCGCTTGCGCCTGCCCGAAACGCACAAACATCTGGCCGCGATGCAGAGCACGCGCGACAAGTTGCAGGACGCGCTGACCGGCCTGTTGGGGCGTGCTGCGCGTCTTGGTATCGAGATCGGCGCCGTTGCCAGTGAAACGCCGGCACAGCGCAACCAGATTGAAAAGCAGCGTCGCCATGCTGATGCCGTGGCGGCGCTGGAAGCCGATCCCTTCGTGCGCGAAGTGATCGAACGATTCGATGCGACGCTTGTGGAAGCGTCGGTAAAACCGCTTTAAGAAGGAGAGCAAGCGATGTTCAAGGGTGGTGGCATGGGCAATCTGGCCGGGCTGATGAAGCAGGCCCAGCAGATGCAGGAAAACATGAAGAAGGCGCAGGAAGCCCTGGCGCTGATCGAGGTCGAGGGTGCGTCGGGTGCCGGCATGGTCAAGGTTCAGATGACCTGCAAGTACGATGTGCGCCGCGTGACGATTGATCCCTCGGTCATGGATGACAAGGAAATGCTTGAAGACCTCGTCGCCGCCGCCATGAACGATGCGGTGCGCAAGGTTGAAGCCACCACGCAGGAGAAGATGGCCGGCTTCACCGCCGGACTCAACCTGCCGCCGGGCATGAAACTGCCCTTCTGAGCCAATGGGGCGCGGTGCTCTGCCAGGTGCGGAGCTACGCGCCTCACAACTGAAGCGACTGCATGCCTGCCGCCCTAGACGAACTGATTGATGCCTTGCGCGTGTTGCCAGGCGTGGGGCCGAAGTCCGCCCAGCGTATGGCCTATCACCTGCTGCAGCGTGATCGTCAGGGCGCCGGGCGTCTCGGGCGGGCGCTGGAAGGCGCGCTTGCGCACATCCGCCATTGCAATCGCTGCAATACCTTCACCGAGGCCGAGGTCTGCGATCGCTGCCTCAATCCTGCGCGCGATCCGCAGCAGCTTTGCGTGGTGGAGATGCCGGCCGACCTCGCGATGATGGAGCAGACCCACGCCTACCGCGGCATGTACTACGTGCTGATGGGGCGCGTCTCACCACTCGACGGCATCGGTGCGCGCGAACTGCGGCTCGACCGCCTGTTGGCGCGAGCGACCGACGGTACCGTGCAGGAAGTGATCCTCGCGACGAACTTCACCAACGAGGGTGAAGCGACTGCGCACTACGTCGGCGAGATGCTGCGCGCGCGCGGGCTGAAGGTCAGCCGCATCGCCCGCGGGCTGCCGGTCGGCGGCGAGCTGGAACACACCGATATCGGAACAATTGCGCAGGCGCTGGTCGAGCGCCGCGCGCTCTGAGGGCTGCAAGCTGGACGAACAACGCTTCCTCGATCTGTTGTTCGGGCGCATCAAACGCCCGTGGGTGACCACTGTGCTGCTGCTGGCCAACGGCTTGGCATTTGGCTGGCTGATGCTGCGTAGCCACGGCTTGCTGCAGATCGACAGCCGGGTGCTGATTCGCGCCGGCGCACTGTACGGCCCGGCGGCACTGACGGGCCAGACATGGCGTGTCGTCACCGCGCTGTTCCTGCACGGCGGGCTGATGCACATCGCGATGAACATGTTCGCGCTGTGGCAGGTCGGTGCGGTGACTGAGCGACTCTTTGGGCACCGCAACTTTCTGTTGACCTACGCCGGAGCGGGCCTGCTCGGCTCGCTCGCGAGCCTGTGGTGGAAGCCCGCGGTGCTGAGCGTGGGCGCTTCGGGCGCGATCTTCGGTCTCTACGGCGCCTTGCTCGCCTACCTGATTTTTGAACGCCGCGCGGTGCCCGAGGGTTTGCTCCAAGAACTGCGTACCAGCACGGTGGCGTTCATCGGCTTCTCGCTGGTCGCCGGATTCACCTTGCCGGGCATCGACAATGCCGCGCACGTCGGCGGCCTGGTCGGCGGTTTCGTACTCGGCGCGGGCTTTGCTCACCCGCTCGACCAGAGGCCGGGGCTGGGCGTGTGGCTGCGCGGGCTCGCTGGCATCTCGGCGGTATGCGGTGTTGCGTTGGTGCTGTGGGGCGGGGCGCAGCCGGCGGGTGAAGGCTTCCGCCGCATGGCTGCCGAGCAGCATCAGACCCTGCTGTTCGCCGAGGCGGATCAGGAGCTGACACAGCACACGGCCGCTTTGGTGGCCGGTATGCGGCAGGGCAAGATCACCAGCGCTGAAGCGCTCGAACAGATCGAGGGGGAGCTGCTGCCGGGGCGCGAGCTGCAATTGCGCACTGTGACGGCGCTGCCCGCAGGAGCGCCGAACCGCGAGCTTCTGCTGCATTACGTCCAGGCGCGGCGCAGTGCCGTGGTCGCCCTGGGTCAGGCCTGTACGACAGGAAATCCGCGCTGGTTTGATCTGGCGGTTAACCATTCGCTGCGGGCTGACAACATCATCCTTGCATTGCGTCTGCAGCAGGCCGAAGGCGTCAAGAGCAGGCAGTAAGTTTGCCCGGGGGAGGGCAGCAATGAACACGACGGTGGGCGCTACGGTGAAGTGGGGCGTGCTTGGCGCCGCACGGATCGCCGAACAAGCGTTGATTCCGGCAATCCGGGCTGCGGGTGGGCATGTGGCCGCCCTCGGCTGCCGTGATTTGCAGCGGGGCCAAGCCTATGCGCAGTGCAATGGCATCCCGCACACGATGGGCTATCTCGATCTGGTGCAAAACGCGGATGTCGATGCGGTCTATATCGCCTTGCACAACGCCGCGCATTTGCCCTGGGCGCTTGCCGCCCTGGCTGCGGGAAAGCATGTGCTGTGCGAGAAACCGCTTACGCTCAACGCGCGGCAGGTCGCGCAGTTGCAGGCTGCTCAGCGGATTCACGGCCGCTTTGCGATGGAAGCGTTCATGTATCGCTTTCACCCCGCGATCGAGCAACTCCACGCGCTGGTGCGTGATGGCGCGATCGGCCAGCCGCGCGTGATGCGCGGCGCCTTCGCTTTCGTGCTCGACCGGCCCGAGGATGTGCGCTGGGACCCGGCAATGGGTGGCGGCGCCCTGTACGACGTCGGGTGTTATCCACTCGACCTGATGCGCCAGTTGACCGGTGAGCAACCCGACGTGCTGGCAGCCCAGGCGAGCTACACCGATCGCGGTGTGGACCATGCGCTAAGCGCGCTGCTGCGGTTCGGCGATGCGACGGCGCACATGGACTGCGGCTTCTCGCTGCCCTTCCATCAGGGGTTTGAAGTGCTCGGTGCGCATGGCGCCTTGCGGGTTGATCAGCCCTTCCTGAACAAGGACCGGGATGTCGTGCTGTGGCACGACGCGCACGCGTATCGCTTTCCGCCCACCGATGCGTATGTACGCATGGTGTCCCATTTCCAGCGTGCGATTCGCGTCGAGGAGCCCCTGCGGTATCCGCTTGATGATGCGTTGGCGCAGGCGGAGACGCTCGACCGTGTTTTTCTCGCGATGGAGCCAGCGCCAGCCGGCGCAATGTGAGTCGTAGTGCGGGCGCGCTGCTAAGCTGAAAGCAGGCCCAAAACAAGAAAACGAGGGTTGCGATGAAGGCCTTTCCGGCGGTGATGAGTCATCCTGGGGTTCGGCGCTGGGGGCGCCGTGCGGCGATCGCGGTTGTGGCGGTTCTGGTACTCGCCGGGGCCGTGGGGGTGCTGGTGCCGCCCTTCGTGCGCGGCGCGCTGCAGAAGGAATTGGGCGCCGTACTTGACCGGCCGGTCACGGTCGGTGCCGTGCACATCAATCTGCTTCGGCTGTCGGCTGGCATTGATGACCTGAAGATCGGCGGGCGCCCCGGTGAGCCGCCGCTGCTCGAAATCGGCCGCGCCGAAGCCAATCTGGAAGGCCCCAGTTCCCTGCTGCATCGTGCTGTGGTCGTGCGTTCGCTCAGTATCGAACGGCCGCAGGTGTACGTTGCCCGCGAGGGGGCGAACCGCTACTCGATCAGCGATATTCTCGAACGCCTCGCCAAGCAGCCCAAGAAAGAGGGCGGCGGCGACACGCGCTTTGCGCTCTACAACATCGAAGTCCGCGATGGCGTGCTTCGCTTCAACGACAAGCCTGTTGGCCGCGAGCACCGCATTGAGCGCCTCACGTTTGGCCTGCCGTTCATTTCCAGCATCCCGGCGGATGTCGATATCTTCGCCAGCCCGCACTTGTCGGCGCTGGTGAATGGCACCGCGCTCGAACTCGGTGGCAAGGCGCGCCCCTTCTTGCGCGAGCGGCGCGATGCTGAAATCGAGCTCAAGCTGGCACCGATCGAACTGGCCCCGTATCTCGCCTATCTGCCCAAAAAACCGGGGGTTACCCTGGACAAGGGCAAGATCGCGGCCGATCTGCGCCTACGCTTCGAACAGCCTCTGGGAAAGGCGCCCGCCATTTCGCTGTCGGGCCAGGCCAGCGCGCTGGATTGGCTGGTGCGCGACTCGGACGGCAGCGACATCGCGCACTTCGAGGCGCTGCGTATCGCACTCGCCGACGTTCAGCCGCTGGCGCGTAAGGCGCATGTGCAACAGGTGGAACTGGTCAAACCCGGCATGGCGGTCGAGTTCGATCGCACGAACCGGGTCAAGGCCGTACTGGCGATTCAACGCGAATTGCTGGCCTACGCGGCACCGGCCGATGCGGCGGCGCCTGCCCAGCCGGAAGCCGGCGGCGGCTGGCAGTGGCAGATCGACCGCATCGCGCTGGATCGTGGGCATGTCGATATCTCCAACGTGACCACCGATCCGCCCGTGAAGATGGCTGTTGAAACGCTGGACATCGAACTGAAGGGGCTGTCTTCGGCGCTTGATAAAACTGCGGCGCTCAAGGTCGCTGCCAAGGGCGACGCGGGTGAATCGATCGGACTCGATGCGAAGCTTGCGATCAAACCACTGCATCTGGCCGGGGTGCTGGACTTCGCTGAGTTTCAACCCGCGCGGGGCTCGCCCTACGTCGCCGCGACGGTGCCTGGATTGGTGATCGATGCCGCCCGTTTCAGCGGCCATGTTCCGTTGGATCTGCAGGTTGGCGAAAGCGGGGTCGGCATCGTGCTGACTGATGCGGAGCTTGGCGCAGCAGACGTTGCGCTGCGCGTGCGTGGCGAGAAGACGCCCTTCCTGAAGGCCCCGAAGATCGCCCTGAGTGCGGTGACCTTGGACCTTCCGCAGCGCACGATCAAGCTTGGCGCCGCGACGATCGATGCGCCTGAATTCGCTTTGCAGCGTGACAAGGAGGGGCGTTTCAATCTCTCGCGCCTTATGGGAACGAAGCCGGCCGCCAAAGCGAGCGAACCGCCCAGGACCGCCAAGGCGGAATCCGACTGGGCCTACGCCCTGGGCGAACTGAAGCTCAACGGCGCAACGCTGCGTTACGAGGACGTCTCGCACGTGACCCCGCTGCGCCTGAACCTCTCGCCACTGACGCTGGCCGTGAGCAACGTGGACAGCCGTGCGGGCAGCTACGCGCAGCTCAAGTTGGCAACGGGCTGGAACCAGAAGGGGAAACTGGCGGTGGATGGACGCGTGTCGCCGCAGCCGCTGCGCGCCGACTTGAAGATTGACGGCAGTGGCCTGGACGTCGTACCGCTGGTGGCACAGGTGACGCGTGACTATGAGGTCTCCGTGACACGCGCGAAGGTGTCGGCGCAAGGGGCGCTCAGCATCGACCTGAGTAAGCCCGATGCGCCCGCGGGCAGCTACAAGGGACGCGTGGCGGTGGCGGATTTCTCGTCGCTCGATCTGATCAACGATGCCGACTTCGTGCGCTGGGGCAACTTCTCGGTCAGCGGTATCGATCTGCGCTTGGCGCCATTGTCGATCGGCATCGGCGAGATCGCGTTGCGCGATTTGCAGACCCGGCTGATTCTGAGCAAGGAGGGTGAGCTGAATCTGCGCGAAGTCACGCAGCGTCGTCACTCGGATGACGATACCCCCACGCCCCCGCCTACTGATGCTAAGAAAGCGGCGGCTGCACCCAGCACGGCGACGGTGCCACCCGCGAAGCCGATGCCGCCGATCCGGATCGACCGCATCGTGTTGAGCGGCGCGTCGATCAACTACAGCGATCGCTTTGTGCGGCCGAATTTCGATGCGCGCCTTTCCGGGGTTGCCGGCCGTATCGAGAACCTCGGCACCGATCCGGCGAAAGTGGCCTCGCTGGATCTGCGGGGTGCGGTGGATGGGCTGGCGCCACTCGAAATCAGCGGCCAGCTTGCGCCGTTCCGTAACGACCGCTTCCTCGACGTGAAGACCTCGGTCAAGGGGTATGAGCTCACGGCCCTGTCGGCATATGCGAGCAAGTACGTTGGCTACGGCATCGAGAAGGGCAAGCTCTCGATGGATCTGCGCTACCGCATCGAAGATCGCAAGCTCAGCGCCGAGAACCATGTGTTCCTCGACCAACTGACCTTCGGCGACAAGGTCGAGAGCCCGGATGCAACCTCGCTACCGGTGCGCTTCGCGGTGAATCTGCTGAAGAACAGCCGCGGCGAAATCGACGTCAATCTGCCCGTGGGGGGCACGCTTGATGACCCGGAGTTTTCGGTCGGCGGCATCGTCTGGAAGATGATCCTCAACTTCTTCGGCAAGATCGTCTCGTCGCCGTTCTCCTTCCTGGCAGGCGGTGGTGCGGATGCCGATTTTTCCAACCTGCCGTTTACCGCGGGTTCGGCCCGTATTGACGCCGAAGGCACCAAGCGACTCGATACCGTTGCGAAGACCTTGAAGGACCGGCCTGCGCTTACCCTTGAGTTGATCGGGCGCGCCGATCCGCTGGTCGATGCGGAAGGGCTCAAGCGCGAGAGCTATCAGCGCAAGATTCGCAGCCTGAAGTTGCAGGACATGGCGAAGGCGGGCGAATCGGGCGGCAGCATCGACGAGGTGCGCATCGACCCGGCCGAATATCCGGCACTGCTCAAGCGTGTTTACGCCGACGAGAAGATCCCCAACAAGCCGCGCAACGTCGTGGGGATGCAGAAGGATGTTCCCGTCGCTGATATGGAGCGGATGCTGATGAGTGTTGCCAACGTCGGCGACGCCGATGTGCGCGCACTGGCGCAGGAGCGTGCGAACCAGGTCAAGGCTTGGTTGGTCGAAACCGGGAAGGTGCCCGTCGAGCGCGTGTTCGTTCTGGCGCCCAAGGTGGGAGAAGACAAGGACAAGAGCGACGCGAAGGCTGCCACAAGTGCCAGTCGCGTCGATTTTTCACTGCGCTGACCCAATCGGTCTGGCGCGATTATCGGCTGACGGAGCAACTCACACCCATGACCCAAGCCCTTGGCGCGGAAGCGCTGGACCAATTGTTCAACGCCGCACGCACGCACAGCAAATGGCTCAACAAGCCAGTCGAGCCCGCGTTACTGCACCGACTTTACGATCTGCTGAAGATGGCGCCGACGTCGGCCAACTGTTCGCCGGCACGCATCGTCTTTGTCACCTCGCCGGAAGCCAAGGCGCGTCTCGCCCCAGCGCTTGATGACGGAAACCGCGCAAAGACGATGGCGGCGCCGGTGACGGCGATCATCGGTTACGACCTGCAGTTCCACGACCGCCTCGACTTTCTGTTTCCGCATACCGACGCAAGATCCTGGTTCGCGGGCAATGACGCCAAGATCCAGACCACGGCCTTCCGCAATGGTAGCCTCCAGGGCGCTTACCTGATTCTTGCCGCCCGTGCCTTGGGGCTCGATTGCGGGCCGATGTCCGGCTTCAACAATGCGATGGTCGATGCCGAGTTCTTCGCCGGCACCGCCATCAAGAGCAACTTCCTCTGCAACCTTGGTTACGGTGACGCGAGTGCGCTGCATGCGCGCAGCCCGCGCTTCGCCTTCGACCAGGCATGCGGCATCGTCTGAGGCGCATCATGGCAATCGCAAAACTCACCGAGGCCGAGCGTGCAGCGCTGGTGTCACTGAACGGGTGGGCGCACGACGCCAGCCGTGATGCGCTGGTGAAGCACTTCAAGTTCAGGGACTTCAGCGAGGCCTGGGGATTCATGAATCGCGTGGCGCTGCTGGCAGAGAAGCACGACCATCATCCCGAGTGGAGCAACGTCTACAACCGCGTCGAGATCTTGCTGACGACACACGACGCAGGCGGTTTGTCGGCGCGCGATGTGGCGATGGCGAAGGCGATCGACGCCTTGTAACCCGCGTTGGCCGAGAACGAGAAAAGGGCACCCGCGGGTGCCCTTTTTGTGGTCGCGATCGACCGACCTCAGGCGGCGGCGAGCGCTTGTTCCAGATCAGCGATCAGGTCGTCGATATGCTCGATACCGATCGACAGGCGCACCGTATCCAGCGTTACGCCCGCTTTCTCAAGTTCAGCCGGCGAGAGTTGGCGGTGCGTGGTGGAGGCCGGGTGGCAGGCAAGCGACTTCGCGTCGCCGATATTCACCAGGCGGGTGAATAGCTTCAGCGCATCCTGGAAGCGCGCGCCGCCTTCCAGGCCGCCCTCGACGCCGAAGGTCAGGATGCCGGACGGGCGGCCGCCCATGTACTTCTGCGCCAGCGCATGGTCGCGGTGGTCGGCAAGCCCCGCGTAATTCACCCACTTCACCTTCGCATGGCCCTTCAGGTATTCGGCGATCTTGCGGGTGTTTGCAGTGATGCGATCCATCCGCAGCGCGAGCGTTTCGATGCCCTGCAGGATCATGAAGGCGTTGAAGGGCGAGATCGCGGCGCCCATGTTCCGCAGCGGCACCACGCGGGCGCGGCCGATGTAGGCCGCCGGGCCAAGCGCTTCGGTGTAGACCACGCCGTGGTAGGACACATCCGGCTCGTTGAGGCGGCGGAAGCGCGCCTTGTGATCCGCCCACGGGAACTTGCCCGAGTCTACGATCGCTCCGCCGATCGAGTTGCCATGGCCACCGAGGTACTTGGTCAGGGAGTGCACCACGATGTCCGCGCCGAATTCGATCGGTCGCAGCAGGTAGGGCGAGGGCACTGTGTTGTCGACGATCAGCGGCACCCCGTGGCGGTGTGCGATAGCGGCGATCGCTTCGATGTCGGTGATGTTGCCGAGCGGGTTGCCGATCGATTCAACATAGACCGCCTTGGTCCGCTCATCGATCAATGCTTCAAAGCTCGCCGGGTCACGGTAGTCGGCAAAGCGCACGTTGATGCCGTACTGCGGCAGCGTATGGGCGAACAGGTTGTAGGTGCCACCGTAGAGCGTGGCGGCTGACACGATGTTGTCGCCGGCCTCCGCGATCGTCTGGATCGCGTAGGTGATCGCCGCCTGGCCGGAAGCCAGTGCCAGCGCGGCGATGCCGCCTTCGAGCGCGGCCACGCGCTTCTCCAGCACATCCTGAGTCGGGTTCATGATCCGCGTGTAGATGTTGCCCGGCACCTTCAGGTCGAACAGATCGGCGCCATGCTGGGTGTCGTCGAAGGCGTAGGCCACCGTTTGGTAGAGCGGCACCGCGACTGCGCGCGTGGTCGGGTCGGGCGAGTAGCCGGCATGTACCGCAAGCGTTTCGAGCTTCATCTGTTTGGTCTCCGGGTCACAAAAACAAGCGCACGAGTATAGAGGCGGCGCCGGCGGCGGCTATTGCGAAATCTTGCAATGCATATCGTCTCCTGCCGCCATTCTGGCGCCGCTGGCGTCAACTTGAATAAATACATGGGCTTGTATAAAATCGCGGGTTCCCTTGCTCCACCGGTTTCGCATGCCGGGGGGCTGTGATTCACGCAAACCGCAAGGAGCATCCATGCGACATTACGAAGTTGTCTTCATCGTCCACCCGGACCAGTCCGAACAGGTGCCGGCGATGATCGAGCGCTACAAGGCGCTCGTGACCCAGCGTGGCGGCCAGATCCATCGTCTTGAAGACTGGGGTCGTCGTCAGCTGGCTTACCCGATCCAGAAGGTTCACAAGGCTCACTACGTCCTGATGAACATCGAGACGGATCAGGAAGCGCTCACCGAACTCGAACACGCGTTCAAGTTCAACGACGCCGTCCTGCGCCACCTCACCATCAAGATGAAGAAGGCCGTCACTGCGCCGTCTCCGATGATGAAGGAAGAGAAGGCCAAGTCGCTGACCCCGGCACCTGCTGCCGACGAAGCCAAGACCGCCGAAGCCTGAGTCGCCTGACTCCCGGGCCACCAGGAGGTGATGCGTAACGCACTGGTTCTGGATGGAGTGATCGCCGAATGCGGCGTACTCCGCAGAACGCCGGCAGGGATGCCGGTCCTCGAATTCAGCCTCGAACATGTCTCACGACAGATCGAAGCCGGGATCGAGCGGGAAGTGCGGTGCGAAGTTTCCGTCCTGGCCTTGGGTGATGCCGCGCTGTCCGCGCAGGCTCGGCGCCCGGGTGACAAGGTGACGCTCACCGGATTTCTCGCAGCGCGTAGCGCGCGGCACAAGGGTCTGGTGATGCATGTGAATACGATCGAAATTTTGGAAGGGAACTGAAAATGGCTTTCAGACCGAAGAAAAAAGATGACAAGAAGGGCGGCAACCGCCGCGGCGGGCTCTTCAAGCGTCGCAAGTTCTGCCGTTTCACGGCTGAAAAAGTCGAGCTGATCGACTACAAGGACGTCGACGTCCTCAAGGAATTCGTGACCGAAACCGGCAAGATCATGCCGGCCCGTATCACCGGCACCAAGGCCGGCTATCAGCGTCAGCTGCAGGCTGCTATCAAGCGCGCCCGCTTCCTGGCCCTGCTGCCGTTCTGCGACCTGCACGACTAATCGGGTCGAAGAGGAATTACCATGCAAATCATTCTGCTCGAAAAGGTCATCAACCTCGGCAATCTCGGCGATGTCGTCAAGGTCAAGGACGGTTACGCCCGTAACTTCCTGATCCCGAACGGCAAGGCCAAGCGCGCTACCGCTGACAACCTAGCTGCCTTCGAAGCCAAGCGCGCTGAACTTGAGCGCGTTGCTGCCGAGAAGCTGGCTGCTGCTCAGGAACTGGCCGGCAAGCTGGACGGCACCACCGTTCAGATCGTTCGCAAGGCTGGTGTCGATGGCCGTCTGTTCGGCTCCGTCACCAATGCCGACGTCGCCGAAGCGCTCAACGCGCAAGGCTTCTCGGTTGAGAAGGCTGCGGTTCGCATGCCGCTCGGCCCGATCAAGGCTATCGGCGACAACGCGCTGCAAGTCGCGCTGCACACCGATGTGCTGGTCAACGTGACGGTGTCGGTGCTCGGCGAGAACTAAGCCGACCCCGCTGCTGCATGTGAAACGGCCCGCTTTTGCGGGCCGTTTTCTTTTGAGCGCGGTATCGGCCGTGTGGCCGATACGCAGCGTTCAGTGCAGCTTGATGCGCGGATTGCGCATACGGTCGATGGCCTCGACCCAGGTCGCCAGCCAGGTGCGAAACATGCCGTTGATCGCGACCTGATGCTTCTTGTAGAGCGACCAGTACATCCACTTGGCGAACATGCCCTCGATGAACACGCCGCCGCTGGCCACGCGCCCCATCAGGCTGCCCACCGTGCTGTATTCGCCAAGCGAAACCAGCGAACCATGGTCGTGGTAGCGGAAGGGCAGGCCTGGCTTGCCCGCCAGCACCCGCGGAATGGTCTTGGCGAGCAGCAGCGCTTGCTGGTGTGCCGCCTGGGCGCGTGGAGGCACCATCGCCTTGCCGCTATCGTCCATCGGGCACGCAGCGCAGTCGCCCATCGCGTAGATGGATGGGTCGCGCGTGCTGCGCAAGGTGCGATCGACCACCAGCTGGTTGATCCGGTTGGTTTCAAGTCCGTCGATCTCGCGCAGAAAATCCGGTGCCTTGATGCCGGCGGCCCACACCGTCAGGCCACTCGGGATGAACTTGCCGCTGCCCATACGCACGCCTTCGGCGCTGACCTCGACAACCTTTTCGTTGGTGTGCAGATCGATGTCGAGCTTGCGCAGCTCTCGCGACACGGCCGACGATACGCGCTCGGGCAGCAGCGGCAGAATGCGTGGCGCGGCGTCGACGATCGAGATCTTCAGATCGCGTTCCGGATGCAGGTTCTCCAGCCCGAAGCTCGCCATGATGCGGGCGGTCATATGCAGCTCAGCGGCGAGCTCCACGCCTGTCGCGCCGCCGCCGATGATCGCCACGGTGAAGCGCCCTTGGCCCGCAGCCGGGCCGCCTGCCTGCGCGCGGATCGAGGCGTCGATCAGTTTGCGGTGGAAGTGCAGCGCGGCGGCGGGCGAGTCCAGCATGATGCTGTGCTCGCGCGCGCCCGGCGTGCCGAAGTCGTTGGTCTGGCTACCTAGCGCGAACACGAGCGTGTCGTAGGGCAGGCTCGACTCCGGTAGCAGAATCTCGCCTTCAAGCGAGCGTACGGGCGCCAAACGGATCTGCTTGCTGGCTCGATCGAGCCCGGTGAATTCACCCTGCCGGAAACGGAAGTGGTGACGCCGACCGAGCGCAAGGTATTCGATCTCGTCTGCATGGCTGTCGAGCGTGCCTGCCGCAACCTGATGCAGCAGCGGTTTCCAGACGTGCGTGCGGCCGCGGTCGACGAGGGTGATGTCTGCCTTGCCGGGTTTGCCGAGGCAGTCGCCGAGTTTGACCGCCAGTTCGAGCCCGCCTGCGCCGCCGCCGACGATGATGATGCGATGGCGCGGTGTTGCGTCAGCCTGTGTCACGTTTGAATCTCCGGTGCTGCTGAAGGACCGGGGACTCTAGCGGCAATGCGCTAGGGGCGACAATCGAATTTCATGATTGACGCATCGGCCGCCCCTATGTCGCGGAAACCCGCATGCCGGCGTGCGCTCAGAGCAGTACGAGATTGTCGCGGTGGATCAGCTCTGGTTCGTCGACATAACCGAGAATGCTCTCGATTTCATGGCTGGCGTGGCGGGCAATACGGTTTGCCTCACGGCTGGCGTAGTTCGTCAGTCCGCGTGCCAGCGCGCGGCCATCGGGCCCCACGCAGGCGACTACGGCGCCGCGGCCAAATTCACCTTCGACCGAAACCACGCCGACCGGAAGCAGGCTACGACCGGTTTCGAGCGCGCGCACCGCACCCGCGTCAAGATGAAGCGTGCCGGCGAGCTGAAGATGATCCGCCAGCCACTGTTTGCGGGCCGCCAGCGGCGAGCTGGATGCGTAGAGCAGAGTCCCCAGCGATTCACCTTTGGCGAGTCGCAGCAGCGCGTCGGCCTCGCGGCCGCTGGCGATGCAGGTGTGCGTACCGCTGCGTGCACCGCGCTGCGCAGCGCGAATCTTGGTGATCATGCCGCCGCGCGAGATACCGGTGCCGGCACCGCCAGCCATCGCTTCGAGCGACGTGTCTTCGGCGCGTGCTTCGGCCACCAGCGTGGCATCCGGGTCTTTACGTGGGTCGGCGGTGTAGAGGCCTTGCTGGTCGGTCAGGATGATCAGCGCGTCGGCTTCGATCAGATTGGCGACCAGGGCACCGAGGGTGTCGTTGTCGCCGAACTTGATCTCGTCAGTGACGACTGTGTCGTTCTCGTTGATGATCGGAATCACGCCGAGATCCAGCAGCGTCAGCAGGGTCGAACGTGCATTGAGGTAGCGGGTGCGATCGGCGAGATCTTCGTGCGTCAGCAGCACTTGGGCGGTTTTCAGGCCATGGGCTGAAAAGATGCCCTCGTAGGCTTGCGCGAGGCCCATTTGCCCCACCGCTGCAGCGGCTTGCAGTGCATGCGTCTCGTGCGGGCGGGTCGTCCAGCCCAGGCGTTGCATGCCGGCTGCGATCGCGCCGGAAGAGACCAGCACGATCTGTCGGCCTTCGCGACGCAGTGCCGCGATTTGGCGCGCCCAGTCTTCAAGGGCGGCGAGCGCGAGTCCGCGCCCGTTGTCGGTCACCAGTGCGCTGCCGACTTTCACAACCAGCCGGCGGGCTTCGCGGATCTGCTCGCGCATCGCTTACTTGTCCTCGTCTTCGTCCGTTTCGTCTTCGCTGTCGTCGCCTTCCGCGGCCGCCGCGGCGAGGATTTCTTCCTCGGAGGGGCCGACCGGTTCGGCCGGCAGGCCTTCCTCGTCGTCAACGAACTCCGGCTTCGGTTGGGCGTCGAGGAATTCCTGAATCGCCAGCACCAGCGAGCGGCAGTTTTCCCCGTTGATCGCCGCAATCGCAAACCAGCGCTCGACGGGACCGTAGGCGTCGAGGAAGGCTTTGACGCGCGCTTCGCGCTCTTCCTCGTCGAGCAGGTCGATCTTGTTGATGATCAGCCAACGCGGTTTGGCGGCGAGTGCCGGGTCGTACTTCTCGAGTTCTGCAACGATCGCCTTCGCTTCACGAACCGGGTCAGTCTCCGGCGAGAAGGGGGCAATGTCGACCAGGTGCAACAGCACGTTGGTGCGCGCAAGGTGCCGCAGGAAGCGATGTCCAAGCCCGGCGCCGTCTGCAGCACCCTCGATCAGGCCTGGGACGTCGGCGATCACGAAGCTGCGCCCCTCGTCGGTCCGCACCACACCCAGGTTCGGATGCAGCGTGGTGAAGGGGTAATCGGCCACCTTCGGCTTGGCCGCCGAGACTGCGCGGATAAAGGTCGATTTGCCGGCATTCGGCATACCGAGCAGGCCCACGTCAGCAAGCACCTTGAGTTCCAGATGCAGGCTGCGGCGCTCGCCGGGAATACCCATCGTCTTCTTGCGCGGCGCACGGTTGGTGGCGGTCTTGAAGTGCAGATTGCCCAAGCCGCCGCGCCCGCCGCGGGCGATCACCACCCGCTTGCCGTCCCGGTTCATGTCGGCGATGCGCTCGCCGGTCTCCAGGTCGGTGATGATCGTTCCGACGGGCATGCGCAGGACGATGTCCTTGCCGCCCTTGCCAAAGCAATCCTTGCTGCCGCCGTTCTCGCCGCGCTCTGCGCGGAAGGTGCGGGTGAAGCGGTAGTCGATCAGCGTGTTCACATTGCGATCGGCCACCACGATGACGTGGCCACCGTGGCCGCCGTCGCCGCCATCCGGGCCGCCCTTGGGGATGTACTTCTCGCGGCGGAAGGAGGCCATACCGTTGCCACCGTCGCCGGCGAGCACATCAATGCGGGCTTCGTCGAAAAATTTCATGCGTTTCTCCTTGCACCGCAGACAGGCGGTCGCACCTAGAAGGATGCGACCGCCTCTCTGCAGTGGTTGTGCGCCATCAGAAATGAAAAAGCCCTATCACGCGGATAGGGCTTTTGCTTCCCGACAGCGATGATTACTGCTGGGCGGGCACCACGGTGATGGTGCGGCGGCGGCTCGCGCCCTTGATCACGAACTGAACGACGCCGTCGATCTTCGCGAAGAGGGTGTGATCCTTGCCGATGCCGACGTTGTCGCCCGGGTGGTATTCGGTACCGCGCTGACGAACGAGGATGTTGCCAGCCAGCACGAATTGACCGCCGTAGCGCTTGACGCCGAGGCGTTTCGATTCTGAGTCGCGGCCGTTACGTGAACTGCCGCCGGCTTTTTTGTGTGCCATGTGCGTGACTCCCCGTTATCAGGCCGAGATCGCTTCGATGCGAAGCTCGGTGTAGTTCTGACGATGCCCCTGGTGCTTCTGGTAGTGCTTGCGACGGCGCATCTTGAAAATCGTGACCTTGTCGTGACGGCCTTGAGCGATCACGGTGGCCTTCACGGCAGCACCAGCAACCACAGGCGTGCCGATCTTGACCGACTCGCCTTCACCCACGGCCAGAACCTGGTCCAGGGTGATCTCAGCGCCAACGTCCGCAGGTATCTGTTCTACCTTGATCTTTTGGCCGGTGGACACACGATACTGCTTGCCCCCGGTTTTTACGACCGCGTACATGTTGACTCCGTTCTTTACGAACAACTACGTGGAAAAGCCCGCGACTCTAACTTTTTGCGAGAGCTAAGTCAAGGTTTCTAATCGGGTTTTCCTGTTTTGATCGAAGTGCGCGCCTTGACTCGCCGGCCGCCGCTTCCTAGCATTGCGTCTTTTGTCACGCACGGCCGCACCTTGTCGACCCAAGAACTCTACGCGCCGATTGCCGCCGATATGGCTGCGGTTGATGGCGTGATCCGCCAGCGCCTCCATTCCGATGTGGTGCTCATCCGGCAGGTGGCCGAGTACATCATCGCAGCGGGTGGCAAGCGCTTGCGCCCGGCTTTGCTCCTCTTCGTGGCCAACGCGCTTGGCTATCGAGGCGTCCATCACCATGAACTGGCGGCGGTGGTTGAATTCATTCACACCGCGACCTTGCTTCACGACGACGTCGTGGACGAATCCGCATTGCGTCGTGGCAACAGCACCGCCAACGCAATGTTTGGTAACGCCGCTGCGGTGCTGGTGGGCGACTTCTTGTATTCGCGCGCCTTCCAGATGATGGTGGGCGTGGACGACATGCGCGTGATGCGGGTGTTGGCGGATGCGACCAACGTCATCGCAGAGGGGGAGGTGCTTCAACTCCTCAATGTCCGTAACGTGGATGTGACGGTCGAAGACTACCTTCGCGTGATTCGCTACAAGACCGCCATGCTGTTTGAGGCAGCTGCTCGGCTCGGCGCAATCCTGGGTGGGTTGGATGAGGCTGGGCAGGAGTCGCTGGCAAGCTTTGGTCGCCACATCGGCACCGCGTTCCAGTTGGTGGATGACGTGCTGGACTACTCCGGTGACGAGGCTCATACCGGCAAGCATGTTGGCGACGATCTTGCCGAGGGCAAGCCGACATTGCCCCTGATTCATGTGATGCGCCATGGCTCGCAGGAACACGCCGACGCGGTGCGCCATGCGATCACCGAAGGGGGGCGCGAATCCTACCCTGCAGTGATGGCGGCGATCCGCGCCACTGATGCGCTGGAGCGCACGCGCCAAGCGGCGGTGGAGGAGGTTGCGCTGGCAAAAGCGGGTCTCGTTGCATTGCCCCCTTCACATTTCAAAGATTCGCTGCTACAATTGTCGGACTTTGCAGTTGCGAGAGATCACTGATCGGTCGCAGCAAGAAAAACGGGGTGTAGCTTAGCCTGGTAGAGCGCTACGTTCGGGACGTAGAGGCCGGAGGTTCGAATCCTCTCACCCCGACCAGGTTTCATGAAAAACGCCGGCTTTATGCCGGCGTTTTTTCGTTTGTGCGAAAATATTTATATTTTCTGACAAATTTGTCGGTTTTGTTTGCTTGTGTCGTAGTTGCTATGCCATTCGTTGGGGTGTGATGTGGTCGTCAGGCGATCATCGCCTGGGATAATTTGCCCCTCGATTGATTGTGGAGTTCGTGAGCGATTGCATCGCCGCGGCACCGGCGATTAGCAAACAATCCGAACTTTTTTGCGCCGACTCTTGGCGCTGTGGCAACTCGATGCGCGCACCCGTATCAATCTTTGCTGTCTTTTGTCTGCCGATGCGCGCCCGCGCAGCGTTGGGTGCGGGCTGGGCGTTTGCGGGTGTTGTGTGATGTCGGGTTTGCTAAGCGTGTCGTCCTGGACGGCGTGGGCGCCCGGCTTGCCGGATCGCGCTGCGTGGCAGGAGTGGGCCGGCGGCCTTCGCACGCTTGAGTCCACCGGTGAGCCCGCGCTGCCGGAGATTCCGGCAATGCTGCGACGCCGGGCTGATCGACTGGCGCGTATGACTTTGCGCGCCGCGTTCGATGTTCTGGGTGATCGAACCGGTTTGCCGGTCGTGTACGTGTCGAGACATGGATCGGTCGGCCGTTCCGCAGAGTTGCTCGAGGCACTTGCGCGAGGTGAGGCCTTGTCGCCGGCCGGCTTTGCTGCGTCGGTGCACAACGCGGCGCCTGGTTTGCTCGGCATCGTGCGCAAGGATTCGGCGCCGTATACGGCGCTCGCTGCTGAGACGGGCGGGGTCTTCGCGATGCTCGGCGAAGTGATGGCCTTTCTGTCTGATGGTCATGCCGAAGTTCTGGCGATTCTGAGTGATGAGCCGGTACCTGGCTGCTATTCAAGTTATGTAACCGAGCCTGAGTTCCCTGCCGCTTGGGCGGGTATTTTCCGGCTTGGCACCGGCACCGGTCTGACGCTGTCGCAAGCGGCGGTGCCAACGCCCGCGTATTCCGAACCAGAGGTGCTGGCTTGGACGCGGTGGTTGGCCGGCGACACCGTTTCATTCGACTGCGCTCGCGGGTGGCAGGTGCGGCGTGTCTAGTCCGTTTAATCGCGCTTGGCGGATCTTCGCGACCGCGTTCTGCTTCTCGAGTTTCGGGCTCGGCGGGCTGGTGCTTGGGCTGTTGATCTTCCCGCTGATTCGCATCGCGGTTTGGGAGCGGAACGCGCGCCGCTGCATTTCACGCAACGTGATCCGCTTCGCATTCCAAGTGTTCGTCGCGCAGATGCGCGTGATGGGCATCTATACGTATGAACTTCGGAACGTCGAACGGCTGCAGCGAGACGGGCTCCTGGTTGTTGCGAACCATCCGACCTTGATCGACGTCGTGTTCTTAATGTCGCTGGTGCGCAATGCTGATTGCGTGGTGAAGGCGGCGTTGTGGCGTAATCCGTTCACTCGCGGCCCGGTCCAGGCTGCTGACTATGTAAGCAATGGTTCCGGCCCGGAAGTCGTCGATGCCTGCATCGCGTCGGTCCGTAACGGCAGCAACCTGATCATCTTCCCGGAAGGTACGCGCACGGTGCCAGGGTGCCCGCTCTCGTTTCAGCGCGGCGCCGGAAACCTTGCGGTACGGGGTGCGCTTGCGCTGACACCGGTCTATATCCAGTGCAGCCCGATCATGCTGACCAAGGGGGAGAAGTGGTATCGAGTGCCGCTTCGGCCGCCGCATTTTGTGTTTTCCGTGGGGGAAGACATACCCGTCACCCCCTACCTGCGTCCCGATTTGCCTCTTGCTCTCGCGGCCCGGCATCTGACACAGGATCTCGAACGGCATTTCGCCCAGGAGTTGTTGCGCCATGGATGAGTTGTACAAAGAAATCAAACAGATGATCATCGACTGCCTCGACCTCGAGGACATCTCGGTCGACGATATCGACACCGATGCACCGCTGTTCGGCGATGGGCTGGGCCTCGATTCGATCGATGCGCTTGAGCTTGGCGTCGCGCTGCAGAAACATTACGGAATCACGCTGTCAGCTGATTCGAACGAGACGCGCGCGCACTTCGCCAGCGTTGCCGCACTCGCCGAGTTGGTCAAGGCGCGCCGGCGTACGCAGGAGGCTGTATGAACCGCGAGCAGATTTATGCCTGGATCGTGGGCGTGCTTCACGACACTTTCGAGATCGATCCGGCCGACGTGAAACCGGAATCGAATCTCTACACGGATCTCGATATCGACTCGATCGATGCGGTTGATCTCATGCTCCGCGCCAAGGAGCTGACCGGCAAGCGTATGCAGCCCGAGGTCTTCAAGACGGTCCGTACCGTGCAGGACGTGGTGGATGCGCTTTACGGTGTGATGGCCGAAGCCGCCTGACGCACGATGCCCAACGGCGTGCTCGCGCTCTTCGCGATCCTGTATCCGCTCGCGCTTGCGTTTGGCCAGCGCTGGGTGTCGCCTCGCTGGCTGGCGGCTGCGCTGCTGGTCGCGGCCCTGACACGCCTCGTCGTCGGTCCGCGCGATCGTATGGCGTGGACGTGGGTCGGTGCGGCAACGCTGATCGCCGGCTATGCGTTGCTTTCCAATGACGCACTGCCGCTGCGCTTCTACCCCTTGGCGATCAACCTTGGCTTGCTTGCGGTGTTCGGCTGGAGCCTGCTGCATCCGCCAACCGTCATCGAGCGTTTCGCGCGCCTGCAAGAGCCGGATCTTCCGGACGCAGCAGTGCCCTATGTCCGGCGCGTGACGCAGGTTTGGTGCGGCTTCTTCGTGATAAACGGCAGCATCTCGCTCGCGACAGCGCTGTGGGCTTCGGACGCGATCTGGGCTTTGTACAACGGTTGCCTGTCTTACGTCGCGATGGGGCTTTTGTTTGCCGCGGAATGGGTGGTCCGTCAGCGCGTCAAGCGGAGGCTTGCCGGTGCTTGATCGCCTTTCGAGCGCGCTGTTACAGGCGCGCGTGCCTGAGACGCCGTTCGCGCTCAGCCACGGCAGCCTCGTTTCCTGGGGGATGTTCCTCGCGCGTGTACGCGCGTGGGCCGCGCGCCTGGGCGAGATGCCGGGCGCGCGATGGGGGCTTTACTGCGACGACGTCGATGAAGCCGCCGTGCGCCTATTCGGTGCCTGGGCGGCCGGCAAAACGGTCGTACTGCCGGGTGACCTTCTGCCGGCGACACTTCAGCGCTTGCAAGGAGAGGTCGACGGCTGGCTGGCCGGCCCAGCGAGCGCGATCGCAGAGCCCGCGCCGGCTGATTTCGCCCTCGCGGCGCTTGATGGCGAACTGCCAGCCTTGGTCGTCTTCACATCGGGCACCAGCGGCGCGCCGGTGGCAATCGAAAAACGACTGCGCCAACTGGCTGCCGAACTCGCCGTCATTGAGTCGACCTGGGGTGGGGCGGCAGCCGATGCAACGATCGTGGGCACAGTCTCCCACCAGCACCTTTACGGGCTGCTGTTTCGTTTGCTGTGGCCCGTGGTCAGTAGTCGCGTGCTGCTCGCCCAGCAACTGCTGTATCCCGAGGCCGTCGCCGCCGCATTGACGGACCACGATGCGGTGCTGGTGTCGAGCCCCGCTTTTCTGCGACGCTGGCCCGAAGCGCTGGCGCTGCATGCGCTGCCACCAACGCCGCGCATTGTCTTTTCGTCGGGCGGGCCGCTGGCGCGGGACGCTTCGCTCGCGGTGCGCGGCACCCTTGGTGTGCCCGTGATCGAGGTCTATGGCAGCTCCGAGACGGGTGGCATCGCGTGGCGGAGCCAGTCCGATGCGGCGCTTGATGCGGTGTGGCACCAGCACGGCTGTGTTGACCTTGAATTCGCGGAGACTGGACTGCGTCTGCGCTCTCCTTTCATGCCCGACCCTGCTGCGTGGTACGACACTGCCGATCGTGCGCAGCCAATCGGGGCGGGCTTCCGTTTGCTGGGTCGCGCCGACCGTATCGTGAAGGTCGAGGAAAAAAGGGTGTCGCTCGACGCGGTTGAGCGCGCACTCACCGGCCAACCTGAAATTGCCGAGGCGCGCTGCTGCGTGCTGCCGGAGGGGCGTTTGGGGGCGGTCATCGTGTTGAGCGAGACCGGGCATGCCGCGCTTGCTCGGCTTGGTCGTGCGGGGCTGCACGGGTACTTGCGCACTGCGATTGCTGGCGATGTCGACTCGCTGGCGCTGCCGCGGCGTTGGCGGCATGTCGAAACGATACCGCTCAACGCGCTGGGCAAGACGCCGCAGGCGCTGCTCGTGGCCTTGTTCGGCGCCTCGGCCGAGCAGCCGGAAGCGCAGGTGCTGTCGGTGAGCGATACCCAAGCGGTCGTCGCGTTGGAGGTGGCGGCCTCACTCGCTGCCTTTGAAGGGCATTTCCCCGATACGCCGATCCTGCCGGGTGTCGTACAGCTCGATTGGGCGATGCGCTGGGCACAGGAAATGTTCGGCATTGCGGCGCCATTCCGCGGTGTTGATGCCCTGAAGTTCCAGCACGTCGTGCGCCCCGGTTGCCGCTTGGTGTTGTCACTTGAGCATTTGCCTGCGAAGGCGGCCGTGGCCTTTCGAATCACCGATGGCGAACGCCCTTGTGCGAGTGGCCGCCTGATGTTTGGAGCTGCGCGGTGAAGTGCTGCGCCGTGATCCCGGTCTACAACCACGAGCATGCGGTGGGCGGCGTGGTGGCGGCCCTGCGCGCGCAGCGCCTGCCCGTCTTGATGGTGGATGACGGCAGCCGCGCCGAGTGCGCAGCGGTGCTAGACGCTCTGGCGGCGGCTGACGCTCAAGTGACGGTGCTGCGCCGGCAACAGAACGGCGGCAAGGGCGCGGCGGTGTCCGACGGCCTTTGCGCTGCCCATGCGGCAGGCTACACGCACGCCCTGCAGATCGATGCCGACGGCCAGCATGACACGGCTGACGTGCCGCGTTTTCTCGCCGAAGCCGAATCTGCGCCCGACCACGCGATCATCGGTTGCCCGGTCTATGACGCCAGTGTGCCGAAAGGGCGTCTCTACGGGCGCTACGCCACGCATGTATGGGTCTGGATCAACACGCTCTCGTTTCGTATCACCGATTCGATGTGCGGATTTCGCGTCTACCCGCTCGATGCGGTGGTGCCGTTGTTGCAGCGCACCCGCATCGGACGCCGCATGGACTTCGATGTTGAGGTTCTGGTTAGGCTGGACTGGGCCGGCCTGCCGATCCGAAACGTGCCAACCCATGTGCGCTATCCGGAAGGTGGGGTGTCGCACTTCCGCCCGCTGGCGGACAACTTGGCGATTTCGTGGATGCACACGCGCCTGTTCTTCGGCATGTTGCCGAGGGCGCCGCGCCTGCTGCTGCGGCACTTCCGGAGTGCAGCATGAATCGTCCGCAGGCGAGCCCCGCGCCCGGGGCAGGGCAGCCGCCTGCGCGCGGCGCACGGCATTGGGCGCAGATGGACGAGGTGGGCTTCATCTTCGGCATGCGGCTGCTCTATCGCCTGCATCGCGCGCTGGGGCGCCTGCCGTTCCAGCTGGCGCTGTACCCGGTGGTTTTTGTCTATTGGCTGAGTGCGCGCAGCGCACGTGAAGCGTCGCTGGCCTACATCGAGCGCTTGCGGGCGAGTGGCGTCGAGCCCGGGCGCTGGGCATCGCTGCGCCACTTCGTGGCCTTCGCCGAGTGCATTCTTGACAAGCTGATGGTCTGGAATGGCGGACTCGACCCGGCGCGCTGCATCGTCGAGGGGGCCGAATTGTGTGCCGAGGCGTTTCGCGCGCGACGCGGTGGCCTCATTGTCACCGCTCATCTCGGCAACTTCGAGGCCAGCCGGGCGCTGGCGTCGAGCTACCATGACGCCCGCAAGATCCATGTGCTGGTGCACACGCGGCACGCGGCGCGCTTCAACCGGCTGATGGCCGAACTCAATCCGGACAGCCAGCTCAACCTGATTCAGGTGACCGAACTGGATCCGGCGATGGCCATGTTCCTCGCGGAGCGCGTTGCCGACGGCGACTTCATCGTGATGACTGGCGATCGTGTGCCGGTGACGCAGGATGCAGGGGTGCTCGAAGCCCCGTTTCTCGGCAAGGCCGCGCCATTTCCGATCGGCCCCTGGGTGCTGGCAGCGGTGCTGGGCGTACCGGTGTTCCTGATGTGGCCGACCGCCGAGGGCAAGGGTTTTCGCGTGCGTTTCGAGCGCTTCCGCGATCGCATCGTGCTGCCGCGGCGCAACCGCGAAGCGGCCTTGCAGCCGCTGGTGCAGGAGTTCGCCGCGCGCCTTGAGGCGGAAACGCGACGCACGCCGTTGCAGTGGTTCAACTTTTTCGATTTCTGGGCGCGCCCCGTGCGCGTGACACATGACTCGCAAGCCTGATTCCGCCATCCGCGTCGGTGGCTCCCGCATCCATACGGTCGACGTGGTCGCCGCCAGTCAGCGGCGCGCTGCCGTGGCGCTCGATCCCGCTCCAGCCTTCCGTGATCGCATCGAACGCGGCGCTGCCTTCCTTGACCGCCTGCTGGCGGAAGACGGCGTGATCTACGGCGTGACGACCGGCTACGGCGATTCCTGCACCGTCACGATCCCGCCTGCACTGGTCGCGGAGTTGCCGCACCATCTTTTCACCTACCACGGCTGCGGGCTGGGGCGCTGGCTCACGCCGGAAGAAACACGTGCAGTGCTGGTGGCGCGCCTGACCTCGTTGGCTCAGGGCTTTTCGGGCGTGAGTTGGGGCCTGCTTCGGCAGATCGAAACCCTGCTGGCGCAGGACATCCTGCCGTTGATTCCCGCCGAAGGCTCCGTCGGCGCGAGCGGTGATCTGACGCCGCTCTCGTATGTTGCTGCGGTGCTGTGTGGCGAGCGCCAGGTGTGGGTCGAAGGTTCGATCCGCAACACAGCCGATGTCTTTGCCGAACGCGGCATCACGCCGCTGCGCCTGCGCCCGAAAGAGGGGCTGGCGATCATGAACGGCACTGCGGTGATGACAGGCCTGGCTTGCCTCGCGATTGAGCGCGCCGAATACCTTGCGCGGCTGGCTACGCGCATGACCGGGCTGGCCTGCCTTGCACTCGACGGAAACGCCCACCATTTCGACGAGACGCTGTTCTCGGTGAAGCCGCATGCCGGCCAGCAGGGTGTGGCGGCACGCTTGCGCGCCGATCTGCATTCCGATCGCCCGCCGCGCAACGAGAAGCGCCTGCAGGATCGCTACTCGATCCGCTGTGCGCCGCATGTGATCGGGGTGCTGGAAGATGCGCTGCCATTCCTGCGCACGACGCTGGAAAACGAACTCAACAGCGCAAACGACAACCCGATCATCGATCCGGATGGTGAACAGGTGCTGCACGGCGGCCACTTCTACGGCGGCCATGTCGCATTTGCGATGGATAGCCTGAAGAACCTCGTCGCGAACCTCGCCGACCTGATGGACCGCCAGATGGCGTTGCTGGTCGATACCCGCTTCAACCATGGGCTACCGTCCAACCTGTCCGGTGCCAGCGGCGAGCGCGCGCCGATCAACCACGGCCTCAAGGCGCTGCAGATTTCGCTGTCGGCCTGGACTGCCGAAGCGCTGAAGCTGACGATGCCGGCCTCGGTGTTCTCGCGCTCGACCGAGTGCCATAACCAGGACAAGGTCAGCATGGGCACGATCGCTGCGCGCGATGCGTTGCGTGTGCTGGAACTGGTGGAGCAGGTGGCGGCCGGGCATCTGATCGCAGTGCGCCAGGGCGTCGCGCTGCGGCGCGCGCAGCAGGCCGTCGAGCTGACGGAAGAACTCGGCGAGTTCGTTGCCGACCTTGATCAGTTGATTCCTTTCGTAGCCGAAGATCGCGCGCTCGACGCTGACTTGCATCGCGTGCTCGGGGCGCTGCGCAGCCAGCGCTGGGGGCTGTATGCGTGACAACTGGCAGGCCGAGATCGAGATCGAGGTGCCTTTCCACGACCTCGACCCGATGGAAGTCGTCTGGCATGGTAACTATGTGCGTTACTTCGAACGCGCCCGCCATGCCTTGCTGCAGGGCCTGGACTACGACTATCCGCAGATGCGTGATTCGGGCTATGCCTGGCCTGTGATCGACATGTCGGTCCGTTACGCACGCCCTGCACGTTTTGCGCAGCGCCTGCGCGTGTCTGCCCGCATCGTCGAATGGGAAAACCGGCTGCGCATCCGTTACGAAGTGCGTGATGCAGCCAGCGGCGAGCGCTTGACCAAGGGCGAGACGATCCAGGTGGCGGTGGAGATCGCCAACGGCGAGATGTGTTTCGTCTCGCCGCCGGTCCTGTTTGAGAAGCTTGGGGTGAGCCTGTGATTCGCTTGTTGTGTGCGTTGAGCCTGTCGCTGGTGGCCACCGTTGCGCATGCGGCCGACCCGTTGGTCGACAAGGTGCGTGGCTTGTTGCAGCAGCCACCGGTGGTGAGCGGCCGCTTTGAACAGGTGCGTGAGCTGAGTGGTTTTCCGAAGCCAGTCGCTTCGCGGGGGCGCTTCATCGTCGCCCGCGACCGCGGCGTGTTGTGGCAGACCGAAGCCCCGTTCGCGAGCAGCGTGCGGCTCACCAAGGGGGAGATCCTGCAGAAGGCGGGCGACACGGTGACGATGCGCATGTCGGCGGACAAGGAGCCCGCGGTGCGCGCGATCAACGGCGTGATGTTCGCGCTGCTCTCTGGCGATATCGCTCAGCTCGAACAGCGTTTCACGGTAACCGGCAAGGTCGACGGCAATCGCTGGTCCTTGAGCCTTGCGCCGCGCGAAGCGTCGATGGCGCAGGTGTTGTCGAAGATCGATCTCGCGGGGCAACGCTTCGTCGAATCGGTGGACATGCTCGACGCCAACGGTGACCGCACCCGTATTCGCCTGCTTGATATCGTGCCGGCAGCGGCGTTGGGCAAGGCCGAGGCCGCGCAGTTTGACTGATTCACCCTCCGCCCCCCACGTTCGCGACGAAGTCTCGTGGCTGCCGGAAGGTGGCTGGCGTGCGCTCGCCTGCGTGTGGCTGCTGCTCGTGCTTGCCGCCTGCGCGCACTTGGGCTGGCTCTGGCAGGTAGAGCGGCCAAGGCCGGATTCCGACGTGATGGCGTTGTTGCCGCAGGACGACCGTGACCCGGTCGCCGAGGCGGCTTTTGCGCGCATGGCCTCGTCGGCCGAACGGCGTGTGGTGGTGATGGTTGGCGCGCGCGACGCAGCGACCACGCGCAAGGCCGTGGATGCGTGGCTGAGCGGGCTCGACGGTGTGCCGGCATCGGTGCGCCACCGGGTCAGCGGTGGAGACCTCGCCGCATGGCGCGCTTTTCTTGCGCCATATCGCGGCGGCCTGATCAGCGATGCGGGTCGGGGCGTGCTCGCTCAGGGTGCCGACAAACAGGCGGACCATGCGCTGGCGCGACTCTTCTCGCCCGCGGGCGGTGGTGGTCTGGCCTGGCGCGAAGATCCGCTCGGCTTGTTCGGCGAGTGGATGATGGATCAGGCCGGTGGGCAGCGCGTGCGCACCGTTGATGGCCGCCTGTGGGTGTCAGCGGAAGGGCGTGAATGGGGCGTCGTGCTGCTGACGCTGAAGGAGGGCGCTTTCTCGCTCGACGCGCAGCAAAGCCTGATGGAACACCTCGGCCTGGCCCGGCAGCGCGCCGTGGGTGCCGCGCCGGATGCCGAGATCCTGATCGCCGGTGTGGCGCCGATTGCTGCGGTGATCGCGAGCGAGGCGCGCAATGAATTCGCCGCGATCGGTCTCGGCTCGACCATCGGCGTGACCCTGCTGGTGTTCCTGATCTTCCGCCGCCCGGGTGCCTTGGTGCTATCGCTGTTGCCGCTGTTCATCGGCACTCTCTGTGCAATGAGCGCCACCTGGCTGGTCTTCGAGCGTGTGCATGTGCTGACGCTGGTGTTCGGCGCCAGCCTTATCGGCGTCGGCGTTGATTACGGTGTGCACTTTCTCGCCGCCGGCATTGGCGAGCAGCCCTTCGACCCGAAGCGCCGGCGCGACCAGCTCAACCCGGGGCTCTGGCTGGCGATGGTGACGACGGTGCTGGCCTATGTCGCGCTCGCGTTGGCACCCTTTCCTGGATTGCGCCAAATGGCGCTGTTCTCAGGCGCCGGCCTCGTTGCCGCGTGGCTCACTGTGATCCTGTGGTTTCCCTATCTTCAGCGGCGCGCCACGCATGGCACAAGCGTTGGCACCTGGATGGGGCATCTGCGAGCGATCTGGCCGACGTTTGGGCGTGGGCCGATGGGCATTGCGATGGCACTTGCCACCTTGACCGTGCTGGTACTCGGACTCGCGCAGATCAAGGTTCAGGACGACGTGCGTGCGCTGCAGTCGGCGCCGCCGACCTTGCTGGCAGAGCAGGCACACGTTGCGCAACTCGCCGGCGTGCCGAGTCCAGCGCAGTTCTTCGTGGTGCAGGCGAGCAGCGCGGAAGCGGTGCTGCAGGCGCAGGAGGCGCTGGCAGCGCGCCTGGCCGCTCGTGTTGCCGACGGCACGCTGAGCGGCTACGACATGCTCGCCCGACACATTCCATCGCAAGCCCGGCAAGCAGCCGATTGTGCAGCGCTGCAAACGGTGTATCGCGCGCCGCAATGGCGCGAGCGCATCGAGGCGACCACCGGTTTCGACCCGGCGCTGATGGCCGATCGACTGGCCTGCAAACCGCTGGCTTTCGACGACTGGCTCAAGCATCCGGTGTCCGAGCCCTTCCACAGCCTATGGCTGGGCCGAATCGGCGCGCAGTTCGCAGGGGTCGTGCTGTTGAGCGGCGTGACCGGGGCCGCATCGCTGGATCGTCTGCGCACGCTGGGCGAGGGGATTCCCGGCGTGAGCTGGGTCGACAAGCCGGGCCGCATATCGAGCGTCATCGCGCGTTACCGCGGGCTGATGAGCGGCGTGATCGTACTTGGCTACCTCGGCTCCTTCTGGCTGCTGTGGCGTCGCTACGGCCGCGAAACCTGGCGTGCGGTGGTGCCGACTGTGCTGGCGAGTTTGCTTGCGGCTGCTGCGCTGGGCATCGCTGGCCTGCCATTTCAGCTGTTCGCAGTGCTGGGGCTGTTCATCGTGCTCGGCATGGGCATCGACTACGGCATCTTCCTGCTCGAGCATCCGCGCAATGACGATGGGAATCCGTGGCTCGCCGTCACACTGTCTGCATTCAGTACCCTGCTGTCGTTCGGCTTGCTCGCGCTGTCGCACACCCCGGCGCTGCGGGTCTTTGGCTTGGTGTGTCTGGTCGGCGTAGGCGCATCGTGGCTGCTGGCGCCGGCTTTCGCGCGCAAGGAGCGGGCATGAGGCGCTGGCTGCTGGCCTTGCTGACGTTGCTTGCGGCGTGCGCCGGGCCGTCACCCAATGAAGTGCCGCTGGGTTACGTTGCACCGGCTGCCTTTGGCCGCACGCTGACGCTGACGCAGCAGATCACCGTGGTCGCCATGGGCGAATCGCGCAGTTTCGAGGCGGTGGTGGCCATCGATCCGGAGCGCATCGACCTTGCTGCGCTGGCGATGGGGCGTCGGATGATCGCCGTGCATCTGGACGCCGGCGGGCTGCGTGAAGACCGCAGTCCGCTGGTGCCCGAGGCAGTGTCGGGAGCGCGTATCCTGCGCGACCTGCAGCTGGCGTACTGGCCGCGCGAGGCGCTCGCGGCGGCCCTGCCAGCTGGCTGGTCGGTGGAGGAGGGGGCGCATAGCCGCGACGTGCTGCTCAACGGCGCGACCATCCTGCATATCGAGTATTCCGGCGAGCCTCGCTGGCGGGGGCGGACAACGCTTGAGCACCGCCGCTTTGGCTATCGCCTGACGATTGATTCTGAAGAAGCATGAGCACGATCTATCTGAACCACCTGGGCCTGCTGTGCGCGTTGGGCGATAGCCCGAGCGAAGTAGCCGCCGCGCTGCAAGCAGGGGAATCGCCGGGCATGCGCATGCGAGAGGGCTACCTTGCCGGGCGCGAGGTGATGGTCGGCGAGGTACGGGCGGCGCTGCCGTCGGTCGCGCACTTGCCGCTGCGTCAGCGCAGCCGCAACAACGCGCTGATGCTCGCAGCCCTGGCGCAGATCCGCCCGCAGGTCGATGCCGCGATCGCGCGCGTCGGAGGGCATCGCGTGGCCGTGGTGCTCGGCACCAGCACATCCGGCATTGCCGAGGGTGAGCAGGCGATGCGCGAGCGGGTGGCGCAGGGCGAATTCCCGCCGGCATACCACTATGGGCAGCAGGAACTCGGGTCGCCGGCGCAATGCCTTGCCGAGACACTGGGGACTTCTGGCCCGATCTACACGATTTCCACGGCATGTTCGTCGAGTGCGCGTGCGCTGATTTCGGCTGCGCGGCTGTTACGCGCGGGCTTGGCCGATGTGGTGATCGCCGGCGGGGTAGACAGCCTGTGCGCATTCACCGTCAGCGGGTTTGCCGCGCTGGATTCGGTGAGTACCGAGCGCTGTAACCCGTTCTCGCGCAACCGCCACGGCATCAATATCGGCGAAGGCGCCGCGTTGTTCCTGGTGTCCAGTGAGCCGGCTGCGGTGAGCCTTACAGGCTGGGGCGAGAGCGCCGACGCGCACCACATGTCGGCGCCAGACCCGGAAGGGCGCGGTGCGGAAGCTTCGATGCGCGAGGCGCTGCGAAGGGCGGGCCTGGCTCCCGAGAACATCGACTACGTCAATGTGCATGGCACGGCGACGCCGCACAATGACGCGATGGAAGCACCGGCGATTGCGCGTGTGCTGGGAACGTCGGTGCCCGTCAGTTCAACCAAGCCGCTTACCGGCCATACGCTGGGCGCGGCGGGTGCGATCGAGGCTGCACTTGCCTGGCTCGCACTGCAGCCGGACAACGTTGACGGTTGGTTGCCACCGCATCTTTGGGATGGCGAGCCGGATCCGGCGCTCCCGGCCCTTTGCCTGGCTACCGCGGGCACGCGTCTGGGGCGCCGCCCGCGTCATGTGTTGTCGAATTCCTTTGCATTCGGCGGCAACAATGCGAGCCTCATCCTGGGGGCGGAACCATGATGCCTGCAATCGAATCGCTGCTGCCCCATCGTGGGCGCATGCGGCTGGTTGATCGACTCGTCTCGCATGAAGGCGACGCCGTCCTGTGTGAGCTGACGGTTCGCGACGATCCGCTCTTCTGCCACGACGGGAGCGTCGGTGCTTGGGTCGGTATCGAGTACATGGCCCAGACCGTCGCGGCGCTCATTGGCGTGCGGGCGCAGAAGGCGGGTGCGCCGGTGAAGATTGGTTTGCTGTTGGGCGCGCGTCGCTATGTGGCCCATGTGCCGGGGTTTGCGCCGGGCGATGTGCTGCAGGTAGCGGCCTCTCAGGTTTTTCAGGGTGACAACGGGCTGGCGGCGTTCGATGCGCGCATCACGCGCGATGGTGCCGTGGTGGCGGAGGCGACGCTGTCGGCTTTCCAGCCTGACGATGTGAACGTTTTTCTGAAGGGTTCTGAAGCATGAACCGGACGGTTCTTGTCACGGGTTCCAGTCGTGGAATCGGACGTGGTGTGGCGCTGCAGCTTGCGCGCGATGGATTCGACGTTGTGCTGCATTGCCGCAGCAGGCGCGAGGAGGCGCTCGCTGTAGCGGCGGAGATCGAATCACTCGGGCGCGCAGCGCGCGTGCTGCAGTTCGACGTATCCGACCGTGCCGCCGCGCGCGCTGCGTTGGAAGCGGACGTGGGTGCCAACGGCGCCTACTGGGGCGTGGTCCTGAATGCGGGCATCACACGCGACACGGCTTTCCCGGCGATGGCGGATAGCGATTGGGACGCCGTGCTGCGGACCAACCTGGATGGTTTCTACAACGTGCTGCATCCGTTGGTAATGCCGATGGTGCAGCTGCGGCAGGGCGGTCGGATCGTGACGCTCGCCTCTGTCTCAGGTGTCATCGGCAACCGCGGGCAGGTGAACTACAGCGCATCGAAAGCCGGCCTGATCGGCGCGACCAAGGCGCTGTCGCTGGAACTTGCGAAACGTCGTATCACGGTGAACTGCGTTGCGCCGGGGCTGATCGAGACCGACTTGACGAGCGATATACCAGCCGAGATTCGCGACATGATCCCGCTGCGCCGCGCCGGCACGGTGTCGGAAGTCGCCGGTACCGTGGCGTTTTTGATGAGCGAGGCGGCGGCCTACATTACGCGGCAAGTGATCGTGGTGGACGGAGGATTGGCAGGATGAAGCGCGTCGTGATTACCGGCGTGGGGGCAATCAGCCCGCTAGGCCACGACTGGGAAACAGTGTCGGCGCGTCTGAAGGGCTCGCAGAATGCAATCCAGGTGATGGACGACTGGGCTCAGTACGAGGGCCTCAACACACGCCTGGGTGCACCGGCCGCCCCCTTCGAATTGCCGGCCCACTACAACCGTAAAACCACACGAAGCATGGGGCGCAATGCGCTGATGGCCGTGCGTGCCAGCGAAGTTGCGTTGGGTGACGCGGGTCTGCTTGGCGACCCATTGGTGCAGAGCGGCCGCATGGGTATTTCGTATGGCTCGTCCGCCGGTACGCCGAATTCGATGGGCGACTTCGGCAACATGCTTAACAACAAGACGGTCGAAGGCATCAACGCCACCACCTACATCAAGATGATGGCGCACACCGCGCCGGTGAACATCGCGGTCTTCTTCGGCATGACCGGCCGAGTCATCACGACTTCCAGCGCGTGCACCTCCGGCAGCCAGGGCGTGGGCTACGCCTTCGAGGCGATCCGCAGCGGCGCCCAGCTGGCGATGCTCGCAGGCGGTTCGGAGGAACTTTGCGCCACCGAGGCGGCTGTGTTCGACACGCTGTTCGCGACCTGTGTATCGAATGACACCCCGCAGCTCGTGCCACGCCCCTTTGATGCAAAGCGCGATGGCCTGGTGCTTGGCGAAGGTGCCGGCACACTGGTGCTGGAAGAGTACGAACACGCGAAGGCCCGCGGCGCGAAGATCTACGCCGAGATCGTCGGCTTCGGTACCAACTGCGACGGCTCGCATGTCACGAATCCGCGTTCCGAAACCATGGGCCGTGCGATGCTGCTGGCGCTGGAGAGCGCTGGCCTGTCGCCGGACGAGATTGGTTACGTCAACGCACACGGTACGGCGACCGAGCAGGGTGATATTGCCGAGTCGCAAGCGACGGCACGGGTCTTTGGCCGCGCGGTGCCCTTCAGTTCGCTCAAGAGCTACATGGGCCACACCCTCGGCGCCTGCGGCGCGCTGGAGGCCTGGATGTCGGTTCGGATGATGAACGAAGGCTGGTTCTCGCCGACGCTCAACCTCACCGAGATCGATTCGCGCTGCGGCGACCTCGACTACATCCGTGACGGGATCCGCGCGATCGACACCGGCTACGTCATGTCCAACAACTTCGCCTTCGGCGGCATCAACACTTCGTTGATCTTCCGGCGCGTCTGATTCCTGTATTGCCCTGGAGCTTTCATGTACCGCTTTATGCAAGTGCTCGCCATGGTTTTCTTGTTCGGTCTGGCAACCGCTGCTGGCGCCTACCAGACTGAGTTGAAGGATGACTACCAGATCAAGATCTCCACGATCACGACGGTTGCGCTCACCAAGCAACAGGTTCGCGATGCCGTCTTGTCCGGCGGTCTGGCGCACGGCTGGGCGCTCAAGTCGGAGGCGCCCGGTCGTCTTGTGCTCGAACTGGAACACCGCGGCAAATATCGCGTCGAGGTCGCGGTCAGCTATGACGAAACGCAGTACAGCATTACCTATGTTTCCAGCGATAACCTGCGGTACAGCGAGACGGCCGATGGCGCGCGGATGATCGACAACGCCTATTACCGTTGGCTGTCGTCTCTGACAAAGGCGGCCAGCACTGCGCTGCGCAACGTGCGCGCTGCGCCCTGATCGCGGAACTGCGACGAATGTCGTTCTCGATGATTCGCGTGGGTCTGTTCGCGCTGCTACTCGGGGCTGGGTTCTCCAGCAGTGTGTCGGGCGCCGTGCCTGTTCCTTTGGTCAATCCGGCGCCGATCAAGACTGCGACGCTCACCCGCGTTAAGTTGAGCGCACCTCAGGTCCGCGCGGCGATCATCGCGGGCGGCGCAGCCCAAGCATGGATGCTGAAATCCGAGGAAGCGGACCACGTTGTGCTCCGCTTTGAAAAGGGGCGCTATGCGGTGGAGGTCAGGCTGCCGTACTCGGAAGAGGGCTACCGCATTGAGTATCTCAGCAGCCGTAACCTTGACTATCAGATCGCTGAGCTCGATTCGCGTCCGAACGTTTTTCCCGAGATCGGCGTCACGAAGCCGACCGGACCGGTAATACACCCGGCATATACGCGCTGGACCGATGCTCTATCCCGCTCGATCAACGCCTTCATCGTCGGAACGCGCGCGGAGTGACGATCGCAGCTTCCCACTCCGTCTTGCTCGCCTGTCGGGAGGCAACGGGCGACCGCCTTGATGCCGCAATGATCCCTGGCCGGGAAACCGACGCGGCATGATCGTCGCCGGCGGCGCTGACCATGCCAGACAACGCCTGATCGGCATGAACCTGTACTGAATAATGATGAACGCCGTGAATGAACTGTTCCGCCCCCGCAAGTTGTCGGCGCTTGATGCGCAGTACGACGCACAGCGCATCGCTTTTGCGCCAGTCGTATTCCAGTGTGTACGCGTCGCCTGGAAGCGCGGCATGCTGGACGCCCTGGCCGGCGCCGCGAAGGCTGGCTTGACGACGGAAGACCTGGTGCCAATTGGCCGCCTGTCGCGTTATGCGGTTGGCGTGCTGATGGAAACGGCGCTGTCGGCTGGCGTGGTCTCGCGAGACCAAGACCGCTGGTATCTGACCAAGACCGGGCACTTTGTCGTGTCTGACCCGCTGTTCCGCGTCAATGCAGATTTTGTGCACGATGTCTGCTACATCGGCCTCGCGGATCTGGAGGCCTGCCTTGAACAGGAACGCCCCATCGGGCTGCGCGCACTTGGCGACTGGCCCACGATTTACGAGGGGCTCTCGATCCTTCCGGAGCCGGCACGCAAGAGCTGGTTCGATTTCGACCATTACTATTCCGACTCTGCATTCCCGGACGTGCTGCCGCACGTCCTTGCCCATCAGCCTGCGCGGCTCATGGATATTGGGGCGAATACCGGCAAGTTTTCCCGCATGTGCCTGCAGCAGGATCCCGCGCTTCACGTGACGATGCTGGATCTACCTGTGCAGCTCAACGTCGCGCGTCAGACGCTTGCCGATGCTGGCGTGCTTGATCGCGCCACCCCTTACGAAATCGACCTGCTCGACGAGACGGCCGCTTTCCCCGGCGGACAGGACGTGGTCTGGATGAGCCAGTTCCTTTGTTGCTTCTCCGAAGAGAAGATCAGCAGCATCCTTGCACGCGCCGCGGCCGCGTTGGCCGATGGTGGGCGGGTCCTCGTACTGGATACCTTCTGGGACCGCCAGCAGCACGAAGTTGCGGCCTATTGCCTGATCAATACGTCGCCGTATTTCACTGCGCTTGCAAGCGGCAATAGCAAGATGTACGAATCGCGAGCCTTCATTGACTGTGCGCGTCGCGCCGGCCTGCAACTGGCTGACGTCCGTGACGGACTTGGAATTTGCCACTCGCTGCTGTCGTTTGTCCGAGCCTGATTCAGAAACTTCAGGAACTTCACATATGAAACTGTTTCCCTCGATCTCGCGCGCCTTGTGCTTGGCGTTGACTGTTGCAACGCTGGCCGTATTTGCAACCCCTGCGCTTGCCGGACGGAGTACTCCGCTTGTCAATCCGCCGGCAGTGGTGATTCCGGCCACTGCAGGGAAAGCTTGGACCGAGATTGAAGTCCGTGACGCGATCGTAAGAGGCGGTGCCGCCAAGACGTGGGTCTTGAAGTCGGAGCAGCCAGGGCGTGTCGTCCTTGCAGTGGATGTGCGCAGTCGCCATGCCGCTGAGGTGGCGATTACGTACGACGCGAAATCCTACCGTGTGGAATATCTCTCCAGCGTGAACCTGAACTATCGCAAGGCGGAACAGGGCGAGGTGATTCATCCCACGTACATCCGCTGGGTGCGCGGTTTGATGGCTGAGATCAACAAGGGTCTTGGAATCCAGTCCACGCAAGCCGAGCCGGCCGACGCCGACGAACTGTGATCAGCGCGGGCGCGCATGCGCATCAACCTCTACGTCCCGTGCGCGCGCCGGGTTCGGGCACGAAGCGTGTCCTCGTCGTAGGTGGGTCGCAAAGCGGCCAGCTCGACCGGATCCTCGACCGCATCATTGACCCGCTTCGTTGCAGTGGCGCGGTCGAAGTTGATCGCTGGCGGCTCGACGGGTTCGATCGATACCCTTTCCCGTGGGGCTTCTGGGAATTTCTCGACGCATTCCCGGAGTCGGTGCAACAGGATGCGCCGCCGCTTCGCACTATTCCGGCGCTGGCCGACGACTACGACCTGATCGTGCTGGGTTATCAGGTCTGGTTTCTGTCGCCATCGCTGCCGGTCACTGCCTTTCTGGAGAGCCCCCAAGCGCAACGACTTCTCGCCGGGAAGCCCGTGGTGGCCGTTGCCGCTTGCCGTAACATGTGGATGTCGGCATGGCAGAAGCTGCGCACGCGACTTGAGGCGATAGGCGCACGCGTCATTGATCACGTGGTACTGGTCGATCAGGGTCCGACACTCGCCACCTTCATTACTACGCCACGCTGGCTGCTTACCGGGTGCCGTGATCCTTTGTGGGGCATGCCGGCCGCGGGGGTGTCCGATGCAGAGATCAAAGCGACTGAGCGATTTGGCAAAGCCCTCTGTGTGGCGCTAAGCGAGGATCGCGAGCAGGGCGCTTCGCCTTTGCTGACGGGTCTGGGCGCAGTCAAGGTCGAGCCACGCCTCGCGCTGTCCGAACGCGCTGGCGCCCGCGCTTTCTCGGTGTGGTCGCGCATCGTTCGCGCAGCGGGCAAGGCAGGGCAGCGTCGCCGGCGCCCGGTGCTGTTCTTATTCGTAACCTATCTGGTGTTGGCCATCGTCACGATCGTGCCGCTGAGCCTGGCACTGCAATCTTTGCTCGCGCCGCTGCTGCGCAAACGCTTCGAACGCATCCGTGCTGAATTCGAGGCGCCGTCCGGCAGCGGCACTGAGCGTATCCAGTCTCATGTCTGAACCGTCTTACGCGTACATCACCCGCATTGCCAGCGTGCTGCCCAATGCGCCCATTGACAACGAGCACATGGAAGATGTGCTCGGCCGTGTCGGCCCGGATCGTTCGCGCGCGCGCCGTGTTGTGCTGCGCAGCAACGGCATCCGCTCGCGCCACTATGTACTCGATCCGGCGACCGGCGAGCCGCGCCAGAGCAATGCGCAGCTCACGGCGGCTGCGGTGCGCGCACTGGCGTCGGCCGACTTCGATCCGGCGACGATCGACTGCCTGGCATGTGGCACCTCGCTGCCCGACCAGCTGATGCCCAATCACGCGGTGATGGTGCACGGCGAATTGGGTATCCCGGCCTGCGAAGTCGTGGCGACTGCTGGCATCTGCCTGGCGGGCACTTCCGCCTTGAAATATGCCTGGATGGCGGTGATCTCCGGCCAAGCCGAGCATGCCGTTTCGACTGGTAGCGAAGTCGCATCGATGATGATGCGCGGCCGCAATTTCGCGCCAGAGCGCGATGCGCGGGTCGCTGAACTGGAAGCGCGGCCAGAGATCGCCTTCGAGAAGGACTTCCTGCGCTGGATGCTGTCTGATGGTGCCGGGGCGATGTTGGTGGAGCGTTCGCCACGAGCGGGCGGGCTTAACCTGCGTATCGACTGGATGGAGCTGTCGTCCGCAGCCCACGAGTTGCCGGTTTGCATGTACGCCGGTGGCGACAAGGACGAGGCGGGCAACTTCCACGGCTGGCTCGCCTACGATCCCGCTACGCGCGACCGGGATTCGGTGATGGCGGTGAAGCAGGACGTCCGCCTGCTCAACGACAACATCATCGAACACACGCTGCGGCGACCGTTTCCCCGCGTGATTGAACGTCGTCGCCTGCGTGCGGCAGACATCGACTGGTTCTTGCCCCACATGTCGTCCGAGTTCTTCCGCGACGGCATCGCGCAAGGGTTGCGTGACGTGGGCTTCGAGATTCCGCAGTCGCGCTGGTACACCAACCTTTCGGAATGCGGCAACACCGGTGCCGCTTCGATCTACATCATGCTCGATGGCCTGCTCAAGAGCGGGCGGGTGGAGCCTGGTCACCGCATCCTGTGCGCGGTGCCAGAGAGTGGGCGCTTCTCCAGCGGCTATTTCCATCTGACGGTGGTGTGATGCGCGACGAACAGGTTCCGCAAGACAGCGGGCGCGTGCTCGCCGGCCATCGCAAGGCCGTTTATGCGCAGGGCGCTGACGGTCGCTTGCATGTGGTTGCCTCGACCGGCTGGGAGGCGGAGGAAATCGTCAACCTGCAGGCAGTGGACGAACTCCAGCGCCTTGCCGAGGATGCGCGCGCGCGCGCCGTGGCCGGCCTGGCGTCACCGCTGGAATACCACATGTATCGTGCGCGCATGGACCTCGATCTGCTCGCACAAACATCCGGCGTATGGCGCTGGCGAATCCGTCGCCATTTCCGGCCGGACGTGTTTGCGCGTTTGTCGCCACACGTGCTGCAGCGCTACGCTGCGGTGCTCGGCTGCAGCGTCGATGCGCTTCGCCGTGTGGAGGACCTATGAGTACCCCCGCGTTCGAGCACCGGCAAGCAAGTCACTGCGAAAGCGGCGTCGTGTCGGCGTTGGTGCGTCATAGTGGTGTCCAGATGTCCGAGCCGATGGCTTTCGGGCTGTCGTCCGCGCTGTCGTTTGCCTACCTGCCCTTCGTCAAGCTCAACGGCCTGCCGCTGATCGCCTACCGCATGCCACCCAAGTCGATTCTGCGCGGCCTGCGCAAACCGCTGGGCTGGAAGATCCGCTTTGAGACATTCCGTTCGCCGAAAGCCGGGCGCGAACGCCTCGATCGGTTGCTCGATGCCGGGCATGTCGTCGGCTTGCAGACCTCGGTATTCTGGCTGCCGTACTTTCCGCAGGATCTGCGTTTCCATTTCAATGCGCACAACCTGCTCGTGTTCGGCCGCGAACAGGATGGTTACCGGATCAGCGATCCGGTCTTCGAGGAGCCGGTGGTCTGCGAGGCCGACGCGCTGGAGCGCGCGCGCTTTGCGCGTGGCGTGCTGGCACCAAAGGGCCTGCTTTATTACGCGGAGACCCCGGCGCAGCTGCCAGACTGGAACGCGGCACTGCCCGCTGCGATGCGTCGCACCTGTCGCATCATGCTCAAGACCCCGCTGCCGTTGATCGGCGTACGCGGTATCCATCGACTCGCGCGTGCCGTGCGCCGACTGTCGATGGAGGATGCACGTGCGAGCAAGCTCTTCGTTGGCCATATCGTGCGCATGCAGGAAGAGATCGGTACCGGCGGCGCGGGTTTCCGGTTCATCGAGGCCGCATTCCTGCAGGAGGCGGCCGAGCTGTTAGGCCGCCCGGTCTTTGCCGAACATGCGCAACAACTGATCGAGATCGGCGACGCGTGGCGTGAGTTCGCGCTGACCGCCGCGCGGATGTGCCGCGACCGCGAACCGCTCAACCCCGCCCGACTGGCCGATGCGCTGGACGCGATGGGCCATCGGGAGAAGGCGTTCTTTCAGGCGCTGGAGCGCAGCCTGTGATACTCGCCGCCGAGGCGCTCAGCTTTCGCTATCCGAAGGCCGCCAGCGTGGCGCTCGATTCGGTGTCGCTGCGCATATCCGCTGGCGAGGTGCTCGGGCTGCTCGGGCCGAACGGCGCGGGCAAATCGACCCTGATCGCTCTGCTGGCGGGCGTGATCATGCCGACCACGGGGTGCGTGCGACGTGACGCGGCATTGGACTCTGCCGGTCGCGTCGCCTGGGTGCCGCAGGATTTCGCTTTCTACCCGATGCTCAGCGCGCGCGAAAACCTCGCGGTGTTTGCTGGCGTGCTCGGGGTGCGTGGCGCCGAATGCGCCGCACGCGTCGAACGTGCGATCGCCTACGGCCAGCTTGCAGCCTTTGTCGACCGGCCTGCACGGACGCTCTCGGGCGGCATGAAGCGACGTTTGAACCTCGCGCTCGGGCTGCTCGGCGATCCGGCTGTCTTGCTGCTTGACGAGCCGACCGCCGGCGTCGACCCGCAATCGCGTGCCTTCCTGCTCGATACGGTGCGCGCATTGCGCAACGAGGGGCGGGGCGTGATTTACACCAGCCACTACATGGAAGAAATCGAAGCGGTCGCGGATCGCGTCGCGATTCTCGACCACGGGCGCGTCTTGGCCGAAGGCACACTGGATTCCGTATGCGCGAAGGCGGGCACGCACGCTCGCATTGCGCTTGGCGGCCCACTGCCGGCGCCGCTGGCGCAGGAATGGCAAGTGCGCTATGCCCTCAACGTGATCGGCCCGCAAACCTGGTCGCTGACGCTCGGCGCCCCCGAGGAACTCGGCGGCGTGCTTGACGCGCTGCGTCGCCACAACGTGCCGCTGCGCAGCGTGCAGTGTGGCCGCGCCACGCTGGAGGATGTGTTCCTCCAACTGACCCAGCGCGCGCTGAGGGACGACGCATGAGCCGTTTGTTAGTCCGCCTGCTCGCCCTGTGGCGCAAGGAGGCGCTTGCGCTGCTGCGCGATCCCCATGCGCTGGCGGCGCTCTTCGTGATGCCGGCAGTGTTCATCCTGATCATGTCCTTCGCCTTGCGCGACGCATTTGATCCGGCAGCGCTCAAGCCGCGCAGCCTGCTGGTGCAGCAGGACGAGAGCCCCGCTGCGCGCGCCTTGGTGGCCGCCATGCGGCGTTCGGTGTCCGGGTTTGATGAGGCCCGCGAGGTGTCGCTGGCGGATGCGCGGCGCGCCGTGGGGCGGGGCGACGCGGCGTTCGCGGTTGTGCTGCAAGCTGGTGTCGGTACCGCGATCCTGGGCCCCGAGCCCGGTGCGGCAGCGGCGAAGGTTCAGATTCTGGTAGATCCGGCGGTGGCTGTGGTGGCGCAGCAGGCGATGCGTCAGCAGGTGGCCGCCGTGCTCGGCCAGGTGCAGGCGAGCGAGATGTCGCGCCGTGTGCAGGCGCTGATGGGGGTGCCGTTGCCGGTGCCGATGGATTCCGTGGCACTGCCCTTGATGCAGCGCGCCGACGGCCGCAGCCTGAAGCCGAGCGCGGTGCAGCAGAGCGTGCCGGCATGGCTGATCTTTGGCCTGTTCTTCGTCGTGATTCCGCTCGCACCGGTCTTCATCGCCGAGCGGCAGTTCGGCACCCTGCTGCGCCTTCGTGCGATGGGGGCGTCACCGGCCTTGCTGATCGCCGGCAAATTGCCACCTTTCGTGCTGCTCAATCTGCTGCAGGCGTGTCTGATGTTCGCGGTTGGGGCCAGCCTGGTGCCTGCGCTTGGCGGCGAGGCCCTGCAGTTGCCGGGAGCGGGTGGGCTGGCGGCGCTGGCGCTGGTGTCGGTCTCAGTGTCGGCGGCTGCGATCGGTTGGGCCTTCCTCGTCGCGTCGATCGCCCGTACCTCTGAGCAGGCCACGGTCATCGGCGGCGTGGGTAACATCCTGATGGCCGCGATCGGCGGCGTGATGGTGCCACGCTTCATCATGCCCGCCGCGATGCAGCCCCTCACGCAAGTCTCGCCGATGGCCTGGGCGCTGGATGCTTTTCATGCGGTGTTGTTGCGCGATGCGCCGCTCGCCGATCTCGCACTGCCGATGCTTGCCTTGCTGGGCTTCGGTGCAGCCTGTTTGATTCTCGCTGCGTGGGCGCTGCAACGTTCGCGCGCGACGGCCTGAACACAACCATGAGTACGAATGAACTGACCGTGGCGCTCAAGCGCCTGATCGTCGACACCTGCGAGAAGGACTTGCCGCCGGAAGCCTTGAGCGATGACGAACCGCTCTTCGGCCCGCAGGCGCGCCTGGCGCTCGATTCGCTCGATGCGCTGCAGCTTTCGATGGCGCTGCAGAAGCGCTATGGGGTTCGGCTGACCGATAGCAAGGAGACGCGGCGCATTCTCGCGAGTGTGGCATCGCTTGCAGACTACCTGCAGGACAAGGCTCCGCGCCTGACATGAGGATCACCGCCCGGGCGCTCGTTTCGGCAGCAGGCGTGAGTCTCGCCGACGCGGTGCACTGCGCATGGGCGGGCGAACGCGCGCTGGCGTCGCGCGAAGGGCGCCCGTTTGCAGCGATACCGCTCGCAGGTGAGTGGGCCCATCGCCTTCACCGCGCCCTGGATCTGCTTGCCCAGGCGTTGCCGGCGCCGGCGGATGCTTTGCTCAATATCGGTTCCTCGTCCTGGCAGATTGGGGGCGCCGAGCGCGCCGAGCGCGTTGGTGTGCTGGCCGAGTCGCCGCCGACTTTCGCGGCGGGCATTGCCCATCGCCTGGGCATCAGTGCCGCGCCGCGTTGCTTTTCTGTGGCTTGCGTGTCGGGCCTTGCCGCGCTCGACGCCGCGCAGGTGGAGTTGGCTACAGGTCGCGCCCGGCAGGTGCGCGTGATCGGACTGGAACTGGACAATGCGTTCACGCGGCAGGGCTTCGCTGCCATGCAGCTACTCTCGTCGACGCCCTGCAAGCCATTCGATCGACAGCGTGATGGCTTGATGCTCGGCGAGGCGATTGGCGTACTGGATTGCGATGCAGGCGAAGGCGCCGGCTGGCATCTGAGCGGGAGCGGCTCGGCGCTGGACCGAAGCGGGCCAACGTCGGCCGATGCATCCGGTGAACCGGTGGCAGCTGCGATTCGCTTGGCGCTGCGCCGCGCCGGCCGAGCCCCGGCTGATATTGGTGTCGTCAAGCTGCATGGCGCGGGCAGCCCGATGACCGAGCCCGCCGAGGCAGCCGGGCTGCGGGCCGTGTTTGGCGAGGTGCCGCCCTGTGTGTCGTTGAAAGGCCTGATAGGCCACACCCTCGGCGCTAGTGGCCCGGCAGAGATCGCGTTGCTGACGGCTTGCCTTGACCAAGGCTGGGTGCCGGCAACGATGGGCTTTGACGCCGCGGACCCTGCTCTGGGCATCGCGCCATCTACCACAGCGCGGCGCTGGGACGGTCGTCCGGCGCTCGTGCTGGCGATGGGTTTTGGTGGTCAGGTATGGGCTGGCGTGCTGGAGCACCGGGTATGAGTCGCGTCGTCCAACAAAGCTGCAATACCTTCGACGAGGCGGGTGCTCGCGCCTGTCTGCGGGCCCGGCTTGGGGCCGTGCCGCGCCGCTTGGGGGGCTGGACTGAACTCGCGCTGGCCGGCGCGTTGTCGATTGAAGTGCCCGCGGGTCCGGTCGGCTTGATCCTGGGGAGTGCGTTGGGGCCGGTGAACGAGACGCTCGGCGTGCTGAACGATGTACTTGCTGGCGCACCCACGATGCCGTTCGGTTTCATGCAATCGCAGCCCGCGATCAGCTTGTCGGTGATGGCGGCGCAGTGGCCACAGATCATCCGAACAACCTGCATGCTGGCCGACGACGATTTCTGGGACTTTGCCGCACGGTTGGCGGACCACTGGGCGTTGGACGGCGTCGAGTCGGTGCTGGCGGGTTGGGTAGATAGCGATGCGGGGCGATCGGATTGGACTTTGTTCGCATTCGACGCCACCTGAATCGCTGTGCACTCGCGACACAGTGCGAAAGATTGCCGCGCCACATCGACGGGCAGGGACTTATAAGCTTGCCGGGCTGCGGTATGCCATTTGCACTTTGCCTCGGCGTGCGCGCAAGAATCTGGAACAAGGGGAGCACGGCTTCCCGCATGGAAAGGAAAACGATGAAACGACAACTGTTGCTGGCCGCGATGGCCGTGAGCCTTGCCGCGCCGGTCTGCGCACGCGATACCGAACTGCACCTGCCGATCCAGGACGCGATGAACCGCGCGGATGCGCAGGCCAAGCTGAACGACGGCGTGAAGTTCTATTTCGGCAAGCAGAAGTACGGCAAGGTCGACAAGAGTCTCGGTGACGATGTCGCCAACACCAAGACCAACGCCTTCAACAAGAGCGACGAGGAAGCCTGTTACTGGACCTTCCTGTCCGCGATGATCAAGCTGCAAGAGAAGGCGAAGAAACTCGGCGCCGACGCGGTCGTGGACATCGAGAGCTACTACAAGAAAGAGCCCTTCGTCAGCGACACCGAGTTCGAATGCCATGCGGGCGGCCTGATGGCCGGTGTTGCGCTGCGTGGCCGCTACGTGAAGCTGAAGTAAGCGCTGTTCGGGCGGCGTGCAATGCGCCGCCCGCGCTGTAACGCCTCAGGCTGGCCGCCCGAATACGTCCATCCACAAGGTACGGATTGCCTCACGCTCGGCTTCGGCCGCGCCCTCCGGTAGTCGTGCTTTCTCTCCGTTGAGCCGCAGCCGGTGTTGCATGCGGCGCAGGGTGCGATAGGCGTCAGCCGCTGCTTTGGCATGGGCGGCGTCGACCAGACCGAGTTCCCCTGAGATCCGCGCGAGCGCGATGTTGCCGAGGTTGGCAACCAGTTTCGGATGCGCGTGGGCGTGGCCCAGCACGAGATACTGGATGATGAACTCGAAGTCGATGAGGCCGCCGGTGTCGTCCTTGACCTTGAAGCTCGCGTCGCGACTTGCGTGTTGGTCGAGCATCTTGCGCCGCATCGCGATCACTTCTTCCGCCAGTTTTGTGAGGTCGCGCGGGCGGCGCAGCAGTTCTTCGCGGGTGCGTTCGAACTTGGCACCGACTTCGGCATCGCCGGCGACAAAACGGGCCCGTGTCAGCGCCTGGTGTTCCCATAGCCACGCCGATTCGTCCTGGTACTTGCGGAACGCATCGATGCCGCTGACCAGCAGGCCCGATTCGCCGTTGGGGCGCAGGCGTGTGTCGGTATCGAACAGGGTGCCCGCTGAGGTGCGTGCAGATAGCCAGGTCAGCAGGCGCTGTGCGAGGCGGGCATAGTTCTCGGAGGCGGACGGATCTTCGTCGTCGTAGAGGAACACGATGTCCAGATCAGATGCATAGCCGAGCTCCTTGCCGCCGAGCTTGCCGTAGCCGATCACCGCAAAGCGCGGCGTCTCGCGATGGCGTTGCTTGAGCTTGCGCCAGCACTGGCGCAGCGTTTCCTCCAGCACCACATCGGCCAGCGCCGAGAGGTGATCGCCGATCGCTTCCACCTCCCATTTGCCGGCAATGTCCTGGTGCAGGATGCGGAACACCTGCGCATGGTGCTGCTCGCGCATCAGATCCATCTGCCGTTCGATATCCGGTTCGGCTGCGTCAAGCTGTTCGCGCAGGTGGTGGGCGAAGGCGGGCCAGTCCGGTGCTTCTTCCAGCTGGCGTGCGTCGAGCAGTTCGTCGAGCAAGATCGGGTGCGTGGTCAGGTAGTCCGCCGCCCAGCTCGATGCGGACATCAGCTCGATCAGGCGACGCAGGGCTTGCGGGTACTGCTGCAGTAGCGCGAGGTAGGCGCCGCGGCGGTTGATGGCATCGAGCAGCGTGAGGATGCGCGCCAGCGTGTCGTCCGGATTCGGTTGTGCAGCACAGCCTTCGATGATGCGCGGGATCAGCGCGTCGACGCGGCCGCGGATGCTTTCCGGCAGTTGGCGGTAGCGGTGGCCTTCGCGCATCTGCGCGAGGCGGTCGGCCGCTGCGGTCGGATTGCGGAACTGCATCGCCTCGAAGCGGTTCGCGACATGTTCCGGCGTGATTGTCGCATCCCACAGTTCATCGAGCGCGTGGTCGGCTTCGTTCGGGTCGCCGCAGGCGGCCTGGAAGCTGGCGCTGACGACTGTACGGTGATGCTCCAGCTCCGCCGCCATGGCGGCTTCGTCCGCAAAGCCCATGGCGATCGCGATGCGCGCGCGGTCTTCCGGCGTCGCCGGCAGGTCGTGCGTCTGTGCGTCATCGAGGTATTGCAGCCGGTGTTCGAGCCGGCGCAGGAAGACATAGGCATCGCCCATCGCGGTAACGGCGCCATAGTCGAGCACGCCGCGGTCGGCGAGCGCTTCGAGCACCTGCATCGTCGGCTTGATCTGCAGCCCTGCGTCGCGGCCGCCGCGGATGATCTGGAACACCTGCGCAGTGAATTCGATTTCGCGGATGCCGCCCGGCCCGAGCTTGATGTTGGTCGCCATTTCGCGCCGCGCGACTTGTGCCCGGATCTGCGCATGCAGCGCGCGCATCGCGTTGATTGCGCCGAAGTCAAGGTACTTGCGGAACACGAAGGGGCGCACGATGTCGGCCAGCTCATCCAGCCGCTCACCGCACAGCGGGCGTGCCTTGATCCACGCAAAACGTTCCCACTCACGGCCTTGTGCGATGAAGTAGTGCTCAAGCGCGTCGAAGCTCGATACCAGCGGGCCCGAGTCACCGTTCGGGCGCAGGCGCATGTCCACACGGAACACGAAGCCGTCTTCGGTGACTTCGCCGATCGCAGCGATGATCTGGCGCCCGAGGCGGGTGAAGAAGTCGAAGTGCGACAACGGCCGCGGGCCGGTGGTGTCGCCGTCTTCCGGGTAGGCGAAGATCAGGTCGATGTCGGACGATACGTTCAGCTCGCGTCCGCCCAGCTTGCCCATGCCGATGATCACCATGCGCATTGGCGTGCCGTCGGCGCAGGCCGGCGCGCCGTGGCGCTCGGCGAGCCCGGTGTGGAGCTGGTCGTGCGCATGCGCGATGCAGACCTCGGCGAGCCGCGTCATCGTCTCGGTGACTTCTGCGAGCGGGGCGAGGCCCAGCAGGTCGCGCGCCGCGGTGTGGCAGATCACCCAGGTGCGCAGGCGGCGCAGGCCACGTTTGAGCTGCGCCTCGTCGGGCGCCTCGCGGGCGAGGAAGTCGCGCATCGCCTCGGCGCCCATCGGTGCGTCGATTGATGCCTCCAGCAAGGGCGCCAGCCAGGGGCGCGCGCCAAGCTCGCGTTGCAGGTAGCGGCTCGCGGCGAGTGCAGGCGCAAGCCGTTCAGTCAGTGTGCCGACGGTTTCCATGGGGCCTCGGGTCGGGTTTCCAATAGAATTCGGGTTCGCATCGGTGCAATAGCCTGTTCGAAGCGGAGCCGGTGTGGCGGCGCGGAACAGGCCAGAGTGGGGTGCGTCTGTACCTCGATTGTATTCGCCGCCCCTGATGCTGCCTTCGTATTTCCGCTTTCAGCTTTCCCGCTATGCCCCGGCTGGCGCGCAGACCCCATGGGTGCGCGTGGCCGTGCGGCTGGCCGTGGCGGCCTTCTTCATCGCCGGCCTTGCGCTGCTGGCTCTGCGCTATGCCGTACTGCCGCGCGTAGGTGAGTGGCGCCCGCAGGTCGAGCAGCGCCTGTCACTGGCGATTGGACTGCCGGTCAAACTCGCACGCCTCGACGCCGATTGGGATGGCCTGCGCCCGCGTCTGCGCCTGCACGACCTGCGGCTGCACGACGCCAACGGCGCCGAAGCGCTTCGGCTCGCGTCGGTTGATGCTTCCTTGTCGTGGCGTTCGCTCTTCGTTGGCGCGGTGCGCCTGAATCAGCTGACCGTCGATCGGCCGGTGCTGAGCCTGCAGCGCGATACCGACGGCGCCGTGCATTTGCAGGGCTTGCCTGCTACTCGCGGGGCCGATCACAACGCGCTGAGCGAATGGGTCTTCGCTCAGCCGAGCATCGTGATTCGCGGGGCCCGGCTGACCTGGGTGGATCTGAAACGCGGCGCGCCCCCGCTGGCGATGACGCAGCTGAACCTGCGCCTTGAAAACGATGGCCGCGAGCACCGATTCGGCCTGACGGCCCAGCCGCCGACAGCGTTGGCCTCGCCGATCGACCTGCGCGGTCGGCTGGAAGGTGAGCGTGGCAGCACGGCGGACCATTGGTCCGGCCAGCTCTATGCAAGCGTCGATCGTGCCGATTTCGCTGCCTGGCACCCGTGGTTCGACTGGCCGATGCGAGTGGCAAGCGGCGTTGGCGGCACGCGGCTCTGGCTGACGCTGGAGGCCGGGGCGCCGGTCGCAGCCGTCAGCGAGCTTGCGTTGCGTGATGTAAAACTGCTGTTCGGCGACCGGCTCGGCGCGCTCTCGCTGCGCCGCCTGACCGGCCATGTCGAAGCGGCGCGGCGGGGTGGCACCTGGCTAATTGGCGGGCGCGAATTGGCGCTTCATACCGGTGCGGGGCAGGCGCTTGCCCCGGCCAGCTTCCATCTGGAGCGCAGCGCGGCCGAAGGCGGCAAGCCGGCGCATGGCGAGTTTTCTGCAACCCAGCTGGATGTGGGCGCCCTGGCGGCCATGGCCGCGCACCTGCCGTTGCCTTCTGCGTGGCGCGACCGCTTGCAAGTGCTCGCGCCGCACGGCGTGTTCGAGCAGATCAAGCTTGCCTGGACCGGTGAAGACGGCGTGCCGGCGCAGTATCGGGTTGCCACTCGCTTCAAGGGGCTCGGGCTTGCGCCACACGGCCTCTGGCCTGGCGGCGACGGTTGGTCGGGCTCGCTGGAGGCGAATGAGCGCGGCGGGCGCTACGACCTCAGCGTCGCCAAGGGCGAGATCGCGCTGCCAGCGGTGTTCGAGCAAGGCGAGATCCCGATCGACGAAGCCGCTTTTGTTGGCGACTGGACGCTGCGCAAAGGCGAAGCCAGCGTGCGCCTGACCGATGGCCGCTTCAGCAACGCCGATGCGGCGGGCAGCGCAAGTGGTGTGTGGCGCACGCGCGGCACCGGGCCCGGCGAGATCGACATCACCGCCCAGCTGAGCCGCGCCGACGGCCGCGCCGTGTGGCGCTACATGCCTCTGGTGGTGGCCGCCGACGTGCGGCACTGGCTGCGCGATGCGATCACCGGTGGTGTGGCGGAGGACGCGCGACTAGTGTTGCGCGGCGATCTGGCGCATTTCCCGTTCACCGACGATCCGAAGGGCGCCTTCACCGTCGACGCGCGTGTGCGCGGTTCAAGGCTTGCCTACGCACCGGCCTGGCCCGCAATCGACGACATCGACGGCTCGCTGCACTTCAATCGCGCACGGATGGAAATCGACGCTGATCGCGGCAAGGTGTTCGGCGCAAACGTATCGAAGGTGAAGGCGGTGGTCGCCGACCTGAACCAGGGGCATCTGGTGGTGGATGGCCATGCCGCCGGCCCGACGCGGGAGTTTCTGCAGTTTCTCAACGCCAGCCCCATCGCCGCGAGCGTCGGCTATTTCACGCGCGGCGTCGAGGCGGTGGGCGATGGTGCGCTGAGTTTGCACCTCGCCGTGCCCCTGGCCGATGCAGTGAAGACCACGACCGAGGGCGAATTCCGGTTTGCCGACAACCGGCTGCGTCTGCTGCCGGGCTTGCCGGAACTCTCGTCCGCCACCGGGCGCTTCAGCTTCACCGAGTCGCGTTTTGCGATTCCCGAGGCGAGCGGGTTGTTCCTCGGTACGCCAGTCAAGGTGCGCGGTGATACCCGGCGCGATGGGGCCATCGAGATCGAGGCGCGCGGCAGCGTCGCGGTGCGGCATCTGGCGAGCCAGTTCCCTTCACCGGTATGGGATCACCTCGCGGGGGAAACGCCGGTCACGGCGCGCGTCGTAACGCGCGAACACGATGTCAGCCTTGCGCTCGACACCAGCTTGCTGGGCGTGGCATCCAGCCTGCCCGAACCGTTCAACAAACCCGCCAGCCAGGTGCAGCCGATTCATCTGGACTGGCGCTGGTCGGGTAGCGGGCAGCAGGGTCGGCAGCAGGTGGAGGGCGGATTGGCCGGGCGTGCGCGGGTCAGGTTCGAACTCTTCGATCGCCTCGAGGGTTTGCAGATCGAGCAAGGTGTGCTGGCACTTGGCGGCGCCGAGGCCAGCCTTCCGGCGCACGGGCTGGCGCTGCGTGCGCGACTCGATCGCCTTGACCTCGACGCGTGGCGCAGCGCGATCGGGCGTTCTGGCTATGACGAGGGTGCGCCGCCTTTCGACAGCATCGACGTGCGTGCCGGCGATTTGGTGCTCAAGGGACTGCGCTTCCACGATCAGGGCTTCACTGCCCAGCGTACCGGTACGCTGTGGCAGGGGCAGTTGAAGGGCCCGGCAGCCGAAGGCGACGTTTCTATCGACATGGCGGGTGCAGGGCGTGTGCAGGCGCGGCTTTCGCGCCTTGCGCTGTTGCCCGCGCAGCGCCGCACATTGCCGCTGGTTGAGCAGGTGAACGGTGGCGAGCGGCAGATGCCGCGGCTGGACATCAAGGTGGCGTCGTTTGCACATGCCGCCCGCGAACTGGGCGCGCTGACCCTCCGCGGCACGCCGGATGGGAACGATTGGTTGCTCGATGAACTGCTGTTGAGCAACGACGACGGCAAGGTGGCGATGACCGGTGCCTACATCGATGGCCATACGCGGGTGCGCTTCGAACTGGATGCACACGATGCCGGTGCATTGCTGGGCCGGCTGGGCCATGCGGGCTTGCTGCGCCGGGGTGAGGTGAGCGCCAAAGGCTTCCTCGACTGGCAAGGGGCGCCGGAGGCACCGCAGCTCGCCTCGCTGTCCGGTGGCTTCGATATCAAGGCCTCATCGGGTCAGTTCAGCAAGATCGATCCTGGCATGGGGCGTCTGCTCGGCGTGTTCAGCCTGCAGGCGCTGCCGCGCCGCGCCACGCTGGACTTCCGCGACGTGTTTTCCGAAGGATTCGCCTTCGACAGCGTTTCCGGTAGCATGAAAATCAGCCATGGCGTGATGCGGACCGAAGACCTCTCGATCCGCGGGCCCGCGGCGCAGGTGTCGATGCGCGGTAGTGTGGACCTGAGCGCGGAGACTCAGCGGCTGCAGGTTCAGGTACAGCCAACGCTGTCGGAAACCGTTGCGCTCGGGGCCGCGCTGGGGCCGGCGATCGGCACGCTCAACCCGGCGGTCGGCCTGGTGGCGTATCTTGCTCAGAAGGTCTTGCGCGACCCGATCGAGAAGATCTTTACCTACGAGTACGCCGTGGACGGCAGCTGGGACGAACCGCGGGTGCGCAAGCTCTCGGGCGGCGCCGCACATTGGGACAACAACGGAGGTGAGCAGTGAGCAAGGCATACCGTGTGGCCGCGGTGCAAATGGTGTCGGGCCCCGACGTTGCGGCAAACCTGCAGGAGGCTGAGCGGCTGATTGCCGACGCTGCTGCGGGTGGGGCGCAGCTGGTGGTGTTGCCCGAGTACTTTGCGCTGATCTCGCCGGACGAAACGGCCAAGCTCGCGCTGCGCGAGCCCGATGGCGATGGCCCGTTGCAACGCTTTCTGGCCGAGACCGCCGTACGGCATCGGGTGTGGCTCGTCGGCGGCACGATCCCGCTCACCGCTGAAGCGGACGACAAGGTGCGTAACGCGATCCTGGTGTACGACGACACCGGACACCGCGTCGCGCGTTACGACAAGCTGCATCTGTTCGGCTTCCGCAAGGGTGCGGAAGTCTATGATGAGTCGCGCACGATTGAGGCTGGCGCCGAGGTCGTCACCTTCGATGCCCCGTTTGGCCGCGTCGGGCTCTCGGTCTGCTACGACCTGCGATTCCCTGAACTATTCCGTGCAATGGGCGATCTGGCACTGATCGTGCTGCCCGCTGCATTCACCGAAACCACCGGCCGCGCGCACTGGGAAGTGCTGCTGCGCGCACGGGCCGTTGAAAACCTGTGCTACGTGCTGGCGAGCGCGCAAGGGGGTGAGCACCCTGGTGGCCGTCGCACCTGGGGCGACAGCATGCTGATCGACCCTTGGGGCACGGTGCTCGCGCACCTGCCGCGCGGCGCCGGCGTGGTGCTGGGCGACATCGACACCGAACATCAGCGTACGCTGCGCGAGAGCCTGCCGGCCCTGCAGCACCGCCGACTTTGACTGGAACAACATGACGACTACGACAACCGAGCGCGCAATGGATACCGCCGAGCGCCTGCTGCTGGCACCGGGGCGCTTGAACCTGGCTTCGATCGAGCGATGCTTTGGCACGCTGATGGCACATCGCCTCGACTATGCCGACCTGTACTTCCAATACCAGCGCGCCGAGGGCTGGAGCCTGGAGGAGGGCATCGTCAAGTCCGGCTCCTTCAACATCGAGCAAGGTGTTGGCGTGCGTGCGGTGAGCGGCGAGAAGACGGCCTTCGCCTATTCGGACGACATCAGCGCCGCAGCACTGGAAGCGGCGGCGAAGACCACGCGCGCGATCGCTGCGGCGGGTGCAACCGCGGTGGTGCCGGTGCGCGCCGCAAAACAGCGGCCTGCGCTGTACCCGGCGCACGATCCGATCGGTTCCCTGCCGGATGCCGAGAAGGTGCGCCTCCTTGAACGCATCGAGCAGATCGCACGCGGCCTCGACCCGCGCGTGACTCAGGTGATGGCCTCGCTCGCGGCAACCTGGGAAGTGGTCATGGTGGCCCGCGCTGATGGCCACATGGCGGCCGATGTGCGGCCGCTGTCCCGGCTGTCGGTAGTGGTGATCATGGAAGAGGGCGGGCGCCGTGAGCAGGGTTCGGCCGGCGGCGGCGGCCGTCACGATTACGCCGCCTTCACCGACGAAGTGCTGCGCGATTTCGCGCAGAAAGCGGTGCACCAAGCCAGTACCAACCTTGCCGCACGGCCCGCGCCGGCCGGCATGATGACCGTGGTGCTGGGCAACGGCTGGCCAGGCATCCTGCTGCACGAGGCGATCGGCCATGGCCTCGAGGGCGACTTCAACCGCAAGGGCAGCTCGGCCTTTGCTGGCCGCATTGGTGAGCGCGTCGCTGCGAAGGGCGTCACCGTGGTGGATGACGGCACCCTGCCGGGCCGTCGCGGATCGCTGACGGTCGACGACGAGGGCAACCCCACGCAACGCACCGTACTGATCGAGGATGGCATCCTCACCGGCTACATGCAGGACATGACCAACGCGCGGCTGATGGGCGTGGCACCCACCGGCAATGGTCGCCGCGAATCGTTTTCGCACCTGCCGTTGCCGCGTATGACCAACACCATCATGCTGGCTGGCCAGCATGATCCGCAGGAGATCATTGCGTCGGTCGAGCGCGGCCTCTACGCGGTCAATTTCGGTGGCGGGCAGGTCGACATCACCTCAGGCAAGTTCGTCTTCTCTGCTGCCGAGGCGTGGATGATCGAGAACGGCAAACTGGCCTATCCGGTGAAAGGGGCGACGCTGATCGGCAACGGCCCTGACGCGCTGACACGGGTTTCGATGATCGGGAATGACCTTGCGTTGGATCCGGGCGTCGGCACCTGCGGCAAGGAAGGGCAGAGCGTCCCGGTCGGCGTCGGCCAGCCGACGATCCGGCTCGATGGCCTGACGGTTGGCGGTACCGCGTAAGGAGGCTTTGATGCGTAGACGTGAGCTTGTGCTGCTGGGCTTTGCCTCGCTTGTCTCAGGACCGCTCGTTGCCGCCCCGAAGAAGGCCGCGCCGCAGGTGTCACCACGCGTGTTGATCAACCAGGCGGGGCAACTCGCGATGCATGCCGAGCGGATCGGCAAGTACTGGATGCAGATGGGCGTGGGTATCGACCTTCAGCGCGCCGGTCTGCATCTGCAGGATTCGACCCGCGCGTTCGATCAACTGTTCGCCGCCCTCGGGCGCAGCGTGCATGGTGAGCAGATGCTGCTGATCGAACAGCGCTGGCGGGTGTACCGCATGGCCTGGGGCGCGAAACCCGCGCCGGAAGGCGTGCGCCGCGTCGCGTCGCTGGCGCAGGACCTGGGTGAGCAGGGCATGAAGCTCGTCAATCAACTTGCCAAGGCGCAGGCGGGTGACGAAGCGCGTCGCGTTGCGGATGCGAGCGAGGCACGCATGCTGACCCAGCGCATGGCCCGCATCGCGCTGATGCGCCAGTGGAGTCAGGCAGCGCCCGACGCGTCGCTGCAACTGGATCAGATGCGCAAGACGTTTTCCGCCCGCCTTGATTCGCTCAACGCGGACACTGGCTTGCCGGACGCGGCGAAGGGCGATCTTCAACTCGCACGCCAGCAGTGGGCGTTCCTGGATCAGGCGCTTGCCACCAAGGAGGACCTGAAGGCGACCACGCAAGCAGCCAATCTCGCCGAACGCGAGCGCGAACTCCTCGACAGCTTCTGCGGTCACCTCGCCTGAGCCCGTTCCTGGCTGCCGTGCCACGCGCGCTGCGGTGGTGCGGCGCTCGTTATTCGAATTTCCTCTTTTGAAATACAGTTTTCGTGGTTTGTCGATCTAAAGCGTTCGCGGAAAATGCGGGCATTGCATCGCTGGACGATTCCAACAATGAAACGCACGCTTTTCGCTGCCGCGCTCGCGCTGGCCGCATTCGGGGCCCAGGCGCAGACTTCGCTGCTGAACGTGTCCTACGACGTGGCCCGCGATTTCTACAAGGACTACAACCCGCTCTTCGCCGCAGCGTGGAAAACCAAGACCGGCGAAGTGCTGGTGCTCAAGCAGTCCCACGCGGGTTCGACGAAGCAGGTGCGCGCCGTGGCCGATGGGTTGGAAGCCGACGTCGTGACGATGAACCAGGCCACCGACATCCAGTTCCTCGCCGACAAGGGGCTGGTAGCGGCCGACTGGGCCAAGAAGTTCCCGAACAACGCCTCGCCTTACACCTCGACGATGGTGTTCATCGTGCGCAAGGGCAATCCGAAGCAGTTGCGCAACTGGCCCGACCTGGCCAAGAGCGGCATCAGCGTGATCCTGCCGCACCCGAAGAACACCGGGAATGGTCGCTACAGCTACCTCGCGGCCTGGGGTTGGGCGCAACGCCAGCCGGGTGCCACCGAGGCGAGTGCGAAAGGTTTCGTGGCGGCGCTGCTGCGCAATGCGCCGCTGTTTGCATCGGGCGGTCGCGATGCGACGACGACCTTCATGCAGCGCAAGCTCGGCGACGTGCTGATCACGTTCGAATCCGAAGCCGAGCTGATTGCCCGCGAATTCGGCCGTGGCGAGTTCGAGGTGGTGTACCCGAGTGAATCGATCCTCGCGGAGTTCCCGGTTGCGCTGGTCGAGAAGACCGTGGATAAGCGCAACACGCGCAAGCAGGCGCAGGCTTACCTCGAATACCTCTGGTCGCCCGCAGGCCAGGAGAATGCCGCACAGAACTACCTGCGCCCGCGCGACCCGGCGGTGCTGAAGAAGTACGCGGCGCAGTTTCCGGCGATCAAAACCTTCACGGTGGATGAGGTATTCGGTGGCTGGAGCAAGGCGGCGGCGACGCACTTCAAGGACGGTGGCAGCTTCGACCAGCTGTACGTCAACAAATAACCTGACGCGGGGCCGCTGCCAGCGGCCCCAAGGCGCTTCATGACCAGCAGACTCGCTCACAATGTTTTGCCGGGCTTTCGGCTCTCGCTCGGCTACGCCATCACCTATCTATCGCTGCTGGTGCTGATACCGCTGGGTGCCCTGATCGCCAAGAGCAGCGCGCTGAGCCCGGCCGACTTCTGGGCCGTGGCGACCAACGAACGCGCCCTTGCGGCCTATCGTGTGACCTTCGGCGCATCGCTCGTTGCGGCACTGATCAACGCCGTGTTCGGGCTGATCGTGGCTTGGGTTCTGGTGCGCTATCCCTTTCCCGGCAAGCGCTTTGTCGACGCGCTGGTGGACCTTCCTTTCGCGCTGCCGACAGCGGTGGCCGGTATCACGCTGACCACGCTGTACGCGGGCAACGGGTGGATTGGCCGCCTGATCGAACCGTTCGGTATCAAGGTGGCCTTTACACCGCTGGGCATCATGGTGGCGCTGACCTTTGTGACGCTGCCCTTCGTCGTACGTACGCTGCAACCGGTGATCGAGGACATCGAGCCCGAGATCGAGGAGGCAGCCGCGACGCTTGGTGCAAGTCGCGCGCAGACGCTGTGGCGCGTGGTGCTGCCCCAGCTTTTTCCTGCCTGGCTTACCGGGTTTGCGTTGGCGTTTTCGCGTGCCGTTGGCGAGTACGGCTCGGTGATCTTCATCGCCGGCAACATGCCGATGGTCTCCGAGATCACGCCGCTGTTGATCATCTCCAAGCTCGAACAGTACGACCTAGTCGGCGCGACGGTGCTGGCGGTGGTGATGTTGGTGATCTCGTTTGTGCTGTTGCTGTCGATCAACCTGCTGCAGTGGTGGGCCGCAAACCGGCACACCGGGCGTACGCCCGTGGAAGCGGCGGCGCCGGGTGCGCGTATAGAAGGGGCCGCAGCATGAGCAACAGAATCGCGAACACCGAATCCCGCGGCGTGCGCTGGCTGCTCTGCGGCGTCGCCTTTGTCTTCCTGTTCCTGTTTCTTGTGTTGCCACTCGCTGCGGTGTTCAGCGAAGCGCTGGCGAAAGGGTGGCTGGCCTATCTCGAAGCGCTGCAAGATCCGGATACGCGCAAGGCGGCCGGGCTGACGATTGCGATCGCGCTGATGGTGCTGCCGCTGAACATTGCCTTCGGCGTTGCGGCCGCGTGGGCGATTGCGAAGTTCGACTTCCGCGGCAAGAGCCTGCTTACCACGCTGATCGATCTGCCGTTTGCGGTGAGCCCGGTGGTCGCGGGCTTGCTGTTCATCCTGATCTTCGGTGCGCAAGGTTGGTTTGGGCCGTGGCTTGCTGCGCACGACATCAAGATCATCTTCGCCGTACCCGGCATGGTGATCGCCACGCTCTTCATCAGCGTGCCCTATATCGCGCGCGAGCTGATCCCGCTGATGCAGGCACAGGGGCGCGACGAGGAGGAGGCCGCGGTGTCGCTCGGCGCTTCCGGCTGGCAGATGTTCTGGCGCGTGACGCTGCCCAACATCAAATGGGGCTTGCTGTACGGCGTGATCCTCGCCAACGCGCGGGCGATGGGCGAGTTTGGCGCGGTGAGTGTGGTGTCTGGCCATATCCGTGGCGAGACGAACACGCTGCCGTTGCACGTCGAGATTCTCTACAACGAATACAACGCAATCGGTGCGTTTGCGGCGGCGAGCATCCTTGCCCTGTTGGCGCTCGTCACCCTTGCGGCCAAGACCTTCGTCGAGTGGCGCATGCGACGCGAAACAGAAGTGCTGTCGGCGGCATTGCCTCCGGAGCGCGGCGCCGCCGCCAGCGACCTGCGCATCAACGGGAACCCCTCATGAGTATCGGCATTCGCAACATCGGCAAGCGCTTCGGCAGCTTTGTAGCGCTCGACAACATCTCGCTAGAGATCCCCACCGGGGAACTGGTGGCGCTGCTGGGGCCGTCGGGCTGCGGCAAGACCACGTTGCTGCGCATCATCGCCGGTATGGAGGTCGCCGATTCGGGCCAGATCACCTTTTCGGGTGAGGAGGCCACGCACCTGCATACGCGCGAGCGGCAGGTCGGCTTCGTGTTCCAGCACTACGCGCTGTTCCGTCATATGACGGTGTTCGAGAACGTCGCCTTCGGCCTGCGTGTGAAGCCGCGCAGTGAGCGCCCCTCGGAAGCGAAGATCCGCGAGAAAGTGATCGATCTGCTCAAGCTGGTGCAGCTTGACTGGCTTGCCGAGCGCTACCCCAGTCAATTGTCTGGCGGTCAGCGTCAGCGCATCGCACTGGCACGTGCGCTGGCGGTAGAGCCGCGCGTGCTGCTGCTCGACGAGCCCTTTGGCGCACTTGACACGCAGGTACGCAAGGAGTTGCGCCGCTGGCTGCGCCGTTTGCACGACGAAATGCACATCTCCAGCGTGTTCGTCACGCACGATCAGGAAGAGGCGCTGGAAGTCGCCGATCGCGTGGTCGTGATGAACCAGGGGCGGATCGAACAGGTAGGCTCGCCGGACGAGGTTTACTCGAATCCCGCGACGCCCTTCGTCTACCAGTTCCTTGGCAACGTGAACGTCTTCCATAGCCGCCTGCATGGCCCCTGGGCCGAGGTGGCGCGCGATTCGAATTCGCAGGCAACCGCCTTCGTGCGCCCGCACGATATCGAGATCCTGCGCGAAGCCGTGGCGGGGGCGCTTGCGGCCGAAGTGGCGCATGTGCAGGCGATCGGCCCGGCGGTGCGTGTCGAGCTCACTCATCAATCCGAAGTGATCGAGGTTGAACTGTCGCGTGAGCGCCATCTGCAACTCGGCTTGTCGAGCGGCGATGCGGTATGGCTGTTGCCAAAGAGCGTCACGGTATTTGACGCAGCGGGCAGTGAGCCGCGTCGTTGGGTGCCCGACTGGGTGATCTGATCTCCCGCCGTGTGAACGAAACCAGGCGGCAGAGTCGGAGGCGGCCGTTTGCGTTAAATTTCGATTAATGCATTCGGCATTATCCGATAAGCACGTCACGGCGCGTCGCGAAAACACGACGCTGTCGCCTTTAAGCCTGTCGTAGCAGGTCTACATTCTCCATTGCGGCAGCCCTGAAGCCACCAGCTGAACGAGCCTGAGCCGCGGCCCCTTGTTGATGGAGACGAGTCATGACTTGCAGACCTGGTCTGCTGCGGACCTTGATCGCGGCAGCATCCCTTATCGTGGCGGCGCCAATGCCTGCCCACGCCTCGGCGTTGTTCAGTCAGATGGTGGTGTTCGGCGATTCGCTGTCGGACAACGGAAACTTCGCCGCAGCCACGGGCGGCATCCTGCCGCCGGCGACGGTCTACCCGAGCGGGCGCTTCAGCAACGGGCAGGTCGCCGTGGAGTACCTCGCCTCCCGGCTGGGGCTCGCGTCTTCGCAAGTTCATGACTATGCAACCGGCGGCGCGCTGACTGGTTACGATAACCTTGCCAAGCATGATCCGGCGCTGACGAGCGATCCGATCCTGAAGGGCATCATCGATGCGGCGGATCTGCCCGGCATGCGTACCCAGGTCGATCGCTACGCTTCCACGACGCCGATTGACCCGACCGCGCTGTACGTGGTGTGGGGGGGCGCAAACGACTTGTCCGCCGCGGCAAGCAGCCCGCTGGCAACCCCGGCCACGCTGGGCGCCGCGATCGCGGAAGCTGTTACCAACCTTGGCACCATCACGCAGCAATTGATCCTTGGCGGTGCGCAGCATGTGCTTGTCGCCGGGATGCCGAATCTCGGGCTGACGCCGTCTGCGCGCGCTGCCGGCCCGACCGTTGCGGCGCAGTCCGCGGCGCTGAGCGGCATGTTCAACACCGCGTTGAACGGCGTGCTGGATTCGGTTGATATCGCGGCGCCGGGCCGTGTCATCCGCTTCGATACCTACGGCTTTCTTGGCAAGCTCGTTGCGAACGCGGCGGACGAGGGACTGGGCGACGTCGCGGATGCTTGCCTATACACCGCTTGTGCCGCCAATCCGGCGGACTGGAGCAGTTACCTGTTCTGGGATGCGCAGCACCCGACCACGCGCGGGCATGAGTTGATTGCCGATGGTCTCTACGACGCCGTGGTGCCCGAACCGCCGGCACTGGCGCTGAGTTTGCTTGGCGTCGCGATGCTTGGGCTCACTCGGCGATCGCGCGCGGCTCGCGTCTGATCGGGCGGATGCGCCACCAACGGTGGCTTAGTGTTGGGGCGCAGCCGTTTCCACCAGGCTGCGCCACGCCTGCCTCACCGCGCTCGCATGCAGGATCGAGGTGTGCGTCTCATCAAAGCCCAGCACGCGTTGCGCCTCGGTCTGTGCCTCGCTGCGCAGTTGGCTTGCGAGGCTGATCGTGCCGTCGCCAGAATCGCCGTGATAGCCGAAGAACAGGCCGAAGCGGGTTGTCGGAGGCATCGGGGTGCTGAAGAGCGCACGCTGAAAATCGCTATCGACCTGCATATCGATCCATGACGGGATCGCAACCGGCGCGTACTTCACACCGAGTTCGGCCGCTTCGTGACCACGCCACGGGGTCGAGAGTGTGACGAGCAGAGGCACCTGTCGCCCGTCGCCCCGCGCCGCAAGCCGTTTCAGATAGCTCATCGAGACAAGCCCGCCCATGCTGTGAGCGGTCACGACAAGCTGCTCGAAGCCGTATTCGCGGCGCAGGCTGGTCACGATGCCATCCAGCATTTGTACAACGGTGCCGAGGCGCAGCCCGGAGGGGTAGTAGTACACCCAGGGTTGAAAGCGCTTGCGATCGAGTTCGGCGATGAGTGATTCAAACTCGCGCGGATTGCCGCCCGCGCCATGTACGAACAGCACTGGTGTCTTCTTCGGATCGAAGGCTTGCAGGAAGTAAACGCCGCCCCCTATTTCGCTGAGAAAGTCGGTCGGCGCCCACAAGCCCTTCTTGCCCCCGTCCGGTGAGAACGCCGGATCGTCGAGATCCACCTGATCACCGAGTGCGATCTGCAACTCCTGACGCTTCACCTCCGCCAGGCCAGCGAGCGCGGCGCGCTCGGCGGGCGATAAGGGTGCTGCGCTGTCCAGCGAAAAATCGAGGCGCCCCACGCTCCGACCACCCTGCGCCGTAACGGCGTGATCGAGGGCGCCGAACGGCTCGCCGGCATCGAGGCGCCGGTTGCGGTTGCGGTCGGCGAACGCCACCAGTCGATAGGTCTTGCCCGCCTGAACGCGCAACAGGTAACGCCCATTCGCCCCCGCTTCGGCGTAGTTGAGTACCGACTCATCGCCCTCAGCACCGGCCAGCGCGGCGACGATCACCGGCGCGGCGTCGCCTGCAACGCCGCTGACCTCGCCGTAAAGGCCGGATAGTGCTTCGAGGTCCCGCACGTTGCGCTGCAATTCGTTGAACATCCGTGGCATGCAAGCGGTGCAGCTCAGGCACAGGAGAATCAAAGCGAGTCGGCGGATGCTTGCTGGGTGCATGGCGATTGTCGAAGGTCTGCGTCCGGGCTGCGAACCCGGAATGGTTAGTCGAACAGATCGGCCTGCTGACCGGCTGTGCGTGGGGGACGAAACCCTGCGCAGTTTAGTGTGTCGCGGGTCTGGTTCAAACCGAGGCGCTCAACCGCGAGTGCGAAACGCTTGCGATACAGCTCGGCGAAAACGCCGCTGCCTTTCATGCGCTGGCCGAAACGGCTGTCGTAGATCTGCCCGCCGTGCATCTGGCGCAATACGCTGAGCACATGCTCGGCACGCCCCGGCACGTGCTGTTGCAGCCATTCCGGAAAGAGCGTCTTTAATTCGTGTGGCAGACGCAGCAGCACGTAGCCCGCATTGGTGGCGCCCGCTGCCTGGCTGGCCTGCAACACGGCTTCCATCTCATGATCGTTCAGCGCAGGAATCAGCGGTGCAAACAGCACACCGACCGGCACGCCCGCCTCATGCAGCGTACGCATCGCATCAAGGCGCCGGGCCGGCGTAGCCGCGCGGGGCTCCATCACGCGGGCAAGTTCGCGGTCGAGTGTGGTGATCGAGAACATCACATGCACAAGCTTGTCGCGCGCCATGTCGGCGAGCAGATCTGCGTCGCGTTCGATCAGCGCACCCTTTGTCACGATGCTGACCGGGTGTCTGGTTTCGCAAAGGACTTCGAGCAGGCGACGGGTGAGGCCGAGTTTGCGTTCGATCGGCTGCCAGGCGTCGGTGTTGATGCCGAGCGCGATGGGCCTGCACTGGTAGCGCGGGCGGGCCAGTTCACGCCGCAGCACCTCGGGTGCGTCGGGTTTCCAGAGAATCTTCGTTTCGAAGTCGAGTCCGGCGGAGTAGCCGAGGTAGCTGTGCGTCGGGCGGGCGAAGCAGTAGCTGCAGCCGTGTTCGCATCCGCGGTAGGGGTTGATCGACAACTCGAACGGGATGTCGGGCGAGCGTGCCTCGACGATCACGCTCTTGGCCGTGTCGACGATCAATTCCGTCTTCGGCAGGGCGGCTTCTTCCTCCGCCGTCCAGCCGTCGTCGAAAGCCGCGCGCTGCCATTGTTCGAAGCGGCCGTCGGGGCGCGAAGCCGCGCCGCGCCCGCGTATCGGGACGCTCGGCGGCTTGGAGGGTGTGTCGTCCGTCATGCTGCGCTGCGGCGTTCTGGAAAATGTTGAGCTATAATCGTGCGCTCAATTCGGGATGTGGTTAAAAAAATTGCGCGCGGTGTTGCGCCCCATCTCCCGGCCGTCTGACCTGGAACCGGAAATTATGAACGCCTCAACCCGCCTGCATATCGACGACGTCCGCATCCGAGAAATCAAGGAACTGGTGCCCCCATCCCATGTTCTGCGCGAGTTTCCGGCCACGCCCCAGGCGGCGCAGACGGCGTATGACGCGCGCAGCGGCATCCATCGCATTCTCCATGGTCAGGACGATCGCCTGCTCGTCGTGATCGGCCCGTGCTCGATTCACGATACCGAGGCTGCCAAGGATTACGCCCGCCGCCTCAAGGCCGAGGCTGACCGTTTGAAAGACGATCTGCTGGTCGTGATGCGGGTGTACTTCGAGAAGCCGCGCACCACCGTCGGCTGGAAGGGCCTGATCAACGACCCGATGCTCGACGGCAGCTTCCGCATCAACGATGGCATCCGTATTGCCCGCGAGTTGCTGTGGGAGATCAACGAGATGGGCCTGCCCTGCGCGACCGAGTTCCTCGACATGATCACGCCGCAATACATCGCCGACCTGATCTCTTGGGGCGCGATCGGTGCGCGTACGACCGAGTCGCAGGTGCACCGCGAGCTGGCTTCGGGCCTGTCGTGCCCAGTCGGTTTCAAGAATGGCACCGACGGTAACGTCAAGATCGCGGTGGATGCGATCAAGGCTGCTGCCGCGCCGCACCACTTCCTGTCGGTCACGAAGGCCGGTCATTCGGCCATCGTGTCGACCGGTGGCAATGAGGACTGCCACGTCATCCTGCGCGGCGGCAAGACCACCAACTACGACGCAGCCAGTGTGGACGCGGCGTGCAAGGAGCTGGCCGCATCAAGCGTGGCCGCCAAGGTGATGGTGGACTTCTCGCACGCCAACAGCAGCAAGAAGTACGAGCGCCAGATCGTTGTGGCGCAGGACGTTGCCGGCCAGATGGCTGCCGGTGAAGACCGCATCGTCGGTGTGATGGTCGAGTCGCACATCAAGGATGGTCGTCAGGATCTGGTGCCGGGCAAGCCGCTGGAATACGGCAAGAGCATCACGGACGCCTGCATTGGCTGGGAAGACAGCCTGGGCGTGCTGGAGACGCTGGCCGCCGCAGTGCGTCAGCGCCGCGTTGCGCGCGCTACCGACTGAGCGTGCTCACGGCAACAAAAAGGGCGCACTTCGGTGCGCCCTTTTTGTTTTGGGTCGGTCAGATCAGGTCAGCTCGGCCGGGATCACGGCGCGCAACACAGTTTCTGGCGCCCCGTAGCGCTCGCGCACACGGAACCACCACAGCGCGCCTTTCTTGAACGAAAGTTCGCCACCCGGTTGGCCAAGAAGCTCAGCGGCGACCTGGCCTAGCGTTGGCTGGTGCCCCACGATCAACACTGCGCCACGTGCATCGGGCCAGCCCGCGGCGCGCAGCAGATCTTCGGGCCCGGCCTCGGTGCCGACATCGGCGTCGATCTCATGCTCGCGACCCAGCGGGGCCACTGTCTGCCGGGTGCGCGTTGCGGGGCTGACAATGATCTTGAGCTTGTCGGGGGCATGGGTCTTGAGCCATGCCGCCATGCGTTCGGCCTGGCGCTGACCGCGCGCGGTCAGCTTGCGCTCTGCGTCCGGGTAGCCATCTTCCGCTTCGGCATGGCGCCAAAGCAGCAGGTCCAGCGTGTCGGGCTCGCTCATTTTGCGTTGCCTTTCTTCCAGGGGGCCGGGCTGCCGAGCAGGGCGTCGGCATCGACAAGCGCGTGGGCGCGCAGCTGCGCGATGCGTGGTGCGTGCCAACCCGCGGTGAATGCCCGCGCTGCGGCGAGCCCATGGTCGCTGCCGGCAAGTTCGCCAAGCAGGCGATTGCCCATCGCCGCGTCGTTGATTGCGCCCAGGCTCTCTTGCAGTTCCGCCAGCGCGCGCGCGTATTCCGGCACTTTTTGCGGCCACAGCGAGGCAAAGAAATCGAGGCCATAGCGCAAGCGTTTGAGCACGATGCGCAGTCGGTGGAGCTGTGCCACATCGCCGGCAACCGCTTCAGCGAGGCTGGTGCGCGCGTCACGCCGCACCCGCTTCATGGCGCGACGTGCAACGCTGCCGACCAACTCGTCGGCGTCCGGTTTCAGTGCATGCAAGACCGCAGCGAATTCAAGTTGCGCACGGCCGCGTTCGGCGGAGGCTTCAATCTGCCGCAGGCTTGCGCGTTCGGTATCCCGATGGGCCTCGAGCGCGGCGACGAGGCGTTGCATGTCGCCGCCGACGGGGCCTTGTGTCGTGATCGGCGCGAGCAGGGTGTCCAGCACCACGTCGGCGTCGCGCGCCGCGCCAAGGCCGTTGGCGAGCGCGGCGAAGCGGGGCCGCCACTCCTGCGTCAGAGTTTTCGGCAGCGCGCGGCGGAACAACCCGAGCAAGGTGCGCAAGCGGCGTAGCGCCACTCGGGCCTGATGCACGTACTCGGGGTCGTCGAGGCGCAGTGCTAGGGCCTCATTCGTCTGCCACATCGCGAGCAACTCGTAGGCAAGTTGCCGGAACGCCTCGCGTGCCTCGGTCTTGGCGGTAAGCGCTACCGGCCGGGCGCGTCGTGGGGCGGGCCTGAGGTTCTGGTACAGCTCATAACCGCGCTGCGCCTTGCTCGCGTCTTCGGGGCGCAAAGGCAAGTCGGCCGCGAGCCGGCAGGCGAGTGCATAGAGGTCTTTGCCGTCACCGCTGACCAGTTCGAGTTCGAGTTCGCAGATCGGGCTGCTGCGGCCGCCAGCCTCAATCGTGCCCTCGTCGATCATCGCGAGGATCACGATACCGGGCGCGGGGGTCAGTCGCCGTGTCTGGCGGTGAAAGGTCGTTGTGAACACCGGCGCGAGTCGGCTATGGACGCTTTCGAGTTCGGTCCGCACATCCTGGATGTCGACAACGCTGAAGTCAAAGCGCTCGTCGCGGTAGGGGTGTTCCCACTCGGGTCGGCTGGCGAGGCCGCCCAGTGACGCGGCGGCGCATTTCACCGTCTGCAGCCAGCGTTCGCCATCCTTGCGCAAGCGAACCGCAATCTTGCGCGATCGCAGTTCAAGCCCGGGCGTGTCGAAGTAGGTGTTGAGCAGCACGCCGTCGGCGCCTTCAACCGGGGCGTCGGCAATCAGCGGGTGCGCGCGCAATGCGGGCAGCGCCTGCGCTGGTAGCGCGAGTTTGAGTTCGACTTCCTTGCTCATGGTCTCTGGTCGTTCCGCTTGCGGGGGCGTGCTTCAGTCGGCTTGCCAGTGACCGGACTTGCCGCCGAGTTTTTCGACGAGCCGGATCGCCTCGATCTGCATGCCGCGATCGACCGCTTTGCACATGTCGTAGATCGTCAGCAGGGCAACCGAGGCGGCGGTCAGGGCTTCCATCTCGACGCCGGTGCGGCCAACGGTCTCCGCGGTGACTTCGACTTCGACCGCCGATGCGGCAACATCGGGCTTCAGGTCGACCGCAACACGCGTCAGCGGGATCGGATGGCACAGCGGGATCAATTCGGCCGTGCGCTTCGATGCCTGAATACCCGCGATGCGTGCGATGCCGAGCACGTCGCCTTTCTTCGCATCGCCGCGCAGGATCAGCGCGAGTGTTTCCGGTTGCATCGTGATCCGGCCGCGCACCCGCGCTACGCGGGTGGTTTCGCCCTTCGCGCCGATATCGACCATATGCGCTTCACCGCGCGCGTTGAAGTGGGTGAGCGGAGAGTCGGGGCTGTCGGGCATGGTGGGCGGGCGAGTGACGATGTCGGGCGACCGGAAGAGGAAGATTTGTTACCTTCTGTACCCCGGCACAAGGGCTGCGAAGGCCGCCCGGTATCATACCCTCATGAAAAAGCGACTGCTGGCGGGCCTGCTCGCCTTCCTGTTCTCCGTGCGCGTGCTGGCCGACGGCTTGCCCGATCTGGGTGATTCCGCGCAGGCCGACATCTCGCCGCAGATGGAACGCCAGATTGGCGCGGCGATCGTGCGCGAGATCCGCTTCGGTGACGCGCGCTATGTGGACGATCCCGAGCTGGAGGACTACCTCGAGCGCATCGGTTCGCGGCTAGTCGCCGTGAGCGCCACGCCGAGCCAGCAGTACCGCTACTTCGTGCTGCACGACAAGTCGATCAACGCCGCGGCAACCCTTGGCGGCGTGCTGTACTTCCATACCGGGCTGTTCGTCGCGGCGCAGTCCGAATCCGAGCTGGCCTCGGTGATGGCGCACGAAATCTCGCACGTGCAGCAGCGCCACATGGCGCGGATGGTCGCGCAGCAGCAGAACATGGGTTACATGATGCTCGCCTCGCTGGTACTGGCGATCCTTGCCTCCCGCTCGAGCGGCGATGCCGCAGGTGCAGCGCTTTCGGCGGGGCAGGCGGCGATGGCGAGCGCGCAGCTGGCGTATTCGCGCGACTACGAACGCGAAGCGGATCGCATCGGCCTACAGGTGCTCGACGCCGCGGGCTTCGACACGCGCGGCATGGTGAGTTTTTTCGAGCGTCTCGATCGCGCGACGCGGCTCTTCGATAGCGGCTCGTTTGCTTACCTGCGCTCCCACCCGCTGACCAGCGAGCGGATCGGTGATGTGGCCAACCGGGTGCAGCAACTGCCATATCGGCAAGTGGTCGATTCGATCGACTTCTCCTTGGTCAAGGCGAAGATCGAGAGCCTTGAGCAGGTGCCGGAAGACATCCTGACGCGCTTTGCCGGCGAGCCACCACAACGCGTAAATGCCGCTGCCGTGCATTGGTATGCACGCGGTCGCGCCCACCTTCGGCTCAACCAGGTTGCCGATGCGCAGAAGGATGTCGCTGCCTTGCGCAAGCTCGACCTGAGCAGCGCCATGGTCGATCTGCTTGATGCCGATGTGCACCGTGCCGCTGGCGCCAACATGGACGCGGTGCGCATCCTGCGAGCGGCGCGACAGCGCTTCCCGCAGAGCAGCGCGCTGGTCTACGGCGAGATCGATGCCCTGATGGCGGCCGGCAAACCCCGCGAGGCAGCGGCGCTGGCGAATGACCAGATCCGCTTCGACAACGCCGACGAGCGGCTCTACAGCCGCCTCGCCAAGGCGAGTGCGGCGCAAGGCAAGCGCCTGTCGCAACATCGTGCCCAGGCGGAGGTCTACGTCCTGCGTGGGTCGCTCTACTCCGCGATCGAACAACTCACGCTCGGCCTTCGCGCGCGCGACGGCGATTACTACGAGAAGGCCGCCGCCGAAGCGCGCTTGGCGGAGCTGCAGGACCGGCGTCGTGAGCTGGAGAAGCAACAGCAACGATGACGTGCGCGGGGCGGCGCGTGCTGCGCGCTAAAATGAAACTTCAGCCTTTACCTGTCTCGGGAGTCTTGGATGGACGTTAATCGCGATCTGGATGTGCGCGGGCTCAATTGCCCCTTGCCGATCCTGCGGGCGAAGAAGGCGCTTGCCGAAATGCACACCGGGGAGACGCTGCGCGTGGTCGCCACGGACCCTGGCTCGGTGCGTGATTTCCAGGCCTTCTGCCGACAGACCGGCCACGAGCTTGCATCGCACGCCGAAACGGCAGCGAAAGAGTTCGAGTTCGTGATCCGCTGCAAGTGAGCTGAACTTCGTGCCGAACCCGTTTGGGAACGGCCGGTCATAGCCAGACAGGCGGCCGCGATGCGGCCGTCGTTCATTCGTGGCACTTGGTGCCGAACCATCTGGGAGTATGCATGCACGTCCGTAGCGGCTTTTCGCGGGCCCTTGTACTCGGGCTTTGGCTGGTATTCACACCTGTAGTCGGTTGGGCCGATGCGGCACCGGCTGCCGTCAGCGTTCCGCAAGGGATTCAGCGCGTGACCAGCGTGGAGGGCATCACCGAATACCGTTTGCCGAACGGCCTGCGGGTCTTGCTCGCGCCGGACGAGACCAAGCCCAGCACCACGGTGAATATCACCTATCTGGTGGGCTCCCGGCATGAACACTACGGTGAGACCGGCATGGCGCACCTGCTTGAGCACCTGATGTTCAAGGGGTCGAAGAATTTCCCCGGCAACACCATCGACTCGGAGTTCAAGCGCCGTGGCATGCAGATGAACGGCACGACGTGGTTCGATCGCACGAACTACTACGAGACGTTCACGGCCTCGGACGACAACCTAGACTGGGCTTTGCGCATGGAGGCGGACCGCATGGTCAATTCCTTCATTGCGAAGGCCGATCTCGATTCAGAGATGACCGTCGTGCGCAACGAAATGGAGTCTGGCGAGAACAATCCGGGCCAGATCCTGTGGGAAAAGATGGCGGCCGCAGCCTACCAGTGGCACAACTACGGCAAATCGACGATTGGCGCACGTGCTGACGTCGAAGGCGTGCGTATCGAGAATCTGCAGGCGTTCTACCGCCGTTACTATCAGCCGGACAACGCGGTGCTGACCGTGACCGGCAAGTTCGATGCCGCTGCCACGTTGCAGAAGATTGCCAACTACTTCATGCCGATTGCGCGGCCTGCGCGGGAGCTGACGCCGACCTGGACACGCGAACCGGTGCAGGACGGCGAGCGCGAAGTCGCGCTGGCGCGGGTGGGTGACATACAGCTCGTCGGCACCCTCTACCATGTGCCGGCGGGCTCACATCCGGATACCGCGGCGCTCTCATTACTCTCATACATACTCGGTGATGCGCCGAGCGGCCGCTTGCACAAGGCCCTGGTGGAGCGAGGCAAGGCGGCGAGCGTCAGCGCCTGGAACTTCGAGTTGGCCGAGCCGGGCTACATGACCTTCTTCGTGCAACTCACGAAGCAGCAGTCGCGCGGCGAAGCCCGCAAGATCCTCGTCGACGTGGTCGAGAACCTCGCGCGCAAGCCGATCACCCAGGCCGAACTCGATCGCGCCCGCGTTGCCCTGCTCAATGGCTTTGAGAAGACGCTCAATGATCCGGCGCATTTCGGCGTGGGCCTGTCCGAAGCCATTGCGCTTGGTGACTGGCGACTGTTCTTCCTCGGGCGCGACCGTATTGAACAGGCAACGCTGGCCGATGTGCAGCGGGTTGCCAACGCCTACTTCAAGGCGTCAAACCGGACTTTTGGCCAGTTCATCCCGACCGACAAGCCGGTGCGGGTCGACGTGCCCGAGGCACCGGCGCTCGCCGGCGTGTTGGAGGGTTACCAAGGCAAGGAGGCCCAAGCAGCAGGTGAGGCCTTCGATCCGTCGCCGGAAAACATCGAAGCGCGGGTTCATCGCAGCGCGTTGCCGAATGGCGCAAAGATCGCCCTGCTGCCCAAGCGCACCCGCGGCAACACGGTGCATGGCCAGATCGTGCTGCGTATGGGCAATGAACGTTCCTTGGTGGGGCAGGAAACCGTTGCCGACTTCACTGCGGCGATGCTGACGCGGGGTGCTGGCGGTCAGAGCCGTCAGCAGATTGCGGACGCGCTCGACGCGATGAAGGCGCAGTTGTCCATTTCTGCGCAGGACGGCAACGCCGTGTTGATCAGTTTCGAGACGCGCCGCGACAAGCTGGCTGCCTTCCTCGAGCTGCTCGAGCGGGTGCTGCGCAAGCCGGAGTTCCCGGCTGCCGAGCTTGAGCAACTCCGCACCGAGTCCCTCGCAGGGCTTGAGAGTGGTCGCCGGGAACCGCAGTCGGTCGCGATGCGTGCGATCGGCCGCTACGACAACCCATGGCCCAAGGGCGATGTGCGCTACGTTGGCACGGTGGACGAAGAAATCGCTGACATCAAGGCGGTAACACCCAAGGCACTGTCGGCCTTCCATCGGCGTTTCTACGGCGCCAGCAACGCGCAGGCAGCGCTGGTGGGGGACTTTGACGAGGCTGCAACCAAGGCACAGCTCACCCGCCTGTTGGGCTCGTGGAAGTCCGGCGAACCCTACGCGCGCGTGCCGCAGCCGTTCCGCCAGAAGAAGCCGACCGAGATCTCGCTCGAAACGCCGGACAAGGCGAACGCCTTCTTCATCGGCGGATTGACGATGCCGCTGCGCGACGACTCTGCCGACTACCCGGCCGTGGTGCTTGCCAACCAGATCCTGGGCGGTGGGGCGGGTCTCAAGAGCCGGCTGGCAGATCGTTTGCGGCAGAAGGAAGGCCTGAGCTACGGTGCGGGATCGGCGCTGCGCGCCAACGCCCGCGAGGAGAACACCGGGCTGGTGCTTTACGCGATTTACGCGCCGCAGGGCCTGCAGCGTTTGCGCACGGCCTTGGACGAGGAGCTTCAGCGCTTCGTACGCGACGGTGTCAGCGAAGAAGAGCTGAACGAGGCGCGCACAGGGTTGCTGCAGCAGATCTCGCTCGGCCGTACTCAAGACGGTGGCTTGGCCGGCTTGCTCGCCGGGCAGCTCGATCTGGGGCGTTCGATGAGCTTCGAGCGGCAGCGCGAAGACCGCCTCAACGCGGTTACGCTCGAGCAGGTGAATGCTGCGATTCGCAAGTATTTCGACCCGGCCAAGCTGGTTCAGGTATTCGCTGGCGACTTCAAGTCGACCGCGAAGTAGTGAAGGGCGCCGCGCCGGTGATCCCGCGCGCGGCGACTATAGTGACGGCAGCAGAAGTGTTGTTCGTGTGACGACGTGAATGACAAGGAGAGCCAAATGCGCATCACCCACGCAAGCGTTTCATCCCTGATCGCAGCCACGGCTGCAGCCTGTTTGATGATGTCTGGTGCTGCGCTCGCGGCGGCCGAGAAGGACGAAAAGAAGGCGGACCCCTGTGCCGCACTGCCTGACGTTGTGAAGCTGGACGGCGGCAAGCATTCGCTCACCCGCAAGGGGGACCGCTGGCTGTTGAAGGCGCCTACGCCGTATGCGGATCAACTCGTGTATCAGGATGAAGGGCCAGACCGCCGCATCTACCGCTTCAAGCGTTGGACGAGCAACCAGTATTCCTGCTGGGATACCGGACAGAGGGGCAAGTAACACCTTCGCCGCTTGGTGCGGCGCCGTCGCATTGCATTCGCGGGGGCGCCGCCACGGCGTTCCGTACGTGCAAAAAAAGAGCGCCGCTGCGTCCCCCCACGCGATGCGGCGCTAGCCCCCGGGTCATAGACCCGGGAAGTGGCTTCTTGGACCTTCTACACAGTTGGCTTCTGTGACCGGGTGGCTCCCAGGGGTTCAGTGGTCCTTCTTATCAAAGAACTGCTCATCCTCGGTCGAGCCCTTCAGTGCCGCGGTTGAGGCATCGCGTTCGATCGTTGTCGTAACAGCGTCGAAGTAGCCGGTGCCGACCTCGCGCTGATGCTTGACCGCGGTGAAGCCGCGCTCGGCTGCGGCGAACTCGTTTTCCTGCAGTTCGACGAAGGCCTTCATTTGCTCGCGGGCATAGCCGTAGGCGAGGTTGAACATCGAGTAGTTCAGGCTGTGGAAGCCGGCCAGCGTGATGAACTGGAACTTGTAGCCCATTGCACCGAGTTCCTTCTGGAACTTCGCAATCGTCGCGTCGTCGAGGTTCTTCTTCCAGTTGAACGACGGCGAGCAGTTGTAGGCCAGCATCTTGCCCGGGAACTTCGCGTGGATCGCCTCGGCGAAGGCCTTGGCGTAGGCCAGATCCGGCTTGCCGGTTTCACACCAGATCAGGTCAGCGTACGGCGCGTAGGCGAGGCCGCGCGAGATCGCCTGCTCCAGGCCCGGCTTGGTACGGTAGAAACCTTCGATGGTGCGCTCGCCGGTGCAGAAGGGCTTGTCGGTGTCATCGACATCGCTGGTGATCAGGTCGGCGGCTTCGGCATCAGTACGCGCGACCAGCACCGTCGGCACACCCATCACGTCGGCGGCGAGGCGGGCTGCGACGAGCTTTGCGACCGCTTCACGCGTCGGCACCAGCACCTTGCCACCCATGTGGCCGCACTTCTTCACCGACGCGAGCTGGTCTTCGAAGTGCACACCGGCCGCGCCGGCTTCGATCATCGACTTCATCAGCTCGAAGGCGTTCAGCACGCCGCCGAAACCGGCTTCCGCATCCGCAACGATCGGTGCGAAGAAATCGACATAGCCTTCGTCGCCGACGTTCTTGCCTTCCGACCACTGGATCTGGTCAGCACGGGTGAAGGTGTTGTTGATGCGCTTGACCACCATCGGCACCGAGTTGGCCGGGTAGAGCGACTGGTCGGGATACATCTCGCCAGCGAGGTTGGCGTCGCCGGCGACTTGCCAGCCAGACAGGTAGATCGCCTTCAGGCCGGCCTTCACTTGCTGCATCGCCTGGTTGCCGGTGAGGGCGCCCAGCGCGTTCACGAAGGGTTCGTTGTTGATCAGGGTCCACAGCTTTTCAGCGCCGCGGCGGGCGAGAGTGTGCTCCACCTGAACCGAACCGCGCAGGCGCACGACATCCTCCGCGGTGTAGCCACGCTTGATGCCTTTCCAGCGCGGATTCTCGGCCCATTCCTTCTTCAGAAGCTCAACTTGCATGTCGCGGTTCATGGTGTTCCCCCTACAGAACTTGCGTCGTCCAATTTCAGCTCACGCCTCGAACGAGGGTTTGCTGTTCCCGTTGATGAGCAGTATAGGCAGCTTGATGGTCAGTAGCAATATGTCTTATATAAGATATAAGAAAAAATGTTGACCAATAAAAACAAAGAGTTGTGCTTTGCGTTTCGTGATGTGGGATGGGCTGGCGTGAAATGAAACGGACGTTTGAATTATTCGACGCCCAGCTTTGCACAGCAGACGCGGCGCTCGGGCACAAAAAAGGGCGCGAATCGCGCCCTTGTCTCGAAGTCGGTGTCCTCCGCTCAGTCGAGCGCGGACTCGCTGACTAGGATGCCGTCTTCATCGGCGTAGACCCACTCACCCGGTTGGATGCGGACCCCGCCGAAGCTGATGGTCACATCGATCTCGCCCACGTTCCGTTTCACGCTTTTCTGCGGGTGCGTGGCCAGTGCCATCACGCCGAGGTCGAGCGTCGCGATGGCGAGCGAGTCACGGATGCAGCCATGTACGACCACGCCAGCCCAGGTGTTGCGGACGGCCATTTCGGCGAGCTGATCGCCGAGTAAGGCGCATCGGAGTGAGCCCGCACCTTCGATCACCAACACCCGACCGTAGCCCGGCTGCTCGAGCATCTTGCGCACGAAGCTGTTGTCTTCGAAAACCTTCAGGGTCGTGGCGGGTCCGGCGAAGCGTTTGCGCCCGCCATAGTGCCGAAGGATCGGAGCGAGTATGCGAAGGCGTCCCGCCGTGATCGCTTCTTCGTTTGCGTCGCACAAATCCGTGGTCTGGAAACTCATCTGAACCTCCCCGGGTGGCTGCATGAAATCCTGTTCAGCATAACGCCCGGCGCCCGGAAAAGAAAAAGGCCGCCTTCCGGCGGCCTTTGGATGCCTTGCACGCATCGCATCAGACGTGCGCTGATTCCTTTTCCTCTTCAAAGGCGAGGGCGACCTTGCCGTCGCTGCCAACGTCGATCGTCACATGGCCGCCATCGACCAGGCGGCCGAACAGCAGCTCGTCGGCCAGCGCGGCGCGGATCGTGTCCTGGATCAGGCGTGCCATCGGGCGCGCACCCATCAGCGGATCGAATCCCTTGCTCGCCAGCCACTCACGCAGCGCGTCGGTGAAGCTTGCCTCGACCTTCTTCTCGGCCAGCTGACCTTCCAGTTGCATGAGGAACTTGTCGACGACCTGAAGGATGATTTCGCGATCGAGCGGTTTGAAGGAGATGATCGCGTCGAGCCGGTTGCGGAACTCCGGCGTGAACAGGCGCTTGATCTCGACCATCTCGTCGCCCAGTTCGCGCGTTTGCGTGAAGCCCATCGTGGCTCTCTGGATCGTCTCCTGCCCCGCGTTGGTGGTCATGATGATGATCACGTTGCGGAAGTCAGCCTGGCGGCCGTTGTTGTCCGTCAGCGTCCCGTGGTCAAGCACCTGAAGCAGGATGTTGTAGATGTCCGGGTGCGCCTTTTCGATCTCGTCGAGCAGCAGCACGCAATGCGGCTTCTTGTTGATCGCCTCGGTCAGCAGACCACCCTGATCAAAGCCAACGTATCCCGGCGGCGCCCCAATCAGGCGGCTCACCGCATGCCGTTCCATGTACTCCGACATGTCGAAGCGCACCAGCTCGATTCCCAGCGTATAGGCCAGCTGGCGAGCGACTTCCGTCTTGCCGACGCCGGTTGGCCCGCTGAACAGGAAACCCCCGATCGGTTTTTGCGGATTGCCGAGCCCAGACCGCGACATCTTGATCGCCTTGGCCAGCGCATCGATTGCAGCGCTCTGGCCGAACACCACGTTCTTCAGATCGCGATCCAGGTTCCGCAGCGCGGTCTTGTCGTCGGACGACACGCTGCGCGGCGGGATGCGGGCGATCTTGGCGACGATCTCCTCAATCTCCCCCTTGCCGATGGTCTTCTTCTGGCGTGACTTCGGCAGGATCCGCTGTGCGGCACCGGCTTCGTCGATGACGTCGATCGCCTTGTCCGGCAGGTGGCGGTCATTGATGTACCGCGCCGACAACTCGGCCGCACAGGTCAGCGCGGCGTGCGAATACTTCACGCCGTGGTGCTGCTCGAAGCGCGACTTGAGGCCCTTGAGGATCTCGATCGTTTCCGGCACCGACGGCTCATGCACATCCACTTTCTGGAAGCGGCGTGACAGTGCGTGGTCTTTCTCGAAGATCTGGCGGAACTCGTTGTAGGTGGTTGCGCCGATGCACTTGAGCTGGCCGCTGGAAAGCGCCGGCTTGAGCAGATTGGAGGCGTCCAGCGTGCCGCCCGACGCCGCACCTGCACCGATCAGCGTATGGATCTCGTCGATGAACAGGATCGCGTTGTCGGTCTCGACCAGCGCCTTCAGCACCGCCTTCAGCCGCTGCTCGAAGTCCCCGCGGTACTTGGTGCCGGCCAGCAAGGAGCCCATGTCCAGCGCGAACACCTGGGCATTTTCAAGGATCTCGGGCACGCGCCCTTCGATGATGCGGCGCGCAAGGCCTTCAGCGATCGCGGTCTTGCCGACGCCAGCTTCGCCGACCAGCAGCGGGTTGTTCTTGCGGCGACGGCACAGCGTCTGGATCACGCGCTCGATTTCCTTGTCGCGACCGATCAGCGGGTCAATCTTGCCCACCAGTGCGGCCTGGTTCAGGTTCTGCGTGAAGTTTTCCAGCGCCCCGTTGGTGCTGGCGGTTTCCTGCTCGCCTTCACCCTGTTCGGACTCGGATTTGTCCGACTGCGGTTTTTGCGAGGGCTGCGGCGTCTTCGTGATGCCGTGGGAAATGAAATTCACCACATCCAGCCGGGTAATGCCCTGGCGGTTGAGGAAGTAGACCGCGTGCGATTCCTTTTCGCCGAAGATCGCGACCAGCACGTTGGCGCCGGTTACTTCCTTCTTGCCCGAGGACTGCACATGCAGGATCGCGCGCTGGATCACGCGCTGGAATCCGAGCGTCGGCTGTGTGTCGATGTCTTCTTCGCCACCCACGGTGGGGGTGTGTTCTACGATGAACTGCGTGAGCTCACGGCGCAGTTCGTCGGTATTCGCGGCACAGGCGCGCAGCACCTCCGCCGCTGAAGGGTTGTCCAGCAGCGCCAGCAGCAGATGCTCGACGGTGATGAACTCGTGACGCTTCTGGCGTGCTTCCACAAACGCCATGTGCAGGCTGACTTCTAGTTCCTGGGCGATCATCTCAGTTCTCCTCCATCACGCAGGCCAGCGGATGCTGGTGCTGCCGCGCGAACGCACTCACCTGTTCAACCTTGGTCGCGGCGATGTCCTTGGGAAAGACTCCGCAGACGCCACGACCCTCCCTGTGCACTTGGAGCATGACTCGTGTTGCTTGTTCGCGATCTAGCGAAAAAAACTTCTGCAGGACAATCACCACGAAATCCATCGGGGTGAAATCATCATTGAGAAGGAGCACCTTGAAGAGCCGGGGCGGCCGGGTTTTCGTGTGCTCAACGTCAAGAACGAATTCGGACTGCTTTTTTGTTGCCATGCGGCTCATTCTAAACACTCCGACTGATACTTCAACAACACGGAATGTCGGGGCTTTCGGCTGTTTTTCCACACTATCGGTGTAGTGCTGGTCAGGCTGCCGGCAGCGCGATAAATTAATGATCTGTTACCAGTCAGCACTTGATTTTCCGGGCTAACTATTTGTCATGGTTGGGCCGGCATGCACAAAGTGCTTGACGGCGACTTCCTGCAAGGCGTAAAAGCCGCGGGAACACGCGCTTTCGAGGCTTGGGCGCGCCGCGAATCCCGGCTGTCAATGGATTGCGGCGACGACCCGCCGTAGAGCGGCTTCGCAGGCCGCGTGTCGGACCGCCCGGAAACGGGAGCATCGACAGCAACACACCGAAGGACTAGAGGAAGCAATATGGCAACTGGCACCGTCAAGTGGTTCAACGACGCCAAGGGTTTCGGATTCATCACGCCGGACGACGGCAGCGAAGACCTGTTCGCGCATTTTTCCGCCATCAACATGAACGGCTTCAAGTCGCTCAAGGAAGGCGAGAAAGTTTCGTTTGATTCCGTGCAAGGCCCAAAAGGCAAGCAGGCATCGAACATCCAGCGCGCCTGACCCGCGTCCGCCGCATCTCGGCGTGACAGCGAAGCCCGCCCGCCCCGGCGGGCTTCGTTCTTTTCGGAAGCACCATGTCTCGCGTCATCCTCCTCAACAAGCCGTTCGGCGTCATGAGCCAATTCACAGGCGAGCCGCACCAGCGCACGCTGGCAGAGTGCGGATTGCCGGCCGGCGTCTATGCGGCCGGCCGCCTCGATGCCGACAGTGAGGGTCTGTTGCTGTTGACGGACGATGGTGCCCTACAGCACCAGTTGGCCGACCCGCGATACAAGCAAGCCAAGACCTATCTCGTGCAGGTCGAACGAGAACCCGACGACGCTGCGTTGGCTGGTTTGCGCGGCCGCCTGGATCTCGGCGATTTCGTGACCATGCCGTGTGAGGCCCGCCGAATCGACGAACCAGACTGGCTCTGGCCACGCGATCCGCCGGTGCGTTTTCGGAAATCCGTGCCTACGGCGTGGATCGAGATCCGTTTGCGTGAAGGCAAGAACCGCCAGGTGAGGCGGATGACCGCGAAGGTTGGCTTCCCGACGCTGCGCCTGGTTCGCGTGGCGATCGGGCCCTGGCAGCTGGGCGCCTTGCAGCCCGGCGAATGGCGCGAGGCGATCGCGGAGCCGCCCGCACCGGCGCGGCGAATTGTCGCGCGACGGCGCTGATGGGTGCTGACTGCTAAGATCGCGCCCGATCGTGTCCACCCCTGATCGAACGAAAGGCCCAATGTGCTGAAGAACCTGTTGATCGCCGCCTGCTATGCGGTGCTACCCGTTGCAGCGTTGGCGGATGTGTTGCCGCACGCTGAACTGAACATCGGCATGCACCGTATCGACGCCGAGGTGGCCGCGACAGACGAATCGCGGATGGTGGGACTGATGCACCGCAAGAGCATGCCGGAAGCGCGCGGCATGCTTTTCATCTTCGATGGTGTTGGAAGCCACTGCATGTGGATGAAGGACACCTGGCTACCGCTATCGGTAGCCTTCATCGATGAAGGTGGGCGCATCACCAACGTTGAAGACATGGCGCCAGAGACCGAGGACAGCCACTGTGCCGCAAGCCCGGCCCGTTACGCGCTTGAGATGAACCGCGGTTGGTTCAAGACCCGCGGTATCAAGCCCGGCGCACGCATCAGCGGTTTGCCGCGCCCGCGCTGAGCGCCGATCAATCAGTTCTGCACGCGGAAACGGTATTCGCCCGGCGTGGCGCCCGGTTGCACCCAGTTGCCTGCCACCGAGGGCAGTCGTTGCAGGAATGCGGGATCGCCGCGAACCGTGCCTTCGAAATGTCCATGGCCGCCCTCGATCTGCCCCTGGGCATTGATCTGGGTCTCGCCGCGCAGCGTCAGCCAGGCGATTGCGAGGCGCTCGTTCTCACCGCGCAGATCGATCTGGTAATCGCCCAGGGGGCGGCCGCGCAATACGTCAACCGCCGCGCCTGACCAACGCAGGCCGGCGCGGCCCTCGCAGCGCATCTTCCAGCTGCAGCGCCACTGCGTTGTTTCAAACTGCATGTCACCACGCCAGCCGAGGCGCCCGAAGGCATGTGGGATACGCTCCATGGCAAAGCGCGCCGGCGCGGCCAGCGATACACCGTCCGCGCGCCAGCCGCGCACGCCTGCACCGACTTCGCCCGCCTGTTTGTCGTCGGCGGTGAGCTGCCATGCCGCTTCGCCACGCAGCAGGGAACCAGGCAGCCAGCGCCACTGTAGCGTCACCCACGGCTGCGCACGCAGGCTGACCGGATCGACCGCCGTGAGCGTGCCACGGCCGTTCCAGAGCGTTCCTTCGATCAGCGCCAGGCGAATCTCGCCAGACGTCGCGCGACTGACTGCCTGGTCGATCAGCCAGGACGGCGCCCGGATCACCAGCGAGAGCGCGAACAGCGCGAGAAACAGCGCGAAGCGACGGATCACTGTGCGCCCGACGGTTGCAGATCGGCCTCGATGGCGACGCCATTCGGCCCGCGATTGGTGATCAGGCGTGCCACGCCCAAACCGTGGTCGCGCTGTGCTTCAGCCAACCATTCGACGATCAGGTCGAAGCTGCCGCCGCCTTTTGCATGCACGCCACCACCATCGACACGCACGTCCATCGTGAGGCCACGCGCACGCGCGCTGGCCTGCAGCGGCTCAGCAAGGCTTGCCGGCGGCACAGCGGGGCGCGCCTGCATGCGCTGCAGGCGCTGCACCTCTGCGGCGTCATCCCGCATGGCGGCGAGTCGCGCCTTGGCTTGCGGCAATGCCCGTGCCAGGCGCTTGCGCTCGGCCTGCGTCCAATCGGCGAGCGACCAGATTGCCGCGATGCCCAGTACCGCAACCATCGCGGCCACCAGGGCGCGCTCACGCGGTACCAAACCGGACCACCAGGCGCGAGCCTCTTGCAACTTGGCTTGCAGCGCGTTCATTGGGACACCTCCTTGCGGATCGCGAGCTGTTTGTCGCCTTGCTGGACGACGATCAGGCCGCGCGCCGTCAGGCGTTGTTGAACTGTCGCGATGTTGGCGCTCAAGCGTGGCGAAAGCGTCAGGTCGAGCCGCCCATTTTCATATTTGAGTCCGTCCAACCCGTCGCGGGCATCGCCCGCGAGCGCCTCGCCAACCAGCGAGAGCAGGGCGAGCGCATCGTCATCGCCAAGCTGCCCGTGCGCGCGTTTGAGTTGATTGAGCTGGCTGCGCATCTGCGCTGCCGGGTCGACGATCGGCTGATTCGGAAACGCTGTTTTGAAAACGGCCTGCATGCGTTCGCGAGCATCCTTCAGCTGACCGCGCTGCACCAGCACCTGACCGGTTGAAAGCAGCAGCTCCAGTGCGATCGCGGCACCTGCCGCCCACAGCACCGGCTTGGCGCGCCGCAGCCATGCGGACCGTTCCTTGTCCGGCATGAACTCGCCGTGCAGCAGGTTGGTGCCTGTCGAGAATGCGGACCACTGATAGGGCGCTGCTTCCTCTACGGGGATGCCCAAGACATGTTGCCAAGCCTCGCAATCCAGCGCGACGCTATCCGGCGCGCGGTGCACCACGCAACGTCCTGGCAGGCGATTGGTTTCGCGCGCATGCGCTGCGGCGGCGATCAAGAGGCTGGGCGGGGCAGTGCCATCGAGATCGAGCGCGAACGGCGTGGGTCCGATGCCGCTGGCCACGGCCTGGGCCGGGCCGCAGTGAAGCACCCACTCGCCTTCGGCTGCGGCGCCCACGGTTTGAATTTCGGCAAGCGCCCGTATCGGGGCGCGCCCCAGCGCGTCGAGCTGGGCAACGATCTGGCGCAGGCGATCGCGCGCGCACACCAGCACGCGTGCGGCGTCGCCGTCGCGGTCAGTGATCGTGTAGTGCTGGCTATCCGGCTCCTGAACCAGTTGGTCTTCCAGAGCGAAGCGCACCAGCTTGTCCTGCTCGCGCTTCGGTGCGCGCGGGAGGCGCGCGGAGAGCCAGACCGCCTGGGTGCCGGCCAGCACAAACTCGGTTTGCTCCGCGGCGGGCCAGTGCCGTGGCTCCGAGCGGCCTGCCGAAGTGGCCCGGCCGTCGGGGCCCACGAGCTCCCAGTCGCAGATCGGATCCTGCGGCCAGGTTTCGGTGATGTAGAGGCGAAGCTGCGTCATAGAATCTTCTGCCAGATGATTTCGGGCCAGTTCTTCCTGACCGAGTTGGCAATAACGCCACGGGCCAGAAGAACCTGCATGCGGGTGGTGGCGGTGCCGAAATGGGCGCGACCGGAAACGAGAAAGTAGTAGCTTTTGAGGCTGAAGCGCGATTCGTCGAGCGTCAGCCCGGTGCGTCGTTCGAAGTCCGATTTTTGCGTGAACCAAGCGGTGTTGCGACCACTCACCAAGTTGCGTGCGCGGTCCAGCGAGTAGTTTTCGAGCGTTGCAGCGAGGACTTCGGCTGGCGCCGTGTTCACGTTGATCAGGCTGCGCGCCGGGCTGGCCGGCACGGCAGTGACGAATGGGCGCAGACGCTCGACCGTTGCAGCATCGAAGCCCGGCACGTTGGCCAGTTCATCGACGCTCACGAAGGGGGCGTTGAGTGGTTTGACCGTCGTGGCGCTGTCGGTGGGCTGCGGGTAGAAGCTCGGATCTTCCTGCGCAGCGTCGATCCAACCGCCAAGAATCGTGGCCATGCTCGCCGCTTGCGCCCCACTCACGCCCACGGCTTCGAGCAGGCGACCAAATTGCTTCACGGCATCCTTGTCGACCACGCCGTTCGGGGCCAGGTTGTTGAGGTTGAAGCGGCCGGAAAGGTCTTCGATCTCGCCGCTGACTTCGCCCTCATCGACCGGGGTAGGCGGAACCTTGACGGCCCACGTTTCGCCAAGATGATCGATGTCGCCGGTGCGGCGCGAATCGTCGGCCAACACGTTGCGTGCCCAGTCTATTGCGCCGCGCGCCAGCCAGCGCGCCTGCGCGAGGTCATGGCGGCCCGACAGGCTTTCGACCGCAAAACCGAACGCGGCGACCACCGAGGCTGCGAGCGCGGCGACCAGCGCGACGGTCAGCATCGCCATGATCACCGCCACGCCGCGCTGGCGCTCAATGCACGGCGAAGAGTCGCGTGACCTTGCCGACATCGTCGAGCTCCAGTTCCATTTTGATTGCAGCGGGCAGCAGGCCATTCAGGTTTGCGCCGGGTGGCCAGGTGTCGGTCTCTTTTCCGTCAGACGTAACGAAGCGCCAGTTCAACGCCTTCACCCGATCGAGCATGGCGTCGTTGCGCGCGGTTGATGTGTCCGCGCCGGTACTGGCGTTGGCGTTGCCGACGTCCGCACTTTTGTCCTTTTTCTGTGTCGTGGTGGCTTCACGCTGACGTGTCAGGAACAGCGTGCCGTCATCGACGTGCCAGGTGTGAGTTTCCACGCCGCCATTGCTGCCATCGTGGCGGACCAGCATCAGCTGTGTCTGCGTGCCGCCGCGCATCAGCGTCAGGGCGTCCTGCACCTGGACCGTGCCGCCGGTAGGGCGGGGGGCGAGTTGGGTGAGGTCGTTGTCGATCAACTGCATCACGCGGGCGATCTGCCGCCACCGCGCGTACTCCGCTTCCATGCGATCACGCGTGGCGATCATGCTGCTGACAGCGCGATAGGACAGCACGCCGAGCACTGCAAAGATCGCGATCGCGACCATCACCTCGATCAGGGTTAGCCCAAGTGCTTTACGGCGCATCGGCATCATGGGAGTGGCTTGACCATGAAGCCCGCGAGCCGAGACAAGGCATGATCGCCTTCGCCCGCCAAGGTCACACGTACATCGATGCGGCGAAACAGGGCGTTGGGGGTGGCGGTCACTTCCTCGTACCAGCGGTATTCGCGGCCGGCTTGGGTGACGCTGCCCTCGTAACGACCGACCTCAAGAAAGTGCTCCATCGCGCGGTGCTCGGCGAGCCGGTCTTGGGCGATCCAGTCTGCGATCAGGCGCTCACGCAACTCACCAGCGCTGCCGGTGGCGAGGCTCACCGCGCGGAAGCCGGCGGCGAGCACGATTGCGAGGATCGCCAATGCGACCAGCACTTCAAGCAAGGTGAAACCGGCGGCGCGCTTCACGGCGCGACCTCCGTCGCGGCGATGCGTTCGAGTACGACTTCACCACCCGGTCTTGAGCGGTAAAGGCGTTCGCCTTCCGGCGTACGCAGGCGGACTTCAAAATCCGGCATCTCGGCGCCGAACACCAGTGGTGGCTCCACGCTGGTGGGCCGGCCACGTAACTTCACGCCGAGCCACACGAAGCCTTCCGGCAAGGGGCGCTCGGCGAGTGAATCGCCTTCCGCGATCGGGCGCCAATGTCCTTCGGTGTCGAGCGTGCTGAAGCGATAGCGGCCCGGCAGGAACTCGGCCGCTATCGGCGTGCCATGTACTGCAGCGCGTTCGCCCGCAGCCTCCAGAACCAGGCGCAGCCGATCGACCTCGCGGTCGTCATCGCGTCGAGACATGCCTTCAAGACTGAAGGTGACCGCCGAAGCGGTAATCGCGAGCACGACGAGCACCACCATCACCTCGATCAGGGTGAAGCCGTGCGCCGGACGCGCAGCGGGGCGTGGTGCCGGTCGAGCCATCGAGGTCAGAGCGCCCAGTTACCGATGTCGGCGTCGTTGCCTTCGCCGCCGGCCTGGCCGTCAGCGCCGAAGCTGAAGACATCAAATTCGCCGTGCACGCCGGGCGAAAGATACTGGTAGGGGCTGTTCCACGGATCCTTCGGCAGCTTTTCTAGGTAGCCGCCAGCCTTCCAGTTGTCTGGCACAGGCGCAACCGTGGGCTTCTGAACGAGGGCCTGCAGGCCTTGCTCGGTTGTCGGGTACTTGCGGTTGTCCAGCTTGTAGAGCTTCAGCGCCTGGCTGATCGCGGCGATGTCCTGGCGGGCGGCGACGGCGCGCGCTTCGTCCGGGCGGCCCATCACCTTGGGCACGATCAGGGCGGCGAGTACGCCGAGGATGACGATGACGACCATCACTTCGATCAGCGTGAAGCCGCTGTTACGGCGGAGGTTGCGTGTATTCGACATGGTTCAGTCCTGAGGGTTTGATCCGTGTGGTTGCCGCGGCTTGCGGCGTGTTCTCTGGCTATTTGAGCAGCGTGTTGATTTCGATGATCGGCTGCATCACTGCAAGCACGATGATCAGCACCATGCCGCCCATCATCAGCAGAAGCAGCGGTTCGAGCAGGCTTGTCAGCACCGCGGTGCGGGTTTCGAGTTCGCCTTGCTGGAGGCGGGCGGCGCGGTCGAGCATCGCGTCGAGCTGGCCGGTGGCTTCGCCACTGGCGATCATGTGCGTCAGCAGGGGCGGAAAGCGGCGGGTCGCGCCGAGCGCGCGGGACAGGCTCATGCCTTCGCGCACGCGGTCCGATGCCTGGCCGATTGCATCGCGCAGCGGCAGCCGCACGACCACCTGCCGCCCGGCGTCGAGCGCTGCGAGCAGCGGTACGCCACTGCCGACCAGGATGGCCAGCGTGCTTGCAAAGCGTGTGGTGTCGAGCGCGCGCAGATGGCGGCCGATCAGCGGTAGCCCCAGCAGCCAGGTATCCCATTTGCGGCGCACCGCATCCTCACGCAACGACTGGCGCAGGCCGAAGATGCCGCCAGCGATGGCCAGGGCGAGCAGCCAGCCCCAGTTGCGCAGGAAGTCCGATACGACGATCAGCGCGCGGGTGAGCCAGGGCAAAGTCTGCTTGCTGCTCTGGAACACGCCGACGACCTGCGGCACCACATACGTCAGCAGGCCGATCACAACCATCAGCGCCACCGCGGCGACGATGGCAGGGTAGATCAGGGCCTGCAGCGTTTTGCGTCGCAGCTCGTCGCGCCGCTCGAGGTAGTCGGCAAGCTGGTTCATCACCGTGGCGAGTTCGCCGGACTTTTCGCCGGCAGCCACCGAGGCGCGATAGATCGTCGGGAACGAGGTTGCGTGGCGATCCAGCGCGGCGCGCAAGGAGTAACCCGCCAGGATCTCGCTGCGCACGCCCGCCAACACCTGTCGCGTTGCTTCGCGCTCGGCCTGATCGCCGAGGGCTGAGAGCGCCTGTTCGACGGTGAGGCCGGAGGTCAGGAGTGCTGCCCACTGGCGCGTGAGCAGCACGAGTTCAGACTCTCGCAGCTTGCGTGTCGAGCCGAGGCCCGACTTCTTGCTGCCGCTGGCCGCCACTTCGAGCGGGAACAGTCCGCGTTCACGCAACTGCGTACGTGCCGAGCGCGCGCTATCGGCTTCAACGATGCCACTGAGGTTGCGACCGTCGGCGTCGACCGCACGGTACTGGAATGCCGCCATCGTGCCGCCCTCAGTCGCGCGTCACGCGCAGCAGCTCTTCCGCCGAGGTGATGCCCTCTGCCAGCAGTCGCATGCCGTCTTCGCGCAGCGTTCGCAGGCCGCTATGGCGGGCCACGTCGCGCAGGTCGTTCTCGGACGCGCGGTCATGCACCAAGCGCTGCACCGAGTCGTCGACCGTCAGCATCTCGTAGACGCCGGTACGCCCGCTGTAGCCGGTGTGGCCACAGGCGCTGCAACCCACCGCATGCCACAGCGTGGGCGGGCAGCCTTCGCCAACCGCTTGCCGATCGGCGTCGTCCGCCGGCCGCGCTTCGCGGCACTGCGGGCAAAGGCGGCGCACCAGGCGTTGCGCGAGCACGCCGCGCAGCGTGGAGGCCAGCAGGAAGGGCTCGACGCCCATGTCGATCAGCCGTGTCACAGCCGACGGCGCGTCGTTCGTGTGCAAGGTGGCGAGCACCATGTGGCCGGTCAGCGAGGCTTGCACCGCGATCTGCGCGGTTTCCAGATCGCGGATTTCACCGATCATGATGACGTCCGGATCCTGACGCAGGATCGAGCGCAGCGCCCGTGCAAACGTCAGATCAATCCGGGCGTTGACCTGGATCTGGCCGACCCCGGCGAGGTCGTATTCGACCGGGTCTTCCACCGTCACGATGTTGAGCGTGCGGCCATCGAGCGTGCGCAAGGCGGCATACAGCGTGGTGGTCTTGCCGGAGCCGGTCGGGCCAGTGACGAGCAGGATGCCGTGCGGCTGCGAAAGGATGCCGTCGAACGTTTTGCGGGTCGTGTCGGCCATGCCGAGGGCGTTGAGGCCGAACTGTGTGGCGTCCTTGTCCAGCAGGCGCAGTACGATACGCTCGCCATGCGAGGTGGGCAGGGTCGACACGCGCACATCGATCTGGCGGCCTGCGAGGCGCACACCGATGCGCCCGTCCTGAGGCAGGCGCTTCTCGGCGATGTCGAGGTTGGCCATGATCTTGATACGCGACGACATCGCGGCGTGCAGCGCACGATGCGGCCGTGCGATTTCGACCAGAACGCCATCGCGGCGCAACCGGACCACCGAATACGTTTCGTAGGGCTCGATGTGGATGTCAGACGCCCGTTCGCGCACCGCTTGCGTGAGTAGCGCGTTGATCATGCGGATGATCGGCGCGTCGTCCTCCGCCTCGAGCAGGTCCTCGACCGGGGGGAGCTCCTGCATCAGCTGCGAGACGTCGATGTCCTGACCCACGTCCGCGGCCACCTCGGCAGCGTTGCTTTCGCCCTGGCTGTAGATCTCGGAGAGCCGGGACTCGAATGCGCCGCGCCCAATCGGCGTGATCTTCAGCGGGCGCGCGGTCAGCCTGCGGACCTCTGCCAGTGCGACGGGATTCGCATCCTCGCGTGCAATGACTTCGGCGCTGTCGTCCGAGACTTCGCCGAGCAACACGCCGTTCGCCCGCGCGAAGGCGTAGGGCAGCCGGGGGAGTGGCGCGTTCATTTTGTTGCGCTGGCCGGGGCCGAACTGGGATCAGACTCCGCAGCCGTTGCCGGCGCAGCGGCTGGCATCAGCGAGCGAGCAGGCAGTTGAGGCGGCGCGCCGTCATCCGGCATCAGATAGTTGCGCGTGGTGCCCGGCTGTCGCTGGAGGCCGAGAATTTCGTCGTAGCGCTCATGCGTGAAGCTGCGGGCGTCCATCTCGCTGCGAACGATCTTCGGGCGCAGGAAAACCACAAGATTGGTCTTCTTGCGCGAGCGCGTGTCGTAACGGAACAGGCTGCCGATGATCGGGATGTTGCCGAGATACGGCACCTTGTCCGCGCCATCTTGCGATTCGTCCTGGATCAGGCCGCCGAGCGCGATGATTGAACCGTCATCGACAATGACATTGGTGTCGATTGACCGCTTCTTGGTGGTCGGGCCGGCAGCGGTGGTCGCCTTGACGGTCGAGTTCTCCTCGGAGATCAGCATCCGGATCGATCCGCCCTCAGAGATCTGCGGCTTGATCTTCAAGGTCAGGCCGACGTCTTTTCGTTCAATCGTCTGGAACGGATTGTTCGGTGTCGTGCCGCCGCCGGTATTGCTGTACTGGCCGGTCAGGAAGGGCAGGTTTTCGGCAACGACGATCTTGGCCTCTTCGTTGTCGAGGGTCAGCAGGGTTGGTGTCGAGAGGATGTTGGCCTTGCTTTGCGACTCAAGGAAGCGCGCCAGCACCTGCAGGTTCAGGATGTCGCCGATGCCTGGAATGTTGACCTTGCCCGAGCCCACCAGTACGTTCAGACCGGCGCCAAGCAGGCTTTCCGTGCCTGTGGATGCCCCCAGCAAGGACGGCGTTGCGCCGGTGAAGTTCGTGCCGCCGCCGACGAAGCTACCGTTGTTGCCTGGCTTCTCTCCGGCGAACCATTGAACGCCAAATTCGGCCGCATTCTCCGAACTCATCTCGGCGATCAGCGCTTCGACGTAGACCTGCGCCCGGCGGCGATCGAGCTGATCGATCACTTTGCGCAAGTTGTTGTAGACCGGCTCAGGTGCAGTAATGATCAGCGCGTTGTTCGTCGTGTCGGCCTGGATCATGCCGCCACCGCTTGGTGTGCCAGCGGTGCTGGTGCTCGAACTGGAAAACGAGCTGCTGTTGCTTTGACCGCCCTGAGCGTTTCCGGACGGTGTGCTCGATGTCGTCAGCGAGCTGGAGGTGTCGCCCGTCATGATCGCGCGCAGTGTTTGCGCGACCTTGGCGGCTTCTGCGTTCTTCAGATAGACGACCCGGATGTTCCCGGCCGCGCCGGGCTGGTCGAGTGTCGTCACCAGTTGCCGGACCGTCGCGAGCTTGGACGGGTTGTCGCTCCGCACCAGCAGGCTGTTGGTGCGGTTGTCCGCCTGGACGCTGATCTTCTGGCTCTGGTCGCCACCACCGGCGCCCTGATCGGCGAGAAGCCGGTTGATCGACTGCGCCAGATCAAGTGCTGACGCGTTCTGCACCGGAATTACACGGATGTCGCCCTGCGGCACGTCGATTGACGCTAGGACTTGCCCGATACGCGCAATGTTTTCAGCGTAGTCGGTGACGATCAGCGTGTTGTTGCCCGGATAGGCCGTAACGGTGTTGTTGGGCGATACCAGAGGGCGAATCACCGGCACCAGTTGAGCCGCTGATTCGTGACGGACCTGGAAGATCTGCGTCACGATGCGATCGCCCGCAGCCGTGGTCTTGCGGCCGCTCGGCACCGCATGCAGTTTGGCATCGACCTCGGGGAGGATCTTTACCACCCCGTTTGACTCGACCGCGGTGTAGCCCTGCATCCGCAAGGCCGAAAGCAGGATCTGATAGGTCAGCTCCTTCGGCACCGGGGTCTGTGTCGTGATGTTCAGCGTGCCGCGGACGCGCGGATCCACCAGAAAGTTCTTGCCTGTGATCTTGCTGATCGCGCGGATCACCGCGTCAATCTCCGCGTTTACGAAGTTCAGCGCGACGGTCTCGCCTTCTGCCGCCGTGGCTGGTGCGACGTGAGCTGCAAGGGTGGCTGCAATCATCAGTCCGGCGATGCTTCGCCGGGCAAAGTTCGAGTGGATCATGGGTTCGGTTGATTCTCGGGGCTGCTGACGGGCTGTACTTGTGGTGCTTCACCCGCCATGCCGGGGGCGCCGCGTTGGGGCTGCATGCCTGGCGGCTGTCCGCCGGCTTGGTTGACCTGATACTGAAGCTGGGGCGGCAGCCCGGGGGCCGCCGCGGGCGGAGGGGTGGCGCCACCGGCTTGCCGCGGCGCTTCGCTCAACATGATCCGCTCGCGAGCGCCGCTCCGCTCGATTTCGACGCTGTCAGGCAAAACACTGACCAGTTTGACGCCAGGCGCAATTTCGTCGCCCAGCACGAAGCCTTGCGCGGGCTTGCCGTCTTCAGCGATCACAGCCCAGCCTGGGCTCTTGCGCGAATGGGCGGCCACGCCGACCAAGGTGTAGCGGCTTGCAGTAGCGACCTGCTGTTGGACGATCACCTCGCCAAACAAATGGCGGGTGCCGATTTCCCGTGCGGCAGTTGATGGGTCTGTTGCGAGTTGATTGGGCGCGGAGGCGGCCGGCGGCGCCGACAATCGCCAATACCAGCTCGCGGCAAACCAAGCCCATAGCGCAATCGCTGCCAACCAAAGCAGGCCGGTTCCTGCGGCAGGGGCAATTGACTGGAGACGGCGAATCGGGAGGGCGGGCACTTAGGTGAATCCCTTTGTCTGCTCTGGCACAAAAACCGACGAATCGTACGCGAGCGCGTTGCGAGTTTGAAGCATCATCGTTGTCGGGTTTCGCGTCATTACCGCTTGCTACAAAAAAATTGACCGGATCGACCCAAGGGTCGTCCGGTCCAACGGCTGCGCGTAATGAAAAGCTTGCGTACCGTTTCCGATACGCCGCGACAGGTCTTGAGCTCGGTGCAGTCCGGATCCGAAGGGGAGGAGGGTGAGGCTGGCAACACCTGCGGCATAAGCGCCGCGACTGCCTGTGTGCCGGCTTCGAGTGCCCGGGGGAGCGTGTTCGAAGCGCCTCGCGAATCCTTCGTGACCGTGCATCAAGTTGCGCGTTCGGGATGAATACTCGTCCGCAGTGGCGCTCAAGTCTTGATCAGGATTGCTGTTGATGATTATTGCGCTGCAGCAACGGTCGCGGGCTGCTGTGGGCAGAAGCTTGGCGGGGAATTGTCAGGGCTTTGGGGGCTCGTGCTCATCCCCAAAGTCCAGTCGTTCAGAAATTGCTTTTGATGTTTTTTGCGCCCCGGGTGTTTTGGGGCTAGGCGATCGGCTACTTGAGCGCGAGCCAGTAGTCCATTTCCGGATCGGCCGAAAACGGCGAGTGCGTGGTGTCGAAGGTGAAGTAGGCGGGTTGGTCCGCGACCGCAAAGTGGCTGTCGGGAAGCCAGGCGCCGAATATGTACTGCAGCGTGTATTCCCACGTTTGCCCTGCACCACGGTGGTGGAAGCGCGCTTCGCGGCAGGGGGGGCGCATCAGTGCGACGACGCCTTCAGGAAGACCGGCGAACTCCGTTACCTCCACGCACGCCATGACGTAGCCCTGGATGCTTCGTTCGTCGGCCGCAACAATGTCGCTGCACAGGCCGGCGAGCGTGTTGGCTCGCACCGGGATGCGCGCGATCAATGGTTCAAACGTCTTCCAGGCTTCCGATCCCAGTTCGATGAGGTCGAAAGCCTCCGGTGCTACAGAGAACTCAGTCTTGATGCCGACCAATCGTCGCGCGGGGCTGTCAATGAACTCGGGGGTCGTTGTAAGCCCCGAATGCATGTGCGCAAGATACTCGGTAGTGATGTGCGGGATGCCACGCGGCAGCTGCGGCGGCTTGCCGGCGGTCCGGAACTCTCGCGGGCTGGCGCCGAACTGCGCTCGAAATGCCCGCGTGAATGCTTCATGCGTCTCGAAACCTGCACCGAGCGCGATGTCGATAATGTTCTGCTGAGTCTCGAGCAACTCGTAGGCCGCGCGTGTAAGGCGCCGTCTGCGGATGTAGTCCTTGACGGTCTCACCAACGGTCGCCCGGAACACGCGCAGGAAGTGCCAGAACGACATCTCGGTCTGGGCGGCAAGCTCCTGGATGTCCAGCGGATCGTCGAGATGATCGTCGATGTAATCGATGGTGGCCTGGATGCGAACAATACTGGCTGGTAGACGTTCCATGGCGAGACTTTACCGTAGAGCGGGGCGGCGTCGAAATCAGGAGGCGCAAGGATGCCTTGAAGGCCGTTTGACTGTAGTCAAACTACGTTATGAGTCCATAAGAATTCTTGACATATGTAACCCGAACGAGCACATTTGCGCCTCGATCGCCCCCCGGCTGCGCGCACACATAAGTAACAAAACTACAACATGGGGCGGTCTCGTAACCACACTTTCCTTGGAGGTGACATATGACAAGGCAAAGCGCTGGGGCGATCTGGAAGCGTGCGCGCTCACTGGTAGCTCTTTCATGCTTGGCTATTCTGGCCGCTTGCGGTGGTGGTGATGACGCACCTCCTCCGCCTGCGCCCGAGACTGAACTCTCGTTCCTGGATTCTTCGGACTTCCAGAAGGTGCTCCATGCTGTCCCCGCAGATTCTGCGGCAAACGTAAAGACGGCTGCAGCCACCACTACCACCCTCACCGTTCACTACAAACGCAAAGCTGGCGACTACACCGGCTGGCAGCTTCATACTTGGGGCGCTGGCGCTGATCCGGGCTGGAACAAGGGTTATGACCCGACCGGCACCGATTCCTTCGGGGCGATCTACAAGCCCACTCTGAGTGCAGACAGTGGCGCAGTGGGGTATCTGTTCCACAAGGGCGACACCAAGGACCACGGCGGCGCTGATCAGAGCTACACGCTTGCTCCGGGCGCCAACGAAATCTGGCGCATCGAGGGTGATACCGTCACGTACACGAAGAACCCTGATACGGCCGGTCCGGTTGATATCAAGACGGTTCGCGTGCACTACAAGCGATTCGACTCTAAGTTCGACGTATGGGGCCTGCACCTGTGGGACTCCAACGGAATGGACGTGACCCGCATGCCGGCCGGTTACGCCGCGCCTGCTTGGGGTACCCCGGTTACGCTCGACAAGATGCCTGGCTACCAGGCGGTGTCGTCAGCCGAAGTGGTTTTCGAAATTCCGGTCATCAACCCGACTACGGATGCAACCAAGAAGTCGCTTGAGTTCATCATCCATGGCACGTCGGCAAACCCGAATGGCGGAAACGACAACAAGGATGGCCGTTCGGACAACATCGTTGTCAACTACGCGAATCTGACCGTTACGTCGCAAGTCGCTGATATCTGGCTGGTGCAGGAAGATGCGACGGTTTACACGGCAGTGCCCGATACGCGCTCGGCCTCAACCAAGGATGCGAAAGCGTATTGGCTGACCAAGTCGCTGATTCAGTGGCCGCGTGTTGATAGCACGGGCGTCTTCAAGCTCTACTACTCGAAGAATGCTCAAATCGTCGCGAAGAAAGATTCTGCTGTTGCAGGCGCTGACGGCTCTGTGACGCTGGATGTTGGCGGCACTGTGCCGGCCGACGTTGCGACCCGCTTCAAGTATGTCTCGGCAGGTGTCGTGCTGTCCGTGAAGGCTGCGGATGTCGACAAGCTCGCCGCTCTGCACACCAACCAAGTTGTACTGGTTCAGGAGAACGACACGGGCAAAGTGCAGAACGCCACCACCGCACAGATTGCTGGTGCGATGGACGATCTGTATGCCGGTGCGAAGGATGTCAAGGATCTGGGTGTCACGCTTGTTGGTGGCAACACGGTCTTCAAGGTTTGGGCTCCGACTGCACAGCAGGTCAAGCTCGGCCTGTACGATTCCGCTACGAGCAGTGGCAAGTCGCTTGACCTGATGACCTTCGATGCAGCGACTGGCGTGTGGTCGATCACCAAGACTGGTGACCTGACCGGCAAGTATTACGTGTATGTCGCTGACGTGTTCGTGCGCGGTGTCGGTATCGTGCGTAACCGCGTTACAGACCCGTATTCGATCAGCCTCAACGCAGATTCGAAGCGTAGCTACATCGCAGATCTGGCCTCTGCCGATCTGAAGCCTGCAGATTGGGATGCTTCGACCGGCCCGGTTCTTGCCGCGCAGGAAGACATGTCGATCTATGAACTGTCGGTGCGTGACTTCTCGGCGAACGACAGTTCGGTTTCTGCTGCAAATCGCGGCAAGTACCTGGCCTTCACCGAAGAAACGTCGAATGGCATGAAGCACCTCAAGGCGCTTCAGGCTGCTGGCCTGACGGACGTGCATCTGCTGCCGGTGTTTGACTTGGCGACGGTGCCTGAAGTCGGTTGCGTCACGCCGGATACGGCTGGCTCGACCGCCGATTCCACCAAGGCGCGCGATGCCATCAATGCTGTGAAGGACAAGGATTGCTTCAACTGGGGCTACGATCCTTTCCATTACACGGCGGCTGAGGGTAGCTATTCGTCGGACGCGAATGACGGTGCGAAGCGTATCGTCGAGTTCCGTAAGATGGTTGCAGCGATGCACAAGGCAGGTCTGCGTGTCGGTATGGATGTGGTGTACAACCACACCAGTGCTGCTGGTCAGAACGCTAACTCGGTTCTAGACCGTATCGTCCCTGGGTACTATCAGCGCCTGAATGCGACCGGCGGCGTCGAGAACTCGACCTGCTGTTCGAATACGGCTACTGAGAACCTGATGATGGGCAAGCTGATGATCGACTCGGTCACCACTTGGGCTACCCAGTACAAGATCGATTCGTTCCGCTTCGACCTCATGGGTCACCAGCCGCGGGCTACGATGGAACAGCTGAAGACCACGGTGAACACTGCCGCGGGTCGTGATGTGTTCCTGATCGGCGAAGGTTGGAACTTTGGTGAAGTCGCCAGTGGTGCCCGCTTCGAGCAAGCATCCCAGCTCTCGCTCAATGGTTCTGGTATCGCCACCTTCAGCGACCGTGCCCGTGACCGTATCCGTGGTGGTGGCTGCTGTGATGATGGTGACTCCTTCCGCGCTCAGGGCTTCGTGACCGGTCTGTACTACGATCCGAACGATGTCGCGGGCACGCCCACGAAGGAAAGCCTGATGGATCATGCGGACATCATCCGCGTGGGCCTGGCTGGCTCCCTGCGTTCGTTCGCGTTCGAGGCCCGCGATGGCGTGGTCAAGACCGGCGAAACGTTCAAGTACGGTAATGATCCGGCTGGCTATGTCACGGATCCGCAGGAAGTTGTTAACTACTACGAGAACCACGATAACCGCACGTTCTGGGACGCAACGGTAGCTAAGCTGCCGAAGGCAACCAGCCTCGACGATCGGGTTCGCGTGCAGACGCTGGCTGCTGCCATCAACAGCTTCAGCCAGGGTATTGCGTACTTCCATGCTGGTTCGGACATCCTCCGTTCCAAGTCGATGGATAACAACAGCTACAACTCTGGCGATTGGTTCAACCGCCTCGACTGGACCTACACCAACAACAACTTTGGTGTTGGTCTGCCGGTCAGTGGTGACCAGAACCTGGCGAAGACGTTCCTGGCCGCAGCAGTGGTTGGCAACTACACACCGGGCGCCACGCAGATCACCGCGGCGCGCGACATGTTCCGCGACCTGCTGGCGATCCGTAAGAGCTCGCAGTTGTTCCGTCTGCGCAGTGCCGATGATGTGAAGAAGTGTTTGAAGTTCTACAACACGGGTACCACGCAAGAGCCGACGGTCATCGCCGGTCACCTTAACGGTACGGTGTGCTCGGCGAATGCTGGCTTCAAGCAGGTGATGTACTTCATCAACGTCGATAAGGTTGCTCATGACCTGACGATCGATGGGCAGAAGGGCATGTCCTACACGCTGCACCCGGTTCAGGCTTCTGGGTCGGATGCGCGCGCAAAGACCGCCACGTATGACAACGCGACGGGCAAGTTCTCGATCCCGGCACGCACTGCAGTTGTGTTCGTGACGAGCACGGATGCGCCTGCTGCGCCGACCGGCCCGGTGACGGTGACTTTCAAGGTCAGCGCTACGACGGTGTTCGGTGAGAGCGTCTATATCGTTGGTGATCAGCCGGAAATCGGCAACTGGAGCACCAATGGTGCAGATTCCTTCCGCAAGTGTTCTGCTGATGCCTATCCGGTCTGGAGTTGCGCGATTACGTTCCCGACGGCTGGCACTGCGATCAACTACAAGTTCCAGAAGATCAATGGATCGACTGTTGCTTGGGAGAGCGGCAGCAACTACACCTATGTGATCCCGTCAGCTGCAGCGACTGTCGATAACGGTGCCTTCCGGCCGTAATCGCACTCGATACGAGCAAGCTGAAAGCAAACCGCCCAGTCTCGACTGGGCGGTTTTTTTTGCTCTGGCGGGTGTTTAGCTTGAGTCTTCGCGGCCCCATTGAGCAGCGGGTCGGCGCAAATGTATTCCTAGCGGCTGACGCCGCGATTGCGTGGCTGACGCAGGGCGTCTGGCAATGTCTGAACGACTACATGCTTACTGTCGGTGCGCCAAGGCTTGGCAAGCGATCGAATTCGCGCTCCCGCCGCCTGTTGCGGCACGAGCACGGCACGACTAGCTGGGTTTCTTTTGTTGGCGGTGAAAGTGATCTGAGACCGTCGCCAGGAATTCCGGCGTCATTTCGTTCCAGTTGCGCCACGTCGGCACGCCATCCAGGCGCATGAATGGTACGGTGATGCCAAGCGAACGCGAGCGCTCCATGAGCTGCCGGTATTGTGGCGGGGCACAGCCTTCGGTGGTGCAGAAAAGGTGCAGCCGGAAGGGCTGTTTATCGAGTTGGCCTGCGATCACCGCGTCGCTGAAAGTCTCATTCATCGGCACCACAAGGCTGAACGCCTTGGGGTGAGCGAGTGCGATGGCGAGTGGGCCATACTCACTGATCGACATGCCTCCGATCGCCCTTTGTGCAGAGTCGTTGGTGATCGGCTGCTGTTTGGCCAGCCAGGGCAGGGCAGTTTGAATTACCGCATCGGCGTACTTTGGCATCGCATGGCCTGCGTGACCGCCTGGCAGGTAGATCGCGAAGGGGCGCAGCAGCCCCTGCGCGAGCAGGTTGTCCATATACTGCTTGATGCGGCCGTTGGTTGCCCACTGATTGGCGCGCATCTGGTGCCCGTGCATCAACACGAGGAGCGGCAGCTTGTCCTTTTCTCGGGTGCCGGGCGGAAGGTAGAGCTGGCCAGGCAGGACGCCGCCGAGTTTGGTGCATGGGATGTTCAGATCCAGCAGCTCTCCGCGCGGCACTTTCGGCTTGTCGAGCCAGTCGCCTTCACCGAGGAAAAGGTACGAGTGACACTCGCCCATGCCCATTCCGTCTTCGGCCACCAGAGGATTGAGCGGATCAGGGATTCGGCGGGTATCAACGTCGAATTTGTAATGCCACTGCCCGCGTCGCAGCTGAAGCTTGAGGTGCCAGACGCCATCTTCACCGCGGGTCATCGGGACTTTGCCGTCCTGCCAATGAGTCATGTCCCCAAACAGGAACACTTCTTTGGCCGATGGCGCATAAAGCGAGAATTCGCACGGCAGAAGCGAGCCTGCGAGGTCCGATTGGGTGAGGATGAGCGAGTGAAGTCCGAACGGCATGCATACCTCCTGGGCCCGCAATTCTAGCAGCGGGTGTTTGCATCACTGTGGCCGCAGCCATCGCAGGTGTTGCTGCGTTGATTCGGCGCAACATGTTTGGCGCCGCACCTAGGCTGGCTTAATTGTTCCATCGAACGTGCAGCGAGTGCGAGTAGGGCTTGGGCGTTGTGGCTGATGGCCTGAAAACCAGCCGGCCTTATTAGTGGCCGACGCGTGCTTGATGCGCACGCGCGAGCTCGTCCCGCAGCAGCTGATACTGCGCAAAGCGGAGCGGCGAAATCGTTTTTTCCGACAGGGCGGATTGCAACGCGCAGCCGGGCTCGGCCTCATGCCGACAATCCCTGAAACGGCATTGTCCAAGGAAAGGCCGGAATTCGCGGAACGACCAAGCGAGCGAGGTCTGCGTAAGCTGTGCAAGACCGAACATTTGCAGCCCCGGGCTATCAATCAAAGTGCCGCCGCCGGGGAGACGATAAAGCCGCGAGAAGGTCGTTGTATGACGGCCAGAATCGAGTGCGGTCGAGATCGTGGCAGTCGTGGCGTCGGCCTCTGGAATCAAGGCGTTGGTCAGCGTCGACTTGCCCATGCCGGATTGCCCGACCAGCAGGCTGGTCTCGCCAGCAAGGCGCGAGCGGAGAATCTCGACGGTGTCCTTGGCGCAGGTTTCGATGACCTCGTAGCCCAAGGCCGCAAAGGGAGTCAACAGAGCCCGCGCGGCATCAAGCCCGCCGGTCAGATCCGCCTTGTTGAGGATGATCAGCGTCTTAACCTCCTGATCCTCCGCCGCGCAAAGGCAGCGGGTGATCAGTTCGGGGCTGAAACTCGGTTCGGTTGCCACTACGATCGCCACCTGGGTGACGTTGGCGGCGATCAGCTTCAGCTTGAACGCGTCTTCCCGATACAGCAGGCTGCTGCGGTCAAGCAGGCGCTCGATGACGCCTTGGTCTGGTGCGGTTGCGCTGACCTGGACACGATCACCGCAGGCGTAGCTGCTCTTCTTTGCTCGGGTAAAGCACAGGAGGCGGGCACCGTCCGCCAGCTCGACTTCGTATTGCCGCCCGAAGGCGGCCACGATAGTGCCGTCTACGCCGGACTTCATGCGCTTCGCAGGTGCGCTACGCGAATCGGCGCAGGCGGGTGAGAGTCATAAAACGCCGAGTAGAGCGGATCGGGCGTGAGCGTGCCGGCGTTGTCACGATAAAGCTTGACCAAGGCGGAGACGAGGTCCTCCGCCTGTGCGTGATGTGCGGCGTAGGCGTCCGCCTGAAACTCGTGTCGCCGCGACCACAAGCTGGTCAATGGCGTGAGCGGGAATGTGAAAACCGGTAGAGCGAAGAGCACCAAGGCCAGGGCGGCCGCCTCGCCGTGCGACTGCATGCCCAGTCCGGCGAAGAACCAGTCTTCGCCCATCAACCAGCCGAGTAGGGCGAGGATTGCGAGGCTCATCGCGGCCATCACCGCCACACGCTGCCACAGATGCCTTAGCTTGAAGTGGCCGAGTTCATGTGCAAGAACGGCCTCCACTTCCTGAGGTGTGAGGCGTTCGACCAGCGTATCGAAGAAAACGATGCGCTTGGCGGCACCCAGGCCCGTGAAGTAGGCGTTTCCGTGGGCGGAGCGCTTTGATCCGTCCATCACGAAGAGGCCCGAGCTCTTGAACCCGCAGCGCGCGAGAAGCGCTTCAATGCGTTCCTTGAGCGGCCCATCTTCCAGTGGCACGAATTTGTTGAAAAGTGGCGCAATCACGACCGGGTAGAGCACCATGATCAACAGGTTGAAACTGAGCCAGAACGCCCACACCCAAAGCCACCAACGGTTCCCCGTTGCCTGCATCATCCACAAGACCAGCGCGATGACCGGCAGCCCAATTGCGGCGCCGACGAGCACGCCCTTGGCGAGATCACCGATGAAGGTCGCCGGGCTGGTCTTGTTGAAGCCGAAGCGAGCCTCGGTGACGAAAGTCCGCCACACGGAGAACGGCAGGCCGACCACGAACGAGACGATCGCAATGAGGGAAAGGAAGGCGACGCCGTGCCAAATGCCGCCTGCATCGAAGACGCGCGCGGCGCTGTCGAATAGCCACTGCAAACCGCCGCCCACGGTGAGTGCCAGCAGAAGACCTGTTTCGACGATGAGTTCGATTGCGCCGACTGCAAGGCGAGCCCGCGTATAGTCGGCCGCCTTCTGGTGTGCATCCAGCGGGATGCGGTCCGTAAACGGGGATGGCACCGAAGCGCGATGTGCGGATACCGCCCGGGCCTGACGCCAGGACAGCCACAAACGCAGACCGAGCGTCAGCGCGACGACAAACAGAAAAACCAGCGAAAAAACAGAGGCGGTCATGGGCAGTCGGTGGCCGCGTTGCGAGAGCTGGCAACGCGTATGAGAGAATGGGGCTTTGAATCAGGAGCTTGCGATTATGGCACAGGATCCAAACCGCCTCGTCTGGGTGGACATGGAGATGACCGGGCTGGAGCCCGACCGCGATCGCGTACTGGAGATTGCGGTCGTGGTAACCGACGCGGCGCTTACCGTGGTCGCCGAAGGTCCGGTCCTGGTCGTGCATCAGCCCGATTCAGTGCTCGATGCCATGGACGACTGGAACAAGAACACCCATGGAAAGAGTGGCTTGATTGACCGCGTTCGCGCCTCGACCACCGATGAGGCGGAGGTTGAGCGGCTGATGATTGCGTTTCTCGACCAGCATGTGCCGCGTAGAACCAGCCCGATGTGCGGCAACTCCATCTGTCAGGATCGGCGCTTCATGGCGCGCCACATGCCCGCGCTGGAGGCGTGGTTCCATTACCGCAATCTCGATGTCAGCACGCTCAAGGAGCTTGCTCGCCGCTGGAATCCGCCGGTATTTGCCGGCCTGAAGAAGCAGGGCGCGCACACCGCGCTAGCAGACATCCTCGAATCGATCGAAGAGTTGCGCTACTACCGCGATACTTTCATGCGCGTGGTTTGACGCGCCGCGTGACTCAAAGGCGCCGGTAGAGTGTGAATTGCTCGCCGGTCCGGCGCCTGCCTCGGGAGAGGTCCCAAACCGGCACCCACGCGGCGCCCGGCTGTAGCGCCATAGAACGTCCGCTGCGATAAACGACCAGGAGTTCGCAGCGAGTCACGCCACGGTCGGCGGCCTCGAAGCGCAGGTTGGCGAAGTAGAGCAGCGCGGCGCGCTGCGATTCGCCCATGCCGCTCTCGGCGACACAGGCATGGGGCGTATCGGATATCCGCGCTGCAAGGTCGCGCGCAACAAGTTCGTAGCTCTTGTCGTGATTGACGAAGGGCAGGAATAGCGCGATCGCCAATGCCCACAGGAAGCTGGTGCCGACCGCCCAGGACAGCGGGCCGCGCAGCATCGAGCGCGGGGGACGAACGACCAAGGCCAGCCAGCCTAGAGAAAGGACGATGCCCGCTGCGACTGCAGTTGCCGACAGTGTCGGCACGTAATCAGGCACCAGCCGCGCCACGTTTCGCGCCAGCGGTGCTGGCCAGCCGAAGTGCATCGCGTACCAGGAGAGCCAGACAAAGACGCCAAAGGCCAGGAAGGTCATTCGGCCGAACCAGTCGAACGCACTGGCTGCGCCACGGCGCAGGCTCAGTGCGCCGTCCGACGCGAGCAACACAAGCGGCGGGATCAACGGCAGCGCGTGGGCGGGGCGCAGCGGGCCAGTTGTTGCGACGAGCAGGATCGCAAGAAGCAAGGACGCCAGTGGCAGCAGGATCCTCGTTTCTTTTATCCGCTTGCGTTCATGCCAGACGGTCCAGACTGCAATTGGCCACAACGGCCACATGAACCAGCCGAGAAGCTCGAGCAGCTGACGAATGTTCGTCAGGTGGGCAAAGTGGGGTGTAATCGACTCGAGCTCGTTCGACCACCAAAGGCGCAGATGTTCGGGTCGGAAGGTGACCAGAAGCAGCGGCCACAGCAGCGCGATCACAGTGGCAATGCCGGCGCCCAGCGCAAGTGCTCGTTTTCGCTCGGGGGTGCGGCATTCGCTGCACAGGCCGGGGAGTAGCGCCCATAGCGGCATCAGAATCAGCAGAGCAGGCAGGCCGGCCGCCAGCGTCGCCAGGCCGATTGCGCTGCCCGCAATGATCGCGCCGTGTCGCGGTACGACAAGGAATTCCGCGAAACCAAGGAAAGCCGCTGCGGTGCATGCGAGTAGCGCGAGCTGTGGCTGAAACTCGTGGGCGTGCGTCAGCAGGCCAAGCGTGCCCAGGCCCAGCAGCACTGCAGCCCGATCCGACGGTGCGCCGTAGAGGCGTCGCGCTGCGCGGGCCAGGCAATAAAGCGTGATTGCGACACAGACGCCAGACGCCAGGCGTGCCGCGTTGTGGATTGGCAGCGCCCAGTCGAGCAGTTGGCTCAATAGCGCGCCGAGCCAGTAGTAGAGCGGCCCGGTGTCGAAGGTCGGACGGTCCGCCACCGCCAGCGTAAGCCAGTCTCCGGTGCGGAGCATCTGATGGATCACGCCGAAATGCGCGGCGTCGTCGCCGCGCCAGGGTGCGTGGTCGATGAGGCCTGGCAGTGCGTATAGCGCGAACAGCGCCCACAGGGCCCATGAGGGGATAGTCAGCGTCGAGGGTGCGCGCGGTTCGTTGGCCATGCGGTTTCTTCTGATTATTCTGAACGAGCGGATCGCCGCAATTCTAGCGGCTTGGGCGCCAGGCCGCAGGTCGCGACTGTGTCAGGCGGTGATACAAACAAAAAAGGCAGCCGAAGCTGCCTTTTTTCGGAATGCCGAAGTCGGCTTAGCGGCCGTACTTCTGGCGGAAACGCTCGACGCGGCCCGCGGTATCGACGATCTTCTGCTTGCCGGTCCAGAACGGGTGGCACTCGGAGCAGACTTCAACGTGATAGGCGTCTTTCGCCATCGTCGAACGGGTCGTGAAGTTGTTGCCGCAGGAGCAGGTCACCTTCACGTCGTGGTAATTCGGGTGGGTATCGGCTTTCATTTCGAATCCTTGTGCGCGCAGTCGGCGAATGTGACCGACCAAGTCGGAAAGTCGGCAATCATCCCACGCGCAGACTGCGCAAGTCAAGGCCCGCAGCGCTGGCATAATGCGCGCTGTTCCCGATTGCGATGCAACGAATGACGCCTGTTCCTGTCGATCCCGGCGAGGAGTTCTTTGTCGCCTGCCTCTGTGCGCAATGGTGCGGCACCTGTCGTGACTACCGTGCGGGTTTCGAAGCGTTGGCTGCGCAGTTTCCGAAGATGGGTTTTGCTTGGGTGGACATCGAAGATCATGCCGACCTGATTGGCGACATTGACGTCGAGAACTTCCCGACGATCCTCATTCAGCGTCAGGAGTCGGTGCTGTTCTTCGGTACGGTGTTGCCGGACCACGCCTTACTCAAGCGTTTGCTTGAGACCTATGTTGCCCAGACGCCGGATGAGTCGGAGCGTTATGCGCTGGCGACGCCGGAGCGCCGTGAGTGGCAGCGGGATGCCAATTTGCGGGCGTTGCTGCGCGCGAACTGAAAGAAAAAGCGGCGCTGAGGCGCCGCTTTTGTTTGACTGGGCGAATGGTCAGCCCTTCATCACGCTCGCCAGGGCGTCCGCGACGTAGTCAAGGTTCTTGCTGTTGAGCGCGGCGACACAGATGCGGCCGGTCGAGACGGCGTAGATGCCGAATTCATTCTTCAGCACTTCGACTTGCGCCGCCGAAAGGCCCGTGTAGGAGAACATGCCGCGCTGGCGGGTCACGAACGACAGATCGCGCGTCACGCCGCGAGCGGCGAGGCGCTCGGCGAGGCCCTTGCGCATCTCACGAATGCGCAGGCGCATGCCGGCAAGTTCGTCTTCCCACTGCTGGCGCAGTTCCGGGCTGGAAAGCACTGCTGCGACAACGGCGCCGCCATGCGTCGGCGGGTTGGAGTAGTTGGTGCGGACGACGCGCTTCACTTGCGACAGCACGCGGGCCGACTCTTCCTTCGATGCGGTGATGATCGACAGCGCACCGACGCGCTCGCCGTACAGCGAGAAGGATTTCGAGAACGAGCTCGACACGAAGAACTGCAGGCCACTGGCCGAGAATGCGCGCACGGCAATCGCATCGGCATCGATGCCATCGGCAAAGCCCTGGTAGGCCATGTCGAGGAAGGGCACTAGACCCTTCGCGCGACATACGGCGACGACTTCTTCCCACTGGGCGTCCGTGATGTCCGCGCCGGTCGGGTTGTGGCAGCAAGCGTGCAGCACGATGATCGAGCCGGCCGGCAGGCTTTCGAGCTTGGCTTTCATGCCAGCGAAGTTCGCACCGCCGGTCGCTGCGTCGTAGTACGGGTAGGTGTCGACCGGGAAGCCGGCGGACTCGAACAGGGCGCGGTGGTTTTCCCAGCTCGGGTCGGAGATGTAGACCGTGGCACCCGGGTTCAGGCGCTTGAGGAAGTCGGCGCCGACCTTCAGTGCGCCGGTGCCACCAAGCGCTTCGACGGTGATGACCTGGCCGTTGGCGATGAGTGCCGAATCCTTGCCCAGCAGCAGTGCTTGCACCGCGTTGTTGTAAGCGGCGAGGCCTTCGATCGGCTGATAGCCGCGCGCCGGGGCGGCTTCCAGGCGTGCCTTTTCGGCGGCCTTGACTGCGCCGAGCAGCGGGATCTTGCCGTTGTCGTCGTAGTAGACGCCCACGCCGAGGTTCACCTTGGTGGTGCGGGTGTCAGCGTTGAAGGCTTCGTTGAGGCCGAGAATCGGGTCACGCGGGGCCATCTCCACCGCGGCGAAAATCGAGGCAGTCATCGGAACTCCAGTTGCAGGTTTGGGCGACAGACGGGGGGAAAGTCGCAGGAAATCAAGCTTTTAAGTTTAGCACGCGGCCATGCGACTGTCGCCCGGATGGCCGTCCCGCCCGGGGCGTCGGTGGCCGACGTGCTGTCGCTTGTCAGAGGATCAGCGACTTGATCGCGTCGTCCTTGCGGGCGAGGTAATGCGTCGAATGGATACGGCGGATCGTGCGCGATTTGCCGCGGATCAGCAGCGTTTCGGTGGTCGCGAAGGTGCCGTCACTGGTGACCCCTTCGAGCAGGTCGCCCTTGGTGATGCCGGTGACCGCGATGATCACGTTGTCGGTGCGGGCCATCTCGTCGAGCGTCAGCACCGTGTCGACCGCGATGCCCATCTTTGCGCAACGTGCGCGCTCTTCGGCGCCGAGCGCCACGTTTTCCGGCGTCGAGCCCTTGGCGATATCCCGCGGTATCAGGCGGCCCTGCATGTCGCCATCGAGCGCGCGGGCGACTGCGGCGGAGACAACGCCTTCCGGTGCGCCGCCGATGCAGTACAACATGTCCACTTCGTTGTCGGGCATGCAGGCCATCACCGACGCGGCGACATCGCCATCGGGGATCGCGAAGACCTTGCAGCCAAGCGCATGCATTTCCTTGATCGCGGCCTCATGGCGCGGCTTCGCCAGCGTGATCACGGTCAGCCGGTTGAGCGGCTTGCCGAGTGCGGCGGCGACCGAGCGCAGGTTGTCTTCAAGTGGCTTGTGCAGATCGATCGCGCCCTTGGCCGGGTTGCCGACGATCAGCTTCTCCATGTACATGTCCGGCGCCCGCATGAAGCTGCCCTTGTCGCCCGCGGCCAGCACCGCCACCGCGTTGTTCTGGCCCATTGCGGTCATGCGGGTGCCATCGATCGGGTCGACCGCGATATCCACGCCGTCGCCGCCACGACCGACGTGTTCGCCGATGTAGAGCATGGGGGCTTCGTCGATCTCGCCCTCGCCGATAACGATCTCGCCGTCGATCTGGATCTGGTTCAGCACGAAGCGCATCGCCTCGACGGCAGCGCCGTCGGCCTTGTTCTTGTCGCCGCGGCCAAGCCATTTGTAGCCGGCGAGGGCGGCGGCTTCGGTTACGCGGGTGAATTCGATCGCAAGTTCGCGTCTCATGCTGTGGGATTCCTGTTGTGGGCCGCGACGCTCGTGGCGTGCCGGCGGGTCAATTCAGGGGCGGGATTGTAAACGGATGGGCGCCGTCCTGCCGGCTCGCCGAAACAAGCCGCGGCCGAACTTGCGATGCGGCATACAATCCAAGGTTCGGCCAGTTTTCCGGAGCGCCCTTGTGATCGTCGAATTTCCTGGAAGTCCGTTCCGCCTGCATCAGCCGTTTCCGCCCGCTGGGGACCAGCCCACCGCGATCGCAAAGCTGACCGAAGGGGTCGAAGACGGGCTGATGTACCAGACCTTGCTCGGCGTTACCGGCTCGGGCAAGACTTACACGATGGCCAATGTCATCGCGCGCACTGGCAAACCCGCGCTGGTGCTGGCGCCGAACAAGACGCTCGCCGCGCAGCTTTACGCCGAGTTCCGCGAATTCTTCCCCGAGAACGCGGTCGAGTACTTCGTTTCCTACTACGACTACTATCAGCCGGAGGCCTATGTGCCGAGCCGCGATCTCTTCATCGAGAAGGATTCGGCGATCAACGAGCACATCGAACAGATGCGGCTGTCGGCGACCAAGAGCCTGCTGGAGCGGCGGGATGTGGTGATCGTCGCGACCGTGTCCTGCATCTACGGTATCGGCGACCCGGTGGACTACCACTCGATGATCCTGCACCTGCGCGAGGGCGAGAAGATGCCGCAACGCGATGTCGTGCAGCGCTTGGTTGGCATGCAGTACTCGCGTTCGGACCTGGATTTCAAACGCGGCACCTTCCGTGTGCGCGGTGATGTGATCGACATCTTCCCGGCCGAAAACGCCGAAATGGCGGTGCGGCTGGAGCTGTTCGACGATGAGATCGAGCACATCACGCTGTTCGACCCCTTGACCGGGCATCTGAAGCAGAAGCTTGGCCGCTTTACGGTATTCCCATCCAGTCACTACGTGACGCCGCGTGCGACGGTGCTCAAGGCGATCGAGGGCATCAAGGAGGAGTTGCGTGAGCGCATCGCCTTCTATGTGCGTGAGAACAAGCTGGTCGAGGCGCAGCGCATCGAGCAGCGCACCCGCTTCGATTTGGAGATGCTGACTGAGGTCGGCTTCTGCAAGGGCATCGAGAACTACTCGCGGCATCTCTCCGGTCGTGCGCCCGGCGAGCCGCCGCCGACGCTGATCGACTACTTGCCGCGCGATGCGCTGATGTTCATCGACGAATCGCATGTGGCGATTCCGCAGGTGGGCGGCATGTTCAAGGGTGACCGGGCGCGCAAGGAGAACTTGGTCGGCTATGGCTTCCGGCTGCCCTCGGCGGTCGACAACCGACCGCTGAAGTTCGAGGAATTCGAACGCCTGATGCCGCAGACGATCTTTGTCTCCGCGACGCCAGCGGCCTATGAAGAGCAACATCAAGGGCAGGTGGTAGAGCAGGTGGTGCGGCCGACCGGTCTGGTCGACCCGGTGATCGACGTCCGGCCGGCGATTACGCAGGTCGACGACTTGCTGACTGAGATCCGCAAGCGCACCGCGGTGGAGGAGCGTGTGCTCGTCACCGTGCTGACCAAGCGGCTGGCCGAGGAACTGACCGATTACCTTGGCGAGAACGGCATCCGGGTGCGCTACCTGCACTCCGATATCGATACGGTCGAGCGGGTCGAGATCATCCGCGATCTGCGCCTGGGCGAGTTCGATGTGCTCATCGGCATCAATCTGCTGCGCGAGGGGCTGGATATCCCTGAGGTCTCGCTGGTCGCGATCCTCGACGCAGACAAGGAAGGCTTCCTGCGTTCCGAGCGCAGCCTGATTCAGACAATTGGCCGCGCGGCGCGCCATCTGCACGGCACGGCGATCCTCTACGCCGACCGTATCACCGATTCGATGCGGGCCGCGATGGGCGAAACGGAGCGCCGTCGCGCCAAGCAGATCGCGCACAACGAGGCTAATGGCATCGTGCCGAAGTCCGTGCACAAGCGAATCAAGGACATCATCGATGGCGTCTATCACGAAGCGGAGGCCGGCAAGGCCCTCAGGGTCGCCGAGGCGGATGCCGACTACGCGCTAATGGACGAAAAGGCGCTGGCCAAGGCGATCAAGAAACTGGAGAAGGACATGCTTGAGCACGCGCGAAACCTGGAGTTCGAGAAGGCGGCCGCTGCGCGAGATGAACTGTTCCGGCTGCGCCAGCGCGCCTTTGGTGCCGATCAGCACGGCTCACCCTGATTCATTTTCGGCTTCGATCCGCCTGTGCGGCGGGCGGCCGGCAATACGAAGACAACAACGAGAAAAACTCAGAGCATGAAGCGCGTACTGTTCATCTGTACTGGAAACATCTGCCGCTCCCCCACCGCAGAGGGGGTAGCGAGGGCCATGATCGCGGCATCGGGCGCCGACGTCGAAGTGGACTCGGCCGGGATTCAGGGCATGCATGCTGGCGAGGCGCCTGATCCGCGTTCGCAACGCGCGGCCAAACGGCGTGGCTACGAGCTTGGCAAATTGCGTGCGCGCAAGCTGGCCGCGGCGGATTTCGAGGTATTCGACTTGCTGGTTGCGATGGATCGCGGCCATCTCGCCCACATGAAACGACTCTGTCCGCCGGAGCATGCGGGCAAGCTGCACTTGTTCCGGGATTTCATCGCCGACGGCGTGGGTCTTGACGTGCCCGACCCCTACTACGGCGGTGACGCGGGTTTCGAGCATGTGCTCGATCTGTGCGAAGACGGTGTGGTGGCCATGTTGGCGGCCATCAAGGCGGGCAAGGTGTAGGTGCGTCGGCTCCCGGCGCTGCGGTGCCGACCTCAAATGAGAACGCCCCGCTGACCAGAGGACAGCGGGGCGTTTTGGTTTGTGCGGCCCGAGCTAGTTTACTCGTTGCGCGTTTCGACTTGCTGCAGCGGCTCGTCGGCGACGACCGGGCGCGCCGGCCGTTGGCGACGGCGACGCGCGGGCGCTTCGTCCGAGCTTACCGGGGCGGCGGCAGGTGCTGCCGGTGCGTCGCTGCGCGTTTCGATCATGACGAGCTCATCGCTCTTCAGCACCGCGTTCAGGTCGAACGGCAGTTGAGCCTGGGTGCGTGCAGCGGCCGCGCGAACCGGCAGTGGTTCCTCTTGAGCAAGCTCGGCCTGCGCAACCGGAGCGATTGGCGCCGCTTCGACCACGGCAGGGGCCGGCTCGTTCGCGATTGCCTCAACGACTGCGGTGACGGCGACGGTTTCGCTTGCTGCGGTGGCTGGCGCGGCGACAGGCTCGACCACCGGCGCACTGCTGGCAAGCGCTTCGGTCGTCGCGGCCTCTTTCGCTGCAGCAGCGGCGGCAGCGGCTTCCGGCGTCGGGTAGAACATGATTTCTACCGGTGCCTGGCGTTGGCGACGTTCGCGGTGAGCTTGGCGCTCTGCGTCACGTTCGGCTCGGCGGGCTTTGGCTTCCGCACGGCGCGCAGCGTCGGCTGCGGCTTGTGCTTCCGCAGCAGCTGCGGCGGCCTCCGGTGTCGGATAGAACATGATCTCGACCGGGCGGTTCGCGCTATCGCCTTGCTCCTGCGCTGCAGCTTCGTTGTTACGGCGTTCGCCGCCGCGGCGGCCGCGGCGGTTACGACGGCGGCTAGTGCCTTCGCCTTCATCCGCTTGCGGTGCGATCTCGGGGGCGGCGCCGGCACCTTCGATGGCGCCGGTGTCGATCACGGTCGCGATATCGGCTTCAGTTGCGGCCGGTTTCGGCTGACGCGGCTGACGCGGTTCACGTGGTTCGCGCGGCTGGCGTTCGCGGCGTTCCTGCGTCTGGCCCTCAGGCTTCTCCGCGCGTTCGCCACGGTTTTCATCGCGACGACCGCGTTCTCCACCTTCGCGTTGCGGCTTGGTTGCCTGTTCGGCAACGGCTTCGGGCTTGGCGCCCTGGCGGTCACGGCCTTTTTCGCCACGCGCTTCGTTGCGGTTGCGTTGCTCGTCGCGGCCTTTCTGGCCGTCGCGATTGCGCTCGCCGCGTTCGCCGCGTTCTTCCCGGTTGCCACGGCCACCGCGCTCGCCACGGCTACGCTCATTGCGACGTCCGTTGCGGCCCGCGTCCTTGGTCTCGGCAGGCTTCGCGGCCGGCGCCGCGGTGGTGGCGTCACCACCACGGAACCAGTTCAGGATGCGTTGGAACAGGCTGGGGCCCGGCTGCACAGTCGCGCTAGGGGCGACCGGTGCGGCCTCGGTCTTCGGCTCAACGATCGGGGCCGGCTGGTCCGGCGTGAACGAGCGGATCGCGGCTTCCTGGCGCGGGGGCTTGCCTTCGGTGTTGGCGGACGGCGGCGCATAGGTCGCGTCGGCCGGCATCTGCGCCATCTTGTAGCTGGGTAGGTTCAGCTCTTCTGAGTTCAGCTGGTCGTGACGCAGACGGACTATCTCGTGCGCCGGCGTTTCCAGATGGCGGTTCGGGATCAGTAGCAGATTGACCTTGTGGCGCAGCTCGATCTTGGCGATGTCGTCGCGCTTTTCGTTCAACAGGAAGGTTGCGACATCAACCGGTACCTGGCAGTGCAGTGCGCCGGTGTTCTCCTTCATCGCCTCCTCTTCGAGGATGCGCAGGATGTGCAGCGCCGCCGATTCCGTCGAGCGGATATGGCCGGTGCCGGTACAGCGGGGGCAGGTGATGTAGCTGGTTTCGGCCAGCGCCGGGCGCAGGCGCTGGCGCGAGAGCTCCAACAGGCCGAAGCGGCTGATCTTGCCGGTCTGCACACGGGCGCGGTCATGGCGAAGGGCGTCGCGCAGGCGGTTTTCCACCTCGCGCTGGCTCTTCGGATTTTCCATGTCGATGAAGTCGATGACGATCAGGCCGCCCAAGTCACGCAGGCGCAGCTGGCGGGCCACTTCGTCCGCGGCTTCGAGGTTGGTCTTCAGCGCGGTTTCTTCGATGTCCGCGCCGCGGGTTGCGCGGCCCGAGTTCACGTCGACCGCGACCAGCGCTTCGGTATGGTCGATCACCACGGCACCGCCCGACGGCAGGTTCACCTGGCGCGAGTATGCCGATTCGATCTGGTGTTCGATCTGAAAGCGCGAGAACAGCGGCACATCGTCGCGGTAGCGCTTCACGCGATGCACATTGGTTGGCATCACATGCGCCATGAACTGGCGCGCCTGTTCGTACACGTCGTCGGTGTCGATCAGGATTTCACCGATGTCGGACGAGAAGTAGTCGCGGATCGCACGGATCACGAGGCTGCCTTCCTGATAGATCAGGTAGGCGCCACTCTGGCCCTTGGCTGCACCTTCGATTGCTTTCCACAGCTGGGCGAGGTAGTTCAGGTCCCACTGCAGTTCTTCGGCTGCACGGCCGATCGCTGCGGTGCGAGCGATCATGCTCATGCCGGTGGGCACGTCCAGTTGATCCAGCGCGTCGCGCAATTCCGCGCGGTCGTCGCCCTCAACGCGGCGCGAAACGCCACCGCCGCGGGGGTTGTTCGGCATCAGCACCAGGTAGCGGCCGGCGAGCGAGATGAAGGTGGTCAGGGCTGCGCCCTTGTTGCCACGTTCGTCCTTCTCAACCTGGACGATCAGTTCCTGGCCTTCCTTGATCGCGTCCTGAATGCGGGCGCGGGAAGCTTCTACACCTTCCTTGAAATAGGCGCGGGAAATTTCCTTGAACGGCAGAAAGCCATGGCGTTCGGCGCCATAGTCAACAAAGGCTGCTTCGAGGCTAGGCTCGACGCGTGTCACGACGCCTTTGTAGATGTTGCTCTTGCGTTGTTCCTTGGCGGCCGATTCGATATCGAGATCGATCAATTTCTGACCATCTACGATCGCGACGCGCAGTTCTTCGGCCTGCGTCGCATTAAAAAGCATGCGCTTCATTGGTGTTGTTCTCCCGCGCGCAAGCGGGCAGAACGAACCGCACCGTCCGATTCGGACGGCGTACTCAGATTGTCGGGAACGCTGTCATGCGATGGTTCGTTTTCAAAAAGAGTCGCGGGATTCGTACTGATCGGTCCTGCAGTCTCGGCGAGGTTCGGCCGACCGCTCAGGGCCTTGCATTCTGCGAGTTGCGCGCCAACTATGTGGTCAAGTGTTTTTTGGGTACCATCGCGAGCTTTTGTGCTCCAGCGACGGTTGGCTTGGCGTTCCTCTGGGAGCTGAGCTCATCGCCGACTGGTCCGTACCTGCATCCTGCGAGGTGCGGCCCGAGCCGGACGTACCGGACGAACCCAAGCAGTATATTCAACATGGTCTTGCAAGGCAAAACCCCGTCCGCCCCCCCAGCCGTCCAGCGAGTGCTGATCGACGAAAACGATGCAGGTCAGCGCATCGACAATTTTCTGATCCGCGTCTGCAAGGGCGTCCCCAAGAGCCTGATCTACCGAATCCTGCGCAGCGGCGAGGTGCGGGTGAATAAAGGGCGCATCGATCAGACCTACCGGCTCGCGGCGGGCGATGAGGTGCGGATTCCGCCATTGCGCCTGGCTGAAAAGGCCGACAAGGCGCCGGTGCCGGGCCGTGAGTTCCCGATCCTGTTTGAAGACGACGCGCTTCTGGCGATCAACAAGCCGGCAGGTACTGCGGTGCATGGTGGCAGCGGGGTGAGCTTTGGCGTGATCGAGCAGTTGCGACAGCAGCGGCCGCAGCAGCGGTTTCTCGAGTTGGCGCACCGGCTCGATCGTGAGACCTCCGGCATCCTGCTGATCGGCAAGAAGCGGTCGGCGCTCAGCAAGCTGCATGATGTGCTGCGCGAAGGCGGCTTGGACAAGCGCTATCTGGCGCTGGTGGTTGGCAAGTGGCCGAACCCGGTTCAGCACATCAAGCTTGCTCTCACCAAGTACCTGACCGAAGAAGGAGAGCGGCGCGTTACGGTGGATAAGGATGGCAAGGCCTCGCACAGCATCGTACGGCTCGTGGCGCGCTGGGAGCGTTTCAGTCTGGTCGAGGTGCAGATCAAGACCGGCCGGACGCACCAGATCCGGGTGCACCTGACTCATCTTGGCTTCCCCTTGGCGGGTGACGATAAATACGGCGACTTCGCGCTGAACAAGGCGCTGCAGAAGGAAGGTCTGAAGCGCATGTTCCTGCATGCGGCGAGCCTGGTTGTGCCGCATCCGGTTACCGGCGAGCCCTTGGCGCTGTCAGCGCCGCTGCCCGATGAGTTAGCCGCTTTCGTGGCGCGCCTTGATGAGAAGGAGGCGCGTAGCTATGGCTGAACGCCGGTTTGACCTGGTCGTATTCGACTGGGATGGCACTTTGATGGATTCGACTGCCACGATCGTCGCAGCGATTCAGGCTGCGTGCGCGGATCTGGGCTTGCCGGTGCCCGATCGTGCTCAGGCGAGCCACGTCATCGGTCTGGGCTTGAATGACGCGTTGCATTCGGCGGTGCCAACGCTCGACCCGGCCGACTATCCGAGAATGGTTGACCGCTATCGCCATCACTATTTCGCGCGCGACGGAGAGCTGGTGCTGTTCGACGGCGTGCCGGCGCTGATCGATCGCTTGGCGGCGGAGGGCTACGGTCTTGCTGTGGCCACCGGCAAGAGCCGCGCCGGGCTTGATCGCGCTTTTGCTGCGAGCGGCCTGGGTGCGCGCTTCCACGGCTCGCGCACGGCGGACGAAACATTCTCGAAACCGCACCCAGCGATGCTGCTCGAATTGATCGACGAATTCGCCGTCTCGCCAGAGCGCACCTTGATGATCGGCGATACGACGCATGACTTGCTGATGGCGCAAAACGCCGGCACGCCAGCGGTTGGCGTGACCTACGGCGCGCACCCGCTCGATGTGCTCGACGCCCTTGCGCCGCTTGGTTTGGTGCATTCCGTTGCGGAGCTCGATGCATGGCTGGCAGCGAACGCCTGATCTGCACGAGCGGAGAGGTTCAGGAGGGGGGCGATGGCGTGCGCTTCCCGCTACGCACGGCTTTTGGTGACGAGACCGGTTTTGTCGTGCGCTACCGGGGTGAGGTGCGGGCGTACATCAACCGGTGTGCGCATGTGCCGGTTGAGTTGGACTGGCAACCGGGCAAGTTCTTCGATGACTCGGGCTTATACTTGATTTGTGCAACGCACGGTGCGTTGTACGACCCGGTCGGTGGGCATTGTCTGGCCGGCCCGTGTCGCGGCGGCCGTCTGCCGAGGCTCGATGTGATCGAGCGCGATGGGCATATCTACCTCCTTGAGAAAACTGCATGAGTGAACAAGTCTGGGAACGCAAGCTGATCGAAGATCTCGCCACCGAGGCGCTCAAGGAGCAGCGCCGCCGGCGCCGTTGGGGCATTTTCTTCAAGCTGCTGGGCGTGGCGTATTTCGGCGTGTTTCTCTGGATCATGTGGTCGGGCCGCAGCCCGGAAGGCGTTGATGGTCACCCGCATACAGCGGTCATCGAGCTGGATGGTGTTATCGCGGCGAACAACCCCGCGAGCGCGGCGCGCGTAAATACCGCGCTGCGTGAGGCGTTCAAGAACGACGCTGTCAAGGGCGTGGTGATCAAGATCAACAGCCCGGGCGGTAGCCCGGTGCAAGCCGGCGCGATCTACGACGAAATCAAGCGCCTCAAGGCGACAAAGCCTGCACTGCCGGTGTATGCGGTGGTTGAGGAGTTGTGTGCTTCCGGCGGTTACTACGTTGCGGCGGCTGCGGACAAGATCTATGTCGACAAAGCGAGCCTGATCGGTTCGATCGGCGTGATCATGGACGGCTTTGGCTTTACCGAGGCGATGCAGAAGTTCGGCGTCGAGCGGCGCGTCTATACGGCGGGGGACAACAAGGCGTTTCTGGATCCGTTCTCGCCGTCAGTGCCGCGCCATGTTGAGCACGCCAACGCGATGTTGCAAGAGATTCACTCGCAGTTCATCGATGCGGTGCGCAAAGGCCGTGGTAAGCGCCTGAAGGAAACGCCGGAGACATTCTCGGGGCTGGTCTGGACTGGCCAGAAGAGCATCGAACTCGGCCTCGCCGATGCGACCGGGACGGTCAGTTCGGTGGCGCGGGATGTGATCAAGGCCGAGAAGCTGCGCGACTACACCGAGCGTGAGCCGACTTTCGAGCGCCTTGCGCGCCGGCTTGGCGGCGTTGCGGCGCAAGCCTTTTCCGAGGGGATGGTCGAGACCCGCTATCGCTGATCGCTTCTCCGGCGGCCGGCCCGGCCGCTAGGCGAGGAACAGGAATACCGTGGGGCGCCGATCCAGATCGGGCGCGTCACTTTTTTTCCAGCTTGCGATACTGCGCGTGGCGATCCATTCGCCAGCTGTCGTCAGTTCGCGCGCGACGCAAAGCTGTGTTTCGGCCGAAAGGCCGGCAAGCAGGGCCGCAAACATCGCCTGGTTACGGTATGGCGTCTCGATGAAGAGTTGCGTGCGCTTGAAGCGACGCGACTCCTTTTCGAGTTCGCGCAGCGCGGCCGCACGTTCGGCTTCCTTCACTGGCAAATAGCCGTGAAACGCAAAGCTCTGGCCGTTGAGCCCGGAGGCCATCAGGCTGAGCAGCAGAGACGATGGGCCGACTAGGGGTGCTACGCGAATGCCAAGCCGATGGGCTTGCCGGACCAACAACGCACCGGGGTCTGCGACGGCTGGGCAGCCCGCTTCGGACATCAGGCCGATGTCCTGCCCTGCGAGGGCTGGGGCGAGCAGGGCGCTCAGGTCGGCATCGGTTGGGGTCTTCGGCAGTTCTCGAACATCCAGCGCTTGCAGCGGTTGCGGATGGCCGATGCGTTTCAGTTCGGCGCGCGCGCTTTTGGCGTTCTCTACCACGAAGTGCCGCAGCAGATGAGTGGTTCTGAGCGTCGCAGGCGGGTGAAGCGCGTCTGAGTCCGCGGGGCCGAGCGCGACAGGCAGCAGGAATAGGGTGCCGGGCATCAGATCGTCTGGATCCCGGCTTCGCGCAACAGGCGGCACAGCGCAATCATCGGTAGGCCGACCAGCGCATTCGGATCGTCCCCGCGGATGTGGTCGAGCAGCGTGATCCCCAAGGCTTCGGATTTTGCGCTGCCGGCGCAATCCAGCGGCATCTCCCGTGAGACGTAACGCTCAATCTCTGCGTCGCTGAGGTGCCGGAAACCGACCTCGGTGGGCACGCATCGTGTCGAAGCGTGCCCGGTGTTTGTGTCGAGCAGGCTTACGGCGGTATGGAAGATGATGGATCTGCCGCTCATCTGCTTCAGTTGGGCAATCGCCCGTTCTACGGTGCCTGGCTTGCCAAAGCGCTCATCGCCAACGCTGGCCACTTGATCAGAGCCGACGATCAGGGCGTCCGGGTGCCGCGCGGCGACAGCGCGCGCCTTGGCTTCGGCGAGGCGAATCGCAGTTTCGGCTGGCGCTTCGCCAGCGAGAGGCGTTTCGTCGGTGTCCGGCTTGTCGGTTACGAACGGAAGTTCAAGTCTTGCGAGCAGTTCGCGGCGATAGCGGGAGGTGGAGGCCAGGACAATTGTGCGCATCGGAGCGGGCGTGTCGCCGGCGGCGGCGATTCGCCTTTGACAGAAAGGGTCTTGGATAATATCATTGCTCGTTTATGTCGCAACAGCAGGCTGGTTTTGCCTCGTGGTTGATTGCCGATCCGCTCGAATTCGCGCGGCGCGGCGAGCGTCTCGCGGGTGCAGTCGAGATTTCCGCACTCTCGCGTTTGCGCGCAGAGTTGGTGGATACGCAGGGCTCGGTTCAGGTTGAGGTGGTCGGAAGCGAGGTCGGTGACGACCGGTTTCTGCTGGTCTCAATCGAAGCGAAGCCTCGGGTTGAATGTCAGCGGTGCCTTGCGCCGCTTGCGCTTGATCTGGAGTTGGATGTTCGATTCCTGCTTGTTCCGCTCGGGCAGCCGATGCCGGATGACGAGCTGGAGGATGACTCCTTCGATCCGATTCACGCCGAGCGCAATCTCGATGTGCTGGCCTTGGTCGAGGATGAGCTGCTGCTGGCGTTGCCGATCTCGCCGCGACATGAGGTGTGTGAAACCCCGCAACCCCGCGAACGGGACGACAGCGCGTCGCCCTTCGCCGCGCTGGCGAACCTGCGCGGGGCGGGAAAGAAAGTTTGAGCCCGATCCGGTTTTCGGCGGGTCTGATTACTGAAATTGAGCGAAGGAGCATCAAATGGCTGTTCAACAGAACAAAAAGTCGCCGTCGAAGCGCGGCATGCATCGTGCCCACGATTTTCTGACCGGTCCCGCGACTGCCGTCGAACCGACCACCGGTGAAGTGCACCTGCGCCACCATGTGTCGCCGTCTGGCGTGTACCGTGGCCGCAAGGTCATGAAGGCCAAGGGCGAATAATTCCCTCTTCGACGAAAACGGCGCCAGAGTGCCTGGCGCCGTTTTCGTTCGTCCCTACCCACCAGTCACTATCGATGCAGGTAACGCTCGCGATCGACTGTATGGGCGGTGATTTTGGCCCTTCGGTCACACTGCCCGCAGCCCGCCAGTTCCTGCGCGACGATCCATACGCCAGCGTACTGCTGGTCGGTCTGCCCGAAGCCATCGAAGCGGAAGCTTCCAGGCTGGCTGGCGAATTCCCTGGTCGTGCCCGTTTCGTGCCGGCGACGCAAGTCGTTGAAATGCACGAAGCGCCCGCAAGCGCTTTGCGCGCAAAGAAAGACTCGTCGATGCGCGTTGCGATCGACCAGGTCAAGTCTGGCGATGCGCAAGCTGCGGTGTCGGCGGGCAATACCGGGGCGTTGATGGCGATCGCGCGTTTCGTTCTGAAAACCATCAATGGCATCGACCGGCCGGCAATCGCGACGATTCTGCCTGCGCTGGATGGTCACACCTACGTGCTCGACCTCGGTGCCAACGTCGATTGCACCGCCGAACACCTGCTCCAGTTCGGCATCATGGGGGCCATGCTCGTTTCCGCGCTTGAGCACAAAGAGCGCCCCACGGTCGGGTTGCTCAACATCGGCGAGGAAGAGATCAAAGGCAACGAGGTCGTCAAGCAAGCGGCAGAGTTGCTGCGCGGCAGCGGCCTCAACTTCTACGGCAACGTTGAGGGCAACGACATCTACAAGGCGACCACCGATGTGGTTGTCTGTGATGGTTTCGTAGGCAACGTGGCGCTGAAGGCTTCGGAGGGTGTGGCGCAAATGATGGCGACCACGCTCAAGCAAGAACTCAAGCGCAACCTGTACACAAAGCTGGTCGCGCTACTGGCAATCCCGGCTCTGCGTCACTTCAAGCAGCGCGTTGATCATCGGCGATACAACGGTGCCGCACTCCTTGGCCTGCGCGGGGTCGTGTTCAAGAGTCATGGTTCCGCCGATGCGTTTGCGTTTGAACAAGCGCTCCGCCGTGCGGCGGATGCCGCACGCAATCAGGTTGTCGATCGCATCACCGCGCGCGTCAGCGCGCACCTTGCAGCAGAAGGAGTGACGCAGTGATCTATTCCAGGGTCGTGGGTACAGGCAGCGTGCTGCCGGGAGATCCCGTCACCAATGATGATCTGGTGGCACGTGGCATCGACACGTCCGATAGCTGGATCATCGAACGTACAGGTATTCGGTCCCGTCACCTCGCGCCCGCCGGCGTTACTTCGAGTGTGCTGGGTGCAGAGGCTGCACGTCGTGCGCTCGAGGCGGCGGGGCGCACGGCCGCCGACGTCGATTTGATCATCGTCGCCACCTCCACGCCGGACAAAGTGTTCCCGAGCACAGCCTGCCTGATTCAGGCGGAGCTCGGAGTGTCAGGGTTTCCGGCCTTTGACGTGCAGGCGGTCTGCAGCGGCTTCGTCTACGCCCTGACGATTGCGGACAAGTTCATCCGCTCCGGCTCGAATCGTCGCGCGCTCGTTATTGGTGCTGAAGTGTTTTCCCGCATCATCGACTGGGAGGACCGCCGTACCTGCGTTCTGTTTGGCGATGGTGCAGGCGCTGTGTTGCTTGAGGCGTCGGAAACGCCTGGCCTGCTCGCGACTGCGCTGCATGCAGACGGCAGTCTGCACGAGATCCTCGAGGTGCCGGGCAATATCCGCGATGGTCATGTCGAGGGCTCGCCGTTTATTCACATGGACGGCGCTGCGGTCTTCAAGGTGGCCGTTCGCGTGCTGGGCGATATCGCCCATGAAGTGCTCGAGCAGGCCGGCATGACGGCCGAGCAACTCGATTGGCTGATCCCGCATCAGGCGAATATCCGGATTCTTCAGGCGACCGCCAAGCGCCTGCATTTGCCGTTTGAAAAGGTGATCGTCACCGTCGACCGGCACGGCAACACGTCGGCGGCATCTGTGCCGCTCGCGCTCGACGCAGCGGTGCGGGATGGTCGTGTGCGGCCGGGGCAGAGCGTGATGTTGCAGGGTGTGGGCGGTGGCTTTACCTGGGGTGCAGCGCTGCTGCGCCTGTAATACCGAGTGAGGGTGCGATGAGTTTTGCTTTTGTCTTTCCCGGCCAGGGGTCGCAGTCGGTCGGCATGATGGCGGCGTATGGCGAGTCCGAAGTGATTCGCGCGACGTTTGCTGAAGCGTCCGCCGCGCTTGGTGAGGACCTCTGGGCGATGGCTGCCGAAGGCCCAGCCGAGCGGCTGTCGCTGACGGTCAATACGCAGCCGCTGATGTTGACCGCCGGCGTCGCAGTCTGGCGCGCATGGCGTGCCGCGGGTGGCGCGACGCCGACTGTCGTCGCGGGTCACAGTCTTGGCGAATATTCCGCCCTGGTCGCGGCAGGCGCACTCGAGCTTGCGGATGCGGTGCGTCTGGTGCGTTTGCGCGCACAGGCCATGCAGGATGCTGTGCCGGCCGGTACGGGCGGTATGGCGGCGATTCTCGGGCTGTCCCCGGAATTGGTGGCTGAAGCCTGCGCCGAGGCTGCGCAAGGCGAAGAGGTTGCCGCGGCTAACCTCAACGACCCGGGGCAAATCGTGATCGCCGGCCACGCTGGCGCGGTTGCGCGAGCCTGCGAGGCTGCCAAGGCGCGAGGCGCGAAGCGTGCGTTGCCGCTTCCGGTCAGCGCCCCTTTTCATAGTGCCCTGATGCGTCCTGCTGCTGAGCGTCTTGCGCTGGCGTTGCAGACGGTCGACGTTCGCACGCCTGCAATCCGCGTCGTCAACAATGTCGACGTCGCAATCGAGTCGGATCCGGTTCGCATCAAGGATGCGCTGGTGCGCCAGGCTTACTCTCCGGTTCGCTGGATCGAGACGGTGCAGGCCCTGGCCGCCCAAGGTGTCACACAAGTCGTTGAATGCGGCCCCGGCAAGGTGCTGATGGGGCTGGTGAAGCGCTGTGGCGCGGGTCCGGAGGCACTTGCAATCTCGGATGCGGACACACTGGCAAAGATTCTCGAAGTGACCAAAGGGGCTGCAGCATGATGGCACTTGAAGGGCAAATTGCGCTGGTAACCGGCGCGAGTCGCGGCATCGGGCGTGCGACTGCGCTTGAGCTTGGGCGCCAAGGTGCGGTCGTCATTGGTACTGCGACGTCGGATTCTGGGGCCGAAGCGATCTCGGCGGCCCTAGCCGAGGCCGGTATCAAGGGTACCGGCTTGCGCCTGAATGTTACCGATGCCGCGGATTGCGAAGCTGCGCTGGCTCGGATCGAGAAGGAGTTCGGTGCGGTGTCGGTGTTGGTGAATAACGCCGGCATCACGCGCGACAACATCGCGATGCGGATGAAGGACGACGAGTGGGATGCGGTGATCGACACCAATCTCAAGGCCGTTTTCCGTATGTCCAAACTTGTCATGCGCGCGATGATGAAGGCGCGCTATGGCCGCATCGTCAACATCACCTCGGTGGTTGGGTCTTCCGGCAACGCCGGGCAGGCGAATTACGCGGCTGCAAAGGCGGGCGTTGCCGGCATGACGCGTGCCTTGGCGCGTGAGCTGGGGAGCCGGAACATCACGGTGAACTGTGTTGCGCCGGGTTTCATTGATACCGACATGACGCGCGCGCTTGGAGATGAGCAGCGCGACGCACTGCTTGGTCAGATTGCCCTTGGGCGACTCGGGCGTCCTGAAGAGATTGCCGCCGCGGTGGCGTTCTTGGCCTCTCCCGCAGCTAGCTATGTTTCCGGCGTTACGCTGCATGCGAACGGCGGAATGTACATGTCATAAGCACCTGGTGGGTGCCTAGGCAGGATGGGCAGATGCCCGCATTTTATGGTTTCTTTTTGGTAAAATAGTGGGGTTATTCACCCCCGAATTTAGAGAAGGAGTGGTCAATGGAGAACATCGAACAACGCGTCAAGAAGATCGTTGCCGAACAACTCGGCGTCAACGAGGCTGACATCAAGAACGAGTCTTCCTTTGTGGACGATCTGGGCGCTGACTCGCTGGACACCGTTGAACTGGTCATGGCCCTCGAAGAAGAGTTCGAGTGCGAGATTCCGGACGAAGAAGCCGAGAAGATCACCAGCGTTCAGCAGGCAATCGACTACGTCGTTGCCAACAAGAAGTAATCGTAGTTTTTAACCTCGTAACTCGATCCGGAGCGCACTTTGGGCGGTCGTAGAGTCGTCATCACCGGTCTCGGTATCATCAGTCCGGTCGGTAATTCCATCTCCGAAGCCTGGGACAACATCCTTAATGGGCGTTCCGGCATCACCCGCATCACTCGTTTCGATGCGTCGACCTTACCGGTGCAGATTGCCGGCGAGGTCAAGAACTTTGACGTGACGGCGTACGTTTCCGGTAAGGAAGCGCGCCGTTACGACAAGTTCATCCACTACGGCCTGGCCGCGGCAATCGACGCGCTCAAGGACGCAGGGCTCGGGGAGCATCCAGACAACGCAGAGCGTATCGGCGTGTGCATCGGTTCGGGCATCGGCGGTCTGCCGATGATCGAAGACACGCACAACGCAACGCTGGAGGGCGGCGCGCGCAAGATCTCGCCGTTCTTTGTGCCGGGTTCGATCATCAACATGATCTCCGGGCTGCTGTCGATTCAGTACGGCTTCAAGGGGCCGAACTTCGCCACGGTGAGTGCCTGCGCGACAGGTAATCACGCAATCGGTGAGGCTCAGCGCCTGATCGAGTACGGCGATGCGGACATCATGGTTGCCGGTGGAGCCGAAGGGACCGTTTCCTTCCTTGGTATGGGTGGCTTCTGTGCGGCGCGTGCCTTGTCGTGCCGCAACGATGACCCAACCGCAGCGAGCCGCCCGTGGGATGCTGGTCGCGATGGTTTCGTGCTCGGCGAGGGCGCCGGCGTACTGGTCCTCGAAGAGTACGAGCATGCCAAGGCTCGCGGCGCAAAGATCTACGCCGAGCTGGCCGGTTACGGCATGAGCGCGGATGCGAACCACATTACCGCGCCTTGCGAGGACGGTGAAGGCGCCTCGCGCAGCATGCGCAATGCCTTGCGTAACGCCAAGACGGAGCTCGACGAAATCGACTACGTCAATGCACATGGCACCTCCACGCCGCTCGGCGACTTGGCCGAGACGACGGCGGTGAAGCGTTGCTTCGGTGAGCATGCCTACAAGCTCTCGGTTAGCTCGACTAAGTCGATGACGGGTCATCTGCTGGGTGCTGCCGGTGGTATCGAGGCGGTATTTACCACGCTCGCAATTCGCGACCAGGTGGCGCCACCGACCATCAACCTCGAGACGCCAAGCGAAGGCTGTGACCTCGACTACGTGCCGAAGCAGGCGCGGCCGATGACCATTCGCGCAGCGATGTCAAACTCGTTCGGTTTTGGTGGCACGAACTCCACGCTGATCTTCCGTCGCGTTTAGTCGGCGTTCACGCGGAGATGAGGCTCGCAGGCGAGATACGGCTGCGGGCCTCTTTGCTTTTTGGGGTGGCGCTCATGGCATTCCACGTCACGGCGCTGCTTTTGCTTTTCTACCCGGGCGTGGATGGTACGCTGCGCTGGTTTGGTATCCCGATCATCGCGGGCTCGGCGTTCCTTGCGTGGAGGCAGGGATCCGCTACCGGCGGCGCGTCTTTGCGCCTTCATGATGACGGGTCGGCGGAAGCCTTGGCCTCAGACGGCCAGTTCTTGCCGATCGTGTTTTGCCGAACCACTCGGGATGGCGGCTGGTTTCTCGCTTTGTGTTGGCAGGAACTGGCAACAGGCAAGCGTCACCGGCTGTGGCTTGTCGCATCCGCCATGCCGGCCAGCGAGTGGCGATTGCTACGTGCCTGGTTGCGCTGGCGGGCCTTCAGTCGCGAGCGGATATCCAGCGAACCAAACCGGACGGCCAGCGCGGATTCCTGAGGACGGTCGGTTTGCCCTTCGGCAGCGTTTCCGGATAGTCGCGGCTGTAGTGCAGACCGCGGCTCTCCTTGCGTGAGAGCGCACCGCGAACGATCAGATCGGCGCTTACAACCAGGTTGCGAAGTTCGATCAGGTCATTGCTGACACGGAAATTTGCGTAGTACTCGTCGATCTCGCGACGCAGCAGGGCGATTCGGTGTTGGGCGCGCTGCAGTCGTTTGGTTGTCCTGACGATTCCGACGTAATCCCACATGAAGCGGCGCAATTCATCCCAGTTATGGGCAATCACGACTGCTTCGTCGGCATCGGTAACCTTGCTTTCGTCCCATTCCGGCAGCCCCTCGGCGATCGCCCTTGGGTGGGTCAGAATGTCGGCCGCGGCGGCCTCACCAAAAACGACGCATTCAAGCAGAGAGTTGCTTGCGAGGCGGTTGGCGCCGTGCAGGCCGGTGCAGGCAGTTTCGCCAATTGCGTAAAGGCCGGGCAGATCGGTTCGTGCGCGCAAATCGGTCAGCACGCCGCCGCAGGTGTAGTGCGCGGCGGGTACGACGGGAATGGGTTCCTTTGTGATGTCGATGCCGAGCTCAAGGCAGCGCGCATAGATCGTCGGGAAGTGCGTGGTGATGAACTCGGTCGGGCGATGGCTGATGTCCAGATAGACACAGTCCAGTCCGTGCCGCTTCATTTCATAGTCGATCGCTCTCGCGACAATGTCGCGCGGCGCCAGCTCGCCTCGTGGGTCGTGCTGCAGCATGAAGCGTGTGCCGTCAGGCAATTTCAGCAGACCGCCCTCGCCGCGAACCGCTTCTGAAATCAGGAAGGATTTGGCCTGCGGGTGGTAGAGGCAGGTCGGATGGAACTGGATGAATTCCATGTTCGCAACGCGACAACCCGCGCGCCAAGCCATGGCAATACCGTCACCGGTCGCCGTATCCGGATTGGTCGTGTAGAGGTAGACCTTGCCTGCACCACCTGTGGCCACCACCGTATGGCGTGCCGCGAAGGTGACGACGTGATCCTCAGCGATGTCGAGAATATAAGCACCAAGGCAGCCTTGGTCTGCTCGGCCCAGACGATGCCCGACGATCAAATCGACGGCGATGTGGTGTTCGAAGACGCGAATGTTCGGATGTGCGCGAACCTTCTGTGTCAGCGTCTCTTGCACGGCGGCGCCGGTAGCATCCGCCACATGAACGATGCGCCGGTGGCTGTGGCCGCCTTCGCGCGTCAAGTGCATGTGAAGCGGGCCTTCTTCCGCTGGTGTGAAGGGGACGCCTTGCTCCGCCAGCCATTGGATGGCCTCCCGCCCGTGTTCGACAACGAAGCGGGTGGCTCCATCGTCGCAAATGCCCGCGCCGGCAATGTGCGTGTCGCGCGCATGGGACTCGGTTGAATCCATCGGGTCGACGACCGCGGCAATGCCGCCTTGCGCCCAAGAACTGGCGCCGTCTTCAAGCTGGCACTTTGTAACCAGCGCTACGGAATGATGGTCGGCGAGACGGAGTGCGAGCGATTGGCCAGCAAGGCCGCTGCCAAGGATCAGGATATCGAACTGGAGCACGGCGGTCAGGGCGCGCGGAAGGCGCCGCCAGATAGGGACGGCCGAATATATCACGCGCTCCCTTGAGGTGCCGGCGTCGGGTGGTAGCAATACCCATGATGCCGGCTGAACTATTCTGCGCCCGTCGGGTCAATGGACGCATAAGCTGTCGCCTTCAGGGCCTAGGGTATACTGGATCGGCGCCGCCCAGAGCGCGAACCAATCCAGAAAATACCCCGTCCCATGAGTGATCGTCAGATAGACCAGCAGTTGGTCGAGCGTGCGCAACGCGGCGACAAGCATGCCTTCGGGCTGCTTGTGTCCAAGTATCAGCGCAAGCTTGCCCGTTTGCTGTCTCGAATGATCCGCGATCCGGCGGAAGTCGAGGACGTTGCGCAGGAGGCCTTCATCAAGGCATATCGCGCACTGCCCTCGTTCCGTGGCGACAGTGCGTTTTATACGTGGCTGTACCGTATCGGCATCAACACGGCGAAGAACTACCTCGTATCGCAGGGGCGGCGTGCGCCGACCTCGACTGATATTGATGCCGACGAGGCAGAGAACTACGACGACGGTGATTTGCTGCGCGACTACGACACGCCGGAGCGCCTGCTTGCGACCAAGCAGATTGGTGAAACGGTGAACGTCGCGATGGAAGCGTTGCCGGAGGAGTTGCGCACGGCGATCGTGCTGCGTGAGATTGAAGGCTTGAGTTACGACGAGATTGCGACGGTGATGGGATGTCCGATCGGTACCGTGCGATCGCGCATTTTCAGGGCGCGTGAGGCGATTGCCGAGCGCCTGCGCCCCTTGCTCGATACAAGTCCGGAAAAACGATGGTGAGTGAGACATGAAACAGCAGATTTCCGCCCTGCTGGATGGCGAGTTGGAGCCAACGGGCGTGCAGGCGATTTTGTCGCGGACGAAAACGGATCCGGCGTTGCGTGAATGCTGGGGTGAGTACGCCTTGATCGGCGACGCGCTGCGCGGCGAAACCGAATTATCCAGCGACTTCACCGCGAAGTTCATGGAGCGGCTCGAAGCCGAACCTACCGTTCTTGCTCCTGCCGCCGGTGCGGCTGTCGCCAAACGTCGATCTGCGCTCGACACCCTCTTGCCGATCGCAGCGACAGTTGCGGGCGTTGCCGTGGTGGCCTGGCTCGGCTTGCGTGTCGAGCCGGCCGCAGAGCCAGCTCGCGTGGCACGCGCTGCGGGGCAGGTGCACGCAGTGTCTGCCGGTGATGCAGATCGTGCCTACCTGCTTGCGCATCACGGCTATGCGGGTGCTCAAGCCGTACCTGGCGTCGGCTACTACATGCGTACTGCTGCCGAGCAGGTTGGGGACGGGGTTCAATGATCGGCAGGGCTTGGGTTGGCGCCCTACTGCTATTGTTGGGTGGCTTGGCGCACGCCAGTTCGCCGCAAGACGCCATTGCCTGGCTTGCCAAAGTGAGCGCGGCGTCGCAGACGCTCAACTACGCGGGCACGTTCGTTTATCAATCCGGCCGGACAACCGAGACCTCCCGCATTGCGCACATTACCGATGCGACAGGTGAGTACGAACGTCTAGAGACGCTGGACGGCGCTCCGCGCGAAATCGTGCGGAGTAACGGTGAGGTGCGGTTCTATCTCCCGCAGGAGAAGATGATCATCGCGGACCATGCGATGCCGCGTCGCTTTCCGGCGTGGGCGCATGTTTCGCCGGATCAGCTGATGGCCAACTATAGCCTTCGCCTAGGAACACTCGATCGCGTGGCAGGTTTGCCAGCGCAGCAGATCGTGCTCGAGCCGCGCGATGGATTTCGATACGGCCATACATTCTGGGTGGAGCCGGGCAGTGGGCTGATGCTGAAGTCGCGCATGCTTGATGCCGCGGGCGCCCTGGTCGAACAGTTTGCGTTTTCCGACGTGACGATCGGCGGCCTGATCGAGCGTGACAAGGTGCGCTCGCGTTATGCCGCAACGGCCGGTGGTTGGCGGGAAGTTAACGCGCGCGGCGTGGCGGTAACCCCCGAGGAGGCGGGCGTAACATGCCGTGGCTTATTGCCCGGGTTTCGCCCGATCAGCACGGTGCGCCGCCAGGTTAAGGATGGCGGTGCCGATGCGATCCACCTTGTGTATTCGGATGGCTTGGCAACGATCTCGGTGTTTGTCGAGCCGCTAGCCTCCGGACGAAAGGCCCCGGTTGGCGGCGAGAGTGCGGCCGGGCCGACTCGAATTTTCAAACGCTTGATTGGTTCGCAGTACCTCGTGACTGCATTGGGTGAAGTGCCGCCGGAATCCGTGCGGCGGCTGGCCGAATCGGTTGAGATTCGGCAGAAATGAATACCCGTAAAGCAATCGTGTTGCGCGTTGAAGGCGCCACGGCCGTGGTAAAGGTTGGCGGCGACGGGGGGTGCGGGCGGTGTTCGGAGACCGGCGGTTGCGGCAGTGACGTGCTCGGGAAGTTTTTTGGCGGGCGCTGCAGCAGCTACAGCGTAGTGGCCGATCGCCCACTCACGCCCGGGGCCGAGGTTGAGGTTGCCGTCGAACCGCGAGCCCCCTTGCTGGCGGCTACACTGGCTTACGGTTTGCCATTGCTGGGCCTGCTTGTGGGTGGCGCGATCGGCGAACAGTATGTAGGCGATATCGGCGCGGTTCTTGGTGCTGCGTTGGGCTTGGCTGCTTGCTCCGTTGGCGCTGCATTCCTTGCGCGTCGACGGCTGGCAGGCGGGCTTGCGGTGCGCGTGGTCGAATCGTCGATATCGCATTGATGGGGGCTGCGATGTTGCTGCCAGAGAAGTACATGAACGTTCTGCGTCATATCGCCTTGCTGTTGGTCCTCATTGGGGCGGCGGCCGTGCAGGCGCGCGACCTACCTGAGTTGGCGGACTTGGTCGATCGCTCCGCCGCTGCGGTGGTCAATGTCAGTTCCGAGCAGATTCGCCCGCGTGCAAAGTCTGATGCACGTGACCCGATGCAGGAATGGTTCCGCCGTTTTATGCCGAAGCACCCCCAGATTCCGCGCGACGGCGAGGAGGGCGATTCGATGGGGTCCGGCTTCATCGTTTCGGCAGACGGCTACATCCTGACCAATGCACATGTGGTCGAGGATGCCGACGAGATCCTGGTGCGGCTGACCGACAAGCGTGAATTTCGCGCCCGTTTGATTGGTGCGGATCGTCGCAGCGATGTGGCGGTGATCAAGATCGAAGCGACCGGTTTGCCCAAGGTTGCAATTGGGGATCCGGGCAAACTACGCGTAGGCGATTGGGTGGTAGCAATCGGCTCGCCGTTTGGCTTCGACCACACCGTTACCGCCGGTATCGTCAGTGCCAAGGGGCGTTCGCTGCCGGATGAATCCCTGGTGCCCTTCATTCAGACCGACGTCGCAATCAACCCGGGTAACTCTGGCGGCCCGCTGTTCAACCTGAGGGGTGAGGTCGTCGGTATCAACTCGCAGATCTACAGCGAGACCGGCGGGTTCATGGGCCTTTCGTTTGCGATCCCGATTGACGTGGCGATGGATGTGCACAACCAGCTGCGGACGTCCGGAAAGGTAACAAGAGGACGCATCGGCGTTGTGATTCAGGAGGTCACCAAGGATGTGGCCGACAGCTTTGCTTTGAAGACGCCGCAGGGTGCGCTGGTGAGCGAAGTGGAAAAGGGTGGGCCGGCGGACAAAGCGGGTGTCGCGATCGGCGACGTGATTCTGAGGTTCGACGGTAAGGCGGTAAACGGTTCGTCGGATCTGCCGCGCATTGTCAGCGGTACTCGACCTGGCGCCCGGTCTTCGATGCAGGTCTGGCGCAAAGGGGCGGTTCGCGATGTGGCGTTGGTTGTCGACGAGTTCGCTGAGGAGTCGCCGACACCGAAGAAGCCGCCGTCCAAGCGTGTCGAGCCTGCTGGGGCGAATCGGCTGGGCCTTGTCGTCGGGCCGTTGACGTCCGAACAGAAGCGTCACTTCAAGAGTGACGGCGGCGTTGCGATCAAGGATGCCAAGGGGCTCGCCGCCCGCGCGCAATTGCAGGGCGGTGATCTGATTGTTTCGGCGACGCGCAAGGGCCTGCCGGTCGAATTCCGAAACGTTGAGCAGTTCAATCGATTCGTGGCAACGGTGGAGCGGGGTGAGAGCGTGTCCTTGCTGGTCAAGCGCGGTGACACCCAGAGTTTCGTAAGCCTGCGCGTGCCCGAGCAGCCGTAAACCGACGCGGCTGAGTGGATCGGCTATACTCGCGCGTTCTCCAACCCGATGGATTCCTGAGAAGGGTGCGGCAACGCACCCTTTTTTCGTGGCATGCAGCACATCAGAAACTTCTCGATCATCGCCCACATCGACCATGGCAAGTCGACCCTTGCCGACCGGCTCATCCAGCGCTGCGGGGGCCTCTCCGATCGCGAGATGGAGGCGCAGGTACTCGATTCGATGGATATCGAGCGTGAGCGCGGCATCACGATCAAGGCACAGACTGCGGCGCTGAGTTACCGCGCGCAGGACGGCCAAGTCTATAACCTGAACCTGATCGACACCCCGGGGCATGTGGACTTCTCGTACGAAGTCAGCCGCTCGCTGGCGGCCTGCGAGGGGGCGCTGCTGGTCGTTGACGCGTCCCAGGGCGTCGAGGCGCAGACCGTTGCGAACTGCTACACCGCGATTGAGCAGGGTGTTGAAGTCGTGCCGGTTCTGAACAAGATGGATCTGCCTTCGGCTGACCCGGACACCGCGCGCCAAGAGGTCGAAGATGTGATCGGCATCGACGCGACTGAGGCGATTCCGTGTTCGGCCAAGACCGGCATGGGCATTGACGAGATTCTTGAGGCGATCATTGCCAAGGTGCCCGCGCCGCGCGGGCAGGTTGATGCGCCGCTCAAGGCACTCATCATCGACTCGTGGTTCGATAACTACGTTGGTGTCGTGATGTTGGTGCGGGTTGTCGATGGGGTGCTGCGTCCGAAGGACAAGATCCTCTTCATGAGCACCGGCGCGCAGCATCTGTGCGAGCAGGTGGGCGTGTTTACGCCGAAGTCAATCTCGCGGGATCAGCTGTCGGCCGGAGAGGTCGGCTTCGTTATCGCGGGCATCAAGGAACTGACTTCCGCAAAGGTGGGCGACACCATCACGGTCGCGAACAAACCGGCGAGCGAAGCGCTGGCCGGCTTCAAGGAGATCAAGCCGCAGGTGTTCGCCGGGCTTTATCCGGTTGAAGCCAGCGAGTATGACCAACTGCGCGAATCGCTGGAAAAGCTGAAGCTCAACGACGCATCGCTTCAGTACGAACCGGAAGTGTCGCAGGCGCTGGGTTTTGGCTTCCGCTGCGGATTCCTTGGCTTGTTGCACATGGAGATCGTGCAGGAACGCCTCGAGCGCGAATTCGACATGGACCTGATTACCACGGCGCCGACCGTGGTTTACGAGGTCGTGCTTAACAGTGGTGAAGTGATCAAGGTCGAGAACCCGTCAAAGCTACCGGAGATTTCGAAGATCGAAGAAATCCGCGAGCCGATCATCACCGCAACGATCTTCGTGCCGCAGGATTATCTTGGGCCCGTAATCACACTGTGTAACCAGAAGCGCGGTAACCAGGTCGATATGCACTACCACGGCCGTCAGGTGAAGTTGATTTACGACATGCCGATGGCTGAAGTGGTGATGGACTTTTTCGACAAGCTGAAGTCCGTCTCGCGCGGCTATGCGTCGCTCGATTATGACTTCAAGGAGTACCGAACCGCTGACGTGGTGAAGCTCGATATCCTGGTCTCAAGCGAAAAGGTCGATGCGTTGTCGGTCATCGTGCACCGCGCTAATTCGCAGTACCGTGGTCGTGAACTGGCCGCCAAGCTGCGCGAGCTGATTCCGCGCCAGATGTTCGATGTCGCGGTGCAGGCGGCAATCGGATCGCACATCATCGCTCGCGAAACGATCAAGGCGCTTCGCAAGAACGTGCTGGCCAAGTGCTACGGCGGCGATATCACGCGAAAGAAAAAGCTCCTCGAGAAGCAAAAAGAGGGCAAGCGCCGCATGAAACAGGTCGGTAACGTTGAGATTCCGCAGGAGGCGTTCCTCGCCGTGCTGCGCGTCGAAGACAACAAATAACCCCCGAAGAGTCAGGAGAGGTCGTGGATTTTGCGTTGATTCTGTTCGTGCTGTCCGTCTTGACCGGCGCCTTGTGGTGCGCGGACCGATTTGTGTTCCGCAAAAAGCGGCCGCAGGGCACACCGGAGCCGGTCTGGGTTGAGTGGGGCGCCGGCTTCTTTCCGATCCTCCTTGCGATCTTTCTGCTGCGTTCGTTTCTCGTTGAGCCCTTCCGTATTCCGTCTGGCTCGATGATCCCGACGCTGCTGGTTGGGGACTTCATCCTTGTCAACAAATTCGCCTATGGCATTCGCCTGCCGGTGATCGACAAGAAGATCATCGACTCGGGTTCGCCAAAACGTGGCGACGTGGTCGTTTTCCGGTACCCGCAGAATCCTTCGCAGGACTACATCAAACGGGTAATCGGCCTCCCCGGTGACAAGATCGAATACATCAACAAGCGCTTGCGCGTTAACGGCGAAGAAATCGCCGTCAAGCAAATCGAGGACTACCTGCATACCGACCGTCTGCAGTATTCGCATCGCTATGTGGAAAAGATCGGCAGCGTCGAACACCAGATGCTCAACGACGCGGACGCGCCTCCGTTCGTGAGTCAAACCCTGCCTTATCCGGGGCGTGAGAACTGTGTCTATACTGTTGAAGGCGTGCGGTGTACCGTGCCGGCTGGACACTATTTCATGATGGGCGACAACCGCGACCAGAGTTCCGACTCTCGGGTGTGGGGTTTTGTGCCGGACGCAAATCTGCGTGGCAAGGCTTTCTTTATTTGGTTCCATTTCGGCGACTTGGCTCGAATTGGATCCTTTCACTAATAGTCCGGAGTGATCGATGCGGAAACATCAAGAAGGGCTCTCCTTGATTGGTACGATGATCGCGGCTGCGTTGGTTATTGGTTCGATCGTTTTGGCGATGAGGACTGTGCCGGTCTACAACGAGTACTTTGAGATACGAAAGTCTCTGACTGTTCTGGCAACGAGCGCGGAGGCGACGAGTCCAGAGGCCATTCGGGGGCTTTTTGATCGCAGGACCAGCGTTAATGATATTCGCTCCGTGTCGGGGGCGGATTTGGTGATCGCAAAGAACGGTGCTCGTTGGGAAATCAGTGTTGATTGGCAGAGGTCAATTCCGTTAGTCGCGAATGTATCGTTATTGTTTCAGTTTTCCGCTTCAAGCAGCGCCGAGGCGGCAGCAAGCCAGTAGCCAATGAGCCACGAGCGTCTGCTGTTGGTGCTTGGTTACAGCTTTTCGAACTCTGCTCTGCTTGCCCAAGCGCTGACGCACCGAAGCTTTGGTGCACCCCACAACGAGCGGCTTGAGTTCATCGGTGACTCGGTTCTCAATTGCGTCGTTGCGCGCGCGCTGTTCGATCGGTTCCCGGAACTTGATGAAGGCACCTTGTCCCGGTTGCGGGCTGGGTTGGTCAAGCAGGATGCGCTTCACGCGCATGCCCTGAGCTTGTCGCTCGGAGACCTTTTGCGCTTGGGTGAAGGTGAGTTGCGCAGTGGTGGGCATCGGCGTCCATCGATCCTCGCAGACGCGCTTGAAGCCGTGTTTGGCGCAATCTTTCTTGATGCCGGATTTGACGCGGCGAGCGGTGTTATTGATCGCTTGTATGCTGAATCGATCGCTGCGATCGACCCGCGTACTGCCGGCAAGGACCCGAAGACTGCGCTGCAGGAGTGGCTGCAGGCACGCCGTCACCCGTTGCCGAACTACGAAATGGCGCAAGTGCGCGGAGAAGCGCATGCGCAGGAATTTGAAGTGTCATGCCGGATCCCGGCCCTGATGCTAGAAACAAAGGGCCGTGGCGCGAGTCGTCGCGCGGCGGAACAGCAGGCTGCGCGCGCAGCGCTGGATCGGATCGAGAAACTATGACAGAGCTTCAGGCGCCGGACGCAAACGGATTCCGTACGGGTTTTCTCGCGATTGTTGGTCGGCCGAACGTTGGCAAGTCGACGCTGCTGAACCATTTGATCGGCCAGAAGATCAGCATTACCTCACGCAAGGCGCAGACGACGCGGCATCGGGTAAATGGTGTGCTGACCAACGATACACACCAGTTTGTGTTTGTCGATACGCCGGGCTTTCAGAAACAGCATTCGAACGCACTCAATCGCGCGATGAACCGCAGCGTTACGCAAGCACTTGGCGATGTGGACGTAGTGCTGTTCGTTATCGAAGCCGGGAAGCTGACTGCGGCTGATCGCGCAGTAATGGAACTGCTTCCGTCGCAGATCCCCGTGGTACTGGTCATCAACAAGGTGGACCGGATTGCGGATAAACGTCAGTTGCTCCCATTCATCGCAACCGTCGCGGCAGAGCGAGAATTTGCCGCGGTCGTCCCTTTGTCCGCTGAAACTGGTGCGAACGCAGACGAGCTGTTGAAGGCATGTGGGCCACTGCTCCCAGAGCAGCCGGCGATTTTCGACGCAGACGACATCACCGATCGAAGCGAACGCTTTCTCGCTGCTGAGTTCATTCGGGAGAAGCTCTTCCGCCTGCTTGGCGAAGAGCTGCCTTATGGCTTGGCGGTCGAAATCGAAAAGTTCGAGATCGACGGGCCGGTGCGTCGCATCTTTGCAGCCATCATCGTCGATCGGCCGAGCCACAAGGCCATGGTCATTGGACGCGGTGGTGAAAAGCTCAAACGCGTGTCGTCCGAGGCGCGTGTCGATTTGGAGAAACTGTTCGGCGGCCCCGTCTACCTTGAGGTGTGGGTGAAGGTCAAAGGCGGTTGGGCGGATGATGAGCGTGCGCTCAAGAGTCTCGGTATCGAATAACACTTCGCGCCGATGGACTGACTGCGCCTGATGAGTAGCAAACGCGTCGAGCAGCAGTCGGCCTTCGTTCTGCACACCCATCCGTGGCGAGAAACCAGCTACGTTGTTGACATGTTCTGCCGTGAACATGGCCGTGTGGCCATGGTCGCCAAGGGCGCGCGGCGTCCGCGTGCTGCGCTGCGTGGCGTCCTGCTCGCCTTTCAGCCGCTGGAGATCGGCTGGAGCGGCGCCGGGGAACTCAAAACGCTGGTCGCGGCGGAATGGCAAGGCGGCCAGCCGATGCTCGCCGGCAGCGCGCTCATGTGTGGCTACTACGCCAACGAGTTATTGGTGCGCCTGCTGCCGCGCGAAGATGCGCATCCGCGTCTCTTCGATGCCTACGCGAGCCTGCTGCGGCGCCTCTCGGCGAACGCGCCGCAGGACGTCGCGCTGCGGACTTTTGAGCTGGTGCTCCTGCAGGAGCTCGGCTATGCCCCCACCTTCGATACGGACGAGCACGGCGACGCCGTCCGGCCCGAGTGCGACTACCTCTTTATAATCGAGCGTGGGCCGGTACTGGCGACCGACCCGGAGCACGATGAGGCGACCCTCTCGGGGCGCGTACTGTTGGATCTCGCCCGCGAAGACTTGTCGAACCCCGAGACCCTTGCACAGGCAAAGAACCTGATGCGGCGGCTTATCGCCCACCTTGTCGGCGCACGTGCGCTGGAATCGCGGCGAATTTTCATGGAGTTGCAGGAACTGTGATCGAACTCGGCGTCAACATTGACCATATCGCCACCCTGCGCCAAGCGCGCCGGACCTATGAACCGGACCCGGTATGGGGGGCGGTGGAAGCTCACCTGGGCGGCGCTGACGGAATTACGGTGCATTTGCGCGAAGACCGTCGTCACATTCAGGACGAGGACGTACGCCGCTTGCGCGAACTGACTCACATTAAGCTGAATCTTGAGATGGCCGCGACCGACGAAATGGTCGCAATCGCCTGCCGGCTCAAGCCCGAGATGGCTATGTTGGTTCCCGAGGGGCGCCAAGAGGTAACCACCGAGGGTGGCCTCGACATCGTCGCCAACGAGGCGCGTATTCGCGAGTGCATTGCTCGACTCGCCGATGCCGGGATCCAGTCCAGCGTTTTCATCGACGCTGAGTTGGCGCAGGTGGAAGCCGCCGCGCGAGTTGGCGCGCGGGTGTGCGAGATCCACACAGGCCCGTACGCGGAGGCCTTCCACAAGAAGGGCCGCGATGCGCGCAGTCCGGCCGTATTGGCTGAGATCGAGAAGATTCGTGCCGCGGGCGCTGCCATCATCGGTCATGGAATGCGCTTCAATGCCGGCCATGCGCTGAACTATTTCAATGTTCAGCCGGTCGCCGCACTGCCCGGGATTCGTGAATTACACATCGGCCACGCAATCGTGAGCCGTGCGGTATTCGTTGGCTTGCGCGAGGCGGTCGGTGAGATGAAGCGTCTGATGCGCGAATCTGCCGCGTCGCCCCATCTCTACGGCTGAGTTTTCCGCCTCATGATCGCCGGCATTGGGACCGACATCGTGTCGATCGCGCGGGTTCGAGCCTCGCTCGATCGACACGGCGAGGCGTTTGCCGAGCGCATCCTCGCGCCGCAAGAGTTGCTGGAGTTTCGTTCGGTACGAGACGGCGCTCGCTTTCTCGCCAAGCGTTTTGCCGCGAAGGAGGCTTTTGCCAAAGCCTTCGGCACCGGCTTGCGAGCACCTGCCACCCTGCATGCGATCGCAGTCGGCCATGACGAACTCGGCAAGCCGGTTTATGTCTTTGATGCTGTGCTAGAGGCAGCGATGCACGCGCGAGCATGGGCGGCGCATCTTTCTATCAGTGACGAGAAGGACAACGTCGTCGCATTTGCGCTGATCGAGCGCCATGCTTGACCGTGGCTGTGGGGCCAATCCCTCCCGGACGAAGTCCAAGTTTTAGGAAGCGCGCAATGAGTCCGCTGCAAATACCTCTCGGCCCGGTGATGTGCGATGTCGCCGCGTATTCGCTGACCGGAGCTGAGCGCGAACGCCTCAAGCATCCGCTGGTCGGTGGCGTGATCCTCTTCGCGCGCAACTTCGAGTCGCCCGAGCAACTCACGGCGTTGACCCAGGAAATCCACGCGCTGCGCTCTCCGGCCTTGATCATCGCGGTCGATCACGAGGGCGGTCGTGTCCAGCGCTTTCGGAGCGGCTTTACCCGCTTGCCCCCGATGCGTGCACTGGGGGCGGCCTGGACGCTTGATCACGTGCGTGGCCTAGAGCTCGCGCGCCATACCGGCTACGTGCTGGCCGCGGAGTTGCGCGCCCACGGCGTCGACCTGAGTTTTACCCCCGTGCTCGACCTTGACTACGGCCGCAGCGCGGTGGTCGGCGATCGCGCATTCTCAGGCGATCCGGCTGTTGCCGCGTCGCTCGCGCAGGCCCTTGTCGCTGGCCTGCGCGAGGCCGGCATGGGGGCGGTCGGCAAGCACTTCCCCGGCCACGGATGGGCCGAAGCGGACTCGCATGTCGCGATGCCTCGCGACGAACGCAGCTTCGAAGCCATATGGGAGCAGGACATCGCGCCCTACCGTCATCGCCTGGGTCGCCAATTGGCCGGCGTGATGCCAGCCCACGTGGTGTATGAACAGGTCGACCCGGAGCCGGCTGGGTTCTCGCGCTACTGGCTGCAGACCATCTTGCGCGAGCGGCTCGGATTCGATGGCGTGATTTTTTCGGACGATCTGACGATGGAAGGGGCGACCCTGGCCGGCGATATTGTTGCTCGCGCATCGGCCGCACACGCGGCGGGCTGCGACATGGTCCTCGTCTGCAATCGGCCGGATCTGGCGGACGCATTGCTCGCCAAGTGGCAACCTCAGGCGTCCGCGCGCAGTGCGGCACGCATCGACGCCTTGCGGCCCGCGATGGCGATCGATCCGTTCGCACTGGCGGTCGAGGCTCGCTATGTCGATGCGCAGCGCGCGGTCAGTGACCTCGTCGCAAGTCTGACGTGAGTTTCGACGCACGCGAATTTCTGCGGACGCTGCCTGACGCGCCCGGCGTCTACCGCATGATTGGTGTGGACGAGGAGGTGCTCTACGTCGGCAAGGCGAAGAACCTCAAGCGGCGTGTATCGAGTTACTTCCAGAAGAACCACACCAGTCCGCGTATCGCGCTGATGGTGACGCGGATCGAGCGCGTCGATACAACGGTCGTGCGCTCCGAGACCGAGGCGCTGATCCTCGAAAACAATCTCATCAAATCGCTCAAGCCGCGCTACAACATCCTGTTCCGCGACGACAAGAGCTATCCCTACATCATGCTCAGCGGCGATGCCTTCCCCCGCATCGCCTACTACCGTGGTGCCTTTGCAAAGGGCTCCCGTTACTTTGGGCCGTTCCCCAGTTCCTGGGCAGCGCGCGAGAGTGTCGCGCTGATCCAGCGCATGTTCCGTCTGCGCACCTGCGAAGAGAGCGTGTTCGCCAATCGCTCCCGTCCGTGCCTGCTCCACCAGATCAAGCGCTGCACCGCGCCGTGCGTCGATCTGGTTTCACCGGAGGACTATGCGCTTGATGTACGCATGGCGACGCTGTTCCTCGAAGGGCGTCACGGCGAAATCGTCGATCAGCTTGGTGTGCAGATGCAGCAGGCGGCCGAGCGTTTCGCCTACGAAGAGGCGGCGTTCTTTCGCGACCAGATCCGCGCCTTGCAGACGGTGTTGCATAAACAGTTTGTCGACTCGGGGCGCGACGAGGACGTCGATATCGTGGTGGCTGTTGAGGTAGCCGGCGTGGTCTGTGTGAACCTCGCGATGGTACGGGGCGGCCGCCATCTCGGAGACCGACCGCAATTTCCGCTCGCAGGGGAGGGGCTCGGCGCAGCCGATGCCCTGCTGGCTTTCATTGAGCAGCACTATCAGGAACATCCGGCGCCGACGCGTCTTGTGCTCGTCGGCGCACCGCTTGACGAGGCTCGCCATCTGATCGACGAGACGCTGGATCTGCGGATGGGCGTTGTCGCACCACGCTTTGAGGCCGAGAAGGCGTGGGCCGACATGGCGGATCAGAATGCGCGTCTGGCGATCGAGGTGCGGCTGCGGGAGTCCGGCCGTGTGACGGACCAGTTGGAAGCGTTGCGTACTGCGCTCGATCTGCAGGACCCTCCACAGCGCATCGAGTGCTTCGACATCAGCCACACCATGGGTGAAGCAACTGTCGCATCGTGTGTCGTGTGGGAAGGCGGCGGCATGAAGAAGTCCGAGTACCGTCGCTTCAACATCAGCGGTATTGAACCAGGTGATGACTACGGTGCGATGCGACAGGCACTCACGCGACGCTATGGCAAGGTTGCCGCGGGTGAGGGCGTTCGTCCGGATCTGATCCTGATCGACGGTGGCAAGGGCCAGGTTGGCGTGGCGCACGAGGTGCTCGTCGAGCTCGGGCTTGAATCCATTGCCATGCTCGGCGTGGCCAAGGGCGAGGCACGCAAAGCTGGCCTTGAGCAGCTCGTCTTTGCCGATGGGCGAGAGCCGCTGGTACTTGGCGGTGAACATGCAGGCCTGCATTTGATCCAGACCGTCCGTGATGAGGCGCACCGTTTTGCGATCACGGGCATGCGTGCTCGCCGTGCCAAGACCCGGATCGGATCGCGACTGGACGATATCCCCGGAATCGGGCCGACTCGCCGCAAGAAGCTGATCGAAACCTTCGGCGGTCTTGCTGGCGTCAAGAACGCAACGGTCGAAGATTTGTGCCGCGTGGCGGGCGTGAATCGAAAACTCGCTGAAGCGATCTACAATGCGCTACGCGACTGATATCGAGCCGCTACACGATCCTTATCCATGCAGCCAAATATCCCAAACACTCTTACTTGGGCACGAATTGTCCTGATTCCGTTGTTTGTCGGCGTCTTCTACCTGCCCGCGAGCTGGCTGGGGCTGGCTGACAAGAATCTCTGGGCCTGTGTCATGTTCGTACTGGCGGCCGTGACCGATTGGTTCGACGGCTACCTGGCGCGCAAGTTGGGCCAGACCTCCGCATTTGGCGCTTTTCTGGATCCGGTGGCTGACAAACTGATGGTGGGCGCCGCCTTGGTGATGCTGGTCGAGCTTGGGCGCGTTGATGCGCTGATCGCCTTTGTCATCATCGGTCGCGAGATTACGATCTCGGCGCTGCGTGAGTGGATGGCGCAGGTGGGGGCGTCGCGCAGTGTCGCTGTGTCCTTCATCGGCAAGCTCAAGACCACCGCCCAGATGATTGCGATCCCGGTCTTGTTGTACGACGGCACGCTGCTCGGTGTTCATGTGCGCCAAACTGGCACGGTACTGATCTGGGTTGCGGCGGTTTTGACCCTGTGGTCAATGGGTTACTACCTCAAGCGCGCCGCTGTCGCGTTATCGGAAGTTGAAAAGAGTTGACGCTGAGAGATTTCAGGCTATAATGCATCTCTCTGCGACGCGGGAGTAGCTCAGTTGGTAGAGCGCAACCTTGCCAAGGTTGAGGTCGCGAGTTCGAGACTCGTCTCCCGCTCCAGCCCAATTCAGGGGGAAAGCCTGGTGCTTTCCCCTTTTAGTTGAGCTGCGGGTCGTCAGGTTGATCCGCACACGGCGCGGTAGCAAAGCGGTTATGCACCGGATTGCAAATCCGTGTAGGTCGGTTCGACTCCGGCCCGCGCCTCCAGAAAATTTGCGGGAGTAGCTCAGTTGGTAGAGCGCAACCTTGCCAAGGTTGAGGTCGCGAGTTCGAGACTCGTCTCCCGCTCCAGTAGTAAGAAAAGGGAAGGCTTGATGCCTTCCCTTTTTGTTTTTGGGCGTTCTGTTCGCTACGGTTAGGTCGTACCCGGCGCAGGGCTCCGGTAGAATCCCGCAGGTCAAGCGCAGAGCGGTTCTGGAGGGTGTGATGGTTCGCCGTCGAATTCAGTTTCTTGTTGCAATGATCGTCGCCGCGTTCGCTTCATCGTCTGCGCACGCATTCAACATGCAGTTTGCAAGCGATACACCGATCGCGAATTTCAGCAGTGAGGATCGTGCGAAGCACGAAGCCATGCTGACCGAGTTGCTTGAAAGCACGCCCGACGGCAAATCGGTGAGCTGGGCGACCGAATCGACCCGTTCAGGCGGGCAGGGGGTGGCGCTTCGAACGCTCAAGCGCCAAGGCAAAACCTGTCGCGATATACAGATCAAGACCTACTACCGCGCGCTGAAGGCGACAAACGGCCTGCGCGCATGTCGTGGAGAGGACGGAAAGTGGTCGCTGGAAAACTGATCGTTGCTGCGCTGCTTTGCGCGGCCGCCGTGGCCGCGCAAGCGGCGGATGTGAAGCTGCCGCAGACGCGGGAGGACTTCCGCAAGCTTGATGCGGCGGCAGCGCCTGCCGATTCGACGCGTCGTGGTGTGGTTCAGCGTGTAACCCCGGTCAAGACGACGAGCAAGGCGGCATCGCCCATGGATAACCAGGCGAACCGCACCAGCGCCGACATCATGTCGGATCGACCCTTGGTTGTGGCCCCGCAGGTCGGCAAGGGGAGCAAGGATGCAACGACCGCTGATACCACCAAGACCGAGTACCAGGTGGTGGTGCGTTGGGAGGATGGAACGGTTGGTGTCGTCCGCGAGGAGCGGGATCCCGGCCTCAAGAAGGGCGACGCAGTGGGTGTGATCGACGGCAAGCTGGTTCGCCTGGCGCGCTGACCGACACTAGGTCGAAATAGAAAACGCCGCGAATGCGGCGTTTTTCTTGTGCTTAGCGCGCTGCGCCGTGCTCGGGCAGCACGATGTTTACCTTGAGCGCTTCGTAGTTGTCCTGCTTCTCAAGCTGGACGGAAATATCGTTCGGATTCACCGTCACGTATTTCGAGATCACCGCGATCAAGTCTTTTTGCAGGTCTGGCAGGAAGTCCGGGCTCGAGGCGCTTTCATCCGAGCGCTGACGGGCGATGACGACCGTCAGGCGCTCGCGCGCGATGTCAGCGGGCCGGGGTTTCTTCTGGACGAAGAGATCGGACAGCCACGACATCTCAGGCACCTCCGAAGAAACGCTTGAGCAGGCCCGGCTTCTCGTAGGCCACGAAGCGCAGTTCGCGTTGCTCGCCGAGGAAGCGTGCGACGACGTCTTGGTAGGCCTCGGCGACATCGGTGTTTTTCAAGTGGATCGAAGGGATGCCCTGGTTCGATGCCTGCAGCACGACCTCCGACTCAGGGATCACGCCCAGCAGCGGCACGCGCAGAAGTTCCTGCACGTCCTTGTAGGAGAGCATTTCACCTTCTTCCACGCGCTTGGGCGAGTAGCGGGTGACGATCAGATGTTCCTTGACCGGCTCGCGCCCCTCTTTTGCGCGACGGCTCTTGCTCTGCAGGATGCCGAGGATGCGATCGGAGTCGCGGATCGATGAAACTTCTGGGTTGGTGACGACCAAGGCTTCGTCGGCAAACGTCAGCGACATCACTGCGCCATGCTCGATACCGGCCGGCGAATCGCAAACCGCATAGTCGAAGCCGAGGTGCTCAAGATCCTTCAGCACCTTTTCGACGCCTTCCTCAGTCAGCGCATCCTTGTCGCGAGTCTGCGAAGCCGGAAGAACGTAGAGGTTCTCGCAGTGCTTGTCCTTGATGAGCGCCTGATTCAGGTTTGCTTCGCCGTTGACCACATTGATCAGGTCGTACACCACGCGGCGTTCGCAGCCCATGATCAGGTCGAGGTTGCGCAGGCCGACGTCGAAGTCGATCACGGCCGTCTTGAAGCCGCGCAGCGCCAGGCCGGAGGACACCGAGGCCGAGGTGGTGGTCTTGCCAACCCCACCTTTGCCAGAAGTCACCACGATGATTTTCACGATCTCCCCTTCAATTCAACGTCATTCATTTTTCTGGATGGTAATGCGGCGGGCTGCTCAGCTCAGCTGCAACGGGTCGAGACGCAACTGCGCCTTGTCGCCCTCGCCGGTCAATGTGATCAGTGCGGCACGGCCAGCAACCTCTTCGGGCAGGCCGCGCTCGAATGTGCGGAACACCCCGGCGATCGAGACGAGCTCGGCGCCGAGAGAAGTCGTGAAGATGCGCGCTTGATGGTCCCCTTGCGCGCCAGCTATCGCACGCCCCCGCAGCGGGCCGTAACAGTGGATGTTGCCGTCGGCAATGACCTCCGCACCGTTGCTCACGCCGCCAATCACCACAAGATCAGCGCCGCGCGCATAGATCTGCTGGCCAGAGCGCAACGGACGGTCAATCACCATTGTGCGTCCGGCCGACACCGTGGGCGATTCGGCCTTTGGCGGTGCGGCAGGGGCAGGTGCTTCGGGCGGGGCTGCATCGAGCGTGCTAACGCGGCTGGCGGCCGACGAGGGTTTGCCGGCATCGGGCGGCAGCACTGCCAACCCAGCCTTGCGGGCGCCATCTGCATGCTGCTCCGGCGCGCCGCGAACCGCCACCGGCTGAAGGCCGTAACGCCGCAGCAGGCTTGCCACGCCGGCCCAGTCCATGCGTTCGGGCAAGGATGTGCCGGAAACATCGATGACGGTCGGCTCGCCGGCGAAGAATTCGCCCATGCCGCCCAGCATCGCGTGCATGGCATCGGCGAGCTTCATCACGTTGGGATCCCGCACCACGGCCGTCATGGCCTGGAGCGTTCCGCCCTTGAATTCAATCGTTTTGCCGTTGCTGCGATTGGCCTGCATGCCTGTCATGTACCGGTAATTTTGCGCAAAGTTTACCATCGCCCCCGGCCTGCGCCGGCGGAAATGCTGCTGTCTGTTGAATCTGTCAATGCAGGTTCGGCGGCGGGGTGTCGAAGAGCGCCCTCGCCTCGTCTGCGCTAAAGCGGTATTCGTGGTTCGACAGGTCGTCGGAGACCACCACTTCGCCGTGATCCGCGAGCAGGCTCTCGATCTCTTCCCGCCCGAGGGCGCGCAGCGTCGCACTGATTTTTTCCCGGTCGGGCGGATAGTCATGCCGAACGGGTTTGGGTTCGAACACCCGCAGCGTTTCTTCGTGGAAGAGGCGCTGAAGCAATACCGACGCATCGAGCGACAGCAACTCGCCTGGCGTGACGGTTTGGGCGAGGCCGTGAACGCGGCGCCAGCCATCGGCATCCTTCTCGTCCGCCGCGGGAAGCTTCTGCAGGAACAAGCCTGCCGCGTTATCGCCGTCGGCAGCGAGGAATAGGGCGGCGGGCGCCTGCTCCGACTGCTGCAGATAGTGTTCGAATACCGCCGCGATGGTTTCGCCTTCGAGCGGCACATAGCTTTGGTAGGGCTGTTGCATGCCTTCCACATCAAGCGAAAGCAAAAGCCGGCCGTCGCCCAGCAGTTCGCTGATCGAATTGCCGACGATAGGCCCTTCGGACTTTGCGAAACCGCGCAGGTTGAGTGTTTCGGAGCAATCGATCACCAACAGTGATACCGCGCCGTGGCCGGATAGCTGGAAGGTGATCCGGCCAGGGGTCTTGAGATTGCCGGCAATGATCGCCGTGACCGCGGCCATTTCGCCGAGCAATGAACGAACTGCAGGCGGGTAGTCACGGTTGCGCTGGATTTGGCGCCACACCGGCCCTAATTGAACGAGGGCTCCGCGAACGTCGAGATCCTCGAATAGAAAGCGCTGGATAAGGTCCATCTTCAATCCTTCAGGGCTTGTGCGAACGCGGTTTCATCAAGGCCCACCAGCAGGGTTCGCCCGCCACTGATAACTGGGCGCTTGATCAGGCTTGGCTTTGCAACCATCAAGTCAATTGCCTTTGCTTCGTCGACGTCTTTCTTGTCGGAGGGGTCGAGGCCGCGCCAGGTCAGGCCCTGCGTGTTCAGTAGCTTCTGCCAACCGACCTGATTGGCCCACGCCTGCAGCGTCGCTGCATCGATGCCGGATTTCTTGTAGTCGTGAAAGGCGTAATCGACGTGGTTGGCGGCCAGCCAGTCGAACGCCTTCTTCATGCTGTTGCAGTTCTTGATGCCGTAGATCGTGATCACGTGAGTGCGCAGGGTCGGGAAGAAAATCACGCAATTATCGCTGATCGGGCGTAAACAGTTGCCGTTTCGGCCGTAGTGCATCCATAATGATTCGAGCAGGATTTCCAGGTTCTTGAATTGCGCGTGACCCAGCCGTCCCCAAAACGGTGAATGTTCGTCGGCTTTGCCTCCCTGAATTCCGTGCCAACGGGGCCGCCAGCCCCACAAAATAGTTATTTTTCGATTCGAGGACGCATCGACATGGCAACTGGTATCGTCAAGTGGTTCAATGACTCCAAAGGTTTCGGCTTCATCACCCCCGATGGTGGTGGCGACGACCTCTTTGCCCACTTCTCCGCAATTCAGTCGAAGGGTTTCCGCACCCTGGCTGAAAACCAACGCGTGACTTTCGACATCGTCGAAGGCCCGAAGGGCAAGCAGGCAGCGAACATCCGCCCGACCGAGTAAGTTGTTGCGGACTCGCAATGAGAAACGCCCGGCTTGCCGGGCGTTTTGCTTTTCTCGGCCGCAAACTGCTCGGCGCCCGCTGCGAACGTCGTCGTTCTGAATCTCGTACGGACTATTCCGCGCAGCCGGTTTCGAGTTGATAGCGGGCGTGGGTGTCCTGGGCCAGTTTGCCGACGAGCCAGGGCATCGTTTGCTTCAGCGTGTCGGCCAAGGTCCATGGCGGATTCAGCACGACGAGGCCGCTGCCATGCATGCCCAGCCCGCTCAGCGCGGGCTTATGTACCGACAGCGTGACATGCAGCCAGGACTTGGCGCGTAGTTCCTTGAGCTGCCGTGGCAATTCGTGGCATTCGGGCCGTTGCAGCAGGGGATACCAGACCGCATAGGTGCCGGTGGCGAAGCGTTGCAGGGCGTCCTGCAGCGTGCTGACGACGGTGCGGTAGTCGCTCTTGACCTCGTAGGGCGGATCGATCAGGACTAGGGCACGGCGCGGCGGCGGCGGCAGGAAGGCCTTCAGCCCCTTGAAGCCGTCCGCGCGATCGACGATCAACTGCTTGGCGAGGGGCTCGAAATTCTCGGCCAGCAGGTCCGCGTCGGCGGGATGCAGTTCGAAGAGCCGCATGCGGTCCTGCTCGCGCATCAGTTCGGCGGCGAACCATGGGGAGCCTGGGTAGTGCTTGAGCGCACCCGGGCCATTGAAGCGGCGCACCAGATCAATGTAGGCGCCGAGGGCTGGCGGCAGATCGGGTGCGTCGATGATGCGCGCGATGCCACTCTCGAACTCGGCGTTCTGCGCCGCATAGCCACGATCCAGCTCGTAAGCGCCCGCGCCGGCGTGGGTGTCGATATACCACCAGGCTTTCTCTTTCTGGTTCAGGTAGCGCAGCAATTCGACTTCGACGAAATGCTTGAGCACGTCGGCGTGGTTGCCGGCGTGGAAGGCATGGCGATAACTCAGCATGGGGTGGCTCCGGGCGTGTCGGCCCGTTCATTTTAGGTGACGCAGGCCGGGCGGCGGGAACCGCCCGGCGGGGCTTGGCGTGCGCAGTGCCGATCAGCGCTTCAGCGCCTTGGCAAAGGCGCTTGCGAAGGCGTTGGCGGGCGCGGTTTTGTCGTCGCGCCGTGGTGCGCGCGCCGGCGTGGTGTTACGGCGATCACCACTGTCGGGCTTGCGGCCGGCATGGACTTCGTCTGCAAGCCGCATGGTCAGCGCGATGCGCTTGCGCGCAACATCGACCTCCAGCACCTTCACCTTGACGATGTCCCCAGCCTTCACGACTTCCGCGGGGTCCTTGACGAACTTGTTCGAGAGCGCGGAGACGTGCACCAGACCGTCCTGATGCACGCCGATGTCCACGAAGGCGCCGAAGTTGGTGACGTTGGTCACGACGCCTTCGAGCATCATGCCGGGAACGAGATCCTTCAGATCTTCGACGCCGTCGCGGAAGCTGGCGGTCTTGAACTCCGGGCGTGGGTCGCGGCCCGGCTTGTCGAGTTCCTTCAGGATGTCCTGCACGGTGGGCAGGCCGAAACGCTCGTCGGTGTAGCGCGCCGGCTGAAGCGAGCGGATGAAGCTCGCGTCGCCCATGATCTCGCGCACGTTGCGTTGCACGTCGGCGAGGATGCGCTCGACCACCGGATAGGCTTCCGGGTGTACCGCCGAGGCATCGAGCGGGTTGTCGCCGTTCATCACGCGCAGGAAGCCGGCGCACTGCTCGAAGGTTTTTTCACCTAGTCGCGGCACGGCCTTGAGCGACGCGCGGTTGCGGAAAGCGCCATGCGCGTCTCGGTGGGCGACGATGTTCTGCGCCAAGGTCGTGTTGAGGCCGGAGATGCGCGTCAGCAGTGCGGCGGATGCGGTGTTCACATCAACACCGACGGCGTTCACACAATCCTCCACCACCGCGTCGAGCGACTTGGCGAGGCGCGATTGGTTGACGTCGTGCTGGTACTGGCCGACGCCGATCGATTTTGGATCGATCTTGACCAGTTCGGCGAGCGGATCCTGCAGGCGGCGTGCGATCGACACGGCGCCGCGCAAGCTCACGTCGAGTTGCGGGAATTCCTTGGCCGCCAGCTCCGAGGCCGAGTACACCGATGCGCCGGCCTCAGACACGACGATCTTCGTCATGTGCAGTTCCGGCAGTTGCTTGACCAGATCGCCTGCGAGCTTGTCGGTCTCGCGGCTGGCAGTGCCGTTGCCGATCGCGATGAGTTGCACGTTGTGCTTCTTCGCCAGCAAGGCCAGCGTATGCAGCGCGCCATCCCAATCGCGGCGCGGCTCGTGCGGGTAGATCGTGGCGGTGTCGAGCAGCTTGCCGGTGGCGTCGACTACCGCGACCTTCACGCCGGTGCGCAGGCCCGGGTCGAGGCCCATCGTGGCGCGCGGGCCGCCCGGTGCTGCGAGCAGCAGGTCCTTCAGGTTCTTTGCGAAGACGCGGATCGCTTCTTCCTCGGCCTTTTCGCGCAGCACGCCCATCAAGTCGAGCTCGATATGCAGCGAGAGCTTTACGCTCCAGGCCCAGCGCGCGGTTTCCACCAGCCAGCGGTCGGCCGCGCGGCCTTCGTTGCGGATGCCGGCCGCGCTCATGATGCGCCGCTCGCAGGGGTTGGGCTCGGCGAGGCGGGTGCCGTCCTGCGGGTCGGTGTCGAGCACCAGCTTCACGCGCAGGATGTCTTCGTTGCGGCCGCGGAAGAGGGCCAGCGCACGGTGCGAGGGGATGTCCTTGAGCGGCTCGCGGTAGTCGAAGTAGTCGCGGAACTTCGCGCCGTCGTTCTCCTTGCCTTCGACGACGTTGGAGACGACGACGCCATGCGCTTCGACGTACTCTCGCAGATTGCCGACCAGGCTCGCGTCTTCCGAGAAGCGCTCCATCAGGATCTGGCGTGCGCCGTCCAGCACCGCCTTGGTGTCGGCGAAGCCGGCCTCGGCGTTGAAGAAGCGCGCAGCCTCGGTTTCCGGCACCAGCGTCGGGTCTGCGAGCAGGGCGTCGGCCAGGGGTTCGATGCCTGCTTCGCGCGCAATCTGCGCCTTGGTGCGGCGCTTCTGCTTGTAAGGCAGGTAGAGGTCTTCCAGCCGCTGCTTGGTTTCCGCGTGTTCAATCTCGTCGCGCAGCGCAGGCGTCAGCTTGCCTTGTTCGTCGATGCTGGCGATGACCGCGGCGCGGCGGTCTTCCAGTTCGCGCAAGTAGCCCAGGCGCTCTTCCAGCGTGCGCAGCTGTGTGTCATCGAGCCCGCCAGTGACTTCCTTACGGTAGCGGGCGATAAAGGGCACGGTGGCGCCGGCGTCGAGCAGTTCTACGGCCGCGACGACTTGGCGCGGATGGGCGCCGAGTTCGGTGGCGAGGCGGGATTCAATAGGCGGAAGCATGGGGATGTGCTGCAGAAAAACGGAAGGCGCGGACTATGGCCGAAAGCGGGGTCGGCTTCAAGCGTGTCGGGATGTGTCGCGCGGCGAGGGGCAAAACGGGGCTGCGGTAGAATGCTGGACTCGACTCAACCCAGAACGGGCCCGGCGCCCGGCAAGGTCACGCGTGAGCTCCAACCGTACCCCCCGTTTCCGGATTGCCTCAAGCCTGCTGGGCTTGGTGATCCTGTGCGCAGCCGGTCTGCCGAACGCAGCCAGCGCGACCACCAGCAAATCGCACGCCAAGAAGCCGACGACCAGTGCATCGGCGAAATCCTCAAGCAAGAAATCGACGGCGTCCAAATCGACTGCCGGAAAAACAACCGCGAGCAAGTCGAAATCGAGCAAAGCCACTGGTTCGAAAGCCAAAGTCTGCTACGAGACGGTCAAGCGCAAAGGCAAGTCGGTCAAGGTCAAAAAGCCGTGCGGTGAGCCGGCCGAGACGCTGGTGACCAAGAGCCCGATCAATGCGCGTTCGCTGGAGAGTTCCGGCACGCCACTCGAGGGTTCGCCTCTGAAGGCGCGCTCCGCACCGATTCGCGCTTATGCGGTGGATGGTTCGACCTTCTTCCACAACGGTCGCAAGATCGTGGTTGAGGGTTTGGGGCCTGAGGCCAGCGCTGGTTTGACGCATGAACACTCCGCCCAGCGTTTGCAGCGGCTGCTCGACGGTGGCACGGTCAGCATCGACCCGGTTGCGGCGGACGAAAATGGCGCGCTTCGCGCGCGTGTTCGCGTCGACGGACGCGATGTGGCCGACTTGATGCGGGCGCAGCCCTGAGCGTGCCACGCGCCTAGACGCGGAACCGGTTGGCCGCTTCGCGCAGGGCGCCGGCGAAGCGGTTGAGTTCCTCCGCCACGCGCGATGTCTCTTGCGCGGCTTGGCTGTTGTCCTCGCTCATCTGGGCAACGCTTTCGACCTTGCGGGCAATATCCTGCGCGGCGGCGCTCTGTTCGGTCAGTGCGGCCGAGATTTCGTTGATCGCAGCGCTGACGTGCGTGGCGGAACCCTGGATCGCATTCATCCTGTCCGCCGCCTGATCCGACAGACGCTTGCCGTCGAAGACCCGGGTTACGACCGAATCCATGCCGGCCACCGCATCGTGTGCCGAGCTTTGCATCGTCAGGACCATCTGGCTGATCTCTTCGGTCGCCTTGCGGGTACGTTCCGCCAGTTTGCGCACTTCGTCCGCCACGACCGCAAAGCCACGCCCCTGTTCTCCTGCCCGCGCCGCTTCGATCGCAGCGTTGAGCGCGAGCAGGTTGGTTTGGTCGGCAACTTCCTTGATCACCTGCATGATTCCGGAGATCTTGTCGGACTGACGCCCCAGGTCGTTGATCGTTTCGCCGGCGGTTTGCACCGTGCCGGCGATCTGATCCATCTCGCTGTTGGTCTGGGCGATGATGGTGGCGCCTGAGTCGGCGGCGCTGCCCGCCTCGTGCGCGCGGTGCTGCGCATCGTGTGTCGAGTCTGTGATGTGGTTGATCGAAACCGTCATTTCCTCGATCGCCGATGCCATGGCGGACGCGGATTCGCTCTGGCGCGACGAGGCTTCGGAGACCTGCTGTGCAGCGCCTGACGCGCGACCGGAAGCGTCAGCAATCCGCTCGGCGTTTACCAGCACCTCGCGCAACGAGCCTTGCATCTGCTCGACCAGTTGGTTGAATGCGGCGGCGGTCTGGCCGGTCTCATCGGTGGCGCGGACCTGTGCGCGCAGTGTGAAGTCACCGCTGCCCGCCACCGCGACGATGGTGCTGCGGATTGCGTCGAGCGAGCCGACCACCGCCCGCACGATCACGAAGGCCAGTGCCGTCAGAACGGCGATCGAGCCCAGGGCGATCAGCGCGCCGAAGGCGGAGAAGCGTGAAATCGTCGCGGCGGCGCCGTTGCGCGTTTCACCCATCCGGTTGAGGCTCAGGGTCTGCAGTTTGCCCAGATGCTCGCGCACCACGGCCGCAGCGGCCCGTTGGGTATCGATCAGCTTGTAGTAGGTCTCGAACAACTCGCGTTGCTTGACCGGCTGGTCGTTGGTGCTAAGGCTTGCGATGACTTCGTTGAGCGCGGCGTCCTGCTCGCGCCAGGCGTCAAACGGCTGTTTCAGCGCGGCCCAGGCCTTTTCTTCTTCTGGCCCGCGCGGGGCAGCGGCATAGGCCTTCCAGCCCGCGTCGATTTCCTTCCAGGCGCGGTCCTTGCTGGCCATGAGGTTCTTGAAGAACTCCTGCGCATACATGTCCTGCTCTTTGAGCGCGACCTCAAGGGTGGCCTCGATGACCTGGGCCTGGCCCGCGCGAACCTGCTGCAGGCCCACCAGGCCCGGCATCTGTTGCTGCGTGACGTCGGACAGCGTGCTGCCGATGGCGCGCAAGCCAACCCATCCGCCCACCGCAGCAACCACCACCGCAAGCACCGCGACCATCACCAGAATGCCAAGCCGGGTGCGGATGCTTAGGTTGCGCATGGCGCTGCTCCTATCGTGTGGGCGGGTTGGCTTCCTGGTTGCTCAAACCTTGAATCGCGAAGCGGCGTCGCGTAGCGCCGAGGCAAAGTTGTCCAGCTCTTGCGAGATGCGGGCCGTTTCCTGGGCGGCGTAGCTGTTGTCCTCGCTCATGCGGGCAACGTGTTCGACCTGGCGCGCGATGTCCTGCGCGGCGGCGCTCTGCTCGTTCAGGGCGGCAGAGATCTCGTTGATCGCCTCCGTTACCTGGCTGGCCGACCCTTGGATCTCGTTCATGCGGGCGGCCGCTTGATCGGACAACTCCTTGCCCTCGAAAACACGGCTGACGACCGAATCCATGCCGGTGACCGCGTTGCGGGCAGAGCCCTGCATCGTGACGACCATCTGGCTGATTTCTTCGGTTGCCTTGCGGGTACGCTCCGCGAGCTTGCGCACTTCGTCCGCCACCACCGCGAACCCGCGGCCTTGTTCGCCCGCCCGAGCGGCTTCGATCGCGGCGTTGAGTGCGAGCAGGTTGGTCTGGTCGGCGACTTCCTTGATCACCTGCATGATCCCGGAGATCTTGTCGGACTGGCGACCCAGGTCGTTGATCGTCTCGCCCGCGGTTTGCACCGTGCCCGCAATGTGATCCATCTCGCTGTTGGTCTGGGCGATGATGGTGGCGCCCGAATCGGCTGCGCTGCCGGCGTCGTGCGCACGGTGCTGCGCGTCGCGGGTGCTGTCGGTGATGTGGTTGATCGAGACGGTCATCTCTTCAATCGCCGAGGCCATCGCCGAAGCGGATTCGCTCTGGCTGGTGGAGGCGTCGGACACCTGCTGTGCCGCGTCGGATGCTTTGTGGGCAGCTTCCGAGATGTTCTGCGCGTTGCTCAGCACCTCGCGCAGCGATTCCTGCATCTGCTCGAGCAACTGGTTGAAGGCCTTGGCCGTCTGCCCGGTTTCGTCGTTGCTGGTGACGTCCGCGCGGATCGTGAAGTCGTTATTGGCAGCCACCGAAGTGATCGCGCGCCGCATCTTGTCGAGCGCGCCGGTGATGCTCTTGAAGAAGATCCAGCCGAGCGCCAGCAGCGTGGCAACGGCGATTGCAAACACCGTCAGCATCGCCCCGACGGCGGCTTTACGCGAGAGGGTGCCCGAGTCGCTGGCCTCTTTCGCATACTTGACGTTGAGCTCGACGAGCTTGTTCAGGTTGCGTTCGACGGCGTACTGGGCGTCCTTCCAGTCGGTGACATAGAAGTAGTACTTCTCGAACAGCTCGGCCTGGTGTTCGAACTCGGCGTTGTTGCCCAGATCGGTGATCACGGTGTTGAGCTTGACGTCGAAATCGCGCCAGCGTTTCAGGCCCGGTTCCAGTGTCTTCCAGGCTTTCTCTTCGTCTTCCGTACGTTTCTGGCTGGCATAGGCTTTCAGTGCCTTGTCGAGTGCCGCCGTGGCCTTTTCCTTGCGTTCAAGAATGTTCTTGAACTGGGAATTGGCGTACTTCTCCTTCTCCCAGGTAGCCGCTTCCAGCGTGTAGGCATACAGCGCGTACTGGTTGCTGCGCACATCGGAGAGCGCGATGACCGCGGGCAATTGCGTTTCGCCCAGTTGCGACATTGCGCTGCCGACCCGGCTAATGCCCACCCAGCCGGAAATGCCGACCAGCAGTAGCGTGCCGATCGAAATGAGAACCAGCAGACCAAGTTTGGCCTTGACGGTCAGGTTGCCCATGTGGGAGCTCCTCCAGCTTTCTGCTCTTGTTTATCCGGTGTGCCTGGTACGGCAGGCACTAACGGATAACGGCACCCACGGCGTGGTCTTTAGCGGTTCAGCGTTGAGGCCAATTCGGAACGGTAGCGGCGGACCAAGGCGTCATCGCTGATTGCGGCGAAAAGTTGCAGCATCATCAGCCGGCCGGCATCGTCCTCGAAGGTGCGGTCGCGCCGCACGATTTCCAGCAGTTGTGCGAGGGCGGGCTCATAGTCGCGGCGGGCGGACAGCAGGCGTGCAAGCGCCAGCCGCGCGCCCAGATCGGCCGGGTCTGCAGCGATGCGCGCCTCCAGTGCATCGCGCTCGGTTGTGTCGGGGGCACCGTCGAGCAGTGCGAGGCGGGCGCGCAATGCGGCCACGCGGTCCGGGTCGCGGGCCGGTTCGGTGACGTTGTCGAGCAGCAGGCGTGCGGTCGGCAGATCCGGCTCGTCCAGCAGGACATCCGCCAGGTCGAGGTAGCTCTCCTCGTCTCTCGGATCGACATCCAGCGCTTGCTCGAGCAGCGCACGGGCTTCGTCGAGGCGACCCTGCTCGCGTGCCGTGCGTGCTGCTTCGCGAAGCGGGGCGGCGGCCGACGGGAGCAGGCTTTGCACGAACGCGCGCAGCGTTGCTTCGGGCAGGGCGCCGGTGAACTCATCCACCACTTCGCCATTGACGACAGCCTTCACGTTCGGGATGCCTCGCACGCCAAAACGTTGCGCAAGCGCCACGTTCTCGTCCGAATTGATTTTGGCGAGCAGGAACTTGCCGCCGAACTCGGCCGCGAGCTTCTCGAGCATGGGCCCAAGCGCGCGGCAAGGGCCACACCAAGGCGCCCAGAAGTCCACCAACACGGGCACCTGCATCGATGCCGCGATCACGCGGTCTTCGAAATTCTCAAGCGTGACGTCGAAGACAAATTCGCTGCTGGCCATGCTGGACTCCCGTCTCAATAACACTCTGTTCAAGTTTGGGCCGCGGCGAGCCGTTTCAAGAGCCTTCGAAAGCCTCCCGGAAAGTCGCCAAGTGCCGGTATAATCTACGTTTTTTCAAGGGCGGCGCCCATTCAGCGCACCGCTCGCAACCGAATCCCCTGGCTAGCCCCTTCGGAACCACCATGCCCGAGATCCTCAAGCTGCGTGGCGCGCCCGCGCTTTCCGCTTCCCGTCTGGAGCGCCTCACGGCCCAGCTCAAATCCGCCCTGCCGAAGTTGAAGGGGCTTGCCGCTGAACACTGGTACTTCGTCGAGATCGACGCGCCGCTCGCTGGCGACGAGGCCGAGCGCTTGGCCGACCTGATCGGCGCCTATCCGCAGGGTGACGCGCCCGCGGGCGAACTGCTGCTGGTCACGCCGCGCCTGGGCACGATCTCGCCCTGGTCGTCGAAGGCCACCGACATCGCGCACAACTGCGGCTTCGCGAAGATCAAGCGGATCGAGCGCGGCACCGCCTACACGCTTGAAGTGCGTGGTGGCCTTGATGCCGAAGCCCGCGCTGCCGCGCTGCCGGTGCTGCACGATCGCATGACCGAATCGGTGCTCGACAATGTCGACGCTGCGCACGGCCTTTTCGCCCACTATGCGCCGCAGCCGCTCACCACGGTCGACATCATCGGCGGTGGCCGTGTCGCGCTGGAAGTGGCCAACGGCGAACTGGGCCTGGCCTTGTCGGATGACGAAATCGACTACTTGGTCGACAACTTCACGAAGATGGGCCGCAACCCGACCGACGTGGAGCTGATGATGTTCGCGCAGGCGAACTCTGAGCACTGCCGCCACAAGATCTTCAACGCCAGCTGGGTGATCGACGGCCGCGCCGAAGAGAAAACCCTGTTCGGCATGATTCGCGATACCCACAAGGCGCAGCCCGAGCACACCGTGGTCGCGTACTCGGATAACGCCGCGATCTTCGAGGGCGCCGAGGTCCAGCGCTTCTATCCGGAGAAGGATGGTCGCTGGAGCTACAAGCCGGAGCTGACCCACATCCTCGCCAAGGTCGAGACGCACAACCACCCGACCGCGATCTCGCCCTTCCCGGGCGCGTCGACCGGCGCGGGCGGCGAAATCCGCGACGAAGGCGCGACCGGCCGTGGCTCCAAGCCCAAGGCGGGCCTCGCGGGCTTCACCGTGTCGAACCTGCGTATCCCGGGCTATGAGCAGCCCTGGGAAGTGAACTACGGCAAGCCGGAACGCATTGCCTCCGCGCTGCAAATCATGATCGACGGCCCGCTCGGCGCGGCCGCGTTCAACAACGAGTTCGGCCGCCCGAACCTGACCGGCTACTTCCGTGCCTTCGAGCAGGAAGTGATGGGCGAGGTGCGCGGCTACCACAAGCCGATCATGATCGCGGGCGGCGTCGGCAGCATCCAGGCCGAGCAATCCTTCAAGAGCGACTTCGCACCCGGCACGCTGCTGATCCAGCTCGGCGGCCCCGGCATGCTGATCGGCCTGGGCGGCGGCGCTGCCTCGTCGATGGCGACCGGCACCAATACCGCGGATCTGGACTTCGCCTCGGTGCAGCGCGGCAACCCGGAAATCGAGCGTCGCGCTCAGGAGGTGATCGATGCCTGCTGGCAGCAGGGCGAGAACAACCCGATCCTGGCGATCCACGACGTTGGCGCGGGTGGCCTCTCCAACGCGATGCCGGAACTGGCCGATCACGCCAAGCTGGGCGCGCACTTCGAGCTGCGCAACATCCAGATCGAAGAGCCGGGCATGAGCCCGCGCGAGATCTGGTCGAACGAAGCGCAGGAGCGCTATGTCCTCGCGATCTCGCCGGACCGCCTGGCCGACTTCGAAGCGATCTGTGTGCGCGAGCGCTGCCCGTTTGCGGTGCTCGGCACCACCACGGCCGATGGCCGCCTGACGGTGAGCGACAGTCACTTCGGCAATAAGCCGGTCGACATGGACATGCAAGTGCTGCTCGGTAAGCCGCCGCGCATGACGCGCGACGTGGCCAAGCGCGACATCTTCCTGCCGCCGCTCGATACCACCGCGGTGGACCTGGCGGACGCCGTGGGCCGCGTGCTGCGCAACCCGACCGTCGCGTCGAAGAACTTCCTCATCACCATCGGAGACCGTTCGGTGGGCGGCCAGACCGCGCGTGATCAGATGGTCGGCCCGTGGCAGGTGCCGGTGGCTGACGTCGCGGTGACTACTGCCAGCTTCCACGGCTACCTGGGTGAAGCGATGGCGATGGGCGAGCGTACGCCGCTCGCCTGCGTGTCGCCGGCAGCGTCTGGTCGCATGGCGGTCGGCGAGTCGGTGACCAATCTGCTCGCCGCTGATGTGTCGGACATGAAGCAGATCAAGCTCTCCGCCAACTGGATGGCCGCCTGCGGCCACCGTGGCGAGGACGCCCACCTGTTCGCCACCGTGAAGGCGGTGTCCGAGTTCTGCCAGGGCGCACAGCTGGCGATCCCGGTTGGCAAGGATTCGCTGTCGATGAAGACGGTGTGGCAGGACGAAGGCGCCGAGAAGAAAGTCGTTGCACCACTGTCGCTGATCGTGACTGCCTTCGCGCCGGTCGGCGATGTGCGCCGCACCCTGACGCCGGAACTCAAGACCCTGCCGGGTGTGGAGACAGAGCTGGTGCTGGTCGATCTGGGCCGCGGCAAGCATCGCCTGGGTGGTTCGGTGTTTGCGCAGTGCTTCAACTCGGTCGGCGAACACGCGCCGGATATCGATGCGGAAACGCTGAAGGCCTTCGTGGCCGCGATGGCCGAGCTCAAGCGCGATGATCGCGTGCTCGCCTATCACGACCGCGGCGATGGTGGCCTGCTCGCCACCGTGGCCGAGATGGCCTTCGCGGGCCACACCGGCGTGTCGCTGGAGCTCGATTCGATCGCCTACGACGGCCACCTGTCGGATGTGGATGGCGGCGAGAAGAAAGCCGGCATGCTCGCCGGCCGCTTCAACGATCGCGTGCTGGCGGCGCTCTTCGCCGAAGAACTTGGCGCAGTGATCCAGATCCGCCGCGACCAACGCGATGCGGTGCTGGCCACGCTGACCGCGCACCAACTCGGTGGCGCCGCCCACTTCATCGGTCAGCCGAACGATCGCGATGAACTGCGCATCTGGCGCAACGCGAAGATGATCTTCGCCGCACCGCGTGCAGAACTGCAGCGCGCCTGGAGCGAAGTCAGCTACCAGATCGCGAAGATCCGCGACGACGCCACCTGCGCACAGGAAGAATTCGACGGCCTGCTCGACGCCAGCAACCCGGGCCTGTCGGTATCGCTGTCCTTCGACGCGGCCGACGACATCGCTGCGCCGATGATCGCTACCGGCGCGCGGCCGAAAATCGCGATCCTGCGCGAGCAGGGCGTGAACTCGCAGGCCGAAATGGCCTCCGCGTTCGAACGCGCCGGCTTCGAGCCGTTTGATGTGCACATGTCCGACCTGTTCTCCGGCCGCTACACGCTGGACCAGTTCAAGGGCCTCGCGGCCTGCGGCGGCTTCTCGTACGGCGACGTGCTGGGCGCGGGGCAGGGCTGGGCGAAGTCGATCCTGTTCTCGGATGCCTTGCGCGCACAGTTCGAGGCTTTCTTCGGCCGCAGCGACACCTTTGCGCTGGGCGTCTGCAATGGTTGCCAGATGATGGCGCACCTCGCTCCGATCATCCCCGGTGCAGAGTGCTGGCCTACCTTCCAGCGCAACCGCAGCGAGCAGTTCGAAGCGCGCTTCGTGATGGCGGAGATCCCGGAAAACCCGTCGATCCTGTTCGCCGGCATGGCGGGCAGCCGCATGCCGATCGTGGTGTCGCACGGCGAAGGCCGCGCGGTGTTCGACGGCATCGATGCGCAGGACAACGCGAAGATCGCGCTGCGTTACATCGACAACGCGGGTCAGGTGGCTACGCGCTACCCGGCGAACCCGAACGGTTCGCCCGCGGGCATCGCGGGCCTGACGACGCCGGACGGCCGCTTCACGATCATGATGCCGCACCCGGAGCGCTGCCGCCGCACGCTGCAGATGTCCTGGGCGCCGGACTTCCTCGGCGAGGATTCGCCGTGGATGCGCATGTTCCGCAACGCGCGCGTCTGGCTGGGCTGATGACTGCCTTGCTGGTTCGTGGCGGCACCTTGCTGTTGGGGCTGTGTGCCGGGGCTGCGTTTGCCGCGCCGGAGAAGTTCACCGACCCCGAGGATGGCCGCTTCGACACCAGCGAGTATCTGCTCGACTACAAGGGCCTGCTGCCGGTCCCGGTGATCATCACCGAGCCGGCCGTGGGCTACGGCGGCGGCATGGTGGCCGCGTTCTTCGATCAGTCGATGTCCGAGGCGGCGCAGAAGAACCTGGAGGAATCCGGGCGCGCAGCACCGCCGAACATCTCGGCGATCGGCGGCTTCAAGACCGAGAACGGCACCTGGGGTGGCTTCGCCGGCCACATGCACACCTGGCAGGGCGACCGCATCCGCTATCTCGGTGGCGTCGCGAAGCTCGACATCCGGCTCGACTACTATGGCCTGACTGGCCAGGCCCGGCGTTACGGCGTCGAGGGCCTGGGCACGGTGCAGCAGGTGCTGATGCGCGTTGCGGATACGCCGTGGCTGGTTGGCGCGCGCTATGCCTATCTCGACTCCACGATGAGCTTCGAGCGGGAGCGCCCGCCTGAACTGCTGCCGGAATCGACCAAGGCGCGCATCGGCAGCGCCGGCTTGCTGGTCGACTACGACACCCGCGACAACTTTCTCTCGCCCAACAAGGGTACCTACGTCGAGGGTGAAGCCAACTTCATCCGCCCGGCGCTCGGCGCATCGATGAGTTTCGATCTGTACGGGCTGCGTGCATACCATTGGTTGCAGCTCGCCCCGCAGTGGGTGCTCGGCCTGCGCGGCGACTACCAGCATGCGACGGATGGCGTGCCGTTCTGGGGCCAGCCTTTCGTCAAGCTGCGCGGTATTCCGGCAGCACGCTATCAGGACCGCAGTACCGCGGTCGGCGAACTGGAACTGCGTTGGGCGCTCGACGAGCGTTGGTGGCTGGTCGGATTCAGCGGTGCCGGCAAGGCCTATGGCCCGCGTACCGAATTCAGTGCGGCAGAGATCGCTTACGCCTGGGGCGGCGGTTTTCGCTATCTGATCGCCCGCAAACTCGGCTTACTGGCTGGCCTCGATGTCGCCCGTGGTCCGGAAGACAGTGCTTTCTATATCCAGGTGGGCAGTGCCTGGCGTTGATCGCGAGGCGCGGCCCTTTGGTGCATTCCTCCCAAAAACAACAGTCATACAGAGCCAGCCATGAAGTGTTCGTCAATCATCCAAGCCTCCATCCTTAGCCTCGGCGTCTCGGCGCTGGTGGCATGCAGCAAGGAAGAACCCCCGGTCGCGCAGTCGGCACCGCAAGTCGCTGCGTCCGCGCCAGTGGCGGCCGAGCAATCGCAGCCGGTAGCGAGCGGCACAATCGGTGCCGTGAAGCCCGGGTCCGTGCGTTTCCACTACCAGCGCGTCGGTGGCGACTACGAGGGCTGGGGCGTGTATGCGTGGAAGGGCGTCAAGGACGAACCGCCGAAGTGGCCGGGCAATCTGGCTTTTGAAGGCAAGGACGCGTTCGGTGTCTACCTCGATATCGCTGTGTCGAGCGAGGCTGCGATGATGGACTTCCTGATCACCGATGGCACCGGCAAGAAGGATTGCGCGACCGATCAGTCCGTCACCTTCCCGCCGACGATCGCGCAGCGTGGTACCGAGGTGTGGATCAAGTCGGGCGATTGCAAGGTGTACACCGAGCAACCGCTCTGACGCCCCGGCGCGTCTGCCCGGACGGCCGGCCTGATGCCGGCCGTTTTCATTTCTGCGCGCTTGCGTGGGCGCCAAGGTAGCGTTCGATATCCACCGCGTCGACGTACTGCGGTTGCATGAAGCGCTGCGCGTAGTCGCGATACACGCCCGCGCGCAGGAACAGCGCGAAGAGCTCTGCGTCGATGTGCTGCTCGTCGCGCATGCGCGCCATGATGGCGATCGCCTCCGACAAGGTCTTCCCCTTCTTGTAGGGGCGATCGATGGCGGTGAGCGCCTCGAAGATGTCTGCAATCGCCATCATCCGCGCCAGCGGGCTCATCTCGCTGCCTGTGAGGCGCTTCGGGTAGCCGGTGCCGTCCATCTTCTCGTGGTGCCCGCCGGCAATCTCCGGCACCTGTTGCAGATGCTTCGGGAAGGGCAGTTGCGACAACATGACGATCGTCTGCACGATGTGATCGTTGATCTTGTGCCGGTCCTCCGCCGTCAGCGTGCCGCGGCCAATCGAAAGGTTGTACAACTCGCCTCGGTTGTAGCGCAGGGCCGGCGTATCGAGCCGGAAGCCCCACGGGTTGTCGGTGCCGATATGCTCTGCCGCGCCGCGCGCGATGGCGTGTTCCGGCTTGTCCGCAAGCAGCGCCTCCTGCGCCGGCAGCGGCGCGGCGGGGATCATTGCCTTGCGCTCGCGCTCTTCATGCGAGATGCCGATGCGGTCGTCCAGCGTGCGCAGCCAGGTCCGTGCGGCGATGCGTTGCAGTCGTGCCTGATGTTCCGGCGCCATGAATTCGCCACCTTCATTGCAGCTTGCAACGAAGGCGAAATCGGCGTCGAGCGCGGCGAGTTCACGGTCGAGCTCGGCTTCCGCCGCTTCGCGCGGCTCACCGTCAAGGATGCGGCGCAGCGTCGCGATTTCCGCGTCGCGCTTGAGTACCTCGAAGCGGGTACGGATTTCGTGAATGCGGTCGTAGATCGTCTCCAGCTTGGTGGCCTTGTCGACGACGTACTCGGGTGTTGTGACCTTGCCGCAGTCGTGTAGCCACGCGGCCACATGCACCGCCTCCCACGCCTCTTCGCTGAGCGCGAAGTCCTTGAATGGGCCGCTGTCTGCGGCGCAGGCAGCGCGTGCCAGCATCTTTGTAAGCTCAGGCACGCGGGCGCAATGGCCGCCGGTGTAGGGGCTCTTCGCGTCGATCGCGGATGCAATCAGTTTGATGAAGGCTTCGAACAGCGCCTTCTGCGCTTGCACCAGTTCGCGCGTTTCGAGCGAGATTGCCGCCGTGCCAGACAGCGCGCCGATGAAGCTGCGTTTGGCGTCGTCCGCTCCCGCCGCGCCGAAGAGCAGCATCGCGCCGACCCGCTGCTGCTTGCGGTTGTAGAGTGGTACCGCGAGCGAAGCCACCGCGGGGGCGGCGAACCCGTCGACATCCAGTTGGGCCGCCTGCAGTTCGGCCGCGCTTACCGATCCCGCCATTACTCCGGTCGTCGAGGAATCCAGCGCGCCCTGCAGCAGTGCGGGCAGGGCATCAAGCGCGAATGATCTGGGCTCACTCGGGATCTCGGTTTCGCCCTTGCGGTTGATCGCTGCCGCCGTAAGGCGTGTGCCGCTCGCGTCCGCAAGGTAGAGCACGCCGCCGGTGGCCTGCGCCGCGTCGATGACCTCGTTGAGCAGACGCGGCAGCAGGCGTTCGAAGTTGTCTTCCGCCGCAATCGCCGACGAGATGTCCAGGAAGCGGCGGATCGTCCGCTTCATCCCTTGCATCGTCGCGGCGAGATCATCCACCTCCTGCACCAATGAGCTCACCACGATCGGCCGAGTGAAATCGAAGTGCCGGATTGCGTCAGCCTCGCCGACCAGTCGGCGCAGCGGATTGGCCACTGCACGCGCAACAACCAGCGTGAGCGGGATCGCGAGCAGCATCACGATGGCGGTGGCAAACAGCAGCTCGTTGCGCAGTTCCCGCGCGTGAGCGAGCAATTCGTCATCGGGCACGGCGAGCGCGAGGAAGAGCGGGCGCGCGTCGCTGCCAGGCAGGCGCACCGCGGCGGTGTGCCAGTCACGGCCGTCGATGTGAAGCGCTTTCGGATGCGGCGCGGTGTCGGTTGCTACGGTTTTGCCCAGATGCGCGAGCGCCGGGCTTCCGAAGGATTCGAGCTGCACCAGCTGCGGCCGTTCGCCGTTGCGGTCGCTGCGCACGACCCGTTCGATCTGGTCCGCGGCGATTACCCGGCGCTGTGCATCGAAGATCACCAGTTGCGTGCCGGGCGTGAACTTCTGTTGCTTCAGCAGATCCGCGACCGTCTCGAGCCGGATGTCGATCCCGACGATGGCGTGCGGGTCGATGCTGCGCCGCGCCAGCGTTACACCGACACGTGCGGTGGTGAAGAAGACGTAGGGGTCGGTACGGATCACACCCGTAGCGGCGCTCGCCTGTTTGTACCAACCGCGTTCGCGCGGGTCGTAGCTTGCATAGCTGTCGCGGGCATCGCGGCCAAGTGGGCGCAACTCGTTGTCAAAGAACAGGAATTCGCCAACCGTGCCGCGCGCATCGCGCTCGACGCTCTGCACCGCGTAGGTGGCGCCAGCGGGCGCGTTCAGGAGCTTGATCGTTTCCGGATCATCGAGCTTGCGGACCAGAAAGAAGTCGCCGTCATCGTAGCCGGCATAGACCGAGGTGGCGGAGGGCGTCGATTCCAGCGCGCGGGCATAGAAACCGAGGCTGTCGAGCCTGTCCGGCAGGTTGCGGGCACGGACCACCCGCTGCTCGGCCTGCAGGCTGAGCGCGGTTTGCGCTGGCGCGACGATGCCCTCGAGCTGGTTCGTCGTCTCGCGCACGATCCGGGTGAAGACATCCTGCACGGCTTCTTCGATGATCTCGGCGCTGCGCGCATACGAGAGCCATGCGAGCAGGCCCCCGATGGCAAGCAACATCACGAAGAACAAGGTCGTGATGTGGACGTAAAGCGGGAAACGTCTGCCAGACGGTCGATCCATGACTGCCCTCTACGTGCGGCGCGGAGCAGTCAGTTTAGGCGGTTTGGCCGCCGGCGGATCAGCGCGCGGTCAAGCGCTCCCGCCAGCGCAGGCCGGCTACCGTGTCGGCCGCGGGGCGATATTCGCAGCCGATCCAGCCCTCGAAGCCGGCGGCGTCGATCTGCGCGAACAGCATTCGATAGTCGAGCGTACCGGTATCGGGTTCGTTGCGACCCGGGCTGCCGGCGATCTGGATATGCGCAACCTGTGGTTGGGCGACCGCGAATGTGGCACCGACATCGTTCCCAACGCGATGCACATGGTAGGCGTCGAATTGCAGCCGCAAGTTCGGCTCGCCGACTTCGGCAATGATCTCCAGCGCCTGCGAGACGTGGGTGAGGAAGTAGTGCGGCATGTCGCCCGGGTTGATCGGCTCGATCAACAGCTCGATGCCGCTGGGCGCGAGCCGTCGGCATGCCTGGCGCAGGTTCTGGATGTAAACATGGCGTTGCAGGCTGTGCGGCAGATCCGGATCGGTGAGACCGGCCATCGCGTGAAGCCGCTTCACGCCCAGTGCGCGCGCATGCAGCAGGGCGAGTTCCACGCTGGCCGCGAAGTCCTGTTCGCGACCCGGTTGCGCGGCGAGTCCGCGTTCGCCGTTGGCCCATTCGCCGGGCGGCAGATTGAACAGCACGGTCTGCACGCCGGCATCACGCTGCCATCGCGCTACCGCTTCCGGGGTGTAGCCATAGGGGAAGAGGAACTCGACGGCATCAAAGCCCGCCCTGGCAGCGGCCTGGAATCGATCAGGGAAGTCGAGTTCGGTGAACAGCCAGGACAGGTTCGCTGCAAAGCGCGGCATGGCGGCAAGTGGGTTCAAGGACTGCCACTCACCATACCTGAATGTCGGTGCCTCGCGATACGAAGCCAAGACTGCCGGTCCCTGCGCAGCCCGGTCGGGTATCCGCATCTACGTGCGGTTGTTGGGAAATGGCAACACTTTGAGCCGCCAGATCGCACTGCATGCTCATGTGTCACCTTCAGTCAGATCAGAGACTTGCCTGCGTGCCCGCCGCAGAGCTTCGAATTTGATGATGAATCAATAAATCAGTGCAATGAGGGGTAACGTCACCTAGTTGCTAGATTCCCGACCGCACGGCAGCAATGACGTGTGTGGTGGGGGCTCGGGGCCATGCAATGCAAGATCTGGAGTAGATGAAATGCACAAGCGTATTGGTAGTTTGGTTTTCGCTCTCTTGTTGGTGTTGCCGGGCCTTGCCGCGGCAGCTGGCGAAGTGGCGTTGAAGAAGGCGAACAGCTACGTTTCCTACTACCGTGGGTACTGGCACAACGGCCGTTTTGAGGTCGAGGTCGCCAATCTTGGTTACCAGAAGCAGGTGGCCGCCTACATCAAACAAGCAAACGGTACCTGGGCCGACTTCCCGCTCAGCTACGTGCGCGGCAGCGGCGCCAACAAGGAGATCTGGGCCGCCGACTTCTCGTCGTATTCGTTGCCCGATTCCGTCGGCAACACGATCGAGTTCGCGGTCAAGTACTCCGTTAACGGAACCACTTTCTGGGACAACAACGGCGGCGCGAACTACAAGCTCGGTAAGGGTGCTGGTGCCTTGCTTGGCAATGGCGTGAATGTCTACGGCGCGAACTACAGCGCGGAGATCTACGCTGGCGCAGGCGTCACCACATGGTCGGGCTACGTGACGGTGCGCAACCTTGCGTATGCGAAAGACGTGAAGCTTGTGTATTCCACCGACAACTGGGCGACGTCGAGTACCGCGGTAGCGACATTCAGCAAGGACTTCTGGTCGTCGAGCTATTACAGCATCGGCAACCCGAACACGATGGGCTTCGAGGAGTGGCGCTATCAGCTGAACGTTGGCAACGCCTCACAGGTGGAGTACGCAATCTCGTACACCGTGAACGGCGTGACCTATTGGGACAACAACAACGGCCGCAACTACTTCAGCCGCATCTTGCGCTGAACACGCGCTTCGCGCAGTAATGAAAACGCCCGCATTGCCGCGGGCGTTCTTCTTTGCGCGCTGGCGCTTACATCTGCTGGTAGATCGGGCCTTCACCGCCCTGCGGCACGACCCACACGATGTTCTGCGTCGGATCCTTGATGTCGCATGTCTTGCAGTGCACGCAGTTCTGCGCGTTGATCTGCAGGCGCGGGCCGGCCTCTTCGCGGACGATTTCGTAAACGCCAGCCGGGCAGTAGCGCTGCTCCGGCGCGTCGTACTCCGCGAGGTTCACCTTCACCGGCACGCTGGCGTCCTTCAGCTGCAGGTGGCAGGGCTGATCTTCCTCGTGGTTGGTGTTCGACAGGAACACCGATGAGAGGCGGTCGAAGGTCAGCACGCCGTCGGGTTTCGGGTAGGTGATCGGGGCGCACTCCGATGCCTTCTTCAGCTTCGTGTGATCGGCGGTGTTGTGCAGCGTCCACGGTGCCTTGCCGCGCAGCAGTTGCTGGTCGATGCCGTAGAGCAGGGTGCCGAGCCACAGGCCCTTGGCCATGTACGGTTTGAAGTTGCGCGCCCGATACAGTTCGTCGAACAGCCAGGATTGCTTGTAGGCCGCCGGATAGGCGACCAGCTCGTCCTGCGCGCGGCCAGCAGCGACCGCCTCGAAGGCGGCGTCACCGGCCATCATGCCGCTCTTGATTGCGGCGTGGGAGCCCTTGATCCGCGCCGCATTGAGGAAGCCCGCGTCGTCGCCGATCAGCGCGCCCCCCGGGAAGGTGAGCTTGGGCAGGCTTTGCACGCCGCCGGCCGTGATTGCACGCGCGCCGTAGGCGATGCGCTTGGCGCCGTCGAAGTAGCCCTTGATCGACGGATGCGTCTTGTAGCGCTGAAATTCTTCAAACGGCGACAGATGCGGGTTGCTGTACCCGAGGCCCACCACAAAGCCGATCGCCACCAGATTCTCGCCGTAGTGGTACATGAACCCGCCGCCGTAGGTGTCGGGGTTCATCGGCCAGCCAGCGGAGTGCAGCACCAGACCTTTCTGGAACTTCTCCGGCTTCACCTCCCACAGCTCCTTGATGCCGATGCCGTAGGTCTGCGGATCAACGCCGTCGCGCAGGTTGAATTTCGCTTCGAGCTGCTTGCCCAGGTGGCCGCGGCAGCCTTCGGCAAATAGCGTGTACTTCGCATGCAGTTCCATGCCTGGCTGGAAGTTGCCGCCCGGTTCGCCGTCGCGGCCTACGCCCATGTCGCCGGTGATGACGCCCTTCACGCGGCCCTGCTCGTCGTAGAGCACCTGCGCGCCGGCAAAACCCGGATAGACCTCGACACCCAGCGCTTCGGCCTGCTCGCCCAGCCAGCGTGCCAGCATGCCGAGGCTGATGATGTAGTTGCCGTCGTTCTTCAGCGTGGCCGGCGTGGCCCAGTGCGGTACTTCGGTGGCTCCGGATTCGGAGAGGAACAGCACGCGGTCGTGCGTGACGGCGGTTTCGAGCGGGGCGCCGAGTTCCTTCCAGTTGGGGAACAGTTCGTTGATCGCGCGCGGATCCATCACCGCGCCAGACAGGATGTGGGCGCCGATCTCGGCGCCTTTCTCGATCAGGCAGACGCTGACGTCCTGACCTTTCTCCTGTGCCAGTTGCTTGATGCGGATCGCCGCCGACAGGCCCGCAGGCCCGCCACCCACCACCAGCACGTCGAATTCCATCGACTCGCGTTCCATTCCTACACTCCTGGAAAATTCAGCCCGTCTGCGCGACCGGTGTCCGCAAAACGTCATTCACCATACGGTACGGTATGGTAGATTACCCCCGTGATGCGCCTCGAATCAAGGCGCGAAAACCCGGAGACAGAACATGCAGGACAACGCTGGCACCTTGCTTCACGAATGCGACATCCCGGTTCGCTGGGGCGATCAGGACGCGCTCGGACACGTCAACAACACCGTGTTCTTCCGCTTCATGGAACAGGCGCGCGTGGAGTGGCTCGACAAGCAGGGTTTCGTCTGCGACCCCGCCGAGCCTCAGGCGCCGGTGATCGTTCACGCCGCCTGCACCTTCCTGCAACCGATCAATTATCCCGCAACCGTGCGGGTAAAGCTCTACGTCGGTGATCCGGGGCGCTCCAGCGTCCAGACGCGCTACGAGCTGGTCGATGCCGCGAATGGCAAAACCTACGCAACCGGCGAGGCCAAAGCCGTGTGGATCAACCTGAATACCGGCAAATCCGCGCCTTTGCCGCAGAAGCTGCTGGACCTGATTGCCTGAGGTTTTCAAGGCCGGGCGCAGGGGCTGACCTGCGCCAAGGCTGACTTTTGCCCGAATCACGGGTATGCTGCGCCCACCCTGCGAACGCCAATCGTCGTAGCGGTCTCTGCTTACCACCCGATCGTCCGGCCACTCAAGGCCTTCTCCTCGATCTCATTCACGTCTGCCTGGATTGGTGTCGCTCGGTTTACAGCGACGGGCCGTCGCTGGAGCTGTTTGATGAATTCCGAAGTTACGTTTGCCAGCCTGGCGCTGGCCGAACCCCTTTTGCGTGCAATCGGCGAAGCCGGTTACACCCACCCGACGCCGATCCAGGCACAAGCCATTCCCCTCGTGATGCAAGGCGGTGACCTGATGGCCGCCGCACAAACCGGTACCGGCAAGACCGCCGGCTTCACGCTGCCGATCCTGCATCACCTCGTGACCAAGCCCAAGCGCGCAACGCCCGGCAAGCCGCGTTGCCTGATCCTGACACCGACGCGCGAGCTCGCCGCACAGGTCGAAGAATCGGTGCAGACCTACGGCAAGCATGTGGACGTGACCTCGATGGTGATGTTCGGCGGCGTGGGCATGAACCCGCAGATCGCCGGCTTGCGCAAGCCGCTTGATATCCTGGTTGCCACGCCGGGCCGTTTGCTCGACCACATCGGCCAGAAAACGCTGTCGCTCGCCGAGGTCGAAATTCTCGTGCTCGACGAAGCCGACCGCATGCTCGACATGGGCTTCATTCGCGACATCAAGAAGGTGCTCGCGCTGCTGCCCAAGCAACGCCAGAACCTGCTGTTCTCCGCAACGTTCTCGGACGAGATCAAGGCGCTGGCCGACGGCCTGATGAACAAGCCGGGCTATGTCGAAGTCGCGCGTCGCAATACGGCGAGCGAGCTGGTTGCGCAGTCGGTTCACCTGATCGGCCAGAAACAGAAACGCCACCTGCTGGCGCACCTGATCAAGAAGCACCAGTGGTTCCAGGTGCTGGTGTTCACGCGCACCAAGCACGGCGCCAATCGCCTGGCCGAGCAGCTCGACAAGGACGGCATCCCGGCCCTTGCGATCCATGGCAACAAGAGCCAGAACGCCCGCACACGCGCGCTCTCCGAATTCAAATCGGGCGACCTGCAGGTGCTGGTGGCGACAGACATCGCCGCACGCGGCCTGGATATCGACCAACTGCCGCAGGTGGTGAACTTCGAACTGCCGAACGTACCGGAAGACTACGTCCACCGTATCGGCCGTACTGGCCGCGCGGGTTCGACCGGCGCCGCGATCTCGCTGGTCGACGACGAAGAGATGAAGCACCTCGTCGCGATCGAGCGCCTGATGCGGCGCAAGATAGATCGTGTCACCGATCCGGATTTCGTACCGGTGGCGCTACCAGCCGGCGGCGAATCTCACGCTGGGCATGCACGCCCGGCACACCCGGCGCCGGCGCATACACGCGGCGGCCGCAATGCTGGCGGTGGTCGTGGCGGCAATGCGGGTGCGCGCAGCGGCAATGCGTCGCCACAGCAGCATCCGGCGCGCGGGCCGCAACCCGGCCCGCGTCATGGCAAACCGGCTGCCGCGACGGCCCAGGCCCCCAAGCGCTCAGGCCAAGGTCAGCCCGGTAACCGCAACGCAGCGCCCGGCGCGCGTGCTGCCGAAGGCACGACGACCCGTTCCGATCGCCCGGCCCGGCCGCAAGGCGAGGGGCGCCGGGGCGGTGCATCGCAGCAACAACGCCATGCCAACGCGGCGCCGCGCCATTCAGAAGCCGCACCGCGCGCCAGCGCGACCCCTGCCAAGCCGGAAGCGGCTCCGGTCGGCGGCGCCCAGCGCGCGCTGCGTGCCGTTGCGGCACTTCTCGGCGGCAAGCGCAAGGACTAAACGGTTCCTGGGCGGGCTTGACCCGCCCGTCGCCGTGCTGTGGCCGCCACAGCATGGCGCTTGGCGTGTGCGGACGTGGCGAAGACGGGCGTTGGATCGTACCTTTGGGGTTCGACCCAAAGCCCGGAGTTGCCATGGTTTTCCGATTGTCGCTGCTGATCGTCTCCGCCTTTGTCGGCTGGGGCCTGATCTCGCCCGCCGGCCTTGCCGCCACCACCACCGGATGGCTCGCCGCGACGATTCACAACTTCGGTTGGTACTACCTGCTGGTGGTGTTTGGCATCGTCGTCTTCGCGCTGGTGCTGGCCTTCGGTCGCTTTGGCCGGATTCGGCTTGGCGGCGAGGATGCGCGGCCCGAGTTCGGCCGCGGCTCCTGGTTCGCCATGCTGTTTTCCGCCGGCATGGGGATCGGGCTTGTCTTCTGGGGCGTGGCCGAACCGCTTTCGCACTACCTCGCTCCCCCCAGCTATATCGACGCGGCAACGCCCGAAGCTGCCCGTTTCGCGCTGCGCGCATCGTTCTTCCATTGGGGCCTCCATCCCTGGGCGTTGTATGCCGTGGTGGGACTCTCGCTGGCCTATTTCAAGTTCAACCGTGGGGCGCCTGGGCTGCTGAGTGCGGCATTCCGGCCACTGTTGGGCGCGCATGCCGAGGGCTGGGCCGGCCGCACCATCGACATCCTTGCAATCGTCGTCACGGTATTCGGTGTGGCCACATCACTTGGCTTCGGCGCAATGCAGATTTCGGGCGGGCTTAGCCACGTGTTCGGCCTGCAAAAGAGCACCGCGCTGACGCTCTCGGTGATCGGCATCGCGACGGTGCTGTTCCTGTTGTCTTCAGCCACCGGCCTTGCGCGGGGCATCAAGTGGCTCTCCAACACCAACATGGTGCTGGCGGCGCTGCTGGCGATCGCCGTGCTCGTGATGGGGCCGACGCTTTTCGTGATGGACGCCTTCACGACAACCGTAGGCGCTTACCTCGGTGGCTTGATCCAGCAGTCAATGCGCTTGACGCCCTTCACGCAGGGGTCCTGGACGGCAGACTGGACCGTCTTCTACTGGGCCTGGTGGATTACCTGGGCGCCGTTTGTCGGCATGTTCATCGCACGCATTTCGCACGGCCGAACGATCAAGGAATTCATGGTTGGCGTGATGCTGGTGCCCTCGCTGGTCAGCTTCCTGTGGTTCTCGATCTTTGGCGGCAGCGCGCTGCAGCTCGAAATGTTCGGCGGCGTTCCGATTGCGGCGGTCGCAAAGGCCAGCGTCGACAACGCGCTGTTCCTGCTGCTTGAATCCCTGCCCCTGGGGCAGATTCTGTCTATGCTCGCGATCGGGGTGGTGGGCGTCTTCTTCGTCACCTCCGCGGATTCGGCAACCTTCGTGCTCGGCATGCTGTCGTCGAAGGGCTCGCTCAACCCTTCGGCGGCCACAAAGCTCGTGTGGGGGCTGTTGATCTCGCTGATTGCCGCGGTGCTGCTGATCGGTGGCGGGCTCAAGGGGCTGCAGACGATGTCGATCGTCTCGGCATTGCCCTTCACGCTGGTGCTGCTGGGCCTCTGCGCGTCGACGTGGCGGGCGCTGTCCGAAGATGCCGACGCGCAGGACTTGCGCGATCAGCGCGTGCAGCGTCGCCTGCGCGAAATCGCAGACGCGGACTTGATGGACGCGCCAACCGAGATGCGTGGCGTGGACGACAGCGCCCGATTCGCTGCCGAGCTACGTTAGTCCGCGAGGGCGCGCTGTGCTGCTTCACGCACCGCGTCGACCAAGTCCGTGCGCAGACAGTCGATGCGGGTGACTTCCGGCCAGGTGGCGGCGAACTTGCGTTGCCAGGTGATCTGGCGCTTTGCCAGCTGACGCGTGGCATAGATGCCGCGATCGCGCAGCTCGGCCAGGTCGTAGTCGCCATCGAGATGCTCCCATGCTTGTCGATAGCCGACACAACGCATCGAGGGCATTTCGGCATTCAGAGGGTAGCGCTGGCGAAGACTCGCCAACTCGTCGACCAGACCCATCGCGAGCATTTGCTCGAACCGCTGTGCGATCCGCGTATGCAACACGCTGCGATCCGAAGGTTCCAACGCGAGAATCGCGAGCGACGGGGTGTCGGTGTCGTCTTCCCGCTGCGCGTAGTTCTCAGCCAGCGAGCGACCCGTCAGGCGCACGATCTCCAGCGCGCGCTGAATGCGCTGCGCGTCATTCGGTTTGAGCTGTGCGGCCGCGGCCGGATCGATCAGCGCAAGATCTGCATGCAAGGCGGGCCAGCCACGAATGCGCGCTTCTGCGTCGATCTCCGCGCGCATGTCGGCATCGGCTTGAGGCAAGTCCGACAGGCCGTCGTGCAGTGCCTTCAGGTAAAGCATCGTGCCGCCCGCGAGCAGCGGCACACGGCCACGCGCGCGGATCTCCGCGATCAGGCGGATCGCGTCGGCGCGAAACTGGGCGGCGGAATAGGCATCGGTCGGATCGATCACGTCGATCAGATGGTGCGGGCAGGTCGCCAGCTCCGCCGGTGTCGGCTTGGCGGTGCCGATATCCATCTCACGAAACACCAGCGCGGAATCGATACTGATGATCTCGCACGGCATCTGCTGTGCAAGATCCAGCGCGCACGCGGTTTTTCCGCTGGCGGTGGGGCCGATCAGCGCGATAGCATCGGGACGGATAGACGGAGAAGACACGGATGAACTCGTTGCGCGAAGCGGCTGACAGGGTGCGCCATTCTAGGGGGCGCGGCGGGCTTCTGCGCGCGCTGAGTGGCGTGCTGTGCATTTCCTTGGCGTGTGCGGCCCAGGCGGCCCCCTTGCTGCTGTGGGAAGTCAGCGGCGGAGCGGCGCCAATGTGGTTGTTCGGCTCGGTGCACGTGTGCCGGGCGGACTGCTTCCCGCTGCCCGCGGCGGTCGAATCCAAGTTCCGCCGCGCCGAGGTGCTGGCGGTGGAGGTGGATGCGACGCGGGCGGACATCGCCGGCGCGCTGGGCGATGTGTCGGGCGGCGGCGCGGGCTTGCGCGAACAGCTTGGCAATGCGGACTGGCGCCGGCTCGTCAAACAGCTCTCGGCGATGGGCATGCCCGAAGATTCGGTCGACGCGCTGTCGCCAGCGATGGCGAACGTGTTTGTCGCGGTGGCGGCGGCGAGTCGCGCCGGCTTGTCACCACTTCACGGCATCGACCTGCATTTCATCAACCGCGCGCAGCACGATGGCAAGGCGCTGGTCGAGCTGGAAACCGTTGAACGGCAAATGCAGGCGCTCGCGGCCGGGTCCGAGCGCGAACAGATCGAGTCGCTGCGCGCGAGCCTCAAGGCTGCGGACGACGGCTCATTGCGTGCATCGCTCGACGAGCTGGTCGGTGCCTGGCGGCGCGGCGATGCGAACGGCCTTGCCGAGGCGCTGCGCAAGGCTCAGGCTGCCGATCCGTCAAGCCGGGCAATGTTCGAGGAACTCTTCGATCGCCGGAATCGCGAGATGACCGATGCCATCGCGAAGCTCGCACGCGAGGGGCGGCCTGCCTTTGTGGTGATCGGGAGTGGTCATCTGGCCGGGCGCGAAGCGATCCCGGCACTATTGGCGCGTCGCGGCTTCCGCGTGCGCCAGCTCAGCAGCAGCGATTGAGCTTTGTAGCCCGCGCTCAGCCCGGCGGGCGCTGCGAGAGATACAGCGCGGTGCAGTAAAGCAGCGCCGTCTGGAAGCTGACGACACCAGCAACGCCCCACAGTTTGCGCGCCTCGCGCAGGATGTCGGTGGCGAGGTTGCCGGCGAGCACCGTCAGACCATCGGGTGATTCCACGTCGAGGTGTTCGTTGTGCGGGTTCGACGTAACACTGATGCCGGCTGCGCGCGCTGCTTCGGCGCCCCGACTGACCTGCATGGCAAGAATGACATTGTCCATCGCGCGAGTCTCCGTTTTCGTTGCATGCGACGCGGGGGAGGCGCCGATGCTGCCAGTGCGTCTGTTGCGCTTTGATGAATGAGTGCCGATTATGCTTTCGGCATTGCGCTGCAGCAAGCCCATTTAGTCACGATCATTCCGCGTTATAGCGCGCCAGCAAAGGCTTGGCAGCATTTCCGACGGACGGATATATTCGATTGGCGAACGAACATCGTGCAGTGCGGCGAACGTGCTTGAGGCTGCTGGGAGCGCTGTCGTCGCCCCGCAAGAATGCGCGGCTGCCTGGCGTGGGCGCTGAGCGGCCGTGGTGCGGGTCAGCCCGACGATCCGGTAACACCTGCAGGCCGCTCACCAAAATGCGCTTGGCCACTACATGCAGCAGGGCGCAGTCAAAGCTCACCGCGTCCGCGACGGTCCAGACCGTTCGAGCGTGCCGCAGCATGCGTTCGGCTTCGCTCGTCGAGAAGGTGAATTGGCGGCCGCGCCGTGTCAGCACCAACTGACCGCGTTCGAAGCAGAATTCGATCTGGAAGCCGTCTTGGCGCAGCCGATCGGCGGTTGCGGCGACTTCGTTCGCGAAGGGCGATTTGGACATGAAGGTTCCCCTGTTCGGACCGTCGCTGCATTGTGTGCATTGACGTCGGGAATATTGTCCGCCTCGCGTGGCTACGGGCCCTTGTCTTGCCGGGCCCCCGGTTTGTCCCTCGGTGCCAACAGGCGTCGGCTCAGCGGCCGCGCAGGAACAGCTTGTCGAGGTCGCTCATCGAGAGCTGCACCCAGGTCGGCCGGCCATGGTTGCACTGGTCGGCGCGCTCCGTGGCTTCCATCTCGCGCAGCAGTGCGTTCATCTCGGGCAGCGTCAGGCTGCGATTGGCACGTACCGCACCATGGCACGCGAGCGTGGCCAGAAGTTCGTTGCGGCGCGCGGAAACGACGTCGGACGCGGGGTAGTCCACCAGTTCGCTGAGCAGTGCGCGCGTCAGGGCGACGATGTCTGCCCGGGCGAGCAGGGTTGGCACGCTGCGCACGGCGAGTTCCGCTGGGCCGGCGGCAGCGATTTCGAAGCCGATGCGGTCGAGCGTATCGCGCTGCGCTTCGGCACACGCCATTTCCTTCGCGCTGGCACCAAAGACGGCCGGGATCAGCAGGTGTTGCGTGCTCGGGGCGCCGTCGAGCACGTTCTTGAGCTTTTCGTACAGGATCCGCTCGTGGGCTGCATGCATGTCCACCAGGATCAGGCCGCGTGCGTTCTGCGCCAGCACATAGACCCCATGCAATTGCGCGAGCGCGTAGCCGAGCGGCGCGCCTTCCGTGTCGGCCGCAGCAAGCGGCAGGGTCTGCGGCATGGGGGTGTTGAGCGCTGCCGGCCGGAAGAACTCCGCCATTGAGCCGGCCGATGGGCTGCGAACAGGTGAGTCGCTGCCAAAGTGGTACGGTGTTCTTGGCTCCTCAACAGCGAGCCGGATTTGCTCCGGCTGCGGCATTGGCGGCGCATGGGTCTCGATACGCGGCGCCGTGGCGGCGACAGTACCGATCGTCGCGGCAAGGCCGCGGCTGACGGCGTGATACACGAACTGATGGATCGCCCGTGCTTCGCGGAATCGCACTTCTGTCTTCGCCGGGTGTACGTTGACATCGACGCCGGACGGGTCGAGTTCGAGGAACAGGGCAAATGCCGGGTGCTTGCTGCCGTGCAGAATGTCGGCGTAGGCCTCGCGCAGCGCGTGCTGGATCAGCTTGTCGCGCACAAAGCGGCCGTTGACGAAGAAGTACTGCGCGTCGCGGCTGGCGCGTGCGTAGGCGGGCAGGGCGGCAAAGCCTGAAAGCCGCAGGCCGGCGGCCTCCACGTCGATCACGCGAGCGTGCTCGAGAAACTCTTCGCCGAGAATGTCGCCGCAACGCCGACGCATGTCGCCCGTAGCCAGCCGCAGGCTGACACGGCCGTTGTGCTGCAGCTGGAACGCCACCTCGGGGCGAGCAAGCGCGATGCGGCGAAAGGCGTCGTCACAGTGGCCGAACTCGGTGCCTTCGCTTTTGAGGAATTTGCGGCGCGCGGGAACGTTCCAGTACAGGTCGCTCACCTCGACAACCGTGCCGCTGTTCAGCGCCGCGGGCGAGGGTGACGTTTCACCCGCATGGATCCGCCAAGCGTGCGGCGAGCCCTGCGCCCGGCTGGTGAGGGTGACGCGCGCGACCGACGCGATCGACGCGAGCGCCTCACCGCGGAAGCCCATCGTGGCGACGCATTCGAGATCGTCGAGCGAGGCGATCTTGCTGGTGGCGTGGCGTTCCAGCGCGATGCCCAGTTCGTCCTTGTCGATGCCGCAGCCGTCGTCGGCGATGCGGATCTGCTTGACGCCGCCTTGTTGCAGTTGCACTTCGATTGCGCGCGAACCGGCGTCCAGGCTGTTTTCCAGCACCTCCTTGAGCACCGAAGCCGGTCGTTCTACGACCTCGCCAGCGGCGATCTGGTTGATCAGGAGTTCGGGCAGGCGGCGAATCGTGGGCATTGTCGGATTTGCGTTCCAGAAGCGAAAAGCCCCGCCGGAGCGGGGCATGGGCCAATGCTAGCAGGCTTCAGCCTTCGGCGATCCGCTTGGCGATGTGGGCAAGCGCCTCCTCGACCTGGTCCACCAGGATCAGGCACAGATCACCGGGTTGCAGGCGGGCGAGGGCTTTGTCGATCGCGATGAATTCGCCGGTGATTTCCTCGACGTGGGTGGTGCGTGGGGCGCCGACCAGGCCTTCGCGCAGCAGTCCGATCACTTCGCCATCGGCACGACCGCGCTGACAGGCGTCCTGATACAGCAGCACATCGTCGAAGGCCTTGCCGAGGATCTCCGTCTGCTGGCGGATGTCCTCGTCGCGGCGGTCGCCGGCGCCGCTGATAACCACGCTGCGGCGCTTGCCCGGCATGGCTTCCACGGCGTTCACCAGTGCGCTCATCGCGTCCGGGTTGTGGCCGTAATCGGCGATCAGCGTCGCGCCGCGGTAATCGAACACGTTGAAGCGGCCCGGTGCGTTGTCCGAGTCGTTCATGAAGGTGGCGAGCCCCTTGCGGATCACGTCCCACTCGAGCCCGGCGGCCCAGCCAGCGGCCACCGAGGCCATGACGTTCTCGACCTGGAAGCCGATCGTGCCATTGCGGGTGATCGGGATCTCCGCCAGTGGCACGCGATGCTTGACCATGCCTTCGGCTGCGACGATCGCATCGCCATCGACGTACACCACGCGGTTGCCCTGTGCGCGGTGCGTTGCCATCACAGGCAGATGGCGGTCGGCGGCGAAGAACGTGACCTTGCCGCTGCAGTTGTCCGCCATGGCGGCGACGATCGGGTCTGCGGCGTTGAGCACAGCAGTGCCGTCCGGCGCCACGTTTTGCACGATCACGCGCTTGAGCACGGCGAGTTCGTCCACCGTGGTGATGAAGTTCAGGCCAAGGTGGTCACCAAGGCCGATATTCGTCACCACCGCGACCTTGCAGCGATCAAATGCGAGGCCTTCGCGCAGCACGCCACCACGGGCGGTTTCGAATACTGCGGCATCCACTGTTGGGTTCAGCAGCACGTTGCGCGCGCTCTTCGGGCCCGAGCAGTCGCCGCTGTCGATGCGGCGGCCCTGGATGTAGACGCCGTCGGTGTTGGTCATGCCGACCGTCTGGCCGTTGGCCATGAACAGATGCGCGATCAGGCGCACGGTGGTCGTCTTGCCGTTGGTGCCGGTGACTGCGACAACCGGAATGCGGCCATCCTCGCCATTCGGGAACATGCTGGAGATGATCGCTTCGCCCACTGCACGGCCCTTGCCGAACGACGGGTTCAGGTGCATCCGCAGGCCCGGCGCGGCATTCACTTCGACCATGCCGCCGCCTTGCTCTTCGAGCGGCTTGAGCACGCTGTCGCACACCACATCCACGCCGCAGATATCCAGCCCGACCATCTGGGCCGCGGCCACTGCGCGCGCGGCGACTTCCGGATGCACATCGTCGGTCACATCGGTGGCGGTGCCGCCGGTTGAGAGGTTGGCGTTGTTACGCAGCACCACGCGTTTGCCCTTGGGCGGCACGGATTCCGCCGTGAGGCCTTGCATTTCGAGACGCGCAATCGCGATCTCGTCAAAGCGGATCTTCGTCAGCGAGGTGGCGTGGCCGTCGCCGCGGCGCGGGTCGGCGTTCACCTGGTCGACCAGCTGGCGCACCGTATGCACGCCGTCGCCAATGACGAAGGGCGGATCGCGCCGTGCGGCAGCCACCAGCTTGTCGCCCACCACCAGCAGGCGGTAGTCGTAGCCGGGCAGGTAGCGCTCGACCATGATGTCGTCGCGGAATTCGCAAGCCACCTTGTAGGCCATCTCCAGCTGTTCACGGCTGGTGATGTTGACGGTGACACCCTTGCCCTGGTTGCCGTCCTGCGGTTTGACGACGACCGGCAGGCCGATTTCCTGTGCAGCAACCCAGGCGTCCTCGATATCCGCGACCGGGCGGCCCACCGGCACCGGCACGCCGGCGGCAAGCAGCAGGCGCTTGGTCAGCTCCTTGTCCTGCGCAATCGATTCGGCGATCGCGCTCGTCGTATCCATCTCGGCAGCTTGGATGCGACGTTGCTTGGAACCCCAGCCGAACTGGACCAGGCTGCCTTCGGTCAGCCGGCGGAACGGGATGCCGCGCTCGACGGCGGCTTGCACGATGGAGCCGGTGGACGGGCCGAGTCGCACGTCCTCGTCGACTTCGCGCAGACGTGCCAGCGCGCTGGCGAGATCAAACGGTGTGTCATCCACCGCGGCCTGGATCAGCGTTTCGGCAAGCTCCAGTGCGAGGCGGCCGACCGCTTCTTCCGAATACTCGACGACCACTTGATACACGCCGGTTTCCAGCGTGGCGTGACAGCGGCTGAAGGTGACCGGGCAGCCCGCCTGCGCTTGCAGGCTCAGTGCGGCGGCTTCCAGCACATGTGCCATCGCGACCGAGGTGCTGTGGCCACGCGGCTGCAGTTGGCCAAGATCCGGGAAGCGCGCGCGCAGGCGCGCCTCAAAGCCGGGAATGGTGTCGATCTCGGTCTCGGGCCCTTTGCAGGCAACGATGGCCTCGATCGAAGTGTGGCGGCTCCACAGGTTCGGGCCACGCAGGGCCCGGATGCGGGAAACTTCCATCAAGCGATCTTCCTGTATCTGTCGCAGTCGTCTGGGCGACCGTCGTTCAATGTGCGCGTGCCCGAGCGGCGGTTTGCTCGGCTTCGAAGGTTTCGATGCCGGCGCCGATCAGGTCGGGCGACATTTCAAGGGCCCAGGCTGCGCCGACCGCAGCGAGGATGTTCTCGGCTTGCAGCGTGCCGGTGTCCGGCGCGGGCAGCATCGCCAGTTCGTCCAGGCGCTCTTCTTCGGCGCCGGTGGCGAGGAAGACCCGGCCATCGCGCGCGAACACCGCGCGGCCGCCGGCGGCGCGATGCGCGACGATAGCGGGCAGCGTTTCCGACAGACCGTAGAAGATCACCGCGCCATCGCACAGCGGGGCGAGCTCTGCCACTTTTGCGTCGGCCGCGTTTAGCACTGCGAAGCCGTCCGGCAGGATCACGTCGATCTGAGTGCGCAGCACGTTGACCAGCTTGTCCGCGTCGTCGATGTAGAACTCGCCGAGCGATTCGAAGCCGGATACATCGGTGACGACGCCGATCGTGCAGCGATCGTAGGGCAGGCCTTCACGCAGGATCGATTCACCGCTGTGCTCAAACACCGCGGCGTCCACATTGCGGTTCATCAGCAGGCGCTGCCCGGATTCGAAATTGACGCCGTTGCGGCGGTCGACCTGGCGGCGATCGAGGAACAGACCATCATTGCACGCGAGGCCGACGTGACGGCCAGAGAGCCGCACCAGCCAAGCGATCAGGCGGGCGATCTGCGTCGTGCCCTGGCGACCGGTCACACCGATCAGCGGCACACGGCCCGAATCGGATGGGCTGAACAAGTGGTCGACAATCGCAACGCCCACCGGGCGCGGCTGGCCCTGGGCCGGTTTCAGGTGCATCAGCAGGCCTGGGCCGGCATTGACTTCGACCACGGCGGCATCCTGCCCGCTGAGCGGGCGCGAGATGTCTTCCGCGACGAGATCGACGCCGGCGATGTCGAGGCCAACGACGCGGGCGGCGAGCGCGACGACTTCTGCGAGTTCCGGGTGCAGCTCGTCGGTGCAGTCGAAGGCGACGTTGCCGTTACGCTGGATCAGCACGCGCTTGCCCTCGGCGGGCACCGAGTCGGGCGTGAAACCCTGGCGCGTCAGATCGAGCTGGATCGCGGCATCGTTCGCGACAATGATCTTGTTGAGCGGGAATTCCTCGGTGAGGCCGCGACGCGGATCGGTATTCAGCTGTGAATCGATCAGTTCGAGGATCGTGGATTTACCGTCGCCGGTGACCCATGCCTCTTCACCGCGCGCAACGGCGACGACCTTGTTGCCGACGACCAGCAAGCGGTGCTCGTTGCCGCGGATGAAGCGCTCGACGATCACCTCGCTGCCGTGTTCGAGCGCGAGCGCGTAGGCGGCTTCAATGTCTTCACGACGCGACAGGTCGAGCGAGACGCCGCGGCCGTGGTTGCCATCGACCGGTTTGACGACGACCGGCAGGCCCACATCTTCGGCCGCTTCCCAGGCGTCTTCGGCGCTATCGACGATGCGGCCCTGCGGCACCGGCACGCCGCAGGATGCCAGCAGGCTCTTGGTCAGATCCTTGTCGCTGGAAATGCTCTCCGCGATCGCGGAGGTGCGGTCGGTCTCGGCGGTCCAGATTCGGCGCTGGCGCGCGCCGTAGCCCAGCTGGACGAGGTTGCCTTCGTTCAGCCGGATCGACGGGATGCGCCGATCGGTTGCAGCATCGACGATGCATGCCGTGCTGGGGCCGAGGCACAGCGAATCGACCATGTCCGTCAGGCGTTCGACAGTGGCGGCAAGGTCGTACGGGCGATCTTCGACGGCTGACAGCACCAATTCGCGACCCGCTTCCAGTGCGGCGCGGCCGACTTGCTCATTGCGGGTGCGGAAGGCCATCTTGTAGATACCACTGCCTTCGGCCGTCTGGCGCGTCTTGCCGAACCCGGTGCGCATGCCGGCGAGGTTCTGCAACTCCAGCACGACGTGCTCGAGCACATGCCCGATCCAGGTGCCTTCGTTGAGCCGCTGGATGAACCCGCCCGGTTCGCCCACGCCGCAGCGATGCACGGCAAGGCCGGGTAGCCAGGCGATCAGGCGATCGACAAAACCAGGCAGGGTGTTTGACGGGTGCTGTTCGAACGCACCGATATCCAGCCAGGCTTCGATGACTGGTCGGTAGGTCCAGATGTTCGGGCCGCGCAGATGCGTGACGCGAAGAAACGTGATGTCTTTCTTCTTCATGTTCCAGTCGTGAGTCCCGGTCGGCCTTGCCACCAGGACCATTTCCGAGGTCGCTTCGCCTCGTGTTCCGGGCTTGTGCCCGAATACCTCCGCGCGTGAGGGCGCGGGGGCCGGTGCGGTATACTTCCTTGCCATCTGGCTGGGTGGGAAGTTCCGACCCGCCAGAATATCGCAATTGTGCGTTTCTCTCCCGCTCGCACGCTCAGAAGACCGGGAAAAGACCGCGGTCAACCGGATTGCCGTGCCATACGTTTTGCCCGGTTTCCCGGGCGATCCAGCCCATTCACAACTCAGGCGCCTGCCGAACAGCCCCACATGACGATTGAACCACTCGCCGCGGATACCGCACGCAACGCAGTTCCCGAGGTCTGGCGCGAGGCGCTGTCAGGGCAGCTTGAACGGGGAGAGAACGTTCTCGCGGCGGTTGAGGTTGACCTCGACGCGCGCCTGCGCTTCGCATCCGGCCTTGTCGCGATGACTGATCGCCGCCTGCTCGCGCGCGCGCCCGGCGATTCCGAGTGGCGGGGCTGGCCTTTGCGCGAGGGGCTCGCGCTGCTGCACCACGACCATGCCGGTGTCGGCACGCTGGAGCTGCGTGACGCCACGTCGCTGCTCGCAAGCTGGCGCTATACGTTGGGGCAGAACGTCGCGGCGCTGCGAGTGATTGACCAGTTCGACGCGCAATTGCAGTTGCTGCTCACCGGCAAGCCCGTCGAGCACGATGGCGAAGACATTTGCCCGACCTGCAACACGCCGCTGCCGCCGGACGAGGACGAGTGCCCGATCTGTACCCGCGAGCTGCACACGCCGCCCTCCACCTGGACGCTGTTCCGCCTGTGGCGATTCGCACGCCCCTACCAGGGCCAATTGCTGGCGGGCTTCCTGCTGATGCTGGGCGCGACGGCCGCGACGCTTGTATCGCCCTACCTGTACATGCCCCTGATGGACGAGGTACTGATCCCGTTCCAGAACGGCCAGCACATCGAGCCGGGCAAAGTGGCGCTCTACCTTGGCGGGCTGTTCGCTGCGGCGATGGTGTCGTGGTCGCTGGGCTGGGCCAAGACGTACATCCTCGCACTGGCCTCGGAGCGCATCAGCGCCGACCTGCGCACGACAACCTTTGAACACCTGTTGCAACTCTCGCTCGAATACTTCGGCGGAAAGCGCACCGGCGACCTGATCTCGCGGATTGGCTCGGAATCGGACCGCATCAGCGTGTTCCTGTCGCTGCACGCGCTGGACTTCATCACCGACGTACTGATGATCACCATGACTGCGGTGATCCTGTTCAGCATCAATCCGGCCCTCGCCCTCGTCACGCTGCTGCCCTTGCCATTCATCGGCTGGATGATTCACCTGGTGCGCGACCGTCTGCGTACCGGCTTCGAGAAGATCGACCGGGTGTGGGGGGAGGTCACCAACATCCTCACCGACACGATTCCCGGCATCCGTGTCGTCAAGGCGTTTGCGCAGGAGCAGCGCGAAGCGAAGCGCTTCCGCGAAGCCAACCGCCACAATCTGCTGATCAACGATCGACTCAACAAGACCTGGTCGCTGTTCTCGCCGACGGTGTCGCTGCTGACCGAGATCGGCCTGCTTGTGGTGTGGGCGTTCGGCATCTGGCAGGTCTCGAAGAGCGAGATCACGGTGGGTACGCTGACGGCCTTCCTCGCCTACATCGGCCGCTTCTATGGCCGGCTGGATTCGATGAGCCGCATCGTGTCGGTGACGCAGAAGGCCGCTGCCGGCGCCAAACGCATCTTCGACGTGCTGGATCATGTGTCCAACGTGCCGGAACCGACCAATCCGGTGCGTCTGGAGACCGTGCGCGGCGAGATCGAGATGCGCGACATCGGCTTCCGCTACGGCAATCGCTCGGTGATCCGCGGCCTTTCGCTGACGATCAAGCCGGGCGAGATGATCGGCCTGGTCGGTCACAGCGGTTCGGGCAAGAGCACGTTGGTGAACCTGATCTGCCGCTTCTACGACGTCAGCGAGGGCGCTATCCGCGTCGATGGCGTAGATACCCGTTCGCTGCCGGTGGCCGACTACCGCCGCAACATCGGCCTCGTACTGCAGGAGCCCTTCCTGTTCTTTGGCACGATCGCGGAAAACATCGCCTACGGCAAGCCGGACGCGACGCGCGCCGAGATCATCGCAGCGGCGCGCGCGGCCCATGCGCACGAATTCATCCTGCGCCTGCCGCAGGGCTACGACTCGCTCGTGGGCGAACGCGGCCAGGGGCTCTCTGGCGGCGAGCGTCAGCGCATCTCGATTGCACGCGCGCTGCTGATCAACCCGCGCATGCTGATCCTCGACGAAGCGACCGCCTCGGTTGATACCGAGACCGAGCGCGAGATCCAGCGGGCGCTGGACAACCTGGTTCAAGGGCGCACCACGATTGCGATTGCGCACCGCCTGTCCACGCTGCGCAAGGCCGACAGGCTGGTGGTGATGGACCGCGGCCAGATCGTCGAGGTGGGCCATCACGACGAGCTGATGGAAAAGCAAGGCGCCTACTGGCGGCTCTACCAGGCCCAGGCCCGCAACGCCGAAACGCACCTTGAGGAATGAGCGCCATGATCGACTGGCAACTTGAACGCAATGCCTTCGGGCGACTGGTGCTGACTGATGCAGCCGGCGAGCGGCATGAGAATGTGGTGCCGGTGCGCGCGTTTCCCATCGCAGCGCCGGAGGACGGGCTCTCGCTGGTCAGCCAGGATGGCCATGAACTCGCCTGGGTCGATCGGCTGGGCGATCTGCCGCCGACGGTGCGCGAGATGGTGGAGACCGAACTGGGCAGCCGTGAATTCGTGCCCGAAATCCGCCGGCTCATCAGCGTGTCGACCTTCGCGACGCCGTCCACCTGGACGGTCGAGACCGACCGCGGGGAGACGCAGTTCATCCTGCGCGGCGAGGAAGACATCCGCCGTCTGGCGGGCTCGACGATGCTGATCGCCGACAGCCACGGCATCCAGTTCCTGATCCGCGATCCACAGGCGCTGGACCGGCATTCGCGCAGGCTGCTCGACCGCTTCCTCTGAGCGTCCGCTTGCGGCGCGTGCGCCAGCGCGCTGCCGGAAATGAGACTTCGCCGGGGGCGGTGCTTGAATTCGGGCGGCGCGCGCCCAGATAGCCCTCATCGCTCATCGAGCATTTGCGGGACCTGATCGTGGCGTTTCTGTTGCTGGCGGCGCTCGCCCTGGGCCTCGCGGTATGGATCGGAATGTGGCCCTCGCTGGTTGAGCGTCGCCGCAGCGCGGTGCGCGCGCGGCCGTTTCCCGATGCCTGGCGTGAGATCCTGCGCTGGCGCGTGCCGTACTTCCGCCGCTTGCCGGCAGACCTCCAACTGCAGTTGAAGCAGCACATCCAGGTGTTTCTCGACGAGAAGTCCTTCGTCGGCTGCGCTGGGCTGGAGATCAACGACGTCATCCGCGTCACGATTGCGGCGCAGGCCTGCCTGTTGCTGCTGAATCGGCCGACGGATTACTACCCGGGTCTGCATGAAATTCTGGTGTATCCGGCGGCATTCGAGGTGCCGACGCGGCAGGTCGATGCGAGCGGCTTGGTCACCGAAAAGCGCGAAGGGCGTGTTGGCGAATCCTGGGCGCGCGGCCAGGTCGTGCTGTCCTGGCATGACACGGTGGAGGGGGCGGCGGAGCACGAGGACGGGCACAACGTCGTGCTGCACGAATTTGCCCACCAACTCGATCAGGAGACCGGTTCCGCGAACGGTGCACCGGTCCTGCCCTCACGGCGGCGCTACCGCGAATGGTCGTCGGTCTTCAATGCCGCGTACGCACAGCTTCAGGCGCGGCTTGGCGTGGGTGAGCCCAGCGTGCTACGCGCCTACGCTGCGACGAGCCCCGGAGAGTTCTTTGCCGTCGCAACCGAGGTGTTCTTCGAACTGCCCGCCGCGTTGCAGGAGGAATACCCAGCGCTCTACGAACAACTCGCGTGTTACTACCGGCTCGACCCGCTCAGCTGGTGAGCGTCATTTCACACGGCGCTGCGTGAATTCGTCCTGGATGTTGTCGCGGTAGTAGCTTGCCGGCGAGCCGCTGGACAAGAATCGGCGGGCGATCTCGTCGCCGACGCCGGTGTGCTGGATCACCGATCCATTGTCGAATTCGATTTCCAGCACCCGCGCGCTGCGATCGTAGCCAGCGGACTTGATGCCGCCACGACGGATCGGTGTGCGTTCGATGGACATGCGCTACCTCCGGAAGGCGGGGCGCTGCGGCGCCCCGCGCGTTACAGACTCAGAAGCCGAAACGTTCGCCGGCACCCAACAAGGTGGCGACACCGAGCACGGCGAAGATCGCGGCGGCGACGCCATGCACGACGCGAACCGGGATGCGGTTCGCGATGCGGTCGCCGAGGATCACTGCAGGCACGTTGGCGAGCATCATGCCCAGCGTGGTGCCGGCCACGACCATCACGACAGACTTGTATTGCGCGGCCAGCGCGACGGTGGCGATCTGCGTCTTGTCGCCCATCTCGGCGAGGAAGAACGCGATCAGCGTTGTGGTGAAGACGCCGTAGCGCGCGAGCTTGGCGTCGTCTTCATCGAATTCATCCGGCACCAGGATCCAGGCGGCCATCGCGATGAAGGACACGCCGAGCACCCAACGCATCACTCCGGGGCTGACGAGTGAGGTGATCCAGGCGCCCAGCGCGCCGGCGCCAGCGTGGTTGGCGAGCGTGGCGACGAGTATGCCGAGCACGATCGGTACGGGGCGACGGAATTTTGCGGCGAGGATGAAGGCGAGCAGCTGCGTCTTGTCGCCGATTTCGGCCAGGGCGACGACGCCCGTCGAGATGAGGAAGGCTTCCAATTTGAACTCCCTGGCCGGCGGATCCAATGACCACGCGCGCCCCGGCCAGTCCGGCAGCGTCGTGGTCAATGGTCTTGCCAAGTACGGGAACCGCCTGCGCCATGGCCGGGTGGGCCAAGTGTGTTGACGCAGGCCCCTCCGCTGGCGCGAAGGGCGGCTACTCCCCAATGACGGCGTGAATTTTAGCGTGTTCGGCCGCGATGGTCGAACGCGGCGTACTCAGATCGTTGCCGCGGGCCGGGGCGGTGAGGCCCTTGCGCCTCGCCCGAAGGGGTTCAACGCAGGCCGAGCCGGCCTTCTTCGTAAGTGGCGAGCAGGCCCCAGGTGCGGCCGCGGCGGCGAACCACATCCAGCATTGCCAGGGCTCGCAGGCTCAGGGCGGCGTCACAGGCGCGCAGCGGAGCACGCAGGGCTGAGGAGGTCAGGGTGCGGGGCATGCGGATCATGGCGGGTCTCCGGTGAGGGCTTTGAACAACGTATAGCTGGAAGCTTATACAGTATCGGAACTGTATGCAATGCCAGTGGTGGTTGTTCAGCGTTGATCGGCAGTTTCGCTTCGTGGTCGAAGCGCCCGCGTGGTCAGCAGCGCGACGAGCGCGGCAAACACGGCAACGACGAAGAGCCCGACGCCAAGGCCCCAGTGCTGCGCAATCGCCCCGATTACCGGCGGGCCGATCATGAAGCCGAGGTAGCCACAGCTGGAAACGCCAGCGATACCGCGGGCCGGTGTGATGCCGGGAATCCGGGCTGCCGCGGTGAAGAGCACGGGTACGACGTTGGCGAATCCGATGCCGACCAGCGCGAAACCGAGCAAAGCGGCCCAGGGTTGGGCGATCAGCAAGGCGGCGCTCATCGCGGCTGCGGCAAGCCAGGCAGAGGCGCGCAGCAGCGGTTCCGGCCCCACATGCGCGCGCACCCAGTCGCCGCCGAAGCGCGCGGTGGCCATTGCCGCGGAGAAGGCGCCGTAGGCCAGGGCCGCCTGAGCCTGCGGGCTGCCCAGCTCCTTGGCCATGTAGAGCGTGCTCCAGTCGTACATCGCGCCTTCGCCCACCAGACCGAGGGCAGCCAGCAAGCCGAGCAGCAGAATCGGCCCCGGGGGCAGGCTGAAGCCGCCACTTGGCTCGTCCGGGGAATGAGTGGCTTCATCCGGCAGCATCCAGCGGCTTGCGATCAGGATCACCGCGCCGCCGCCGATGCCGGCGAGCAGAAGGTGCGTTGTCGGCGCGACACCCGCGGCCGCGACCAGGCTGCCGATGCCGGCGCCGACCATGCCACCAAGGCTGAAGAAACCATGGAAGGAGGACATGATCGGCCGCGCATAGGCGTGCTCGACTGCCACCGCTTCCGCATTCATCGCGACGTCGAAGGCGCCGGTCGCAAGCCCGAATGCGAACATCAGCGCGAGCATTGCGAGATAGCCAGGCATCCCGAGCAGCAATACCAGCGGCGCGGCGACGGCCACGCCGCCCACCGTCACGACCGGCCGCGCGCCATGCTGTGCGACCCAATGGCCGACCCGAGTCAGCGCAATCAGGGCGCCGATGCCGGAGGCCAGCATCAGGCCGGCGAGTGCCGATTCGGACAGCAGGTAATGCGCCTTGACCGTGGGCACATGCACGCCCCAGGTGGCAAACAGCAATCCGCTGACGAAGAAGTGCGCCTTGGTCGCAATGCGGGCGGCAACCGGGGTGATACGGGCCATGCGGTGAATCCAGATCAATCAATCGGTGACGGGGTGGGCGCCTGCGCCTCAGTAGGTGGCAGCGATCGCTTCGGCGAAGCGCGCTGCGTTCATGAGCCCGCAGGTTGCGCCACTCTCGCTGATTTTCGTGCCGGCAAACAGCGCCGCGTTACGAAGCGCAAGCGGGGCACGGGTACCGCGCAGCGTCTGGTCGACGAAGGCGGAGAACAGCGCGTCGCCGGCACCGATGGTGTTCACCACGCCGCGTGGTGCGATTGCTGGAACATGCAGCGCGTCGGCACCGCGTTCCGACAACAGTGCGCCGCCAGCGCCGAGGCCGACGACCAGCACACGCGGATCGAAGCGTGCGCGCAGCGCGGCGATGGCCTCCTGCGGTGCGCAGGGCAACTGCTCGTGTGACAGGAACAGAATGTCCGCCGCGGCCATGAAGTCGCGGTTGTACGCGTCGTCAAAGTTGCTGAGCGCATGCACATCCGTGGCGATCGGGATGCCGCGTTCGCGCGCCGCGGCGAGCAAGGGGCGTGCGAAGTTGATGTTGCACACCACCGCCAGAGCGGCGTCGGCGAGCAGGCTGTCGACCTTGTCCTGCGGATAGTGATTCTCTTGCAGGTCTTTCAGGTCACAGTGGATCTGGCGATTGCCGTCCGGTGCGACGAGGATCACCGACTGCGAAGTGGCCGAAGCGATCCGCGCGACGTGGCCGCCATCCAGCCCGAAGCGGGGCAGGGCGGCGAGCAGGTTGTCGCCCGGTTCATCCTGCCCGATCAACGTGGCGAGCCTGACTTCATGGTCGAGGCCCGCCAGTGCGACACCGACGTTCAGCCCGACGCCGGCATGCGCCTGCGTGATGCCGTGAAAGGGGTAGGTGACCGGGTAGTAGGGGAGCGGAAAGCCCTCGATACGCAGGTTGGTTTCCAACGTATAGAGCCCTGCGACTGCAACGCGTGCCATGGCTTAATCCTCGCCGAGCAGGATCACATGCGAGCGGGGCGGCAGGATCGTCGTGATCCAGCCCGGCTCGTTGGCGATCGGCTCGCCGCCAGGCGCGCACCAGTGCTTCTTGTGCAGCGGCAGCACCCACAGCGGCAGGCGCACGGCATGCGGGCGATCGCCCCGGTTGAGGGCGAACACCGACACCGACTCTTTCGTGTAACGCGCGAACGCATAGGTGTCACCTTCGGCCAGCAGGGTCTGATAGGCGCCGTGGCGCAGTTCGGGCCGTGCCTTGCGCAGTGCGATCAGCGCCTTGTAGTGCTCGAACAGTTCGCGATTCCAGTGGTTGCGATCCCAGTCGAAACAGCGGCGGCAATCCGGGTCCTGACCACCTTCTAGGCCGATCTCGTCGCCGTAGTAGATGCAAGGCACACCAGGGTAGGCAAAGAGCAGGCTCACGGCGAGCTTCATCGCTTCGGTGTCGGTGCCTACCAGCGTGAAGAAGCGCGCGGTGTCGTGGCTGTCGAGCAGGTTCAGCTGCGTGAGCTGGTTGTCGTAGGGGATGCGGCCGCGTGCCGAATCGAGCCAGGCACCGAACTCCACCGTATCGAGCCGCGCCGCGTGATACGCGATGTCGGTGCCGGCCAGCCATTCGCGCACAGGGTGCGCGAAGCCGTAGTAGTTCATCGCGCCGTCTTCCTGGTCGCCCTGCAGCCAGCGCGTGGCCTCGTTGAAGTGCTCGCCCATCACATAGGCTTGCGGGTTCTCTTCGCGCAGGGTTTTGCGGAATTCGCGCACATAGTGGGCGTTGTTGTTCGAGCCAGGGCCTTCACCCAGCATGTGGATCACGTCGAAACGCCAGCCATCGATGCTGTAGGGCGCCCGCATCCAGTGCCGCAGCACCGCATTGGGCCCAGCGTAGATCGCGTCACGCAGGCCTTGCGAGCTGAAATCCAACACCGGCAGCGACTTGTGACCGTTCCAGCCGTAGTAGTAGCCGGCTTCGTCGAAGTAGTACCAGTCGCGCCACGGTGACTTCGCGCTCTGCGTTGCGCCGACGCTGTCGTGCCGGCCGTGCAGGTTGAACCAGGGGTGGTTGGTGCCGGTGTGGTTCACCACTGCGTCGAGGATCAGCCGCATGCCGCGGCACTTCATCTCGGCGGACAGCGCGGCGAGGGACTCATTGCCGCCCAGGTGCGGGTCGACGTTGAAGTAGTCCTCGGTGTCGTACTTGTGGTTACTCCCCGAGACGAAGATTGGGTTGAGATAGAGCGCGGTCACGCCGAGCTCGTTCTGCAGGTAGTCGAGGCTGCGGCGCACGCCGATCAGGTCGCCGCCATAGAACTCGGTGGCCGGCAGCTCGGGATTCACCGGCTCGCCCCAGCGCTTGGCGACCACCTTCATGCGGCCGCTGCCGTACGTGTATTCGCCGGTCTGCACCGCAAGCGAGGGGTCGCCCTGGCAGAAGCGGTCGGGGAAGATCTGGTAGAAAACCTGATCACGCACCCATGTCGGCGGCGTATCGACGCGGTTGATGCGGAACATCTGGTCGCGATGCGGCACGCGATGGTGCTGGCCATCGCCGGCCAGCCAGTACTGCTTGCCTTCTTCGATGACCTTGAAGCAGTAGACGGTCGGGTCGTTGCCCGAATCCCATGGCAGGGTGGCCTCGAAACGGTGCAACTCGGCTTCGCGGCCGGTATGGGTCATGTCGATGAAGCGCGCTTCGTTGTCCGGCTCGCAGCGCAACATCACCGTGAGCCCCTCGCTGCGCTCGGTCAGCAGTGTGAGCTTGACGCCTTCCTTGCCGCGGACGAGCCACGGTTCTACCTGGGGGTGTAGCAGGAACATGCTTGCTCCTTGAGTCGTGATGGCTGCACTCTAGCCAGGGTGTCATCCACCTGCGTCGGCGGAGGCGGTGGATCTTGCGGGGTGGAGACGGCGAGGCGCCTTACGCCGCAGTGCCAACCTGGCGCCGGTCCAGCGTGTGCCCGGCCAGCTCGGTGCGGTTGCGCCCCGCATGTTTGGCGGCATAGAGGGCGCGGTCGGCCCGCTCGATCAGGCTGGCGATCGATTCGCCCGGCTGGTGCAGGGCAAGCCCCGCCGAGAGGGTGACGGCACGGCCGACGGCCTCAACCACCTGGCCCGCGCAAGCTTCGCGCAGGCGCTCGATGCTGTGTTGCGCCTGCTCGTAGTCACCATGCAGCACGACGACGAATTCTTCTCCACCCCAGCGCGCAATCACGTCGCCCTTGCGCAGCGTGTCGCGGGCAAGCAGGGCGAAGCTGCGGATCACCTCGTCACCCGCAGCGTGGCCGAACTGGTCGTTGATCTGTTTGAAATGGTCGAAATCAAGCACCGCAACGCAGAACGCGACCTGGTTGGGGGTGGAGAGGCGCGTCAGCTGATCGAGATAGGCCAGTGCGGCGCGCCGGTTGTAGAGGCCGGACAGTTCATCGCGATCAGACAGGCGCTTGTAGCGGTTGTAATCGAACAGTCGCCCCGCCACGTACGCGGTGAAGGGCAAGACGAGCATCAATGCCATCCACTGTACGAGCTCCAGTTCCAGCGCAGCGCCACGCATGCCCAGCCAGTGGCTGGCTGCGATTGCAAGCGGCAAGCCAGCGGCAGGGATCAGGCAGAGCCGGAGCAGGACCGGCGTGGTAAGCGCGAAGGCGCCGAACTGCAGCGGAAGGATGTAGGCCAGCATCACGATGCCGCGCAAGGGGCCGGCAAACGTCAGTACCAGCGTGCAGTTGAGCATGGCGGCCGCGATCTGCGCTTCGGTCAGGGACGGGTCGCGCCAGCGCAGGTTCGCGCCGCTCGCGATCAACGCCACGAACAAGGCCGGCGTGCACAGGAACATCACCAGCACGATGTACAGGGCGCCCAGCGGGAAGAGCCCGATGCCGCAGGCCACCGCCAGTACCGTTGCACTGGCGCCGTAAAACAGGAACGCAAGCAGGCTGCGGCGCAAACGCAGGCGCTGCGCGCGGGCAATCTGCTCGGTGGTGTAGGTCGCTTGGCTCAACGGCGTGCTCGCGATTCCGGATCGGGCAAGGCTATTCGATGACCTACGGATCGAACAACCGGAAGCTTGAGAGCTTGTGCTACTGCGTGGCGCCCCGCAGGCGTTTGAGCGCAGCGGCTGAGGCCGCCTCGAAGAGCGGCGTTTCGTCGAGCCGGCGTGCATCACCCGTTTGCAGCTCGCGTTCCAGTGCCCGCATCGTGACGCCCATGACGCCGCGACGGTCGGGGTCGCAGATCACAATCGCATGCCGACCGGGCCCGATCCAGCCGACGCAGCCGCGCACCCGCCGGTTGTCCGGCAGCGAGAACTCGATCCAGTCCCCCGCCTTGAGCGTCGCCAGCTCGGCGTTCGGCAGGCTCTCACGTCCCGGCGCGCCGTTCAGTCGCAGCACCTTCAAGCCCGGCGCTTCGCCAACAGTGCCGAACTCGAGCGTCGGTTGTGGCGCCGCATAGGGCACATCGGCCGGCGCCGCCTGGCCGTTGATCGCTGCGGTGTGGAATTGCATGCACGGCGCCAGCAGCTCGCGCGCCTGCTGTTCGCTCACGCCCACCATTGCGAGGCCGTCTGCCGCACGGCGAAGCAGTTCCGGCAACAGTTTGAGCAAGTGTTGCCGCTCTTCCGGCGTGGTTTTCGGTTGCACGCTCCAGATCAGGCGGTCAGCCACCATCAGCTGGTTGCGCCATTCGGGGCTCTTGTCGCCATGCGCCGCGAGTGTCGTTTGAAGCACACGCAGCCAGTGCTGCTCGAGGAAGCCGCGCACGACGTTGGGTACGCCCTCGCTGGCGAGTGCGCGGATCGCCTTGGATGCGAAACGCAGCGCGGCTTCTTCGCGCTCCACGCGCGCGGCCAGTGCGTTTGATGCAGTAGCGAGCTGGATCGCAAGTGCGCGCCGTTCGCCAGCCACCTGTTCGACACGCGAGAGCGCCCGCTCGAACACCGCAGCGTCGCGGCCAAAGTCACGCAGCACGCCGGTCGTCACGGTTTTGACGAACACGCAAACCGGGTGATCGGCGTTGGCCGAAGGCGACATGCCGTGCACGCATTCGCCGATCGCGTTGATGAGCCGACGTGCCGCATGGTCCGGGGTTTCCAGCATGTCCGGATCGAGCAGGGCGAGCTTCATCATCGGCAGCGACAGCGTCGACAAGGCGCTGCGGATTGGCGTGGCGAGCTTGCGATCCTGTTCGATGACCTTGAAAACATGCTCCAGCGCATCGACCGCGGCGCGTTCGCGCGGGCCGAGCAGGGGGCCAAGATCGCTGCCGCTCAGGGCCGCGACATCGCCACCCGAGGCTGCGTTGGCTTGCTGGGTGTCGAGCCAGCCGAGCACTTGTTCGCGCACTGCAGCGGCGAGCGTTGCATCGATCGCCGCGCCGTTGCCGGCACCGAGGCGGGTGACGGCGGCACGATGCAGCTCACCGAAGCTGCCGGCACCCCAGGCATGTGCGTCGCTCGCGGGGCCGCGTGCCGGGGCTGCCGGGCTTTGCGAACCGCTGCGGCTGAGCGACTTGGGCTCGACGCCGCGGCTTTCGAGTTCTCGATTGAGTTGGGCGTAGAGCGCGTTGAGGCCGCTCGCCAGGCGTGGCTCGATCCGTTCTAGCAATTTCAGGCGCGACGCCGGATCCAGCCCGGCCGCATCGGATAGCGCACGCAGCCCGCAGCAGGCGGTTTCGGGGCCGACGGGTAGCTGCTCCAGCGCAGCGTCGTCGCTTTGGTCCAGCAGCGTCATGTAGCGCTGGTGCAGGCGGCCCAGTTCGCGGTCGCAGCGTTCGCGCAGCCGGCGCGCCAGATCGTTGATGCGGATCGTGAATTCGAGGTCTTCCTCGTGCACCAGGCTGATGCGCGAGGCGGTCAGGCCGCGTGCGTTTTCAAAACCGCGGCGGTCGCGCAGGCCGGCGAGTTCGTCGTGGCTTTCGATCGTGCCGCGGCGCAGGCCCTCGAGCGCTTCCGGGTGGCTGAAGCCGCTGTCGCGCGCAACTTCGTCGAGCGTTTGCAGCAGTGCGTTGCGGCCGTGCGCAACCAGTTGCTCGGCAATCGTGGAAGAGGCGGGCGAAGGGGCGTCGTTCATGTCGCGGTCGTCAGGTCGATAACGGCCCCGGCAGTCTGCCAAGGCGAAGTCACTATACCTCTGCGAGGCAGCGCTGCGTGCGGCGCATCCTCGCAAGTCCCTGTCGCCGCGTCTTGGGTTTTTGGCGCCAGAGGCGCGGCAGAATGCGGCGCAGGGCGGTGATCCTGCCCTTTTTGTGGCCCGCCGGGCCATTCATAAATGTTGTCAAAAGCAACACCCGTAACGGGGGAGACATGATGAACGGGCTTTCATACGTCGCAACTACGGCCGGGGGGCCGTGGGCGACATACCTCGAACAGGTTGAGCGCGTGGTGCCGTATCTGGGCCATCTGGCACGCTGGGCAGAGACCCTGCGGCGCCCGAAGCGCGCGCTGATCGTCGATATCCCGATCGAGATGGACGACGGCAGCATCCGCCACTTCGAGGGCTTTCGCGTGCAGCACAACCTCTCGCGCGGCCCCGGCAAGGGCGGCGTGCGCTTCCATCCGGATGTCACGCTGGAAGAGGTGATGGCGCTGTCGGCGTGGATGACGGTGAAGAACGCTGCGGTGAATCTGCCTTATGGCGGCGCCAAGGGCGGTATCCGGGTCGATCCGAAGACCTTGTCGAAGAAGGAACTCGAGAAGCTCACGCGCCGCTACACCAGCGAGATCGGGCTGATCATCGGGCCGGACAAGGACATCCCGGCGCCGGATGTGAACACCAACGCGCAGATCATGGCGTGGATGATGGACACCTACTCGATGAACGTCGGCGCTACGGCGACGGGTGTGGTGACCGGCAAACCGATCGAACTGGGTGGTTCGCTGGGCCGTTTGAAGTCCACCGGCCGCGGGGTCTTCGTGATCGGGCGCGAAGTGGCTCGTCGCATCGATCTGCAGATCAACGGCGCGCGCATCGCGGTGCAGGGCTTTGGCAACGTTGGCAGCGCGGCGGCTGAACTCTTCGCCGGCAATGGCGCGAAGATCGTTGCGGTGCAGGATCACACCGGCACGATCTACAACCCGAACGGCCTCGACATCGCCGAGTTGATGGCGACCTTGCGCCGCGATGGCGGCATTGCGAAATGTCCGGGTGCAGAGGTGATCCCGAACGAACAGTTCTGGGACGTCGAGACCGAGTTCCTGATCCCGGCTGCTCTCGAAGGCCAGATCACGCCGGAGCGCGCCAAGCGGATCAAGACGCGTGTCGTGCTCGAAGGCGCGAATGGCCCGACGGTGCCTGAGGCCGACGATATCCTCACCAACAAGGGCGTGCTGGTGATACCCGATGTGATCGCCAACGCGGGCGGCGTCACGGTGTCGTACTTCGAATGGGTGCAGGACATCGCGAGCTTCTTCTGGAGCGAGGACGAGATCAACATGCGGCTCGAACGCATAATGTCCGAAGCCTTCCGCAAGATCTGGGATACCGCACAGGAGCATCGCATCTCGATCCGCACAGCGGCGTTCGTCGTGGCCTGCACGCGGATCCTGCAGGCACGCGAAGAGCGCGGTCTTTATCCGTGATCCGACGCTGAGCGTAAGGAAGCAAAGGGGCCGTGCGGCCCCTTTTTTCGTGCTTTGGCTCGCGCGTTCAACGCCCGGTCGAGGACGCCTGAGCCTTGTCATACAAGAGCCGCCCGACGAGATCCTCTAGCACCAGCGCCGACTGCGTACGTGAAATCGTGTCGCCGCCGGAGAGCTGCGTCGAGGCGCTGCCCGGCGACAGCGCGAGGTGCTGCTCGCCCAGCAGGCCGGCGTTGCGGATGCTCACCCGCGTATCGGCCGGGAAACGGTAGCGAGCGTCCATGTCGATCTCGACGACCGCGATGCCCGCTGCACCGTCATATCGAATCCCGCGTACACGCCCAACGACGACCCCGGCGGCCTTTACTGGCGCTTGCGGGCGCAGGCCACCGATCTGCTCGAAGCGGGCCTGCAGACGATAGGGCGCCGACGCTCGATCGAAGACACCGCTTGAGCGCAGCGACATGTAGACGAGCGCCATCGCGCCACAAAGCAATACGACGCCGACGAAGAATTCGATGTGGTGCAGCGCCATCAGCCGGCCTCGCGACACGCTTCGCTACGCCCCACGCTCAGTGGCCCGCCGCCGCTGCATCCACGACGCGCGTGGGGCGCGGGGCCAGCCAGATCGCAAATGCCGCGATGAAGAAGGCTATGCCAACCATCAACAGCAGTTCATTGGTGGCGACCATTACGGCCTGCCCCTGGGTGATCTGATCGAGCGTGGCGCGCACTGCATCGGCGGGCATGCCTTGCTGCGTCAGCGCTTGTGCGCTGGCGCCCTGCGGGTCGATGAGCCCGGCCAGTTCGGCGTGCTTTGCAGAAGCGCCGTCTTCCCACAGGGTAGTGACGAGCGAGGTGGCAAAAGCGCCCGAGACGGTTCGCAGGAAGTTGAGCAGGCCTGCGGCCGAGGCTGTTTCCGATTCCTCGACGCTGGCCAGCGCAAGCGCGTTCAGCGGCACGAAGAAGAAGGGCATGCCGAGCCCCATCAGCAACAGCGGCAGCGCGATCTGCCAGTAGTCCATGTCGGTGTTCGCCACCACCCGCAGCAGCGTCACGATGCCTAGCCAGATCACGCCGCCGAACACCAGCGGGCGCGGATCGACCTTCGCGGACAGCGCCGCGGCGACGGGTGCCACCAGCACCGCGAGCACGCCGCTCCATGCGGTGGTCATGCCGGCCCAGGTGGCGGTGTAGCCCATGTAGCTCTGCAACCACATCGGGGTCAGCACGTTGGCACCGAAGAAGGCGCCGAAGGCGAGGCTGATCGTCAGCACGCTGGCGGTGAAGCCACGATGGCGGAACACACGCAGATCAACGATCGGGTGCTGTTCGGTCAGCTCCCAGATCATGAACGCAGCAAAGCCGATCGTGGCGATGATCGCGAGCGCCCAAATCTTGCTGGAGGCAAACCAGTCGAGCTGCTTGCCTTCGTCGAGCATGATCTGCAACGCGGCGACCCAGATCACCAGCAGGCCCAGCCCGACCTTGTCGACCGGCACGCGTTCGAGCGGATGCTCGTAGCGCTTGAGCATCCGCCACGCCATCGTCGCGCAGGCAAGGGCCACGGGCACGTTGATGTAGAAGATCCAGGGCCAGGAGAAGCTGTCGCAGATCCAGCCGCCGAGGATCGGGCCGAGGATGGGCGCGATCAGCGTCGTCATCGCCCACAAGCCCATTGCTGCCCCCTGCTTGTCCTTCGGGAAAATGCGCAGCATCAGTGTCTGCGAGAGCGGCATCATCGGGCCGCCCGCGAGGCCTTGCAGCACCCGTGCCGCGACGAGGAAGCCGAGCGAGTTGGCGAAACCGCACAGCGCCGAGAACACGCCGAACATCATCATCGCGCTGACGAACACCCTTACCGCACCGAAGCGCGCGGCGAGCCAACCGGTCAGCGGTACGGTGATGGCCTCGGCCACCGCGTAGGAGGTGATCACCCAGGTACCCTGGCTGGTCGACGCGCCCAGCCCGCCGGCGATGCTGTTGACCGACACGTTGGCGATCGTCATGTCGAGCACGGCGATGAAGTTGGCGGCGGCCAGCACAAGGGCGGCCGCCCAAAGCGCGCCGCCGTGCAGCGGCGCGTCGCCCGAATGAAGCGTGGTGTTCGAAGACATGGCGGCGCTCAGTGACGGGTGTCGATCGTCGCGATCATCGAGAGTCCGACCTGCAGCGGGCGCTCGGCCAGCTCCTCTGCCTTGAGGCGCACACGTACCGGCAGGCGTTGCACCACCTTGATCCAGTTGCCGGTTGCGTTCTGCGCCGGGATCGTCGCAAACGCGGCACCGGTGCCGCCCGAGATGCCCTCGACCACGCCGTGATACACAACGTCGCTGCCGTAGCGGTCCGAGTGCAGTTCAACCGCTTGGCCAACCTGCACGCGATCGAGCTGCACTTCCTTGAAGTTGGCGTCCACATGCATCTGCTGCACCGGCACCACGTTGAGCAGCGGTGCGCCGGCCTGGATACGCTGGCCAACCTGCACCTGGCGGCGGGCGATCACGCCATCCACCGGCGCACGCACGACGGTGCGTTCGAGGTCGACGCGGGCCTGGTCACGCCGTGCGCGGGCTAGTGCGACTTCCGGGTTGCTGTCGAGGTCTGCGTTTTCGATCAGCACGGCATTGGCCTCGCGCGAGCCTTGCGCGGCGGCGCGGTTGGCGCGGGCCTGTGCGGCTGCGGCGCGTGCAACGTCGAGGTTGGCCTTGGCTGTGGCGAAGGCGTTCTGCGCGCGGGTCAGCTCTTCACCGGAGACGGAACCCGAACCTGCGAGCGCTTCACGGCGCTTGAGATCGATCTCTGCACGTTCGAAATCCGATTCGGCAGCGACAAGCTGGGCGGCGGCGCGGCGCTCGTCGGCATCGCGCGCCTGAATCTGCGCCGAGAGGCCGTTGTCGTTGGCGACATAGCCCTTCACGCGGCGCACGGCACGGCCGAGTTCGGCCTCGGCCTGTGCCAGCGCGAGGCGCGCATCGGTGTCGTCGATCACGACGAGCACGTCGCCTTGCTTCACGCTTTGCGTGTCGACCACCTTCACGGCGGCGACGGTGCCGCCGACCGACGGCGTGACCTGCGCCACTTCGGCCGCGGTGTAGGCGTTGTCGGTGCTGATGAAGCGTGAGGCGTGGAAATGCCAGTAGAGGCCGTAGCCGATCGCGCTGAGTGCGATGACACCGCCAAGGGCGGCGAACAGGCGCTTGCGGCGCAAGCTGTTGTCAGGGGTGGCGAGCGTCGTGGTGAGTGTGTCGGACATGATCAATTCCTCGGGGAGATTTCTTAGTTGTTCTGGTAGCCACCGCCCAGCGCGCGCACCAGCGCGACATCGAGCGTGAAAGCGCGTGACTGCATGTCGGTGAGCGAGCGCAGGCTGGCGAGCAGGGCGTCTTCAGCGGTCAGCACATCGAGGTAGTTCGAGAGCCCGCCGTCGTAGCGGTTGTTGGCGATGCGCCAGGCCTCGCGCGCCGCGCCCACGGCTTCATCCGCCTTGGCGAGCTGGGCACCGAGCGCGCGCTGGCTGGTTGCCGCGTCGGCCACGTCATGCAAGGCCTGGGTGACCGCCGCGTCGTAGTTGGCGACGGCCTCGGCGTAGTCGGCGTTTGCGCCCCGCAGCTGGCCCCGCAAACGGCCGCCGGAGAAGATCGGCAGCGAGATCGCCGGCCCGATGCTGCCGACGAAGGAGCCGGGCTTGGTCAGCAAGTCGAGCCCGAGCGACTGCACGCCGACGAAGGCGGCAAGGTTGATGTCTGGGTAGAACTCCGCGGTGCGCTGGTCGATGCGCTTGGCGGCCGCTTCGGCGCGCAGGCGCGCGGCAACGACATCCGGCCGACGGCCGAGCAGGTTGGCATTCAGTTCAGCCGGCAAGCCAAAACTGCGGTCCAGATTGACGCTGGGCCGGGCGATGGCGATGCCGCGGTCCGGGCCGGCGCCGAGCAGGGCGGCGATGCGGTTCTTCTGCAGCGTGATCTGTTCGTCGGTGGCAAGCAGATCGCCTTCCGCGGCGGCGCGGCGGGCATCGACCTGGCGCACGCTGCCGAGCGTTTCGAGGCCGTTGTCGTATCGTTGGCGGAACAGCATGGCGGTCTTCGTGCGCACCTGAACCGCGGCTTCAGCGGTGTCGCGGGCGGCATACAGGCGCGCGAGTTCGGCGTAGGCCGCAGTGATCGATGCCGAGAGTGCAAGGCGCGCTTGTGCGGCGTCGGCGCGGCTGGCCTCGACTTCAGATGTGGCGGCGGCGAGTGCCGCGCGGTTCTTGCCCCAGAAGTCGAGTTCCCAGCTGAAATCCAGCGTCGCACGGCCGTAGTCGTGCCAACCCTCGGGCGTCATCGAGCGGGGCGTCAGGTAGTTGTAGCTCTGGTGCTGTTCGGTAGCGGATGCGTTGGCGCTGACTTGCGGCAGGCGCGCGGCGCCGGCGATCTGGGCGCCACTCTCGGCGCGGGCGAGGCGGGCGCGGGCTGCGTTGAGGCTGGGCGCGCCTTGCAGCGCTTCAGCGATCAACTGGTCAAGCTGTGCATCGCCGTAGTGGGTCCACCAGGCATCCTGCGGCCACTGGGCGAGCGGTGCTGCGAAGCTTTGTGCGCTGGCGTAGGCCGAGGCCGGCTTCGGTGAAGCGGGCGAATCGAGAGCGGGAAGCTGGGCGCAGGCGCCCAGCATCAGCACGCCCGAGATGCCCAGAGCGGTCGAGAGTTGGTGCAGCCGGGGCAGCGGCCTGGTTGTGTTTATCGCGGGCGCCAGCGCCGCGTCAATCGAAGGGGGCGTCACGGTGTTTTGCCTATAACTGAACTGTACGGTTCAATTAAAACTTGACGCCAGACGCCTGTCAATCAAAACTGTACGGGTGAGTTTAAAAAAGGGTTAAACGATGCGGACGAAGACTGAAGAGCGCCGACAGCGAATCGTCGATATCGCCGCCGATGCCTTTCGCGAGCAAGGTTTCGAGCACACCTCGATGGCGGAAATCGCGAGCCGCGTCGGCGGCTCGAAGGCGACGCTCTACAACTACTTCCCGTCGAAGGAGGCGCTCTTTGTGGAGGTGACGCTGCAGGCCGCACATCATCACATGGAGCAGGCCTTCACCTTGCTGAGACCCGATGACGACCTGCGTGGCGTGTTGCAGCGCTTCAGTGAGCGTGCGCTGGCGGTGTTTGGCTCGCAGTCCTTCATTTCGATGCGGCGCACGGTGATCGCCGAGTCGAGCCGGCAGGGCGTCGGGCCGTTGTTTTACGAGAATGGCCCGGGCAAGGGAACGATACAGATAGAGAACTACCTGCGCGCGGCGATGGAGCGCGGCCAGCTTCGCCAGTGCGACTGCCGCATCGCTGCGCAGCACTTGCGCGGCCTGATCGAGGCGGAGACGATGGAGCCGTTGCTGTTCCGGCTGGTGGAAGGTTTTACGCCGGCGGAGATTTCAGCGATTGTGAGTCGCGCCTTGGACGTGTTTTTCGCGGCCTACGGCCCGCGCGAGGCCCGCTGACGGCCGCGCCTTCAATCGACCACGTTGGCCTCGCCGCCGTGGGCAACCGCTACGCCATGTTTGCCCGCGTGTTTGACGCGGTACATCGCTGCGTCCGCTGCGCGTAGCAGGGCTTCCGCCGAACTGCCGTGCTGCGGGCTGAGGCTCACGCCAATGCTGGCGCCGATATGCGCGAACTGTGCCGGGCGTACTTCGATCGACATCCGCACCGCTTCTTCTGCTTTATGGGCCACGACCAGCGCGGCATCACGATCTGGCACATCGAGCAGCAGGATCACGAATTCATCGCCGCCGATACGTGCCACGGTGTCTGAATCGCGGATCAGCCGGCGCAGGCGCATCGCCACCGTCCGCAGAACGATGTCACCCGCCTCATGCCCTTGCGTGTCGTTGACCTGCTTGAAGTCGTCCAGATCGATGTAGATCAGCGCGATATGGCCGGTGTGGCGCTGGGCCAGCGATAGTGCGCGCTCGAGCCGGTCGTAGAAGAGCGAGCGATTGGCGAGGCCTGTCAGCGGGTCGGCGTGTGCCATCAGTTGCAGCCGGCTTTCGAGTTCGCGCTGGGCGGTGACGTCGATGGCCATCGCGACCACCCGGTGCTGGCGACCATCGCTCGAGGGCATCACCGCGAAGCGCCAGTCGCAGCGGATCCGCCGCCCGCTCGCGGTATTCGCCCAGGTCTCGCCGGAATGGCTGCCGGTGGCGTCGCGGCGGGTGTCGTCCAGCAGTGTGCGCATCGCGGCTCGGTCAGTGTCGGGTGCGAGCAGGTCCAGCAGATTGCGCGCGCGGGCGTCCTCAAGCTTCCAGCCAAAGGTGCGCTCCGCAGCCTGGTTCCAGTCCTGCACCTTGTCGTCGTCGCTCAGCACGATCAGCGCCAAGGGGGCGGTGTCGATGATCACGCGCTGCCGCTCGCGGCTGGCGTTCAGGCGCCAGTTCAGGCGCAGCACGTAGGCGCTGCTTGCCGCGATCAGCACCATCGCGGCGAGCGCAACCATCAGCCAGCGCCGGGTGCGGTCGTTTTCGCCGATTGCGCCGTCTTCGTAGAGGAAGCCGTCGAGCGAGGCGCCGGCCGGCATCAGGCCGAGTTCGGCGTAGGTGTCGGCGATATGCTGCCAGCGCCCGACGTGCATGTAGCCCGGTTCCACCAGCGTCGGCTGCAGCAGGCGCTCCATCACCTTGGCCTCGTAGCGCAGGTGCTCGACGCTGTGCCGGTCGCCATACTGCGTGAGGATCAGGTTGATGATCTCGTCCGGGTGCTGCATCGCGTAAGCCCAGCCTTTCAGCGTGGCTTCGCGGAACGCGCGCACGCGTTCCGGGTGTTTGCGGATCTGCGCCTCGGTGGTGAAGAGGTTGTCGCCGTAGAAATCGATGCCAGCGGAACGGGGTTCGAAAAGCTCGTAGGCGACACCGGCTTCGCCCAGCTCGAAGGGTTCGTCGGTCGCGTACACCGACATCGCATCGAGCTTGCCCGCCACCAGATCCTGGACGTTGAAGTTGTGCGTGACCAACTGCATCGAATCGGAGGCGATGCCCTCGCGCTGCAGGTAGGCAAAGAGTTCGGCCGAGTTCGGCTCGATCATGACGCGCTTGCCGGCGAGGTCGTGCAGGCTGCGGATGCCGCTTTCGCGACGCGCGGCGAGCGCCAGCGGCGAATGCTGGAAGATCACCGCCAGCACGACCACCGGCTTGCCTGCATTACGCAGCAGCAGCAACTCGCTGGTGCCAACGCCGAAGTCGGCGCGCCCGGCGAGTACTTGCTGGATCGGATCTTCGCCTTCGTTCGCCTCGCGGATTTCCACATCGAGGCCGGCGTCCCAGTAGTAGCCCTTGTAGAGCGCGGCGTAGTAGCCAGCGAACTGGAACTGGTGGCGCCATTTGAGCTGCAGCGTCACGCGGTCCTGCTCCGGCGCGGCGGATGCGGCGGGGGCGCAGAGGGTGCCAAAGCTGACGATACCCACCACCAGCAAAGTCAATGCGCCGCGCATCAGCGCGGTCAGTCGATTCCGGTGCGAGGGTGTCAGTGCTGTCATTCCGATACGGGTTTGCCGATCTGTGATGCCCATGTCATGGCTGAGGCCTCAGCGGCAAACACCGCCATCGGCGCAATGCCCGGGCAGTGCGCGAGTGCGGCAAGGAATGCATCCTGGTCCGCACCCTCCAAAGTCTCCACCAAGTGTAACAAGGCGCCGAGCGGTCCGGCGCGTTCTCGCACTGCGGCGCTCAGTGTGGCAGAAACCGGCAGACCTTTGAGGATGTCGTCCATCGGCGTCATCAACAGGGCAGGCAACAGCGAGACGATGCCCGCAAGGAAGGCCTCGTCACGCAGCCGGTAGAGGCTGCTGTCCGGCGTGCCGGCGAGGATCTCCATCGTGCGGCCACGCGTGGCGGCGAGGATCATCAGCGGATCGTTCTGGCTGTGGCTGCCGGGGCGTGCGAACAGCAGAAGCTGGATCCAGCGTTGCAACGGCCTGCGGCCGAGCGCTGTGATGGCGTGGCGCAGCGAATGAACCGGACTGCGCAGCCCCGAGCCGGCGGAGTTGACCAGGCGAAGCAGGTTCACCGTCAGGCTCGGGTCCGGCTTCACGACGCTTTCCAGTTCCTCGGTGTCCGCATCCTGCATGACCAGCCCCAGCAGGCGCAGCAGCGTCATCTCGTTGTGGTCGAGTTTCCTTTGCGCCAGGATCGTTGGCCGGGCGAAGAAATACCCCTGGAACAACTCAAAACCCAGATCGCGGCAAAGATCCGCCTGTGCCTGGGTGTCCACCTTCTCTGCCAGCAGCGGCACACCAAGCGGCAACAGGCGCGCTGTCAGTGCACGCAAGGCGGCTTCGTCGAGCGGCTGGATATCGACCTTGATGAAGTCGACCATCGCCAACAGCTCGCGGAAGCGGTCCTCGGCGCCGATGTAGTCGTCGAGCGCGAGCATGAAGCCCTTGTCGCGAAGCACGCGGCATCGCGCGAGGACTTCCGGCGTCGGATCGACGGTTTCGAGGATCTCCAGCACGATGCGGTCGCACGGCAGCACCTCGATCGCGTCGGAGAGCAGCAGGTTCGCATCGCAGTTGATGAAACCGAGGCCGCTGCCGAGTGCGGCATCGATGCCAAGATCGGAAAATGCGCGGGTCAGAACGACGGCAGTGGCTTCCGTGTCGTTCGTGACCTCGGCCCGGTTTTCCTTGCCGCCGCGGAACAGCAACTCGAACGCGACCAACTGCTTGTCGCGGTCCAGGATCGGCTGGCGGCCGAGAAAGGCTGTGCTGGAATCCGTCATACCGATGATTACGGCAGCGGCGGGGCAATGTTGAGTGATCGTTTTCGCAAACTTTTGCGTCGTGTTTACACACTCGGCGCTAGGCTTCACATCAGACCAATCCACTGCCGTGCCCGTGATCCCAACCGCCACTCATCCCGTCGAAGTCTCGCGCCCGCGCGCCAGCGGCTATGCGGCGGCGCTCGCGATCGTTGCGTTGGTCAGCGTGGGCGGCGTGCTGGTGTTGCCCGACCTGGCACTGACCAACCTCGCCATGCCCTACCTGCTGGGCGTTGTGGGGATCGCCGTGCGCTATGGCCGAGGCCCGGCGGTGCTGTGCGCGGTGAGCAGCGTTGCAGCCTTCGATCTGCTCTTTGTACCGCCGCGCTTCTCGCTCGCGGTGCATGATCTTGAATACCTCGTCACCTTCGCCGTCATGCTGCTGGTTGGGCTTGTGGCGGCCGAGCTGACCGCCCGCTTGCGCGCCGAGGCGGCCCGCGCTGCCGCCCGCGAGCAGGAAACCGCCGCGCTGTACGCCGCGGCCGAGCGCTTTGCCGGCTGCTACGCGGCTGAGCAGGCGGCCGAGATCGTGCAGGACGTCTTGCGGTTGCAAGGTGGCGTGCGCGCGCAGCTTTGGCAGTGCAATGCAGGTGAGGCTGCGGTGCCCCGGGGTGGCGATCTGCCGGCGGCTTGCGTGCCGTCGCGCGCCCTGAGCCTGGCGCTGGAGGCCGATGCACCCTTCGACTGGGCTGACCCCCCGGCACTTGAGCATGATCTGCGGGTTCAGCCGCTGCGTGTGGCGGGCCGGCCGCGTGGTGTGCTGGTGGCGGAGTTGTCGCCCCAGGCGCGCGAGACGCGAGCACGCGAACTGGTTGCCGCACTCGGCGCCTTGGCTGCGACCGCGCTTGAGCGCCTGCACTATGTCGAGGTCGCACAGCGTACCGATATCGAGATGGCGCGCGAGCGCCTGCGCAACACCATCCTGTCCGCGCTCTCTCACGACATCCGCACACCGTTGACAGTGCTGGTCGGCCTCAGCGATGCGCTCGCCGCGTCGCCGCTGGCGAATACGCCCGCCACCGCACAAACCCTTGCGAGCCTGCGCGAACAGGCGCTCGCTCTGGGCGCGTTTGCCAACGATCTGATCGACATGGCGCGTCTGCAGAGCGGCGTGGCGCTGCGCCGCGAGTGGGAGTCGATGCAGGAGATCGTCGGCGCCGCGGTGGCGACGCTGGAGCCGCAACTGCCGAGTCATCGTTTGCGCATCGATGTGCCCGCCGAGCTGCCGCTCGTCGAATGCGATGCAGTGCTCGCCGCGCGCCTGGTTGCCAACCTGCTCGACAATGCCCTGCGCTACACGCCAGCCGGCAGCGAGATCCGCATCAGCGCCAGCGCGCCCGCCGGCGAAATGCGTTTGCAGGTTGCGGACGATGGCCTCGGCCTGCCGCCGGGCGATGCCGAAGCGCTTTTCCAGCCCTTTGCGCGTGGCCAGGCTGAGGGCGGGCCCAGTGGCTCGGGCCTCGGGCTCTCTATTTGCCGCGCGGTGGCCGAGTTGCATGGGGGGCACATCGGCGTGACCGCGAACACACCGCACGGCTGCATCTTCGAATGGGTGCTGCCGCGCCGCGACATGCCGGCGATCGACGAGGAGCCCGCTGCATGAGTGCGCTGCCGGATCTGGTGATGGTGGTTGAGGACGAGCCGCGTATTCGAGCGCTGGTGGCGGATGCGCTGCGCGCGGCCGACTACGCGGTGCACGAGGCAGGCACCTTGCGCCAGGCGCTGACCGACGCGGCCAACCGCAACCCCGCACTGGTCGTGCTGGATCTTGGTCTGCCCGATGGCGATGGCGCGGAATTCGTGCGCCGGATGCGCGATTGGTCGGCGGCGCCGGTGCTCGTGCTCTCGGCCCGTCACGATGAGGCAGTGAAAGTGGCGGCGCTCGATGCAGGTGCCGACGACTACCTGACCAAACCCTTCTCGATGCCGGAGCTACTTGCCCGCGTGCGTGCGCTGTTGCGGCGCCAGCTCAAGGCCCGTGTGCCACAGGCGAGCGTCGCGTTCGGCGATGTCGAGCTCGACCTTTCGCGTCAGCAGGTCACCCGGGCGGGCGAGCTGGTGCACCTCACGCCGACCGAGTACCGCCTGCTTGTCGCGATGGTGGCAGGGCAGGGCCGCGTATTGACCCATCGCCACCTGCTGCGCGAGGTATGGGGGCAGGCCTACGCCGAGTCCGCCCACTACCTGCGCATCTACGTCGGCCATTTGCGCGCCAAGCTCGAAGACGACCCGGCGCGCCCGAAACACTTCATTACCGAAACAGGGGTCGGCTACCGCTTCGTCGTCTGACGCTGCGCTGCGACCGGAGAATCTTGATGTCACACAGCAATGAAAAGAGCTCGCAGTCAGCGCTGACGCTGGCTGCCTTGGGGGTCGTGTTCGGCGATATCGGCACCAGCCCGCTCTACGCCTTGAAGGAAGCCTTCACGCAACAGCATCACCCGCTCGCCGCTACACCGGACAACGTGTATGGAATCCTGTCGCTGATCGTATGGACACTGCTGATCGTCGTAACCCTGAAGTATGTGGTGTTCGTGCTGCGTGCCGACAACCACGGAGAGGGCGGCGTGGTGGCGCTGATGGCGCGTGTGCTCGGGCATGCCGGTGAGTCTCGTCCGCGCAAGCGCATGACGGTGATCGTGCTGGGTCTGGCGGGGGCTGCGCTGTTTTACGGAGACGGTGTCATCACGCCGGCAATCTCGGTGTTGTCGGCGGTCGAGGGGCTTGAGATCGCCACGCCGGCGGCGACACGCTTTGTGGTGCCGATCACGCTTGCGATTCTGGTCGGGCTGTTCCTGGTGCAAAAGCATGGCACCGCGAAGGTCGGCGGCGTGTTCGGGCCGGTGGTTGCGATCTGGTTCGGCGTGCTTGCGCTGGTTGGGCTCTACAACATCATGCATCACCCGGAGGTGCTGTTCGCGTTGTCGCCGCACCATGCCGTCCGCTTCTTCATTGAACATGGGTCAATTGCCTTCCTGGCACTCGGCGCGGTATTCCTGACCGTGACCGGTGCCGAGGCGCTGTACGCCGACATGGGCCACTTCGGCGCGAGGCCGATCCGTCTGGCGTGGACCTTCGTGGTACTGCCCGGCCTGCTGCTCAACTACTTCGGCCAAGGTGCGCTGCTCATCAGCAGCCCCGATGCGGTGCGCAATCCGTTCTTCCTCGCGGTGCCGGGTTGGGGCGTGTACCCGATGGTGGCGCTCGCAACGGCTGCGTCGGTGATTGCGTCGCAGGCCTTGATCAGCGGTGTCTATTCGGTAACGCGGGAGCTGATCCAGCTCGGCTTCTGCCCGCGCATCTCGATTCAGCACACGTCTGGCGCGCAAATGGGTCAGATCTACGTGCCGTTCATGAATTGGACCTTGCTGCTGCTAGTGGTGCTGGTGGTGCTGGGTTTCCGCTCTTCGAGCAATCTGGCCGCGGCGTACGGCATCGCGGTGTCGATGACGATGGTGATCACGTCGGTGCTCGCCTTCTCGCTGGTGCGGCGCGACTGGAAGTGGCCGACCTGGGTTGCGGTGCTGGTATGGGGCCCGCTGCTGACGATCGAAACCGCCTTCCTGCTTGCCAACGGCACCAAGATTCTCGATGGCGGCTGGTTCCCGCTGCTGTTCGGCGGCTTCCTGTTCATGCTGCTGTCGACCTGGCGCCGCGGGCGTGAGCTCCTCGCGGAGCGCAGCGAAGGCGAGGGCATTCCGCTCGCCCCCTTCATCGAAGGTCTGGTCGCCGATCCGGGCCTTGCCCGCGTGCCGAGCGAAGCGGTGTTCCTGTCGCCGCGTGGCAATGCCGTGCCGCGTGCGCTCTTGCACAACCTCAAGCACAACATGGTGATGCACGAGACCACCGTGTTCGCGAGCGTGATCTTCCTGCCGCAGCCGCGTGTGCAACCTGCGCAGCGCGTACTGGTGGAGCGCATCGCGGGTGGTTGCTGGCGGGTGCGGCTCTTCTTCGGCTTCATGGAAGACCCGGACGTACCTGCGGCGCTGGAATGGTGTGCCGAGCAGGATCTCGCGCTCGACCCGATGCGTGTCTCCTACTTCCTGAGCCGGGAAACCCTGTTGCCCACGCCGGGCGAGGGCATGGCGCTGTGGCGCGAGCGGGTGTTCGAGTTCATGTTCCGCAATGCCACCAGCGCGGCCGCGTTCTTCAAGCTGCCCCCGAACCGGGTGGTGGAGCTGGGCAGCCAGATCGCGATCTGAGCTGCGCGCTCAGTCTGCCATCGCCATCCGGTCGCGGCCGGCCTGCTTGGCTTCGTAAAGCGCGAGGTCGGCGCGCCGCAGAACATGAGTGAGGGCTTCACCCGGCCGTAGCCGTGCAACGCCCATGCTGAAACTTACGACGAGTCCGCTCGGCAGGCCGTCAGCGGGCATGTGCGCGACGGCGCTTCGCATGCGTTCGAACACCGCCTGCTCGGCGCCCGGTTGCGCCACGGGCATCACCAGCAGCCATTCCTCGCCGCCCGCGCGGCCGAGCATGTCGTCGGGCCGGATCGCGGACGCCGCTGCCTTGTAGAAGTTGCGCAGCACGGCGTCGCCCACGTCGTGGCCATAGCTGTCGTTGATCCGCTTGAAGTGGTCGAGATCGAGCAGCGCGATGACGGCCCCGTGTGTCGATGCCGCGGCTCGCGCCTGCACTGACTCGGCGAACTGCATCACGGCGCGGCGATTGGGCGCGCCGGTCAGTTCGTCGAGCAGCGCGAGCGAACGGAAGGCCTGTTTCTGCGCCACTTGCCGACGCAGCAGGATCACCCCGCTGAGCAGTGCCACCACCGCAGCAGCCAACCCACCGGCGAGCGCGAGCTGCCGTGCCTGTTGCGCCTGGATCGTCGCATCCTTGAGCTGCTCGGCGAGTTTCAGGCGCGTGTTCTCGGCCTCGCGCCGCTGGGTTTCATAGCGGACCGAGAGCTCGGTCAGCGCCTGGATCTGCTGGGTGTCGAACAGCCGCTGCTGTGCACGCAGCTGGCGTTGTACCGCGGCGTAGGCCTGTTCGTAACGCCCGAAGGCCGCATTCACGCGTGCGTCTGCGCGCCAGTAGGTGCTCTCGTTCTGCACGGTTTCGGTGGCCATCAGCACCGGTTTCGCCCGGGCAAGCGCGGCCCAGGCTTCCGGGTCGCGCAGCATCGCCAGCGCATCGGCCAGGCGCACGTCGATGCCCGCCACCGCCAGCGTGTTCTGCCCTGCGGCGAGCACCGGGCCGGCGCGCCGCAGGGTGTCGACCGCTTCGCGCGCGTTGCCCTGGTCGATCAGCACGTCGGCCAGCGTCAGTTCGGCGAACGCGACGCCGAGCTTGTCGCCAATGCTGCGGCTCAGTTCGATCGAGCGCCGCAGCGCGCGGTCGGCCTCGCCCCGGTTCTCGTTGCTCTGCGCGACCGCGCCGAGTTCGTAGTAGATCGTTGCTGCGAGGTAGGCCTGATGGGCCGGATTGATGAGTTCGAGTGCCCGGGTGCGTTCGGCGTTGCCGCGTTTGGGGTCGCGCAGGCGGTCGTAGAGCGAGGCCGACATGTAGCGCAGCTCCGCTTCACGGGTGCGATTGCCGGTTCTTTCGAAGTGCGACAGCGCGGCTTCGAATTCGAGCGCGCCGTCCTGATGGCGCTGCATCGAGCGGGCGAGGAACCAGCCGTACTGGCTGCGCACGATCGCCTCGGTGTCCCTGTTGCCGGAGCGCTTGACGGCATCGAGCGCGGCTTCGAACGCGCGATGGGCGTCCGCCAGGCGGTTGTCCGCCGCCTTGATCTCGCCTTCGACGGCAGCGAGCAGCGCTTCGGCGTCTAGGTCGCGCAGTTCTGTCGCCAGGTGCTGCGCCTCCACCATCGGCGGCTGCGCGGAGACCGAGTCGCCCACGAGGTTGTAGGCCATCGCCACCTGCGTCAGCGATTCGAGCAGCACTTTCTGGTCACCCCGGCTGCGCGCGGCAGCGGCCCGTTGCGTGGCTTCGCGCGCCGTCGTGTAGGGGTCGTGGTCGAGCGCACCGCGCAGGGCCAGGGCGTCGACCGCAAAAGCGGCGTCACACGCGATCAGTCCGACGACGATCGCGGCGAGACGCAGGCAACGCAGGAATCGTGGCTGAACAGGCATCCGGTCTGGTTCGGGATGGGAATATCTCCCGCGTCAGTATGCCTGCCCCCGCGCGCGGCGTGAATCCTCGCTTCCCCCTTGTTGCATGTGCTGCCGGACGCAGCTCGCCACGCGCCTTGCGGCCGGTAGTGCCCCGCCAGGCGGTCAGAACGGCAGCGTCAGTCCGGGCCGGAGTGCGCGTATGGCGCGCGCGGTATCGGCTTGAATCCGCGCGAGCGCGGCTTCGTCGTCGGCCTCAAAGCGCAGCACCAGTACCGGCGTGGTGTTGGATGCGCGCATCAGGCCGAAGCCATCGGCGTACTCGACGCGCAGGCCATCGATCGTGATCCGCTCGATTTCGCCTTCAAAGTGTGCCGAGGCCTTGAGCTGCGTGACCAGTTCAAGCGCTTCGCCTTCGCCCATCTTTACGTTGATTTCCGGTGTGCTGATCGCGTTCGGGAGCGCCTTGAGCACCGCATTGGCGTCGGGGTGCTGCGAGAGGATCTCGAGCAGGCGCGCACCGGTGTAGAGGCCATCGTCGAAGCCGTACCAACGCTCCTTGAAGAACACGTGGCCGCTCAGCTCACCAGCCAGCGGTGCGCCGCTCTCGACGAGCTTGGCTTTCATCAGCGCGTGGCCGGTGCACCACATCACCGGTTCGCCGCCGTGCTGGCGGATCCACGGGGCAAGGTGACGGGTGCATTTCGCGTCGTAGATCACCTGGCCGCCCGGCACGCGCGTCAGCACATCGGCGGCGAACAGCATCAGCTGGCGGTCCGGGTAGATGATCTCGCCATCCTTCGTCACCACGCCAAGGCGGTCGCCGTCACCGTCGAACGCAAGGCCTAGTTCGGCCTCGCCCGCCTTCAGTGCCGCGATCACATCGTCGAGGTTTTCCGGCTTGCTTGGGTCCGGGTGGTGGTTCGGGAAGTTGCCGTCGACCTCCGAGAACAGTTCGGTGAGCTCGCAACCCAGCCGGCGGAACAGCGCCGGTGCGGTGTTGCCGGCGGCGCCGTTGCCCGAGTCGAGCACGATCTTCATCGGCCGCGCGAGCTTCGCATCCGACAGGATGCGCGCGATGTAGGCGGGGCGCACATCGGTCTGGGTGATCGCGCCAGAGCCTTCGGTGAAATCGCCCTCGACGATGCGGCGTCGCAGATCGCGAATCATCTCGCCGTGCAGGGTTTCGCCGCCAAGCACCATCTTCAGCCCGTTGTATTCGGGCGGGTTGTGGCTGCCGGTGATCGACACGCAACTGTGTGCGTCGAGATGGTAGGCGGCGAAGTAGGTGAGCGGCGTTGCGACACAGCCGATGTCGATCACATCGACCCCGGCGCGGGTGATGCCCTCGCTTAACGCCTCGGCGAAGGCCGGACCGGACAAGCGGCCATCACGGCCCACCACGATCGTCGATTGGCCGCGTGCGCGCGCTTCGGAGCCGATCGCGCGGCCGATCTGCGCCACCACGTCGGCGGTCAGGGTTTTGCCGACGATGCCGCGGATGTCGTAGGCCTTGAAGATTGATTGTGCAGGAACGGACATCACGGATTCCTCAGCAGTTCATACGGGGTGAGCCGGCGCCGCAGGGGCGCTTAGTTGCCGTGTTCGAAGAAGTGCAGCATGCGGCGCGGCAACCATTCCAGGTTGCCCGGGAAGCGCCCCTCGACGAAGCCCACATGACCGCCCTGGTCGTGCAGCTCCAGCTTGACCGTCGGCGAAAGCGCGTCGGGCTGCGGATAAACCGAACGCGGGATGAACGGGTCGTTGCGCGCATGCAGCACCAGTGCAGGCAGGCGTATCTGCGGCAGCAGGGGTTTCGACGAGCACCGCGTCCAGTAATCCTCGGTGCCGTCAAAACCGTGCAGCGGCGCGGTGATCACGTTGTCGAACTCATAGAGGTTGCGCGCGCTGCGCAGCTTTGCGACGTCAAACGCCTCAGGGAAGCGATCGAGCTTCTCAATGCAGCGTGCCTTCAGTGTCGACAGGAAATTCTGCGTGTAGACGCGGTTGAAGCCGCGCGCGAGGTGGTGCCCGCACGCCGTCAGATCCAGCGGTGCGCAGACCGACACGATGCGCTCCACCACCGATGCTGCTGCGCCGCCCTCGCGTGCAGCCCACACGAGCAGGGCGTTCCCGCCGAGCGACACGCCTGACGCATAGCGCGGCACATCGTCAAAGCGTTGTGAGAAGCGCCGGAGGATCCAGTCGATCTCGTCAGCGTCGCCGGAATGGTAGGCGCGCGGCAAGCGATTGGGTTCGCCCGAGCAGCCACGGAAATGCGCGACGGCGCCATTCCAGCCCTGCCGGTGCAATGCGGCGAGCAGGGCACGCGAGTAGTGGCTGCGGCTGGAGCCTTCGAGGCCGTGGAACAGCACGACCAGCGGTTTGCCCGGGCGACGGGCGAGCAGGTCCACGTCGATGAAGTCGCCGTCCGGCGCCTCCCAGCGTTCGCGTGTGAGCGAGGGCAGCGGCGGCTTGATCGCGAGGGGCCAGATCGTCTGTGCATGGCTGCCTACGAGCCAGGCGGGAGCCCGGTAGGGCGGTGGAAGCGGAGCGGAGCGGGGCGTCATGGCGCGGCTTGCAGTGGCGGAATTCGCATCGTCGAGTATCGGATGATGCCACCGCACCGGCGCCGGATGACGGTTTGAACGCGGCAGCGCAGGCTGCCGCCCACGAAGTCTCATGGAGAGCATGATGAATCTGCAGGTTTTTCGGCACCACGCACCGCTTGGCGCGGTCCTCTTGATCATTTTCGTGTTGGCGCTGGCGGGGCCGATCCACACCCCGGCACACTACCACGCGTTTGCCGACCAGCGCGCATGGGGTGCGCTGCCGCGCGCGGCCGATGTGCTGTCGAACCTGCCCTTTCTCTGGGTAGGTGCGCTTGGCCTGCTTGGCATTGGTGCCGGCCGCTGGCTGACGCCGCCGGTTCGCCTGGCAATGCGCGCGTTCTTCGTTGCGATTGCGCTGACGGCGGCGGGCTCCTGGTGGTATCACCTGCAGCCGGACGATGCGCGCATCGTGTGGGATCGACTGCCGATCGCACTGGCCTGTGGTGCGCTGTTTGCGGCGGTGCTGGAGGAGTGCTCCAGCGTGCGCCCGCCCTTGGGCTGGTTGCCGACGCTGCTGCTGTTGGCCGCGGGCAGCGTGGCGTTGACGAACGATGCGCTCTGGCTGGCGCCCGGCGACCTTCGCGCCTATCTCGCGCTGCAGCTTGGCTTGATGATCGTCGCGCCGCTGTTGCAGTGGCGTGCCGGGCTGGCGTGGTCGCAGCGGCGGCTGTGGCTGGCGGCGGTTGGCTGCTATCTCGTCGCCAAACTGCTGGAGGTCGCTGACGGCGCGGTGCTCGATCTGACGCAGTGCGTGAGCGGCCACACGCTCAAGCATCTGTTCGCCGCGGCGGGTGCGTGGTTTGTGTGGCGCGCGTTCCGGCTACGCAAGCTGGCGGGCCCGGCGCTTGAGGCGGGCGCGGGCCGCCCGGCGGCTCAGTGGACGATGCGCGGCGTATCGTCCTGATAGCCGCTGGTGTTTTCTGGCGACGGCGAGGCGTGATGCATCGCGATGCGCCAGCCGAATGGGCCGCGCACATACACGTTGGTGGCGATGATCGGCGGCGGAATGCCGTCCTCGCCTTCCACGACGACATGCTGCAACACGCTGCGCACCGCGAGCATCGGGCTGGAATGGAAGACGCCGTGGTGCACCCGCAGGCGCAGACGCAGGCCACTTTCAAAGAGTTGCTTCCAGGCCTCGCGGATTGCGTGCAGGCCGACGAGGCGCGCGCCGCCCGGGTGGATGCAGACGACTTCATCGCCTTCGGACCACAGCGCCATCAGCGCTTCGAGGTCGCAACGGTTGAACGCGTCGTAGAACGCCGCCTCGGCGTCTTCGACGCTCGCGTGGAAAACGGGTTTCATCGGGGGCCTCCTTGGGTCAGCAGGTCGCGCGCTTGCGCTTCGACCATCTCGGGCGTGATCTTGTTGAGGCAGTCGAGGTGCCCCAGCGGGCACTCGCGTTTGAAGCAGGGGCTGCAGGGCAGCTTGAGCCAGATCACCGCCGCGCGGTCTGACAGCGGCGGCGTGTAGTTCGCACTCGTCGAGCCGAACAGCGCCACCAGTGGCGTGCCCAGCGCGGCGGCCACGTGCATCAGGCCGGAATCGTTGGTGACGACGAAGCGTGCGTGGGCGATCAGGTCGATCGCGTCAGCAAGCGAAGTGTTGCCGCACAGGTTCAGCGCCGCGCCGCCCGACAGGCGCACGATTTCGTCGGCGACCGGTGCGTCCTTCTTCGAACCGAGAATCCACACCGGATTCCCCTCGGCCTTGAGGCGGCGGGCCAGTTCGGCGAAGTGGCGTTCCGGCCAGCGCTTCGCCGGGCCGTACTCGGCGCCGGGGCAGAAGACAACCGGTTTCGGTTCTGCGGCCAGACCGTGTTTGGTCAAAGTGGCGGCTACAGCCGTTGCGTCGCGCCGCAAAAGCGGATTCGGCAACGGGCGTTCGAGTGCGGTGCCAGGCACTTCGGCCAGTTGCGCATAGCGTTCCACCTGCAGCGGTAGCGCTTGCTTGTCGAGCCGGTGGGCGCGGTTGATCACACCGTAGCGCGCTTCGCCGATGAAACCGACGCGAACCGGAATGCCGGCGAAAAGCGGGATCAGTGCGGATTTCCACGAGTTCGGCAGCACGTAGGCTTCGTCGTACTGGCCGGCGAGCGAACGTGCGAGCTTCCATCGACCGACCGGATCAAACGCACCATGCCCGAAGGGATTCGGGATCACCTTGCGGATTTCCGGCATCGCCTGCAGCGCCGGGGCCACCCAGGCTGGCGCCAGCGCGTCGATGACGACGTCGGGGCGCCGGGTGGCCAGGCGCATGAACAGCGGCTGGGCCGCGACGCAGTCGCCGATCCAGTTCGGGGTGACGATCAGAATCCGGGTCATGGGGCTCGCAATGAAAACGGGGGCCGAAGCCCCCGATCCGCTGTGCGTGTCGGGGGCGGCTGCCACCCGGGTCGGCTCAGTGGTGTCCGGTCGGGCGTTCGCCGGTGAAGTGGTACTTCGCACCGCAGTACGGGCACGCCGCGTCACCGGTCTTCAGCACATCGAGGAACACGCGCGGGTGCCGTGCCCACAGCGGGGCGTCCGGCATCGGGCAGTGCAGCGGCAGATCTTTCGCGGTGACCGCGATGGGCTGGTTCTTGTCCTGATTCTCGGGCATGGCGCAAACCTCTCAGACGTAAGCGAGCCAGTCTTTGTGCTCGGGCAGGCGGCCGTTCACCAGATCGAAGAAGCGTGCCTGGATCTTGGCCGTGATCGGGCCACGCGAGCCGGTGCCGATGGTGCGGTTGTCCAGCTCGCGAATCGGCGTGACTTCGGCTGCGGTGCCGGTGAAGAAGGCTTCGTCGGCGATGTAGATGTCGTCGCGCGTGACGCGCTTGGTGACGATCGTGTAGCCGAGTTCCTTGGCCAGCGTGTGGATCGTGGAACGGGTAATGCCGGTCAGCGCGGAGGCGATCTCCGGTTCGACGATCACGCCATCCTTGATGATGAACACGTTCTCGCCCGCGCCTTCAGCGACGAAGCCTTCGGTATCCAGCAGCAGGGCTTCGTCGTAACCGTCGCCGGTGGCTTCGAGGTTGGCGAGGATCGAGTTGGCGTAGGTCGAGGCCAGCTTGGCGCGCGGCATCGTCACGTTCACATGGTGGCGGGCGAACGAAGCGGTCTTCACGCGGATACCGCGCTCCAGGCCGTCGTCACCGAGGTAGGCGCCCCACGGCCAGGCCGCGATGGCGACATGCACGGTCGCGCCGCGCGTCGAGATGCCCATCTTCTCTGAGCCGTAGAAGGCGATCGGGCGCATGTAGCAGCTCTCGAGCTTGTTCGCGCGCACGACTTCCTTGTGTGCTTCGTTGATCGTCTCTTTGTCGAACGGCATTTTCATCATGTAGATGTGTGCCGAGTTGAAGAGGCGGTCGGTGTGTTCCTTCAAACGGAAGATCGCGGTGCCGGAATCGGTCTTGTAGGCGCGCACGCCTTCAAACACCGACAGGCCGTAGTGAAGCGAGTGCGTCAGCACGTGCGTGGTGGCTTCGCGCCACGGCACGAGCTTGCCGTCGAACCAGATGAACCCGTCACGATCGGCCATCGACATGAGCATTCCCCCTTGGAATTGTGTTGTTGCATCGCCAGCAGCCGGCGAAAGGCGAGATTTTAGCCGATTCCGCCCTGACTCCGGCAGCCGGCCCGGTGCGCGCTAAAATGAGCGTTTTCCCGCCGGAGCCGAAGATGGGCTGGAATCTGCATGTCACCGTGGCTGCCGTGGTCGAAAACGCAGGCCGCTTCCTGCTTGTGGAAGAGGAAACGATCGATGGCGTGCGGCTGAATCAGCCCGCGGGTCATCTGGACGAAGGCGAGTCGCTGCTTGCCGCATGCTCGCGCGAGGCACTTGAAGAAACTGCGCATCGCGTCGTGCCTAGGGCGCTGGTGGGGGTCTATCAGTGGCCTCGCTCGGACGGCGAGATCACTTACGTCCGTTTCGCGTTTGCTGCAGACCTCGCTGGTTTCGAGGAAGGGCGTGTGCTCGACAAGGGCATCCTGCGCGCGGTGTGGATGACGCGTGACGAACTGGCAGCCTGCCCTGAACGGCATCGTAGCCCGCTGGTGCTGCGGTGTATCGATGATTACCTGGCCGGCCGGCGCTACCCGCTGGATCTGATCCGGCATTACGACTGAAGAAGACAAGCCATGAGCGGTAACGGAATGAAGGTGGTGGTCGGCATGTCCGGCGGTGTGGATTCGTCGGTGGCGGCGCTCTTGCTCAAGCAGCAGGGCTATCAGGTCACCGGCCTGTTCATGAAGAACTGGGAAGACGACGATGACGACGAGTACTGCTCGACACGGCAGGATCTGGTCGATGTCGCCTCGGTGTGCGACGTCATCGGTATCGACCTCGAAGTCGTGAACTTCTCCAAGGAATACAAGGACCGCGTGTTCGCCGACTTCCTGCGCGAATACGAGGCCGGCCGCACGCCGAATCCGGACATCCTGTGCAACAGCGAGATCAAGTTCAAGGCCTTCCTCGATCACGCGATACAACTTGGCGCCGACAAGATCGCGACTGGCCACTATGCCCAGGTGCGCGAATGGCACAACGATGGCGTGACGCGCCATCAACTGATGAAGGCAGAAGACGGCACCAAGGATCAGAGCTACTTCCTCTACCGACTGAACCAGGCGCAGCTGTCGAAGACGCTGTTCCCGCTGGGGCACCTGTACAAGCGGGAGGTGCGCCAGATTGCCGAGCAGGCCGGGCTGCATGTCTTCGACAAGAAGGATTCGACCGGCATCTGCTTCATCGGCGAGCGTCCGTTCCGCGAATTCCTGATGCGCTACCTGCCGACCAAGCCGGGCGAGATCCGCACGCTGGATGGCGACAAGGTGATCGGCGAACACCAAGGGTTGATGTACCACACGATCGGCCAGCGCAAGGGCCTGCATATCGGCGGCATCAAGGGCAACGATGTGGCGGGAGAGCATGACGCCTGGTACGCCGCGGTGAAGGACGTTAAGAAGAACGTGCTCTACGTCGTGCAGGGGCATGATCACCCGGCGCTACTGAAGGAACGTCTGCAGGCGATTGATCTGAACTGGATCTCGGGCGATGCGCCCCGCACGCACTGGGTCTATACCGCCAAGCCGCGCTATCGCACGCCGGACGCGCCCTGCGAGATCGAGGCGATCGACGCCGAACGCTGTGAAATCGCGTTTGCAGCGCCGCAGTGGGCGCTCACGCCGGGCCAGTCGGTGGTGGTCTACGAATCGCGAGTCTGCCTGGGTGGCGGCATCATCGCCTGAACTTCCCGACCCGCGCGTGGGGCAGCGCCTGGCATGGGCGCTGACCCTATCGCTGATTGCGCATGGTATGGCGGTGCTGGCCTATCGGCCCGGCGGCGCGCCGGGCACCGTGCGCTTCCAGGCGCATCTGCGACCAGCGCCCGCCCGTGAAGAGGTAGTGGTGACGACACCGTCTGCGGCGGTTTCGGCTGAACGATCGATCTTGTCCTCGCACGCATCCGAACGCAGGTTGGTGCGGCGCCCGGAGGCGGCAGCGGACACGCCGACGGCGACGGTTGAGGCCACGCCAATCGCCGAGCCGCGCAGCGGCCGTGACATGGCGGACGACGCCAAGGCCGATCTGGGCCGGGTGCTGCGCGAGATGTCGCGGCAGGAACACACGCTCGATCCCGCGCGTTTCCAGAGGGGTGAGCGCCGCGAGGCACCGCGCGATGCCGTCGCTGCGGCACTGGAAAAGCGCTTCGGTCGCCCGATGCCGTTTCACGAGGAGTCCAACTGGGTGGACGCGAATGGCGCCATGAGCTGGCGTATCGCCACCGAGGCTGGCGCCGTCTGCTTCAAGGAGTTACCGACTCAGGTGCTGCTCAGCGCCCCGGGTCAGGGGATCCGCAGTTCGATTCTGGTGCCGATGCTGTGCGACTGAGTGGGTGTTGCTGACGCAGCGCCTCAGTTCTCGCCCAGTTCGGCCTTGATGTGCTGCTCGACGTCTTGCGGGTCGCTCAGGCGGTCCCACGGCTCCATCAGCACCAGCCACATCAGTTTCTCGAACTCGCCGGCGAAGCGGCTGATGATGTGCTCCGGATCCGGGCAGTGCTTGTGATCCGTGATCAGGCCGAACTGCACGTTCCCGTTGTACGACAGGATGCTCACGCCCATGCCGATGTTGCCGCTCTGCGGCACCCACACCATCAGCTGTGAGATGTTCACGCCGGCCAGGAACAGCGGGTTCTGCGGGCCAGGCACATTGGTCATCACGGCGCTCGCCTTGTTCGCGAGCAGGTCGAGTGCTTCCTGCTGCACAATCTTCGGCGCCATGCCGGCCACGCCAAGCAGGGCAAAGGCAACCGCAGCCTGGTAGGAATGCTTCAGCGCGGCCATCCGTTGGCGGGTCTCGTAGAGGCGCTCGAGCGGGTTCTCAAGACCAACCGGCAACTCCAGCGCGACCAGGCCGAAATGATTGCCGAGCTTGGCGGCCTGGCCGGCTGGCCGCAGGTTGACCGGCACCATGGCGCGTATCTCGATGCCATCCACCGGGTCCCCTTTTTCCTGCAGGTAGCTGCGCAGCGCGCCGGCCACCGATGCCAGCAGCAGGTCGTTGATCGAACAGCCGAGGACTTTGCCGACCGCCTTGATCGTGGGTAGCGGCAGCGGGTCTGACCATGCAACCGCTTTCGCGATGCCAGCCTTGCCCTTGAAGCGGGTGTGCGAGTCGTCCGGCATCATCGCGAGCTTGGCCAGCTCGCTGGCAAATGCGGCACCCATGCGTGCGTGGCTGACCGCCTTGCCCGGGTTCATCAGTAGATCGAGGTAGCCAAACCAGAGCTTGCTGCCGACCGCGAGTGAATTGAGCCACGCCTCGGTGGCCGGGCTGAAGACCTTCCACCAGAACTGGTCTTCATCCTCGGGCTCGATGTGCGCCTTCGGCTTCGGCGGATGTGGCAAGCCGATCGGTGCATCCGGGTGTTCGTCGGTCAGCGACAGGATCACGCCGATCAGCGCGATGCCGTCGGCGATGCAGTGGTGGATGCGCACCGCCATCGCATTGACGCCGCTGGGCGTCGAGATGACCTGCATTTCCCACAGCGGGCGATTCGGGTTGAGTGGCTCGCTCGCCAGATCGGCGACGTGCGCCTTGAGCGCTTCAAGGTCACCGATGCCCGGCAAGGCAACCGGGCGCACGTGGTTGCGGATGTCGAACTCCGCGTCGTCTTCCCAGTAGGTGGAGGTGAGGGACGACGTGACGCGCTGGCGGAAGCGGGGGTAGCGATCGACCATGCGGATCTGCAGGGTCTTGCGCAGGCGCTCCAGATCGAGAGGCTTGTCGAAAACCATCACGCCCAGGATCTGCATCAGGTTGCTCGGCCGGTCCATCCGCAGCCACGCCGTGTCGATACTCGACATCTTCTCGCGCGCCATCGATTCCTCCTTGGTGTATTTGGGCGCAATAATACGGCTGCGGCGCGCTGGCGTCGCCCGGTATTGATCACGCATCCGACAATTCAAGGAGACCGCAATGAGCGACCTGAAGGCGCTATTCGAAGCAGCCGTGGCCGATTCCAAGACGCTCACGGAGCGCCCGGACAACGCGACGCTGCTCAAGCTCTATTCGCTCTTCAAGCAGGCGAGCGAAGGGGACTGCGAGGGGAAGCGCCCTGGTTTTACCGATCCGGTGGGGCGTGCGAAGTTCGATGCGTGGGCGGCGCTCAAGGGCACCGCCAGCGACGAGGCGATGAATCAGTACATCGCGCTGGTGAAGGCGCTGAAGGGCTGACAGTGGAACGGCGGCGGGGGCCGCCGTTTTCACGTTCAGGCGGAGCCGAACTCTTCGTCGAAGAACTTGTGGATCTCGGCCTCGAATGCGCCGCGGAACATCGCGAGCAAGAAGCCGAGCTTCATGCGGATCTCGACCGCATCGCCGTCGAGTTCGAGCTGGCCGGATACGCCGGAGCGCTCGAATACCAGGGTATCGCCCTGCCATTCGAAATCGAGTTGATGTTTTTCCCTCAGGTCGGCCGCGACGCGTTCGGCCGCCGCCCGGGCTTGTTCGGGCGTGAGGGTATGGGTGCGCCGGATATGGATGTCGCTCATGGTGGGGCGGGAGTGTGCGCTAAACGGGGGCGCGCTGCCAAGCGGGCTCCCGAACAAAAAAGCAGACGCAAAAAGGAGGAGGGGATATGGAGCCGATCTGGCTGAAGAGCTATCCGGCGGGGGTGCCGGCACAGGTTGATCTCGATGCCTACGCATCGGTCGTCGAGGTCTTCGAACAGAGCGCCGTGCGCTTCGCCGACAAGATCGCCTACATCAACATGGGCGTGCGGATGAGCTACCGCGAACTCGATCTGCTAACGCGATCGTTCGCGGGCTACCAGCAAGGCGAACTGGGCCTGATGCCGGGGGACCGCGTTGCGGTGATGATGCCCAACTGCCTGCAGTATCCGGTGGCGGTATTCGGCACGCTGCGCGCGGGGGGCGTGGTCGTCAATTGCAACCCGCTCTACACCGTGCGGGAGCTGCACCACCAGTTGAAGGATTCCGGCGCACGCACGATCGTCGTGCTGGAGAATTTCGCGCACACGGTGCAGGAGGCGATTGCCGGTACCGCGGTCGAGAAGGTGATCGTGACAGGCTTGGGCGATCTCTTCCCGGGGCTCAAGGGTGGCATCGTCAACCTGGCGCTCAAGTATGTGAAGAAGATGGTGCCGCACTGGTTCATCCCCGGTGCGGTGCGGATCAAGCCGGCGCTGCGCCGCGGCATGGAGACGGGCTTCCAGCCGGTCTCCCGCACGCGCGACGACATCGCCTTCCTGCAATACACCGGCGGCACCACCGGGGTGTCGAAGGGGGCCATCCTCACGCACGGCAACATCGTGGCGAACCTGCAGCAGGCCTACACCTGGCTGGCGCCCTGGGTGAAGGAGGGCGAAGAACTGATCGTCACCGCGCTGCCGCTCTATCACATCTTCTCGCTGACGGCGAACTGCCTCACCTTCATGCGGATCGGCGCGGCCAACCTGCTGATCACCAATCCGAGGGACATTCCGGGCTTCGTGCAAGAACTTTCGCGCTATCGGTTCACCGCGATCACCGGGGTGAACACGCTCTTCAACGCGCTGCTGAATAACGACGACTTCCGCGATCTGGACTTCTCTTCGCTCAAGCTCACGCTGGGCGGTGGCATGGCGGTGCAACGGGCGGTTGCTGAGCGCTGGCAGAAGCTGACGGGCAAGCCCTTGCTGGAGGCGTACGGGCTCACCGAGACGTCGCCCGCCGTCACGATCAACCCGCTTGATCTGCCGGCATACAACGGCACGATCGGCCTGCCGGTACCCTCGACCGAAGTCTCGATACGCGACGACGCGGGCCAGGAAGTGCCGCTCGGTCAGCCGGGCGAACTCTGCGTGCGCGGCCCGCAGGTGATGGCCGGCTACTGGCAGCGGCCGGAAGAAACCAGGAAGGTGATGACCTCCGATGGCTTCTTCTGTACCGGCGACGTGGCGGTCGCCGACGAGAAGGGCTTCTTCCGCATCGTCGACCGCAAGAAGGACATGATTCTGGTGTCCGGCTTCAACGTGTATCCGAACGAGATCGAGGATGTGGTTGCGGCCCACCCCGATGTGCTGGAGGTGGCCGCCGTTGGCGTGCCCGACGAGAAGTCCGGCGAGGCGGTGAAGATCTTCGTCGTGGCGCGGCATGGTGGTTTGACCGATCGCGCGCTGATCGCCTTCTGCCGCGAGCGGCTCACCGGCTACAAGGTGCCAAGCCAGGTCGAGTTCCGTGAGGAACTGCCGAAGACCAACGTCGGCAAGATCCTGCGTCGCAGCCTGCGCGACGAAGCGCGCGGCGCCGCGCGCTGAGGGCACGGCAAGGCCGCGCCGCCCCAGCGGGCTGCGTGGCCCGCCGCCGCCGGATCCGCGCTGGATCAATCCGCCACCGGGCGTGCGGTGTTAGCCTGACTCGCTCTGCATTGCTACCGCCTTCCGGCGTTCAGCCTGACATGTCCTCTTCCCGTGACGGTTTCAGTTCCACCTTCGGCGTACTCGCCGCAACCCTTGGCTCGGCCGTCGGCCTCGGCAATATCTGGAAGTTCCCGTACCTGACCGGTGCCAACGGCGGCGCGGGTTTCCTGCTGGTCTACCTGCTCGCGACGCTGCTTGTCGGCTTGCCGGTGATGATTGCGGAGATTTCGATCGGCCGCGCAGCGCGCGGCGACGCGGTGAGCGCGTTTCAGCGTTTGCGGCCGACCCAGCACTGGGGCCTGATCGGTGTGCTCGGCGTGATCGCGGCGCTGTTGATCATGGCCTTCTATAGCGAAGTGGCCGGTTGGGTCTTCGCCTACGTGGCAAAGGCTGCAGCGGGCGGCTTGTTGAGCACCGATCCGGCCACATTGTCGGCTGCCTTCGGCGGGCTCGTCAGTGACCCGGCGAGCGCCTTGCTGTGGCAGTGGGCGGTGCTGGTACTGGTCGGCGTGATCATTTCGCTCGGGGTATCACGTGGCATCGAGGCGGTGACGAAGCGGCTGATGCCGATCCTGTTCCTGCTGCTGGTGGTGATCGGCATTCGCGGGCTGATGCTGCCCGGCGCGAGCGAAGGGCTCGCGTTCCTATTCAAACCCGATTTCTCGAAGATCACGCCGGCAGTGGTGCTGGTGGCCGTGGGCCTCGCGTTCTTCAAGCTTTCGGTCGGCATGGGCACGATGGTTACGTATGGCAGCTACTTCCGCGCCGAGCAGAATGTGCCGCTTACCGCAGCCCGCGTGATGCTGGCCGACCTGACGGTATCGATGCTGGCCGGCATCGCGATCTTCCCGGCGGTATTCGCATTCGGTTTCAAGCCCGAGGCAGGGCCATCGCTGGTGTTCATTACAATCCCGGCGGTATTCGCAAGCATGCCGGGTGGCGCCTTCTTCATGCTTGCCTTCTTCGTGCTGACCGCGTTCGCTGCGCTTGGCGCGATGCTGTCACTGGTCGAGGTGCCGGTTGCGGTGCTGGCCGAGCGGTTCCGGCTGCGCCGCTGGCAAGCCACGCTGATCAGCATCGGCGCGATCGGTGCGCTCGGCTCGCTCGCCGCGCTGTCGGGCAGCCTGACGGCCGATTGGAAGCTGTTCGGTTTGAATGCCTTCGATCTGTTCGACTATGTGTCGTCGAACATCCTGCTGCCGCTTGGCGGCATTCTGATCGCGCTGTTTGTCGGTACGTCCTGGGGCCGCGCGGAATGGCTGGCCGAATTGAGCAACCGTGGCGTGCTGGCGAACGGCGGTGTCGCGCGCGGGCTGTTCGTGCTGGTGCGTTTCGTATCGCCGCTGCTGATCGTACTGGTGATGCTGAAGGGGCTTGGCGTGTTCTGACCGAGCCGGGTAACGCGGGCGCGGCCGGCTTTTTCAGGCGTCCGCGTGCGCCAGCACCTCGCGCGTGCCGCTGGTCAGTGTGGCGAGGCCGTCCGGCGAAACATCCAGCAGCCGCAGGCAGGCGTCGCCGAGCTTGTCCCACTCGCGTGTGGCGCTGAGGCCGGTTGCGGTCTGGAACAGGAACTCCGCCAGTTGCACCATTGCAATCAAACGCTGTGCCGAGGCGGGCAGGCCGCCCTGATGGGCGGTCAGCGCGAAGGCATCGTGGTGATGCCGGATCGCGAGGCAGGTTTCTTCCGGCATCCACCAGCTTTGCGCAAGCAGGCAGCCGACCATCGCGTGGTTGGTCGGGTGGCGGGTGTCCTCGACGTCGGTGAAGCGTTGATCTGATGTTTCGTTGGCGATCTTCAGCGTTACACCGTAGTCGCTGAATTTGCGCATCAACACCGGGATGCCGCAGTCGCGGAACAGGCCGAAGGTGTAGGCCTCTTCGGCGCGGATGCCGTTGCGTGGGCCGAGTTCCTGCGCAAGCCAGCCGGATACCATGGCGATGCGTGCCGACGCGTCCCAGAAGCGTTCCAGCGCGGGCACCGATACGAAGACCTTGCGCAGTATCAGGCCCGCCACGGCGCGGCTCGATACATCGAGGCCCAGCATCATCAGCGCCTGCGACACGGTGCGGGCACGGAACCGGAAACCGAAGTAGGGCGAGTTGGCCGTCTTCATCAACCCCGCTGCGAGGCTGACGTCGCTCGAGATCAGGCTCGCGAGGCGATGGAAGTCTGGCGTCTCCTTCAACATCTCGGCGCCGATGCTGTCGAGGATCATCGGGCGCGGCGGGATGCCGATGTCGCGAATTGCGTCGCCGAGTACGCCATCGATGGCTGCGGTCTGGTCCGGGGTCATTCCGCTGTCCTTTGTTGCAGCCAGGCGATGAGCGCCTCGCCGTCCATGGGCCGCGCATGCAGGAAGCCCTGGATCGCATCGACCCCGACATCCACCAACGCCGCCCGTTGCTCTTCCGTTTCCACGCCTTCGGCCACCACCGTCATGCCCAGTTCGCGCGCCATATTGGTGATTGCCCGCACGATCGCAAGCGCCCGCAGGTCGTGGGGCAGCACCTTGATGAAGGCGCGGTCGATCTTGAGCTTGCTGGCCGGAATGTCCTTGAGATTGGCCAGGCACGAGTAGCCGGTGCCGAAATCGTCGATCGCCAGCGAGATGCCGGCCATCTTTGCCGCCATCAGGTTGCTCTGCACGACGTCCGAGACGTCCATGAACAGCGACTCGGTCAGCTCCAGCTCAATCAGCTCCGGCGGTGCGTCGCTGCAAAGCAGCGCGGCGTGGAGTGCCTGCGAGAACTTCGGCGCGGTGAGCTGAGCACGGGATACGTTGATCGCGACCTTGGTGCTCAGCCCGAGTGCGGCAAGGCGGTGCGCGTACATCGCGCCGTGCAGCATGCTCCATTCGCCCAGCCGGACGACCAGTCCGGTTTTCTCTGCCACCGGGATGAAACGCACCGGAGACACCGATTCGCCTTCGGCGGTGCAGCGCATCAGCGCTTCAACCGCGTGGATCGAACCGTCGAGCGCGATGATCGGCTGGTAGTGCAACGCCAGGCCGCCGCTTTCCAGCGCCATGTGCAGCTTGTTTTCGACGGCCAGTTCTTCGCGTGCGAGCAGCACGCCGAGCCGCCCAGCGACCCGCTCGTCGCCAGAAACGACGGTACGGTCGCCACCGAGGCGCTTGGCTTCCACCATCGCGCGGTCGGCACGCTCAAGCACGCTGACCGCGTCTTCGCCGCTTTCGAGTACCGCGATGCCGATGCTGCCGGTGGGGTAGAGGCGGATGTTGCCGACTTCCAGCGGCGTCTTCACGCAGCTCAACAGATCCGCGGCGATGCGTTGCGCCGCAGCGGCGTCGGTGCTTCGCGCGAGGAAGACAAATTCGTCCCCGCCCATGCGACAGGGTTCCGCTCGCCCGGCCAGGCGCTCGGCAAGCCGCCCGGCCATGCGTGCCAGCACCGCGTCGCCGCCGAGGTGGCCGAATGATTCATTGACCAGCTTGAAGCGATCCAGATCGAGCCAGATCACCGCCAGTGCGTTGGCCGAGCTCGGCTGGCTATCGACGATCGCCGTCACCGTGGCGATGCAACCCGCGCGGTCGAGAAAGCCGGTCAGCACATCGATGTGTTCCGGAGGCATGCGTCTGCGCGCTCTGTGGCCGTGATCGCCGATACGCGATCCTGAGAATATTTTCGGCCCTGGTGGGCCGGACTTGAGGGCGGGATCTGTCCGCGCAATCTACGCTGAGTCTGAGCGAGGGACCCATGCCGTATGTGGCGGATCGCGCTGCGCAACTCCGTGGAAATGGGCGGATATCCCATTTGACGGGCCGCAGCATAACACCGCGCAGGCAGGTGTCGATGAACGCGCGGCAGGCCACTTGAGTGATCGCGGAAAGACAATCATGCGAAGTATGCGAAATGCATAATCGGTCGGCCGGCGCCGGGTCGGGCACACACAGGAGGACACTCAATGCAAAGCAGGATGGCATGGCTGCGCGGTGGAGTCGTGCAGAAGCTGTTGTTTGCCGGCGGTGCCATCGCCGCGCTCGCAGCATGTGGCTCGAAGGATTCGGCCCCAGTTACGATGGAGCCGGCGCCGACCTATGCGGCCGAGATCCGCTACACCGCTTACGGCGTGCCACACGTCCGGGCCGCGGACTTCAAGGGTGCCGGCTACGGCTATGGTTTCGCCTTTGCAACCGACCATGTATGCCTGTTCGCGCAGGAGCTGGTCACGCTTCATGGCGAGCGGGCGCGCTACTTTGGTGAGCGCGATGCCAGTGGCAAGGCGATCACCTACCTCGGGCAATTGGGCGGGCTGGTCAGCAACCTGGAGTCGGACTTCTTCTACAAGTCCTACATGACGCCGGACATTGCGTCGCGGTTGAAGGCGGCCAGCAGCGCGGATGTGCGCGACCTGGTGGCAGGCTTCGTCGCAGGCTACAACCGATATCTGCGCGATACCGGCCCCGACGCGTTGCCGCCTGAGTGCCGCAACGCGGCCTGGGTGCAGCCGATCACAGAGTCGGACGCTTACTTGCGCATCCATCAGATTGCGCTGACCGGCAGCTCACTGGCGTTCATCAGCCAGATTGCCGGCGCGCAGCCACCGGCCTCGCCCCATGTGGCGCTGGCGCGCGCCACGACCACTCCGCAGCAGTCTGAAATGCTCGAAGCGCTGCGTGTATTCCAGGATGGCGGCATCGGGTCCAACGGCTACGGTTTGGGGCGCGAGGTCACCGCGTCGGGCCGTGGCATGGTGTTGGGCAACCCGCACTTTCCTTGGTGGGGTGTGCTGCGTCTGCACCAGTTGCACCTGACCGTGCCCGGGCAGTACGACGTGTACGGTGCAACCTTGCTCGGCGCGCCGCTGCCCCTGATCGGGTTCAACAAGGATGTGGCCTGGACGCACACCTTCTCGACCGATCAGCGCTTCACGCTGTTCCGGCTCAAGCTGGATCCCGCGGACCCGAAACGCTACATGGTCGGCGAAGAATCGCGACCGATGACGGCCACGCCGTTGCAGGTGCAGGCGCTGCAGCCCGACGGCACGATCCAGACCCGCGAACGCACCCTGTACTCGACCGAATATGGGCCGCTCACGGCGGACAGCGTGTTTGCCTGGACGGCCTCAACTGCGTATGCGCTGAAGGACGCAAACCGGACGAACGATCACCTGCTCGATCAGGTGCTGCGCAACGGAAAGGCGACCAGCGCGGCATCGTTGCGTGAGGCGCTGGCGTTCTACAGCGAGATGCCCTGGGTCAACACCATCGCGGCCGACAGGGACGGCAATGCGCTGTACGCCAACTATTCGGTGGCGGCCAACGTGACCGATACGCAGCTCGCCAGTTGCGTATCGGCCGGGTTGCCGCAAGCGGTGTTGGCGCAGCAAGGGGTGGTCGTGCTGAATGGCCAGGACCCCGCCTGCAACTGGAACGGTCATCTGCCGAGCGCCCAGCGCCCCTATGTGTTGCGCACCGATTACGCGATGAACGCCAACGATAGCCATTGGTGGCCGAACCAGAATGTGCGCCTGTCAGGCTTTCCGAAGATCATCGCAACCGGGCCCGCCGCCGAGGGCGTAGAGCAAGGGGAACGCACGCGCGCCGGAATCGCGCAGATCGTCGATCGCGTTTCGGGTGTTGATGGCCTGCCGGGCACGTTGTTCACGCTGGCTTCGCTGCAGGAGGTGTACAAGGCCGGGCGCTTCTACAAACCCGAACGTTGGCTGGGTGAGTTCGTGACCGCTTGCCTCGCCAGCGCGCGCAGCGATCTTGCGGCGGCCTGCACCGTGCTGCGCGACTGGAACCGCAAGGAACAGCTCGACGCCAAGGGCGCGCTGTTGTTCCGAGAGTTCTATGCGCGCATGGGCGAAATGAAGGATGCGTCGCTGTGGCGCGTGCCCTACGACCCGGCCGACCCGCTGAACACGCCGAGCGGATTCAACACCGCGAGCACCACGGCCTACGACAAGCTTGCCGACACCGTGGCCTACTTCGGCACACTCGGCTTTGCCCTCGACGAAACGCCGGGTGCGCGTCAGATCGTCACGCGCAATGGCAAGCCGCTGGTCATTCCCGGTGGGCGCTACACCTTCAACAACTGGCGCGGCCAACCCGCCGGCGGCAAGTACGGCGACCCGGCCTACGGCAACAGCTACATGCAGTTCGTGACCTTCGACGACAATGGCCCGGTGGCCGAGGGCATGCTGACCTATTCGCAATCCACCCATGCGTCGTCCGATCACTATGCGGATCTGACCGAGCTTTACGCGCAGCGCTTGTGGGCCAAGCTGCCCTACACCGAAGCGCAGATCAGCGCCGACCCGTCCTTGCGCACTGTCAGGATTTCCGAATAGCGGCGTGCCGACGTTGAATCACTCCCCCCGCGGCACGGCACCCGCGGGGGCCCTGGCCTTGATGCCGGCGCGGATGGCCAGCCCGCCTCCCTCATGACAGACGCACGGTAAAGTTCGCCGCGAAATCGCCGATAGACCTCGGGCTGGGTTCATCTTTGCCTTTGCCAGACATGATCCATTCACCGGGGGGCGTAATGAAGAACTGGTCTGTGCGACAGAAGATCCTCGTCAGTGTCGTGCTGACGCTGCTCGTTTCAATGCTGATCACGAGCCTGCTTTCGGCCCGTCTCTTCAAGGCGGCACTGACAGAACGCCTGGAAGAATATGAGCTTGTGCGAACGGTCGAGGCGATCCGCAACGATCTTGATCGCTCGGTTTCGGTACCGCTCGAGCAGACCCGCGTGCTCGCGGCAAACACCTTCATGCTTGACTGGATGGCCGCAGGCGAGCCAGCCGAAGGCGTCGCCGCCTGGCAGCGTTTTGCTGCCAAGGTGAAGGATGCGACCGGCGCGGTCACGGTGTCCTGGGTGTCGGAAGCAACGCGCAACTACTATGACTCCGCCAAGGGCCTCTCACGCCAGATCGACCCCGACGGTGCCGACAGCTGGTTCAAGGCCTTCATGTCCAGCGGCAAGGCGGCCGAATTCAACCTGGGCGTGGAAGCGAGCAGCCCCAACGTTTTGATGTTCACCAACGTGCTGGCCGCCGATAGCGCGGGCCATCGCGCCAGCGTGAGCCTTGGTCTGGACGTAACCGCGATGGCTGATCGGGTGCGCAAGCTTGCCGTCGGCAAGAGCGGCCAGGTGTTTGTGGTCGACGCGCATGGCCAGATCCAGATCCACCGCAATCCCGAACTCGTGAAGGTCAATGACAAGGTCAAGCTGAACAGCTTGCCCGGGCTTGCGACCGACGCCGAAAAGCTGCTCGTGAAGAACAACTTCAATCTCGTCCATGTCAGCGGCCCGAACGGACCCTCGATCATGGTGTCGAGCTACCTCCCGATCGCCGACTGGTTCGTGGTCGTCGAAATTCCGGAGGCCGAAATCTACGCGCCGATCAATCGTGGCCTGACGCTGCTTGCGATTGCCGACGTCGTTGTGCTGGCCCTCGCGTTGATGCTTGTGCTCTGGATCGCCAATTCGCTGACCCGCCCGCTGGCGCGCCTGCGTGACGCGATGCGGGGTCTGGCCTCGGGCAGCGGCGATCTCACGCAACGGCTGCATGTCGATAGTGGCGACGAGATCGGCGCCATCGCGGGCAGCTTCAACCTCTTCATGGAACAGCTCCGCAGCATGTTCCAGCGTGTGCGTGAGCAGACGGATCTGCTCGGCGCCAGTGTCGAGCAACTTGGCGCAATGACGCAGCAGCTGTCCTCCGGATCACGCCACTCCGCCGACCTGACGACGCAGACGGCGGCAACCATCGAGGAGATCACCGTCAGCATCGCGCACACCGCGAGCCACGCGCAGGACGTCGCCCACTCGGCCGAACAGGCGGGGCAGATGTCGAGCACCAACGCAGCGGCGGTCAGCTCGGTGGCCAGTGAAATCGACACGATCTCGAAGTCCATGGATGTGCTGAGCGAGGCGATGAAGGATCTCGAAGCGCGTTCGGCGCAGATCGGATCGGTCGCCAACGTGATCAAGGAAATCGCCGATCAGACCAACCTGCTGGCCCTCAACGCAGCGATCGAGGCCGCGCGTGCCGGCGAGCAAGGGCGCGGCTTCGCAGTCGTCGCTGACGAAGTTCGCAAGCTCGCCGAGCGAACCGGAAAGGCCACGGTCGAGATCGACCAGATGGTCGGTGGCATGCGGACGAATGCGGCGAACGCCATGCTGCGCGTGGGCGAAACCCACGCCGCGGTGCAGACCGGTGTCGGCCAAGTCGCCACCGTGCTGGCGCAAATCGATTCGATTCGCGAGGCCATGAAGGGCGTCGTTGACTCGATTGCCGAGATCCGCGACGCCACGACCGAGCAATCGCGCGCGACCGAGGCGATGGCGCAGACCGCCGAGCGCATGTCGGCCACCGCATTGGAGGGCGATGCCGAGATCCAGCGGACGTCGGCCGTCATCACCCAGCTCGAGGTCATGGCCGGCGAGCTGAGGCAGATCGTCGGCAACTTCCGCGTTTAGCGATTGCGTCGGTCGTCAGTCGCGAAACGGTCGGTGCTCGGCCAGCTCATCGACATACTGCGAGATGCCCTCGCGCTCGCGCGCGAGGTATCGGCCGACCGCGGCGTCCAGCCGCGGATCGGCCAGCCAGTGCACTGACGTGGTCTGCACCGGGTCCATGCCGCGGGCAAGCTTGTGCTCACCTTGCGCGCCGCCCTCGAAGCGTTTGAGCCCGCGGGCGATGGCGTATTCGATGCCCTGGTGGTAGCAGGCTTCGAAGTGCAGGCAGGGTATGTATTCGAGCGCGCCCCAATAGCGGCCGTAGAGCGCTTCGTCGTCGCGCAGCATGAGGCTGGCGGCGATCGGGTTGCCGGCCCGCTCGGCGATCACCAGCACGCAGGCTTCCGGCAGGCGTGCGCCGAGTTGCTGGAAGAAGTCGAGCGTGAGGTAGGGCGTCGATCGGTGCAGCGCGTAGGTGGTTTCGTAGCAGCGCACGAAGAAGGCCCAGTCGGCCTCGCCGATGTCGTGCCCTTCAAGCCAGCGCAGGCTGACACCGGCATCGCTGACCTTGCGCCGCTCCTGCCGGATCTTCTTGCGCTTGTCGTGTGACATGCGGGCGAGGAAATCGTCAAAGTTCCGCTCGCCCGCGCTGTGCCAGTGGAACTGCACCGCATAGCGGCGGTGCATGCCGAGCGCGTCACCGGCGGCGACGGTGGCCTCGTCGGCGAACAGCACATGCAGGGAGCTGAGCCCGGCGTCGCGGCATGCGTCGATCGCCGCCGCGAGCAGCGTTGCCCGGTGCGCATTGTCGCGCGCGAGGATGCGCAGGCCAGGTACCGGCGAGAACGGAATCGCGCCGAGCGCCTTCGGGTAGTAGCGGATGCCGGCGCGCTCCGAGGCTTCGGCCCAGGCCCAGTCGAACACGAATTCGCCGTAGGAGTGCGTCTTCACATACAGCGGCATCGCGGCGAGCAGCACGCCCGCGTCGTCGCGCAGTGCGGCGTGCATCGGCTGCCAACCGGTGCCCTCGCCAACGCAGCCGGTGGCCTCGAATGCATCGAGAAAGGCGTGGCGCAGGAAGGGCTGCGAGCCGGCGAGTGCGTCCCACTCGGTGGCAGGCAGATCAGCGATGCGGCGATGCAGGAGCAGGCGCGTCAAGGGTCGGGTCCGCGGTGATGCTGGAAGGCTGCATCATCGCCGATCCGGCCGGCCCTCAACAGCGGTGGTGTGTCAGAACACCACGCCTGCGCGCAGGATCACATTGGCGTAGGGCGAGAACTCGCCGGTCCGGACGATTGCGCGGGCGCGTGCGCTGAGCGCCTTGAAGTCTTCATGCGACATGCGCGCCACCGGTGTGCTGCCAAGCAACTGCAACGTTGCCGCATTGACGGCGGGGTTGCGCGCGACGATCTCGTCGGCCAGCACGGCCGATTCGACCTGCATTTCGCTCAGCACGGCCTTGAGCACGTCGATGAAAGGCGGCAGGTTCGCGCTCACCGCCAGGTCGATGCGGCGCGGGCCGTCGGGAATCGGCAGTCCGGCGTCGCCAATCACCAGCATGTCGCCGTGGCCAAGTCGTGCAATCACTTCCGACAATTCGGCGTGCAGCAGCGTGGTGCGTTTCATGAGCGGGCCCTTTCAGTCGGTGTCAGTTCGGATCGCCACGGGATCGAGGGCTGCGCGCCGATTCGCGTGACGCAGATGGCACTCGCGGCCTGGCCGAGCGCCGTGGCGTCGTCGAGGCTCATGCCTTCGGTGAGGCCGACAGCGAGGCCGCCGACGAAGGTGTCGCCGGCTGCGGTGGTGTCGACCGCTTTGACCTTCTGAGCCGGCAGGTGCCGCACGCCTTGCGCATCGCAGATCAGAACGCCTTGCGCGCCGAGCGTGATGAGCACCGTGCCAACGCCGCGTGCGCGCAGCACCGCGGCCGCTTCGGCGGCGCTGGCGGTGTCCTTCACGTCGACGCCGCTGAGCAGAGTGGCTTCACTTTCGTTGGGCACGAGCAGGTCGACCATGGGCCACAGCGTGTCGGGCAAGGTGGCGGCGGGGGCGGGGTTCAGCAGCACGGGCACGCCGGCCGCGTGGGCGTGCTTGATTGCGGCAAGCACCGCGGGTAGCGGCACTTCGAGTTGTACGACCAGCATCGCCGCCTGTTCGATCTGCGCAGCCACGCTGTCGATGTCCCCTGCCGTGACCTGGCCATTGGCGCCGGCCGAAATCAGGATACGGTTCTGGCCGATGTCTTCGACCAGGATCATTGCTACGCCGCTGGTCACGCCGCCCGTCACGGTGACCTGGCTGACATGTACGCCATCACGGGCGAGCCCGCTCTTCAGAACCTGGCCGAAGTTGTCGTCGCCGATTCGCCCCACCATCGCGACATGCCCGCCCAAACGCGCGCAGGCCAGCGCCTGGTTGGCGCCCTTGCCGCCCGGCAGCGTCGCGAAGTCGTGGCCAAACAGGGTTTCGCCACCCTGCGGCACGCGCGGGGTGCGCATCACCAGATCCATGTTGAGGCTGCCGATGACGAGAATCGGGCGGTTCGGGCTGTGCTGCGGATAGCTGGGCATGGCTTGGCTTTCAGGTACTGGGCCGATATCGCGTGGTGCTCTTGCGCACGCGCAACTCCGGCTGAAGGATCAGGCGCCGCGGTGCGCCGGTCTCGCCCGCGATGCGTTCGAGCAGCAGCTTCGCCGTACCGGTGCCGATGGCTTGCTTGGGCTGCGCGACGGTGGTCAGCGGCGGGAAGGTGTAAGCGGCGAGTTCGATGTCGTCAAAGCCGACGACCGAGATGTCTTCCGGGACACGCAGGCCGGCTTCGTGGATTGCACACAGCGCGCCGATGGCCATCACGTCATTGCACACGAACACCGCGCTTGGCCGGGTCTTGCGTGCGATCAGGCCTTGCATCGCAAGATAGCCGCTGCGACTGGTGAAGTCGCCGCGCACCAGGTCGCCCTCGCGGCGTGCGACACCGGCTGCAGCGAGGGCGCGCTTCCAGCCGGCGCGCCGTTGCGAGCTGGGCGTGAGGCCGGCGGGGCCGCTGATGCAGACGACCTGCGGGTGACCGAGTTCGAGCAGGTGGCGGGTGGCGATCTCTCCGCCGGCGGTGTGGTCGACTTCGACCAGATCGCAGTCCAGCCCCGGCACTTCGCGGTCCACGAGCACAACCGGCAGGGCCAGCGCCTGCAATTGTGCAGCGAGGCTGGGCGCGACACCGGAGGAAACCAGCACGAGGCCGTCGATGCGCTTTTCAGCCAGCACCCGCACGTAGCTCGCCTGCTTCTCGGGCTGGTCGTCGGAGTTACACAGGATCAGGTTGTAGCCGGCCTGGAAGCAGCAGTCTTCGACGCCACGGATGATCTCGGCGAAGTAGGGGTTCGAGTTGTTGGGGATCAGCATGCCGAGCGTGCGGGTGGCGTTGTGCTTGAGGCTGCGTGCCACGGCGCTGGGCACGTAGGCCAGCTCGCGCACCGCCGCTTCGACGCGCTCGCGCGCATCCTCGCTGACGAAGCGTGTGGCGTTGAGCACGTGCGATACCGTGGTGACCGACACACCGGCACGCTGCGCGACATCCTTGATCGTTGCCATTCCCCTAGACCCTGTTTGTCAGGCGCTGCGGCGGTTGCGTCGTTCGCGCACCATGTCGAGCACCACGGCCGCGATGATGACGCAGCCGGTGATGATCCGCTTTGTGGGCTCGCTGGCGCCGACCTGTGCGAGGCCGGCTTCGAGCACCGAGATGATCAGCACGCCGAAGAAGGTGGCGATGACCGAACCGCGCCCGCCCATCAGGCTGGTGCCGCCGATCACGACCGAGGCGATCACCACCAGCTCGGCGCCGATGCCGGCGTTGGGGTCGGCGGCTTCAAGGCGCGAGGCCTGGAACATGCCGGCCAGGCCGGCGAGCGTGCCGACAATCGCGAACACCGCGATCTTCACCGGGCGGGGATCCACCCCTGCAAGGCGCATCGCTTCTTCGTTGGTGCCGATACCGATCATGTAGCGGCCAAACACCGTGCGGGTGAGCACGATCTGCGCGGCGATCACGATCAGCACCGCAATGATGAAGGCCGGCGACACGCCACCGAACAGCGGTGCGCTGAGCCAGTCGATCGCGCTACCGATGTACTGCGTGCGCGAATTCGTCGCGATGTAGGCCGAGCCGCGCGCCACTTCCAGCATGCCGAGCGTGACGATGAAGGAAGGTAGGCGCCAGCCGACCGAGATGAGGCCGTTGGCCATGCCGGCGACCAGCCCCGTAAACATGGCGACCAGCACCGCCGGGAACAGGCCCCAGTGCCATTGCAGCATCACCAGGCCGGCGGTGGCGCTGGCGAGCGCCATCACCGAGCCGACCGACAGGTCGATGCCGGCGATGATCAACACGAAAGTCATGCCGACAGCGGTGACGGCAATCGCAGGGATGTCGTTGGCGATCGTGATGAAGGTGCTGACCGAGAAGAAGTACTCGGATAGCGAGCCAAACAGCGCGACCATCAGCACCAGTGCGACGACCAGGCCGAGGTAGTTGCCGAGGCTGCCGCGCAGCGACAGGGCGGGCGTGGATGCAGGGTTGGACATGGTTTTCTCAGGCATCTCAGTAGACATGTTCGGCGGCCGTAGGGGTTTCGGTCGTTGCGCTGGCATGGCCGGCGCTGTAACCGCTGAAGGCGGCTTCGAGCAGTGCGTGCTGCGACCACTCGCCGCGTTCGAATACGCGCACGAGGCGGCCGGCACTCATCACGGCGATGCGGTCGCACACCGACATCAGTTCGCGCAGATCGCTCGACACCATCACCAGCGCCTTGCCAGCGGCGGCGAGCCGATCCATCTGCGCGTAGATGTCGGCGCGTGCGCCGATGTCGACGCCGCGCGTCGGTTCGTCGAGCAGCAGCACGTCGCTGTCGCGATGCAGCCAGCGCGCAAACACCACTTTCTGCTGATTGCCGCCGGAGAGTTCACCGACGGCTTGTTCAATCGAATTGCAGCGCACGCCCAGGGTTTCGCGAAGTTGCTCGACGGTGCTGCGTTCGCGGGCGCGGTCGAGCCAGCCGCGATGCGCAACATCTGCGATGCGCGCGAGCGTGGCGTTCACGCGGATCGGCAGTGGCAGCATCAGGCCCTGTGCCTTGCGGTCTTCGGTGACGAGGCCGATGCCGTGGCGCACCGCTTCCATGGGCGATCGCACCGGGCGCGGTTTTGCTTCGCCGTTGAGGCGGATCTCGCCTGCGTCGGCGCGGTCTGCGCCATAGATCAGGCGCAGTAGTTCGGTACGCCCGGCGCCGACCAGGCCGGCGATGCCGAGCACTTCGCCGTGAGCGACGTCGAAGCTCACATCCTTGACGAACTTGCCGCGCGAGAGGCCGCGCACTTCGAGCGCAATGCTGCCGGCAGGGCGGCGCGCGCGATCAAGTTCTTCACGCACATCGCGGCCGACCATGCGGCGCACGATGTCGTCCTGCGTCATGCCGGCCATCGGCTGGGTGTCGATATGCTTGCCGTCGCGCAGCACCATCACGCGGTCTGCGATCTGCTGTACTTCGTCGAGCCGGTGCGAGATGTAGATGATGCCGACGCCGCGCGCCTTGAGCAGTGCGATCTGGCGAAAGAGATGTTCGATCTCGCGGCTGGTGAGCGTTGCGGTGGGTTCGTCGAGTATCAGGATGCGGCAATCGCCGACGAGGCTGCGGGCGATCTCCACCATCTGCTGATGGCCGACCCCCAGTTCGCCAACCGGCGTGCGCGGGTCGATCTCGGACAGCCCGATCGCCGCCATCTGTGCGGCGGCCTGCTGGTTGAGCGCATCGCGGCGGATGAAACCGGCACGGCGCGGCAGATGGTCGAGCAGTAGGTTCTCGGCAACCGTGAGCGTGGGCACCAGCCCGAGTTCTTGCAGCACCATGCGTACGCCCTGGCTTTCGGCGTCGCGTCGCGATTGCGGGCGGTAGGCCTGGCCCGCGAGTTCCAGCTGCCCTTCGCTGGGCGGAATCAGGCCGGCAATGATCTTGCTGAGCGTGCTCTTGCCGGCGCCGTTCTCGCCGGTCAGCGCCAGCACTTCGCCGGCATGGAGGGTGAAGCTCACATCGCTGAGCACCGGCGTTGCGTAACGCTTGCCGAGTCCGGTGCCGTGCAACAGGGGTGGGGTAGGGGGCATCATCGTGCGTCCTGCATGCGGCGCGCACGAGGCGCGCCGCATGGCCTGGATTTACTTGGTGATCAGCTTGACCGGCGTTTGCACGGTGCCGGGCAGATCCTTCTGCGGCGTCTTGGCGGCAATCGCCTTGAGCGCGGTTTCGATGCCGAATACCGCTTGCTGCGCGGCGAACTGGTCGGCAGTGGCGAGCACGCGGCCGTCGGCCAGCATCGGCTTGATCGCGGAGATATTGTCGTAACCGACCACCTTCACCTTGCCGGCTTTGCCCGCGGTTTTCACGGCCGCCACGGCGCCGAGCGCCATGTTGTCGTTGCCGCAGAGCAGGGCGGTCAGATCCGGGTGTTCACGCAGCATCGCGCTGGCGACCATGTTGCCCTTGTCCATTTCCCACTGGCCCGACTGCACGCCGACCACGTTGGCGCCAACGGCCTTCATTGCGTCCTGGAAGCCGGCGGTGCGCTGCTGCGCGTTGGTGGTGGTGGATACGCCCTCGAGGATGCCGACCTTGTCGCCGGCCTTCAGCTGCTTGGCGAGGTAATCACCGACCAGCTTGGCGCCAGCGCGGTTATCGGGGCCGACGAACGGTACGACGATGCCTTTTTCCTTCAGCGCCGCGTCGTCGAGCTTGTTGTCGATATTCACGACGATGATGCCCTTGTCGATCGCTTCCTTGACCACTGGCACCAGCGCCTTCGAGTCAGCCGGGGCGAGCACCAGCGCATCGACCTTCTCGACCATCATCTGCTGGATGATCTTGATCTGAGCCGCGGTGTCGGTCTCGTCCTTGATGCCGTTGGCGATCAGCGTGTATTGCGCGGCGTGCTGTTTCTGGTGCGCCTTGGCGCCGTCCTGCATGGTCTGGAAGAACTCGTTGGCGAGCGACTTCATGACCAGCGCGACTTTCGGCTTGGCATCCGCGGCGCTCGCACTGCCGAACGGCAGCGCAACGGCGACGGCGATCAGGGCGAGCGACTTCAGGGTGCTGCGACGTGTGTTCATCTGGGTCTCCTTCGGTGTTTTGCCTGTGCGGATGCGAGCTGCCGCCGCCAGCGCAGATGTAATAGCAAACGTTTGCGCAAACGTTTGCGTGAAGTGTAGTGAATCCGTTCCGTGAGGCAAGGACTTTCGATGCTGCAGTGCGGAAGCGGCTTTGTTGCGCGGCTTGTCGTTCGGGAACTTGTCGCCCCGCGCAGGGATCAGAAGAACACGCTGATTGCCCTGGACATACCGTGCCCGCCTGGTTTCGCCTCTCGCCGCTGCGCGTTTTGCGCTCCCGACTTTTGCGCCCCTTCGCGAACCGCTTGCTGGATCGAAGGCTGTGGCGCCCGGCGCCGCACACCGTCGGCCTGGGCGTGGCGATAGGGTTGTTCTTCGGAATTCTGTCGCCGGTGGCGCAGATTTTCTTTGCGGCGCTCGCCGCTGCGTTGCTGCGGGCCAACCTGATGGCTGCTGCGGTGGCGACCCTGGTGACGAATCCGCTTACGGCGCCGCCGATCTATCTCGCGGCCTATCGCCTGGGGGCTGAGGTCTTGCCCTGGCTGGTGCCCTCGTTCGACGCGGCACTGCTGCCGCGGCTCGAGGCGTTCAGCTTCGATGCCTTGCAGACGATGTGGCAGGGGATGTCGCTGGGGTGGGCCGGCTTGTCGTTTGTCACCGGCTTGGCGCTGATCGCTTGCGGCTCCGCCGCGATCGGCTACCTGGCGGGCTGGGGCGTGATGCGGGGCATTGCGCCCCGCCGTGCGGCGATGCCAGGCGAGGTGGCCTGATCAAACGATCAGTTCTTCGACCGGCAGTACGGTGGTGCGCTTGACCTCTTCGAGCGCGAAGCTGGACTTGACGTCCAGCACGCCGGGATGGCGCAGCAGCTTGTCCATCACGAAGCGCGAGAAGTGCTGCAGGTCGGTGACGAGCACGCGCAGCAGGTAGTCCATTTCGCCGGTCATCGCGTAGCACTCGGTCACTTCGGGCCAGCTCTGCACCGCAGCCTTGAAGCTGTCGGTGCCTTCGCCAGCACGTTTGTCGAGCGATACGTTAACGAAGGCGAGCAGCGTCAAACCCAGCTTGGTGGGGTTGAGGATCGCGGTGTAGTGATCGATCACCCCGTCTTCCTCCAGGCGCTGCAGGCGGCGCAGGCAGGGCGAGGGCGAGAGCGCAACGTTCTTCGCGAGTTCAACGTTGGGGATGCGACCGTTCTGCTGCAGAACTTCGAGGATCCGGCGGTCGGTGCGATCGAGTTTGACGGCGTCTGTCATGTTGTTGCTTGAATATCAAAAAGGCTATTCAAAAGTTGCTCAAATTCTAATTGTTTGAGCAATAAACGCAACGAAAATTCGGGCGCGTTTGACTATTCTTCTTTCTGCGAGGCGCTGCCGACAGAGCGGCCCCCAACAGAGGAGACACAATCATGCCGCTGAACCTTGTCCGGCCGCGGCCGGAACCGCGCGCCCTATGGGACAACCCCATGGGCACCGATGGATTCGAATTCGTCGAATACACCGCACCCGACCCGAAGCTGCTGGGTGCCTTATTTCAACAGCTCGGTTTCAAGGCTGTTGCGCGCCACCGCTCCAAAGACGTGACACTTTACCGCCAAGGCGAGATCAACTTCATCGTCAACGCGGAAAAAGACAGTTTCGCGCAATCCTTCGCCCGTGTACATGGCCCTAGCGCCTGTGCGATGGCATTTCGTGTCCGTGACGCCAAGGCCGCCTACGAACGTGCGCTGTCACTCGGCGCCGAACCCCATGCCCAGCAGTACGGACTCATGGAGCTGCAGATTCCGGCGATCAAGGGCATCGGCGGTTGCCCGGTGTATCTGGTGGATCGCTACGGCGGCCCCTCGATCTACGACGTCGATTTCGTGCCGCTCTGCGACGACGTGGAGCACAAGGGCTACGGCCTGACCTACATCGACCATCTGACGCACAACGTGCACCGCGGCCGCATGAAGGTGTGGTCCAGCTACTACGAGAAGCTGTTCAACTTTCGCGAGATCCGCTACTTCGACATCGAAGGCAAGCTCACCGGCCTGAAGAGCCAGGCGATGACCAGCCCCTGCGGGCAGATCCGCATCCCGATCAACGAATCCTCGGACGACAAGAGCCAGATCGAGGAATTCCTGCATGCCTACAACGGCGAAGGCATCCAGCACATCGCGCTGGGCACCGACGACATCATCGCCACTGTCGAGGGTATGCGGGCCAACGGCATCAAGTTCCTCGACACGCCGGACACCTACTACGACGCGGTGGATACGCGGGTGAAAGGCCATGCGGAGGATGTCGCGCGGCTGCGCGCCAACCGCATCCTGATCGACGGGGCGCCGAGCGAAGGGCAGGGCTACCTGCTGCAGATCTTCACCGAGACGGTGATCGGGCCGATCTTCTTCGAGATCATCCAGCGCAAGGGTAACGAGGGCTTTGGCGAGGGCAACTTCAAGGCGCTGTTCGACTCGATCGAGCTCGACCAGATCCGCCGTGGCGTGCTGAGCGACCCGGCTGCCGCCTGAGTTACCGACCCCGCGGAACGCGCGGCGCAGCGGTCACTCTCAGTACATATGAGGGTGCGACGAGCGCCACGCGGGCCGCGGCCCGCCTCATCCGTCAGGAGGGTTCGCAATGCTGAAACCCGAAAACCCGCTGCGCGGCGATTACTCGCAGATGCGCGCGGACTACACCGTTGATCAGGACTGGGCGGCCTACACGCCCGAGGAACATGCACTCTACCGCCGCCTCGTCGAGCGGCAGAGCCGCAAGCTGCCGGGCTACGCCTGCGACGAGTTCATCGAGCATGTGAATGAACTGCTCACCGATGGCATCCCGCGTTTTGAGGTGGCCAACGCCATTCTCGGTCGCGCCACCGGCTGGCAGATCGTCGGCGTGCCGGGCCTGATCCCGGACGATGTGTTCTTCACCCATCTGGCCAACCGCCGCTTCCCGGTAACGGTGTGGCTGCGCAAGCCCGAAGAATTCGACTACATCGTCGAGCCCGACGTATTCCACGATTTCTTCGGCCATGTGCCGCTGCTGATGAACCCGGTGTTCGCCGATTACCTGCAGGAATACGGGCGCGGTGGCATGAAGGCAGCGGCGCTGGGCGGCCTGGGCTATCTCGCGCGGCTGTACTGGTACACGGTGGAGTTCGGCCTCATCGACACCCCGCAGGGCCTGCGCACCTACGGGGCGGGCATTCTGTCTTCCGGCGGCGAGATCCTGCACTGCATCGATTCGCCCGCGCCGCACCGGGTGCGCTTCGACCTGATGCGGGTGATGCAGACTGAGTACCGCATCGACCGCTTCCAGGACACCTATTTCGTGATCGACAGCTACCAGCAGCTCTTTCGCGAGACGGCGCAGGACTTTGCGCCGCTCTACGCGCGACTGCAGGGCTTGCCGACGATTGATCCATCCGTCACCGTGGCGGGCGATGCGCTGGTGCCATCCGTACGCCACGACGACCTCAACCGGAGATCCGCAGCATGAAACGCTGGATCAGCTACCCGAAAGCCGAGGGTGAATTCTCCCGTCAGGCGCACTGCGACCTGCCGGAAGGCACCTTCGAGCGCGAGATGGGCAAGGAGGGCTTCTTCGGCCCGGCCTGCCACTTCCACCACAAGCACGCACCAACCGGCTGGACCGAATTCGACGGCCCGCTGCGGCCACACGCCTTCGACCTGAATCGACTCGAAGTACGTGCCGCCAGCCCGTTCCAGGCCTATCCACTGCTTTCCAACGCCGATGCGCGCATCCGCTGGTGGCTGCTCGATGCGCCGATGCCAGCACTCGCCCGCAATGCCGACGGTGACGAACTGCTCTTCATCCATGAAGGTGAAGGGGCACTGTTCTGCGACTGGGGGCATCTGGACTACCGCGACGGCGATTACATCGTGCTGCCGCGCGGCGCCATGTGGCGGCTCGAACCCCGCCAGCCGACGCGGGTGATGCTGGTGGAGGCGAGTGGCAGCAGCTACCAGCTGCCGGAAAAGGGCCTCGTCGGCCCGCATGCGATCTTTGACGCGACTGCGCTCGATACGCCCAGGCTCGACGAGGCCTTTGCCGCGCAACGCGATGGCGAGGCCGGCAGCCGCCCCTGGGCGGTGCAGGTCAAGCACCAGGGCAAGCTCACGACGATCCACTATCCGTTCAACCCGCTCGACGCGGTGGGCTGGCATGGCGATCTGGCGGCTTGCCGGGTGAACTGGCGCGACATCCGGCCGCTGATGAGCCACCGCTATCACCTGCCGCCCTCGGCGCACACCACCTTCGTGGCGCGCAACTTCGTCGTCTGCACCTTCGTGCCGCGGCCGATCGAATCCGACCCCGGTGCGCTGAAGGTGCCGTTCTATCACTCGAACGACGACTACGACGAGTTCATCCTCTACCACCGCGGCAGCTTCTTTTCGCGCGACAACATCCGCCCCGGCATGACGACGCTGCACCCTTGCGGCTTCACCCACGGGCCGCATCCGAAAGCCTTTGCCGCCGGACTGAAGGCCGAACGCAAGGAGACGGACGAGGTCGCGGTGATGATCGACACCCGCTTCCCGCTCGAAGTGAACGAGCCGGCGCGGGCGGTTGAACTGCATGAATACGCCGATTCCTGGAAACCCAAGGCCTGAGGGCCGCGAACACACCGAGGCAACATGAAACTCGCCACCCTCAAGACCGGCGGCCGCGACGGTACGCTGGTCGTCGTTTCCCGCGACCTGACGCGCTGCCAGCCGGTGCCGGAGATCGCCCGCACGCTGCAGGCAGCACTGGACGACTGGGATCGCTGCGCACCCCAGCTCGCCGAGCTGTCGCTGGCGCTCAACAACGGCCATGCACGCCACGCCCAGCCCTTCGACGCCGCCGCCTGCCATTCACCCTTGCCGCGTGCCTACCAGTGGGCGGACGGTTCGGCTTACGTGAACCACGTGGAGCTCGTGCGCAAGGCGCGCGGCGCAGAGATGCCGCCCGAGTTCTGGAGCGACCCGCTGATGTACCAGGGCGGCTCCGATAGTTTCATCGGCCCGCGCGACCCGATTGCGGTGCGCGACACCGCCTGGGGCGTTGATCTTGAAGGCGAGGTCGCGGTGATCACCGGCGACGTGGCGATGGGCGCCACGCCCGAGCAGTGCGCCGGCGCGATCCGGCTGCTGATGCTGGTGAACGACGTGACGCTGCGTAACCTGATTCCGGCCGAACTCGCGAAGGGCTTCGGCTTCTTCCAGAGCAAGCCGGCGACAGCCTTCTCGCCGGTGGCGGTGACCCCGGACGAACTGGGCGAAGCCTGGGATGGCGCGCGGGTGCATCGCCCGCTGGAGGTCACCGTTCGCGGCGAGCACTTCGGCCGGCCGGAGTGCGGCATCGACATGGTGTTCGGCTTCCCGCAGCTGATCGCGCATGTCGCCCGGACCCGCGAGCTGGAAGCCGGTTCGATCATCGGCAGCGGCACCATCTCGAACGTCGATCGCTCGCGCGGTTCGGCCTGCATCGTCGAACGCCGGATGCTCGAGACCCTGGCGGAGGGCAAGCCGGTCACGCCTTATCTCGGCTACGGCGAGCGCGTCACGATCGAAATGTTCGGTGCCGACGGGCTGTCGATCTTCGGCGCCATTGATCAGATCGTATCCCCTTACGACAGTTGAACCGGAAGGCCGCACCGGCAGATCAAACTCCGTGCGGTCTGCCCGTGAAGTCCTCTCCCTTGCGTGCTATGACACCCCTGAGGGCCGCGTCGGATGGCGCGTGCCGTGCATGCCTTGTAGCGGTGTCCAGTAATGAATCGGGGGAGTCATGAAACTGACGATTGCGGGCAGGTTGTGGTTGATGGTCGGCGTGGCCGTGCTGGCCTTGCTGGTGGTGGGCCTGAACGGGGTGCGGGTGGCGTCGCAGCTGAGTGCAGCGCTCGACGATGTGAACGACAACATCCTGCCAAGCTATTCGGTGTTGCAGGAGGCCACCAACGCGACCCTGCGGCTGCGTTTGCGGACCTTGCAGCACATCATCGCGCCTGATCAGCAGAAGCGCGACGAAATGGGCAAGCTCGTTGACCAGTCACTTGCCGAGGTCGACAAACAGCTCAAGGCCTACGAAAAGCTGATCTCCGACGCGACCGACAAGCAGTTGCTGGCGGCCGATGCAGAAGCTTTCGCCGGGTATGCGACCGCGGTGAAAGAGGTCGTTGCCGTGTCGAACAAGGGCGATGCTGCGGCTGCGACGAATCTTGCGCTCACGTCGGCCCGCGACGCGGGCAACAAGCTCGTGGCGGCGCTCGCCAAGCATGTCGACTACAACACCAAGCTCGCGGCTGACGGGCGTACCGCTGCTGCCTCGATGCAGAAGACCGGGCTCGCGATTGCGTGGGGGCTTGCGATCGGTTGCAGCATCATCGTGGCGCTGCTGGGTGCGGCGCTGGTTCGCCGGATCGGCCGCGCCTTGTCCGGCGTCGAGCACACCGTGACGCAGATCGACCGCGATCTCGACTTTACGCTGCGTGTTCCGGGCGCTGGCCAAGACGAGGTGGGGCGCACCGCGGTGGCGGTGAATCGTCTGCTAGAGAAGCTGCAGTCGAGCCTCGCTTCGATCAGCCAATCGGCGTCGGCGGTTGCGAGTTCGGCGAGCGAGATGGCAATCACCTCCGACCAGGTGGCTACCGCCGCTGCGGCGGAGAGCGAATCTGCTGCGAGCATGGCTGCCGCGGTAGAAGAACTCACCGTCAGCATCAACCACGTTGGCGAACGCGCAGGGGATGCGAGCGCGCATTCGGCTGAATCGGGCCGGCTTGCGGCCGATGGGGTGCAGATCATCGCGCAGACGGTGGGTGACATCGACGAGATTGCCCGCAAGGTCGATGAGGCCGCCACGCGCATCAACACGCTGGAGAGCCAGAGCCACGACATCACGAAGATCGTGCTCGTGATCAAGGAAGTGGCCGACCAGACCAACTTGCTGGCACTCAACGCGGCGATCGAGGCCGCCCGCGCGGGCGAGCAGGGGCGCGGATTCGCGGTGGTGGCCGACGAGGTGAGAAAGCTCGCTGAGCGCACGGCGCAATCGACGCAGGAGATCACACGCACGGTTGATGCGATGCGCGAGGGTGCGCGCGAGGCCGCCGGTTCGATGGCGGGGGCGGTCGATACGGTTGCGGCGAGTGTCGAGCGGGCGCGTGTTGCCAGCGCTGCGATCGAACAAATCGGTACGTCGAGCGGCCAGGCGGTGGCAATGGTGCAGGAAATCTCGAGCGCGATTCGCGAGCAGAGCACGGCCAGCACCAGCATCGCGCAGTCGGTCGAGCGGGTTGCCCAGATGGCTGACGAGAGCGCCGCGGCGGCCGCGGGCAGTGCCGATACCGCACGCAACCTGGATACGATCGCACGTTCGATGCAGGAGACGGTGGCGCGCTACCGCGTCTGAACCATGGAGGCCGACGCATGAAGCTCTACACCTACTTTCGTTCGTCGGCCGCCTATCGCGTCCGTATTGCCCTGAACCTGAAAGGCATCGTGGCGGAGCAGCTGCCGGTGCATCTCGTGCGCAACGGCGGCGAGCAGAAGCTGCCGGCCTATCGGGCGTTAAATCCGCAGGGCCTGGTGCCGGCGCTCGAAGACGAGGGGGCACTGCTTACGCAGTCGCTCGCGATCATGGAATACCTTGAGGAAACGCACCCGAGGCCCGCGCTCTTGCCGGCCGATGCGGTGGGCCGTGCGCGGGTGCGCGCGATCGCCCAGAGCATTGCGTGCGAGATACATCCGCTCAACAACCTGCGCGTGCTCGGTTACCTCGGCGGCGAGCTCGGTTTGAGCGACGAGCAGAAGCACGCTTGGTATCAGCATTGGGTTTGCCTTGGCTTCGAAGCGCTGGAACGGCAGCTTGCCCGCGACGCTGCGACCGGCCGTTTCTGCCACGGCGACACGCCCACATTCGCCGACTGCTGCCTCGTGCCGCAAGTCTTCAACGCACGCCGCTTTGACATCGATCTTTCGCCCTATCCGACGCTGCAACGGATCGACGCCCACTGCGCCACGCTGGAAGCCTTTGCCGCGGCGGCGCCCGCCCGGCAAGCCGATGCGGCCTGACGCGGCGCAGCGCAGCGCAGCGCTCAAGCAATCCTGCTCGCCAGCCGTAACTGAGGCATCGCCCGCGTTTTTGCGGGAATGTACGGAGACGATGCATGAGCGCTGCGGTGCGCCGCGTGCTGCCTTGGGGGGTCGGGACGCTGGGCGCACTGCTGCTGGCGTTCGTGTGGTTTTCCTTCGCCCAACAGCAAGCCCTGCTGACGCAGCGATCACTCGAAGCCGAGGCGGAGTCGCTCGCGCGTGCCGGCGAAACGGTGATGAACGACCGGATTCGCTCGCTCGCCCGCATGGGGCTGCGTTGGGAGGCCGGCGACGGTACGCCGGAGGCGCTCTGGCGCCGCGATGCCCGCGCCTATGTCGATGACCTGCCTGGTACAGCCGCCGTAGAGTGGGCCGACGAAAGCGGCGCGATTCGCTGGATCGAGCCGCTCGCTGGCAACGAAAAGGTCCTCGGCCAGAACCTCAACCGTAGCGGTGTCCGCCGCGAGCGGCTGGCGCGCGCCCATGAAACCGGCAAGGCCGTGGCGACGCCGGTATTCGAGCTTGCGCAGGGCGGGCGAGGGTTCCTGGTGTTCGTGCCGGTGCAGCGCCGGGGCAAACACGATGGCACCCTCGTGATGGTCTTCCGCGTCGAGGCGTTTGCCCCCTTCCTGTTTCCGGACCACGCCCGCGAGCAACTTGGCCTGGTGCTTCAGGAAGGCGCGCAGCCGGTTGCCAGCGTGGGGCTCCAGTTACCGGCCGAGCGCATTGCCGCGCGCGCGTATGCGCCCATCCGCTTTGCCGGCGGTGAATGGCGGCTCGAGGTTCAGGCGCCGCGTGGCTACGGCGCCGCAATCCTTGGTGGAACGAGCGAAATCGTCATCGCGGCCGGCGCGCTGATCGTGCTGCTGCTGGCCTTGTTGACCCGGCTGATGCTGCGCATGGGCGACAAGAACCGGGCGCTCGCAAGCGCCAATCATTCGATGGAGCAAAGCCTGGCTGAACAGTCGCGGGTGTCGGCCGAGCTGGCGTTCCGGCAGTTTGCGCTCGACCAGTCCGCGATCGTGGCGATTACCGATGCGGCGGGTGTGATCGAATCGGTGAACGAGCGCTTCTGCCAGATCAGCGGCTACACGCGCGAAGAGTTGATTGGTGCCAACCACCGCCTGATCAATTCCGGCTACCACCCGCCCGAATTCTTCGCTGCGCTCTGGGCCACGGTTTCATCCGGCCGGGTCTGGCACGGCACGATCCGCAACCGCGCCAAGGACGGCTCGTTCTACTGGGTGGATGCCACCATCACGCCGCAGCTGGACCCGAGCGGCAAGCCGCGCCGCTACATTGCCGTGCGCTTCGACATCACGCGTCAGAAGCAGGCCGAAGAGGCGCTCCGCGCAACCACCACCCTGCAGAGCGCGATTCTCGACAGTGCCGGCTCGGCGATCATGGCGACCGATGCCGATGGACTGGTCACCCGCTTCAACCCGACCGCCGAGAAGATGCTCGGCTACCGGGCGGATGAAGTCGTCGGGCAGCAAACACCGGCGCTGTGGCACTTGACGGAGGAAGTCGTCGCGCGCGCCGCTCAGCTGACCGAGCAACTGGGCGAGCCCGTCGAGGCGGGGTTCGAGACCTTCGTTGCGCTGTCGCGACGCGGTCTGCCCAACGAGTTCGAGTGGACCTTCGTCCGGCGCGACGGGGGGCATGTGCCGGTGCTGCTGGCGGTGACTGCGCTGCGCGAACGGGGCGGGCAGATCACCGGTTGGCTTGGTGTGGCACTTGATCTTACGCAGCGCCGGCAAACCGAAGCCGCGCTGCGCGAGGCCAATGCCCTCATGGCGGCGGCGGGCCGAATCGCGCGAATCGGCAGCTGGGAGGTCGATCTGCGATCTGGCGCAGTGAGGCTCTCGGATGTCTGCTACGAAATCTTCGGTCTGCCGCAAGGCGCCACCGTGACGATGCCTGAGTTGCTCAACATGTACGTCGAATCGGCGCGACCACAGATCGCAGCGGCGATCGAGCACGCGATTGCCGACGGCCAACCGTGGGAGCTTGAAGTGATCCTCAACGCGGCCGACGGCCGCAGCCGCTGGGTCCGGGCGCGTGGCGAACCGGTCTCCGATGCCGATGGCTCGGTGCGGCTGCGCGGCGTGCTGCAGGATATCGACGAGGAGCGGCGCGCACAGAATGCGCTGCGTGATCGTGAGGCGATGCTCAAGGCGATCATTGAAAACGTCCCCGGCGGCGTATCGCTGATTGATTCCAACCTTGAACTTGTCGCCTGCAACGAACTGTTCAAGCGACTGCTCGGTTTCCCGGCCGAGATGTTCGCGCAGGCCATGCCTTCGCTCGAAACGATCTTCCGTTTCAACGCGGAGCGTGGCGAGTACGGTCCGGGCGATGTGGATACGCAGGTCAGCGAGCGGCTTGAATTGACGCGCATGATGAGAGCGCACCGGTTCGAGCGCGTGCGCCCGGATGGCACGGTGCTCGAAATCTCGGGCACGCCCTTGCCGTCCGGCGGTTTCGTCACCTTCTATCTCGATATCACCGAGCGCCGGCGGCAGGAGCAGGAGCTCCTGCGTCACCGCGATCACTTGCAGGATCTCGTTGCTGAGCAAACGGCCGATCTGCTGGCGGCCAAGCGCAGCGCAGAAGCAGCCAACGCCGCAAAGTCGGAGTTCCTCGCCAACATGTCGCACGAGCTGCGCACGCCGATGCATGCGATTCTGTCCTTCGCGCGGCTGGGGCGCGATCGCGCGCATAGCGCAACGCCCGAGAAGCTGGCGGCCTACTTCGAGCGCGTGTGCGTATCGGCGGATCGGTTGATGATGTTGATCAACGACCTGCTCGACCTTTCCAAGCTCGAGGCGGGGCGCATGGTGCTCGACTGGGCCGTGGTGGACCTCGCCGGTGTCGCACGCGAGGTGGCGCATGATCTGGAACCGCTGGCGCACGCGCGGCAGCTGACAGTCGAGATCGACGTGCTGACGGAGGACACACGCGCCGCGTCCGATGCCTTGCGCGTATCCCAGGTCTTGCGCAACCTGCTTTCCAACGCGATCAAGTTCACACCGATTGGTCAGCGCGTGCATGTGACGCTGCGCGACGCGCTGCTCGCGCGGGGGGGCGAGGATGTCCCGGCCGTCGAGATCCTGGTCGAAGACGAAGGGGTTGGCATCCCTGAAGCAGAACTCGACGCGGTATTCGACAAGTTCGTGCAGAGCAGCAAGACCCGCACCGGTGCCGGCGGCACCGGGCTTGGCCTGTCGATCTGCCGCGAGATCATGCATGCCCATCGCGGCAGCATCCGCGCCTACAACCGGGCGGGCGGCGGCACTGCGTTCGAAGTGCGCTTTGCCCGCACCGCAGTCATGCGCGCCGACGGGGCTGCAGTTGAAGGGGAGGTCATGGGCGGCTGGCTGTAACCTGGGCGATCGAGCACGTAGCCGTACGGAACAGTAGGGGGAGTTGAGGCTGAATCGACTAAACTCGCGGGCTTCCCGCTTTGCTGGCGGACTATCCTGAATTCCATGCTGCGTGTCGGACTCCTACTCCTGCCGGGTTACCCGCTTGCCGAGCCTGCGCTGGTTCGCAGCCTGCTGGCCGACAGCGACGCTGCCGGCGGTGCGCCGCTCGCCACGCTCACGCTGTGCGCGACCGATGCGGTCATGCCGCGCGAGGGCGGCGACCTTGTTCGCGGCGACTTGAACCTGTCCGATGCGCCTGCCTGCGATCTGCTGATCGTGTTTGGCGGCGAACCGGTGTCGCGCGGTGGCGACGGCGCTCGCGCACCGCTGGTGCAGGCCCTGACCGGGGCCGGCGAAGTGATGGTCGTCGGCAACGCCCACTACGGGTTGGCTCGCCACGGCCTGCTGGCCGGGCTGACGCTCGCCTTGCCCTGGCATGGTGCGCAGCGCTACCTCACGATGAACCCCGATCACCGCTATACCGACCGCCTGTTCGCGCGAACCGGCAAGTGGTGGAGTGTCGCGGGCGGACTCGCGCTGGCTGACGCGATCCTTGCCTGGATCGCCGAACGCAGCGGAAACGAAGTGGCCAACGCACTCGCCGCGCGCTGGATGTTGCCGCGCGGTCGCGCGAGCGAAGAGCGCCAGCCGGTGCCGCTTGGCGCGGGAGCCGGCCCGGCGGTGGACCCGAAGGTCGCCCGCACGGTTGCGCTGATGGAAGCCAATCTCGAAGAGCCGCTCACGACGGACCAGATCGCAGAACGCATCGGCGTGTCGCGCCGCCAGCTCGAACGCCTGTTCAAGCGACACCTCGAAGCCGTGCCCTCGCAGTACTACCTGGAGCTGCGCCTGCAGCGGGCACGGCAGTTGCTGCGATCCACCCGCCAGTCGATTGTGCAGATCGGTCTGGCCTGCGGTTTTGCGTCGGGCCCGCACTTTTCCAGTGCCTACCGAAACCGTTTCGGGATGACCCCGCGCGAGGATCGCCTCAAGGGTGATACGGATCCTGCCCAGACAGGGGCCGCCGAGCGAGGCGAGGACTAGCGCACTACAGCCGGGTTTGGCGCGAGACCGCGCCACCCACACAAGGAAAACGCTGTCGCGTTCTTGTAAGGCGGTACTCGCGACGCTTCCTACAATCCCTCACGATCGAAGAGTAAGGACAGATGATGAACGCTGCATTCACCCGCGCCGATTTCGACCGCGTCATGGTGCCCAACTACGCCCCGCAGGCTTTCCTGCCGGTGCGTGGCGAAGGCTCCCGCGTGTGGGATCAGGACGGGCGTGACTACATCGATTTCGGCGGCGGCATTGCGGTCACCAGCTTGGGACATTGCCATCCGCGCTTGGTTGCAGCGCTGACCGAACAGGCCGGCAAGCTGTGGCATCTGTCCAACGTCTACACGAACGAACCCGCGCTGCGCCTGGGCGATCGCCTGGTGCGCCGTACCTTTGCGGATCGCGTCTTCTTCGCCAACTCGGGCGCCGAGGCCAACGAAGCGGCGCTGAAGCTCGCGCGCAAGGTGGCTATTGATCGTTTCGGACCGGACAAGATCGACATCATCGCCTTCAACGGCTCGTTCCACGGCCGTACCTTCTTCACCGTGTCGTGTGGCGGGCAGGCGAAGTATTCGTCCGGCTTCGGGCCGAACCCGGCTGGCATCATCCATGTCGACTTCAATGATCTCGACGCGGTGCGCAAGGTCATCTCGAAGAACACTTGCGCGGTGATCGTCGAACCGATCATCGGCGAGGGCGGCATCATCCCGGCCACACCGGAGTTCCTGCAGGGCTTGCGCGACCTGACGCGCGAGAACGACGCACTGCTGATCTTCGACGAAGTGCAGTCCGGCGTTGGCCGCACCGGCAAGCTCTACGCCTACGAACTCTACGGTATCGAGCCGGACATCCTGACCACCGCCAAGGGTATCGGCGGCGGCTTCCCGATCGGCGCGATGCTGACCAAGGACGAGTGGGCCAAGCACTTCCAGGTCGGCACGCATGGCACCACCTACGGCGGTAACCCGCTCGCCTGCGCGGTGGCCGACGCGGTGCTCGAACTGGTCGATACGCCGGAAGTGCTGAGCGGTGTGAGCGCCAAGGCAGACCGCATTGCCAAGCGGCTGCAAGAGATCGGCGAACGCAGCGGCGCCTTTGCCGAGCTGCGCTACCGTGGCCTGTGGTTCGGCTGGGAGCTGAAGCCGGAATACGCCGGTCGCGCCAAGGATGTGCTGGCCGCCGCGACGCGCGAGGGTGTGATGGTCCTCATGGCAGGGCCGGACATCGTGCGCATGGCGCCATCGCTGGTGATTTCCGATGCCGAAATCGACGAGGGCCTCGCGCGCCTCGAGCGCGCGGTAACTGCAGCTTTCGCTGCCTGAGGCCTGAATGGACCGACTTGTTCTGCGGCCTGCCGCGTACTCCGACCTGCCTGCGGTCGAACGGATCGCTGGCGCAAGCCCGGTGGGCGTCACTTCGCTGCCGCGCAGCCGTGACAAGCTGTTCGACAAGATCGCCTCGTCGCAGGCGTCGCTCGCGGCCGATGTGTCGGGCTGCGGCGAGGAGAGCTACTTCTTCGTGCTTGAACGCGAGCACGATCGCGAAGTGGTCGGCACGGCGGCAATCGTTGCGTCGGCGGGTTTCTCGGAGCCGTTCTACAACTACCGCAACGAAACGGTGACGCATGCCAGTCGCGAACTGGGCGTGCATCACCGGGTGCATGTGCTGACGCTGTGCCACGACCTCACCGGCGCCACCTTGCTGACGTCGTTCGTGCTGGACCCGGCGTACAAGCACGGCGACTATCCGGATCTGTTGTCGCGTGCGCGCATGCTGTTCATTGCGGCGCACCGCCAGCGTTTCGCCGACCATGTCGTGTCTGAAATGCTTGGCCTGTGTGACGATGACGGTCATGCGCCGTTCTGGGATTCGGTCGGGCGTCACTTCTTCGGTATCGACTACCCGCTCGCCGAGTTCTACTGTGGCGTGAAGGGTCGCTCGTTCATCGCGGAGCTGTTGCCGCAGCACCCGATCTATGTGCCGCTGCTGCCGCGCGAGGCGCAGGAAGCGATCGGGCAGATTCATCCCTTCTCGCGTTTGCCGTGCGAAATCCTGCTGCGCGAGGGCTTCGAAACCGAACGCTATGTGGACATCTTCGACGCCGGCGCCGTGGTGCAGGCGCGTACCGAAGAGATCCGTACCGTCGCCACGCATGCGCGCGCCACGGTCGTCGGTCATCCGCCGGGTGCCGATGGCACCCGTTACCTGGTCGCCAATCTCGACCTTCCGGGCTTCCGCGCGATCCTCACCGACGCCGCCTTCGACTCCGAGCGGGGCGAGGTGTGGCTGGCCGAGGCCGATCTGAAGTCGCTCAACGTGACCGCCGGCGGCAGCGTCGTGCTCGCGCCGCTCTGACAAGACAACTCATCATGCGACTTCGTCCCATCGCCCACGGTGATCACGCTGCGCTGATCGATCTCGCGCGTGGCGCCGGCATCGGCGTAACCACCCTGCAGCCGAACGAGGAGCGCCTCGGTCGCCGGATCGAGATCTCGGTCGACTCGTTCAGCGGCCGGCTCGAAAAGGCCCAGGCCAACTACCTCTTCGTGCTGGAGGACGTGCTTTCGGGCCATCTCGTCGGCACCAGCGGCATCGCGGCCGCGGTCGGCTTGGATGAGCCCTGGTACAACTATCGCGTTGGCACTGCGGTGTATTGCTCGCGCGAAATCGGCGTGTATCGGCAACTGCAGACGCTGTTCCTGACCAACGATCTGACCGGTACGACCGAGCTCTGCTCGCTCTTCCTGCATCCGGAACATCGCCATGGCGGCAATGGTGGCCTGCTCTCGAAGGCCCGCCTGTTGTACCTCGCGGAATTCCCCGAGCGGTTCTCGGCCAAGGTGATTGCCGAGCTGCGTGGCGTGTCGGACGAGCAGGGGCGCTCACCCTTCTGGGATAGCCTGGGTCGCCATTTCTTCCGCATGGACTTCTCGCGCGCCGACTACCTCTCGGGCGTTGGCAACAAGAGCTTCATCGCGGAGCTGATGCCGCAGCATCCGGTCTACACCGCCTTCCTGTCCGAAGCCGCACGCCAGGCGATCGGCGAGGTGCACAGTTCGACGCGCCCGGCGCGCGCCATGCTCGAAGCCGAGGGTTTCAACTACCAGGGCTACGTCGATATTTTCGATGCTGGCCCGGCCGTTGAATGTGCGCTCGAAGCCATTCGTGCCGTGCGTGACAGCGTGGTGTGCGAATCGGTGGCGGGCGAACAGGTCGAGGGTTCGCTCTGCCTGGTATCCAACCGTCGGCTGCAGGAATTCCGCGTCGTGCTGGCGCGCGGCGGCGTTGACGATTCGGGCCGCTTCGCGCTCGATGCCGCGCAACTCGATGCGCTTGAAATCTCTGCGGGCGATAGCGTCCGGATCGCGCCGCTGCAACCGATTCGCTGAGGTTCCAACATGCAGGATCATCTGATCGGCCCCGGCTGGGTACGTGGGGCAGGCGCGCCGTTGCAGAGCCGCAACCCGGTTTCGGGTGAGCTTGTTTGGGATGGATGCGCGGCCGACGCGGATCAGGTTGATGCCGCCGTGCTCGCCGCGCGGTCCGCGTTTGCCGCGTGGCGCGATCTGGGTTTCGACGCGCGCCTGGCCATCGTGCGCCGCTTCGGCGAATGCCTTGCGGCCAACGCCGCCGAACTGGCTGCGGTGATCGGCCGCGAGACCGGCAAACCGCGCTGGGAAGCGGCGACCGAAGTGCAGACGATGATCGGCAAGATCGACATCTCGGTACGCGCGTATCAGGAGCGAACCGGTTCTCGCGAGAGCGAGTCGGCCGGCACCCGGGCCGTCCTGCGCCATCGTCCGCATGGCGTGGTTGCAGTCTTCGGCCCCTACAACTTTCCGGGTCATCTGCCGAACGGCCACATCGTGCCGGCGTTGCTGGCCGGCAATACGGTGGTCTTCAAGCCTTCCGAACTGGCGCCGGCGGTGGCGCAGCGCACGGCCACGCTGTGGCGGGAGGCTGGCCTGCCCGACGGGGTGATCAATTTGCTGCAGGGCGGCCGCGACACCGGTGTTGCGCTCGCTGCGCATCCTCAGCTCGACGGGCTGTTCTTCACCGGTAGCCATGCAACCGGTGCGGCCCTGCATCGCCAGTTCGCGGGCCAGCCAGAAAAGATTCTCGCGCTCGAAATGGGCGGCAATAACCCGCTGGTCGTGCAGGATGTGGCCGACCTCGACGCTGCGATCTTCACCATCGTTCAGTCCGCGTTCATTTCGGCAGGGCAGCGCTGCACCTGTGCGCGCCGTTTGCTGGTGCCGCAGGGCGAGTGGGGCGATGCGCTGCTGGCGCGCCTGGTGCGCGTGGCGGCTGCCTTGCGGGCCGGCGCCTGGGACGCAGAGCCCGCGCCCTTCATGGGGGCCGTGATTACGCCTGCCGCGGCCGAACGCCTGCTTGCCGCGCAGGCTTCGCTTGTCGCGCAGGGTGCGGTGCCGCTGCTGGCGATGCGCAGCCTTGCCGCAGGCAGCGGCTTGCTGTCGCCCGGCATTCTGGACGTGACGCCGATTGCCGCGCTGGCTGATGAAGAGCATTTCGGCCCGTTGCTGATGGTGCAGCGCTATCGCGATTTCGACGAAGCCATGCGGCTTGCCAACGCCACGCGCTTCGGACTGGCAGCTGGTCTGATCTCCGACAACGCCGGCCTGTTCGAGCGCTTCTGGCGCGACGCGCGGGCAGGCATCGTCAACTGGAACAAACCGCTCACCGGGGCATCCAGCGCGGCGCCGTTCGGGGGCGTTGGCCATTCGGGCAATCACCGGCCGAGCGCGTACTACGCCGCCGATTATTGCGCCTATCCGGTGGCCGGCATGGAAACCGCGGCGCCGGAGCGACCCGCGCAGTTGCCGCCCGGCCTCGACCTGATGGCCTGACCAGTGAATCCCGCGCCGTGATCCGGTCCGGCGTGGGGCGCTTCAATCCGATCCATGTTCGGCTGCGCGCCGCGCGGCACAGTTGCAATCAGGGGTGGTGATTTCCATGAAGGCGTTCGAAGCCAATTTCGATGGCCTGGTCGGGCCGACCCACAACTACGGCGGGCTTTCGTTCGGCAACGTTGCATCGCAGAACAACACCGGCGATGTGTCCAACCCGCGCGAGGCGGCGCTGCAGGGCCTAGCCAAAATGAAGGCGCTGGCCGATCGCGGATTCCGCCAGGGCGTGCTGCCACCGCACGAGCGCCCGGATCTGGCAACGTTGCGCCGGCTCGGTTTCGCAGGTAGCGATGCCGACGTGCTGCAAGCGGTTGCGCGCATCGCCCCAGCCTTGCTGCCGCAAGTGAGCTCGGCCTCCTGCATGTGGACAGCGAATGCTGCGACGGTGAGCCCCTCGGCCGACACTGCGGACCGCCGCACTCATTTCACGCCGGCCAACCTCAACAACAAGTTCCATCGCGCGATCGAACACCCGACCACCGGTCGCGTGCTGCGCGCAGTGTTTGCGGATGCGCGGCACTTTGCGCACCACCCGGCCTTGCCCGACTGCGCGCAGTTTGGCGACGAGGGGGCTGCCAATCACACCCGGCTGTGCGGCGAGTACGGCGAGCCCGGCGTCGAACTGTTCATCTATGGCCGCGCTGCCTTCGGCAACGAGCCCGCGCCCGTTCGTTACCCGGCACGGCAGACGCGCGAGGCGTGCGAGGCGATCGCTCGACTGCATGGCCTGGATGCCGCACGCACCGTGATTGCGTTGCAGAACCCCGCCGTGATTGACGCCGGCGTGTTCCATAACGACGTGATCGCGGTCGGCAACCGCAATGTGCTGTTCTTCCACGAACATGCGTTCCACGACAAGGCGCGCTTGCTGGCCGACGTTCAGCGTGGCCTTGGCGACGTGGCGCTGCAGGCGATCGAGGTTCCGGACGCTGCAGTGGGTGTGGCCGATGCGGTGTCGACCTACCTGTTCAACAGCCAGCTGTTGTCGCGCCCCGATGGCCGCATGCTGCTGGTGGTGCCGGACGAATGCCGCCGCAACGAGCGGGTGTGGGCATACCTCGAAGGTCTGCTCGCCGCGAATGGGCCGATTGCCGAAGTCGCGGTGTTCGATCTCAAGCAATCGATGAAGAATGGCGGCGGCCCCGCCTGCCTGCGCCTGCGCGTGGTGCTCAACGAATCGGAACACGCCGCCGTGACGCCCGGCGTGTGGATGAACGACGTCCTTTACTCGCGCTTGTCCGACTGGGTCGTGCGCCATTACCGCGATCGCCTGGCCGTGGCAGACCTCGCGGACCCGCAACTGCTGGCCGAGTGCCGAACCGCGCTGGACGAGCTGACGCGCATTCTCGGGATCGGCTCGGTCTACCCGTTCCAGCTTGCCTGACATGGACCTGCTTGCCGAGCTGCTCGCCAGCGACGACGCACAATTGCCCGCGCGCTTGCCGGGAGGGGCAACCGTAGAGCGCCTGGCGTCTGCTGTCTGGCAGGTGACGCCGGCGAACGCAGGGCCCGGCAGGCCGTTAATTGTGTCGGCCGGCATCCATGGGGACGAAACAGCGCCGGTCGAAGTGCTGTGCGGCATCGTGTCTGCACTGTGCGTCGGGGCGTTGGCGCCGCGGATACCGCTGCTGCTGGTGTTCGGCAACCTGCAGGCCTTGCGCGCCGCACGCCGCTATATCGATGATGATCTCAATCGGCTGTTTGGCGGTGCCACCGTATCGGCGTCGTGTGAGGCGCCGCGCGCCGCAGCGCTGATTGCGGCCATCGACAGGTTCTGTGCGCGGAACCCTGCGGCCTTGCACCTCGATCTGCATAGCGCGATCCGGGATTCGCGCTATGCCTGCTTTGCGATCGCCCCGCGCGAGAGCGAAGGTCCGCTCGGGCATGAACCGCGCACGCTGCTTGCAGCCTGTGGCATTGAAGCGGTATTGCTGACTGGGGTAAAGGCGCCGACCTTCAGCGCGCGCAGCGCCAGGGTGCATGGCTGTGAGGCCTACACCTTCGAGCTTGGCCGCGTGCGGCGCCTGGGCGGTGGCGTATCCGGCGAGTTCGCGGCCGTCGATCGTGCGTTGCGCGCACTGATCGCGGCCGACCCGTTGCCGCGTAGCGAAACCGCACCGCATGTGTTTCGTGTCAGCCGCGAGCTGATCAAACAGAGCGATGCCTTTCAGATGATGCTGCCGCCTGATGCGGCCAACTTCACCGGCTTTGCCGCGGGCGCATTGATAGCCGAAGACGGCTCTCAGCAATGGCACGCCGAACCCGGCGAGCTGATCGTGTTCCCCAACCCCGCCGTGAAACCCGGCCTGCGTGCCGGCCTCCTGATCATCGCTGACGCGACTTCAGACACCTGAATCTTTGCCGTAATAGGTAGGAGGTGCCGTTGCGTTTGCGCGCGGCACGGACCGACCGGAGCCCCCCGCAATGGAATTACTGTTCGCCGACGATGAGCCGCCGCTGCCTGGCAGCGATGTGCCTTCGCCATCGATACCGCCCTGGAAGATGCTGGTCGTTGATGACGACCCTGAGGTCATTGCGGTCACCCGGCTTGCGCTGACCGGTTTCGAGTTCCTTGGCCGGCGCGTGCAGATCCTGTCGGCACACAGCGGTGAGGCGGGGCGCGAGATTTTCGAGCGCGAACCGGATATCGCCGTCGCCCTGATCGACGTGGTGATGGAGACCGAAGACGCCGGCCTGCGGCTGGTGGAGTTCATTCGATCCGGTTGCGACAACCACACGACGCGCGTTTACCTGCGCACCGGCCAGCCGGGCCATGCGCCGGTGGATCGCGTGATCCGCGATTACGACATCGACGATTACAAGGAAAAGACCGAACTCACGGCACAGAAGCTGCGCACGCTGCTGTACTCCGGTCTGCGCGCCTATCGCGACATCACCGCACTCCAGCGCCAGCGCGATGGCATGCGGCGCGTGATTCTTGCGACGTCGGACATCCTGCGTACAGGCAGCCTGCGCGAATTTGCGTCTGCCGTGCTCGGCCAGCTGACCGAACTACTCGGCCTGCGGGATACCGCCATCTACTGCCTCGTCCTGCCGGCGCAGGCGGCAGGTGGCCGCTCGGCCCGCACGCTTGCGGCGAGTGGGTCTCTGGTGCAGTTCGCCGATCAGGGGGCGCTCGATTCGCTGCCCCCGGCGATTGCTGCGCGCTTCCAGGAAGCCTTGACCCGGAAGGAAAGCCTCCACGGCGACAAGGATTACGTGCTGTACCACCGCAGCTTCAGCGGGCAGGAGAACCTGCTCTACGTCGAGCTGACTCACCCGATCGCGTCGCATGAGCGCGAGTTGCTTGAGCTCTACGCGATCAACGTGTCGCTGACCTTCGAGAACCTGTCGGTGATGGAGGAGATGCAGGCCACGCAAGGCGAGGTGGTCGGCATGCTTGGCGACGCGGTTGAGCAGCTCGGTACCTCGTCCGCAGCGCATGTGCAGCGCGTTGCCCGTGTCAGCCAGGCGCTCGCGCGCGCAGCCGGCGTCGATGAGGCCACGGCACGATTGATCCTGCTTGCCGCGCCGCTGCACGATGTTGGCAAGGTGGCGGTGGCTGACAGCATTCTGTTGAAGGCCGGTGCGCTGGATCCGGACGAATGGGCGGCGATGAAGGCGCATACAGAACTCGGCGCCGAGTTGCTTGCCCGCTCGCGCCGCGAAGTCATGCAGATCGCGGCCACGATCGCACGCGGGCACCACGAGCACTGGGACGGCAGCGGCTACCCGTCTGGCCTTGCAGGCGATGCAATTCCGCTGGCTGCGCGTGTCGTGTCGCTGGCCGATGCCTTTGACTCGCTCGCAAGCGATCGCCCGTATCGCGCCCGCTGGTCCGACGAGCAGATCCGCACCTACTTGCAGGAACAGGCCGGCAAACGTTTCGACCCGCAGCTTGTGGCGCTGCTGCTGGGCGATTTTGCGCGTTATGTGGCTCTGCGCGCCGAGGTGCGGGAGGCCTGAGCGCCACTTGCCGCGCTGCTGGACGCGCACTGACGCGCGGTTCAGGATAGCGACGGGCGGCGCAGGGGCGCCTGCATCTGCAGCGTCGGCACAGCTGGCGTGGAGATCGGCACATGTGGCTCAGCGAGATCCGGATCGAGAACTTCCGCGTGATCGGGCGGGTGCGCATAGCCCTTAACGCAAGCACAGTCCTGATCGGCGAGAACGACGTCGGCAAGACGGCAATCCTTGATGCCCTTGCCGCGGTACTCGGGCCCTGGCCGGATGGCGCCCCGGTCTTCCGCGACAGCGACATTCACCAAACCCCTTCCCGCGAGGCGGCCCACCTGGCCGCGATCGCCATCGATCTGCAGTTTGCCGAGCGCGAACCCGGCGAGTGGGAGCCAGCCGCCTGCGCGCCACTGCGGGACGCGGCCGGCTGGGTGTCGCGCACCTGCCGCGGCTTTTCGCTGGGTTTGCGGGTTCACGCAGTGACACTGCGGCAACACTGGGTCGTGCGCTCGCCGCAAGGTGCCGAGCGGGCGGCGGATGCCGGATTGGTCAGTGCCGTGCGTCGCCTGTGTCCGCTGATCCAGGCCCGCAGCAGTCGCATGCTGGGGGTTGGGGCGGCGCTGGCGGCGCGCGCCAACGGATCGAACGAGCTGGACCGGCTTGCGCTGGCGGTCAGTCATTACTGGGCAGCGCTGGAGGCGGGCGCCTCGGCGGCGTCGGAACATGACCTCAACGCCGGCTATCAGGCAGCACGTCAGTTGCTGCTGCGCAGCGTGCCAGGCCTTGGCGTGGAGGAGGGGCCTTCGCGCGAACATCTGGCCGCGGTGATCGGGGATTTGCCCCCGGGCGAGGCGCCGATGCGTAGCGTGCCAGTGGCCGGTACCGCATCACGCAAGATTGCCATGCTGCTGATCGCGGCGGCGCTGGTGCGCGAGGGCGCCGGCACCTTCGCGCCGGATTCCCGCCCCTTGCTGGTGATCGAAGACCCGGAAGCCCATCTGCACCCGATGACGCTCGCTGCGCTATGGAGCCTGCTTGAACCGATCCGCCTGCAGAAAGTCGTGACGACCCAGTCGGGCGAGTTGCTTGCGGCGGCCCCGCTGGGCGCACAGCGGCGCCTTGTGCGACACGGAGGCGAGGTCGGTGCCTTCCAGGTCGACACCAGCCGCTTCAAGCCGGAAGAGCTGCGCAAGTTCGGCTACCACTTGCGGGTGCGCAACGGGGTGGCCAGTTTCGCGCGCTGCTGGTTGCTCGTCGAAGGCGAAACCGAGTTCTGGGTGTTATCGGAACTGGCGCGCTTCCTGGGCTACGACTTCGCGCAAGAGGGCATCGCCTGTGTCGAATTCGCGCAATGCGGCCTCGACCCGTTGATCAAGATGGCGCAGGCGCTTCGTATTCAGTGGCATGTGCTCGCTGATGGAGACCGCTCCGGGTTGGCCTACGGCGAAGCGGCGCGCCGCCACCTCGGCAGCGATCCGCTCGCCGAGCGGCTGACCTTGCTGCATGAGAAGGACATCGAGCACTGCTTCTGGAGCCACGGCTTTGACTCGGTTTACCGCCACGCGGCGGGCGCACCGCCGACTGCGTTCGGCACACCGCACAAGGTGATTGATCGCGCGATCGGCCGGCACTCCAAGCCGGGCCTCGCTTTCGCGATTCTCGCGGAAGTTGCGATCCGCGGCCCCGCCAGCATTCCGCCGCCACTTGCGGGTGTCATCGCCACCTGCGTGCGACTTGCTCGCGAATCGCCACGTCGCGCGCTGGTGGACGAGCGCCATGCAGAGCCGGCACGTCATCCGAACAAAGCCGGCAAGCGGCATCTTCATCACCGGGGCCCCGAAGCCTGAGGATCTTTTGCGCCAACAGGGGTGTGGACACCTTGCGCTCGCCTAGACTTTGGCGTTGGTCTATCCGGTGTCTCAGCAATGTCGTGCCTGTTCCGCCTGCTGTGCTTGGTGTGCTGGTTGTGCCCCATGATTGCCGATGCGGCAGGTTTGGCATTTCGCCTTGAACGTTTGCCGCCGGACCTGGCTGCGTCAGAAGCAACGATACGTGCCGGCAAGCTCGACGATCGCTTTGCCTTGGCCGATACCACCCTGTTGCGGGATCTCGATCGACCAACCTGGTTCCGCGTTGTGCCAATGCAGGATTGGCCGACCGACGCGTCGCCAGCGCTCGTTGTTCGACAGACGCGCTTCCAGGTGCTGACGGTCTTTCCTGGCGACGGTTCCGCCGCCACTAAGCTGGGGGCATTGCGAGCTGATTACCCCGCGCACCTGACGCGCGGTCTGATGATCTTTCCTCTCGTGGCTCCGCGCGTGGGTGTGCCGATCTACTTGCTGGCGGAGCCAGGCGGCGAGCCGACCCAGATGCGCCCGGTCCTTTCGATCGAGACGCGTGACGCAGCCGAGGCCGCATCGCTGACCCATGTGCGGCTGGCGATCGGCACCTTTGGTGCCTTGCTGACGCTTGCGCTGTGTGGTGTGTGTGTGTGGCTGATGCTGCGCGAATCCCTCTTCCTGCTGTTCTCGTCGGTGGTCGCATGTCAGGGCTTCTACGTTGCAATGGTCTTTGGCGAAGGTCTGTCGCTGCCTGGCATGGATGCATTGCTGCCGATTGGTGGCCGGCTCGTCAATCTGTTCGCAGGGCTCGGCGCGCTCTGCGCATCGATGTTCGCGCGCCGGATGGTGGATATCGGGCGCATCGCGCCAAGGCTTGATCGCAGCTTCGCCGCGCTGCAGTGGGCTTACGTCCTGTTGTTGATCGCCGTGCCACTGGTGCCACCTTCGGGCATGGTCGTGCTGGTGGCGCTGGGTAACCTGACGGTCATGGCAGGCACCGCGATGGTGTTGGCGGCGGGCTTCCTCGGCTGGCGTAGCGGCAGTCGTGCGGCGGCCTTCTTCCTGCTCGCGTGGATGATGATGCAGGGCTTCACCTTTGCCCGCACAGCAAGCTTCCTGCTGGGCACCGAGACGGGGCCGCTGCTGTACTACGGGTTCCCGCTCTCAATGGTGGTGGCTGGCGTGATGCTCGCGTTGGGGCTGGCCGACCGCGTTCGCGAGATGCGGCACGCCTTGCGTGAAGCGCAGCGACGAGCCCAGATCGACGCCCTGACCGGCGCATTGAACCGGCGTTCGATTCTCGAACGGCTTGACGCCGCCCGCATTGCGTTTCGCGAGACAGGCGAGCCCGTGTCGGTGCTGTTCATCGACCTGGACCATTTCAAGCGGATCAACGATACCCACGGGCACCTGGCCGGTGACGCATGCCTGCGCGAAGCGTGCAAACGCGTTGGCAGCGTGCTGCGTCGTACGGATGCCCTGGGGCGATACGGTGGCGAGGAGTTCCTCGTCGTGCTGCAAGGCGCTGCTGCACCCGTTGCGGGCACGATCGCCGAGCAGATCCGAGCTGCGGTGGCCGCTGAACCGGTCTGCGCGTGGCAGCAAACGATTGCGATGAGCTGCAGCGTCGGCGTTGCCAGCAGCAGCAGCGACGCATTGTCCGCCGAGGACCTGATTGCGCGGGCAGATGCGGCGCTCTATGCCGCAAAGCGCGACGGCCGCAATCGTGTCGCCTTGGCGCCGCTTTCCCCACTTGTTGCGCCACCAATGCTGGCTGCTGAAGGAGAGTCCCTTGCCTGACCCTATCGAACTATCTGCCGTTCGCCCCGGCGATGTGCTGCTTCACATGGGGCGCGGCGAAATCTCCAAACTGATCGCATGGGCGAGCGATTCAGGCTACAGCCACTCCGCATTGGTGTTTGACGTGCAGACGGTGGCTGAAGCGGTGTCGGTGGGGGTGCGCAAGACCGGGCTCGCCGACCGTGCAGTGGACAGCACGGATTTCTCCGTGATCGATGTGCTGCGCTTCGGTGGCCGCAATGCAAATTTGGACCCGGCGGCGCTGAGCGCCCTGCAGGCAAAGGTTGACGGTTTCATTGGCGCGCCGTACCCACTCGACGAGTTGTTCGAACTGGGCGTTGTGTGCGCGCTGCGCAGCAAGCTTGATTGGCCCGAGCCGGCGAAGTGGCTTCTGCGTGTCGCGCTGGACCATGTCATCCAAACGGATCCGGGGCGCATGGTGTGCAGCGAGTTCGTCTACCGCAGCTTTGCGGAAGCGGCCACGGTGCCTGCCGGGCGCCTGCGGCCGCAGATCGAGGTGGTCGACCAACCGCCTGTTCCGTTCCCGCATATCGACTGGCTCGCTTTGTTGAAGGAGTACGAAGAGGCGCGTCATCACTCGCCGAACCGGGCATTGCCACCGGCGCCCACGGCCGGCGAAGGGCGGGGGCTGCAGACGCGCACAATGGCGCCCGCCGCTGGGAAGCCGGATGCCGACGTTGCGGTGCAGGCCGAACGGATCCGCCACCTTCGGGCGCCGAGTGCAACGCGCGCGCTGACCAGCCGCGCGGCGATCGAGGATCCATGGCCCAATCCTGCGACGGTGACGCCGGGGGATTTGGCCAACAGCCCGAGTTTCGGCTGCGTGGGGCGATTGCTCCAGTCGGCTTGAGTCGTGCCTCTGGCGGGCGGACAATTCGGCATGCAGGCGCTCAGCGCTGAGGCTGGGGCGCGAGCCGGGGGGCAGTGCGATGGTCAGCGTACGGTTTTGCGGTGCAGTCGGTGAGGTGACTGGTTCGGGGTACTGGCTTGAGACCGAGCAGGCGCGGGTGCTGGTCGATTTCGGCATGTTCCAGGGCGGACGTGACATCGAAGGCCGCAACCGCGTGATCGAGCCGGTGGAACCCAAGCGACTGGTCGCGGGCGTGCTGACGCATGCCCATGTCGACCACTCCGGCCGCCTGCCATTGCTCGCTGCGCATGGTTCGCGGGCGCCGCTCTACGGCACGCCGGCCACGCTCGAACTGGCTGAGGTGCTGCTGCTTGACTCGGCCAAGATCGCCGAGGAAGACACCAGTCGCGCCAACCGCAAGCTGCGGCGTGCCGGGCGGCGTGAGCAAAGCCCGCTCTACACGGTGGACGACGTCGAGAGCCTGGTCCGCCGATTCGTTGCGCTGCCGTACGGCGAACAGCGGGAAATCGCGCCGGGCGTGGCGATCCGCTTCTTCGACGCCGGTCACATCCTTGGCTCATCCAGCGTTGAGATGCAGATCGCGCGGGAAGGCAAGCCGCCGCTGACGGTGGTGTTCTCCGGCGATCTTGGCACGCGCGATGCGCCGATTTTGCGTGACCCCGAAACGCCGCCGCGAGCCGATGTCGTGTTCCTCGAATCCACCTACGGCGACCGCAGCCGGCCGCCGCGTGCCGATACGCTGGCGAGCTTCCACGCGCTATTGCGCCGGGCCGTGGCCGAGCACCGGCGCATGATCGTGCCGGCCTTCGCGGTAGGGCGCACCCAGGTACTGCTGTACGAGCTGGCGCACGCGTTCCGTGATGGCATCGTGCCGGCGTTCCCGGTGTTCCTCGACAGCCCGATGGCTGCGCGTGCCGGCGCGATCTACGCCCGCCACGGCGAACTGCATGATCTGGAGGCCAAACGGCTCGGACGTCGAGGCCAGCTGCCGGACACGCTGCGGGTCGTTGATTCGTCGGCCGAATCGCGCTTGCTGAATGTCAGCGGCGAGTTCTGCATGATCATGAGCGCGGCGGGCATGTGCGAAGGGGGCCGCGTGCTGCACCACCTGCGCCATAACCTGTGGCGCGAGGATGTCCTCGTGATCCTGCCCGGCTACATGGCGCCCGGCACCCTCGGCCGACAACTCGCTGAAGGCGCGCGCGAGGTCGAGATCTTCGGCGAGACGATCGCGGTGCGTGCTGAAGTGGTACAGCTCGAAGGCTTCTCTGCCCACGCTGACCGCGAAGGCCTGCTCGACTGGCTGGCCCCGTTGGCCGCCGGGCATCCGCGCGTGGTGCTGACGCACGGAGAGGACCCGGCGCGCGCAGGCTTGGCTGCGGCCGTCCATGCGCGCTATGGCATCACTGCGGAGACGCCGGTGGCCGGCGCGGTGTTGACGCTGGACTAGGCTTCACCCAGACGCGCGATCTCTTCCGATTCCACCGCGCCCGGCGCCGGCCCCTCGCCGAGCGCGCAGCGCAGCATTGCGCGCGCCACAGCCACGGTGCTGATGGGGCGATAGCGCCGTAGCGGCCCCAGCATCAAAGGCGCGACGGCGCGACCGAATACCAGCGCCACTCGTTCACCCGGGCGGGATTCGGCGCGATCGCCATCAAGCAGGGACGGCCGCATGCACCACAACGCAGGCAGGCGAAGGTTCGCGAGATCGCGCTCCGTCTCGCCCTTGGTTCGGTTGTAGAACACTTTGGACGCCGCATCGGCGCCAAGCGCCGATATCAGCAGGAAGCGCTGCGCCCCCACTTTTTTTGCGAGCTGGCCGAGTGCGAGCGGATAGTCGTGATCGACGGCGCGAAAGGCCGCCTGCGAGCCGGCTACGCGGATCGTTGTACCGAGACAACAGAAAACGTCGTCGGCCTGCAGGTCTGGCGTATCCGCCGGCAGGGCAGAAAAATCGACGATCTGCTCGTGCAACTTCGCATGCTGCAAGCCGGTGGGGCGCCGCACCAGCGCGACCACGCGGCCATATTCGGGCGATGCGAGCAGCATTGCGAGCAGCTCGCGGCCAACCAGGCCCGTCGCTCCGGCGATCAGTGCAGTACGTGTTTGTGGTGTTGGCATCGGCAAGTGCTTGATACAAAACAATCCTGCAGTTGGGTGCAGGCGATATATAATTGATAACGATTCGCGTTGGCGTTCTTCTCCGAAACGCCGCCACGGCTGATCCACCCGATTCTGCAGGTAGCGTACATGACACATTGCACCAACGACACGGCCACGCTGGACCGTCAGGCCGCCTCGGCGGCAGACGGCGCCACACCAGGGGTCTTCGCCCTTGTTGGCAACCCGAACGTCGGCAAGTCGGTGGTGTTCCACCGGTTGACCGGCACTTATGTGAACGTGTCGAACTACCCGGGGACGACGGTCGATGTGTCACGCGCTTCGGCCCGCTTCGAACGTGGCGCCGAAGTGCTGGATACGCCCGGGGTCCTGGCCCTGCCGGCCCGCTCGGACGACGAGCACGCGACGATGCGCGCGTTGCTGCACGAAAACCTGCGCGCGCTGGTGCAGGTGGGTGACGCGAAGAACCTGCGCCGCACGCTGGCGCTGTCGCTCGTTTTTGCCGACCTGGGCTTGCCCTGGGTGCTGGCGCTCAACATGGCGGACGAGGCGCGGGCGCGCGGCGTTGGCGTCGATCTGCAAGGCCTCTCGAAAGCGATCGGCGCGCCGGTGATTGAAACGGTTGCCACCAGCGGCGAAGGCCTGCAGCGCCTGCCGGAAGCGCTCAAACATGCGTATGCCAGCCAAGGGCCGGCGCATCGCTTCCGCTACCCGGATGCGGTCGAAACGGTCGTGATGCAGGCGGCGGACTGGATCACCGCCCGGCTACCGAAGACCCCGCTGGCGCCACGTGGGCTCGCGGTGCTGTTCCTTGGCCGTGATGCCGAAGTCGAACGCTGGCTCGCCGCACATCTGGGGGCCGAGGCGCAACAGTTGATCGCTTTGCGCGAGGCCGCCGAATCGGCCAGTCCCGAACCCCTGTCCACCGCTTTGGCGCAGGCTCGCGCGGCGGAGGCTGATCGCCTTGCTGGCGCTTATCTGCGGAAGGAAGTGCCGAAAGCCAAGCTGCTCTCGACGCGGCTCGGGCGGCTTGCGGTGCATCGCATCTGGGGCTTGCCGATTCTGTTGCTGGTGCTGTTCGCGGTGTATGAATTCGTGGGCGTGTTCGGCGCGAGCTTCCTGGTCGGTCTGACCGAGAAGAATCTGTTCGGTGAAATCCTGAACCCGGCGATGGAAGGTTTCGTTCGGGCGCATGTGCCGTGGCAATGGGTTGCCGACCTGATGGTCGGGCAGTACGGGCTGTGGACCATGGGCATGACTTACGCGCTCGCCTTGATCCTGCCGATCGTCACAACCTTCTTCCTGGCCTTCGGGGTGCTGGAAGATTCGGGTTACTTCTCGCGCCTGTCGGTGCTGGCGAACCGCGCGTTCTCGCTAATCGGCCTGAATGGCCGTGCAGTGCTGCCGATGGTGCTGGGGCTTGGCTGCGTGACGATGGCGACGCTTACGACGCGCATCCTGCACACCAAACGCGAACGCGTGATCTCCACTTTCTTGCTCGCACTGGCGATTCCGTGCTCGGCACAACTGGGCGTGGTGATGGGCATGCTGTCCGGCATTTCCTTCTCGGCCACGCTGATCTGGCTCAGCTCGGTCGTGCTGATTCTGCTGACCTCCGGCTGGCTCGCGGCGAAGCTGATCCCGGGCCGCCGCATTCCGCTGGTCACCGAGATGCCGCCGATGCGCTTGCCGGTGATCGGCAACGTCATGAAGAAGACCGCGGGCCGCCTGAAGTGGTATCTGGTTGAAGTGATCCCGCTCTTCCTGTTCGGCACGCTGCTGATGTTCGTGCTGGATCGCGTGGGCGCGCTGCCGTGGATCATCGAGAAGGGCGAGCCGCTGGTGACCGGCTGGCTCGGTTTGCCGAAGGAGGCGAGCGCGGCGTTCGTGATGGGCTTCCTGCGGCGCGACTTCGGCGCCACCGGCCTGTTCGCGCTTGGCCACCAGTTGTCGCCGCTGCAGACGGTGGTCGGCATGATCACGATCACCCTCTTCGTACCGTGCATTGCCAGCGTGATGATCGTCATCAAGGAGCAGGGCGGCAAGATCGCCGCTGCGATGCTGGGCCTGATTATGCCGACAGCCTTCCTGGTCGGCGGCATCTTCAACATGATCCTGAAGCACTTCTGGTAAGCCGCGATGAGCCCCAACGAAATGCGTCTAGCCGACGCCACCCCCGGCGCCACCGTCCGATTCCGTGGCTTCGATGCCACGCTGGATACCCTGCTGCAGGACCAGTTCCTCGCCTATGGCATTGCCGTCGGACAGACGCTCAGCGTGTTGCAGCAACGTCCGCTGACGATCATTCAGTGCGACCACACCGAGCTGGCCGTTGAGTCGGTCGTCGCCCGCGCGATGGTGGTTGCGCCGGCCTGAGCCGGCGCAGGGGTCAAGGCGTCAGACGCCGAGCAGGCGGAGGTCCGGTGCGCCGGCCCGCATGGGCGGGCACCAGAAGTAGGCGCCGGTGAGCGGTCGGGTAAAGCGGAACAGGCCGTCGACGATGCCGTCCTCGGCGCCGCACATGCGCCTGAGCTGCGCCTCAAAAGCCGCAAACGAGGCGCCGAAGGCGACGAACTGCAAACCGCCACGATCGCCCTCAATCCACGCCATCGAGCGACGAAGCACGAAGGCCTCCGGTGAGAAGCTCTCCTGCGCGGTGCGCTTTACATGTGCGCAATCCGGTGCGTCGTCGAGTTCTTCATTCGATTCGCGTTCCCGCCCGATCACGTTGTCCTGCATCGATTTCGGCATTGCTTCGAAGCGCTTGAAATCATGCAGCCACTGCTGGACCGCGACGAAGGATGAGCCGGCGAGTGTCGGCTCATCTTCCGCGACGATAGCAGCGGCGACAGCAGCGTCGCCTTGCGGGTTTTCGGTGCCATCCTCATAACCGGTCAGATCACGCCCGCCACCGTGGACGAAGGCCTCCAGCGAATGCTCAAGCACGAAGGTGTCTGCCAGCAGGGCTGCGATGTGACGCTCGCGCTGCAGCAGTGCGGCCCGGTCTTCGCCGCGCAGCCAGAGCCAGAGCGCGGCGGGTGTGGCGGGGAGTTCGACACCCGCCGCAGAGAAGTTCGGGAATGTTGTCAGCCCTTCGACATGGCGGCCCAGGGCGTTCGCCAGAGTTGCGCCGATACCCAGCACACAACGCTCCCCGTCGACTTCGGCCGCCAGGCGACGCAGCGCGGTACGCGCGTCGGTGCCCTGCAGTAAGGAAAAACTCAGGTAACGGGCCGCTGGGGGCAGTGGGGCGAGGATTCCGCTCTGGGGGCCGCTCATGGGGCAATCTCCTGCATGGTTCACGAGGCGTGTGGAAGCGCAATGATCGCGCGTTGGCCCGGTATGTGCCAACCCGCGCACGGTTTGCATTTGATTCACATCGGGAAACATCCACGCATGGCCGGGTCACGGCGGCGGTGCCGTGCGCTGGTTAGGCTAAGCCTTGCCGGCGCGACAAGCGCGCAGGGCGAACTGACCATACGGGGAGAGCGTGATGATGGACAGCAAGAATACCGACGAGCCTGCAACGGTGTCAGAACGGCGCCGATTGCTCGGCGCGATCGGCTCGCTGGGGGCGGCGGTGGTGTGGGGGTGTGGCGGGTCGGAGACGGGCACAACGGCGACGTCGAGTGCGGTCAGCACAGGCGCCACCGATACGACCAGCGCGACAACTACGACGGGCTCCGCCGGCGCCGGCGGTAGCACCGGTAGCGCGGGCGCTTGCGCGATCATTCCGCAGGAAACGCAGGGCCCGTATCCCTTGCTGGCGATCCTGAGCAACGCGGCGATGGTTCGGCAAGACATCACCGAAGGCAAGACTGGTGTGCCCCTGACGCTTCGGCTGAAACTGGTGAACGTCAATGGCAGCTGCGCACCGATCGCCAACGCAGCGGTGTACGTCTGGCATTGCGACAAGGACGGCGTGTATTCCGGCTACAGCACGAGCACGAACGGCAATACGCTGGGGCAGACGTTCCTGCGTGGCATCCAGGTGTCGGACACCAATGGCGAAGTCACGTTCACGACGATCTACCCGGGTTGGTATGCCGGGCGAATCACGCATGTGCATTTCCAGATCTATCTGGCCGACAACTTGGAGGTGACCGCAACGGCCACCTCGCAGATTGCCTTCCCCCTGGCGGATACGACGGCGGTGTACAACTCCACGCTGTATGCCTCGCGTGGCCAGAACACTTCGGTGACGAGCTTTGCTGTCGACAACGTCTTCAGCGATGGCACGACGTACCAGATGGCCGCGCTGACCGGCGATGCTGCGAACGGGTACACCGCCACATTGACCGTAGGTATCGCCGCATGACCTGAGTGGTGCATGCCGCGACCGGCCGGAATATCAGGTCCGAAAACGGCGAGCAGTGGGCGGCGAGGGGCGGATAATCCGCCCCATGAACCGCAGCACTTACATCGACGGCCAAGTCGGCAACGACAACACCGGCAGCCACAACGCCCACTATGCGGCCCTCGTCGCGCGGGACAGTCGTTTCGACGGCCGTTTCTACGTTGGCGTGACGTCCACCGGCGTCTACTGCCGGCCCGTGTGCCGCGTAAGAACGCCGAAGGCCGCCAATTGCCTGTTCTTTGCGAACCCGGCGGCGGCCGAAGCGGCCGGCTTCCGCCCCTGCTTGCGCTGCCGCCCGGAACTGGCGCCGGGGCAAGCCGGTATTGATTCGGCGTCGCGCCTGGCGTGGGCTGCGGCGCAGCGGATTGAGGCCGGGCAGTTGGACGATCAGGGGATCGAAGGGCTGGCGGCCCGGCTCGGGATCACGGACCGGCACTTGCGTCGCATCTTTGCCGACACGTTCGGCGTTACGACGGTCGCGTACGCGCAGACTCAACGCTTGCTGATGGCCAAGCGTCTGCTGGCGGACACCGCACTCCCGATCACTGAAGTTGCATTGGCCGCCGGATTTGGCAGCTTGCGCCGCTTCAATACCTTGTTCCAAAGCCACTACGGCCTGACGCCATCGGATCTGCGACGGGCAAGCGGGGCGCCGGTGTCCGTTGAAGGTCTGCGCTTTGAACTGGCGTTCCGTCCCCCGTTTGATTGGCCCAGGCTGTTGGGCTTTCTCGCCGGCCGCTGTGTTGCTGGGGTCGAGGAGGTCGAGGACAGCATCTACCGTCGCAGTGTCCGCATCGAACAAGGCGGCATCGTTCACCTCGGATGGTTATCGCTGACTCTGGCTGACGGCCGCAATGCCGTCGCGGCCACGGTTTCCCCCAGCCTGGTGCGTGTGTTGCCGGCAGTGCTGGCAGGCGTGCGCCGCCTGTGTGACCTGGCTTGCGAGCCGGATGCAGTTGCCCGCGTGCTTGGGCCGCTGGCCGCCGATGCGCCCGGCTTGCGGGTGCCCGGGGCTTTCGATGGTTTCGAGATGTCGGTGCGGGCCGTGCTGGGCCAGCAAGTCACGGTGAAGGCGGCGCACACCATCGCGGGCCGCTTTGTCGCAGCGTTCGGCGATGAGGTGGCTACGCCATTTGCCGGCATCCGGCGCGTATTCCCGGCGCCGCAGCGGATTGCGCAAGCGAGCGTGGAGGAAATTGCGTCCCTCGGCATCGTGCGTCAGCGGACGCACGCGATTCTCGCGCTGGCGAATGAAATCGCCAGCGGCCGGCTTGATCTTGGGCCGGCAGCCGATGTAGCGGCGACGCTGGCCAAGCTTGAAGCCTTGCCGGGTATCGGTCGCTGGACGGCGCAATACATCGCGCTGCGCGCGCTCGGTTGGCCTGATGCATGGCCGAGCGGCGACGTTGCGTTGATCAAGTCGCTCGGTGTCGCCAGGGCGCGCGAAGCGGATGCCGCAGCCGAGGCCTGGCGCCCCTGGCGCGGCTACGCAACCTTGCATCTTTGGCGGCGCTTGTCGGAGCCCGCGCCTACGGAAAGGGAAAACCCATGAGCATGATCTGGATGTCGCACGCTACGCCCATCGGAGCCATCATCCTGGCGGGCGGGCCTGCTGGCCTGGCCGGCGCCTGGCTCGTCGGGCAAGCCCATTTCGATGGCGTCCAGCCAGACTGGCGTGAAGACGCGACGGCGAGTCTGCTGTGTGATGCTGCGGCGCAATTGGACGAATGGTTTGCCGGTCGGCGCCGGGATTTCGATCTGCCGCTGGCGCCTCGCGGTACGGATTTCCAGCAAGCCGTGTGGCATGAGATTGCCCGTGTTCCGTTTGGCGAAACCCGCAACTACGGCAGCGTGGCGCAGGCGCTTGGCAAACCCTCGGCGGCACGCGCCGTGGGGGCGGCCACTGGCCGCAATCCGCTGACCATCATCGTGCCGTGCCATCGCCTTGTAGGGTGTGGTGGGGCGCTGACCGGTTATGCCGGTGGTCTGCCGCGCAAACAGGCGTTGCTTGCTTTCGAAGCTGAAGGCACGCCGTGCGCAATGGCGGCCTGACGTCCGCGTCGAATTGATTCAATACACTCAAAAAGCGGGCGCTCACGAGGCGACCCGGGAAAGAGCACTGCAGTGAAACCCCAACACTTGTTCGAACTCGTTCTGCTGGCCGCGCTCTGGGGCGGCTCGTTTCTGTTCATGCGTTATGCGGCCCCGGCCTTTGGCGCTGTGGCCCTGATCTGGCTGCGGGTAGCGATTGCGTCGCTCTGCCTTGCGCCTTTGTTGTTGCTGCGAGGCCAAGGGGCCGTCTTGCGAGAGCATGCTCGCGCGATCGCGGTGATGGGCGTTTTCAACTCTGCGTTGCCGTTCGTGCTGATCGCGTGGGCGACCTTGTCGATCACCGCGGGGCTGGCTTCCATTCTGAATGCCACCGTGCCGATCTTTGCCGCACTGATCGGGGCGCTTTGGCTGGGTGACAGGCTGGGCGCCTCACGCATGCTGGGGCTGGCGGTGGGGTTCGCGGGCGTCTTGATGCTGGCGGCGGACAAGGCGGACTTCAAACCCGGCGGTTCGGGTTGGGCGATTGTTGCGATGCTGGTCGCCACGGTTTCGTACGGTTTCGCGGCAAACCTGACGAAGCGCCAACTCGGCGGCGTGCCGGCGCTGGTGAATGCCGCTGGTTCGCAGATCATTTCCGCCATTGTGCTGGCGCCGCTGGCTTACTGGTTCTGGCCGGCGCAGATGCCGGGCGGTTTGGCTTGGCTGGCCGTCTTGGCGCTCGGTGTCGGCTGTACCGCGCTCGCCTATTTGTTGTTCTTCCGGCTGGTCACGCACGTGGGCGCATCGCGGACGGTCACAGTAACCTTCCTGATCCCGCTCTTCGGCGTGCTGTGGGGCAGTGTGTTCCTTGGCGAAGCGCTCAAGGCCGGCATGCTCGTTGGTGGCGCCGTCGTCGTGTTGGGCACTGCACTGGCGACTGGGGTACTCAAGGCGCCGGGGCGCCGTTGAACGCCCGCATCAATCGGCGTCGTTGAGATGTCGTTCGATGCGGGTGTCCGGCACCAGCCACATCAGGGCGACGACCACATACAAGGTTTGCGCGAGCCACTCCTGAACGAAGGCGAGCGGCATCGCGATCGCGTAGATCACGACAGAGAGTGCGCCCTTGCGATCCTTGCCGATGGCGCGCGCCAGAAGTGACTCCGGCCCGTCTCCAGCGACCAGGCAGTGAGCGAGGATCCAGTACGCGGTGCCGGCCATCAGCAGCACGCCGCCGTACAGTGCAGTCGGCAGCGGCGCGAAGTGGTTCTCGCCCATCCAGCCGGTGACAAAGGGCAACAGCGAGAGCCAGAACAGCAGGTGCAGGTTCGCCCACAAGGCACCGCCGGAGACCCGCTTCACCGCGTGCAGCATGTGGTGATGGTTGTTCCAGTAGATGCCGATGTAGATGAAGCTCAGCACATAGCTGAGGAAGGCCGGCAGCAGCGGGAGCAGGGCGTCGAGCCGGTCGCCATGCGGCACCTTGAGTTCCAGCACCATGATCGTGAGGATGATGGCGAGTACGCCATCGCTGAAGGCTTCGAGTCGGTTCTTGCCCATCGTTGTGCCCGTTGCGAGGTTTGCGAACAGGCCGGCAGTGTTGCTGCCGGCTCTGCCGCTGTCCAGCGTGTCAGCGTTTGAGCTGCGCCCAGACCATGTTGGGCGAATGGCCCGCCACCCGCACCATGCGCACCCAAAGTAGCGTCATGTGCTCCAGATGCAGTGCTTGCTCCAGGCCACCGACGTCCAGCGGATCCCAGCCCAGCGCTGCGATCAGGTTGCCGACGATGCGCTTCGCGCCCGCGTCTGCCCCGCAGTACATCATCATCGGTTTGACGTTGTAGGCGGGATAGGCGTTGTTCTCGAAGTTCTCGAAGCCGTAGATCGTGAAGGCTTTGACGACATGGGCGCCCGGCACCTGTGCCTGGATCATCTCGCTGCCAGACCGCTCGCTGCCCAGGCCATGGCGCAACCCGGGGCCGACCGGGTTGGTGCAGTCGACCAGCACCTTGCCGACAAGCGCCGGCGCCACGGCCGCAAGCGCAGCTTCGTTTGCCTGGAACGGCGTGGCGAGGAACACCACCTCCGCCGCCGATACCGCGGCGACCGGCTCGGCGACCTTCAGCGCCGGGTTGCGTTCGAGCGCCTTGCGCACGTTGTCCGAAGCGGGGTCCTTGGCGGCCAGCGTGACTTCGTGGCCGAGGCGCTGCAGATGGTCGGCGAGCGGTGCGCCGACATTGCCGTATCCGATGAATGCGATTTTCATGCCGATTTCCTTCCTGTTTCTTAGCGGCCGAGCGCTTCGATGACGAGGCGCGCTGTTTCGGCGCCGGAGAAGTTCTGCTGGCCGGTGACGAGGTTGCCGTCGCGCACCGCAAAGCTGCGCCACAGGCCGGCCTGCACATAGTTCGCATCGAGGTCTCGCAACGCGTCCTCGATCCGCCAGGGCATCACATGGGTGCCGCGGGGCAGAAGACCGTACTGCCACACCGCGTTGTCCGCGAAGTCCTCTTCAACATTGGCAAAGCCGGTGACCGTCTTGCCGCGCACAAGTGGCGTGCCGTCGGGCAGTCGGGCGTATTTCAGGATCGCGGTGCCGTGGCACAGTGCCGCCGCGACTTTGCCTGCCGTGTAGAAGGCGACGAACTTCTCCCGCAGCGCGCTCGCGGATTCGAAGTTGAACATCGGCGCCTGGCCGCCGGCGACGACGATCGCATCGAACGCCGCCAAGCCGATTTCGCTGACCGGCCTGGTGTTCGCCACCAAGGCCACCAGTTCGGGTGTATGCAGGAAGCCCTGCGTGATCAGGTCGATCTTCGAATAGCCGCTGGCGTCGTTCGGGTCGCTCATGCCGTCGGCGACACAGGCGCCGCCCGCCGGGCTGAAGATCTCGACTTCATAGCCGGCCTCGGTAAAGGCGAGGTAGGGGTGGGTCAGTTCGCTCCACCAGAAGCCGACCGGCCAGCCGGTGGTGGTGGATACGGCAGGGTTCGCGATGACGATTGCGACGCGCTTGCGGGCTTCGGGGTTCAGCGGGTTGGTGTTCATCAGGCTCATGGCGGGGCTCCAGTGGTCTTGCATGGCGTGGAGTATTCGCTTGAAGCAGCCGGTGAAAAATGCGGCGTAATGAGAAATACTGTTGCCGTTTCCGGCAACAAAGGCGCTGCGATGGAACTCAACGAACTGGCTGCCTTCGTCAAAGTGGTGCAATCGGGCAGCTTCACCCGCGCAGCGGACTTGCTCGGGACACAGAAGGCGCATCTCTCGCGCGTGGTGACCGGCCTGGAACGCAAACTGGGTGTGCGTTTGATCGAACGCACCACGCGCTCCCTGTCGCTCACCGAAGTCGGGCGCGAAATCTTCGAGCGTGCGATTGGAATCCTCGCGGCGGTCGAGGACACCGAGCGTGTCGCGCAACAGATGCTCGGCGAGCCGCGTGGCGTCTTGCGGCTGACCTGCGGTGTCGAGTTCGGCATGTTGGCGGTCAGCCGTTGGGTGATTGGCTACCTGCAGCGCTTTCCCGATGTGCGGGTCGAGGCCGATTACACAGGGCGCCTTGTCGACCTGGTGCACGAGGGTTTTGACCTCGCGATTCGCGTCGGCGAACTGCCGGATTCACGGCTGGCGGCACGGCGACTGGGGGAACTGCGCTACGGCCTGTTCGCGAGCCCGGACTATCTCGCTCGTACCGCGATGCCGGAGACACCCCAGGAACTTGCCAGTCATGCGCTGCTTGCCTTCGCCGGGGGAAACCAGCGCCAAGGCTGGCGCCTCGAACGCGGCGGCGAGGTGGTTACCGTTGAAGCGGAACCACGGTTGCGGGTGGATAACAGCTTTTCGGTGGCGGATGCGGCGAAGGCGGGCTTGGGCATCGCGCAATTGCCGCTGATGGTGGCCCATGATGCGCTGGCAGCCGGTACGCTTCGCCGCGTGCTGCCGGGCTGGGCGCGCGCGCCGGTGCCCGTTAGCGCGCTATTTCCCAGCGCGCGCTACCTCACGCCCAAGGTCCGCGCCTTCATCGACCATGCTGCGGCGCAGTTCGATGCGCTGCGCACCACCGATTGATGCGATGGCAATGGCGACTCGAAGCGCGCATGCTTGACCGGACTTGCCGTTTGCAGCAATGGCTGTTCGTTCAGGTCAAGACGTTGTCACCCGATCTGCGGCAAACTTGATGGGTTTTCACCTGCATTCCCCGAGGATAAGAAGATGGCACACCCCCTGGCCGGTCAACCGGCGCCCAAAGACGTCCTGACTGACATCCCCGCGCTGCTGGCTGCCTATACGGCGATCACGCCGGATGTGAACAACCCGACGCAGCGCGTGGCCTTCGGTACCAGCGGCCATCGCGGCAATGCGTTTGCCGGCAGCTTCAACGAAGCGCATATCCTCGCGATCACGCAAGCCGTTTGCGAGTACCGCGCGCAGGCGGGCATCACTGGCCCGCTTTACCTGGGCAAGGATACGCATGCGCTGTCCGGCCCCGCGCAGATCAGCGCGCTCGAAGTGCTGGCCGCAAATGGTGTGGAAACCCGCATCCAGGCCGACGATGGCTTCACGCCGACGCCGGTGATCTCGCGCGCGATCCTCGTGTACAACCGCGACAACGCCGGCCCGCGTGCCGACGGCATCGTCATCACCCCGTCGCACAACCCGCCGGTCGATGGCGGCATCAAGTACAACCCGCCGCACGGCGGCCCGGCTGATACCGACATCACCGGTTGGGTCGAGGCGCGCGCGAATGCGCTGATGGCGGAGGGCAACAAGGGCGTGAAGCGCGTGCCTTACACCGAGGCACTGGCCGCTGCGACCACGAAGGCCGAAGACTTCGTCATGCCTTACGTGAAGGATCTGGGCGCGGTCATTGACTTCGACGCGATCCGCAAGGCAAACCTGAAGATCGGTGTGCACCCGCTCGGTGGCGCAGCCGTCGCGTACTGGAAGCCGATCGCCGACACCTACGGGCTGAACATCGAGATCGTGAACCCGGCTGTCGATCCGGCCTTCTCGTTCATGACCCTGGACCATGACGGCAAGATCCGCATGGACTGCTCCAGCCCCTACGCGATGGCGAGCCTCGTCGCGTTGAAGGACAAGTTCGACATCGCCTGGGGCAACGACGCCGACGTCGACCGCCACGGCATCGTCACGCCGTCAGTCGGCCTGATGAATCCGAACCACTACCTGGCGGTGGCGATCAACTACCTGCTGACGCACCGCCCGCAGTGGCCGGCCAGCGCAGCAGTCGGCAAGACGCTCGTCTCCAGCGCGCTGATCGACCGCGTCATGAACGGTCTTGGCCGCAAGTTCCTCGAAGTACCGGTCGGCTTCAAGTGGTTCTCGGGTGGCTTGCTCGACGGCAGCTTCTGCTTCGGTGGCGAGGAGAGCGCCGGCGCATCCTTCCTGCGCCGCGACGGTTCGGTGTGGACCACCGACAAGGACGGCATCATCCTCGGCTTGCTGGCTGCGGAAATCACCGCCGTCACCGGCAAGGACCCGGGCGTGCATTACCAGGAACTGGCCGCCAAGTACGGCGCGCCGTTCTACACCCGTATTGATGCTGCCGCGACGCCGGCCCAGAAGGCGGCCTTCAAGGGCCTCACCGGCGAGCGCGTGACTGCTGCGACGCTGGCGGGCGATGCAATCACCGCGAAGCTGACCAAGGCGCCGGGCAATGGTGCGTCGATCGGCGGCCTGAAGGTCACCACCGCCAACGGCTGGTTCGCCGCGCGCCCCTCGGGCACCGAAGACATCTACAAGGTCTATGCCGAGAGTTTCGTCAGCGCTGAGCACCTGCAGCTGATCGTGAAAGAAGCGCAGCAGATCGTCAGCGACGCGCTGGCAGCCTGACTTCGCGCAGGTCACTTAAAAACCCGGCCTCGTGCCGGGTTTTTTGTTTTTTTGCGTGATCTTGGAGTCACCCAGAGTTAAGCCGCATGACGCAGCATGCGACCGTGACGTGGCGTCGATCGTCGACATCACGCCGAACTCTCGGCTCGAACGGGGCAAATGAAGATGCGGATCAGCGAGTATGAACTGAACCATGTCGAGGGCTGGCAATGCCTGTCCGCGCTGGTGGAGTGGGAGTCCGTGAGTCGTGCGTCGCAGCGGATCGAGTTTCGAGTGCCGAGCACCGGATTGCCGATGCGTCTTCACGCTGCGCCCTTCGTGCTGGCGGCTGCGGTGCCCGCGATGGCCGCCGGTGAAACGCGCATCGCGAGCAAGTTGCCCCTAGACCCGGTTCTCGTTGAAGGCATTCCGTCGGCACTCGCGATCATCAAGCATTGGTGCCGGGACATGTCGGCTGCGTGGACCTTGCCGACGCTCGAATGTGCCGTCGAGGCACACGTTGCGCTCCCCGGGCGAGCGACCGCGAGCTTCTTTTCCGGTGGCGTGGATGCGACATTTACCGTGCTGCGTAACCACACGATCATCCCGGCCGGAACGCGCGGGCGGATTACACATGCGTTGACGGTGTTTGGGCTGGATCTGGGTTACCGCGCGGATCGCGATGACCGGCCCGCGTACCGGCAGTTTTTGGCGTCCGCCACGCCTTGGCTTGAATCTCGCGGCGTCGCGATCGTGCCGGTGGAAACCAACCTGCGTCAGCTCGATTCGCGTTCTGGATTTTGGGGGCGCGCGTTCAATGGTTTCGCATTGTCGGCTTTGGCCCAGTTGTTCCCTGATGCCCTGGAGCAAGTGCATATTGGGACGAGCGGTGAAAGTCTCAGCGAGTCAGTGCAATTTCCTTGGGGCTCGCACCCCGTGTTACATCCTTACCTGAGCTCTTCTGAAGTGCAGGGCCGTTCTCCATATGTCGAGTTTTCTCGCTTGCAGCGATTGGCGCTTATCGCGAACGACCGAGGCGCGCGGCGCCAGCTTCGCGTGTGCTTCGCGTCGCGCGACGGGGCGCTCAATTGCGGCGTATGCGAGAAGTGCGTGCGAACACGTCTGGGCCTGTTGTTGTGTGAGGCGGACACACAACTTGGCTTCACTGGACCGCCTGTAACACCTGAGGTGATAGCGCGCGTTTCAATTACCAGCGTTCTTGGTCAGGCTGAGCATGAGGAGTTGCGCGACGCCCTGCGCGCGAAGGGCATGCTTGAACTCGCCGCAGCAGAGGACGACTTGATTCGACGCTGGCTCCGCTACGAAAAGTGGCGCCAGAAGCGCGGCTTCAAAGGCTGGCTGCGGCGGAAGCGCGATGCCCTGCAACAGCGCTTTGCGGCGGATGCAGCGAAGCGCTGAGCAGGCGATCGCGCCGCGAGGGCGTTAGCGAGGCGCCAACACGGTGCGCTGGATCGTCGCCAGCCGTTGCACGCCCTCTGTGACATGGCGGCACGACAGGGTCGCGCCCGAGATGCTCTTGATTTGCTCGCCAAAGCGAAGTTCGTCGAGCGTCTTCTTGCCGACGAACTGCTTGCGCCATGCGGGTAGGCGGATCTCCTGTCCATGCGATTCGCGGTACGCCAGCACCTCTACTGCCTGAATTGCACCGTCAGCGCTGAACGCGACGGCATAGCTGATCAGCTCGTATTTGCCGATCACCTCATCAAGCAGGATCTGGCCGACCGGCTTCCCCGCGCCGTCGCGCGCGGTCCAGCCCTGCACGCGCCGCGGCTTGGTTGCAACGCCGAGCGCCTGGTCGAGCACTTGCTGCTGCGCGGGCGTGAGCTCAATTGCGATCTCGTCGAAGCGCGCTGCCTGCGGAAACAGCGCAGCACGTGCCTGCTCGGCGCTCATGTACACCACTGCATGCACCGGCAGCACGATCGCGGCCGGTGTCAGTGCGAGGGCGGCGAATAGCCAACGGTGCTGCATCAGTACGCAAAGCCAATGCCGAGGTTGAACATGTCGCGGCTGCTGTTCTCACGGAACCACTGGTAATCCGCCTTCAGCACCACCTGCGGATGCAGCTTGAAGCTTGCACCGGCGGTGACCACGGCTTCTGTTGGTTGCGCTGCGTAGCCGAACTGAGCGAGGGCGTCGTCGTACTTGCGGGCGGTATTGAATTGCTCGTAGCGGACGAACGGCAGCAGGGCATAGTCGCCCTGGGCCCAAGCCTTGTAGCCGGCCTGTGCATACCAGCCATCAAAGCGCTTGGGTACCGGATATGGGTTGCCGACCTGGGTCAGGTTGAATTGTTCAACGTTTGAGAAGCTGCCGATCGCATACAGCGCGCTGAGATCCCAGTTGCCCGGAGTCCATCGTGCGTGCGCCTCTGCCAAGGTCAGACGAGCGTCCGGGCTGGCGAAATCGGGTTGCTTTTGCGCGACGTCGCCGATGAATACACCGCCGCCAACGTTCAGCCCGGGCTGGCCGTTGTAGTTCAGCGCACCGTAAAGCGCGAGATTGCCTGCCTTGGCGAATTGCCCTTCCTGATGGACCGCGCCGAGTGGCGATTCGAGCGCTTCGGCATCGGTAGCGTCCCACTTCGTGAGGTCGAATCCCGTCGTGACGCCAGCGTCCCAGCGCAGGCCGAAGTCCGTGTTGCCGGTGAGGCCAATGCCGATCTCTCGCCAGGTGGTCGGGATGATCGCGGTCTCGACGAAATTGCGCTTGACGCCAAAGTAGTTGGGCGGCTCGTGCGATTCGTTCAGGTAGCCCAGCGGGATCAGATAAAGACCCGCCTTGACTGCCAGGCCATCATTGATCTGATGTTCGACGTAGGCTTGTTCGATCGCGACTTCGCCCTGATCGTCAGCTGAAACGACAGCGTTTTCAACTTCGAGCTCAGTAACGATCTTCGTGCGTTCGTTGAATTGGTGCCCGAGCCCGAGCACCACGCGTCCGACCGTGGCCTGCGCCTGGGCGGCGTCTTGCGGCCGGCTGAAGCTGATTTCGCCGTAGCCGAACAGGCGTGTTGCCGATTCCGCCGGCTCCGCGGCGGCAGCCACCGTGGCCCCGGCAGGTGACGTGGGTGAGGTCGATGCCACGGCGGTTTGTGCGAAAGCGGGAGCCGGGGCGATAGGCGTTGCTACCTGCGCGCTGCGGGCCGCGGGTGCGGCAGCCTTTACGGCATCAAGCTCGGCACGTAGCCGCTGCACTTCTTCGCGCAGCGCGCGCATTTCGGCGCGCAGGTCTTCCTGGGCAAACGCAGGCGCACTCGCGAATGCGGCCGCCAGCGCTGCGGCCAGCGCGGTTTTCTTCATCATCTTGGGTTCTCCGTGGGGCGGGGCTTACTTTTGTTGCCAGCCGTCGTTGAGCGTGTTCAGAAATGCGATGAGGTCGTCGATCTCCGCGTCATTGAGCGCGGGCGCGTCGCCCGGTTTGCGGTTGTACGGCGCCTCGGTTGTATTGACGTTGCCTTTCCAGGCCGCCGGCAGGTCGTCGAACTTGTCGATCGAGCCGTCGGGCAGGCGCGGGTACCACTCTTCCGGGTTGGTGTCGCGGCGCACGTAGAAACGCAGCGCCTCCTTCAACGTTTCAAATCGACCGTTGTGGAAGTACGGCCCGCCGAGCGCCACGTTGCGCAGCGTGGGCACCTTGAATGCACCGCACAGGTCGGTTCGCCCGGTCAGGTCGGCGCGGAACGGACCACAAAGCCCCAGATCGAATCGGTTCGCGTCAGCGTTTGCGCGGATCTTGGGATTGCGCGGCACGCCAAGGTTGTCGTAGCTGAAGTCGGTGAACAACGGCCCTGGCGCGTTCGCCGGGGTGCTGGCCGGGTGGCATGCGGCACAGTTGCCCTTGCGTGGATCGTTGAACAGCGCCAGCCCGCGCATTTCTGAGTCGCTCAGCTTGGTCTTGCCGGCCAGGAAGGCGTCGTACTTGCTGTCGAAACGGGCAAAGTCCGGGTCTTCTTTCTGATACTCCGCCAGCGCGTAAGCGATGCGGTCGAGCGCACGCGCCGGGTCGTCAAACACGGCCTCGCCGAACTGCGCGCGGAAAGCGGCTGCCCAGGGTGCTACGCGGGCCTTTGCTGCCAGCGCTGCGCTATCCGCCAGCGCCATCTCGTGGGGTTCGAAGAACGGTTTGCTTGCCTGTTCGGCAAGACTGCCAAACCGGCCGTCGCGCATGAAGCCACCGTTTGGCGTGCCTTCGGCGTCGAAGTTGAATGCTGGAGCGAAACGCAAATAGCGAAGCGACGGCGCTTTCCGGAAGCCCTGTACATCGAGTTGCGTGCCGCCGTCGGGCGTGCCGATATTGCCACTGCCAGACCCTGGTGCCGCGTGCCCGGCCGAAGGGTCATGGCAGGTCGCGCAGGACATCTTGCCGGAGGCCGACAATGAGGGGTCTAGGAAGATCTGACGCCCGAGTTCGCCGACCGTGCTGAGCGTTTCTGAGGGTAGCCCCGGTGCGCTGGTGCCAGACGCGGAATCTCCGTCGCCACCGCAGCCGAGCAGTGACACACACATCGCGCATGCGAGCAGGTATCGCGCGGCCAATGGGTGGGGGAGGGGCCACCTGTACATTCTTTGCATCAGTTGAAATCTGTGGTGCGAGTGAGAATGGTTCGCATTGTTACATGTGTGACCTGCTTTGGTATAGTCGCCGTCATGGTTGATGCGGCGAATGCAACAGCGCCCGGCGCAGTGGTGCGGCGGGCGCGGATGGCGATGGGAACGCTGGTTGAAATTGAGGCCAGCACCTCCAATCCGTCCTTGCTTGACGAAGCCTTCGCGGCGCTTTCAGGGATAGAGGCTGCGTTTTCGTTCTTCCGGCCGACAAGTCTGCTGGCTCGTATCAACCGGGCCCGCGTGGGCGACGAGATCGACCTATTGCCTTGGCAGGACGAGTTGTTGCGTGAGGTGGTTGCGGTGGAGCGGGCCTCCGGGGGCTGCTTCAACGCCAACCTTGGCGAACAACTCATCGAACTGGGTTTGCGTCCGCGCTTGTTTGAGACTGACGACGTGCCGCGTGGTACTGCGGGTGAAGCGTTGGAATGGTTTGATGCCGGCCACATTCGCATCCGGCGCCGCGTGTGCCTCGATCTTGGCGGCTTCGCCAAGGGTGCGGGCGTTGATGCCGCGCTGGCTCGCTTGGCGCAAGCGGGGGTACGACATGCGTGCGTGAACGCGGGCGGCGACTTAGCGGTGCTTGGCGAACGCAGTGTGGCGCTGCGGGCGGTTGGAGCTTGGCAGCGAGCCGGGGCGAGTCTGGCGCTTTGCGACGAGGCACTGGCCAGTTCTGTGCGCTACGCGATGCCGGGCCCGTTTAATGGGCAGGCGGGGCTTGCGGTGCTCGGTCGCGACGGCAGGCATCTCTCGCTCAAGGCAGGCGGCGTAGCGGTCCGAGCGCCGCGCTGCGCGATTGCGGATGCGCTGACCAAGGTGGTGTTGGTCAGCGGCGATCTGGGACATCCGCTGCTGGCAGCGAATTGTGCTGCCGCGATTGAATTGGAGTGATGAACCGAATGCAGCACAGACGAATGGGTGCGCCGGGTTTGCAGCACCACGCGTGGCGCCCGGCGATCATTGTTGTACTGGTGACGCTGTGTGCCTCGGGGCTGCCGCTGTTCGCGCCAGCCGCCAGCCTGTGCGCGGACGCTTGGCTGCTTGAATGGCGGCACGCGTCAGTGGTATGCCACGGCGTGCTGGCGGGTTGGTCGCTGGTGATGCTGGGCGCGATTTCCGCACGTCATGCGATGCCGATGTGGCGGGTCGGGCGCTTGCGCTGGGCGGGCATCACGTTGATCGCAGCGTGGGTTGCCTTGGGGCTGTCAGGCGAGTTTGCGCAGTATGGCGCCGACGGCGCGTTGCGCGACGCGCTGGTGAGTGCGCATGGCTGGATCGGCGTGGGTCTGCTGCTTCCCTTCGTTTGGCATGTCGTTCGACGGCACGGGTCGAAGCAGGCGGTCGCCAGCGTTCAGTAGGAGATCGCCCAGCCCGCCGTATCCACGCGAACATGTGGGCGCCCAACCGCCTTCAAGGCGTGCGCTGCAAAGCGCTGCGCCCACTCGTCGTGGTTCGCGAAGCGACTCTCCCCACCGTATTTCGCGACGTTCAGGATCTGATCCACGATCAGGAGCTTGCCCATCGGGTTGCTCGGCGTGCATTCGAGTTCAACGAACTCGCGGTCGAACCACTGGCGTGGTGCGCGGCCATCCAACGCGTCGAGCGCATTGTCGTCAACCTGGAATTTGTAATCGCGACCGTCGCCAAAACTCACGATCAGGGTGTTCATCGCTGAAGCCTTTCCGCATGCAATGCTGCCATTCTGCTACGGGCGGCTTGGCAGCGATGGCCTCCTTTGTCTGCGTTCGGACACTCATGCCTGACGGTCCGCTACAGCAGGGGGCTGGCAAGGTGTGCGGCGTTCTCGGCAAGCCGAGCGCGGGTGCTGCGGCGCGCCCAGCGTTCCGGATCGACGCCACGTGATCCGCTTTCATATTCAGCTTGCAGCGTGCGTAGCGCCTGGGTGAAGTGCGGGTCATAGACGACCAGCGTGACTTCGAAGTTGAGGCGGAAGCTCCGAATATCGAGATTGGTCGTGCCAAACAGCGAGAGACTGCCGTCGACCGTAACGCTCTTGGTATGCAGGAGCCCGCCATGGAACTGCAGGATGCGGACGCCGGCCGCCAGAAGCGGTTCAAAGAACCATCGACTGGCATGGCGTACCAGGATCGAATCGATCCGCGCCGGCACGATGACCGTGACCCGCACGCCACGCAGGGCAGCCGCCTCGAGGGCAAGGAAGAGCGGCTCGTCGGGCACGAAGTAGGGCGTGGTCAGCACGATTTCGTCCCGTGCGCCGTAGAGCGTGGCGAGGAAGAGTCGTTGGGCGCCTTCGCCTTCGAACCCAGGGCCTGACGGGAGTACCTGAACCTCGGCGCCATCGTCGAATCGCGTGCCGACTGCGTTGGCCAACCCCGGTGCCACGCTTGCGATTGCGTCGCCTGTTTCGATGCACCAGTCCCACAGAACGATGCCTGCGAGCATTTCAACCACCGGGCCTTCGATTCGCGCCATCGCGTCGACCCATTTGCCGACGCCCGCGTCTTGCTTGAAGCAGCCGGGATCGACAAGGTTCAGACTGCCAGTCCAGCCCATCGTGCCGTCGATCACAACGATCTTGCGGTGCAGGCGCAGATCGAATCGAACAAACGCAGCACGTAGCAAGCCAACGGACAAGGTCTCGACCACGGTGACGCCGGCGCCGCGGAGTCGGGCTGGCCAGGGGCTGCGAAAGAAGGCCGCGCTGCCGACCGCATCCAGTAGTACACGGCAGGTGACGCCTCGCGCAGCGGCATTGATCAGGGCTTCGGCAACAAGGTCGGCATCGCCGCCGGGGTGCCAGATGTAGAACTCCATCAGCACGGTATGGCGTGCAGCGTTGATATCGCCAGCGATGGCGCGGAGTATGGCGGACGAGTCGCTGCGCAGGTCCAGGCGATTGCCAATCGTCGAGGGTAGGCCTGCCGCGCCTTGGGCTGTGCGCCGGATGCTGAACCAACGGTCGCCATTGTCGTGTGGGCTCAGCATGCCCGGGGGTAGCTGGCGCACCCAGTCTTCGAGCACGGGCATCAGCGCACGGGCGTGGCTACCGCGTCGCCGGCCAAGTTGGCGCTCGCCGATCAGCAGGTACATCACGGCACCAAAGTAGGGGACACCGAGTATCAACAGCAACCAAGCCAGCGTCGTCGACGGTGGGTGTCGTTGCATCAGCGCACGCACCGCAAAGGCGGCGGTGATCGCAATGTGGGCCGCTGCGGCGAGGCTCCCGAGGTGGGCACTTAGGGTCATCGATGCGGGATGTCAGACTGCATGGCAGTGAGCAAGCATAGCCGAGCTGCTCTGCCACGACACGGTCGCGGCAAAACGGTGCCGCCCTGACACGCGCAATCGCGCACGGCGATGCTATCCTCCGGCGCCGTGTGATCCGCGATCACGTCTCATTTTCGGAGCCTGTCTGTCATGCAAATGCGCCCCCTTGTCGTGTGCGCCGCGTTGGCGCTGGCTGCGTCGCCTGTTGGTGCCGCACCGGCTTCCATGAACTTCACTGCCGCCTGGACCAACATTTTCGAGACCGATCTTGGGCAAGGCGGTACGGTCGGCCTATCCGGCCTGACCGTCACGGGCGGCGCGAACTGGGGGCTCTCTCAAACCTCATCGCTTGGTGTGCAGGTGCGCGTGGACGTCGACAACTGGCAGTTCGACAAGCCGGTTGGCTTCGGTGGTTTGACGCCGTGGCAGGCAACCAACCGCTTCTCGCTCAGCGTGCCTTACGCGATGCGCCTGGATGGCGGCTGGAACGTTGCGCTGACACCCAGCATCGAGAGCAATGGCGAGGAAGGGGCCTCGAGCTCGAAGACACTCGCCTACGGCATGACCGGGATGGTGATGAAGGGCTTTGCGCAAGACAAGGTCATTGGTTTGGGCGTTGCGGTGTTTCGTAACATCGAAGAGACACGCTTCTTCCCATTTTTCGTCGTCGACTGGAAGCTGGCGGAAAACTGGCGCCTCTCCAACCCGCTGCAAGTCAGCCCCTCGGGCCCGGCCGGCTTGATGCTGTCCTACCAGCTCTCGCCGCAGTGGGAACTGGGCGCCGGCGCGGCCTATCGCTCCTACCGTTTCAGGCTCGCGAACGACAATCCTGTCGCCAGCGAGGGGGTTGGTGAAGCGGACTACATGCCGGTCTTCGCGCAGGCTACATATCGAGGCCAGGGCGGTTGGCGTTTCGACCTCTACGGCGGTGCAATGACCGGCGGTCGCCTGAAGGTCATGGATCGAAGCGGCGACAACGACATCGCCAAAGACGATGTAAAGACGGCGCCCGCGATGGCTGCGTCGTTCTCGGCGCGTTTCTAACGCGGCAAGCAACAAGAAAAAATGGCGCCCGCAGGCGCCATTTTTGTTGCTGTGCAGAGAATCAAGCTGCTTGACGACGCCGGCGAGCGGCCAGCGCGGTGATTCCCAATCCGGCCAGCATCATCGCGTAGGCTTCCGGTTCCGGCACAGCCGGAGTGATGCCGGCGCCAAACGCACCGGCGACGTGAGCACGGGTGCCGTCGCTGAAGGCGTCAGCGTTGATAACGACGAGGTCGGCGTTTCTCACGTTGAAGGTGAACGCCGTAGGCGTATTCCAATTGACGTGGTACGTCTCAATACTGCTGAAATCGCTTCCAGCATCGGTTTTGCTATACGCGGTCACGTAAAACGTGCTCTTTCCGTACAAATCGTAATTGTCCTCGCCGGGCAAAGGGGCGCGCCCTTCCCATGGCCAATTGCTTGAAACAGTTGCGCCATCCAGATTGAAAACGCCCCCATCGGTGGCCCAGATGGCGTAGTCCGCGTGGTACACGCGGTGGCCATTTATCGTTCCGATATCGAAAAGCAAGTCGTTTGACGATGACGTGGCGGCGTGCCCGGTGGATGCGAGACAGCTGAAAATCAGCGCCGCGGCGAGGCGGGTGAAAGTGGTCATGGATTATCCAATTTGATGTGACAAGGCTGGATAATGCCGTATGGATAAGGTTGAACTTGGATTGAACCGACGTCGAGCGTGATCAATCTCTCACAATCGCGATGCGCTGGTGGGTCGCATAGGAGTGCCCTGTCCGCGCTTGCAGGCGCCGTATCAGCGGTGTTGCGGTGCCTGCAAGCTCTTGAGTGATGGGCTCTTTGTTTAGGCCATCTCTTCGTACAACGGCAGCGTCAAGAACTCGGTGAAGTCGACGCGGGTGCTCATGTCCTCGAAGATCTGCGCGGCGCGCTCATAGGTGGCGGTGTTTTCACCTTGCGCGCTGACCGTTTTGCAGACTTTGCCAAGTTCATCCGCCGTGAGGTTGCGCACCAACTCGGCTGTGACCTTGCGGCCGTCTTCGAGCACGCCCTTAGGCGAGCGGATCCATTGCCACACCTGTGAGCGTGAGATCTCGGCGGTAGCGGCATCTTCCATCAGGTTGTGGATGGGCACGCAGCCATTACCGGCAAGCCAACTGCCCAGGTAGTGGATGCCAACGTTGATGTTGTTGCGCAGGCCAGCTTCGGTGATGGGTGCTTCCGGCTGGAAGTTGAGCAGGTCACCGGCGGCGACACTGACGTCGTTGCGCTTCTTGTCGATCTGGTTGGGTTTGTCGCCCAGCACGGCCTTGAACTCCGCCATGGCTGTCTCGACCAGCCCTGGGTGCGCAACCCAGCCACCGTCGTAGCCGTCCGTCGCATCCCGCTTTTTGTCATTGATGATGCCCTGCATCGCGATGGCGTTCTTTTCCGGATCATTCTTGATCGGGATGAGCGCGGACATGCCGCCAATGGCTGGCGCGTTGCGTTGGTGGCAGGTTTTGAGCAGCAGCAGGGCGTAGGCGCGCATGAAGGGCGTCGTCATGGTGATCTTGCTGCGGTCTGCGAGGCAGAAGTTCTTGTCGACCTTGAACTTCTTGATGCAGGAGAAGATGTAGTCCCACCGCCCGGCGTTCAGGCCGGCGGAGTGCTCACGCAATTCGTAGAGGATCTCGTCCATCTCGAACGACGCGAGGATCGTTTCGATCAATACGGTGGCTTTGATGGTGCCGCGCGGGATGCCGAGCTCATTCTGAGCAAGACAGAAGATGTCATTCCACAGCCGGGCCTCCAGGTGCGACTCCATCTTCGGCAGATAGAAGTAGGGCCCTGCGCCGCGGGCAAGCTGCTCCTTCGCGTTGTGAAACAGGAACAGGCCAAAGTCGAAAATGCCGCCGGAGACGCGCTGACCGTCCACCAGCACATGCTTTTCGTCGAGATGCCAGCCGCGCGGCCGCACCACCAGCGTGGCCACTTTGTCCTTGAGCGCATAGCGCTTGCCGTTTGAGTCGAAGTCGATCTGGCGGCGGATCGCATCGTAGAGGTTGATCTGGCCCTGTATCTGGTTCTCCCAAACCGGCGAGTTCGAATCCTCGAAGTCCGTCATGTAACTGTCGGCTCCCGAGTTCAGCGCGTTGATGATCATCTTGCGCTCGACCGGGCCAGTGATCTCCACCCGGCGACACTCAAGCGCCTTCGGAATTGGAGCAATCGTCCAGTTGCCTTCGCGGATGTGCCGCGTCTCGGGCAGGAAGTCGGGGCGCACTCCTTCGTCCAGCTGTTTCGTGCGTTCGATGCGCGCGGCAAGCAGTTGTTGGCGGCGGCTATCAAACGAGCGGTGCAGTTTGGCGACAAACGCAAGCGCGTCGGGCGTGAGAATCGCCTCGAATGCCTGCGTCACAGGGGCGTTGATCTGCATGCCGGCGGGCAACTGAAGGGCCATGGTTGTCTCCTTGTCTTCTAGATCGGAATCTTCACTGCTTGCCGGCCTGCTTGCCGGCAACGTATTCAAGTAGGTCGCTGAGTGAGCGCCCTTCCGCGTTCGGTGCGATATCTAGGTGTTCGCGAGGTTGTCCTGTCCGGTTGCACCAGAACGTGTTGAACCCGAACCAGCCGGCACCGGCCGCGTCCCAGCCGTTCGAAGAAACGAACAGGATCTCTTTGGCCGGGCGTTTCAGGGCCGAAGTGCCAAGCGCGTAGGCGGTAGGCGATGTCTTGTAAGCGCCGACGGCGTCGACCGACAGGACGTGGTCGAGTAGCGGTGCGATGCCGGCGCTTTTTAGCGCGATATCGAGCATCTGCGGCGTACCGTTCGACAGGATGCCGAGTGTCAGCCCGTGTTCCCGCAGCCGCTTGAGCGTCGGCTTCACATCCGGGAAGGCTGCTAGGCATGCGTACTGATTCATCAGGCGATCGCGCTGCTGGGGTGTGAGCCCCAGGTCGAGACGCCCGACGGCAAAATCCAGCGCATCCCGAGTCACTTCCCAAAACGGCTTGTACCGTCCGGCCAGCGTTCTTAGCTGGGTGTACTCAATCTGCTTCTGGCGCCACAGCGTTGACAGCTCTGCCCCACGCCCAGCGGCGAGCTGTTCGGCCAGCGCAGCGACGGAATGAACGTCGAACAGCGTGCCGTAAGCATCGAACAGGACGGCCGAGTACCGCATCGCTTCCCCCGAAAAAGCAGCCGCCGCCTCCCGTCCCCCCGGCGAGAGGCGGCGCTGCGCAGGTCAATGCGCAAGCTGCAGACACAGTCTATTCGTGCCGAAACGTGTTTAGAATCGCCGCGTTGGTCAAATTATCTTTGCTGATTGGTCAAAAATGGATCGTTTCAAGGAGATCTCGGCCTTTGTTCTGGCTGCGCAAAAAGGAAGTCTCAGTGCCGCCGCGCAATCGGAAGCTGTTACGCCTGCCGTCATCAGCCGTCGGCTGGACTCGCTTGAGGCGCGTCTTGGTGTCAAGCTGTTGGTTCGTACCACGCGACGAATCTCACTTACCTTCGAAGGAGTTGCGTTCTTCGAGGATAGCCAACGGCTCCTTAACGACCTTGCAAACGCCGAGGCCACGGTAAGCCTTGGTGGCGTCAAGGCGAGCGGACATATTCGCCTAAGCGCCCCCGCTGGTTTTGGCCGGCGTCATGTCGCACCTTTGGTGCGCGACTTTGTTCAGGAACACGGAGACGTCTCGGTCAACCTGGACCTTACCGATCGAATCGTCGATATCGTCAACGAGGGGTATGACTGCGCGGTCCGTGTTGGCGCGCTGGCCGATTCGTCCCTGGTCTCTGTGCAGTTGGCGTGGATGCGTCGCGTAGTTGTGGCGAGCCCGCTTTACCTCCAGCGGCGGGGGCGCCCCAGTACGCCCGCGGACTTGCGGCACCACGATTGCCTTGGGCTTTCCCAGCAGCGCGGTTGGATGTTTCGGTCGGATTCGGGGGGGCGCGCCGGTGAGCTTGTAAAGATCGATGGCCGTCTGCAGTCGAATGACGGCGCGGTGCTACGCGAGTGGGCGCTTGACGGACTAGGTCTTGCATGGCGTTCAACATGGGAGGTCGGGGACGACCTGCAAAATGGCGCACTGGAATCGGTTCTCGACGATTTTGCGGCCCCGGCCGTCGGTGTTTACGCGATGTTCCCGCAGCGCCGAATGCTCCCGTTGCGCGTTCGGCTTCTCATCGACTTTGCGAAGCATCGATTCTCTTCAGCTCCCTGGAATGAGCCCTCGAGTGGCTAGGGCTGTGGCTTTAACTCAAGGCCGACCGCAGGCGAGAACTCGATCTCGACAACTGTTGGCACGGCAGATCGATGGATTTCACCCGGAAGGAAAACCCAGCGCTTCAAGGTGGTTGCTAACCCGTCCAAATCGGTCGCCTGGGTTCCCTTGGGAAGAATGATCTCATCGACCGTTCCGGCAGCGCTTACGTGCAGAATGAAAGTGATCGACCTGCTCGGCGCAGCTCCGTTTGGAAAGAGCTCGTCAAGCTCGATTGGTGTAAGCAACTCGGTTTTGCGGGTCAGGCGGTTTTGTGGGATATACCTGTCGATCGGCGGGGGGGCCGCCACCTCCGGCTTGTAGGAGGTTTCCGTTAGATCAGGGGGCGGTGTCTTGCGGCCCGCAGATTCCTGAAGGCGGACTTTGATCCTGACCGGATGGTGGGGGCGACTTGGGCTCTGAGCGCCATCCTTTTCAGCGCCTGCCACCAACCATGTGGCGACGCACAGGTGGACCAATACAGACAAAACTGTGGCATATATCGCACGGCGAGTCGGTGTCATGTGGCCTGCGGCGGGCGATCACTCAGCTGGGGTGGCAATGCTACAGCCGCCGCTGCGTGGGTGCTGGCCGTTCGTCGGATCTGATGCCCCATCTATCCAGCGTGGCTTACTGCGAAGCACACCATCGACCATCATGCATACACCTAAGGAGGACGCAGCGATGCGCAGGACTAGAGGCTTCACTCTGATTGAACTCATGATAACCGTAGCGATTGTCGCTTTACTCGCGTCGATTGCGCTACCAGCCTACACCAGCCACGTCGAGAAGGGGCGAATAGCTGGTGCGCTTGAGTTGCTATCCGAGTCTAAGGTTCGAATGGAGCAGATTTTTAACTCGAACAGAAGCTATTACACCAATTCCACTGACAAGACGTGTCTTGATTTGGCGCCTGCGTTTGCCGATACAGGTTTTTCGGTCGCGGTGACGTGCGACGATACGACATTCACGATTGCGCTGACGGGGGTCTCTACCGGTCCTATGTCTGGTTTCAAATACTCGATTACTCAGAGCGGCGAAAAGAAGTCCACCACTCCTTCTTCTGGTGGGGAGAAGGCTTGCTGGCTTCGTAGCAGGAGCAGCAAATGCTAACTCGTGAGCGCCGTCTTGTCGGAGGGTTTACTCTCATTGAGTTGCTGATCACAGTGTCGATAGCGAGCATTGTGTTGGCTCTCGGCGTTCCCGCGATGTCACAATGGCTTCGACGTGCCAGTGTGACAAACATGGCTGAATCAATTCAGAATGGTCTGCGATTGACTTTCGGCGAAGCGATTCGACGCAACGCCCCCGTCCAGTTCTTGCTCACCGACAGTTCAGTTACGTCTGCGGATGTGACGACGGCTGTCGCAAAGGCCAACGGCGCCAACTGGCTTTCACGAGTGCTCGATGCTTCTTCATTTCCGACCAGTGTCACCGTGGTAAGTGGTGGGTTTGTTGCTGCAGGCACCGCCTCTGAGCTCTCTGGCTCTTCCAAACTTACCGTCGAAGGGCCCGCCTCGGTGATCTTTAGCGGTGCGGGGCGTGTCGTAGCTACGGACGGCACGCTCTTGTCTGCGTATCAGATCTATAGGGTTTCTATGTCGGATACGGATCGCGCGCTGTGTGTCTTTGTAACTCCAGGGGGCGGCACAAAGAGTTGCGATCCTTCCTACGCGAGTGGCGATGCGCGCTCATGTCAGCCGATTCTTAAGGTGGATCAGTGCAAGAAGGCGGGTACTTGATGAATGCAAATCGACGGCAGCAGACAGGCTACGCCTTGCTTGAGGCGCTGATAGCGATTCTCGTCTTCTCGCTTGGCCTGCTCGGGATTATCGGCTTTCAAGCATCGGCGATGAAAATCGCAACCGAGAGCCAGATGCGTACGAACGCGTCGATGCTCGCCGATGAATTGATTGCCAATATGTCCGTCTCGAAGTATGCCGATTTGGCAACTGACTATGGGCCGAGCGGGTCGAAGTTTAAGGCCTGGTATGACAACCGCCTGGTTGGGGCTGCAAAGCTACCCAATCCAGCCGCAGCAGTCGTAATCAGCAATGGTTCAACGACGACTACGATGAGCGTTCTGGTGTGTATCGATTGGCAGGCACCGGGGGAAAAGGATCACGGCGGAGTGATGCCTTCGGCCTCGTGCGCACGAGAAGCTTCCCCAACGACGCCCTGGAAGTTTCAAACCCGAGCTTTCCTTTTCTAAAGGGTCACGAGTATGGCAATGCATCAGCCTTATTGCGTTGCGCGACGACATCGCGGCGTCAGCTTGATCGAGATTATGGTTGGCGTTGCGTTGGGGCTCGTCGCAGCGCTCGTTGTGACTAACGTCTTTTCCGCCAGCGAGAAGTTTCGTAGAAATGTGACGGGGAGCGGTGACGCCCTTCAGTCCGCGACTCTCGCGGCGATGCGTCTCAACCTATCGGTACAAGAGGCTGGCGCTGGGTTTGTGCGAGGCAGTCACTTATGGGGCTGTCAAGTCAAGGCGACGAATGGTGGTACTAAGATTCTGCCTCGCACTGATGCGTATACGGCGCCGTTTGACAGTTTGCCGACCACGATGAATATGCTCGCAGCTGGAATTGTCAGCGGTGGGGATTCCGGCTCCGATATCTTGATTTCGATGGCTGCGGATTCACCGGCAAGCAATCGCGATCTATTGTTTACGCCGGGCGAAAACAAGATGGTGACGTCAGCATCGCTTTCGATCTCGCCCTCAGATTTTTTCCTCGTCGTGCCTCAAATTGTCGCCGGCGATGTTGGCGATTGCCAGATTGTCCAGGTCGCATCGGGTTACGCCACTGGCACGGGGGCAAGCGATACATCGCTTGGCGCAAAGGTCGTGACTTCTTCGCCGGCGACAGTTGATCTGAATAAGGATTCTTACGGCGATATTGCGTCTGACATAAAGCTGCAGTCGCCATCGGCTTTTCATTTGGGCGCGGCACCGATTTTCTCCGCTTTTGCTGTGAACGCAAATGGAGAGCTGGTCGAACGCGATCTCTTGGCTCGCCGCGATGACCAGGTGCTCGCGGAGAGCGTGTTCCTGCTGAAGGCCCGTTATGGGGTGGATGACGGCGTCGGTGGAACCGCGAACGACAACATTGTCGATGAATGGGTTTCCCCCGCGGAAGACGGCTGGAAGATCGCAGATCTTATGAAGAAGGATTCAGCCGTTGGTCAAAAGATCAATCAGATCAAGGCTGTGCGGGTTGCGTTGGTTGTCCGTTCGAAAAGGATCGGGCCGACTGATGTGACCAGGTCAAAGATTGAGCTGTTTCCGGATCTCGCAACGGCGCGGCAGTTTTCGTATGACCTTTCGTCGGACGATAAGGGCTATGAGTATCAGGTCTATGACTGGGTTATCCCGCTTCGCAATCTAAAAGCAGTCCCGAAGAGCTGACGACTATGTCTATTAAGAAAGCTGGACGGTGTGATGCTTCGCCTCGTCGCCAGGTCGGCGTCTCGCTGGTAATTGTGCTTGTAGTGCTTGTGGCCATGATGGTTGGCGGCCTTTCGGTGCTGAGGAGTGTCGATACATCGGCATTACTTTCTGGGAACTTGGCATTCAAGCGCGACAGTATCAACCAGACAGGCACGGCGCTTAATGCCGTGCTCGCGACCATGAAAACTGCCGCATTCATCAATGGGGGTGATGACGGCACAGGCTGCCCGGCAAGCTGTAGTAAGGCTGCAACCTGGAAGACCCAGAACTATTGGCCTCGGCTTATGGAGACTGACGTCAACGGAATTCCCGTCTTGCTGAAGACTGCGGGAACGTTCGATTCCACTTTTACCGCTGCCAAGCCTACTGCTGGCACCGGGAATACCGTTCGATACGTCATCGAACGGATGTGTAACGACTACGGGATCGTCACCGAGACCAAGTGCACGCTTGCGGCCAATTTTGAACGGGGTGGTTCCCAGCCGCAGGACAAGCCAGGTGCGGCGGCCCTGCCTTTGTACCGAGTAACTGTTCGGGTTGATGGGCCTCGCAACACCCAAACCTACGCCCAGGCAATTGTTACGGTCAAGGATGATTGATCAGGAATGGAGAGCAACATGAAGAACCCGAATCGGATGTCGGACTCTGTGCGTCGCGGGATCGCACGCTTGCTCGCAGTCTGTGTGGCATGGTCGGCTGTTCCGGCTGCAGTTCATGCGGCAGCCACGCCGCTTGCGGATCAGCCTATTCAGACGACGCAGGCGGTTCCTGCAAACGTGATGCTCGACCTGTCTGTTGAGTTTCCAACGGCGGTCAGTTACGCGAATATTCAGTTCACTTTCGATCCGAATACGACGTACCTAGGCTATTTTGATTCGGCAAAATGCTACGACTACAAAACCGAAACAGTCGGCGGGGTGTCAGCGTATTTTGCTCCAGCCAGCACGGCGGCAGCCGGATCGAACTGCTCAGGTAAGTGGAGTGGTAATTGGTTGAATTGGGCAACCATGACCGGTATTGATGAGTTTCGCTGGGCGATGACCGGCGGTAACCGAGCAGTCGATTTGCCGGTTAGTTTTTCGGATTCGGTCTATAAGACAATCTTGCAGCGTTCGTTTTTGCCAGCCTCTCAAGGTTCGGCAAAAAACTTCCCCTCTCGGGTAATTTCAAATACTGACGCTGGAAAGTTTACGGCCATTTCGACCACCAACAGCCTTTGTGTTATCAATCTCGGTCAAGGCGTCAATATGCGGATCGGCGGGACGAGTTCAACGCCGGGGACGACGTCCGGATGTAGCATAGACAAGACGCCGACATCCGCTGACTTTGCGGTCAACGTGGAGGTATGTAAGACGGGGTTTTTGGAGGCAAACTGCAAGGGCTACGTGAGCGCCGACGGCACAAAGGTGGCCTACAAGCCAACCGGCCTGATGCAAGACAACTTGGGAAAGATGAATTTCGGCGCCTTTGGCTATGTGGTGCTCGATTCCGAGAGTTGGAACCTTAAGTTTGATGGCGGCGTGCTAAGAGCGAGGATGAATGATCTCTCAAAAGAGATTCTCGATACCGGCGCTTTTGCGACGGACCCCGAAGGGCTGCTTTCGTCGGATTCTGACCTTGTCGCCACCGGCGCAATTAACTATCTCAACCGTTTTGGCTACACATCGAAGTACTACAAGAGATACGACAACGTCAGTGAAATGTATGCGGAGTCGATCAAGTACTTCAAGAATCTAGGGCCGACAACGGGCTATGTGCCCGATTCGCCGACCAAGAACATGAAAGACGGTTTTCCAATGTGGAAGACCTGGAATGACCCGATCCAGTACTGGTGCCAACAGAATTTCATCGTCGGGATCGGCGACGTGAACACGCACGCCGACAAGAATCTGTCCGGTAATCCGGCGCCGTCGACCTCTGAGCCGTCCACTATGCCGAGCAACGTCGATAAGGATATGGGGAGCCTTAAGACTGCGTATGCATGGACGAATGAGGTTGGGCGTCTTGAGGGTCTGGGGACGCTTGGTGATTCTGTATTCAGCGGTAATGCGGGTTATTACATCGCCGGTCTTGCTTACTACGCCCATACGCAGGATCTGCGGTCGGATCGCGACAAGAAACAGACGATCAGCACCTACTGGGTCGATGTTTTTGAATACGGAAGCTACAAAGATAAAAACCAGTACTGGCTCGCGACGAAGTATGGCGGCTTTGCCGATGTGAATAACAACGGTGTATTTGATTCGAGCTCGGATATTTGGAACGCAAACAAAAGAAAGGCTGGGTCGGCAGGATCGACGCCCAGTTATGATATACCGGACAATTACTACGGTGCATATGATGCAGCCTCGATGGTGAGTGGGCTTAGAAGTGCATTCTCGAACATCAACAAGCTCCAAGGGGCTGGTGCAGGTGTCGGCCTCTCAAGCTCGTCGTTTTCGTCAACGACGACGGACGAAGCGGTTTTCCAGGTCAAGTACGACTCCAACTCGTGGACCGGTGATGTGAAGGCGTTTCGCATAAGCAGCGTCGACACAACGACAGGCGCCATTACCTTGGCGGCAAAGTGGAGCGCCGCCGCGAATTTGGCAACATTGGTGTCGGGAACAGGGTGGGATTCGCAGCGCAAGGTGGTCGCGGTTACGAAGAACACATCTGGCGTTCTGGTTGGGAAGCCGTTCAGGAAAGATTCGCTGAGTGCGGACGATCTCACGACGCTTGGATCGACCGCCACTGAGCAGCAGAACGTTATCAACTATCTGCGCGGGGATCGTACGAACGAGACGTCTGGCGTGTCACCGCCGGACGGTAAGGCTTATCGCCATCGTGACGCAATGCTCGGAGATATCGTCAGTTCCAAAGCAGTTTACGTTGGCCCGCCGTCGGCTCAGTACAGCGATGCATTTAATCAGGGGTATTCGGCATTCGTATCGAAGTACAAGGACCGGAAGCCGGTGGTCTTTGTGGGCGCAAATGACGGCATGCTGCATGCCTTTGATGCCGACACGTCGGGTACAGGGTCCGGGGGCACGGAGCTTTTCGCGTTGGTGCCGAATGCTGCGTTCAACGGGCCCGATAACGCGCCGGCGACGAGTGGCCTTGTGGCCCTTACGTCAAAGACCTATTCGCACCGCTATTATGTGGATGCAACGCCCGAGGTCCGCGATATTGATATGTCTCGCGCTGGCGGGGCTACGCCTTCCGACGCCACAACATCAGATTGGCGCTCGTTGATGGTGTTTGGATTAGGTAAAGGTGGGCGCTCCTTTGTTGCATTGGATGTAACCGATCCGTCGACGTGGACCAGCGAAACTGCCGTGGCCGGCAAGGTTCTGTGGGAGTTCAAGGACGCGGATATGGGCTTTAGTTATGGCCGCCCGCTGATTACGAAGATGAGGAAGTACGGCTGGGTTGTTGTCTTGACCGGTGGGTATAACAACACCCTCAACAAGGCAACGGATGGAAAGCCTGGTCAAGGCGTCATTTATATCTTGAATCCGCGCAACGGGAGCGTGTTGGAGCGTATTTACACCGGCTCCGGGTCGGCAGGCTCGCCTTCGGGTTTGGCGCAGGTAACCGGCTACACGCAGGACTATACGGATTACACGACCGAGCAGATCTATGGCGGCGATCTTGATGGAAATGTGTGGCGCTTTGATGTTTCGCAGACAAGCAGCGATGCTCTACCAAATCCTGTAAAAATCGCGACACTCAAGGATTCGGATGGCAAGGCTCAGCCCGTCACAACTGCGCCGCAGGTCGAGTACGGTGCGTCGGATTTGAAGCGATACGTCTTCATTGGTACCGGCAAGATGCTGCACAGCGACGATCTGACTAAAGACCCTTCGCGCTCCCAACGTCAGACTTTCTACGCATTGCGCGACGGAAATAAGCTCGCCCCGTATACCGATGGAAGCGGCGGTACGATTCCCACTGGCGCTTCGTTCCCCGTTGCGCGCGACAAGCTTGTCGAGGTAACGGACCTTGTTGCCGGTGCTACGCTTGATTCGAAGAAGCCGATGGGGTGGTACTACGATCTGCCTGGGGTTGAGACGGGAACGATGGCGGACGGATCGACGGTATCGATTCGTGAGCGCGTCGTAATCAATCCGCAGGCGAACGACGGTGTGATCGTCTGGGTCGGCACGCGGATGAACACGGATCCGTGTTCCCCGCTGGGTAAGAGCAGCATCTACGCCGTGAAGTACGGTTCCGGTAAATCCGTTTTGACGACGACGGTAGATGGAATTACGACTCCTCAGGCCTTCGCTACGTCGTCGGATGGCCTCGTGGGTATGCAGCAGGTTCGCTATGGCGGGGGAGTGCGGTTGCTTGGCACTTCGAGTTCTGGTGATCCGGCGTTTTACGGAAGTCAGATCGCAGGGTTTGGTGAACCCCGAATCGTAAATTGGCGAATTGTTGGTCAGTAAGCCGACAAGATGAAGAGCCCGACGAAAGTCGGGCTTTTTCTGTTAATAGACAGTCTGAGAGAGATGTGATCGGGGCCCTAACTTGAGTCGTAGTTCCGTGTTGACCACTCTGAACCTTGGCCCTCGCTGGGTGCTGCGATCACCTTTGGCGGGCGCACCGGAAGTTGCAACCGCGCTTGAGTCCCCATCGAAGTCTGCACCGATCGAGGTGATCAGTCGGCACTCGTTGCAAGAGGCGGCTATTTGCCCTGAGCGAGTCCAAGACAGCGGCGAAGTTGAATCCACTCCGCTTGACTGGGGTGAGCTTAAGTCTATTGTCGAAGGGTGCCGCAGTTGTCGGCTATGCGAGCAGCGAACTCAAGCGGTGCTCGGGGTTGGTGACCGAGATGCCGACTGGTTGTTTGTTGGAGAAGGCCCCGGTGCCGAGGAAGACCAACGCGGCGAACCGTTTGTGGGCCAAGCCGGAAAATTGCTCGATGCGATGCTTGTCGGTCTTGGGATTGCGCGGGGGCACGGCGTTTATATTGCCAACGCGGTGAAATGCCGGCCGCCCAATAATCGCACGCCCGAGCCGGATGAGATCGAGGCGTGTTTCCCCTATCTGCAGCGGCAGATCGAGTTGATTCGGCCGCGTGTCATCGTCGCGCTAGGCCGGCCGGCTGCACAGGCTTTGTTGAAACAAGAAATTCGGATCGGCGCAGCGCGCGGGCAAGTGTTCCGATTTGGTGAGATCCCGGTGGTGGTGACCTACCATCCGGCCTATCTGTTACGGAATCCAGCCGATAAGGGCAAGGCCTGGGCGGACTTGTGTTTTGCGCGAAAGACCTTGGCGTCGTCGCCGCCCAAGGTGAAAGAGACCGCCTAAGCGCTTCGAGTTGCGCCAGGTGCGGCAGCCCGTGGAACTGAGAGCCGGCTTAGTGCCGGCAATCGTCCAGCTGGCTGACGGAGTCCCGTTCGCGCTGATTGGCCTCATGCCGGAGTTTGACGAGGAAGATGGTGCCGGCGACGAAGGCGCCGAACATGACGATCACCGCATGGACCGACAGGCCCCCCCAAATTAACAGGGCGTAGAGGCCGGTCATGGCCAGGATGCTCAGGTTCTCGTTGAAGTTCTGAACGGCGATTGAGTGGCCTGCACCCATCAGGATGTGGCCGCGGTGCTGCAGCAGCGCGTTCATCGGAACGACAAAGAAACCTGCCAGCGCGCCGATGATGACCATCAGGAACATCGCGAGCCGAATGTCGTGGACGAAGATCATGACATTCACGATCAGACCCATCGCGATACCGACAGGCAGCACGCTGATTGATCGCCGCATCGAGATGATTCGGGCCGCCAATATCGAACCGAGTGCAACCCCAAGCGCGAAAACGCCCTGAATCATCGACGCCTTGGAGAGACTCAGGTGCAGGTTCTCCTCTCCCCATTTGATGACGATGAACTGCAGGGTCGCGCCGGCGCCCCAGAACAAGGTGGTTACAGCAAGCGTGATCTGGCCCAGGCGATCGCGCCACAGCAGCCGGCTGCAATGCACGAACTCATGCATCAGGTAGATCGGACCGCTACGTAGTGGTTTGTGGTCGACGCCGGTGTCCGGGATGCGCAAATTGATGATCGCGGCGACTGCGTAGAGCACGGCGATGATGGAAATAGCGAGTTCGCCACGTGTATCGATGCCGGTATCGATGCCGGGGAAGTCGAACGCAAGCATCTTTCCGACAAAGCTTGGCTCGATCAGCAGGCCACCCACCAAGGTGCCGATGACGATCGCCCCGACGGTCAGGCCTTCGATCCAACCGTTGGCGACGACCAGCAATCGCGCTGGCAAGAGTTCGGTGAGGATGCCGTACTTCGCAGGCGAGTAGGCTGCCGCGCCGAGGCCGACAACTGCGTAGGCGAGCAAGGGGTGGACACCGAAGAACATCATGCCGCAGCCGAGTACCTTGATGCCGTTACTGATCAGCATCACGCGCCATTTGGGCATCGAGTCGGCGAACGCGCCCACGAAGGCCGCCAAGACGACGTAGGACACCGTGAAGAAGAGCTTCAGCAGCGGTTCGTATGCCGCCGGTGCCTGCATATCCCGCAGGATCGCAATCGCTGCGATGAGCAAAGCACTGTCGCCAAGCGCAGAAAAGAACTGCGCGGCCATGATGATGTAGAAGCCTGGGGTCATCCTGATACTGTTCGCGTGGCCCCGGAGGGACGCGGCTTTATATCACGAACGCGTGACTCGGCCGAATCGGCGAAGGCGCTCGGGCTGCGTCGCTGGCGGCCCCGCTTGATTTGTGATGCAATCGTGCGCTGCAAAAACCCTTGTTTGACGGGCTTTTCGGTGGCGTCCCCGGCAATGCAGAACCCTGCCTGCATATCGGAGCCCTTTTCCCGTCAGGAGCATCCACCATGGCAACCATGGCCGACCGCCGGTTACAGGTATTCCTGGCCGTCGCGAAACACCGTTCATTCACGCGCGCGGCTGAAGCGCTTTACATGACTCAGCCGGCCGTCACCTTCCAGATCAAGCAGCTGGAGGAGCATTTCAACACCCGCCTGCTCGACCGCGGCTACGGCAAGGTCACGCTTACGCCCGCTGGCGAGATCGTGCTGGACTACGCCGAACGCATCCTAGGCATGAGTGCCGAGATGGAAGATCAGGTTGCGGGCCTGACGCAGGAGCCCAACGGCGTCGTGTCGGTGGGCCTTTCGCCAACCATCGCGTCGTACTGGCTGCCTTCGCTGTTGGACGGTTTCAAGCGTCAGTACCCTAAAGTGGTGCCGCGAGTCTTCGTGGGCAACTCTGAGTGGGTTGAACGCCGCGTGGCCGACAAGGAGCTGGACGTCGGCCTCGTCGAGCTGGAGTCCTCCGACGCAGGCATTGAATGCCGCGAAGTGGGGCGCGACGAGTTGTTCGCGATCGTGCCGCCGGGCCATGTACTGGCCCGCCATGTTCGCGTGCGGGCTGACGATCTGGTCGGACTGCCCTTCATCGATCGTGACCCCGGTGCGGCGATTCGCGAGGCAGCGGAGCGTTTCTTCCGCGAAGCCGGATTCCCGCCCGAAAACCTCGATGTAACCGCGGAGCTCTCCAGCCTCTCTACGATCAAGCACCTTGTGCAGCAGGGCGTTGGTTTCGCGATTGCCGCGCGCGCATCGATTGAAAAGGATGTCCAGAGCGGCCGTCTGGTTGCATTGCCGCTCGAGCCGCATCTCTATGAGACCTTGTCGGTGCTGCTGCCGAAGGACAAGTTCCGCTCGCGTGTCGTAACGATCTTCGCCGACTTCGCGACCGAGCACCTCAAGTCGCGGGGGATCAATCGCGATGCCTAGACCGATTCGGGCAACGATCGACCTGCCTGCTTTCCGTCACAACTACCTGCGAGCGAAAGCGCTCGCCCCAAGCGCCAAAGCCTGGGCCGTGGTCAAGGCGAACGCCTATGGCCATGGCTTGGTGCGGTGCGCGCAAGCGATCGCCGATGTCGCTGATGGTTACGCGATGTTGGATTTCGCCGAGGCCTTCGCCTTGCGCGAGGCTGGTTTCAAGCAACCGCTGCTGATGCTGGAAGGTGCGTTCGACAGTGCGGATACGCGCATGGCCGGCGCGCTGGGCTTGAGCCTCGCGGTACACGAAGTCGAGCAAATCCGGATGCTGGAGACCGAGCCGCTGGAGCGGCCGGTAGACGTGTTTCTCAAGCTCAATACCGGCATGAACCGGCTCGGTTTCGCGCCCGAGCAGGCGGGTGCGTTGAGTGCGCGCCTGAAGGCGGCGCGCAACGTCGCCAGCGTGACCTTGATGACGCACTTCGCGCGTGCCGACGATGAAACCGGTATCGCAGGCCAGCTCGCACGCTTTGACGCCGCCGCGGCAAGCCTTGGCCTGCCGCACAGCATCGCCAACTCGGCGGCCTTGCTGCGTTTCCCGGAGGCTGCACGCGATGGCGTGCGTCCGGGCATCATGCTCTACGGCGGCTCGCCGATGCCGGATCTGAAGTCGGCTGCGTCGCTCGACCTGCGTCCGGCGATGCATCTGGAGTCACGCCTGATTGCCGTGCAGCAGATCGAAGCTGGAGAAGCCGTCGGTTATGGCGCCCGCTTCGTCGCGGAGAAGCCGACTCGCGTGGGCATCGTTGCTTGCGGCTACGCCGATGGTTACCCGCGCCATGCATTGACCGGCACGCCTATCCTCGTGGATGGGCAGCGTACTCGCACCCTTGGTCGGGTATCGATGGACATGCTGGCCTGCGACCTGACCGACTTGCCGAATGCCGCAGTTGGCAGTGAAGTGGTGCTGTGGGGCCGCGGCTTGCCGGCCGACGAGGTTGCCAGTGCGGCGGGCACGATCAGCTACGAGTTGTTCTGCGCACTCGCCAATCGCGTGCCAGTCAGCGTCATCGGCGCGGCTTGATGGCGAAGGTCAAGACGGTTTACCAGTGCACCGAATGCGGTGCGCAGGCGCCGCGCTGGCAGGGGCAGTGCCCCGGCTGCGCGCAATGGAACACCCTGGTTGAGTCGATTGCAGCACCAGCAGGTGGGGCTGCCAGCCGTTTCACCGCCCTCGCGGGCGAAGTCAGCCAGATCAAGAAGCTGGCGGATTTCACGCCGCAGGAACACTCGCGCTTTGCGACCGGCATTGAGGAGTTTGACCGTGTGCTGGGCGGCGGTCTCGTCGCCGGCGGTGTTGTGCTGATTGGTGGCGATCCCGGCATCGGCAAGTCCACCCTGTTGCTCCAGGCGCTGGCCACTCTGTCGCTGCACTGCAAGGCGGTGTACGTGAGCGGGGAGGAGTCGGGCGAGCAGGTGGCGCTGCGCGCGCAGCGCCTGCAGCTGGATGCCGCAGCGCTGGAAATGCTGCCGGAGATCAACCTCGAGCGCATTCTCGACACCCTCAAGACGCAGAAGCCGCGGCTCGCGGTGATCGACTCGATCCAGACGCTGTACTCCGAGGTGCTGCAGTCGGCACCCGGCTCGGTGGCTCAAGTGCGTGAATGCGCCGCTCAGCTCACCCGGTTTGCCAAGCAGAGCGGGTGTGCGCTGGTGCTGGTGGGTCATGTCACCAAGGATGGTTCGCTGGCCGGCCCGCGTGTGCTGGAGCACATCGTCGATGCGGTGCTGTACTTCGAGGGCGACACGCAATCGAGCTTTCGTCTGGTGCGCGCGTTCAAGAACCGTTTCGGCGCGGTGAACGAACTGGGCGTCTTTGCCATGACCGACAAGGGCCTGCGCGGCGTCAGCAACCCCTCCGCGATCTTCCTGTCGCAGCACGAACAGGATGTTTCGGGCGCGTGTGTGCTGGTGACGCAAGAAGGCACGCGGCCCTTGCTGGTCGAAGTACAGGCGTTGGTGGACCCCGCCCATGCGCCAAGCCCACGGCGGCTCAGTGTTGGTCTTGAGCAGAACCGTCTGGCGATGCTGCTTGCGGTGCTGCATCGCCATGCCAGCATCATGTGCGCGGACCAGGATGTGTTCGTCAATGCGGTGGGCGGTGTGCGGATCGGCGAGCCTGCGGCGGACCTGGCAGTGTGCCTTGCGATCGTTTCGTCGCTGCGAAACAAGCCGCTGCGTCGCGATTTGGCGATGTTCGGCGAGGTTGGTCTGGCCGGCGAGATCCGCCCCGCACCGCGCGGGCAAGAGCGCTTGCGCGAGGCGGCCAAGCTGGGGTTTCGCGTTGCCCTCGTGCCGAAGGCCAATCTGCCGAAGCAGGCGATTCCCGGCATCGAAGTCATCGGTGTCGACCGGATCGAGGATGCGCTGAGCAAGGCGCGCGAACTCGAGGCTTGAGGGCCGTACCTGCCGCCGATTTGATCTGGCCGGTGTCCCGAACACTGGCGTCAATCTAGAATTCAATATTTCCCCCTTCGGCTTCGCGCCGGCAAAAACCGAAAACAAGGAGTTCCCATGCGCAAGACCTACGTCATCGGCAACTGGAAAATGAACGGCAACAAGGCCGCCAACAAGGCGCTGCTGGATGGCCTCAAGGCAGGCGTACCCGCTGCCAAGGCTGGTGTGGCCATCGCCGTGTGCCCGCCGTTCGCTTACCTCGAGTCGGTGATCGCCGAAACCGCCGGTTCCGTGATCGGGGTGGGTGCGCAGGATGTGTCGGAATACGACAAGGGCGCCTATACCGGCGAAGTGTCGGTGTCGATGCTCAAGGATGTTGGCGTGACCTACGCCGTGATCGGCCACTCCGAGCGCCGTGCCCTGTTCGGTGAGACCGACGAGTGGGTTGGCAAGAAGACCGCTGCAGCGCTGGCCGGCGGCCTGGTGCCGGTGGTGTGTGTCGGCGAAACTGAAGCCGAGCGCGTTGGCAACCAGACCGAAGCCGTGCTGGCGAAGCAACTCGACGCGATGCTGGCTGCAGTGCCGAACGCTGCTCCGGGCTCGATCGTGATTGCCTACGAACCGGTCTGGGCGATCGGCACCGGCAAGACCGCTACGCCGGAAATGGCGCAGGAAACGCACGCCTTCATCCGCAACTACATCAAGAAGGCTGGCGATGCCTTTGCCGCTGAAACGGCGATCCTTTACGGCGGCAGCGTCAAGGCCAGCAATGCGCTGGGCCTGTTCGCGATGCCGGACATCGATGGCGGTCTCGTCGGCGGCGCATCGCTGATCGTTGAGGAGTTCGTTGGCGTCTACAACGGCGCTGCCGAAGCCTTCGCCAAGCGCTAAGCACAGCGCACTGACAGAAAAAGGGGCGCCCGTCAGTTCGACGGGCGCCCCTTTTTATTTGCGGCGGTTTTGGCTCAGGTGCCGGCGGACAGGCGTTCTGCGTTGGCCAGCATGCGGCCCATCAGGTCGCGGAGTTGCGTCACTTCATCGGCGCTGAACCCTTCGAAGTGCGCGTTGAGTACGCGGGCGGCGTATTCCGGGAGTTTCTGGTTTACATCGGCCCCGGTTTCGGTCAAGTGCAGGTAGGCGGCGCGGCGGTCGTGGTCGCTGCGCGCGCGGCGGATCAGGCCCTTTTCTTCCAGGCGATCGAGCATGCGGGTCATCGATCCGGTGTCATAGTGGACGCGCCGGCACAGCGCTGCGGCAGTGACCCCCGGCGTTTCGGCAACCTGCACGAGCACCGCCCATTGCGCGCTGGTGATGCCCAGCGGCGCGAGTTCGCGGTCCATCACCGCCATCATGCGCGCCCGCAACGCGTTGATCATGAAGCCGAAGCTATCCTGCACCTTGTATGTCTCCGCGGTGAAAATCGGGGCATCATTCGCCATCGTTTCAGCCTTTCTGTTTCTGTGTGTGGGGATTCTGAGCCCGCTCGTAGAGCGGCATGACTTCCGGGAGGTGGCGCTCGATCTCCCGGATTCTGTCCTTACCGGCCGGATGCGTCGAGAGCCATGCAAATCCGCCTCCGCCACCGGCCTTCGCCATCTTTTGCCAGAGCGATATGCCGGCACGCGGGTCATAGCCCGCCCGGGCGGCGAGGTCGAGTCCGACCACATCGGCATCGCTCTCGTCTTCACGCGAGAACTTCAGCGTGAGCAGATTGCCGCCAATGTTGAAGGCGTCCGCGTAGCGGCCCTGGCCGACGAAGTGGCCGAGCAGGCCGACGCCCAGTTGGGTGAGCTGCGTCTTCGCAATGCGCTCACGTGCGTGTTCGCGCAACGCGTGGGCGATCTCGTGGCCCATCACGATTGCGATTTCGTCGTCGCTGAGCTTCAGGCCGTCGATCAGGCCAGTGTAGAAAGCGATCTTGCCGCCGGGCATGCAAAACGCGTTGGCTTCGCGTGAGGCGATCAGGTTCACTTCCCAGCGCCACGCGTTGGCACGCGGGTTGAAGCGCGCCGAGAACGGGATGATCCGCTCGGCGATACCGCGCAGTCGTTTCAGCGCCGGGTGGTTGGCAGGCGCGAGCGCGCGCTTGTCAGCCGCTGCGCGCAGCATTTGATGGTATTGCTGCCCTGCGGACTGCTCCAGTTGCTCGGCGGGCACCAGCGCACGCAGGCGCGAGGCTTCATCGACCTTAACGCCGTCGGCATGCGCGCAAGGCATGGCGAGCGGGAGCAGGGCGAAGCTGGCGAGGATCAGGCGGCGGAGCATTCTGCAGTAACAGTCAGGGCAGTCAGCGTGTGTCGCGGATCATACCTGCGAGCTTCGTGCTGCACTACCCTGTGGTGATATGCGCCCAGATGGCCCGGACAGCGCGCGGAGCGCGCGCTACTTGCGATGCTTGTTGTGGTGGGCGCCCGCTTTTGCGCCGCCCGATTTCGAGGCGTGGCTCGCCTTGCTGCTGTGGCGCGCCGTGCTGCCTCCACGCGGCTGTTTGCCGAGTCGAGGCGCCGGGGCGGGAGCCTGGGATGCAAAGCTGAGCTTTGGTGCGAGCACCGGGGCGCTCTCGGCCATTGCCACGGCGTCGCCGGATGGCACCAGCAAGGTGTAGCCTGGGCCTGGGCGCATGCGCGGCGCGAGGCCATTGACTTCGCGGAGCTTGGTTGGGCTGATGCCGAAGCGGGCCGCGATCTGCTCGACACGTTCGCCACGTTCGACGGTGTAAGTCTTCCAGCTCAGCAGCGGACGGTCGTGATTTTCGAGGTTGGTGACGAAGGTTCCCGCCTTGTCCTTTGGCACGATCACGTGGTGGTCGGATTCCCCCGGAATCACCGGACGATTGAAGGACGGATTCAGCTCAAGGAAGTCCTTCATCGGCATTTCTGCCAACTGCGCGGCAGTGTGCAAATCCATGCCGCCGCGGGTGCCGATCGAGACGAAGTAGGGTTCGTTGGGGATCGGCGGCAGCGTGATACCGAAGAGCTGCGGGTTGGCGATGATGTTCTTCAACGCCTGCAGCTTCGGCACGTAGTAGCGCGTTTCCTGCGGCATCGACAGGTAGGCAAATTCGGTTGGCAGGCCGGCAGCCTTGTTCTTCGCCACGGCGCGTGCGACCGCGTTCTCGCCCCAGTTATAGGATGCCAGCGCCAGATGCCAGTCGCCGTGCATCTCGTAGAGCGCCTGCAGGTAGGTGAGCGCGGCGTTGGTCGATGCGACGATGTCGCGCCGCTCATCCACCCACCAGTTCTGGTCGAGCGAGAAGTCCTTGCCGGTCGACGGGATGAACTGCCACAGGCCCGATGCGCGGGCCGGCGAGTAGGCCATCGGGTTGTACGCGCTCTCCACCATTGGCAGCAATGCCAGTTCGGTCGGCATGCCGCGCTTTTCGAGTTCTTCAACGATGAAGTAGAGGTACTTGCGGCCACGCTCAAGGGTGTTGCGCAGCGCGCCGGGGCGGGCGAGGTACCAGATCTGGCGATCGGTCACCAAATCCATCGACAGGTCGCGCATCGCGAAGCCTTGGCGCATGCGGGTCCAGAGGTCGGACGATTCGGTGGTGAGGTCCACCGTCGCCACCGAAGGCGTGCCAAGCTTCGACAGATCGATGCTGGATACTGCGGTCAGGCCGGTACCCGCTGTCGCCGCGATCGGTGCGGTGCCGCCCGTTTGTGCGGGCGGTGGAGGCGGGTCGCTGTCATCGGCGGCCGCATTCCCGGCGGGTGTAATGGCCAGTGCGACTGCGCAACAAAGCAGCGCAGCGAACCGGCGCGCGATAGACTGCATGGGAAAGGTCCGGCGACGTGCAAAGGCGTGATTGTATCGGGCTAGCGGCGATGGGGTCAAAATGCTTTTGTTTCATAGGGTTGCGTTACTGAATCGGCCTTGCGGCCGAGTGTTTGGCGGGGCGGCACGATGACGGGGCTGATGGACGGGTCGCCGGTTTTCCGTCGCGAAGGGGGCATGAAAGCGCTGCTGATCGAGGATTCGCTCACCAGCGCGACATTGATCGCGCATCAGTTGCGGGCGATCGGCATCGAGCCGCTGGTCGCGCGCGAGGGTGAGGAGGGGATCGAGCTGTTCAAGGCCCATCGTCCCGATCTCGTGCTGCTCGATGTGATCCTGCCCGGCATTGATGGTTTTGAGGTCGCCAAGCGCATTCGCCAGTTGGAACAGCACGGCGAGTGGACCCCGATCATCTTCCTTTCCGCGCGAACTGGCGACGACGATTTGCAGCGCGGCATCGAGGTGGGCGGCGACGACTATCTGTTCAAACCGATCAGTTCGATCGTGCTGGCCGCCAAGGTGCGCGCCATGCAGCGGTTGTCGCAGATGCGCTACTCGCTGGTGGTCCTCACGCGTCGCCTCGACGACGCCAACCGCGAACTGCAGCGCCTTTCGTCAATTGATGGCCTGACGGGCATTGCCAACCGCCGCCAGTACGACAGCACGCTGGTGCGCGAATGGCGCCGTGCTCAGCGCCGCAGTTCATCGATCGCATTGGTGGTGTGCGACGTCGATCACTTCAAGCGCTACAACGACCACTTCGGGCACCAGGGCGGGGATGAATGCTTGCGCCAGGTTGCCGCGTGCCTGGCAGAGCAGGCCAAGCGCCCCGCCGACCTTGTGGCACGCTACGGCGGCGAGGAATTCGCAGCGATCCTGCCAGATACCGATGCCGAGGGCGCGTTGCAGGTCGCCGAAGCCATGCGCCGCGCGGTGTATGAACTTGCGCTGCCGCACGCGCCGACCGCTGACCTGCCGAACGTGACGATCAGCCTTGGCGTTGCCGCCGCGGTGCCGCCGCGCGAGGCCCCGACCCCGGGCGCCCTGATGGCGTCGGCCGATGCGGCGCTCTACGAAGCCAAGCGCCTGGGCCGCAATCGCGCGCTCATCGCGCAATCGCTGCTGGCCTGAAGCCCTTAGCGGAACTCGTTCTTCCAGCGGCGCAGCGCGGCGAAGACCGCCCCCGCGTCTGCCAGCGTTTCACCACTCACGGCTTCGGCCATGCGCCGCACGTCTGCCTGATCGCAGCGCAGGAACGGGTTGATCCGCCGCTCGACCCCGATCGTGGTCGGGATCGTCGGGCGCGCCTGCGCCCGCAGCGCATCACATTGCCCGCTGTAGGCAACGATATCCGGGTTGCCCGGCTCCACCGCCAGCGCAAAACGCAGGTTTGACTGCGTGTACTCGTGCGCGCAGTACACCCTTGTGTCGGCGGGGAGGGCCGCAAACCGCCCGAGCGAGGCGTGCATCTGCGCCGGCGTGCCCTCGAACAGCCGCCCGCAACCTGCCGAGAACAAGGTGTCGCCGCAGAACAGCGCGCCAGGGCTGAGGTAGGCGATGTGGCCAGCGGTGTGGCCCGGTACCGCCATGACGGATAGGCTCAAGGCGCCGTTCAGCAGGCTCAGCGTTGCGCCATCCGTCAGCGCGTCGGTGAGGCCCGCGATGGCCTCGGTCGCCGGCCCGAAGACTTTGGGGTGATGGTGCGCGGAAAGCGCCGCAATGCCGCCGGTGTGATCGCCGTGGTGGTGCGTGACGAGGATCGCGTCAAGCGTGAGATGGCGCTCGGCGAGAAATCGCTCGACCGGCGCGGCGTCACCCGGATCGACCACTACACAGTGGCCATCGGCGACGATGGTCCAGATGTAGTTGTCCGAGAAGGCGGAAAGCGGAACAATCTGCATCCCGGCAATTTTCGGCGCACTGCTCACGATGTCAATTCCCGGATGTGCCGCGTGGCTTGAAACGCCACTGGGCCGCTACCTGATCGACTGGGAGTTGGCGCAGGTCGATGCCCGTGTGGCCGACGTGTTCGGCTTTCACGCGATCCAGATCGGCCTGCCCGAGCGCGACTACCTGCGCAACAACCGTATCGGGTTCAAGTTCCGCTGTGCCCGCTCGGGTGATGTGGCGCTGATCAGCGATACCCATGAGTTGCCGATTGCGTCGCAGAGCGTTGATCTCGTCGTGCTGCCCCATGTGCTGGAGTTTTCCGAGCATCCGCACCAGGTGTTGCGCGAGGTGGAGCGGGTGCTGGTGCCGGAAGGGCAGTTGCTGATTTCGGCCTTCAACCCGGTCAGCCTGTGGGGCGTGCGCCGTCTGCTTGCGGCCAGTACCGGTGAGTTCCCGTGGCAGGGGCAGTTCCTCAGCGTACGCCGCATGAAGGACTGGCTCGCGCTGCTGAGTTTCGAGAGCCAGCCCGCGGTGTTCGGCGCCTATATTCCGCCGGTGACGCCGCCGCGCTGGATTGAACAGTGGCATTTCATGGACAATGCCGGCCCCCGCTGGTGGCCGTTTGCAGGCGGCACCTATGTGATTCAGGCAACCAAACGCGTGCGCGGCATGCGCCTGGTTGCCCCTGCGTGGCGCGATCGCCGCGCCCGCGCGAAAGCCTTTGCACCGGTTGCCCAGCGTGACCCGGTGTCGATAGAAAGAAACATCCCTGAATGACCGATTCAATTGTAGATATCTATACCGACGGGGCCTGCTCCGGTAACCCGGGACCCGGCGGCTGGGGCGCGATCCTGCGCGCGGGTGGACACGAGAAGGAGTTGTTCGGTGGCGAGCCGTCGACCACCAACAACCGTATGGAGATGACCGCGGTGATTCGCGCGCTGCAGGCGCTGACGCGGCCGGTGCAGGTGCGTGTGCACACCGATTCGCAGTACGTGCAGAAAGGCATCTCGGAGTGGATCCACGGCTGGAAGCGCCGCGGCTGGAAGACCGCCGACAATAAGCCGGTGAAGAACGACGATCTGTGGCGCGAGCTCGATCAGCTGGCTGCGCTGCACCAGATCCAGTGGCTGTGGGTCAAGGGCCACGCCGGGCACCCGGAGAACGAGCGGGCGGATGAACTTGCGCGGCGTGGCGTCGAGCAGGTGAGGAGCAAATGATGCGGCAGATCATCCTCGATACGGAAACCACCGGCCTTGATTGGCGCACCGGCGATCGCGTGATCGAAATCGGTTGTGTGGAGATGGTGGCGCGCAAGCTCACCGGGCGGCATTTCCATGTCTACATCAACCCCGAGCGCCCAGTGGACCCGGGGGCGATGGCGGTGCACGGCATCACCGATGAATTTCTCGCCGACAAGCCGAAGTTCAAGGATGTGGTGGAGGACTTCGAGGCCTTCGTCGCCGACGGCGAGCTGATCATCCATAACGCGCAGTTCGACGTGGGCTTCCTGAACATGGAGCTCGACCGCCTCGGCCGGCCCAAGCTCGACGTGTTGTGCGCCGGCGTGATCGACACGCTGAAGATGGCGAAGGAGCAGAACCCGGGCAAGAAGGCGTCGCTCGACGCGCTGTGCCAGCGCTACGAGATCGACAACGGCCACCGTGAGCTGCACGGCGCGCTGCTCGACTCAGAGCTGCTGGCCGAGGTCTACCTCGCGATGACGCGCGGGCAGGACAGCCTGATCATGGACCTGGACAGCGAGCCCGCGCCGGCCGCCGGTAGCGACGATTCAGGCGCGCCGCTGGAGCGCCATCCGCTGCGCGTCGTACGCGCCTCGCCGGAGGAACTGGCGGCGCACGACGAGGTGCTTGCTGCGATCGCCAAGGCCAACAAGGGCAAGTGCCTGTGGCTGCCGCCGGAGCCGCAAGCCCAGGCCTAGCGATACGGGCCACGGGGCGCTACTGCAGCGCCCCGAGCAGCACTTCGACCGCGCGCAAGCCGCCCGCACTGGCCAGCGGCAGGAGCGTGGCGCGCACCATGTTCCAGTGGCTGGCGCGGAATATTCCTGAATCGACCTCCCCGATGTAACGCTGCACATGACGCAGCAGCTGCGTGAGGCACTGTTCGTCGTTGCGCAGGCTGGCGGCGAGGCCGTCAAGGCCTCGTAGCGCGGTACGCCGCGCTTTCTTGGCCGCCGATTGGCCGATCCACACCGTCAGCAGGGCACACACGCCAAAAACACCGAACAGCACCAGTGCCATCGGGTCGACCGTCCAGGCCTCGAAGTAATCCCAGCGGCTTGCCAGCACCAAGGACAGCACGATGCCCGGGAAGTAGAGCAGCCACTCGTTGTGGCGTGAGATCTGTTCGATCAGCAGGATGTCGATGTAGTGGTCGAACAGCCGGTCGAGGCGGGTCGGATCCGCCGCTTTCACGATGCGCCGCTTGCCAGGTTGGCCTGGCCGCTCCGCGATCGTGTTGCCCGCATCCTGCGCGGCACCGGAGATGACCGCCGGATCGACGTACTGCTCCTGCAGGGCGTCCATCGCTGCATCCACCGCCTCTTGCGGCCAGTCGGAACGATTCGCGCTGAGTTGGCGCGCCAGCACCATCAAGCGCAAAGCCACGCTCAGAGACAGGAAGATCAGTACCAGCAGCAGGAAGGTGCCGGCCGCGGCCACCGCGATGAAGAGGGCAATCGCGATCTTGCCGCGCACCGGCGGCAGCACCGGATAGTTCAAACCGATCAGCGCGAAGACGCCCATCATCAGGCAGGCCCACAGCGTTCCGATCAGCAGTTGCGGCCCAGGCGACATTGCGTGGCGGAACATCAGCCAGGCGTGATGGGCGTCCACAAGCCCGTGCGTTGGGTGTGGGCCGATGCAGGCAGAACGCAGGCGGCGCTGCAGCGTCAGGCTGGTGTCGCGCAGCAAGCGGCGCCAGCGCCAGGCCCGGCGGCTGGAGGGCGGCCGTACGCCCGAAAGGCCGAAGCGCTGCGCCACGCCATCCAGCGTGCGCCCGATGCGTTTGCGCGCCAGCCATAGCAGCCAACCCGACAGCACGAGCGCGCACCAGCGCAGCCACAGGCTGGGCCAGATGCTGATCCCGTCCAGCCAAGCAAACGGCTCTTCCGCCCAGGCTTCCGCGGTGTCGCGCAACCAGCCGTAGCAGACCACCGGCACCACCACCAGCACGATGATCGCCATGCACAGGCCGAGCAAGGTGCCGTCGCGGTTGGGTGACCAGACCGTGGCGCCGAGCAGGTAGAGCGTAACGATGAAGAGGCCCAGCGCCACGGTGATCGTGATCAGGGTGCCGCCGCTCAGATGGTCGCGCGGCGGGTGGATGTCCTGGCAACGCAACAGGTTCTCGGGTGCTTCGGTGACGTCCAGTTGCGGGCAGGATTCGCGCCGCGCGTATTCGTTGAGCGGGTGGGCGCGGGTCAGGCCGATTTCGTGCAGCCGCGGCGTCAGCGCGTTCCAGCGCCCGACCCAGCCGGCCACCGCGTCGCGATCTGCGCTGTTGCCGAGTAGCGCGACAGAGGTGGTGAGGAACAGCGCCGTCTGCTCGCCATCGCGGAAAGGGATCACGAAACGTTGCACCGGTGGGGCGAGCTTCAGATCGAAGCGCGACACGACCAGCACATTCCGCATCGCGCTGATGCTCTCGTGGTCGAGCATGCGCGAGTCGAGCCCGGTGGTGAAGAATTGCACCTGCGGGAAGCGTGCGCGCAGCGCTTGCAGCAGCATCCGCTTGTCGTAGAAGTCCGAGGCCAGGATGCCGATCGCGCGAATCCCCACCGAACCGCGCCCGCACACCGCCTTCAGGTTGGTGTCGCGCTCAGCGATCTGCTCGACCAGGCGACGCACATAGTCGCGCTGGCTTTGCAGCGTTGACCGTTCATAGGCAGCGTCTGGCGGCTTGTTGCCGCTTGTCGCCGTGCCGCCCGGCGCCGTCGCGTTGCCGTCGCCAGAACGGCTCTGCAGGCCCTTGCCGTCCAGCCCCCGCGTGAAGGCGAATCCATGCACGTTGGCGGCATCGGAGCGTCGCAGCTCGGCACGCCACTGTGATGCGACCTGACCCAGGTGGCCGCCGAAGGCGCGCCGGAAGTCGCGCGCATGATGGGTATCCCATTCGCTGACCAGCGCCACGTGATGATCGAACAGGCAGGCGTAGCGATGCGCCTCGGAGCTGCGTCGCGCGTCGATCACGTCGGTGTGGTCGCTTGGCCGCATCAGGTTGAGGCCGCGCCGCTCAAGTTCCGCCACCAGCGTGTTGGCGAGCATGTCGTCGGTGGGGCCGATTTCGAGCACATGGCGGCTCGGGTCGCCGGGCGAGGTGTCGGCGTCGATCGTGACCTGGCTGCGGAAGTGGCGCAGCGCCAGCGCGGCACTGGCGTCGGCAGGGCAGGCGGGCAGGTTCTTGTCCTCGTCGCTGCCGTTGCTGTTCTTGGCGCCGGGCGGGCGGCAGCGCATGCCGGACTCCACCCGGTCGGTGACATCGCGATCGAGCGGACCCAGCGTCACATAGCGGGCGCCGCCACCCTCTTCGTCACCGGCCACCATGCTGTCGAACGCGGTGCCCAGTAGACGATAGCGGCGTGCCGCTTCCTGCACCGTGTCGGCCAGGCGCAAGGGTGCGTCCGCAATCCAGAACACGCTGACCTGGTCGGCGCGCCCGGCATAGGTGGGGCCGAGGTCACCGCGGCCTCGCCCGCGTTGCGCCAGTTCCTTGTCCTTGCGCAGCTGGAAGCGTTCGATCGTTGCCCGCACCGGCGTTTCGAAGCCGGTCTGGTTATCCAGCGCTGCGAAGCGGCAGGGGCCGATCAGATGCTCCGAATCGCCAGGCTCGTAGCCCCAGCGGTTCAGGGCGGAGAGCACCGCCGCGCGGGCGCGGATGCGGCGCTCGGAGTCTTCGCTGGCACCGCCGGCGTTGGCGATGATGAAGAGGCGCATGTGCCGCTCGCCCTTCGCGACACTGCGGTGAAACTGGCTATCGATCTGGCCGCAGTCGTTTGCGGTGCTTGATTCCGATGCGCTTGCACTGCTTTTGAGCGGGCTTGCGAGCGGGTCTTCCCACATGCGCGCCTCGATACTGCCCGCCTGCTCGGAGGGCGGCAGCGCGGGCGGGCGGCCGCTGTCCGGCACCGGTGTCGGCGTCAGGCTGATGGCGGCGACCAGAGCTGCGATGAGCGCAGCCAGCAGGGCGGGGGTCTGGAACGGTGAGCGTTCCGCTTTGGCGTCTGACGAATCCATCGGGTTGTCCTCCCTGCGAGGACAGTCGCACCTGCCGGTGCGCTCCGGTGCTGCTGGGCGCAGCGGCACTACGCTCAGCTAGCGCGACTGGTGAATCCAGCATAGATCAGCAGCGTGCCGATGGCCCGCACGGTTTCTTGCTGCGATGTTTGGCTCAGCCGCCGACGAGACTTGATACCCGCGCCGCAATCGCCAGTGAGGCGGTCAGCCCCGGCGATTCGATGCCGAACAGTTGCACGACACCTGCGACGCCGTGCTCCGCCGGCCCATCGATACGGAAGTCGTGTGCCGGGGCGTCCGGCCCGCCGAGCTTTGGCCGGACACCGGCGTAGGCGGGCTGCAGCCGCTCGACCGCCACGTCCGGCCAGTAGCGGCGGATAGAGTCGGCAAAGGCCTGGGCGCGATTGGTGGGCACGCTGTAGTCGGGGGCACCGACCCATTCGACGTCCGGCCCGAAGCGGGCGTTGCCGGCCAGGTCCAGCGTCAGGTGCGTGCCGAGGCCGCCCGGTTCCGGCACCGGGTAGATCAGATGCTTGAATGGGTTGCGGCCCGACAGCGCGAAGTAGTGCCCCTTGGCGAAGTAGAGCGGCGGCACCGCCTCGGCGGGGAAACCCTGCAGGGCACCGGCAAGTATTTGGGCTCCGAAGCCGGCGGCGTTGACGAGCCAGCGTGCCTCGACCCGATACGGTACCGCGCCGCCGATCTGCAGCACCTGGCCCGCGGCCGCGCATTCGCCGCCGATGACGGGGGCGCCGTACATCAGCATGGCGCCGGCCTGTTCGGCGTCGTCCGCCAGTGCCTGCATCAGCGCATGGCTGTCGACGATGCCGGTATCCGGCGACCACAGCGCCGCACAGCAACGCAGTTCCGGTGCCATGTTGCGAGCGGCGTCGCCGGTAATGAGTCGCGCCTGCTCAACGCCGTTCGCGCGTGCCTGGCTGGCGATACGTTCGAGCGCGGGCAGGTCGGCGGACTCCGTGGCGACGACCAGTTTGCCGACGCGTTGATGTGGCACCTGCCGCTTCGCGCAGTAGTCGTACAGCGCGCGCGATCCGGCGACACAGAGTTCGGCCTTGAGCGACCCTGTGGGGTAGTAGAGCCCGGCGTGGATCACCTCACTCGAGCGGCTCGAAATGCCTTGGCCGAAATGCGCCTCGCGTTCGAACACGGCGACCTGCAGGCCGCGCATCGCAAGGGCGCGTGCGCAAGCAAGCCCGACGACACCGGCGCCGACCACCACCACATTGACTGTGACCGATTCAGAAGCGGAGGACGTCATCCGGCGTGGCCAGCTCTGTCGCAAGGCGTTTGAAGGTGTCGCGCAGATCGAGCCCTGTTTCGAGTTTGAGTGCTGCTGCGCGGGCCTGGATCTCAGCGAAGGGCAACGCAAACGGCTCCCCTGCGTTGGCGAGGGCGACCACATTGCCGGTTTCGCATTGGGGCAGCGCGAGCGTGCGGCCGTCGAACGCCTCGCCGATGCGGGCAAGGCTGTCGCGGAAGGTTTTCCGCTTGCCGAACAGGTTGCTTGCAAGCAGGCCGTTTGTGGCCAGTGCAGCGCGTGCTGCGGTGTAGAACGGCGCGGTATCCAGCACGCCGGCACGGGCGTTGTGGTCATAGCCGTCGACCAGGATCATGTCCCAGTAGCCGGTGTTGCGCATCACCACTTCGGCGCCGTCGGCGACGATGATGCGCAGGCGTGCGTCTTCGTCGGGCAGCTTGAAGTGCGCGCGTGCCACGGCCACCACGCGTGCATCGATCTCCGCCACCGTGATGCGGGCCTGCGGCACGTTGCGGTAGAAGAATTTGGTGAGCGATGCGGCGCCGAGGCCGATCAGCAATACCTTGCGCGGCCAGGGGGCCGGCCGCAGCAGGAGCCCGGCGGCCATGTGCCGGGTGTATTCGAGTTCCAGCGCGTAGGGGCGGCGCACCTTCATCGCGCCCTGTACCCAATCCGAGCCGAAATGCAGGTAGCGGACGCCCGCTTCTTCGGAAACGTCAATCGAATGGGCCATACGCTCAATCCTCGTCGCGCAGCGGCCGTGGGCGAATCCGCACCAGGCGTTCGGCTTCGGTATCCACGGTGATCTCAAGCCAGCCGGGGATCGGCGAGCCGAACACTTCGGCACGGCGGAAGCGTTCGATCGTCTCCCCGTTCGTGTCGCGCAGCGGGCGGTCCACGCGCATCACATGCGTATCGCCATGGATCAGCAGCACATCGCCGCTATAACCCAGCACCGCAGAGCGCAGCGCATACAGCAGCTCGGCATAGGGGCGGGGCGGGTTTCCGGCCGCGAAGGCTTCGAAATCGGGGTTGGCGTGCATGAAGATGACGACGGCCGGAAGCGATTTGCGTTGCGCTTCCGCAAATCCCGCGTCGAGCCAGTCGCGCACCGCGCTCATGCGTTGGCGGTATTCGGCGCCGGGCTCGCGCTGACTGCCGTAGTGGTTGTCGCTCCCTGGCACGTTCAGCGTCAGGAAGAGCACTGGCCCGCGCTGCCAGCGCAGGTGCTCCTGATAGGCGCCGTGGGTGAAATCGGCGTCGCTCTGGCGGATCACGCTGAAGGGCGTCGCGCCGAGCGATTCGGGTTTGGCGAAGTACAGGCTACGCAGTTTGTCGAGACGCTCGAGCGGATCGAAGGCGCCCGCGCTGCGGCGCTCACAGTCCACCCACTCGTTGTTGCCGGGCACGAACACGCTTGGGAACGGGGCTGCCGCCAGCAAGTCGCGGAAGTCTTGCAGCGTCACGTCGTCACAGGGGGTGCTGCCGTGCTTCATGTCCCCGACGTGTACCGCGAAGGCGACTTCCGAATCGCGCATCGCGGTGATCAGCTGCGGCAGTTCGGCGCGCTCGATATCGGTGTAGGGCAGGTCGCCAAAGGCGGCAAAACTGAAACGCTCGGCATGCGCAGACGGCACTGCGAGCAGCGCCGTGGCGGACGCGACGAGTAGCGTGAAGCAGCGCTTGAGCCACGGGGTCATCGTGTCAGCGCCTTCAGCGCGTAGAGATGCTCGAGTGCCTCGCGGGGCGACAGCGCATCCGGGTCCACCCCGGCAAGCTTTTCCAGAACCGGATGCGGCGGCGCTTCTTCGACGTCTGGCGGCAGCGCCGAGAATAGATCCGCCTGGGGGCCACCTGAGGCCTCGCGGTTTTCCAGTGCGCGCAGGCGCCGGCGCGCTTCGCGCACCACAGGCGCCGGAATGCCTGCCAGCGCGGCGACCTCGATACCATAGCTCTGGCTCGCGGGGCCTTCTTCCACCGCGTGCAGGAAGACGATGCGATGGCCATGCTCGACCGCACCGAGATGCACATTCGCACATTCCGGGTGCTCGACCGACAAGCGTGTCAGCTCGAAGTAGTGCGTCGAGAACAGCGCCAGCGAGCGGTTCTTTTCCAGCAGGTGGCGCGCGATCGCAAAGGCGAGCGCCATGCCGTCGAAGGTCGACGTCCCCCGACCAATTTCGTCCATCAGTACCAGCGACCGCTCCGTCGCGCTGTTCAGGATCGCAGCGGCTTCGGTCATCTCGACCATGAAGGTCGAGCGGCCCGAGGCCAGATCGTCGGATGCACCGATGCGCGTGAAGATGCCGTCGATCGGCCCCAGCTCTGCGCGCTTTGCAGGCACGAAGGCGCCGCAGTGCGCGAGCAGCACGATCAGCGCAATCTGCCGCATGTAGGTCGATTTACCACCCATGTTCGGGCCGGTCACCAGCAGCATGCGGCGCGTGGCGGAGAAGTCGCAATCATTGGCAATGAAGCTGTCGACCTGACGCTCCACAACCGGGTGACGACCCGCCTCGATGGCGAGCCCGGCTTCGCTGCGGAACACCGGCTTGCAGTAGTCGTAGCGCAGTGCCGCGCGTGCGAAGCTGGTGAGGCCATCGAGCAGCGCCACCGCGCGGGCGATGCGCTGGAAGGCAAGGATGTCCTGCGCCAGGGTGTCGAGCAACGCTTCCCACAAGCCCTTTTCGCGGGCCAGCGCGCGCTCTTGCGCGGACAGCGCCTTGTCCTCGAAGGCCTTGAGCTCCGGCGTGATGTAGCGCTCGGCGTTCTTTAGCGTCTGGCGCCGGCGGTAGTCGTCCGGCACCTTGGTGGTGTTGGCGTGGCTGACTTCGATGTAGAAGCCATGCACCTTGTTGAACTCCACCTTCAGGCTGGCGATGCCGGTGCGTTCGCGCTCGCGCGCTTCAAGCTCCATCAGGAACGCGCCGCAGTTGGATTGGATGCCACGCAGCTCGTCGAGCTCCGCATCGAAACCCTCTGCGATCACCCCGCCGTCGCGAATGTTGGTCGCCGGTTCCGGTGCGATCGCGCGGGCCAGCAAGCTTGTGGGTGCAAGGGGCGCGGCGAGGTCGCCGTGCAACTGGGCGAGCAGCGGCGCGGCGCCGGTCGGCACGCTGGCTTGCAACTCCGGCATGCGGGCGAGCGTGTCGCGCAGTGCGGAAAGGTCGCGCGGGCGCGCGCTGCGTAGCGCGATGCGTGAGGTGATGCGTTCGACGTCGGCGATACCGCGTAGCACCCGCGCAAGCCCCTCGGCGGAAAGACCCTGGTCTTCGATGAGGGCTTCCACCGCGGCGTGTCGTTGCGCACACGCCTGGCGATCGGAGAGCGGGTGATGCAAGGCATGCCGCAGCCAGCGCGAACCCATCGAGGTCTCGCACAGATCGACCAGCGAGAACAGCGTGGGCGCCGGCTCGCCGCGCAGGGTCTCGGTCAGTTCGAGGTTGCGGCGGGTCGCTGCGTCCATGCGCAGGAATTCGGCTTCGCGCTCGACGTGCAGTCCGGAGACGTGCGTGAGGCTTTGTCGCTGCGTTGCCCGCGCATAGTCGAACAGCGCCGCTGCGGCCGCGAGGGCGACTTCGAATTCATCGGCACCGAATCCGGAAAGGTCGCGCGTGCCGAAGTGTTCCGGCAGCACGCGGCGCGCGGTTTCAGCGTCGAACTGCCAGTCGGCGAGGCGGCGCACAGCGGGTACGCGTTGTTCCAGCCCTTCGAGCGTGAGGCCGTCCGGCACCAGCGCCTCGGCCGGGCGCAGCCGTTCCAACTGGGAAGCCAGTTGCGTAGGCTCGCATTCGAGGATGCGGAAGTCGCCATTGGCGAGGTTGAGCCAGGCGAGCCCGAGGCGGCCGCGGTGCTGCGTGGCCGCCAGCAGTGGCGCGTCGGTCTTGTCATCGAGCAGTGCAGCGTCGGTCAGCGTGCCGGGGGTGACGATGCGGCTTACCGCACGCTCGACCGGGCCCTTGCTGGTGGCCGGATCGCCGACCTGTTCGGCAATCACGGCTGATTCGCCCATCTTTACCAGCTTGGCGAGATAGGGTTCGAGCGCATGGAAGGGCACGCCGGCCATCGCGATCGGTTTGCCGGCCGATTTGCCCCGCGCGGTCAGCGTGATGTCGAGCAATCGGGCGGCTTTCTCCGCGTCGTCGAAGAAGAGCTCGTAGAAATCGCCCATGCGATAGAACAGCAGCGTGCCCGGATGCTGCGCCTTCAGCGCGAGGTACTGCTGCATCATCGGGGTGTGGTCTGCAATCGACTGATTTGCAGAAGAAAAGCTCGAACTCAAGGCAGGGCGTCCTGATGCGGGATACGGAAAAGAGTGCGGAGCTTAGAGCAAAACCAGGGTGATTTGCCCGCTCCGTAACGTGCCGGGCGGCATTGTCGCAGGCCCGCTGCCTTGGCGGGGCTCACGGCCAGGCTGTAAGCCTGCGAATTGGGCCCGATCGCGCGGTGCTAGAGCAAACCCGAGGCGATATTGATCGTCAGCGCGAGCACCGTCGTGTTGAAGACGTAGGCGAGCACGCAGTGCAGCAGCCCGGTTCGGCGCATCGGCCGCGAAGTGAAGCTGACGTCGGCGGTTTGCCCGGAGGTGCCGATCACGCAGGCGAAGTAGAGGAAGTCGCCGTAATCGGGTGTCTCGCACTCCGGGAAGGTCAGGCCTCCGGTGCCGCCTTGGGCGCGCGCAAGGTAGAAATCATGCGCGTAGTGGAATGCAAACATCACCTGCGTGAAGCCCCACGAGGACACGATGGTCAGCGCGGCCAGCGCGATATGGGCGTACTTGATCGTGCCATGCAGATCCTTGACCACGCCAAGCTCCGCGATGATCGACGTGAGGCTCACGACGGCGGCGATCACCACCAGGGTGAGAATCACCAGACGACCTTCGTCCTGGGTCCGGGCGCGCTGGTTCATCTTCACGTGGTCGGACGAAAAGATCAGTTTGAGCGCAAGCACGAGATAGAGGCAGGCGCCCGCGTTCCACGCAATGATCAGGCGCGTCACCGTGTGGTGCGCAAGGGAGTCGGGCAACGTCAATCCGACCAGCAGGCCCGTCAATGCCGAGAGAAACAGGCGCGGTCGGGCAAGGATCTGGCGATAGAGGGCGAATCGGCGAAGCTGCATGGCGAGCCTGGATCTCGTTGCGCCGCACGCGAGTTTCCATGTGCGCGGCAACGCTGGAAGGTTGCGTTGGATCGCCATGGTAGAGCGCCAGCGCCATTCGTGCTGCGTGGCCGTCGCGGCGCGGACCTTTGCTGGGGCGGAACGCGCCTTGCACGCGCCCCGCCCGAAGCTCAGCTTGCTTCGGTGGCGAGCTGGCCGCGGTGGAAACGCCGCTTGATCCAGGCGCCAAAGTCGTCGAGGTAGGTGTAGACGACCGGCACGACGACGAGCGTCAGCATTGTCGAAGCGATCACACCGCCAATCACGGCGTGCGCCATGGGTGCGCGCTGCTCACCGCCGTCACCAAGGCCCAATGCGACGGGGATCATGCCGAAGATCATTGCGAAGGTGGTCATCAGGATCGGGCGCAAGCGGATACGACCGGCGTCGATGATCGCCTGCCGCCTAGGCTCACCGCGCTTCTGCGCATGCTCGACAAAGTCCACCAGCAGGATCGCGTTCTTCGTCACCAGCCCCATCAGCATGATGATGCCGATCACCGAGAAGATCGACAGCGTGCTGCGCGCCGCCAGCAGCCCGAGGAACACGCCGATCAGCGACAGCGGCAGCGAAGTCATGATCGCGAGCGGATGCAGGAAGCTGCCGAACTGCGAGGCGAGGATCATGTAGATGAAGATGATCGCGAGCGCCAATGCCGACACTGCGTAGCCGAAGGATTCGGCCATTTGCTGGTTCTCGCCTTCCTCGACGATGCGGTAGCCGGGCGGCAGCGTCTTCTTGAAGTCCGCCAGCACCTTCTGCACGTCGGCGCCCACATCGCCTGCCGAGCGCCCGGAGACCCCGGCGAAGACCCAGATATCGCGCGCAAGGCTCTTGCGGTTGATACGCGTCGGCGAACTCGATGCGACCACCTTGGCGACTTGCGACAGCGCGATCATGTAGGGCAGGCCGGTCGTGGTGTCGGTGGTGCTGCTGGCCATCCACAGCAGGTCGAGGTCCGAGCCCGTGCGACGCAGCTCCGCCGGCAGGCGGATCTTCACGTCGTAGGCTTCGCCATCGGGTGCTTGCCAGGTTGTTGCGGCCTGACCTTCGATGAAGGGCCGAAGTGTGGTGCCGACGCGCTCGACAGAGATGCCGAGGTCGGCAGCCATTGCGCGGTCCACGACGATTTCGAGCATCGGCCGGGTGTCTTCTGCGGTGGTCTGGATGTCCACGGCGTTCGGGATCGCCCGGATGCGGCTTGCCAGGTCTTGCGACAGTCGCGTCAGCACTGCAAGGTCATCGCCCTGCAGATTGACCGCAATCGGGTTGTCACCACCGCCTTCACCAATGCCGAGCGACTTGAGTTCCACGCCGCCGAGTTCGCGCAGGCGGCTGCGCAGGCGGGCAACCATTTCCTCCTGCGTGGCTTTGCGCTTGGTCTTGTGCACCAGCTTGATATCGAGCTGGATCTGTTCCGGGCCCTGCGTTTGCCAGCCGGCATTCACGGTGATGTAGGTGCGCTGTACCTCCGGGAACTCGCGCAGCGCGGCGTCGACCTGTTTGGCTTTGGCGAGCGTGTAGGCGAGGCTGGATCCGGTTGGCGTCACCATGCGGCCGCCCAACTGGCCGAAGTCGCCCTTCGGCACGAACTCCGAGCCGATGTACGGCACGAGAAGAAAGCTGCCGACCAGCAGAGCGGTAGCGGCGCCCAGCACCGTCTTGCGATGCCCCAATGCCCAGTCGATCAGGCGCCCGTAGCGCTCGGAGAGCCGTGTCTGGAATGCTTCGAACGCGTTCAACCAACGGCCCAGCAGGCCCGTGCGGGTAGGGCCATGCGCATCGGGGTCGTGCCACACGGACGAGAGCATCGGGTCCAGCGTGAAGCTGACGAACATCGACAACATCACCGCGGACGCGACCGTCAGGCCGAACTGGTAGAAGTAGCGGCCGATGATGCCGCCCATGAAGCCGACTGGCAGGAACACGGCGACGATGGTCAGTGTGGTGGCGAGCACCGCGAGGCCGATCTCATGGGTGCCGTCCAGCGCGGCCTGGTAGGGCGACTTGCCCATCAGCGCGTGGCGAACGATGTTCTCGCGCACCACGATCGCATCGTCGATCAGCAGGCCGATGCAGAGCGACAGCGCGAGCAGCGTCATCATGTTCAGCGTGAAGCCGAGCGCCTGGATCATGAAGATCGAGCCGAGCAGGGCCAGCGGCAAGGTGAGGCCGGTGATGACGGTGCTGCGCCAGGAGCCAAGGAAGATGAAGACGATCAGGATCGTCAGCAGCGCGCCTTCGATCAGCGTGTGCTGCACATCGTTGAGCGAGTTGCGAATGTCGTCCGAGCCGTCGTAGATGAGGTCCAGCACCATGCCTTCAGGCAAGGACTTGTTCAGCTCATCCATCGTCTTGCGCACGCCGTTCGCCACCTCCACGGTGTTCGATTTGGAAACCTTGTAGATGTCGATCGACAGCGCGGGTTTGCCGTTGATCAGCGCGTGTGAGGTGGGTTCCGCTTCGCCATCCGACACGCTCGCCACGTCGCGCAGCCGGATCTGCGCATCGCCGCGTTGCGCGATCACGATGTCGGCAAACGCCATGGGGTCGCGCAGGCGGCCTTGCACCTGAACCTGCATCTCTTGCCGTGCGTTCTTCAGGGCGCCGGCCGGCAGCATCTGGTTCTCGCGGCGCAGCGCCTCGCTGATCTGCTCGACGCCGATATGCAGTGCCCGCATACGGAATGGATCGAGCTGGATCTGGATTTCGCGCGCAATGCGTCCGGCGAGATCGGCTCGGCCGACGCCCTTGACCGTTTGCAGACGCTTGAGCACCAGCTTGTCGGCCCGCTCCGTCAGCTCGCGCGGCGTGTGGCGATCAGACGTGAAGCTGAGCGACATGATCGGCCGATCTTCCTCGCCCCAGGTGCCGATCGTCGATTGCTTGACCTCATCCTTGAGCGAGGGGCGAACCTGGCTGAGCTTGTCCCGCACATCGGCGACCGCCTTGTCGGCGTTCACATCAAGCTCGAACTCGACAAACACCAGCGAGTAGTCCTGATATGAGCGGGATGTCACGCGCTTGACGCCCGCCAGCGTGTTCATCGCCTCTTCGATCTTGCGCGAGACCTCCGTCTCGACCACCTCGGGCGTGGCGCCGGGGTAGGGTGTGGTGATCGCGACGGACGGGAACGTGACGTCCGGCATTGCCTCGACCGTGAGGCGTTTGTACGAAAAGAGGCCTAGCACTGCGAGGCAGAGCATCAGCATTGCCGCAAAGACGGGGTTCTTGACCGAGATCCGTGTCAGCCACATGGCGTGCGCTCCTGCTCGATCAGGCCGCGGGCTTGAGCCGGACAGCGAGGTTTTCGGCGGCGCCTTTCAGCGGCATTGCGACGACCTGCTCGCCGCCGCTCAGGCCTTTGGTGATGCGCACCAGATCAACACGAAGCTGTTGGTATTCAACCGGCTGCCACTTGAGTTTGTTGTCCGCAACGATCCACACGCCGCGCCCGGTCTTGGACGCCTGAATGGCCGTGGCGGGCAACCGGATCTGCGGGTCCGCTTTACCTGTTTCGATTTCGCCGGTGACGTACAACCCCGCGCGCAGGCGCTCCCCCGGGTTGTCCACGGCGACATAGGCCAGCACGCTGCGCGTGCCAGGCTGAGTGGTCGGGTTGATCCGCGTCAGCTTGCCCTCGAATACCTCATCACCAAACCCCTCTGCGCGCAGGCGAACCTTTTGGCCCGGCATCAGGCTCGCAATGTGCTGACTCGGGATTGCAGCCTCGACTTCGAGTTTGCGCAGGTCGACCAACGAGAAGAGCTTTCGGTTTGGCTCCACCCATTGGCCCGGCTCAACTTGCCGGTAAGAAACCGTTCCGGCAAATGGGGCTACCACCTTGGCGTCTTTCAACGCCCGCTGAACGATCGCGAGCTGCGCCTTTTGCGCATCGAGCGCCGCTTGGCGTTCCGCATAGCCGCCGAGGGTGTTGTCGAACGCGTTCTTCGAAATGAAGTTCTGGTCGAGCAGGGCGCGGCCGGATACACGGTTGCGTTCGGCGACGCGCATCTGCTCCTCTGCGCTGGCTACTGCGGCTGCACGTTCCGCATGGCGGGCACGCAGGTCGGTCTCATCGAAACGCGCAAGTACCTGGCCGGCGACAACCTTGTCGCCCGGGCGCGCGCTGACCTCGGCCACGCGGCCGTCAAATGGGGCGTGCAGATGAATCTGGGTGAGCGGGTTCAGTGTGCCGGCGAGCAAGACGATTGGCTGTACCGCGACTTGCTGGGCGAGCAGAACGTCCGTCGGAGCAAGCTCCATCAGCGTCGGCTTGGCTTGGGCTTCGACGGGCTTGGCCTGGACATCTTTGCGCGCGCTGATCGCGTAAACCGCGCCGACCGAGGCCAAGGCGAGCGCAATGCCACCGAGCGCCCAACGGCGAGAAGGGCGCCGAATCATTTGAAACATGATTGTCTGACTCCAGGGCGGCCAGTTTGGCGCGAGCGGTTGGGGATGATTGATTCTAGGCGCCACCCCGAACTTCAGTTTGTCGGGTTTGTGTCACGCGCCGAAGGGGCGATACAAAGCGGCTAGAGGCGTGAACGACAAAGGGGCCCGCGAACGGGCCCCTTTGGCATTGTCTGGTGCTGCTGACCGGAATCGAACTGGTGACCTACTGATTACGAATCAGTTGCTCTACCGACTGAGCTACAGCAGCGAAGCCCTGCATTCTAATCGAGGTTTTTCAGAACCTGCAAGTCTGTGTCGAGTTCGATTTTCGAATCGGCGACATGTTTTGCCGGGAAAGCGTCACAGATCCGACATCAAAGTCGTGTTAGGGGCCCGATGTAACGCTTGGCGGGGCCGGGTGTTCGTTGTGGTGCGCCGCACCAATCTGGTGCGGAAATATCTCGTAAACACTCGCAATACCTTGTGTTTCGTCCGAATTTGCATGGCACAAGTCTTGCTGAGACTGCTCCGGCAGTGAGTTACATCGTCGCTGTCAGGGCCGCCGGAAGGGGCAAAAACACTCGTTTGTAGCTGTTGCAGTGGGGCTTGGTGGTTGATTGACACCCCAATTTCCGCGCCGCGACAATGCGACGCCCTCGAGAGAGGGTGGCATAACAATAGTTACAAAAAGTGCCTTGTGAGGGACAGGCGGTCCGTTCAGGTGTTGCGGGATAAGCTCGCTCACCACTGAGCTTCCTCGTTGGAGACCCCGACGGGATTGATTGAGAAAATACAAGGAGAGGCACCTATGGCACTTGCACTGAGACCCGGCTACCGGGCTCTGCTCCAGGCGTTCGGCACGACCGTCGCGTTCGGCATGCTCTTGCAGCCGGCGATTGCGGAAGAGCAAGTTCAGAAGATCCAGGTCACTGGCTCGGCGATCAAGCGGATTGCGTCGGAAGGCGCGCTGCCGGTTCAGTCGATTTCAGCTTCCGAGATCAAGAAGACTGGCGCCACGAACGTTGCAGAACTGCTGCAGAACCTGCCGGCGATGCAGGGGTTCACGAACGCGGCGGCGAACGTTGGCTCCGGTAACGTCGGATACTCGAGCGCGTCGCTGCATAACCTGGGCGACAGCCGCACGCTGGTACTGCTCAACGGCAAGCGCCTAGCAACCTTTGCCGGGCAAACGTTCATTGGCGGTAGCTCGGGGGTTAACCTGAACTCGATTCCGATCGCTGCCGTTGAGCGCGTCGAAGTGCTGACCGACGGCGCGTCCGCTATTTACGGTACCGACGCGGTTGCCGGCGTGGTGAACTTCATCCTGAAGTCCAACTACCAAGGTCTCGATGCTTCGATTTCGTACAACGCGCCGGAAGCCGGTGGCGCCGAAGAGAAGCGCATCAGCGTCAGTGGTGGTTTCGGCGACATCGAGCAAGATCGCTTCAACGTGCTGCTGACCTATTCGCACACCGAGAACGATCCGTTGGCTGCGGCCGACCGTAAGAAATTCGCGGTGCCGCCGAGCCAAGGTTATTACAACTTCACGGGTACCGACGGCCAGATCTATCGCCTGCGCCCGAGCTCGGGACGCGGCAATCCAGCGAATGCTACGATCACTTGGTACAACGCAAGTGCCGCTCCGGACGATCAGTACATCGTTCAGAGTTTCAATCCCTCGGTGATGGCTGGTAATCCTTGTCCAGCTAAGCATGTTCGCAGCGGCAATACCTGTCGTTATATCTACCCGTACGATCTTGAGATCTACCCGGAACAGAAGCAGGACGCTTTCACCGGCTCCGTGCAGTTCAAACTCAGCGAAAACCATACGCTGTTCGCGGACATGCTCTATTCGAAGCACACCATGACTTCGAACATTGCGCCGCCGCCGGGAGAGGTGCCGTTGACGGTCGGCGACTCGCTGTGGACCACCTATATTCAGCCGTATCTGCGGACGGTGCCGGCCGGCTACGACATCGTTGATGCGGTGGCGCCGTGGCGGATTTCCGACGCGGGGCCGCGCCGTACAAAGGGTACGACTGAGGCGATTCATTTCTCGGGTGGTTCAAAGGGTGTAATCGCAGGCTGGGATTATTCTGCGGCCTTCACTCACTCCGAGAATAAGTGGCAGGAAGAGCTGCTGTCTGGGTACCTGTACAACGATGATCTAAATGCGCTCATTTCTTCCGGCGCGCTGAATCCGTTCGGTCCGGCGGGCTCCAACACCGCAGCACTTCAGTCGGCATTGGCCAGCGGCGTATGGAAGAAGGGCACCGCTGTATTGGATGCGGTTGAACTGCGTGGTTCAAAGGAAATCGCGCAATTGCCGGCTGGCGGTTTGATGTTCGGTGCTGGCCTCGATTGGAAGCGCGAGGCCGACAAATACGAGCCGAACGGGCTTGCGCAGGGTACATTGCGTGGCGGTCAGTTCCCCGACTTCGCGACGGATGTTCCGTTTGATGTGTCGCGCGATTCTTATGGCCTCTTCGGCGAGTTGATCGCGCCGGTGGTTAAGAATCTCGAAGTGAGCGGTGCCCTGCGTTACGACAACTATTCCGACGTGGGTGGCACGACTAACTACAAGGTTGGGGCTCGCTGGCAGGCACTGAACAACCTGCTGTTCCGTACCAGCTTTAACACAGGTTTCCGCGCGCCGCGTCCTGCACAGACACAGAACATCACCCAACTGTACGGCGTAACGGCGAACCCATACGACTGCCCTTACACCGATGCGCGCGCCGTGTATTGCAAGCCGCCCGGCACGCAGTACCCGCTCTACACTGGCGGTTCTAGTGAGCTGAAGCCGGAAGAGTCGAAGCAGTTCTCCTTCGGTGTTCGCTTCGAGCCGACGAGCTGGTCCAGCGTTGGGGCTGACTACTGGAATGTGTCGATCAAGAACACGTTTGGCACCATCTCCGAGGAGGAAGTTGCCGCTGACTTCGAAGGTGCGTGGGGTACTTCCGTGCGTTCGGATCTGTACACGGATCCGCAGACCGGCAAGCCGATTCTTGCATGGTACACACCGCTGAAGAACCTCGGCGAACGTAAGGCTCAGGGCGTTGATTACGACGTCACGCTTGGTTCGCGCTACTCGTTTGGTCGCATCCTCTCCAGCTTCAAGGGCACGTGGATGCTGTCGGACAAGCAGCAGACCGAAATCGGCGGTGAGTACTATCAGATCGTTGGGATTTACAGCAACATCTTGCGGCAAGTGGCCCTGCGTCATCAGTTCCAGTGGGCGAATACCCTCTCAATGGCTGACTGGGACCATCGCCTGACCATGAACTACAAGCATGGTTACTATGAGTCGCGTGATGGTGCGGTTACCGGCGATGTGATTCTGCCGACGGGCTGTGATACTCCGGATTCGCCGTTCTGCAAGGCTACGTACAAGGTTAAGGAGTACGTAACCTTTGATTGGCAGACGACCTATCGTACGCCGGTCAAGGGCCTGGACGTTACGGGCGGCATCCTGAACATCTTTGATGCTAACCCGCCGTTCTCCCTGAATGCCGGTACGGGCCAGGCTGTGGGCTACAACCCGCAGGTTGCCGATCCGCGCGGCCGTACCTACTACCTGCAAGCCGGTTACAAGTTCAAGTAATCGCGCCAGTGGGTCAGAAGAGAGCCCGAAAGGGCTCTCTTCTTTTTGTCGAGACGGTTTGTCGGCTATCAGCCCCAAGTGGCACCCGCCGTTTTTTCGTACGCGCCCGTCGCGCAGAAGTAAGTCTTCGGTCGGCGTGGGCGCAAAACTAGAGCCTCGCGTGACGTAATCATCGACCGACACGCTGATTCTGGTTCCGGGTGTCTCTGCTGTTTGGTGCTGCCCAGTCTTTCAACCCGTCATCAGATCCATGTTCAAGCGACACTTCGGTGGGTGCTGCGAACGATTGCCCCACAAGGGCGGTAGTGAGCCGGCATACGCCATTCAGGATCCAACACGATAAATGCAAGTCGCCAAGCTTGAATTCGCTTTAGCCGTCACCTCTGCCGAGCGCGTGCGCGGCGGTTGCCGGCTGGCCGTCAGGGATTCAACCGCTAGTCGATCTTTGCTTTCTTCCGAGGTTTGTTCATGAGTTACGCCCAACCCGCTGCTGCAGGCCGCAGGACGGTTGGTCTCGTCGTCGTGGTCTTGTTTCACGCGATTCTCTTTTACGCACTCGTATCAGGCCTTGCTCGCAAGGTCGTCGAGGTCGTGAAGGCGCCGCTCGAAACGAAGATCATCGAGGAGGTCAAGCCGCCCGAGGATAAGCCGCCGCCCCCTCCACCGCCCAAGCTCGCTCCGCCACCGCCGGCCTTTATCCCGCCGCCTGAGGTGCGTGTGACGACCGCTACGGCACCGTCCGACTCGACGATTTCGACTGTGACCCAGACGAAGCCGACCGAGCCGGTTCCGGTTGCTGCGCCGGCGCCGGTGGTCAAGCAGTCGAACGTTCGCCATACCGCTTCGTTTGTGAGTTGCGAGACGCCCGTGTATCCGCGTGGCGCCGCTGATGCCGGTGAGCACGGCACGACCCGTCTGGCCTTCTTGCTGGACGTCACCGGCAAGCCGCTGGAAGGTCGCGTCGAGAATTCGAGCGGCTATCGCCGGCTCGACCAAGCTGCACTCAACGCTTTCAAGAAGTGTGTGTACAAACCGGCCATCGAAAACGGCCAAGCCGTACAGGCGTGGGTAGTCATCGATTTTGAATGGACCCTTGAGTAGCGCAGGCGCTCGGTCCCTCTTGAACAGATCATCAACGATTGGAACTAATACAAATGAGCATTCACAAGATCACTCGCCGCGCGTCCGCTGCCCTTGGTGCCGCGCTGTTTTCCCTGATGTTCTTCGCGACCGAAGCACTCGCCCAAGGCGAGAAGATCTCGGTTGAGAACCCCTATGGCCTTGGCGCTCTGTGGGCACAGGGTGACCTCGTCGCCCGCGGCACCCTGGTGATCCTCGTCATCATGTCGATGGGCACGTGGTACATCGCTGTCGTCAAGCTGATCGAGCAAGGCAAGATCTTCAAGCAGGCCAAGGAAGCCCAGGAAAAGTTCTGGGGCGCTCCGTCGGTTGAGGCGGGCATCAAGGAGCTGAACGAAGACAGCGCCTTCCGTTACATCGCCGAAGAGGGCAACAAGGCTGCTCACCATCACGGCAATTCGCTGACCGCCTCGGTTGATCTGAACTCCTGGATCGCCATGTCGCTGCAGCGCGCGAACGACACGATTCACGGCCGTCTGCAAGGTGGTCTGGCCTTCCTCGCAACCGTGGGTTCGACTGCACCGTTCGTTGGTCTGTTCGGTACTGTGTGGGGCATCCTGCACGCGCTGACCGCGATCGGTGTTGCCGGTCAGGCTTCGATCGACAAGGTTGCCGGCCCGGTCGGTGAGGCGCTGATCATGACGGCGATCGGTCTGGCTGTGGCCGTTCCGGCGGTGCTTGGTTACAACTGGCTGGTTCGCCGCAACAAGGCAGCTTCCGACTACGTCCGTCAGTTCAGCGGCGAGCTGCACATGGTGCTGCTCGGCGGCAAGAAGGGCTAAAAAATGGGCATGTCCGTCCCTTCGTCGGGCGGCGACGAAGACGAGGTCGTATCGGCGATCAACACGACTCCGCTCGTGGACGTGATGCTGGTTTTGCTGATCATCTTCCTGATCACGATTCCGGTTGTCACGCAGTCGATCCAGCTCGAACTGCCGCAAGAAAAGAACCTGCCGACGCAGACCAAGCCGGAAAACATCGTCATCTCGGTCAATAAGGATGGCGAGACGTTCTGGAACATGCAGTCGGTGCCTGACAACAACGCGCTGGTCGAGAAGCTCAAGACCGTTGCGGTGATGGACCCTCAGCCGGAAGTGCATATCCGCGGCGATGCTGGCGCGCGCTATGAGTTCGTCGGTAAGGTGGTCGTTGCCTGTCAGCGCGCGGGTATCGTCAAGGTTGGCTTCATCACCGAGCCGCCGGCTGGCGATGTCGTTCGCTGAACGGATAGGAGAACGACATGGGAATGAATGTTGGTACTGGCGGCGGTTCGGGTGATCCGGATGTGATCGTCGACGTCAACACCACGCCGCTGATCGACGTGATGTTGGTGTTGCTGATCATGTTGATCATCACGATCCCGATCCAGACGCATGCGACCAAGCTGAACATGCCGGTCAACGCACCGCCGCCCACCGCGGCGGAGCCGCCGGTGATCTACCGGATCGACGTCGATTTCGACGGCACCATCTTGCTCAATGGCGAAGTAGTCCCTGACCGCGCAGCCCTTGAGCAGAAGCTGGAGCAGATCGCAGCGATGCCGGTGCAGCCGGAAGTGCATCTTCGCCCCCACAAGCTCGTGAAATACGACAAGGTGGCGATGGTGATGGCATCGGCACAGCGTATCGGGGTCAAGAAGATCGGCCTCGTGGGTGCTGAGCAGTTCATGTAAGTACCGTGTGGCGCGGTGGGAGCAGTCCCATCGCGCCCTTACTTTTTGCGTAATACGGCAGGGACACGAATGATCAAGGGATATCTGGCTGCTGCAATGCTTGTCGGGCTTGTTGGTGCCGCGATGCCAACCGTCTCGATGGCGGAGGAGGGTGCTAAGGCGACCGCCGTGCGCTCGGAAGTCGGCAAGCCGATCCAGGCTGCACTTGACCTGATCAAGGCAAAGAAAACGAAAGAGGCGCTCGCCAAGGTGCGAGATGCCGAAGCGGTAAAGGACCGTACCCCGTACGAGATCTATCTCACCGAACGTGTCAAAGCACAGGCATACGCCAGCGCGGGTGACGCGATGGCGGCTGCGCGCGCGTTCGAGGCGGCTGCTTCGCTTCCGGGTGCTCCGGCTGCCGAGCGCACGACGCTTCTGAGCGCCGCAGCAGGGCAGTACTACAGTGGGCGCGACTATGCGAAAGCCGCCGCGATCTCTGGCCGCTACCTGAAGGACGGCGGCACCGACGCGACGATGCGCACGATTTACGTGCAGTCGCTCTATCTCTCCGGTGACTTCGCTGGCACGGCCAAGGCGCTGAGCGCCGAGTTGCAGGGCCAGAAGAAGCCAAGCGAAGAGCAGTTGCAGATGCTCGCTCAAGCCTACCTGAAGCTGAACGACCAGACGTCGTACAGCAAGACGGTTGAGCGGCTGCTCTCCAACTACCCGAAGAAGGAGTATTGGCAGTCAGTCATTTACGCCGTCAAGCAGCAGCCCGGCATGAGCGATCGCCTGGCGCTGGATCTGTCGCGCTTGCTGCGCGCGACCGGCACGCTGCGTACCTCCGCTGAGTACGAGGATGCCGTTGCGCTGGCGCTTCAGCAGGGCTACCCGATCGAAGCCAAGAAGGCCTACGACGAGGGCATGGCGGCGAAGATCATGGGGCAGGGGAGCGATGCCGATCGTCATCGCCGCCTCGGCGACATGACCAACAAGCAACTCGCCGAGGACAAGCAGGCGCTTGGCACTCAGGACGCGCAGGCCGTTGCCGCCAAGGATGGCAATGCTCAGGTGAACCTGGGCTACAACTATGTTCTTCATGGTCAGGCTGACAAGGGGCTGGAAATGATGGAGGCGGGCATCAAGAAGGGCGGCCTGAAGCGCCCCGAGGATGCCAAGCTGCGGCTCGGCTATGCCTACTATGTTGCCGGCAAGCGCGCAAAGGCGATCCAGGTCATGAAGACGGTGACTGGCACGGATGGCGCTGCGACCTTGGCCGGGCTGTGGAGTATCTACCTCTCGCAATCGAACTAAGCACTTTGCGTCTGTCGTGACGCAGCTGTTTCGGTTTGGCAACGAGGATTGCGGGCGACTGCAATCCTCGTTTGCTTTTGCGCGGCAGCCCGTGCCGCTCACGGTATAGTTCGCCCTATGGCACAAGACCCCCTCAAGATCGCAGTCGCGCAACTCAACTGTGTTGTCGGCGATATCGACGGAAACCTCGAAAAGATCCGCCAGGCCGCCCGCCGTGCGCGAAAGGCCGGTGCGCATGTACTTGTTACCCCGGAGCTGAGCCTGTGTGGCTACCCGCCGGAGGATCTGCTGCTTCGTCCCGACTTCTATCGCAGCTGCGACCGTGCAATGGCTTCGCTGGCCATGGAGAGCGATGATCTCGCGATCGTCGTCGGTCATCCCCTGCAGGAAGGAGATCGCCGCTTCAACGCCGCATCTGTGCTATCCGGAGGTCGCGTGCTCGCGACCTACCGCAAGCTGCGCCTTCCGAACTACGAAGTCTTCGATGAAGAGCGGTATTTCGATGCTGGCACCGACGCTTGTGTGTTTGAGCATCGGGGCGTGCGTATCGGCCTGAACATCTGCGCCGATGTATGGGAAGCCGGTGCTGCGGAAGCGTCGCGGGCTGCGGGCGCCGAGTTGCTGGTTGCAATCAACGCGTCGCCCTATCACATGGACAAGCTCCAGGTCCGCCATGAGGTGTTGCGTGATCGTGTGGGCGATACCGGTATCCCGGTCGTCTACTGCAACCTTGTGGGTGGCCAGGACGAGCTTGTGTTCGATGGCGCCTCGTTTGCGCTCGCACGCAACGGCGGTTTGCGCTATCAGGGGCCCTCGTTCGAAGAGAGCCTCGATTTCGTCTCGTATTGCGACAGTGACCTCGTCAGCGACCGCGTCACCGCGCCGCGCACGATCGAGGAGGACGTCTGGTCGGCACTGGTCATGGGCGTGCGGGACTACATCGGCAAGAACGGCTTTCCGGGGGTTCTGTTGGGGCTTTCGGGTGGCATCGATTCAGCGCTGACCTTGTGCGTTGCAGTTGACGCGCTGGGGGCCGACCGGGTGCGGGCGGTGATGATGCCGTCGCCCTATACCGCACAGATGAGCCTCGACGACTCCCGCCTGCTGGTGCAGCGCTTGGGTGTGCGTTACGACGAGATCGCGATTGCGCCCGCGATGGCGACCTTCGATCAGATCCTGTCGCCCATGTTTGCCGGGCTCAAGGCCGACACCACCGAAGAGAACCTTCAGGCGCGCATCCGCGGCATGTTGCTGATGGCGCTGTCGAACAAAACCGGCTCTCTGGTGCTGACGACCGGCAACAAATCTGAGATGGCGGTGGGTTACGCTACGTTGTACGGCGATATGGCCGGTGGTTTTGCGGTCATCAAGGATATCTTCAAGACTTTTGTTTATCGTCTGGCGCGCTGGCGTAACCGAGACGGCGAGTTGATCCCCGACAACATCATCACCCGCCCGCCGTCGGCCGAACTCAAGCCTGACCAGACCGACCAGGACACACTGCCCGAATACGAGGTGCTCGACGCGATCATCGAGGCCTACATGGAGCGCGACGAGAGCCCGCGTGAGATCATCGACGCTGGCTACGCTGAGACGGATGTTCGCCGTGTGGTGGGGATGCTCAAGCGAAACGAGTACAAACGGCGCCAGTCGCCAGTCGGGATACGCGTCACCCGGCGCGGTTTCGGCAAGGATTGGCGTTACCCAATCACGGCGCGGTACCAGGACGAGTTTTGAACACAATCCCGGAGGAGTAAGCAGATGAAAAAAATCGAAGCGATCATCAAACCGTTCAAGCTCGATGAAGTGCGGGAAGCGCTGTCCGAAGTTGGGATTACCGGCCTGACCGTGACTGAAGTGAAGGGTTTTGGCCGTCAGAAGGGCCATACCGAGCTGTATCGCGGCGCTGAGTACGTGGTCGACTTCCTGCCGAAGATCAAGATCGAGGTCGTGGTGGCCGACAGCACGGTCGACCAGGCGATCGAAGGCATCATCAAGGCCGCGCGCACCGGCAAGATCGGCGACGGCAAGATCTTCGTGACGCCCGTAGAACAGATTGTGCGGATTCGTACCGGCGAGACCGACGAAGCCGCTATCTAAGCTGATCGCTGGTCAGCGTCGGAAAGGCCGCCCTTGGGCGGCCTTTTTGTTGCAGCCCTTCTGCGTTGCTCTGGATGTCAGGTTGGAGGGCGCGGGGCGCGCAATAGAACCAGCAGAGCCCCATCGCCGCCGTCATGCGGCTTCGCTTGGCAGAAGGCGAGTATCTCTTCGCGCTGTGCAAGCCAGTTGCGCGAGAGCTGCTTGAGCACGCCAATGCGCCCTGGCGAGCCCAGCCCCTTGCCGTGAATCACCCGCACGCATCGCTCGCCCCGCGTCAGTCGCAGGGCAAGAAACTGGGCTAGCGACAGCCTCGCCTCGTCGCGATCCATGCCGTGAAGATCCAGCTCGGCCTGAACCACCCAACGGCCGCGGCGTAAGTCTGTGAGTACCCTGCGCGGGATGCCGGGGCGCAGGAAGGCTGCTTCGTCGCCGATATCCAGGCGATCCTCAAAGCTCATCGGCGCCACGATGCTGTCTGTCAGCACCTGTTGTTCGTCCGCCTCGCGCTGCCGAGGTTGCGGTGCGGGCGCGGGTGGCGTCAGGTGAAGCCGGCCGGATTCGCGCAGCGGCGCTGCTGGGCCCACTGCGTGGCGGAACAGCGCGGCCGGGTCGTGCGGGTTTTCGGCGCGATCGAGCCACGCGCCCATCGTGTCGGCACTGGCTTCGTGCGCTGGATGCGGGTTTGGCGCGCGCCGCCCCATCTTGTCCGGATCAACGCGGCCGTCCTTTCGCAGCACGACGACGTCGTGCATCGCGTCATGGAACGAGGCGAACTCGTCGCGCGGCGTGTTGGGCGTCGGTTCTGCCGAAGTTTCGACTTCCGCCACCTTCGGGCGTGGTACAGGGGCCGGCTTTGGGCGCGACAATTCGGCCATGTTTGCCGCGGGCAAGGGTTGGGTGCCCCGAATTGCCGCAGCGAAGTCGATCTCTTCCGTGTCGCGCGCGGCCTCGCGCAACGCGCGCGGGGATTTCGTCGGGCGCGGTGTCGCGGCTGGCAACTTGTTGCGCAGCGCCCGCAGCGCATCAAAGTGCTGCGGCGCGGGCGGTGCGTTGCGCTTGCTCATGGGCGATGCCTGTCGCGGCCGGGCTGAACGTGAGGTCGATCAGGCCTTGCCGAGGCTGTCGAGGTAGCGTTCGGCGTCCAATGCCGCCATGCAGCCGGTGCCAGCGCTGGTGACCGCCTGGCGATAGACATGATCCTGCACATCGCCGGCCGCAAATACGCCCTTCACGGACGTTTGCGTGGCGTTGCCGTTGCGGCCGCCTTCGGTGATCAGGTAGCCGGTGTCATCCATCTCCAGCTGGCCTTTGAAGATGTCGGTGTTGGGCTTGTGGCCGATCGCGATGAACACGCCCTTGAGAGCGATGTCCTTCGTTTCGCCCGTCTTCACGTTCTTCACGCGCATGCCGGTGACGCCGGTCTTGTCGCCGAGGACTTCATCCAGCGTCGCGTCGGTCTCCAGCACGATCTTGCCTGCAGCGACCTTCTCGTACAGCTTGTCGATCATGATTGCCTCGGCGCGGAACTTGTCGCGCCGGTGAACCAAGGTCACCTTGCTGGCGATGTTGGCGAGGTAAAGCGCTTCCTCAACCGCGGTGTTGCCGCCACCAACGACGGCGACTTCCTGGTTGCGATAGAAGAAACCGTCGCAGGTCGCGCAGGCGGAAACGCCGCGGCCGGCGAAGGCCTCTTCAGACGGCAGGCCCAGATACTTGGCGGTCGCGCCGGTGGCGATGATCAGCGCATCGCAGGTGTAGGTGCCGGAATCGCCGATCAGCGTGAACGGCCGTGCATCAAGCTTCGCCGTGTGGATGTGATCGAAGATCATTTCGGTGTTGAAGCGCGCAGCGTGCTTCTCGAAGCGCGCCATCAGGTCGGGGCCCATCACGCCATCGGCATCCGCCGGCCAGTTGTCGACGTCGGTCGTGGTCATCAGCTGCCCGCCTTGGGCGAGGCCGGTGATCAGCACCGGCTTGAGGTTGGCGCGCGCGGCATAAACGGCGGCGGTATAGCCAGCCGGGCCCGAGCCCAGGATGATCAGGCTGGTGTGGCGAGTGGTCGTGCTCATTGCGTTATCTCCCTGTCCGATAGCGAAAAATTATAGCCGAGCGGGTGACTCTCGGCCCTGTGGTCCGGTTGGCATATTCCTTGTGCCATAATCCGCGGGCTAAACGCTGCTGCCGTGTGCCCCGCGCGGCAGAGACGCTACACGCGCAAGCTTCGCGATCCGGAGAACGTCATGAGCACAAGCACTCCCGTTTCTGTCACCGCCCTGAAGACGTTTCCGATCTTTCAGGGTTTGTCCGACGAAAAGCTGCAGCCGATTGCCCGCTGCGCGATCATGCGCCGCGCGCCGCGCGGCTCCAGCGTGGTGAGCGCGGGCGACCGAACCGATTACGTGTACTTTGTACTCACCGGCAGCCTGAAAGTTCTCGTCAGCGACGAGGATGGCCGCGAAGTGATCCTCACCATGATCGGCCAGGGCGAGTTGTTCGGCGAGATGGGCGTCGTGGACGAAGAGCCGCGTTCGGCGACTGTTGTTGCGGTCACGCCGGCCGATCTCGTCACGATTTCCAAGACCGATTTCCGCCGCATCCTGCAAGAGAACTTCGAAGTTGCGCTGCATCTGATGCGTAACCTGGCGCGCCGTCTGCGCGTGGCTGATCGCAAGATCGAGAGCCTTGCGCTGATGGATGTCTACGGTCGCGTTGCGCGTTTGCTGCTCGACATGGCGGCCGAGGATGGCAGCGGCCGCGTGGTGAAGCGCAAGATCTCGAAGCAGGACATCGCAAAGATGATCGGCGCCTCGCGCGAGATGGTCAGCCGCGTGATGAAGGACCTGCAGGTGCAAGGGCTGATCAAGGAAACCGACGACGGCATCGTGCTCTGCGACAGCATTGACGACCTCTAAGGTCTCTCGGCGCCGTGGCTGGCGCTGCGCACAATCCTAAAACTCCCTAGCGGTTTCAGATGCTGTTTTCCGGTTCGATGCGCGCCCCGTCCCAACCCCTGCCTGAGCGTATGGCGGGCTTGGTGCGCGAGGCGCGCTGGCTCTTGTTCGGCGTGCTGGGCTTCTACCTGGCGCTGATCCTGTACGGCTATCAGAAGTCCGACCCGGGCTGGTCCCATGCCGTCAGGGTCGACAAGGTGCTGAATCCCGGCGGTCGATTCGGTGCGTGGTTCTCCGACCTGCTGCTCTCGGTGTTTGGCGTCTCCGCCTGGTGGTGGGTTGCGTTGCTCGTATGGGGCATCGTCGCAGGTTTGCGCCGTTGGCGGCAGGAGCTTGCGGGCAGCAAACGCTCGACCTTCCTTGTCGTTGCCGGCTTCATCGTCGTACTGCTGGCAAGCGCAGCCATCGAGGCTGTCCGCTTCTACGCCCACACCTGGGCGCTGCCGGGCGAGCCGGGTGGCGTGCTGGGCATCGAACTCGGCCGGATCGTCACGAACTACCTGGGTTTCACTGGCGGCACGCTGGTGCTTCTGGCGCTCTGGGCTGCAGGCACAAGCTTGTTCTTCGGGTTCTCATGGATGAATGCGCTTGAGCGCATTGGTTACTGGGTCGAAAACGGTGGCGCTGAATTGCGCGCGCGAATTCAGGCGTGGCAGGACCGCAAGGTCGGCCAGCAGGTCGCCGAGAAGCGCGAAGAGAAGGTCAAGCGCGAGCGTAAGAAGCGTGAAGAGGCCCCGCCACCGCAGATCCGCATCGAACCGGCCGTGGTTGAGGTGGTGCGCTCCGAGCGGGTGGAGAAGGAGCGCCAGCAGGTGCTCTTCGCCGACGCAGCCAGCGGGGGGTTGCCGGCGCTCTCGCTGCTCGATCCAGCATCGAATGATGTGGAGCCGCCGTCTGTCGAGGCGCTGGAATACACATCACGGCTCATTGAGCGGAAGCTGGCGGATTTCGGGGTCGAGGTAAAGATCCTGGCTGCTTACCCAGGCCCGGTGATCACCCGATACGAGATCGAGCCCGCGGTGGGCGTGAAGGGTAGCCAGATTGTCAATCTGGTGAAGGACTTGGCGCGTGCGCTGTCGGTAATGAGCATTCGCGTCGTCGAAACGATTCCCGGCAAGAGTTGCATGGGTCTGGAGTTGCCGAACCCGAAGCGGCAGACCGTTCGCTTGTCCGAGATCCTTGGTTCGGCGGCGTATCACAACATGCATTCGGCGCTGACTGTGGGCTTGGGCAAGGACATCGGCGGCAACCCGGTGGTGGCCGATCTCGGAAAGATGCCGCACTTGCTGGTGGCGGGTACGACCGGCTCCGGCAAGTCCGTCGGCGTGAATGCGATGATCCTGTCGCTGCTCTACAAGTCCGAGCCCGACAAGGTCCGCCTGATCATGGTCGACCCGAAAATGCTGGAACTCTCGATCTACGAGGGTATCCCGCATCTGCTCGCGCCAGTCGTGACCGATATGCGCCACGCCGCGCATGCGCTGAACTGGTGCGTGGGCGAGATGGAGCGACGCTACAAGCTGATGGCCGCACTGGGCGTGCGCAACCTTGCCGGGTTCAACAAGCAGATTACCGACGCGCAAAAGGCGGGCAAGCCGCTGACCAACCCGTTCTCGATCACGCCGGAAAGCCCGGAGCCGCTGTCGACGATGCCGGCCATCGTGGTGGTGATCGACGAGCTTGCCGACCTGATGATGGTGGTCGGCAAGAAGATCGAAGAATTGATCGCCCGTCTGGCACAGAAGGCCCGTGCGGCGGGGATTCACCTTATTCTGGCAACGCAGCGCCCGTCGGTGGATGTGATCACTGGCCTGATCAAGGCTAACATTCCGACGCGGATTGCGTTCCAGGTGTCGAGCAAGATCGACTCACGCACGATTCTCGACCAGATGGGCGCCGAGGCGCTGCTGGGCATGGGCGACATGCTCTACCTCGCGCCGGGTACCGGATTCCCGACCCGGGTGCACGGCGCCTACGTGGCGGATGACGAGGTGCACAAGGTTGTCGAGTACCTGAAGCAAACCGGTGAGCCCGACTACATCGAAGGCATCCTGACCGGGGCCGATGAGAGCGGCGGTGACCTGATGGGCGAGGGCGGTGGCGGTGGTGAGGCGGACGCCGAAGCCGACCCGATGTATGACCAAGCTGTGGACGTGGTGCTCAAGACGCGGCGCCCGTCGATCTCGCTGGTGCAGCGTCATCTGCGTATCGGCTATAACCGCGCGGCACGCCTCATCGAGCAAATGGAGAAGGCTGGCCTGGTGTCGCCGATGGGGCCCAGTGGCGGCCGCGAGGTGATTGCCCCCAACCAGCAGCGCGAAGAGTAGGCGGCCGGAGCCGCGCAGCGTGCTGCGCCTGCCGTTCGCGGTGAATGAGAGGATTACTGGATGCGGTATTTCAAAGTCGCCGCGCTGGTCGCGGCGTTTGCCTTTTCCGGGTCGTCGAACGCTGGCGGCCTTGATGACCTCAAGCAGTTCCTGACACAGACAAAGGCGGCGAAGTCGCGCTTCTCGCAGACGGTGGTCGGCCGCAATGGCAAGACCACCCAGAAAGCGTCTGGCACCTTCGTGTTCCAGCGGCCGGGCAAGTTTCGCTTCGTCTACGAGCAGCCCTACGCCCAGATCATCGTCGGTGACGGCCAGAAGCTCTGGACCTGGGACAAGGATCTGAATCAGGTCACGGTCAAGCCCGTGACGCAGGCGCTCGGTGCAACCCCCGCAGCCTTGCTGACGGGCGACGGTCAGCTTGAGCGCAACTTCGTGCTGAAGGACGCGGGTCAGTCGGACGGTATGGCCTGGGTGGAAGCCACGCCAAAACAACAGGATGCGGGTTTTGATCGTGTGCGCATCGGTTTCGTGGGCGGGCAGCTGCGTGGCATGGAAGTGCGCGACAACTTCGGCCAGACCACGCTGATCCAGTTTTCGAGTTTTGAGACCAACCCCTCGCTTGATGCCGCTGAATTCCGCTTCACGCCCCCCAAGGGGGCGGATGTGGTCGGTGAGTGAGCCGATGACCGGCACCGCGCTGTGCCGCTGCGACCGGAGCGCGCAGGTACGTCGCCGCGCCTCGATGACGGGTGCGACGCGCCTGTCCGCTGCGCTTAAGAATGGGGCAAGGCATGACGGCTGACCTTTTCTCGACGCCCAGCGAGAACAATGCGCCGCTCGCCGAGCGCCTTCGCCCGAAGACGCTGGACGACGTGGTCGGGCAGCGTCACCTGCTGGGGCCGGGCAAGCCGCTGCGGCTTGCAGTTGAGGCGGGGCGCCCGCATTCGATGATCCTCTGGGGGCCTCCCGGCGTTGGCAAGACCACGCTGGCCCGCCTGATGGCGACGCATTTCGACGCCGAATTCATCGCGCTGTCGGCCGTGTTCTCCGGCGTGAAGGAGATCCGTGAAGCGGTTCAGCGCGCCGAGATCCATCGGGCACAGGGCCGCCGCACGATTCTGTTCGTCGATGAAGTGCATCGCTTCAACAAGGCGCAGCAGGACGCGTTCCTGCCCTTTGTCGAATCAGGGCTCTTCACCTTCATTGGCGCGACGACCGAGAATCCGTCGTTCGAGGTGAATTCCGCGCTGCTCTCGCGGGCTGCGGTGTATGTGCTTGAGAGCATCAAGCCAGAAGACATGCAGGCGCTCTTCGTGCGCGCGCAGCGTGATGCGTTTGCGGATCTGTCGTTCGACGCCGAGGCGCTTGAGCGTCTCGTCGGCTGGGCTGATGGCGATGCGCGTCGCTTTCTGAACGTGCTGGAAACGCTGCGCACCGCGGCCGAGGCGAGCGGCCTGACTGACGTTACGGCCGAATTCGTGCAGAACACGCTCGCGCAGAACCTGCGGCGTTTCGACAAGGGCGGCGATGCGTTCTACGACCAGATCTCGGCCCTGCACAAATCGGTGCGTGGTTCGAATCCGGATGCAGCGCTCTACTGGCTGGTGCGCATGCTCGATGGTGGCGCCGACCCGCTCTACTTGGGGCGCCGCGTCGTACGCATGGCCGTTGAGGACATCGGCCTCGCTGATCCGCGCGCGCTGACGATGAGCCTTGAGGCGTGTCAGACCTTCGAACGGCTGGGTTCCCCCGAGGGTGAGCTAGCCCTGGCTCAGGCCGTGATCTACCTTGCCTGTGCAGCGAAATCCAATGCGGTTTACATGGCCTACAAGGCGGCGCGCAAGTTCGTCAGTGAAGACATTAGCCGACCAGTGCCGGTGCACCTGCGCAACGCGCCGACCAAGCTGATGAAGGAGTTGGGCTACGGCAAGGCTTATCGCTATGCTCATGATGAGCCAGAAGCCTACGCCGCGGGCGAGGACTACTTGCCCGAAGGGATGGCCGCGGTCAGTTGGTACGACCCAACTGACCGCGGGTTGGAGGCGAAGATCGCCCAGAAGCTCGCATACCTGAAGGGGTTAGACCGCAACGCACGAGAGGCGGAGGGTCAATGAGCGAGCGGGTGCGCGGCTTTAAACCGCGCATACACGTGTGAAACGTGTTCGGCTTTAGCAACCTGGCCGCCGGTTCGTGCCTGCTCGATCATGTCTTCCATCACGTGATCAATCAGCAGCACACCGGAAGACGTCTGTACCAGTCCGCAGGCAATGTGCGCAGCCACATCGTGCGGCAGGTGCTCATGTTCCGCGAGCAGATCAACGTCGTCTTCGGTCAGGTCGCAGTAATCCAGGCAGTCGCGCAGTGACAGCATGCCTGCTCCTCCGTTGGGTTGGGCGGATCGTCTTCGTGCGATCGGCGCCATGATTAAGGCTAGGTGAGGCGGCCCCTAAAGCAATGCATCTATTTCTATCGGTTGTTTGTAAGTCATTGAAAATACAAATAAAATAGTGCGCCGCATCAATTGCAGCGAGATTCTGAAATTCCTAGTCGGATCACTCGCTTGCGGCGCATCCCTGCGAAACCACCCCAGCTTCGGGGCATAATTCGCTGATAGCAAAAGAAAATCAGGATTCGGACATGCTCGATATTCAGCTACTGCGCACCCAACTCGATACCGTTGCGCAGCGCCTCGCCGCCCGTGGCGTTACCTTTGACAGCGCCAGCTTCCAGGCCATGGAGGATGAGCGCAAGCAACTGCAGACCCGCACGCAGGAACTGCAGGCCAAGCGCAACAGCTTGTCGAAGCAGATCGGCGCACTCAAAGGGAAGGGCGAGGATGCCTCCGCGGTGATGGCGGAAGTTGCCGGCCTGGGCGATGAACTCAAAGCGAACGAGGCGGCGCTCGCCGCACTTCAAGCGCGTCTCAACGATTTCCTGATGCGCATCCCGAATCTGCCGCACGACTCTGTTCCGCCAGGCAAGGACGAGACGGAGAACGTCGAGGTTCGTCGCTGGGGCACGCCGGCGCAATTCGATTTCGAGATTCGCGATCACGTTGATCTCGGGGAGCGCCTCGGCCTTGATTTCGACACGGCAGCGAAACTGTCCGGCGCACGCTTCGCGCTGCTCAAGGGCTCGATCGCCCGTCTGCACCGCGCACTTGCGCAGTTCATGCTGGATACACATACCAGCGAGCACGGTTACACCGAGTGCTACACACCCTACATCGTCAATCCCGATGCGCTCTACGGCACAGGCCAGTTGCCGAAGTTCGCCGAAGACATGTTCCGTGTTGAAAAGGGCGGTGCTGAGAACGTCGTTACGCAGTACCTGATTTCAACATCGGAAATCTCGCTCACGAACACGGTGCGTGAATCGGTGTTGCAAGCCGAAGAGCTGCCGATCAAGTTGACCGCGCATTCGCCGTGCTTCCGCTCCGAGGCGGGTTCCTACGGCCGCGATACCCGCGGCCTGATCCGCCAACACCAGTTCGACAAGGTTGAGATGGTGCAGATTGCGCATCCAGACAAATCCTATGACGCGCTCGAAGAGATGGTCGGCCATGCAGAGAAGATCCTGCAACGCCTCGGCTTGCCCTACCGCGTCGTCGCGCTTTGCGCTGGCGACATGGGTTTCTCGGCCGCCAAGACCTATGACCTCGAAGTCTGGCTGCCTGCCCAGAACACGTATCGCGAAATCTCGAGTTGTTCAAACTGCGAGGGCTTCCAGGCCCGCCGCATGCAGGCGCGGTTCAAGAACGAGCAGGGCAAGAACGAACTGGCTCACACGCTCAACGGTTCGGGCCTCGCGGTCGGACGAACCCTGGTGGCGGTGCTGGAAAACTACCAGCAAGCAGACGGCTCGGTAAGCGTGCCGGAAGCACTTCGTCCCTACATGGGCGGCGTCGAAGTTCTACGCCCCGCAAATTAATCGGCCGGAACGCTAGCCAAAACGAAAAATCGCTGTATAATCGTGGGCTCGATTTCGAGACCGCGGAGAGGTGGCAGAGTGGTCGATTGTACCTGACTCGAAATCAGGCGTACGTGCAAGCGTACCGTGGGTTCGAATCCCACCCTCTCCGCCACAGATTCAACGAAGACCCGCATAGCCAAGGCTTTGCGGGTTTTTTGTTTCTGGCGGCCCGCCAACGTAGTCCCGTGCGGCTTCAGGTATTCGGCCCGCGCGTTGGTCAATGAGGGGCGGTATCAGAAGTGCTGGCCTGCCGTTGCTTGCGTAGACGGCAGGCCAAGTGCACCGTACTGGTCGGCCTTAACGATCAGTCAGCAATTTCAGAGCCAGTGGATTTGCGGCCCCGGTCGCGGTCGAGCCGATCGCGATTGCGGTGTAAACCTTGCCTGCCTCAAGTGCCAGGCTGGGCGAGGTGAGGGCGGTGGTCGCTGTTCCGGCTACGTTCAGTTTGAAAACGTAGTTGCCGGGTGGCACCTCGAGGTAGGCGCTGGCGGCCTTGAAGGGCACGTTGCTGAGCACCTTGGCGTCATTGGCGAGCACGTCGACGTTCGGCGCGTCGGGCGACGCATGGATCACCCGGATTCTTGCCTTGTCGGCAACCGTGGTCCGGTCGTCCTCCAGCACCAACGGTTCAATGCTGGCCAGCGGGCCAACCGCGAAGATCGAGTAGGACTTCGCGCGTGCCAGCGCGGCGTCTGCGTTGATCACGGTGGTCGTCGTGTTGGCAGCATTCACCTTGAAGTTGTAGTTGCCGGCCAGCAGGCTCAGGTAGCCCGAGTCAGCGGGAAACGCGACGCTGCTGAGCACCTTGGCGTCATTCACCAAAACATCGACTGCCGGTGCGTCAGGTGAGGCGTGCATCACGCGCACCTGGGTTGTCGCATCGGGTAGTTCGAGCTTGGGCGCGGCGCTGTCGCGCGTCAGCACGAGCAGGCTCACTGGCGAGTGCCCGCTGGTATCCGGCACGGCTAGCGCAACCAGATCCATACCAGCGGCAAGGCTGACCGTGCCCGAGTCATAGGCCACCGTCTTCGTGCCGGCGAGCGTGATCCGGATACGGTAGTCGCCGGCTTGCACCTGCAGCGCATCGCTGACCGCCTTGTAGGCCGCGTTGGCCACAACCGGCGTCGCGCTGGCGAGATCCGCGCTTGGCGGTGTCACGTAGATGTCGACAGCCGGTACCGCGGGCGAGGCATGGCCGGCACGCAGTTTCAGCTTGCCGCTATCGGGCGCGGTGCCGCTCTCGCTGATCACCAAGGGCTCAACGGTGCCACCCGACAGGCTGCCAACGGCGACGACGGTGGTGTAGCTGTCGGCAGTCAGGTTCAACGTGGCCTTGATGACCTGCGGCGTCATCGCGCCTGCGGGCGTGACGATGACTTCCGGGCTGCCGGCGTCGACCTTGAGGAAGCTGGTGGCGTCCTTGTAGGCAACGCCGCTCAGGGCTTTTGCGCCAGCGAGATACACGTCGACCTTGGGGGCGTCTGCGCTGGCATGCACAACACGCAGGCGGGCTTCTGGTTTTGCTGGCGCCGGTGCGGGGTCGTCGCTGCCGCACGCGGCGAGCAGGGCGACGGAAGACCCGGCGACCAGCCAGGAACGGATCGAAATCATGGGCACTCTCCGTTGATGTTTCGGTGTGGGTGGTGGGGTGCGAACCCCGTTTGTGCACTGCGCAGTGCACGGAAGTACCGGTACGTTGCGATTTATACTCATCAGTCACAAAATATACAAGTAGAGTTTTATGTGACTCTTTAGGTGGATTTCGGACCGCGCCGCGCTAGAATTGCGCCATGACTGCCGCTGCTCCCACCCGACCCAGCTTCAAACAACGCCAGTTCGAGGCGCGTGAAGACGCGATCCTCGATGCCGCGCATGAGCTGTTGGCGACCAAGGGTTACGACCAGACCACCGTCGACGAAGTGGCTGCCGCGGTCGGTATCGCCAAGGCGAGCCTCTACAAGCACTTCCCGTCGAAGGAGGTGCTTGCGACGGCGGCGATGAAGCGCATGATCCAGCGCGCGCTCGCGTTCATCGATGGCCTGTCGCCATCGCTCTCGGCCGACGAGTCCCTGCGTGCCGTGCTGGAATGGGCCTTGCGCCTGCGCCTGGCCGGTGGGCTTCCGACGCTGCCATCAAGCAACTCAGCCTTGGTGGCCGCACTCACGCAGGACGAAGCCTATGTCGCACTGGTGACCGAGCTCACCGGGCGGCTCGGGCTATGGGTGCAGTTCGGAAAGGCCCTGGGGAAACTGCGCGCGGATCTTCCGGATGAGGTGATCCTGCTCTCGTTCTATGCGCGCACCTGTGACCCCGCCATCGACTTCCTGAAGCGAGGCGGCACGATGGATGACGAGACGATCGTCCAGGCGATGCTCAAGCTCTTCTTCGATGGAGTGCGCCGAAGCGCTTAGCGGCGCCAGTACGAACCGTTCGCACTGCCTTGCCGGCAGGGGGCCGGTTCTCGCCTCCAGCAGCGCCAAGGCTGAGCGCTGCTCAGTGCGATCACGATCCAGCCAGCGATCAGATCGTATCCAGCCCCCTCTTCAAGCTACTTGCACGCGCCTGCAGGGCGTCGAGCTGCGGCTCTGCCATCTTGCGCAGTTGGCGATAAACCATACCAAGCCGTGGGTTGTGGCCAAGCGTGGCTTCATGCCGCGCAAAGAAGTCCCAGTACAGCGCGTTGAACGGACAGGCGCGTTCCCCGATTTTCGCCTTCCTGTCGTAGTGGCAACCCTTGCAGTAGTCACTCATGCGGTCGATGTAGGCGGCGCTGCTGACATAGGGTTTGGTGGCGAGCCGGCCGCCGTCGGCGAACTGGCTCATGCCCACGGTGTTGGGCAGTTCCACCCACTCGAAGGCGTCGATGTAGATGCCGAGGTACCAGCGGTGCAGGGCGGCCGGGTCCAGCCCGGCGAGCAGCGCGAAGTTGCCGATCACCATCAGCCGCTGGATGTGGTGCGCCCAGGCATCGTCGAGCGACTGGCCGATTGCGCGTTGCAGGCAGCGCATGCGGGTGCGGCCGGTCCAGAACCATTCGGGTAGCGGCGTTTGGTGGCCCAGGGCGTTCTGCGCTTCGTAGCCGGGCATGTGGGCCCAGTAGAAGCCGCGGACGTACTCGCGCCAGCCGAGTATCTGCCGTACGAAACCCTCCACCGCCGCGAGCGGCGCATGGCCGGTGCGGTAGGCAGCTTCGGCCGCGTCGATCACCTCGCGCGGATGCAGCATCTTCACGTTCAGCGCGAAGGAGAGCTGCGAGTGAAAGAGGCGCGGGCTGTGGCTGCTCATCGCATCCTCGAATTCGCCGAAGTGGGGCAGCGCTTCCGCGATGAAGTGTTCGAGCCCGGCGAGCGCCTCGTCGCGGTTCAGCGGCCAGCGGAAACAGTCGGCCTGGGGCGCGCCGAAGCTGCCTACGCCGGCGGTCTCGATCATCTGCCACAGCGCGCGGTGGTCGTGGCTGGGGCGCGTGTCGGGCGGTGGCGCCGGCGTACCGGGCCAAGGCTTACGGTTTTCGGCGTCGAAGTTCCATTGCCCGCCCTCCGGCTCGCCGGTGGACGTGAGCAACACCCGGTGCCGTTGGCGCATCGCCCGGTAGAAATGCTCCATCAGCCATTGCTTGCGACCACGGAAGTGCTGTGCCACGGCGTCCCGCGGGGCGAGGAAATGCTCGCTGTCGACCGCGCAGGTCTCGAAGGGCTGCGCGGCTGCCCAGTCGCGCAGCTGGGTATCGAGCCGCCATTCGTCGGGGGCCTGCCATTCGAGGCCGCTCGCGCCGTAGTGCCGCATCAGGGCGGCGAGGTTGTCGGGGATCGACTGGCGGTTGCTCGGGTCGTCCAGCGCGATGTAGCGCACCCGGTGGCCGGCTTCGCGCAACTGGCGCGCGAAGTCGCGCATCGCGGCGAAGATCGCGAGGATCTTCTGCGCGTGGTGCTGCACATAGTCGGTTTCCTGCCGCACCTCCATCAGCACATGCACCACGCCAGGGTCGCGCTGTGCAAACCAGCTGTGGCGAGGGTTGAGCTGGTCGCCCAGGATCAGCCGCAGGGTCTGGGCCGGTGCGCTCATGCCCTGGCACTTTCGTTGTGGCGTGCGCGGCGACAGCGGTCCGAACAGAACTTCACCGTTTCCCAGTCGCGAGCCCATTTCCTGCGCCAGCTGAAGGGCAGGCCGCAGTGCTGGCAGGTCTTCTGCGGCAGATCGTGCTTCTTGCGCATCGGTCAGAAATCCAGTTCCTGCTGGCGTGCTGGGTTGCGGGCCGCGGGCTTGCGCGGTGCAGCTCGGCGTAGGCGCGAGCCGTGTTTCTCGACGATCGCCGCCTTCGCTTCGCGAACCTCTGCACGCGCTCGCAGCGCGTGCACACGGGCCTTGGCGGCTCGGGTGGCGGATTCCAGATCGACCACCGGGGCAGGGATGTTCTCGCCCACCCGCACGCCGCAGCGGGCCTGCACATCGGCCGGCATACGCCAGGGTTCGAACAGCCACGCATCGGGCACGCGGCGCATGGCCGGGAGCCAATGGCGCACGAAGCGGCCTTGCGGATCGTGATCGCGTGCCTGCTTGACCGGGTTGTACACCCGCGTGGTGTTGATGCCGGTGGTGCCCGCCTGCATCTGCATCTGGCTCCAGTGGATGCCCGGCTCGTAGTCGATGAACTGGCGCGCCAGCCACAGGCCCACCGGCCGCCAGTGCAGCCACAGCGGGTAGGCGGCCACCGACACCAGCATCGCGCGCATGCGGAAGTTGAGCCAGCCGGTCTCGCGCAGCATCGCCACGCAGGCATCGACCATCGGCCAGCCAGTGCGGCCGGTGGTGAGCGCGGCGAAATGGGCCTCGTTCCATTCCGCTTCGCGCAGCCCGTCGTAGCCACGGTGCAGGTTGCGGAATTCGAGTTCGGGTTCGGATTCGAGTTTCTGGATGAAGTGGCAGTGCCAGTGCAGGCGGCTCAGAAACGCCGCGAGTCCCTGGCGCTGCCGGCCGTCCTCCGGCCCCTGCAAGGCCCCGATGCGGGCGCGGGTGGCCTGCACCACCTCGCGCATGCTCAAGCAGCCGAGCGCGAGGTAGGGCGAGAGCCGCGAGCAGGCAGTGGGTGCGCCCAGGGGCGAGGAGATGCCGCCGCGGTACTGCCGGCTGCGCTCGTCGAGAAACGCCTGCAGCACTGAGAGCCCCTCGTTGCGACCGCCGTGCTGGCGCAGTGGCGGGGCGTCGTCGGCGAGGCCAAACGCGCCACCTGCGGGCCAGCGCCCGGTCGGCCAGGGCGGAAGCCGGCCTTCGATGTGTGTGGGCTCGGGCAACAAGGGCGCCTCCATGTGTGCCTGCCAGTGCGCATGCCATACGTTGCGGGTCCCCAGCCGCCTCACCACGCCGTGTTGTGGCCACTCGCGCCAGACGACGCCGCTGGCGACGCTCCAGCGCGCGATGGCCTTGTCGCGTTCGAAGGTGTGGCCGTTACCGGTCTCCTCATGCGAGACCAGGGTGTGGAACGGGGCGGCGGCGTGTAGCCGGGCGAGTACCTCGGGCACTTCGCCGATCGCCAGTTGCAGTTCGGCGCCGCGGTGGCGCAACGCGCGGGCGAGGTCGCGCAGGCTCTCCTGCAGGAACAGGTAGTGCTGCAGGGCGTAGTCGGGTTGCGCCCACAGGCTGGGCTCCAGCACATACAGGCACAGCACCGGCCCTTGCCGGGCGGCGTGGGCCAGCGGCGCATGGTCGGCGAGCCGCAAGTCACGCTTGAACCAGACGACGGTGTAGCTCATGTGGGTGTGCAGGGGCGAGTCACGTTGGAGTGCGTGTGACACCGCCATCTACCGGCAGGTTCGGTCGTCGATCAGGCTCAGGCGCTTGCTGCGCCCGTTGAGCCGCGAGTTGTGGCGGTCCGGTGCGTGCGGGTGGGCGGACCTCAGGGGTTACAGAAGGCGCAGTGCTGCGGCTCGGCGAACTGGCGATCGGTTCGCGGTCGTGTTTCGCTTTGCGTGCAGCGAAGGCATTGCCAGGTTTCGCTGCGGTAGCTGCTGGTCGGCAGCCCACATGCCGCGCACGGCAGCCCGGCCTGTTGTGCGGTGACCCAGTAGCCCGGCGTTGCACAGGCTGGGCACAGCGACTGCAGGCGGCGCAACAAGTCCTCGGCGGCCTTGCCGATCTGTTGCATCCGGCTCGGGTTCGCGAACGCGCGCAGATCGGTCTCTGCAAACACTTGCCCGTTGCTCGCCTTGGCCTTGCACGCGTCAAAGTGGCGCTTGAGGGTCGGCCAGTCGGCGATGCCTTTGTGATGCCGCGGGTCGTCTTGATGCTGCGGGCGTAGCACGAGCTGGTGGGCGGGGAAGTCTTGCTTCGTCGCGAAGGCTTCAAGTGCCGACCATTCGGCGGTGCGTAGCGTGCCGCATCGTGCCGGCCCCTGGGCGATGCCGACGACTTCCACCTCTAGCCGGTCGTCGATCAGCACCAGCATCTCTGTGTTCCAGGTGAAGAGGCCGGTGAAGGGATCAGGCCCGAAGCTACCTTCGCTGGCGAGCCCGATCTGCGAGCCGGAGAGCGACATGCCGATTCGTGCCTTCTTGCGCGCCGCCTCGAGCTGGCTACCTTCGCGTGGGGTGTCACGCGTGAAGGTGCCGAGCTGGTCGGTATCGAAACCGCTGATGCGCTCGACCTTGCAGCCGAGCGCCGGTTCCAGCACCGGCGCGATGACCGCTTCCTTGCCGTGCTGGGTGAGGAGGGCGAGGCGCTGCCCTGCGTAGTGCGACATCAGGCCCCCTCCAGCCCGAGCGGGAGCCATTGCCCATGCGTGTAGCGTTTCAGCGCGTCGTTGCCGAAGTGCCACAGATGCAGCCAGCCGTTATCGAGCAGCTGGCGCACGACGGCGTGCTTGGCGATGACCTGCTCGATGGCCGCCTGCGGCGCATCGATCAGCACGGTCAGGCGAAGCGGCTCATGCACCCAGCGCTCACCGTCGTGCAGCGATTGGCGGGAGAGCCCGATTCTCAGATCGCCACCGTTGCCCTCGAATACGCCGATCGATCCGCCGACCACGTTGTGCAGCACTTTGTTGCCGCTACCCAGGTGCTGCGGATCGCAGGTGGAGGCGTGGTACTGCCAGTTGATCCAATGCGTTACCAGCATCGGTGCGGTCATCAGCAGTTCCAGCACGCTGCCGTCGGCATCCTGCTTGGCGTCGTAGTCGTGCAGGAAGCTGCGGCCGTCCAGCACGATGCCACGGGTACGGTGCCGCGGCGCGATGACGAACGCGGCGTTGCCCGCGAGGCCCCATTCCGGCCGTGTCTGGGCGCCGTCGTTGGCGCGCCGGCGCAGTTGGGTCAGCAGTTCATCCTGCGGTGTTGTCGGATCGAGCCCGAGCCTCGGCGCACGCTCGCGGCGTACCAGGTCAGACGCTTGCGAGAAGACCACTTGCAGTTGATCCCAGCGTGCGCGGGCGTCGGCGGGCAGAAGATCGAGGTCGAAGCCCTCGATCTCGTCGGTGGTGGTGTTGTGCAGCGCGGCGACGAAGCGCGTCTCCGCGGGAATCGCAATGCCGCGCGCCAGCAAGCCGGCCCGCACCGATTTCTCGTTGAGCAGCAGCACCAGGCTGCGCGCGTTGACCTCGCCGGTCTGCCCGCAGCAGGCACCGCAATCGAGCGCGGCAGCATGCGCGTTGTTGGTCGACTGACTGCCGTGCCCGACCAGCAGCACCAGGGGCGCAAGACCGTGTTCGAGCCCCATCGCGTGCAGTACGCGGGCCGCGAGCGCTACCTTCGTGTCGACATCCAGCGCGTTGAGCTGGGGTCTGCAGACGGCGCGATAGCGGTGCGGCAGGCCGGCCAGATCATCGCGCTGCCGGGCCTGTGCCGAGGGCCGCAGCCATTGCCCGAGCTTGCCGAGGTAACCGGCACCGGCCGCTTCGACAAACGAGAAGGCTGCGCCCGGCCACCGACTGGCCGCTTGCCACTGCGCGGCGAGGCCAAGGCGCGCGCGCCGGCCACTCGCGGCGGCGGCCTCGGCGGCCTCATCGGGCTGGCCCGTCTCGCCGGGGGTGGCGTAGATCCGATCGGTGACTTCCATCGCCGGAGCGAGCAGGCCGGGGAGTTGGGGCCGGCGGGCGGCGCTGGCCAGCGGGGTGTATGCGACCGGTAGCCCGAAAAAGCCGGCGAAGCCGATCGTCTGCACGGCAGGCCAGACTGCTTCGAGGGCGCGGCGCATCGGTTCGCTGCGCACATCGATACAGAAGGCGGCCTGTACTTCGATCTTCTGCTTGGCAGGCGTCTTGCTCGTCGTGGCGGTGAGTTTGTGGGCCAGTTGGCGCTGGTAGCCGGCTTCGAGCGCGAGTTGCCAGACTTCGTCGGCCAGCAAGCCCGCTTCGCTTTCGTCGAGCAACGCCGCGGCGCGGTGCCACGACGCCTGCAGCGCAGCGAAGGCGAGCCGCGTGCTGGCGTCGTCCTTGCAGTCGAGCAGCACGGCGCCCCAAGCGAGCCGGATCGCGAGCAGATCGCGCAGGTTCGGGTCGTCACGCCCCTTCAGGCCGGCTTGCCAGCCCTGGTAGGCGCACCAGGAGGCCCAGCCGTTTACCGTCAGCAGCACCGCTTCCAGATAGTCGGCCCAGACGGATTCCGGCAGGCCGAGCTGGCGCAGCGCCCAGCGTTCGGCGTCCAGCCGCGTGGCGGGCAGCACGTCGAGCCGGCGGCCCAGGTCGGGCAGCCCCATCAGCAGGCCGATGCCGTGGTCGTGCTGCAGGGTGTCGCGCCAGAAGGCGTACAGCCCCTGATCGCGACTCGGCTGCCAGTCGGCCTGGTGGGCGTCGAAGTAGGCGGCGCAGGTCTGGCTGACCTGGTGCGTGATGGCCTGACGCCAAGAGAGCCGCGTGTGCCGTGCCGGATCGTTGTCGAGGGTGTCGATCAGGAGCGGCAGCCGGGCGGGCGTCCAGTCGCTTTGCAGCGCCTCGATGCACTGTTGCGCGCTGAGCATGCCGGCCGCTTCAGGCAGATTCGACAGCGCGTAGTCGAGATCCGCGCGGGTAATGCGGCCTTCCTCCCAGGCTTGCCGCTGCGATTCGCGCGACGGAAACACCCGGATATCGCCGAGCACCGCCATGCGGGCGGCCACGCGGCGCAGCGGCATACCGATGCGCGACCAATGCGGATTCACCGCGATCGCCCGATCCAGCGGCCAGGCGGGCGCAATCGCACGACAGGCTTGCGCGCAGGCGGATTCGATCTGCTCGTTGATGAGTAGATCGTTCTGCGCTGATCCGGTTTCAGCCCGCGCGCCCGCAAGGTTGTTCGCGAGACCGTTCGGCCGTGCCTGTTCAGTAAGTTGCAGCGTATCCATGTTGATCTCCTGCGAGGGGTGTGGGGTCAGGCCTTGGCGCCAACGGCGCCGTTGCTGCGGCTGCTGTGGCGCTCATGTGACGCGGGTGCCCAGCGCGTTGGCCAGAGCCACAGGGCGAGTCGGGAGTAGGACTCGTCGAGGTAGAGGCCGGCGTAGCTCCAGCGCCGGCTGCGCGCGAGTGCCGCCGGCCGGAGTTGAAGTGCCACCAGCCAGCCATGCAGGCAGACCATGCCGAGCAAGGCAATAACACCCGTCGCGGTATCGGGGCGATCGATTGTCCCCAGCGGGATCGCGTGGGCCAGCATCGCCAGCGCGGTAAGGCCAACCACCATCACAACGCCGGCTGCGTAGTGGCGCAGGGTCTGACGAAGGGTTTGGTCGCTTGCTTGAGGCAGCCACAGCAAGGGTGCCCAGGCAAGGGCCAGAAGGAGGCTCCACCACCACGGCCAGGCGGCATCGCGGAACAGTGCGAGTACCGCGAACACGCCCGTGGCAGCCAGTACTGGCGCGAGCAGCAGGCTCAACGGCGTGGGCGTGCGTGCATCGTGCAGCGCCTGGATCCGTGTGTGTTGCACTGCCGTCGAGGCCGACAGGAAGGTGTGCGCCTTGTACAGCGAGTGGCCGATCAGATGCAGCGCCGCGAGCGTGTAGAGACCGAGCCCGCATTCGAGCACCATGAAGCCCATCTGCGCCACGGTGGACCAGGCGAGTCGAACCTTGATGCTGATCCGGGTGAGCATGACCAGGCCGGCGAGGATCGCCGTACCGAGGCCAAAGGCCACCAGCAACCAGCGTGCGGCGGGGGCGTGCTCCAACAGCGGCGAGAAGCGGATCAGCACATAGCCGCCGAGGTTTACAACGCCGGCGTGGAGCAGGGCGGATACCGGTGTCGGCGCCTCCATCACCTGGATCAGCCAGCCATGAACCGGCAGCAGCGCGGCACGGAGCACCACGGCGAGCACCAGGCACACCGCGCTGAACTGCAGTGCAGCCGAGGCACCATCCTGCGCGAGATGTGTCCAGAGCGCCGAGAGCGAGCCGCTGCCCACGGCCCACCACGCCAGTGCCGCGGCGGCGATCAGCAGCGCATCGGCGAGGCGATCGGCGAGCCGTTTCTTGAAGGCTGCGAGTTGGGCGAACGGGCGATCGGGGTAGAAGCACAGCAGGTGCTGCAGCGCCACGCCGACCAGCGCCCACGCCGCGATCAGCACGAGCCAGTGGTCCGCGAGCAGCAGCAGATGCACCGCGGCCAGCACGCCGGCGAGCGCCGCAAGGTAGCGCTGTTGGCCCGCCTCACCCTGCAGGTAGCGCGACGAAAAGGCGCCGATCAGGGTGCCGAGCAATTGCACCAACACCGCCAGCCAGCCGCCCAACACGGGGGCCGCCAACCAGGGCGAGATGAATGTGGCCGCGCCGGCGGCCGAATTGCCGCGCAGCACGAGTCCGATCGCCGCGGCGAGCAAGGCACCCAGCGATAGCGCGAGGAAGCCTTGCCACTGTCGAGCCTGCTGAACCTTGGGCAGGAACGGCAGCAGCACGCCGATCACCATCAGGGCGACTGGCAGCAGAAGGCTGAAGGTCAAAACACTCGGGAGCAGTTCCATGGCAGCTTTTCTTGATTCGAAAACTGTCCGGATCTTGCGTTGCGGTAGTTGTTCTGTAAATTACAATGATTCGAACGAAACAATCGCAAAAACAGAACAATGAAGCTGGAACTGCTGAACTTCCACCACCTGTTTTACTTCTGGCGGGTCGCAAGGCTTGGGCATCTCACGCGCGCTGCGGCCGAGCTTCACACGTCGCAATCGGCGCTGTCGGCACAGATCCGCCAATTTGAGGATCGACTCGGCGAGCCCCTGTTTACGCGCCAAGGGCGGCGGCTGCAGCTCACCGACACCGGGCAGCTGGTGCTTTCATACGCCGAAGACATCTTCGGCCTCGGGCAGGAAATGCTGGGGCGCCTCGACGGGCGCAGCGAGGGCTTGACGCGGCTACGGGTGGGCAGCGTCGCCACCCTGTCGCGCAACTATCAGGAGAACTGGATTCGCCCGGCGCTGGCCGATCCTGGCATGGTGCTGACGCTTGAATCGGGCGTGCTGGAAGGCCTGCTGACCCGCTTGCTCCAGCATCAACTCGATGTGGTACTGGCGAACGAGACGGTGCCCTCGGATGCCGACCGGCCGCTGCATTGCCGCTTTCTTGGCAGCCAGTCGATCTCGCTCGTGGGGCCCGCCAGCATCTGGAAAGGTCGCACGTTGCGGATACCGGAAGACCTCGACGGTCTCGATATCGCGCTGCCGGGGCCAAGGCATGCGTTGCGCGCCCAGTTCGATGCGCTCTGTGCGTCGGCCGATGTGCGGCCACGCTTGCGCGCGGAGGTGGACGACATGGCCATGCTGCGCCTGATCGCGCGCGATAGCGGATGGCTCACGGTTCTGCCCGAGGTTGTGGTGCAGGACGAACTGCGGGCCGGGGCGCTGGTGACGGTCGGCCAATCGACGCAGTTGCAGGAGCGCTTCTACGCCATCACCACGCCACGTCGGCATCGCATCGAAGCGTTGGAGCGATTGCTGTCGCAATGAGCGACCGGCGCGGCAGCGCCTTGGGTACTGCCGGTTGGTTGGGGGCAGGCAAGCGGTGACAGGCCGGAAAAATGTCGCCGCAGTGGCCCGCGCGATGCGTTTGCCGCAGCCGCCAGCGCTGGCCGCAGGGCGGGGCGCTCATCGCACGCCGCCCTGCCACGAAGTCTTTGCTGCTGGCGTCGGCTAGCAGCAGCTTATTTTGCAAACCTCAGGATCACCGGCCCTTTGTGGATCGCGTGCCGCACTTGAGAATTGTCGAAGGCCGCAAAGCCGAAGTAGTAAGCGGCGTCGAGGTCTTTGAACTGAACGTCGTAGGGTGAGGCGGTGGTCAGCTTGCGCGCGACGACATAGGTCCATTTCCCGTCCGCCCATGCGCCCGCACCGGCCAGGTTGCCGCGATCGCCGGTGAACTTGCTCACCAACACGGAAGCGACCTCGTCACCTGCAACGAACTTCGAATCGTCGAACGGCACGCGGTCTTCCAGCTTGATCCAGTAGGTACCGCCTTTATTGGCCGCCTTGCCGTCCTTGTTCATGAACTCCGGCTTGCCGTTCACCAGCTTGACTTCGTTGTAGCCGCCGCCGGTGCTGGCGTCGGACTTGCGACCCGAGTCCGGCGCTTTGTCCTTGTCGTAGCGGGTGCTGTCGACATACTGGTTGTCCGGCTGGCCGAGCGATACGCCGCCGCGGACGCTGCGCATCTGCCAGATGTCGCCAATTTCGCCCGAGTTCTTGGTGTACTTGTTGCCGTATGGCTTGGTTGTGACCTCGTCGTGGCAGGCGGCGTAGCAGCCGCGTTTCTTGAAGCCGCGGATCGAGGAGTCATCGATATTCCAGAAGATCGCCCACTTGTCTTCATAGAAACGGTTGTTGTCACCACCCTTGTCGTTGGGGTCGGTCAGCCGCTTCCACGAGCCATCGCTCTGCTTCTGGTAAGGGCTGTAGCGATAGGACTGAGTTGGATCGTCGTAGCTGAACATCAGGTAGAGCGTATCGGCCGTATAGACGGCCTTGATGTTTGCGGTGGTCTTGCCGTCCGCGAAGCCCGATCCGCTATGCATATGAATCGTGACCGGCTTTGCCGCCGACCATGCCGGGTCTGCAGCCAGTTTTTCGAGAACCGGCCCTTGTTCGACCTTTTGGGCAACCAGGAATCGTTCGGCGCTGGCGTCAAGAGATATCAATAAAGATGCCGCAACCAGGGAATGCTTGAGGAGCGTTTTCATTTGGAAATGTCCGGTCGGCTGAGAAATCTGATCAATCAAGGCTATGCCCTTGCTGAACCGGAACGTTGAGCGGTATCAATTGTCACGGGCGCGACAATGTGCTTGTGTGAGCGGCTTGCCCAGCACTGCACGGTCCGCTGTGCTTTGAGTTCGGAAACGCGTGTTGCTGGGGCGTGCGCGATCAGCAACGAACCGCTGGCGGGGGGCTCGGCGCCGGTATGGCGCGCCGCGGAGAGGCTAGGTCCGGCGCAGCGCGATGTGCGTGCGGATCATGTCGCGGGCGGCGGTGCGGAACTCGTTGTCCTCGCGATCGACGATCCAGAGGCGAACCAGGCCGAACAGGAAGGCATAGGTGTCGCGCGCCATGGCGTGCGGGTCCAGACTGGCGCGCAGGCCGCCCTTTTCGGCTGCTTTCTGATATGCGACGCGGAGCCGTTCGCTCAGGTCGTGCGAGCGGCGCATCACGCATTTCAGCGCATCCCCAAGCTCGCCGGTGTACTCGCACTTGTTGATCAGCACTTCGAAGGTCTGACGCGTCGTCAGATCCGATTCAAGGCGCTCCACATAGGCCATCAGGAAGCATTCGATCGCACCGAGCGGATCGGAGCCGGAATCAACCTGCAGCGCAGCCTCGAGCACATCCATCAGCGGCATCGCGACGTCGTCACGCAGCGCAACGAAGAGTTGGGCCTTGTTCTCGAAATGCCAGTAGACCGCGCCGCGGGTGACCCCAGCGGCTGATGCGATCTGCTCCAGCGATGTGCGACTGACACCGCGTTCGGAAAACACATTGCGTGCGGCGTCGATGATGTCGCGCCGCGTCTGTTGCATGTCTTCCTTGGTCCTGCGTGCCATGTATATCCCACCAGAGCGATTGCTTGTAATTATACATCCGTGAATGTATAAATTCGGCTTTCCTAGATTGGCCCATGCGTTACGCCGCAAAAGGGCCGGCAGCGCCGCACCAGAGCCGCTAGGCTGAGTCTACCGCTCGGCCCATGTGGCGCGGCCTGAAGCACAAAACCCCTCGAGGAGCTCCGGATGTCCGTCCGTCGCATGATCCCGCCGCACATCCGCGGCACTTTTGTACCCGCAATTTCCGCGATTTCTCTGGTGCTGGCATTGGCCGCCTGCACCGCCAAGGATCAGGCCGGGGGCCCGCCATCCGGACCGATGCCGGTTGGTGCCATCGCGGTGGAAGCGACCAGTGCGCCGGTGTGGGTCGAGGCGGTTGGCCAGACCGAAGGCGCGCGCGAAGTCGAGGTGCGGGCCCGCGTTGGTGGTGTGCTGGTCAAGCGTGGCTATGAGGAAGGCAACGCGGTGCGGGCCGGACAGTCACTGTTCGAAATCGATCGCGCGCCGCTTGAGGCGGCGCTCTCGAGCGCGCGCGCCCAGGCCAGCGACGCAGCGAACAAGTTGGAGCAGGCCACACGTGAGTTGGCCCGCACGCGCGGCCTGTCCACGCAGGATGCGGTGGCGCGGAAGGAACTGGATGACGCCGTAACCGCGGAAGCCACCGCCCGGGCGCAGCAGCAAGCGGCCCAGGCGAGCCTGCGCACGGCGGAGCTCAGCCTTGGCTATGCCGCAGTGCCGGCGCCGGTGGCGGGTATCAGCGGGCGGGCGTTGAAGTCGGAAGGTAATCTGGTGGCGGTGGGCGACAGCCTGACGACGGTGGTTCAGCTCGATCCGATCAAGGTTCGCTTTGCGCTTTCCGATGCTGATCAGGCGAACTTCCCCGGCGGCCACTTCGATCCGCGCAAGGTGCAGGCGGTGCAGATCGTGTTGCCGGATGGCTCCACCTATGGAGCCAAAGGCGCGCTCGACTTCGCCGCGACACAGATCGATCCGAAGCTCGGCACCCGCTCGCTGCGTGCCGCATTCCCCAACCCCGATGCTGCGGTGCTGCCGGGCCAGTTCGTTCGCGTGAAGTTGCAGGTCGGCACCCGCGAGGGCGTGTTCCGCGTGCCGCAGTCGGCAGTGGTGCAAACCGACCAGGGTTTTATCGTGATGACGGTGGGTGAGGGCGACAAGGTGGCGCCGCGGCCAGTGCAAGTCGGCAACTGGGACGGCAAGGACTGGATCATCACCGGCGGCCTGAAAGCGGGCGACCAGGTGATCGTGGATAACCTGATCAAGCTGCGACCCGGCATGCCGGTAAAGCCGATGCCGCCGGGCGCCATGCCACCCGGCGCGCCCGGTGCTGCTGCCGGCAAGAAGCAAGCTTGAGGGGCTGATCGATGTTTGCTCAGTTCTTCATTCGAAGGCCCATCTTCGCGACGGTGATTTCGTTGATCATCGTCATCGCGGGCATCGTGGCGGCGCGCGCGCTGCCGATTTCGCAGTATCCGGCGATCACACCGCCAACCGTGCAGATCATCGCCTCCTACCCGGGCGCATCGGCCGAAACGCTCGCGCGCACCGTGGCGGCGCCGATCGAGGAGCAGCTCAACGGGGTCGAGGGGCTCGTCTACTACACGTCGAGTGCAAGTTCGAGCGGTTCGCTAACGATCACCGCGACCTTCGAGGTCGGCGCCAACCCGGATTACGCCACGATCAACACCAACAACAAGGTCAACGCGGTGCTGCCGCGTCTGCCCGACGACGTACGCCGCAACGGCGTGATCGTGCAGAAGAGCTCCACCGAGATCCTGTTGGTCGCTTCGCTGGTGTCGCCCGACAAGTCACGCGACGCGCTGTTCCTGTCGAACTATGCGTCGCTGAACATTGTTGATGAGCTCAAGCGCACGCCAGGTGTCGGCAGCGTCACGATCTTCGGCGCGCAGGACTATTCGATGCGCGTGTGGCTCAAGCCGGATCGCATGGCGCAACTGGGTGTCACCACTGCCGATATCGCCGCCGCACTTGCTGCGCAGAACGCGCAGTACTCGGCGGGCAAGATCGGCGCTGCACCCGCGGTGCCCGGTCAGCAACTGGCCTACACGGTCACTGCGCGCGGCCGTCTGCTTGAGCCCGCGCAGTTCGGCAACATCATCTTGCGCGCCGGTGGGCCTGACGGCTACCTGCGCCTGAAGGACGTCGCGCGGGTGGAACTTGCCGCGCAGAACTACGACGCCTTTACGACGCTCGACGGCAATCCGTCGATCGGTATGGCGATCTTCCTGCAGACCGGCGCCAACGCGCTGGATGTGGGCAATGCCGTGAAGGCCAGGATGTCGGAGTTCGAGAAGACGCTGCCCAAGGGCGTCGCGTACATGATTCCGTACGACACCACGGTGTTCGTGCAGGCATCGATTCACGAAGTCGTGATGACCTTGCTTGAAGCGAGCTTGCTGGTGATCGTGGTGGTCTTCGTGTTTCTGCAGAGCTGGCGCGCGACGCTGATTCCGATGCTGGCGGTGCCGGTATCGCTGATCGGTGCCTTTGCCGGCTTGTGGATCTTCAACTTCTCGATCAACACGCTGACCTTGTTCGCGATGGTGCTGGCGATCGGCATCGTCGTGGACGATGCGATCGTGGTGCTGGAGAACGTTGAGCGTTTGATGATCGAGAAGGGGCTCTCGCCCCGCGAGGCGGCGGCGGAAGCGATGCGCGAGGTGGCCAGCGCGGTCGTCGCGATTGTGCTGGTGCTGTGTTCGGTGTTCGTGCCGGTGGCCTTCCTCGGCGGCATCGCGGGCCAGCTCTACAAGCAGTTTGCGGTCACCGTTGCGGTGTCGGTCGTTATTTCGGGCCTGGTCGCGCTGACCCTCACGCCTGCGCTGTGCGCACTGCTGCTCAAGCCCATGCATGAGGAAACGCGTGGTTTCTTCGCCGGCTTCAACCACTTCTTCGCACGCTTCACGCGCAGCTACACCGACACCGTGTCGTTCACGCTGCGGCATCGTGTGGCATCGGTGGCTGGTTATCTCGCGGTGATCGTGATCGCCGGGCTGCTGCTCGCCCGTATCCCCGGCAGTTTCGTGCCGCCGGAGGATCAGGGCTATGTGTTCGGTTCGGTGATCCTGCCCGATGGCGCGTCGCTTGAACGCACCGCAAAGACCGGCGAGGCTCTGCGCCAGACGCTGCAAAAGCACCCGGCGGTTGAGCATGTGTTTGTCGTGAACGGTTTCGACCTGATCGGCGGCGGCAACAAGAGCAATACCGCGACCGTGTTCGTGCGCCTGAAGCCTTGGGACGACCGTACTGCAACGACCGACGACATCGTCAAGACCGTGTTCGGCGCCGGCATGATGCAGAAGGACGGCATGGCCATCGCCTTCAACCCACCGGCGATCCGTGGCCTCGGCGCGGCGGGGGGCTTCGAGGCCTACGTGCAGAGCCGCGGGTCCGATGACCCGAAGCGGCTGCAGGAGGTGATGGGGGCTTTCGTCGAGGCGCTCAAGCAGAACAAGCAGCTTACCGGCATCAACACCTTCTTCCGCCCGACTTCGCCGCAACTGCATGTGGAAGTGGATGAAGACAAAGCGCTCGCACTGGGCGTGCCGGTGGGGGATGTGTTTGTCGCGCTGCAGAGCACGATCGGCACCTACTACGTGAACGACTTCAACAAGTTCGGTCGTACCTACCGGGTACAGATGCAGGCCGATGCGCCTTACCGCATGAAGCCGGAAGACGTGGGCCGCGCCTGGGTGCGTGCGAGCAACGGCAACATGATTCCGCTCTCAGCCCTGACGCGCACCACGCGGATGACTGGCGCTGAGACGCTCGATCGCTTCAACGGCTACCTCGCCGCCAAGGTGCTCGGCAACGGCGCACCGGGCGTGAGTTCGGGCGAAGCGATTCGCATCGTCGAGGCCACTGCGGCCAAGGTGTTGCCAGAGGGCTACCAGCTTGCCTGGACCGGGCAGGCCTATCAGGAGAAGCGTACCGGCTCGACGTCGATCGCGGCCTTCGCCTTCGGCCTGATCATGGTCTTCCTGATTCTCGCTGCGCAGTTCGAGCGCTGGTCGTTGCCGCTCGGCGTGGTGATGGCGATTCCGTTCGCGATGCTTGGTGCGCTGGTCGCAATTCTGGTGCGCGGCTTCCCGAACGACATCTACTTCCAGATTGGTCTCGTCGTACTGGTGGGCCTCGCGGCGAAGAACGCGATTCTGATCGTCGAGTTTGCCTCGCAGCAGATGGAAGCCGGCATGAACGCCATCGATGCCGCACTCGAAGCGGCCCGGCTGCGTTTCCGGCCGATCGTGATGACCTCGCTCGCCTTCGTGCTCGGCATGGTGCCGCTTGTCTTCGCCACCGGTGCGGGCGCGGCGGCACGCCGTTCGATGGGTACTGGCGTGTTCGGCGGCATGATCGCAGCCACCTTCATCGCCACGCTGTTCGTACCGCTTTTCTTCATCTGGCTGACTGCCCGCCACAAGGTGGTCGCCCGCAATGCCGGAGACAACGCATGAGCGCCCGGATGACCCTGATTGCAGCGGCGCTGTTGAGCCTGACTGGCTGCGCCGTCGGCCCTGACTACCAACGTCCGCAGGCTGTGCTGCCGGAGCAGTTCGCAAGCGCGCCAGCGGGTGCCGCCAACGACGCAGCCACGCTGGCCGATGGCTGGTGGCAGGCGTTTGGTGACGCGGAGCTCAATGGATTGGTTGAGCGCGCGTTGAAGGATTCCGCCGATATCCGGATTGCGCTCGCGCGCATCGAGCAGACCGACGCCGTGATGCAGCAGGCGGGTGCCGCATTCTTTCCGGAGATCGACCTCAACGGAAATGCTTCGCGTATCTCGCCCAGCCGCGCCACCTGGACTGCCAACAAACTGACTCCGCGGCCGTATAACGACTTCAAGCTCAACGGCCTGATGGTGGCGTATGAGCTCGACTTCTGGGGCAAGTTTCGCCGTGCTCGTGAGGCGGCGATTGCCCAAGCCAGCGGCAGCCGGCTCTATCGCGACACGGTGCGGCTCACGCTTGCCGGCAGCGTCACCAGTGGCTACGTCAGCCTGCGCAGCCTTGATACCCAACTTGCCAGTAGCCGCGCCAGCCTGAAGACCCGCGAAGCGGCCGTCGCCATTGCGCAGCATCGCTACGAGGCCGGCAAGGTCTCGGCGCTGGACGTGCAACAGGCAGAAAGCGCACGCGCTGCGCTGGAAGCTCAGGTGTCGGTGCTGACGCAGCAGCGTGAGTTGCAGTTGCACCAGTTGGCGCTGCTCGTCGGCGCGCCAGAGCTCGAAATCGCGCCGCGCGACGACCTGCGCACCTTGCCGATGCCGCCCGTGCCACCGTCCGGCCTTCCGGCCGATCTCCTCGACCGGCGGCCAGACGTGCGTCAGGCAGAGCAGTCCTTGATCTCGTACAACGCGCAGATCGGCGTCGCCAAGGCGGCGCTCTTTCCGAGCATTTCGCTGACAGGCTTCTTCGGCGGCGAGAGCGCGGACCTCTCCAACCTGTTCAAGTCGAGCGCGAGCCTGTGGACCGCTACGGCAATCGTCAACCTGCCGGTGTTCGATGCTGGCTACCGCCTGGGTAAGCTGGATCAGGCGACCGCAGTGCAGAAAGAGGCCCTGGAGCAGTACCGCAAAACCGCCCAGACGGCCTACCGCGAAGTGCTCGACGCGCTCGTGAGCCTGCGTCAGACGGCGGTCACTGAACAGGCGCGTGAAGCCCAGATGAAGGCCGCCGCGAACGCTGAACGAATCTCCCGCGCACGTTACGAGGCCGGGTCCGCCGCGTTCCTGGAATTGCTGGATGCCCAGCGTTCGAGCAACGATGCGCAGATCGCCTTCATCCAGGCTCGCGAAGCGCGGTTGAACGCTTCGGTTGCCTTCTTCAAGGCGCTTGGCGGCGGGTGGGGGACCGGTACCGGCCCAGTGGCACAACGCTAAGTTGTTGGGCTGGCCGCCGCGAGCGGGAAGGGTCCGACCGCGGCGCGAGCGCCCGATACGGCGATCGCGGGGCGCCACGCCAGGGCTCAAGGGCGCTGGCGTTCTTTCCGTTAACCCATGCATGCGAGGGGCTGCCGCTTGCGGCCCCTGATGAGTCTGGGGTTTTCATGCAGCGACCCGCCACACCGCCCGACGAGGCGCAGCGACTTCAAGCGCTGCGCGATTTGTTGGTACTTGATACCGAGCCAGAGGAACGTTTCGATTCGATCACGGCTTTCTGCGCTACGGCCTTTCGTGTGCCGATTGCACTGGTCAGCCTGATTGACGCGGACCGCCAGTGGTTCAAGTCCAGGCAGGGCTTGGATGCGTGTGAAACCGGGCGCGACATTTCATTCTGCGGCCACGCGATCCTCCAGGATGATCCGCTCGTCGTGCCCGATGCGCTGGAAGACCCTCGGTTTGCCGACAATCCCCTGGTAACCGGGGAGCCCAAGATCCGCTTCTACGCCGGGATGCCGTTACGTTTGAGCTCAGGCTTTCGCGTCGGAACGCTGTGTCTGATCGACCGTAAGCCGCGCCGCCTCGAGCCCGAGGATCTTGTCCTCTTTCGCGATCTCGCGCGTTTGGTTGTTCGCGAGCTTGAAGCTCAGCCGGGCGAGCGCGCCTGACGCGCTGCGGTCGCAGTCCGCATTGGCCCGCGCGGGGGGCCGTAAAGCAACTCATTGTGGCGAGCAGCCCGTATCGGGCTTACTCGGTGCTGCGGTCTTTTGCGCGGGCGAGATAGCCCTTGCCAACGGCTTCGTCGATGACACCGCGAGCGTAGTCCCAGAGGCGTGACGATCCGTCTGCGATGACGTGGTTACGCGCGAGCACCTTGTCGGCCGTCACACCATTCGCCTGCCACGCGCGACCCTGGGTGTGCAGGTTGTGCAGCATCGGCATCAGGCGATCCAGCGCATTGGCGAAACGAGCGTCGATCGTTTCTGCGGCCTCGAACTCGTCCCACAGCGCGCGCAATTGGGCGCCCGTGTCTTGCGGTAGCAAGCCAAACAGCCGATCGGCAGCAGCGCGTTCTCGGGCTTCCTTGTCCGCGTGCGCTGCGGTGTCGTAGGCGAACGTATCGCCCGCATCGATCTCCACGATGTCGTGCAGCATCAGCATCATTGCCGCGCGGGTGGCATCGACCGGCGCGTTGGCGTGTTCGGCCAGTACAAGCGCCATCATCGCGACATGCCAGCTGTGCTCCGCCGAGTTCTCCCGGCGTTCTTCGTTCAGCAGCCAGCTTTGCCGTAACACACTCTTGAGCCGATCAATTTCGAGGATGAAGCGGATCTGGGCGTCCAGGCGTGTCTGGATATGAAGACCTCTATCGCGTTGGGGCATTCGGGTTCTCGTCGTCGGCGAACCAAAATTCAGCTCGTGGGGGTAAGTGGTGCCTTTGTGTCATGGTCCCAATCCGTCGGGCGAACCTTCGATTCAAACGCTCTGATTGGCGTGCGGCGTGGTCTTCAGCACAGCACGAGAATGGGCTTGGCGAGCACACTAGCTGCGTTTCGCTACTCGAATATCTGGATCCTGAATGAGCTTCTCCCAATGACCGTAGCTTGGTGGCCGCAATCACGATATCTCCTGAAAGCCGGTGTTCGTATGCGCTGCCTGACTCCTTTGAATCGCCTGATACGCGATGGTGTCAAGGTGGAACTTTACGATGCTGCGCGCGAGAGTACCTACGTGAGCGTCATCGTTCAGGCTTGGTCGGTTTTCGATACCGCGCAGAACAGCCTGACTCCGGAGGACTTTCTTGCGCAGATCGGCCGCTTGAAGCAGCGCGGAATTCGTATCGTGGTCGACAACTGCGATAACCAGTTCTTCAATCCGAACAACGATCCGGCTTGGTCACGACAGATTGAACGTCTAAGACGTCTACTGTCTATGGCGGATCACTTGGTGTGTGCGACCGATGCGCTCGCGGAGGTCACGCGGGCGCAGGGCTTCACGCAAGATATCTCAGTGGTTGGCGATGCTGTCGAATGCGCCCGTGATCTTATGCCGGGCGAGTCGTGGGCAAGGCGACACCTCAATCCGATGCGTATTCCGGCCAAGATGCGCCTGATTGAGCATGCCGCTTGGATCAGTTGCTGGCGTCTGCGCGGCCATCTGCCGCTGGTTTGGTTTGGTAATCATGGAGTCAGCTTTGCCGAAGGAGGCATGACGGATCTGTCCGCGCTCCGAGGCCGACTTGAGCGGACTCATTCGAGGCGCCCAATTTCATTAACCGTTATTAGCAACCATCCACGGAAGTTCTCGGCAGAGTTCAGCGGTTGGCGATTCCCGACCCGTTACGTTGCTTGGGACCGCACGACGTTCTTGCCAGTCTTGCGCCTGCACGATGTAGCCCTTATACCTGTGCGCGATAACCCGTTCACGCGATGCAAGAGCAGCAACCGGGTCGCGACGGCATTGAACGAAGGCTTGGCTGTCGCTGCGGATCCGATTCCGAGCTATCAACCATTTTCCGGCATGGGCTGGTTCAACGGTTTCGACGAAGGGTTTGCCGAGTACCTCGCAAATCGCGCCATGCGCGCAAACCATATAGCGGCGGGCCGAAAGCATGTTTCTCAGCATTGCAGCATCGCTGCGATTTCGGACGCGTGGCGAAAGGTCATTGAGTCCGAATTGCACGCTGGAGCAACGCGAAGCTTCACTGCGGCCAGCGCTTAGTTTGCGACCATTTCAGCAGCGAATGACACAGCCGATAGACAAAGTCGTCGGATAGTTGACCGCATGATCAAATGAAAAAGGGCGCCCGGAGGCGCCCTCAATACTACAAAGGAAACTTTGAATCAGCGCAGCGCAGCGGCCAGCGCGTCCGCTTCGAGGCCGACGATCAGGTGCATGGCGCCACCTTCGACCGGCATCGTGGCCTGCACGCCGGCGTTCTTCAGCGCAGCAGCATCCACCTTGCCTGCGTCGGCGAGCTCGACCCGCAGGCGCGTCGCAGCTAGCGCTTCGAGCGCCTTCACGTTTGCTGCGCCGCCAAGGGCTGCGCGGATTTTCTCGGCACGAGCCTTCTGCTGGGCGTTGGCACCAGCCGGCGCTGCGGCGGCGGTGGCGACGGTTGCAACCGGAGCCGCAAGATCAGCCTCGGCGCCGGTGGACTTCAGGTAGTCCTCCATGTCGCCCTTCATGTTTTCAGACAGCGGGCCAAAGATGGCCTGGATGCCGTTGCCGACAACCACGACGCCCGATGCCCCGAGCGCCTTCAGGCGGGCCTGATCGACACGCGACGGGTCGGCCACGGCGATACGCAGACGGGTGATGCAAGCGTCCAGGCTCTTGATGTTGGCGCGGCCGCCGAAAGCGATCACGAGGTCACGCGCCTTGCCGCCCTTGCCTTCGCCCATGGCTTGCGTGGCGCCTTCTTCGGCGGCGTCTTCACGACCCGGCGTCTTCAGGTTGAACTTGACGATGACGAAGCGGAACACCGAGTAGTAGATCGCGGCGTAGATCGGGCCGAGGATGAAGACGTACCACGCACCCTGCGACTTGTTGCCGATCAGGTTGAACATCAGGAAGTCGATGCCGCCCTGCGAGAAGGTGAAGCCCATGTGCATGCTGAGCGTGTTCGCCACGAACTGGCACGAAGCGGCGAGCAGCGCGTGGATGAAGTACAGCACCGGTGCAACGAACAGGAAGGCGAATTCGATCGGCTCGGTGATACCGGTCAGGAACGAGGTCAGTGCGGCCGAAACCATCATGCCGCCCACGGCCAGCTTGTTCTCCGGCTTGGCGGTATGCCAGATCGCGATTGCGGCAGCCGGCAGACCGAACATCTTGAAGAAGAAGGCACCAGCCAGCACGCCTGCGGTCGGGTCACCCGCGAAGAAGCGGTTGATGTCGCCGCTCACCATCTTGCCGGTGCTCGGGTCGAGGAAGCTGCCCATTTCGAAGAAGAACGGCACGTTCCAGATGTGGTGCAGGCCGAACGGGATCAGCAGACGCTCAACGAAACCATAGACCGTTGCGGCAGTACGCGGATCGCTGACGGCGGCCCAGTGCGAGAAGGTCTTGATGGCGCCACCGATCGGGGGCCATACGAAGGAGAGCAAGGCGCCCAAGGCAATCGCGGCAATCGCGGTGACGATTGGCACGAAGCGCTTGCCGGCGAAGAAGCCGAGGTAAGCCGGCAGTGCGATGCGGAAGTAGCGGTTGAACATATAAGCCGCCAGGCCGCCGGCGAGGATGCCGCCGAACACGCCGGTCTGGATCGAGGGCAGGCCCATGATCGTATCCGGCTTGATGCCCATCAGGCCCGCCATGACGCCCAGCGTGACGGTCATGACGAGGTAGCCGATGGTGGCGGCAATCGCTGCAACGCCGTCGTTCTCGGTAAAGCCCAATGCGACGCCGATGGCGAAGATCAACGGCAGGTTGCCGAAGATGACGTCGCCCGCATTCTTCATCAGCGACAGAATCGCGAGGAAGACGGTGTTGGTGGTGTGGAAATCGGTCGCACCGAGACCGAGCAGCAGGCCCGCCACAGGCAGGACGGCCACAGGCAGCATCAGCGCTTTGCCGATTTTCTGCAGGCCAGCGAAGGCATTTGCAAACATGGTTTTATGACTCCTCAAGGGGACTTGGTTTAATCAGCGAACTTGGCAAGCCGGGCACGCACTTCTGCGGCCGTACCCAGCGACAACACTTCCTGCGCGAGCGCCTGGCATTCGGCCATCGTCACGCGCGCCACGGTGGCCTTGACCGCTGCGATGGCGGGGACCGACGCGGAGAGTTCTTCAACACCGAGGCCGATCAGCACCGGGACGGCCATCGGATCCGATGCCATGCCGCCGCACACGCCGACCCACTTGCCGTGCTTCTTCGCGCCTTCGCAGGTCAGCGCGATCATGCGCAGCACTGAGGGGTGCAGGCCGTCGGCCTTCTTCGCGAGCTTCGGATGGCCGCGGTCCATCGCCAGCGTGTACTGGGTCAGGTCGTTGGTGCCGATCGAGAAGAAGTCGGCTTCGCGGGCGAACTGCTCAGCCATCACGGCGGCCGACGGCACTTCGATCATCACGCCGACCTTCACGTTGGTATGGCCGGTGGCCGCTTGCTCCTCGGCGAGGATGGCTTTGGCTTCGCGCAGTTCTTCGAGCGTCGCGATCATCGGGAACATGATGTGCAGCTGTGCGAGCGGTGCCGTACGCAGGATCGCGCGAAGCTGGGTGCGGAACATGTCCGGGCGCTCAAGGCTCACACGCACACCGCGCAGGCCGAGGAAGGGGTTCTCCTCCTTCGGCAGCGGCAGGTAGGGCAGGGGCTTGTCGCCGCCGACGTCGAGCGTACGCACCACCAGCGGTCGCTCGGTGCCGAGTGCTTCCGCGACCGCCATGTAGGCGGCGGCTTGTTCTTCTTCGTCCGGTGCGGTGTCGCGGTCGTCGAAGAGGAACTCCGAGCGCAACAGACCCACGCCTTCCGCGCCGTTCGCCACACCTTCCTGCGCGTCCTTCGCGTTGCGCACGTTGGCGACGACTTCGATGCGTACGCCGTCGGCGGTATGGGCCGCCTTGTGCGCAGCGGCTTGCTCGGCTTCGCGCTTGGCGGCCTGGCGGGCCATGCGATCCTGCGCATCGGCGAGCTGAGCTTCCGTCGGGTTCTTGCGCAGCGTGCCACGCGAACCGTCCAGCACGACCTGCGTGCCATCAGCCAGCGCCAGCACTGCTTCGTCGATGCCGCAGACAGCCGGGATGCCCAGCGAACGGGCAAGGATCGCGACGTGGCTCGTAGCGCCGCCCGTGGTAGTGCAGAACCCCAGTACCTTAGAGCGGTCGAGTTGTGCGGTGTCGGAGGGCGTCAGTTCCTCGGCAATCAGAATCGAGCCGGCAGGCACATCGATCTTCGCTTGCGTAACGCCAGCCAGCGTGGCCAGCACGCGGCGCCCAACGTCGCGGATATCGTTGGCGCGCTCGCGCAGCAGCGCGTTGTCGAGCTTCTCGAGTTGCGCGGCGTAGCGGGTGAAGGCCTCGCGCCAGGCAAAGCCGGCGCTCTTGCCTGCGGACACGCCTTCGATGGCCAGGTCGACCAGCTCCGGGTCTTCCAGCAATTCAATGTGCGCGTCCATGATCTGCGCCTTGGACGGATCGCTGAGGTTCGCCTTGAGCGCTTCGATGGCCGTGCGGCCTTCGTGCAGCGCGGCGTCCAGACGGGCGCGCTCGCGTTGCGGCGATTCGCCCTTTTCGGCCACGTCGATGACCTGCTGGCGGTATTGCACGATGCGGCCAACGGCAAGGCCGGGCGAGGCGGATACGCCGCCGAGTTCGTCTGCATCGGTCGGCGTCGCGCGCGTCGGCGCGGCAACTTTTGGCGCGGCGGCTGCCGGCGCGTCGCCAGCCTTCTCGCCACAACCTTCCGATATCAGTTTGGCCACCGCAGCCGCGGCGTCGCGTGCATCCGGGCCGGTGGCCCTGACGACGATCTGGTCGCCCTGCTGGGTCGATAGCCCCATGATCGCGACGACCGATTTGGCGTTCGCTTCATCGCTGCCGCGAGCGATGCGGACGTCGGACTTGAACTTCTTCGCCTCCGCAGCGAGCACCGCTGCGGGGCGCGCATGCAGGCCGGACGGATTCGGCAGGCTGACCGGGCCAGCGGTCTCTGTGCTGCCGCCGACGGCTGCAGCGCTGCTTGCCGCGCCGATCAATTCAACACTCAGTACCACATCGCGACCGGCTTCCACTGCACCGCTCTTGGCGTGCATTGCGGCGACCTTGTCGCCATTGGCGATGATGATCTGTGTCAGCAGGCTGGCGGCCTTGCGCGCCACCAGATCCGGGTTGAAGCGGATCAGGGGTTGGCCGACGGTCACGGTGTCACCCTGCTTGACCTTGGGTGTAAAGCCTTCGCCCTTGAGCATGACTGTGTCGATGCCAATGTGCACCAGCACTTCCAGACCTTCCGGCGTGGTGATCGTCAGCGCATGGTGGGCGCTATGCAGATTGGTCACGGTGCCGGCGACCGGGGACAGCAACTCCGGACTGGTCGGGTCGAGCGAGATGCCGTCGCCCACCATCTTCTGCGCGAAGACCGGGTCCGGCACCTTGTCGAGCGGGAACAGGATGCCGGAGAGCGGGGCGACGATATCGATCGCACCGGCGCCGACAGAAGGCGTTGCACCCGCGAGGTCGAGCGTCAGCACTTCGGTCTTGCCTGCTTCGGCCTTGCCGGTAGCGGGCTTCATACGCGCCACGAGATCGCCATTGGCAATCACCATCTGCGTCAGCAGGCTGCGCGCCTTGCGGCCGACGAGATCGGCGTCGAAACGGATCAGCAACTGGCCCGCGGCGACCTGATCGCCTTCGCGAACCTGCGGCGAAAAGCCTTCGCCTTTCAGCATCACGGTGTCGAGACCGATGTGCAGCAGCACCTCGATGCCTTCAACCGAGCGGATCGTCAGCGCATGGCCGGCGGCGTGCAACTGCGTGATCGTGCCGGCCACCGGCGCGAGCAATTCGTTGGAAGTGGGGTCGATCGAAATCCCGTCGCCCACCATCTTCTGGGCAAAAACGGGGTCCGGCACGCTTTCGATCGGAACAATCAAGCCCGACAACGGGGCGACTAGCTGCAACCTGGGTGCGTTTGCACGCATTGATGTCTCCTGGCGGAATTATCTGGACTGGTCCGGCGCGACTCCCCATCGCATCGAACTAGGGGTAAACCCCAACATAGGGTTTACCCTAGTGCGCAATTACGATCAAGGACTTGAGTTACATCATAGGAAGCGCTTATGGGGTTCTGCCCACAAAGCTTGTCGGCGGTTGACGAAATCGGTATGGACCGCGCGAAGTCGCGCTCGCCGCTTGCTTCTTGTGGCGATTGAGGGGGGCGATGGATTTTTGTGCTGCGCGTGCGAGATGGCTGCCGCTGTAAGCGAGCGACTTGTACTCAGCGCTTCTTGGTTGCGAGGCGGCGGGGTGCGACTGTGCGGTGGATCGCGGCGGGGGCGGCGGGCCGGCCGCGGCGAATGCGTGAGATGCGGAGGCAGAAAAAGAAAAACCCGCCGATTGGCGGGTTTTTCATCGAGGCAAACCAGGTCAGCTCAAATTACTTGAGCTTGGTTTCCTTGTAGAGCACGTGCTTCCGGGCCTTCGGGTCATATTTCATGAACTCGAGCTTACCGGGAGTGGTGCGCTTGTTTTTGTTCGTGGTGTAGAAATGGCCGGTGCCCGCAGTGGACTCCAGCTTGATCTTTTCGCGACCGCCTTTGGCCATGATGTTCTCCTAGTGAGGGCGGGATCAGACTTCGCCGCGAGCGCGAAGCTCGGCGAGGACGACCTCGATGCCCTTCTTGTCGATCGTGCGCAGACCCGCGTTGGACACACGCAGACGGACGAAGCGGTTCTCGCTCTCAACCCAGAAACGGCGCGACTGCAGGTTGGGCAGGAAGCGACGCTTGGTCTTGTTGTTTGCGTGCGAGACGTTGTTGCCCACCATGGGGCCTTTACCGGTAACTTGACAGACGCGGGACATGAAACGCTCCGATGAACCTGTTTGCTCGAAACCCACGATTCTATCCAGAAATACGGTGACGAATCAAGCTCTTTCGGTGGATAGATCGGGTGGCGCGGTGTGGAAAGATCCAAAGAGCATGTGTTGGCTCAGAGAAGGCCACGCTCGGCGAAGGAGAGGGGGCGCGCGTTGCCGGCCACGATGAAGTGATCCAGCACGCGTACGTCGACCAGCGCCAATGCCTGCTTCAGGCTGCTCGTCAATAGTTCATCGGCGCGACTCGGTTCGCTGCAGCCGGACGGGTGATTGTGCGCAAAGATCGCAGCCGCGGCGTTGCGTGCGAGCGCGAGCTTCACCACTTCGCGCGGGTACACGCTGGTCTGGTCGAGCGTGCCGCGAAACAGCTCTTCGGCATGGATCAGGCGATTCTGCGCGTCGAGCAGGATCACCATGAAGACCTCGTAGGGCAGGGCGGCAAGCTTAAGGCGCAGCCAATCGCGCACAGCGCCGGGCGAACTGAGCAGATCGCGTTCGCGCATTTCTTCACCTAGCGCGCGACGCGCCATCTCGATCACTGCCTGCAACTGCGCGAACTTCGCGCTGCCCATGCCGGGCACGGCGGCGAAGTCGTCGACCGGCGCCGCGAACAGGCGCGTCAGGCTACCAAAGCGGGCGATCAGGTCGCGAGCGAGGTCAACGGCGCTCTTTCCCTTGATGCCGACACGCAGGAAGATCGCCAGCAGTTCAGCGTCGGACAGCACCGCAGCACCATGCGCCAGCAGGCGCTCGCGTGGGCGTTCGTCTTCGGGCCAGTCGGTGATAGCCATGTCGTGTCCTTGCAGCGGGGCGGTAGAATCGGGCCTCCATCGTGCCGCGTAATCTGGAATTCATGTCATGAGCATTTTCACGGGCAAGCGCATCGTGCTGGGGGTTGCGGGCGGCATAGCGGCCTACAAGGCGGCCGATCTCGCGCGGCAACTGGGCAAGGCCGGTGCGGATGTGCACTGTGTGCTGACCGAGGGCGGCGCCCACTTCGTGACGCCGGTCACTTTTCAGGCGCTGACCGGCAACCCGGCGTGGACCGATGCATGGGATTCCCGCCAGAGCCGCAACATGGCGCATATCGATCTCACTCGCGGGGCTGATCTGCTCCTGGTGGCGCCCGCCACCGCCGATGTGATGGCGAAGTTCGCGCACGGCCTGGCGGACGACCTGCTGACCACCCTGGTGTTGGCACGCGAGTGCCCGCTTGCGGTTTGCCCCGCCATGAACCGGCAGATGTGGGAGAACCCGGCGACTCAGCGCAACCTCGCCCAACTGCGCGCGGATGGTGTGGCGGTCTTCGGCCCGGCTTCCGGCGAGCAGGCCTGCGGCGAAGTGGGCATGGGCCGAATGCTGGAGCCACTTGAGATCGTCGCCGAGGTGGCGGCCTTCTTCACGCCCAAGCGGCTGGCTGGCAAGCGTGTGCTGATCACCGCAGGGCCGACCTTCGAACCGATCGACCCGGTGCGCGGCATTACCAACATCAGCTCCGGCAAGATGGGCTTTGCGCTGGCTCGCGCGTGCGCGGATGCTGGCGCCGAAGTGACGCTGGTGGCCGGCCCGGTTGCACAGGCGACGCCGCGTGGCGTGACCCGGATCGATGTGCAGACCGCCTTGCAGATGCGCGATGCCGTGATGCGCAACGTGCTGGCCGCCAATGTTTTCATCGGCGTTGCAGCGGTGGCTGACTACAGGCCAGCGACAGCGGCCGATCACAAAATGAAAAAGGCCGGTGGCGACGGCTTGACGATCGAACTGGTGCAGAACCCGGACATCCTCGCCGAAGTGGCGTCGCTACCCAATCCGCCGTTCTGCGTGGGCTTTGCGGCCGAGAGCCAGAATCTCGACGAGTATGCGGCGACCAAACGCGCCAAGAAGCGTGTGCCACTCCTGGTCGGCAATCTGGTGCAAGACGGCATGGGCGGCGACGATAACCGTGTGGTGTTGTTCGACGATTCGGGCCGCCATGAGGTCCCGCACGGCCCCAAGGACGCCGTTGCCGAAGCCATTGTTGAGCACCTGGCCGGCATGCTGGCTTGACCCGAACCATTACGACCACGAATCTGGAGCCCGACCCATGCACCACATCGACGTGAAACTGCTCGACCCGCGCCTCAAGGAGAGCCCGCCGCACTACGCCACCCACGGCTCGGCTGGGCTTGACCTGCGTGCCTGCCTGGATGCGCCGGTCACGCTGGAGCCGGGGGCGACCTTCCTGGTCCCGACCGGCATGGCGATCCATCTGGCCGATCCGGGCCTCGCTGCGATGATCCTGCCGCGTTCGGGGCTCGGGCATAAGCACGGCATCGTGCTGGGCAACCTGGTCGGGCTGATCGATTCGGACTATCAAGGCCAGATCTTTGTGTCGGTCTGGAATCGCGGCAACAAGACCTTTGTCATCGAGCCGATGGAGCGCATCGCGCAGCTGGTGGTCGTGCCGGTGCTGCAAGTGGGCTTCAACGTGGTTGAAGAGTTTGATGTGTCGCATCGCGGCGAAGGCGGTTTCGGCAGCACTGGCCGGGCCTGACGGGGCGCGGGTGGTGCGGATTCGGCTGCGCGTTGTCTGCGCGCTGCTCGTCGCGGGCCTGTTGCCGGATGCGGCGGTTGCGGCTGACGAGTCGGTCAGCGTCGTGTTTCGTAACAAGCCGCCGTACAGCTACGTTGAAAACGGCGTTCAGAAGGGCTTTCTTCTAGCGCGTGCGCAGCAGTTGTTTGCTGCCGCCGGCTTGCGCGCACGTTTTGAAGAGATGCCGCCCGCGCGCATGTGGGCGGAGTTGCGTGCAAATGCCGCGCCGCTGTGTTCCTTCGGCTGGTACCGGCTGCCTGAGCGTGAGGCCTTCGCGCGCTTCTCGCTGCCGATTCATACCGACCGACCTCAGGTCGTCTTGACGCGGGCCGACATGGCGCCGCGCTTGCGCCGCCACACGAGCTTTGCGGCCTTGCTGCAGGCGGGGGATCAGCGCTTTGGCGTGGTCGACGCGGTGTCCTACGGCCCAGAACTGGATCGTTTGATTGCCGGCGCACGTGTGCCGGTATCCAGGGTGCTGGACGCGCCGGTGCGCGCGATCTGGATGCTTGCTGCGGGGCGTTTCGACTTCATGATCGTCGATCAGGACGATCTTGATTTCTACCTTGCGAACACGCCGGACCTGAAGAACCAGAAGCTTGAGCGGGTGGATTTCCCGGACATGCCACCCGGCATGACGCGGCATATCCTGTGCAGCCGCCAGGTGCCGGAGGCCTGGATGCAACGCCTTGACGATGCGATTCGCAAACAGGTTGAGACGCCCCGCAAGCGCTAGCGGCGCACTGGAGTGCGCGCGTCTACTTACGCCCGGCGCGTGGCGCCGAGTAAGGCGGCGTAGTCCGCTTCCGGCACGACGCTGACCTCGATGCTGGGGGTGTGCTCGCCGCCGCCGACGATCACGCCGCGCAGCGGTGTCACGTCGCCGAAATCCCGCCCCCAGCCTAGCGTGATATGGCCGATACCCGCCTGCACGCCATTCGTTGGGTCAAATTCCACCCAACCGGCGTTGGGGCACCACACTGCGATCCAAGCGTGACTCGCGTCCGCACCGACCAGGCGCGGGGAGCCGGGCGGGGGGGTGGTCAGCAGGTAGCCGCTCATGTAGCGCGCGGCAAGACCGAGGGACCGCAGCGCGGAGAGCATCAGATGCGCGAAGTCCTGACACACCCCGCGGCGCTGGCGCAGGACTTCCATGACGGGCGTCGCGACGTGGGTGGCTTCCGGATCGAACGCGAATTCCGCATGGATGCGGTCATTGAGTGCCCGCACGCCGTCAAGGAGCGGCTTGCCCGGGGCAAACGAACGGGCGGCCCATTCGGCCAGGTCGCGTTTGACGCGCACATGGCGCGACTCAAAGAGGAAGCGTGCTGCGTCGCGCTCGCCCGCATCCGGGCGGTGGCCCGCGCGGAAGACCATGCGGTCGCGCACCGACTCCCATTTCGGCGATTCGCCAGCCTCTGGCCGTTCGCTGAGCTCGACCCAGCTCCGCGCATGCACATCCAGGCCGTGATGCTGGAGCGCGATGGCCAGCGTTTCGATCGGGTTGCCAAATGCGTCGAGCCCCGTCAGCCGTTCTGACGGCGCCGGGTCTGCGTCGAGTTCATGCGAGATCACGCGTTGCCATGGCAGCTCGCGCGGCGTCAGATGCAACACATGGCGCCCGAGCGCGACCGGCCGGCCGTAGTCGTAGCGTGTGAGGTGCGAGACGAAGTAGCGAGCCACTACATCAGCACCGCTTTCTGCGACAGCGCTCACGCCGCCTCCGCACTGCGCAGCGCCTGCTCGGCGTGGCTGAAGAAGCGCAGCGAGAGCTCGTCGGACAAGCCCCAGGCCGCACGCTGTGCGCGCGCCGCAAAGGCGGCGAGCGCGTCGAGTTGCGGGCTACCCGGTGCGGCTTCGCCGAGCAGCGCGAGGTTGTGATAGCGCGTGGGGTCGAAACGCCGCAGGGTTTCCAGGAGCGGTGCGGGATCGTTCTCGAAGCGCACGCCGAAATCACGCCCGAGGCGGCTGAGGTAGCGCGCGAGCACGTCGAGCTGGAAGCCCAGCGCATGGGGGTTGTCGCGGTCGAAGACGATCAGGTCCAGCACCGGTAGCATTTCTGGTTGGCGCTGGTAGCGACTGCGGTAGGTGACGATGCTGTTGGTGGCCTCCAGCAGCCACTCGAGCCCGTCGGCATGCTGTCGGGTGTCGCCTTGCAGGTAATGACTGATCAATCCGCCGAGGCTGGCGAGGCGTTCGATACGGCGCCCCAGCAGCAGGAAACGCCAGCCGGCGTCGCGCACCATGTCGTCCATTGCAAAGCCCGCGAAGGATACGCACAGCAACATTGCGTGATCGAGCGCTTCCGCCGCGCCCGCGATGCCCGGCGCGGCGTGTTCCAGCACTTGCGGCAGGCGGTTGAGCGCGTGCCAGTTGTCCGCCGATAGCCGTTCGCGAATCTGGCTGCCGGCGCGCTGCAGGCGCCGCGCATTGGCGTGCAGGCTGCCCACCGCTTGGGTGTCGAGGATGGCATCGAGCCATGCATCGTCGGGTGGCAGATCGGGTGCAGTACCCTCGTCGTCGGGCTCGCTAAGCAGGCCTTGCGCACGCGCAACGGCGGCGAGCGACGGCAGGCCGCTCAGCGCGTCGGCGTCGCCATCCGACAGGCGGTTGATGGCCGCGCGCAGCAGGCGTACCTGCGCCTCACAACGTTCCGCGTAGCGACCAAGCCAGAACAGGTTTTCCGCGATGCGGGAGGGAATCACCGCTTCGGCGCGCAGCAGCTCGGGCGGTGTGATCGGGGCGCTTGCCAGGGGTTCGCGCGCGACCGGCGCATTGCTGAGTACCCAGATGTCCTTGCTGGCGCCACCACGCTGCATCGTGACGACGTCGTCGCCCGCTTCGGGCGCGACACGTGCGAGGCCACCAGGCATGACGCGGTAGCCATCCGGGGTTGCCAGCGCGAAGACCCGCAGGCCGACCGAGCGCGGCGCCACCCGGCCGTCGGCCTGCAAGGACGGTGCTTGAGACAGCCTTACCCATTCCTGCGCGAGGAAGGCGTGAGGCGTTGCGCGCAGGCGTTCGGCGAGCGCGGCGCGGCCGGCCGAATCAAGCCGGTGGCCGAATACCGGCTCGGGGCTCATGCCGGGGAATGCCGGTTTGATGACGAGTTCGTCCAGATGCTCCAGCACATGGGCGAGCGCGGGCGCCTCCCCGCACCACCAGGTGGCGACGGAGGGCAGGCGCATGGTTTCGCCGAGCAGGCGTTCGCAAATGCCGGGCAGAAAGCCGTGGATGCCGGTTGTTTCCAGCACGCCACTGCCAAGCCCGTTGGCGACCAGCACGTTGCCAGCACGCACCGCGGCGAGAAGGCCGGGTACGCCGAGCGCGGAATCCGCCCGCAGTTCCGCCGGGTCGCAGTAGTCGTCGTCGAGCCGGCGAAGGATTGCGTGTACCGGTTGCAGGCCCTGCAGCGTCTTCATGTAGACGCGGTCTTGCCGCACTGTCAGGTCCTGCCCCTCGACCAGCGCGAAGCCAAGGTGGCGGGCGAGCAGCGAATGCTCGAAGTAGGTTTCGTTCCAGGGGCCGGGTGTCAGCAGCACGATGCGCGGCGTTTCGCCCGCTGCGACCGGTGCGATCTGGCTGATCGCGTCGCGCAAGCTGCGCAGAAAGTCCGCCAGGTGGGCGACATGGGCGCTGCGGAAGAGATCGAGCTGGCCGCGTGCCACAAGGCGACGGTTCTGCATCGCGTAACCCACACCGGATGGGCCTTGCGTGCGGTCATGCACCACCCACCAGCGGCCATCTTCCGAGCGCGCCAGATCGGCTGCGTACAGGTGCAACCAACGCCCGCCGACCGGCGTGATGCCCTGACAGGGCCACAGATAACCGGGGTGGCCGAAGGCAAGCGCCGGCGGCAGCAGGCCTTCGCTGATCAATTCCTGCGGGCCATAGAGGTCGGCGAGGATGCGGTCGAACAGTTGAGCGCGCTGCGCGATGCCGAGCGAGATCGTCTGCCAGTCGTCGGCGCTGATCACCAGCGGAATCGGGTCAAGCGACCAGGGGCGGTCCGCGCCTTGCGGATCGGCATAAACGTTGTAGGTTACGCCGTCGAGTTCGACCATGCGTCGAAGCGCGTCGGCCTGTCGCGACAGCGCCTTGCCGCCGCCTGCGTTCAGCGCGGCGACCAGCGCCTGCCATGCCGCGCGCGGGCGACCGTCCGCCTCGAATGCTTCGTCGAAATGGCGGGGCGGGCAGCGGTAATGGGCGAAGGGTGCTGCAGGCATCAGTCAGCTAATGGGCACGGCGAGCCGGCGCTAGGCCGACGGGTGAGGGCAGGTTACCCGAACCGCAATCCGGGTGGTGGTTTCGCCGTGCCCCAGGCAAATTCAGCGCCGCCGCAGATCCAGGGTGAACGGGAACTCCCCCTGTGCCGGGGCCGGTGCCAGCCGCATTTCGCCCGGTGTATAGCCGATGCGGAAGAAGCGCGCGAGGCGCCGGCTTTCGGCTTCGTAGGCGTTGACCGGGAAGGTCTCGTAGTTGCGCCCGCCGGGGTGGGCAACATGGTACTGACAGCCGCCAAGGCTGCGCTGCATCCAGGTGTCGACCAGGTCGAAGGTCAGCGGGCCATGCACGCCAATCGTCGGGTGCAGGCATGAAGCCGGCTGCCAGGCGCGGTAGCGCACGCCCGCGACGAATTCGCCGACCTTGCCCGTGGGGTGCAGCGGGACCGGAGTGCCGTTGACGGTGAGGCAGAAACGGTCGGGCGCCATACCGGCGACTTTGACCTGCAGCCGTTCAACCGAGGAGTCGACATAGCGCACGGTGCCGCCGACGGCGCCTTCCTCACCCATTACATGCCAGGGCTCCAGTGCGGTGCGCAGCTCAAGCTCCATGCCTTTCACCGCCAGATCACCGATCTTCGGGAAGCGGAACTCCATGTGCGGTGCGAACCATTCAGGCTGGATCGGATAGCCGGCGAGTTGCATGTCTTCAACCACGTCGCGTATGTCCTGCTCGACGAAGTGCGGTAGCAGGAAGCGGTCGTGCAGTTCGGTACCCCAGCGCACCAGGCGCGGCGGGGCGTAGGGCTGTTGCCAGAAGCGCGCGATCATCGAGCGCAGCAGCAGTTGCTGCGTGAGGCTCATGCGCGAATGTGGTGGCATTTCAAAGGCTCGCAGCTCGAGCAAACCGAGCCGCCCAGTCGGGCCGTCTGGCGAGTAGAGCTTGTCGATACAGAACTCGGCGCGGTGGGTGTTGCCGGTGACGTCGATCAACAGATTGCGCAGGATGCGGTCGGCAAGCCAGGGCGGGCAGTTGCCGCCACGCGCGAGGCGTTCGATCTCGCCGAACGCGATTTCCATCTCGTAGACCGAGTCGTTGCGCGCCTCGTCGATACGCGGTGCCTGCGAGGTGGGGCCGATGAACAGCCCGGAGAACAGATACGAGAGGGCAGGGTGGTTGTGCCAGTAGCTGACCAGGCTGCGCAGCAGATCGGGCCGACGCAGGAAGGGTGAGTCCAGCGCGGTTTCGCCGCCCAGCACGAAGTGGTTGCCGCCGCCGGTGCCGGTGTGGCGGCCATCGATCATGAATTTCTCGGTGGTCAGCCGGCATTCACGCGCCGTGTCGTAGAGATGCGTCGTGCGGTCAACAAGCTCATCCCACGAAGTGGCCGGGTGGATGTTGACCTCGATGACGCCCGGGTCGGGCGTCACACGGAAGTGTGCGAGTTGCGGGTCGCGCGGGGGCTCATAGCCTTCGAGCAGCACGGGCGTGTGCAGGGCTTCGGCCGTGGCTTCGACGACCGCGACGAGTTCGAGGTAGTCCGCGAGCTCGCTGGTGGGTGGCATGAAGATGTAGAGCACGCCGTTGCGGGCTTCTGCACACATGGCCGTGCGTGTGATCCAGCCCGCGCTTTCCTTGGGTTGAGGGCGTCGTGCGTTGCTCGCCGGTGTGTCATTCGCGGCGGCGAGGCCGAGCAGGGCGTCCGCCACCGGTTGTAGCGGCACCGGGGGGCGCGTCTGCTGCCGAAGTGCTGCGTGCGGGGGAAGCGGGGCGGGCCGTTGCGCCGGGTCCGCCGCGTGAATCCAGGGATAGTCGGTTGCGCTGGCCCAGGGCTGTGAGTCGAGCGGCAGGCGATAGCCGAGCGGCGAATCGCCGGGGATCAGGTAGCAGCGTTCCGAGCGCAGGAACCATGGCCCGCTTTGCCAACGGTTGCCCCCCGTTGCGCGGGCGACGGGCAAGGCGTAGCCCGCGACCTTCTTGAGGCCCTGGGTAAACACGCGCATCAGGCGATCGCGCTCAAGCGGATCGTCCAGCCGAGAATCGAGGGGATCGACGTTGCCCGGCAGGCGGCGCTCGCGCCACATGTAGTAGAAGCTGTCCTCAAACGCGGGGAAGACAAACTCCGGATCCAGCGCAAGGCGCTCTGCGATGCCGCGAAGGAAGCGGCCGGCGAGGATGTCATCGGCGTTGCCCGGTTTGGACTCGTCCGCGATCAACGCAGGGTCGCGCCAGATCGGCTCACCGTCCTTGCGCCAGAAACAGTTGAGTGACCAGCGCGGCAATTGTTCGCCGGGGTACCACTTGCCCTGGCCGAAATGCACCAGCCCCTTTGCCGCATAGCGCTCGCGCATACGGTGGTAAAGGTTGGCTGCGAGGCGTTTCTTGTCCGGCCCCATCGCGGCGGTGTTCCATTCGGCACCATCCGGATCGTCGATCGATACGAAGGTCGGCTCGCCGCCCATCGTAAGGCGGACGTCCATCGCCTTGAGCTTGGCGTCGACATCGTGTCCCAGCGCTTCGATGGCCGCCCACTGGTCATCCGTGTAGGGCTTGGTCACCCGGGGAGCTTCCCAGATGCGCGTGACTTTCATTTCGTGCCCGAACGTCACTTCGCACTTGTCGAGTGCGCCGGTGATCGGTGCGGCAGAAGACGGCTCCGGCGTGCAGGCGAGCGGGATGTGGCCTTCGCCCGCGAAGAGCCCTGAGGTCGGGTCGAGCCCGATCCAGCCGGCGCCGGGCAGGTACACCTCGCACCATGCATGCAGGTCGGTGAAGTCCACATCGGTGCCGGAAGGGCCGTCGAGCGACTTCTGGTCTGCCGTCAGTTGGATCAGGTATCCGGATACAAAACGTGCCGCGAGCCCGAGGTGGCGCAGCAACTGAACCAGCAGCCAAGCTGAATCCCGACACGAGCCGCTCGCCTTGGTGAGTGTTTCCTCCGGCGTCTGCACGCCCGGTTCGAGCCGGATCAGATAGCTGATGTCCTGTTGCAGCCGCTGGTTCACCGCGACAAGGAAGTCGACGCTGGCGGTTGGCTCGCGCGAGATCGTCGCGAGGTATTGCTCGAAGCGCGGACCGCAGTCCCGCTTGGCCTGGTACGGCGCCAGTTCGATCTGCTGCGCGGTGTCGTATTCAAACGGGATCTTCTCGGCACGGGGCTCCAGGAAGAAGTCGAAGGGGTTGATCACCGACATTTCGGCGACCAGGTCAACCTCCACCCGCAGCTGCTTGGTTTTCTCAGGAAAGACCAAGCGTGCAAGGTAGTTGGACTGGGGGTCCTGCTGCCAGTTGATGAAGTGCTGCTCGGGCTGCACCTTCAACGAATACGACAGGATCCGCGTGCGGCTATGCGGCGCAGGGCGCAACCGGATGACCTGGGGGCCAAGATTGATCGGGCGGTCGTAGTCGTATGTTGTGACGTGGTGCAGCGCTACGTGGATCGACATCGCTCGGCTCTCGTCGCTGGCGGGGATTCGCATTCGCTGACTAGCAAGGAGCGAACCAGCGCGCATACACCCCTTGTGGCGGCACTGGAACGGGGCGCGCGCGGTTGCTGGGTGTGCCAATGCACCGTCCTAAGGCATGTCTGCACCGGCAGGTGGCGCTCGTCGTGCGGCGATCTAGACTGAAATGGTGGCATTGGGGCCGCGCGGTCGTGCGGCCAACGGATCGAACGAATCAGGGAGGCAAGATCATGGGCACGCAGGTCACCCAAGCGGCATTCGGGCGCAGCGCAGGCCGACAACTTCCGTTCTCAGAGGGGCTCGATCGTATCGAGGACGTGCCCGAGGTCTTCCGCGCGCCGCTCGTGGCCCGCTTTGGCGCAACGCCGCCACGCGCGATCATCCATACGCCACTGTTTGATACCTACGGTTTGTGCATTGACGAGAACCTGTTGGCGGTTGGCGACGGCTTCTGGTTTGCCGCGTTTGTCGCCAATGGCGAAGTCAGGTTGTACGAGGCGCGCTTTGCCGAAACGAGACTGGTGACGTTCTCGCAATTATTGCTTCACGGCGAGTTGCGGCTCGATTCGGGTGATCCCAGCAGCAGTTGCGTGATCGCGTTCAACATGGTGGTCTCTGATCTCTTCCGCGCTGTGGTTCGTATGGTGCTGGATGGATTTCCCGATCCATTTGTGCCGGCCGCCCGCGTGGATGTCGCGGCGGAGTCCGTCGACGCGCTGTCGTTCAAGCTGCGCAGTGCGCTGCAGGAATCCGCACCCAGCAGCGGGCCTTTGCTCGGGCTGGCGAGTTGGCAGGCCGCCGCGTCTGGCCGGCGGTCGCGCGACCCGGCACCGGCGGGGTTGCTGGCAGCCACCGCACGCTGTCTGTTTGCGATTCTTGACGCCCTGCCTCCGCGGGAGGGGCAGCCTCACGGGAGTCTCGATCGTTGGGGCAAGGTCGTAACCTATGTGAACCGCGGCTTCCCGGTTGCGTGGACGCTGAGCAGCGTCGAATATGGGTCAGAGCTTTGCCTGCTGATCGGCCATGGCCGCGCGGCCAGCGTACGCGTCGGGCTGCCATCCGCCGCAGTGCTGGCTGTGGAGCGCCTGCTTGAGCGTTTGCACGAACCGCCCGCTCCGACGTCGATGCGCTGACCACAGGCTCGATCGTTAAGGGCGCAGCAAGCCGATCTCGCGCGCAGTCTGTTCGCCGATCAGGCATTGCGCGAGGCTTCGCGGCTGTTCGGGCGGTGCGCTGAACCCCGGCAGCCGCCCGGCCATCAGCTCACAAAAGCGCTGCGGCAGCCGAGGCGTCGCAAGGGGTTCGGCGTAGCCGGACGGATAGATTGGCTCCAGCGTGGCAGGGTCGTATTTATCCGTCGCCCCCAGCGTGTGCAATAGCTCGTGGGCAATGACCACCGCGTTGCTCCGTTGCATCGCCTTGTCCGCAAACACATGCGCAATCGCGATCTGCCCGCGCTGTAGCCCGTGTGAGGTCGGTACCCTGCCGGCGCTCCCGTCGTGATACACGACAAACAGACGGACATTGGGGCGCAGGGTGGGGGTTGGCAGGCGCCATACCCACCAACGCATCTTCAGGCTCCAAAACACTGAATCGAGCACGCCCGGTCGTTCGGGCTGTAATGGCGGTAGTGTGTTCAGTGCTTGCTGCAGGTTGAGCCGCACCGGCTGCAGGGTTGGCACCTCGTATCGCTTCACCTCTTCGGCGATGAACTGTTCGATGTCGACGAAGCTGTCGGCCTCCAGCGCCTGAATGCGCTGCGCTGCGGCGGAACTACCGTCGCCGTTAATCGGGTACACCGCGACTTGCAGCGTGTCGCGCCAGCTTGTTGCGGCGCGCTGTGCGCGCCACGTCTCCAGCGCGACGGTAGCCAGAATGAGTAGCAGGACCGTGATTCGGATGCGTTTCCACATGCGGCCGATGATGCCACGAGGCGCAGCAAACCCCCGCCGGCGCGTGTTCTTGATCTGCAACAGTCTCACTGCCGGCGCAGTTTTGCCTGTTACCGGCCCTGTGAGATAATCCGCGCCGCACTGCAGCACGCTGGTCGGAGCCTGGTCGGGGTGATGCAACAATTCGGCAGGTATCCGCTAGAGATACTAACCGTTCAACTTCTCTCCCCGAGGCCGACTGTTTCGTGACTTCGTCACGGAACGGGTACGCCATTGAGGGATCAGGTGGCCCGCAATGAAAGTACTCGTAACCGGTGCAGCCGGCTTTATCGGCATGCACACCAGCCTGCGCTTGCTCGAGCGCGGCGATGTTGTCGTTGGTCTTGATAACCTCAACGACTACTACGACCCCCAGCTCAAGCGCGACCGCCTAGCGCGACTGACCCCGCATCCGAATTTCCGCTTCGTCCTGATGGACGTTGCCGATCGTCCGTCGATCGAGAAACTGTTCGCCGAAGAGAAGTTCGACCGCGTTGTGCACCTGGCGGCGCAAGCCGGCGTGCGCTACTCGTTGATCAACCCGCACGCCTATATCGAATCCAATATCGTTGGCTTCACCAACATTCTCGAAGGCTGCCGCCATACGAAGGTGCAGCACCTCGTCTACGCCAGCAGTTCAAGCGTTTACGGCGGCAACGAGAAGATGCCGTTCTCCGAGTCTGACAGCGTCGACCACCCGGTCAGCCTCTACGCTGCGACGAAGAAGGCCAACGAGTTGATGGCCCACACTTACAGCCATCTATACGGCCTGCCGACCACCGGTCTGCGCTTCTTTACCGTATACGGCCCCTGGGGCCGGCCGGACATGGCCTTGTTCCTCTTCACCAAAGCTATCCTTGAGGGCCGTCCGATCGACGTCTTCAACTACGGCAAGATGCAACGCGATTTCACCTACGTCGACGACATTGTCGAGGGCGTAATCCGTACGCTTGAACGTCCTGCTGAGCCCAATGCGAATTTCGATCCGCAGAATCCTGACCCAGCCACTGCTCGTGCGCCCTACCGCGTGTTCAACATTGGCAATCAAGGCCCAGTCGAATTAATGGCCTTTGTCGAGGCAATCGAGACAGCTTTGGGGCTGAAGGCCGAAAAGAACCTCCTTCCGATTCAGCCGGGTGACGTGCCGGCGACGTACGCCGATGTTTCCGCGCTAACCGCATGGACGAGCCATCGGCCTGCAACAGCGATCGAGGCGGGTGTGGCGAGATTCGTCGACTGGTACCGCGGTTACTACGCTTCGTAGGCATCAAATTCTCAGCTACTGTCTTTTGACAATAGCTGCCCTCTCTTTCTCATTTGCTCAACCTAGATCATGGCAATTCAGGCAGTTATTCTTTCGGGCGGCTCCGGTACCCGCATGTGGCCCGCGTCTCGCGAGTCATATCCCAAGCAACTCCTCGCGCTGGCTTCGTCGAACACGATGCTTCAAGAGACGGCAATGCGACTCGATGGGTTGGCCAATGCACTCGATAAGACGATTGTTGTTACCAACGACGACTATCGATTCGTAATTGCCGAGCAGTTGCGTCAAATTGGCAAACAAGGCTGCATCGTTCTTGAGCCTGTTGGCCGTAACACTGCCCCAGCCTTAACGCTTGCCGCACTGGCTTCGCGTCGTAATGGTGAGGACCCGGTGTTACTGGTCATGCCCGCGGACCACGTAATTCAAGATTTGGAAGCGTTTCAGGCTGCCATACAGGATGGCGCACGCCAAGCTGAAGCCGGGGCTTTTGTGACGTTTGGGATTGTTCCGGATCGACCCGAAACCGGATATGGGTACATTCGCACGGGGGCGAGCGTTACAGAAAATTCCGCCGCGCTTGAACTCGCGGCTTTTGTCGAGAAACCGAACGCCGAGACGGCCCAGCGCTACGTTAGCAGTGGCGACTATCTCTGGAATAGCGGTATTTTTGTTCTCAAGGCGAGTCGCTGGCTCGACGCCATCGAGCACTTCAATCCTGAAATGGCTGCGGCTTGCCGGGCGGCGATCGCAGTTGCGAAAGACGACGGTGAGTTCATTCGGGTCGATAAGGACGCCTTTCTTCGTAGTCCGTCAGACTCGATCGATTATGCCGTTATGGAGCCTTTGTCAGGGGCTGCACACCTCGGGCGGGGGGTCGTTATCCCTCTTTCGGCAGGGTGGTCGGATGTCGGCGCTTGGGACGCACTCTGGCAGGTGAGCGATAAGGACGAGTCCGGTAACGCAATCCGTGGCAACGCGATGCTTGAGAACTGCGAAGACAGTTTCGTATTTGCCGAATCGCGCTTGGTTGCGGGTATTGGCCTCAAAGATGTGGTCGTTGTTGAAACGCCTGATGCCGTAATGGTCGCCCATAAGAACAATACCCAAGACGTCAAGAAGATCGTCGCTCGGCTCAAGGCCGACGGAAAAACACTTGCCCAGAACCACCGCAAGGTCTATCGGCCGTGGGGCTGGTACGACAGCATTGACCTTGGCGACCGCTTTCAGGTTAAGCGCATCGGCGTTAACCCGGGTGCCAAGCTGAGTCTTCAAATGCACCACCATCGAGCTGAGCATTGGATCGTTGTGAGTGGCACCGCAGAAGTGACCAATGGCGACAAAGTAATGCTATTAGCGGAGAATCAGTCAACTTACATTCCGTTGGGTACTACTCATCGCCTATCAAATCCGGGAAAGGTTCCACTTGAAATCATTGAGGTTCAGTCTGGATCCTATCTCGGCGAAGACGATATTGTGCGATTTGAAGATACTTACGGGCGTTGCGAATGATTCAATTGTTTCGAGCTCTGTGGGCCTATCGAGGCTTCATTCTCGGTAGTGTAAGGCGGGAGTTTCAGCTCAAATACAGCAACTCCATCCTTGGTGCGGCTTGGAATGTCCTCAATCCGCTGGCCATGATCGCGGTCTATACCGTCATTTTCTCGGAAGTGATGCGGGCAAGATTGCCCGGGGTTGATAGCTCTTACGCCTATAGTGTCTATCTATGTGCTGGACTGCTGACTTGGGGGTTGTTTGCTGAAATTGTGGGTAGAGGGCAGACGGTATTTCTCGATAACGCCAATCTTCTTAAGAAGTTGAGCTTTCCGCGCATGTGCCTGCCTGTTGTGATTGTTTGTAGTGCAGGACTCAATTTCGCGATTGTCTTTGCCTTGTTCTCCCTTTTTTTGGTCGTTTCAGGAAACTTTCCCGGCGTAGTGTATTTGGCGGTCATTCCGCTCACGTTGATTCTCGTCGCCTTTTCGGTTGGGCTAGGCGTGACACTGGGCGTGCTCAATGTTTTTTTTCGTGACATCGCCCAGTTCTTTGGAATTTTTCTTACCTTTTGGTTCTGGTTGACGCCCATTGTGTATCCGATGTCAACGGTTCCAGATAGCGTGCGTCCATTTCTATCCTGGAATCCCATGGCAGGACTGATCGGGGCATATCAGGGCGTTTTCGTATTTGGGCAATGGCCGCAATGGCAGGCTCTATGCCCTGCCGCTATTGCTGCAATAGCGTTCTGTGTGGTTGGGCTGGCCCTATTTCGCCAGCATGCCGGTGAAATTGTGGATGAGCTTTAATGGGTACCATTTCAGTAATTAACTTAGGCAAGGCTTACAAGCAATACCCGGACCGTTGGTCGCGACTGCTTGAGTGGATCTCTCCGGGAGGGAGATCACGCCATGCTTTGAGGTGGGTGCTAAATGGCGTCTCATTTGAAGTAAGTCCGGGTGAGGCCGTTGGTATTGTAGGACTAAACGGCGCTGGCAAGAGCACTCTACTAAAGGTCATTACGGGCACTACAAAGCCCACAACAGGAAGTGTCCGTGTTGAGGGGCGCGTATCTGCCCTGCTGGAGTTGGGGATGGGCTTTCATCCAGACTTCACCGGGCGGCAAAATGCTGTCATGGCAGGGCAGATACTCGGTTTTAGCCCTGAGCAAATGGCGAAATTGCTGCCGGAAATTGAGGCGTTCGCGGAGATCGGTGAATATATTGACCAGCCGGTTCGAGTCTATTCGAGCGGTATGCAAGTTCGGCTTGCGTTTAGTGTCGCAACGGCAATTCGTCCAGATGTATTGATTGTTGATGAGGCTTTGTCGGTTGGGGATAAGTATTTTTCGCAGAAGTCATTTAATAGAATACAGACATTCCTTGACCAAGGTACAACGTTGTTATTCGTCTCTCACGATGCTACCGCCGTAAAAGCGCTGTGTGATCGTGCGGTTTTGTTGGAGCAAGGGCGGGTTTCTATCATCGCAGATCCGGAAACGGTAATTGATTACTATAATGGGCTCCTCCTTGAGGGGGCAAACAAGCTTGCTGCGAATAGGCCTGAGCCGGTTGTGGTGAGAGCTGCTGGTGAAACGGATACTGTTGAGACTTTTAAAGCGCGGCACGTCGAAGGCTTTAGAGAAATGCACCCACAAATCGATACTGGAGAGGTTGGGTTGCTTGACTTCCGTGTCGTCGATGAGGTAGGGAGGGCTGTCTGCGCGGTAACCACGGGAAGATGGATTTCTGTTGAGTACCTCGTTCAGGCTAATGCCGATCTCGATCAGCTATATTTTGGAGTTTCTCTCAGGGACTCCCTTGCGATTTCGGTATTTAATACGAACTCTTACGCATTAGGTAAGCCTCCGGTTTGTTTGAAGAAAGGCGGGGTTTGCAGGGTTACGTTTTCAATGCGTGTACCTCTGCAGGTCGGGAACTATGGTTTGTGCATGGGTGTGGCGTCAGTCGGCTTGGCGTCTGGTGGGTTTGAGCGCTACTTGCTCAACATGGTAAATGCTGAGGTTTTGGAAATCCTCGGAACGGGTGAGGCACCACGGTTTGGCGGAGTCGTAGATTTGTCTCCTAGGTTTGCTTGTTCGATCGATTAAGGCCCAGCGATGCGTTTTATAACCATAACGACAGAATGCTACGCGTTGCATGCGGCTCGGCTCGTTAAAAGCATTAGGCGGATTCATTCCGATGCCGAGATTTGTGTGTATACCGATTGTGCTGATATTGGCTCCTATTTTCAGTCTATTGGTGCTGAGTTCTTTGTTTTGCCTGAGATTGAATTGCTTGGGGTGAAGAGGGCAAAGTTTTCGGCGTACGCACACGCAGCCAAAAGTGGTGGTTTTGTATATCTTGATGCGGATGTGATTGTTCTTCAGACGCTAGATGCGTTTGACGGAGTATCAAACTTTACCGCCTGTCGAGATGACCTGAGTGAGTGTGACTTTGTTCGTGACCGGATGCGGCCTTGGGAGAATCATCCTGATTGCTCAGGGGCAAGGTATTTTAATAGTGGGGTTTTTGCGGTTCCTGCCGGATTGGGCTGGTTCTTTGAAAAGATCAGGTTGGAGTCATTGGATGACCGGGATTGGGAGGGTGCGATTGTTCCTGGCAAGCTATATGACAACCACTATCTGTGTCTTAAGATTGTTCAAAACGATGTTGATGTGGATTTTGTTTCAGAGGTCAAGTACAACTGGCAGGGATTCCGCCGCTTTGGAGAGCTCAATTGTTATGTGAGCGAGGAGGGGGTTCTCTGCAATAGAGGCGATGGTGGCTTGTTGCATCTAGTGCACTTCGCCGGCGTTCGCGATATCGATCGTTATATTTCGACGCTCCCCGCAGAAATTGCGGACATACTGGCCCGTTCTCTTGGTTCCAACCATGTTGGTGTGTTGGAGCTGATGAACTCTGCAGCATGTATTAATGTTGGGGTGGACTTGCGATCAAAACTCAATTTGATCAGCGCCATGACGACGCCGTCGGGCGTAGAAGCCCTATTTCCGGGCGCGGATGTTCCCGTCCTGGGGAATCATGGCGCCGCAGCTTCAATAGTATTTTCAACTAATGAAACCGGGTTTGTTTGGAACGGATTGAAGTGTGGTTCGGCCTATCTGTCGGCCGAAGAGTATGTGTCTTTGCGGGAGTTCATCAAGCGCCAGAATATTGAGTCGGTTCTCGAGTTCGGTGCCGGCTACACGACCGTGCTGTTTGCGAGCCTAGTCAAGACGCAACTGGCGATTGAGGGGTGGGAAGGGCCGTGGCTTGAGTTTGCGCGTTCAAGGGGTTGCAACGCCAAGTTGGTTGAGTTTGTTTCAGATAAGGGATTTTCTGAGTACGAACTTGCGGAGGCGGTGGCCTGTGCGCTGTCGGGAACTGGAAAACGCTTGGTTTTCATCGATTCCCCACCTGGAAAAGCAAATCGGGCTGTTGTCACCGAGCAGATAATTCGTTACGCGTCGGATGCTGACTTCTATGTGGTTCACGATTCTGTGCGTGATTCGGAGAACGTATTTCGCCTCGCCGCGGCTCTCGATCTGAGGGTTGTCGGGCATTTTGCTTCTTTGCGAGGGATGACTTTCTTGGCGCGTAGATCATTAGCCGATATTGCAATGGAGCCGGAAACGGTTGGTGCGCTGGACGGGGTTTCGCACATTCGATTTGAGGTTCGGGTCGAGGAGTTAGAGATAGGCGCAGACGGCTCACGTCGAATTTTCGTAACGCTTTGCAATCACGGCGATGTGACTATCCCTTCGGCGGGGCAGGATGGTTTGCGGTTTTCGTTACACCTTTATGGCTCGGATGGCAAGCTCGTAGAGTGGGATACACCGCGGTATTCGCTTCCGGTTTGTTTGGCTCCAGAAGACGCAGTGTCGTTTTGGATGGACATACGTGCGGACTATTCGAATGTGGCCTTCGCGGGCTGTGATTTCGTAAAAGAGGGCGAGTTTTGGTGGTCGCGCATAGCCGGTGTGCCTGCCCCCGTGATTGAGTTGAGAGTTTGAAGATGTCGGATAGCTGCGAGTTGGGCGACGCGGGCTTCTATCGTGCATTTGAGGATCGCTATCGGGGATCTCGTGAACTTATTACCGATCGATTGTCAGCTTACCTGCCGTTTGTGAAGCCGTTATTGGAGATTTATCCTGCGGCGCGCGCCGTCGATTTGGGTTGTGGGCGGGGAGAGTGGCTTGAGGTGCTGTCAGCTGCTGGATTCAAGCCTGTGGGCGTCGACCTAGATCCAGGCATGCTGCGTGACTGTCACCAACTGGGTTTAGATGTGGTGCAGGGGGAGGGTATCGCCTATCTCTCCGCCCTGCCAGGTGAGAGTCAAGCCGTTGTGTCGGCATTTCATGTTGTTGAACACATTAGTTTTGACTGTTTGCGGTCATTGGTTGCAGAAGCTATGCGGGTTCTTGTGCCTGGCGGTCTTCTGATTATGGAAACGCCGAATCCCGAGAACCTGATCGTTGCTACCCGGAATTTCTATCTTGACCCCACACACCAGCGCCCAATTCCACCTGATCTGCTGGCTTTTGTGCCGGAATACTATGGTTACGGCCGGGTAAAAGTCCTTCGGCTACAGGAGCCCCCGGGCATTCTTGCTAGCGAAGGCTTGACCCTCAACGACGTGTTCTCCGGAGCCAGTCCTGACTACGCAGTCGTTGCACAGAAACAGGGCGATGAGCACCTATTCAAAGCGCTTGATGCGTGTTTCGATCAAGAGTTCGGCGTGAGCCTAGAGGCTCTCTCGTCTCACTACGATTCGCGTATTGCTACGATGCTTCAACGCTCCGAATCTCTTGCGCAAACAGCAGAAGCTCGCGTCCAACAAGGGCTCACCTGGCTGGCGGAAGCCCGGCGTGACTATGCCAGTGCGGTGGAACGTAATGCAGTGCAACTCGCTGAACTGCACCGGCAATACTCCGTGCGGGTGCAGGCAGCTGAGGATGTGGCTGTCGCTCGAACGAAGGCCGAAATGCTTGCGGCGCAGATTGCGGTTGAGCAAAACCGTACAGCTCAAATCGAAGCGGAGATTCAACAGATCCGCGCCGCGGAAGTCCGAACGCGAGAGCAACTTCAGCTCGCTCGTGAGCAGGCAGCAATCGCTGGCGCGCGAGCTCAGGCCGAGGCGGAACTTCTATCTGTGCAAGTGGGCAGAGCGCAAGACCGAATCGTCGAGCTGGAAGGCCAATGCCAGCGTTGGCAGGAGCGTTTTGCCGAACGTGCGGCGGAGTCGCACGCGTCCCTGCTTGCTTCCGAGGTGCGGTTGGCGCAAAGCGAAGCGCGCGTGAGTAGTCTGACGGCGCAGACATTGAGTTTGAGTGAGGCCCTGGAGGAACAGCGAATACTTCGCGAGGCGGCAGAGTCGGGTTATCAGGTTCTGAGTCGTCGGATAGACGAAGAGAGAGTCTCAGCACATGCCAGGGAATTAGAGCTCTTGGCTGGTAGAGACGATGCAGAACAACGTTGTGCTCAACTCGCCAGGCAGGTAGCGCAACGTGATAGTAAATGTGACGAGTTGCAGCAGCAGCTTTCGGCGGCATCGGACGCCAATCATCGCCACTGGATGCTTTGTCGAGAGCAGGAAAATGCGCTGGAACTGGCCAATGAACACTGCCGCAAGCTGGAGGCAGAGCTTAAGTCGGTTCATGGCGCCAACCACCACCATTGGCAACTGAGCGAAGCGCTAGAGAGGCAGCTACTCGCCATGCACCAAAGCACGTCTTGGCGAGTGACTGCTCCGATGCGCGTGGTTGGAACGCTGCTGAGGAAGCCGCCGAAATGGCGAGAGATCGCGAGGGACCCCATTGGCCACTCAATGCGCTATGTCTTGGCACGTCCCAGACTGAAGCGTTTCGCAGAACAAGTGCTGAGCCCTTTTCCCTCGGTGGATGCCAGGATCAAAGCGCGTCGCGCTGCGCAGATTCAGGATGACCGCCGCGTCGCGGCATATCGCAATTCAAATTCGCCTCCTAGTGTTTCTTCGAGTTCACCTATTTCGGTGGACGTCATTCCGAATGGTGAGCCGGCCCTTGATCCTATGACAATTTCGATAACCGATGCGCAGCGCCGTCTAGCGCAGACGTTGAGTCCACGCGGGCGCGAGATTTTCTTTGATTTGATTGTTGCGAGAGGTCGTGCACGAAAGGCGGGGCGCTGATGCGTATAGTGATCGACATGCAGGGGGCGCAGACCGAGAGCCGTTTCCGCGGGATTGGTCGCTACTCACTGGCGTTTGCGCAAGGAATCGCTCGTAACCGTGGTCCTCATGAGGTAATACTCGTGCTGAACGGACTGTTCCCCTCGACCATAGATCCAATCTCCGACGCTTTCAGGGGTCTGCTTCCACGCGGGAACATCAGGGTCTGGAGTGCGCCAGGGCCAACTCGCGAAGCTGATCGAGCTGCCGAGACCCAACGGCAAACTGCGGAGGTGGTGCGCGAGGCATTCATCCGTTCCTTGTGTCCGGATGTAGTCCATTTGACGAGTTTGTTCGAGGGGTTTGTCGACGACGCCGTGACATCCGTTCATGGATTTGACTCGGAAACCATTGTCAGCACCTCGCTCTACGATCTAATTCCACTTCTTAATTCTGATCAGTACCTCGCGCCCAATCCGGACTACAAGCGTTATTACGAAAGGAAGATTGGATATCTGCGCCAGGCGGACTTGCTCCTTGCCATATCCGAGTATTCCGCCGAGGAGGCGCGTCGCCACCTCGGTTCGGTTGCTGGCGATATTGTCAATGTGTCAGCCGCCATCGAGCAGTGCTTTGTTCCCACCGAGGTTCCGGAGGTGGCGAGGCAGAACCTACTCGATCGTTTTGGTGTAGACCGACCGTTCTTGCTCTATACGGGGGGGTCAGATGAAAGAAAGAACCTCCCCCGTCTGCTTCAGGCATTCGCCGTTTTGCCAGAACCCGTGCGCCAAGGACACCAACTACTACTGGCGGGAAAATTCTCTGATGGATGTCTAAAACGATTCGCCAGTGACATAAAGGTGCTCGGCCTCAGCGAGTCTTCCGTACGCTTTAGTGGCTATGTATCCGATGAAGAGTTGGTTGCTCTATATAGCCTATGCAAGCTCTTCGTGTTTCCGTCTTGGCACGAGGGTTTTGGTTTGCCGGCGCTTGAGGCAATGGCCTGCGGCGCAGCGGTTATTGCTTCTAACGCTACGAGCATTCCCGAGGTTGTCAGTATTCCCGATGCTCTTTTCGATCCGATGAATGTAAATGAAATCGCCTCGAAAATGCTAATGGCATTAACCGATGAGGGGTTCAGGCAGTGTCTACGCGAACAAGCTGCAACTCTGTCCGGTCGATTCTCATGGGATATTTCCGCGAAGCGTGCAATAGCGGCATTTGAAGGCGTGATGGCCCAGCGATCAACAATGGATCGAATAGTGCCTCGAAGGGCTCGTATGGCGCTCGTCACGCCTTTGCCGCCTGATAGGACGGGGATAGCGGACTATTGTGCAGAGCTGCTTCCGGCTCTTGCCGAATACTATGAGATTGACGTAATTGTTGCCCGGCCGCACGCAATGGGTTTCTGGGGATTGGGTAAGTTCCCGATAAGGAGCGAGGAGTGGTTCCGCAGCAATTTTCATCTTTTCGACCGCGTTCTCTACCAAGTTGGGAACTCTCCATTTCATGATCACATGTTGCAGCTGATGAAGGACGTGCCCGGAGTAGTCATGCTCCACGATTTCTTTCTCAGTGGACTGATGATGTGGCGAGAATTGGCGAATGGCGACCATCATGCTTGGTCTCGTGCGCTGTACGATTCGCACGGCATGGAACCGCTGGCAAAGAGGTTCTCTGGCTGCGATCTCGAGGAAATGAAAGCGAATTACCCGGCGAACTTTGGTGTCGTCAGTGCAGCATTGGGAGTCTTGTTGACGTCGAACTATAGTCGCGATTTGGTGACTAGGTGGTATGACGGTGTTGACGTGTCACGGCTAAAGGTCGTTCCAATGCTAAAGCCGGTTGTCGGTGTGAAGCATAGGTGCGAGGCAAAGAAAGAGCTATTTGGTCAGGCTTCCAAGTTTCTAGTCTGTTCTTTCGGCTTTCTTGATCAAACAAAGTTAAATCATCGCATCATAAAGTCATGGATTGATAGTCCGCTATCTCGCTCAAATGACTGCATGCTCGTGTTTGTTGGAGAGAACCACGGTGGGGACTACGGTGAAAACCTTCGGAAGGCAATCGCGGAATCTGGCTGTGGAGATCGAATTAGAATAACAGGCTATGCGGATACTGAACTGTTTAAAACGTATCTTGCTGCTGCTGACGTCGCTGTACAACTGCGCACAGGCACTCGGGGTGAGACGTCGGCCGCTATATACGATTGTATGGCCCATGGAGTGCCTTTGATCATCAATTCTCATGGTCCAATGGCCGAGATTGATCGTGATGCAGTATGGATGTTGGAAGATTGTTTCACGGACCAGTCACTCTGTGAGGCGCTTGATGTGCTTTGGAAGGATCGCGACAGAAGAGAGCTTCTTGGAAAGCGAGGGCTGGATCTTGTTGCCTCTTCCCACACCCCAGATATCATTGCTGGGCGATACCACACTGAAATAGAGTTCATCTATGGTCGGGCACGATTTGATTTGAGCGTCCTTGTCAAGAGGCTCGGGCAGTTAGAAATGAAGCAGGCAGATGACACAGCGCTGAGTGCGTTGGCGGAAAGTCTAGCGTTGGATTTTCCTAATAAAAAGCCGCGAAACCGTATTTTGCTCGACGTAACGGCGACATCAAGTAACGATCTTAGAACAGGCATCGAACGCGTTGCTCGCGCTGTTTCGTTGGAGCTGCTGAAGAAAGCGCCCGTAAATATGCGGGTTGAGCTTGTGCGGTTGTGTCACGAAAACGGTACGTGGGTTCATAGATATGCGAACAAATTCGCATTAAGCCTTCTGTCGTGCGATCCCGATATTCTGGAAGACGAAGTGGTTGAGGCTAGTATTGGGGACATACTGATCAATCTTGATTTGTCCGACAAATTTCCGCCAGCGGAGCGCTCGGGTTTCTATGAAGACTATCGGAGGCGGGGCGTTGAATGTCATGCCGTCGTCTTTGATGTGCTGCCAGTAACGATGCCTGATGTATTTCCGCCCGGAGCTCATGTCGGGCACTCGGAGTGGATTGATTCTGTTTCGAGGCTGGATGGAGCAATCTGCATATCGCGTGCCGTGCAGAATGAGTTGCAATCCTGGCTTCGATCTAAGGGAGGAGGGCAGAGAGTCGAGGGGAACGTCAGTTGGTTCCACTTAGGCGCAGACTTAAGTGCTTCATTTCCGACCTTAGGTATGCCGGATAACGCGTATGCACTACTCGATCGCCTGCGGCGTTCGCCGACATTCCTCATGGTCGGCACCATTGAGCCGCGCAAAGGGCATCTTCAAGTATTGGCCGCATTCTCGCAACTCTGGGCCGCGGGGGTTTCCGTGAACCTCGTTATTGTCGGGAAAGAGGGTTGGCCGGCTTTGCCGGACGACATGAGAAGAACTATTCCGGGAATTGTCTCGTCCATAAGGGGGCACGAACGGTTAGGTATGAACTTGCATTGGATTGAAATGGCGAGTGACGAATTTGTGGACGCGTTGTACTCGGCGTCCGCATGTCTCATCGCGGCTTCCGAAGGCGAAGGGTTTGGTTTGCCGCTGATTGAAGCCGCGCAGCATAAGCTGCCGATTATCGCTCGTGACATTCCTGTTTTTCGTGAAGTTGCAGGCGAGCACGCTTCCTATTTTTCTGGGCACGAGGCGGCTGCATTGTCGTCCGCGATTCAAGTATGGCTGGCTCGATACGAAGCCGGAACGCATACAAAGTCAGATGAACTGCCGTGGCTTACTTGGGGGGATAGCGCCCGCCAGTTGCTGCAGTCAGTCGCGTTGATCCCAGGGTTGGGTTCCCAGAGAAGGAACTCAGATGGCGAATCTGGAGGGAAGCATGAAGCAATTACTGAACTTTGAGCGACGCCTGCAAGGCAGGAAGATCCTGGTAACCGGCAACACGGGCTTCACCGGGAGCTGGGTGTGTCACTGGCTGGCCTTGATAGGGGCAGACTGTTGCGGTTTTTCGCTTCCAGCGGATACGCAGCCCGCGATGTTTGAGGTGACTGGGCTGTCGGGTTGTGTGAATACGGTGTACGGCGACGTTCGCGATTTCGATGCCGTACTGGATGCCATGCAGGAGATTAAGCCGGAGGTTGTGTTGCATCTGGCGGCTCAACCATTGGTGCGACGCTCTTATCGGGAGCCACTTGAAACTTTTGCTGTTAACGCTCAGGGAACAGCGCATGTTCTCGAAGCCGCGCGACGGACAGGTGTCAAAGCTGTTGTGTGCGTAACAACCGACAAGGTGTACCGGAACAACGAGTGGGATTGGCCTTATCGCGAGAATGACCCATTAGGCGGTAAGGATCCGTACAGCGCCTCTAAGGCGGCAGCGGAAATGATGATTCAGAGCTATATGGCATCTTATCCTTGGGCGGACGATAAGGGGCCGGCGGTTGCGATTGCGCGGGGAGGGAACATTATCGGCGGCGGCGATTGGTCAGAAGACCGGTTGATTCCGGACTTTGTGCGCGCGGTGGTGCAGGGGGGGGCACTTACGCTCCGCTATCCGGACGCAACTAGGCCGTGGCAACACGTCTTGGCGCTGGTTCAAGGCTATCTGATGCTATTGGCAGGTTTGCTCGATACGCCTCAGCGATATGCTCGGGCCTGGAATCTAGGGCCGCAGGATCCGAAGCAGTATTCGGTGCGCGATTTGCTTGAGCTAATGGCGGGGCACTGGGAGCGACCCGAGCTTAAATATATGGATAGCCCGCTTCCAGAAGCGCGCTCTCTAGCATTGGACAGCACTATCGCACGGAACCTTATGGGTTGGGAGCCCGCCTGGAATTCGGCGGAGGTGGCGCTGCGTTGCGCCGAGTGGTATCGCGACTACTATGCGGCGCCCGAATCCGGTCGGGCGATAACGTTGCAGCAAATCAATGCCTGGCGAACCGCCCTCCTTGACAGGAAGATTGCGTGACATGCGGGTGCTGGTAAGTGGTGCAGCTGGTTTTCTTGGGCGTCGCTTGGTTCCGTTTCTCGAGAGCAATGGTTATGAGGTCTATGCGCTTTCGCGTTCTGAGAAAATTGGTCGCCATCCGCTCGTTATGGCGGATGTCAATGCGGATTCGCTGCGCGCCGCGCTTGAAGGAATCGACCTCGATGCGGTAGTCAATCTGGCGGCGGCTGGCGTAAGGCCCGGCGAGCGTGGTATCGAACTCTTGACGCGAGTCAATTCAGTCCTTCCGTGTGAGCTTCTTGCCGCAGCGAGTCGCAGGGGCGCGCGAATGTTCCTCCAAACCGGAACGTGCGCCGAGTACGCTGCGTCGCAGTTGGGCGTCTTGCTGTCGGAAGAGTCGCCAATCGCGTACGACAAGGCGTATGGCGCCACCAAGGCCGCCGCATCCATGTTGCTTCCCTTGTGGGGCCGTGAGTACGCAGTTCGTGTCGTCACGTTGCGACTATTCAATGTATTCGGTCCGGGCGAGGCTGCGCATCGCTTGCTCCCGTCTTTGATCCGGAGCCTACGTGTTGGAGAAACGGTCCCTTTGTCGATCGGAACTCAGCTGCGCGACTTTTTGCATGTTGATGACGTGTGTCGCGCGATGTTCGCGATGCTCCGCGCCATGGATGCAGATCAGCGAATTAACGGGGTGTTCAACTTGGCGTCGGGAACGCCCATGAGTGTTGCGGAATTTGCGAGGCGCGTGGCCGCAGCGGTTGGTGTTTCCGAGGCGCTCTTATTGTTTGGCTCCCTGTCATTGCGCCCTGACGATTTGCCCTGTGTCGTAGGCGATTCTTCTAAGCTTCAGGCGGCTTGTGGATGGAGCCCCCCAGCAGACATTGGTAAGGCAATCGATGACGCCGTGAAAGAAATGCTATGCGCGCATTGAAGATGCCTCCAATAACCCATGCTGGGCGAACTTACGGAATCTGAAATGACAGACAAGGATATTCCGCTGGTTTCGATCTCGATTCCAGTGCTGAATGAAGCCGAGAATCTTGATCGTTTGTACGCACGCCTTGCTGCCCTGGCTCAGCGCATGCGAGGTAAGTGCGATTTGGAGTTCATATTTTCCGACAATCACTCCAGCGACGAAACGTGGCGGAAGTTGTCGGTCTTGGCCGCCCGTGATGAACGGGTTCGCGCAGTTAGATTCGCCCGAAACGTCGGTTTTCAGCGCTCGATTCTGGCCAACTTCATGCACACTCGTGGTGATGCGGTCATGCAGATTGATGCCGACTTGCAGGACCCTCCCGAACTGCTAGAGGAGTTCTTTCGGTTGTGGCGTGCCGGGCATCACGTTGTGTATGGCGTGCGGAGGAAGCGTAAGGAAGGGGTGTTTATCAATGCGTTCCGCCGCGCTGGATATTGGTTGATCGACAAGGTTAGCGAGCATCCAATCCCGCGCGACGTGGGGGACTTTCGGCTCGTCGACCGTAAGGTCATCAATGCGTTGTGTGCGATGCGGTCGTCTCATCCTTATTTGCGAGGGATGATCGCTGGCCTCGGCTTCAATCAAACCGGAGTCGAATACGATCGTGAGGCTCGGGTTGCCGGTGAGAGCAAATTTGGCGTTGGACGGCTCGTAAGTCTTGGGTTGACGGCCGTATTCAACCATTCGGTTGTTCCGCTGCGATTGGCTACGTTCGTCGGCTTACTTACATTGGGGTTGAGTGCGTTGGGGGCTATATACTATGTCGCTTTGCGGTGGGCCTTCCCCGAACTGCCGGTTGGGTTGGCTAGCATTCACATATTGGTATTGTTTGGAATTGGTTTGAATTCGCTTTTGCTTGGAATTATTGGTGAGTACATTCTTAGGATCTATATCCTGTTGAGATCTGAGCCCGTTGCCATTGTCGAGAGTAGTTTGAATTTCGTGGCGCGTGAGCTGAAGCTCTGAAAGGGGGGGCAATGAAAGCTGTTATTCTGGCTGGGGGTCTTGGTACCCGTATTTCTGAAGAGTCAGATACCAAGCCAAAGCCGATGGTGGAGGTGGGCGGCCGGCCACTGCTTTGGCATATCATGAAGTCATATAGCCATCATGGTATCAACGATTTCGTGATCTGCCTTGGTTATAAAGGCTACGTAATCAAAGAGTTCTTCTTTAATTACTATCGCCACACCTCTGATCTCGAGATTAATTTGGGCTCGGGTGAACATCGGGTATTTAACTCACAGGCTGAGGATTGGCGCGTTACGCTTATCGATACCGGGCCGGACACGATGACGGGTGGTCGATTGAAGCGAGTTGCGCCTTATCTCGGCGAAGAAACGTTCTGTCTTACCTATGGAGATGGATTGGCTGACATCGATTTGTCAAGAGAGATCGCATTCCATAGGTCGCATGGCAAGCTTGCTACGGTCGCCGCTGTGCAGCCCCCGGGGCGCTTCGGTGTCTTGAATATAGATAGTCGCCAATCAGTCAGCAGTTTCGAGGAGAAGCCTAGCGATGAGATCGGATGGATCAATGGAGGATTCTTCGTGCTCGAACCAAAAGTGATTGATTACATTGATGGTGATGGCACATCGTGGGAACGCGCGCCATTGGCAAGTCTTGCGCGCGACGGTGAACTTGCAGCCTTCTATCACACCGGTTTTTGGCAACCGTGCGACACGCTCCGTGACAAGCGCGAGCTTGAGGCCCTTTGGGATTCGAGCAACGCGCCGTGGTGCATTTGGAAATGAGCGGTTCCGCGTCTGTTAGCGCCGCGGAAGACGTGTCTCGTCGGCGTCGACTCGTGCGCGGAGGGGGGCAGTTGCTCGGTATGGCGATTACTCTTTCTTGCCTCGTTTATGTCTTCGGTAAGATCAACGTAGTCGATCTTCGTGTCGCATTGGTGCGGTTCTACTGGCCGCATTTGCTGGTGGGAGTGCTCTCGCTGACGTTTGGATATGCGATGCGGATTGTCAGGTGGAGCAACATGCTTAGGGCTGCGGGCGCCCGAGTCTCGGCGCGACAGTGTGCGGCTCCATTTCTCGCTTCAATAGCGATGAATAACGTGTTGCCTTTTCGTGTTGGCGACGTAGTTCGCGCGTTTGTTTTTCCGCAAGCTTTGTGCGTAAGTCGCGCATCAGCAACTGGTTCCTTGGTCATGGAACGTTTGGTGGACCTTCTCGCATTGCTAATTGCGCTGGGCTTGGGGGTTGTTGGTTTCGGGCGGAATGGCTTGCCAGCCTGGTTGCGTGACGGTGCGCTCGCGCTCGCGGTAATGTCAACGCTGTCGTTGGTAATTCTTTTTTTGCTTAGCGCTCCCTTAAGTCGCTGGCTTTTTCGGTACATTGAAACTCGTGCCGTCCCTGCAATGTACTCAGTTGTCGTACGAGGTGCAGGAGAGTTGCTTAGCAGTTTTGCCGGAATGTCGAAACCGAAGGCTTTGTTGGCACTCTTCGGGCTCTCTGCTCTAGTATGGATCGGCGAGCTAGGACTTTTCTTTGCCGTCCTAACCGGATTCAACCCTGCGGCGACGATGTCAATTGCAGGTGTGGTGATGGCAGTAGCAACGCTTTCGACTTTGGTGCCATCTTCCCCGGGCTACGTAGGTCCATTTCATGTGGCAGCCTACTTCGCTATTGGTGTTTTGGGTGGCGACACTGTGCAGGCAGTAAGTTGCGCAGTGGTAATGCATCTTGCCCTTTGGTTGCCAACTACCCTGGCGGGTGGTGTGGCAATCCTTCTTTCACCAAACCTATTCAGGGCGGCGCGTCGCAGCCGGGATGAGGTTTGAACCGTATCTGGGTCCAAAAATAGCTATGAAGAAAGTCGATGTTGTGATTGTGGGGGGCGGCTTTACCGGTTTGACGGCGGCCTATTGCCTAGCCAAACAGGGGGTCAGCGTCAAAGTTCTCGAGTGCGACTCTTCGGCCGGCGGTCTTGCCGGCACGTTTGAGTTTAACGACGGCGTTCGCCTCGAGAAGTTTTATCACCACTGGTTCAATAATGATGTTTACGTTCCAGAGTTGGTGAAAGAATTGGGTATGGAAGGGGACGTAATTACGCTTCCGTCACGTACTGGTATGTACTACAACGGGCGTATGTGGAAGCTTTCAACTCCATTGGATCTATTGCGATTCACTGCGCTTTCGTTTATTGACCGAATTCGGTTGGGGCTTTTGGTCTTTCAGGTCCGGCGTGTAAAGGATTGGCGATCAATAGAGCATCTCAGTATCCGGGAGTGGCTTGAGCCACTATGCGGTAAGAGTGTCTATCGGGTGGTATGGCAGCCATTGATAGAGTCCAAGTTTTCGTGCTTCTCCGAGGCGGTGAACGCCGTGTGGTTTTGGAAGAAACTGGTTTTACGTGGGAGTACCCGAGATAGTAAGGGCGGAGAGCAATTGGCCTATTTTAAGGGCGGATTCGGTCGCCTGGCTGATGCGCTCGTCGGCAAAATACGTGAATTCGGTGGAGAGGTAGTGCTTGGGGCTAAGGTTCTGGGGGTGCGGACCGACGGAGCTGCGATTTCGGCCGTTTGCACTACAGCCGGCGACGTTGAGGGTCGCCAGTTCTTGCTGACTCCGGCATTTCCGATTATCGCGGACATACTACAGGCTGCGGCGCCAACCGACTGGTTGGAGACGCTCCGTCGTGTCAAATACCTCGGAAATATGTGCCTAGTGCTTCGACTGAAGCAGAGCCTATCTGAAACGTATTGGTTAAATGTGAACGATCCTGGCTTCCCATTTGTTGGTGTTATCGAGCACACCAATTTCGATACTCCAGAAAACTATAGCGGCTCCAGTATTGCCTTTCTCTCGCGGTACCTTCCCGTCGACGACTCGGTGTGGAAGTTCTCGGACGAGGAGTACCTTAAGTTCGCTTTAGGGCACCTGCAGCGCATGTTCCCAGAAATGAGGCGCGACTGGATAGTCGAGTATAAGGTATGGCGTTCGGAGTACGCGCAGCCGGTCACGGAGCGGAATTACTCGCACTATGTGCCGGAGGCGGAGACCCCGTTTGCGAATGTCCGCATCGCGACGATGGCGCAGATCTATCCCGAGGATCGCGGTACAAACTACGCGATTCGCGATGGGCGAGCAGCCGCAGTAGCGGTGCAATTGGCGCTAAAGTCTGGATCTTCGCCAGTCTTGGCGGGCCGGGAGAAATAGGATGCGCGTTGTGCCGGTGCCGTTTCTAGCAAGAGTCTCATTGTATGTTCTAATCGTAACGTGCAGTGTTCTGTTTGTCTTTCTGCTTGGCTCCTTTTGGTCGTTGAGTGCGGATTTTGCGCATCACTACGCATTGGTTAGTCGTCTTGCTGACTTCGGCTTTGGGGCTGTCGGAAGCGACCGTTCGTTGGGGGAAATGAATTTTTACCCCAATTACGCGCACGCACTCAGCGCAGTGTTGGGGCGCGCCTTTGATTCGCCGTTTCTAGGAATGCACGTGATTGCCTTGGCGGCGTTCTTCGCGACTTGGGGGGCAATTGCAATACTCCTAAGAGATGTTTCTTTAGGCGTCCCCCCTGCTGCAAAGATGGCGGTTCTGGCGGTATTGTTGCTTGTCTTCTGGCTGGCAAAGCTCGAATGGCATGGCCGTGAGATAGTCGGAAACTATTTCTTTTCGCAGCTGGTTGGGCAGGCGCTGGTAGTTGGTTTTCTTGTCGTATGGGCGCGATGCCGCTCGCAGAATGTCGGTCTTGTCGTTGGGTACGTCCTCGCTGCGCTAGTTAGCGTTTTGGCAGTTGGTTTTCACTTGTTGCCGGCGATGATTCTCGCAGGTACGTTGGTGTTGGTTGTCACGATTGACGTGATTTCCGACTCGCTGCGCGGCAGATTTGCGGTCATTGGCGCGACGTGTTTGATCCTCGCTCTCGCGCTCGCGATATTCCTGCATCCGGCATTTCAGAGCATGCGGCGCATCGCTGAAAATGACGGCGTATTGGAGTTGAACTACCTAACTAGTGCAGGAGCGGTAGCGGTTCTTGCTCTGTTTCTCCTTTGTTTTTGCGGATTCGTTGTGCGCCAAGCGTTAGTGGTGCGACGAGATGAGCGAGGGCCGTTCGATCTAGATGTTGTTGTTCTCTATGTTGCCTCAGCGGCTATTCTGACCTTGCTGCAGTATGTCGCCCTGAAGTTTGGCGCAGGGTCTGCATATGCCGTCAAAAAATACGCCTTCAGTCTTTACACTGGCCTACTTGTTGTTGTGTACATTCATGTGGTAAGCAGTTTGGAGCGTACGAGTGGCTTTAAGGCGTTGTCGATATGGAGTGGGGTTGATCGGATCGCGTACGCGATTTTTCCGGGCTTGGTTGTCAGTGTCGTCTGCTTGACTACGTTTCCGATTGCCGGTGGGATGTCAGCGCCTGTGTTCGTTGAATTGGACCGATCGATTCGGCATTTTCGCTCGTCTTCGAGTGCTTTGCCGGCCGGGCAGTACGATGTGGCGATGGGCGTCTCGACCTACGGATCGGTGGTTGACTACGCGTTGTCGGTCGGGGCGTTGCGTATGCCGCGAGGGCGCGATTCGCTGGATGTGTTGCGTGGCGTAAGACCAGCGGAGCCAGGGATGGTTCGGAGCCTAGTAACCTTAGGCACTGGTCTCGCTCGGCCCGCGGCGTCATGCAACGTTCAGCGGTTGCCTGGCGGTTTGGTGGCGGCGGAGGCTAGTTGTGTTTTTGCGCGCGAAACACTATGTACGACGACCAACGATTTTTCGGATTCTGGCGCCATTTCTGCCGCCTCGCTGACGGGGTTTGGGGCGGGCGAGCAATACGGTCGCTGGTCCCTCGGGGCGGGGGCGTCCTTTGTGTGTGCCATCCCCGCCGAGATGAAGGGAAAGATTAGGGATGTTCAGGTGTCCATCATTACTGGATTTTCGGCGAACGGCGAGGGGCAGCGCGGCTATCTGTCCTTGAATGGATCGCCAGAAAAGGAGGTGGTGGTCGCTGCGCGGGAGGTTGTAGTGTCTCTCGGGCCTGTGCCTGACGGGGACGTGGTGTCATTACATTTTAGGCAGCCGGGAGCCGTATCGCCAAAAAGCGTCGGCGTAAGTGAGGATGATCGAGTGCTCGGCTTCATGGTGCGAAAGGTCGAGCTAGTGTTGAAGTAGCAGATGCGGCGCAGCAGTGTCTTGGCGGGCGGTATTGCATCCAAAGCGATTGCAAGTGCGCCCGTCAATGCAGTGAGAGTTTCTCCAGTTGGTGCCCGTTGAGATGCTTTGGCACAGAAATGAGCGGCCTGGCGCGGACTTAGTGAGTTGGGTGTGGAGTTTGGCTCAAATGGCCGCGGTGGTTGCTTGGAGGCGGTTTAGTTGGCCTGGCCGGATGTGTGTTGGCTATAGAGGTGCATTGCTGCGGCTTGGGTGGTCTTGTTACTTGCACTTACTCAAACTGAGGTGTTGTTCTGCTGGCGGCGTAGGCGGGTATTGATGCGGCGTCGAGTAATGCGGTAGCGTCAGGTCGGCGCTTTCTTATGGCTTGGTCGGTTCTTTTGGTGTCATTCTTTTAGGTTTGGATTTATATGAAGACGGCGGTTGTTACGGGTATTTCTGGTCAGGATGGGGCCTACCTTTCGGAGTTGTTGCTGGAGAGGGGCTACATCGTTTATGGTACTTTTCGGCGCACGAGTTCGGTGAATTTTTGGCGAATTGAAGAGCTCGGGATTCAGGCGCATCCGAATCTGCATCTTGTGGAATACGATTTGACTGATCTGTCCTCGAGTATTCGTCTTCTGCAGATAAGCGGTGCGTCGGAGGTCTATAATCTTGCGGCGCAGAGCTTTGTTGGTGTGTCCTTTGAGCAGCCGCTTACGACCGCCGAGATTACTGGGCTTGGCGCGGCGAATTTGTTAGAAGCGATACGGATCGTTAATCCGAAGATCCGCTTCTATCAAGCGTCCACTTCGGAGATGTTCGGTAAAGTGCAGGCTATCCCTCAAGTGGAGTCGACACCATTCTATCCGCGTAGCCCCTATGGTGTCGCGAAGTTGTATGCGCACTGGATGACGGTTAACTACCGCGAGTCGTACGGAATTTTCGGTAGTTCCGGCATTCTGTTTAATCACGAATCACCATTGCGTGGACGTGAATTCGTAACGCGCAAGATCACTGACTCCGTGGCCAAGATTGCACTCGGAAAGCTTGATGTGCTAGAGCTCGGGAATATGGATGCGAAGCGGGATTGGGGTTTCGCAAAGGAGTATGTGGAAGGTATGTGGCGAATGCTTCAAGCCGATGAGCCCGACACTTACGTGCTAGCGACCAATCGCACGGAGACCGTGCGCGACTTCGTCACGATGGCCTTCAAAGCTTGCGATATTCAGTTGGAGTGGCGTGGTAGTGCGGAGGATGAGCAAGGTGTGTGCACCCGTTCGGGTAAGGTCCTCGTTCGGGTGAATCCGAAGTTCTATCGACCCGCCGAAGTCGATCTGTTGATTGGAAATCCTCAAAAGGCCAAAGACAAGCTGGGTTGGCAGCCGCAGACCACTTTGGAGCAGCTTTGTCAGATGATGGTTGACGCGGATCTGCGTCGCAACGAAGTGGGTTTCTCGTTCTGATATGGCTCGGGATCGGCGAGTTCTCGTAACCGGGCTAAGCGGGTTTACTGGGCGGCATTTGGCGCGAGAGCTCGCCACGGCTGGCTTTGAAGTGTTTGGGATTGGCGCCCATTCAGATGGCGATACTAACTACTACCAAGTCGATTTGTCGGACCGCGCGCGGCTGCGTGAGGTGCTTCGAGAAATCGCACCGGATTACGTTGTACATCTTGCCGCGATAGCCTTTGTCGCACATGGGAACGCTAACGCGTTCTACGACGTAAACGTGGTTGGAACGAGGAACCTACTTGAGGCGATCTCTGACGCCGGTGTGCCGTTGCGGGCCGTGCTTTTGGCTAGCAGTGCGAATGTCTACGGGAACGCGGTCGGAGGAATGCTTTCAGAAGATACCCCTCCAAATCCTGCGAACGACTATGCGGTGAGTAAGCTCGCGATGGAGTATATGGCGAGATTGTGGCTGCCGAGGATTCCTATCGTTATCGCTAGACCATTCAATTACACGGGCGTCGGTCAGTCAGCGGACTTTCTACTGCCGAAGATTGTCACGCATTTCAGATCAAGGGCCCAGCGCATCGAACTCGGAAATCTTGATGTCTGGCGGGACTTTTCTGATGTTCGCTCAGTGGCTCGCGCGTATCGGCGTCTCCTTGAGTGCGAACCCGTCGGTGCTGTCGTGAACGTCTGTTCGGGCTCGCTCTATTCCTTGCGTGATGTTATAGGGCTGGCGGAGACGCTCTCGGGCCACAAGATAGAGGTTGTGGTTAATCCAGCGTTTGTAAGGGCAAACGAGGTGCAGAGGCTGTGCGGTAACGCAGCTAGACTCCGGCAGATTATTGGTGATTGGTCCTCGTTGCCGCTGACAGAGACGTTGCAGTGGATGCTCGAGAGTAACCAGTGAGAGTCGTACTGGGTGTGGAGGCCGTCAGACCTCCGATGACCGGTATTGGCTATTACGCTTTGGAGCTGGCTAAGCAGATCCCCAATGTTCCGGGCGTTTCCGAGGTAAGGTACTTCGCCGGACGTAAGATGGTTGCGGACCCATTGGCCGCATTTGGGGTACCGGTCGCCCCTCCGGCGGTGCGTCAAAGACTATTGCGCGTCAGTTCCCTAGTTGACTTAGCTCGTGTCTTATCGCCGGCCTACAAGAGGTTTGTGCTGAGACGATCACGCGGCTTTGTTTTCCACAGCCCGAACTACTACCTTCCGCCTCATGACGGACCGTGTGTGGCGACGTTTCATGATCTGTCTATATTTAAATGGCCCGAGTATCACCCCGTAGAGCGGGTGCGTTACATGCAAAAAGAGCTTCCAGTAGCGCTGGCTCGGGCTCAGATGCTGATTGTGGATTCCGCTTACACGCGTGCAGAGTTGATTGACTATTTTGGGGTTGAGCCAAGCCGGGTTGTTGATATCCCATTGGCGGCGCAGAGTATTTTCGGTCCAATGGACTGTGATGCAACACGCCCAACATTGGACGCCCTAGGGTTGGTTCATGGCGGTTACGTGCTATTCGTTGGCACTGTGGAGCCACGCAAAAACATCGAGGTTCTCCTTAATGCTTATTCGATGCTCGCTCCGGCACAGCGAAGTCGTTTTCCGCTCGTTCTAGCTGGCTACCGTGGTTGGCGCAGTGAAGAACTCTTGCGCCGAATTTCTGCGGCCGAGCAGGAGGGATGGGCTCGCTACTATGACTATGTGGATGCGCGGCATATGCCGGCGTTGTTTGCGGGTGCTCGAGTTTTCGCCTTTCCCTCGCGCTATGAAGGTTTTGGCTTGCCGGTGCTTGAAGCGTTAGCGAGCGCGGTGCCAGTAGTTTGCTCAAATGCTGCATCGTTACCCGAGGTCGCAGGCGGAGCTGCAGCGCTGTGCGACGTTGACGATGTGGCGGGATTCGCAAATGCAATTGATCGGGCTTTGCAGGATGAAGAGTGGCGAGCTGATGCGATCCGCCAGGGACTGGCCCAGTCGGCCCGATTTTCTTGGGCCGAAACAGCGCGACGTACGGTCGATGTCTATCGGGCAGCAGCGAAATGAAGGCTGCTCGGAGTCCGGGGCCGATTCGCATTGCTCACGTCTATCGGACTTATTTTCCGGAAACGCAAGGAGGTTTGCAGGAGGCGATTCGTCAGATAAGTCTCGGTACCGCCCAGCATGGCGTCGTTAATACGGTGTTTGCCTTAGCCAAGGATCCGTATCCAAGGTTTTTGAAAGTTCCTGAGGGTGATTTGCTGCGGGAACGTAGCTTCTTTGAAGTGGCTTCCTGTGATTTTGGAGGCATGGCGTCGTTCAGAACTTTTCGAAAGCTTGCGGATCGCGTCGACTTGTTTCACTTCCACTATCCGTGGCCGTTTGGTGATTTGTTGGGGATATTGGGCAGAAAGTCAAAGCCCTTCGTTGTTACGTACCAATCCGATGTTGTTCGACAGCGCTCCTTGGACTATTGCTATGCTCCTTTGCGCCGTGCTTTCTTTAATAGAGCGGCCGCGGTAGTGACTACCTCTCCTGGATATCGGAACGGTAGTGCTTTCTTGGGTCAGCTGCGTTGCCCTGTGCATACGATCCCGCTGTGTATTGACAGGCGGTTCGTTCCTCCTATCGACACCGGGCGCAGCGAGGGCTGGCGAGCGCAATTAGGTGCAGGGTATTTTCTCTTTGTTGGGGTTTTGCGTTATTACAAGGGCTTAGATTTCCTGATCGCGGCCGCTTCGATGACGCGGCTTCCGGTCGTAATTGCTGGCGACGGGCCAGAGGGCGAGCGGCTGCGCGCGCTGGCGTCGGGTCTGGCTAATGTCACTTTTGTTGGGCAGGTGACTGATGAGGATAAGTATGCATTGATTGATGGATGCCGGGCGGTAGTGTTCCCATCCCACTTGAGGTCCGAGGCGTTCGGTATGACGTTACTAGAAGCGGCGATTCGTCGCCGACCGATGATATCTGCCGAGATAGGTACGGGGACATCTTTTGTCAACGCCCACAATGTCACTGGGTTTGTCGTACCCCCGGCGGACGCAACGTGCTTGGCGTCAGCCATGCAACGCCTTGCTGCCGAGCCAGAGTTGGCTGCCCGAATGGGTGCCGCTGCCTATGATCGCTATCTTGAGTTGTTTTCCGCAGACCGAGTCGGGGCGCAGTATGCGGAGTTATACAAGCACGTGCTGAGTGGGACTCTTCGGGCTTGACCAAAGGGCTGGCGCCCGAGCGTCTTTATGGCGCCGAGCGGCGCTATGGTAGTTAGGCTGCAGGTTGGTCTTAGGTTCGGGTGCTGCCGGCGCGTTTGAATTATTGCATTGCCGAGGATGCGGCGCATAGGCCCCTATTGTTTGGGTGATACACTGTAGTCGTTTTGTGCTGCATTCGGTGACGACCGAATTGGTACTTGCTGCGCCTATGCTAACTCTCGATCTCGCTCGAATGAAATTAGTTATCTTAGCTCACTGGCGACAACTGGCCGTCTTCTTGGGCGACCTCGTTGCGGTGGTGCTCGCGTGGGCTGGTTCGTATCTTTTTCGGTTCAACGGCCAGATTCCTCGTGATTTCCTTGAAACGGGGGCATTGGCATGCCTTGTCGCGCTGCCCATTCACGCGGCCGTTTTTCGGTCGCTGGGGCTATATCGAGGCATATGGATTTTTGCGAGCCTTCCGGATCTGGTCCGGATTGTTCGCGCGGTGGGGGCGGCTGCGCTCACTACGTTAGTTGCTTGCGTTTTCGTCGGGTTTCAACCACCGGTTCCGAGGACGGTCTTTCTTCTGTACCCATTGTTTTTGATCTTGTGGATGGGAGGTACGCGGTCGGCGTATCGAATATGGAAAGAGCATCGGCGATATGGAGATCTGATTGCTCGAGGACAGCCAGTCGTGATTATTGGTGCCGGGCGAGCTGGGGCAAATCTTGTTTCGGAGATGGCGCGCTCGTCGGAGTGGCGAGTGGCCGGATTGCTAGATGACGATTTAAATAAGGTCGGGCGCGAGATTGCTGGTGTTAAGGTGTTTGGCACCCTCGATGAGTTGCCAGTGTGGGCGGAGCGCCTTAAGTTGAAACACGCAATTATTGCGATGCCGTCGATGTCAAGAGAAGCGCGCCAGCGAGCGGCTTCGATATGCCTTCGGGCGGGCATACACACGATGACTTTGCCATCAATCGAGGACGTGATGCGCGGGAGCGCCACGGCTGGACGGGTACGTGATATAGATCTCCACGACCTGATTGGGCGCGCGCCTGTCGAGGTGGATAACAGTGAAGTGGCCGCCATGACGGCTGGTCGTTCGGTAATGGTAACTGGGGCGGGCGGATCAATTGGCGCTGAGTTGTGTCGGCAGTTGGCGCGGTTTGTTCCAGCGCAGATGATATTGCTCGAAATGAGTGAATTCGCGCTGTACAAAATACATGATGAGCTGTCCGAGCGGTTCCCGAAAATCGAAATAGTTCCAATCGCCGGTGATGTGCGCGACGGGATGTGGCTGGAGGCCGTTTTTCGGCAGTACTCTCCGTCTATTGTGTTTCATGCCGCGGCATACAAACATGTTCCCCTTATGGAAGACCGGAATGCCTGGCAGGCGATTCGGAATAACGTCTACGGTACGTATAAGCTTGCAGCGGTTTGCGTAGCGAATCGCGTCGATCGCTTTGTGCTGATCTCTACGGACAAGGCGGTAAATCCCACTAATGTAATGGGTGCTAGTAAGCGCATGGCGGAGATGGTTTGTCAGGTCATGCAGGCAAACGCGTCGACACGCTTTGAGATAGTGCGGTTTGGCAATGTTTTGGGGAGCGCGGGTAGCGTTATTCCGAAATTCCAAGAGCAAATCGCCCGTGGTGGCCCTGTTACCGTTACACACCCTGAGATCACCCGATATTTCATGTCGATACCGGAGGCGGCGCAGTTGGTATTGCAGTCTGCTGCAATGGGGAAGGGCAATAATATTTTTGTTATGGACATGGGCGAGCCGGTTCGGATCGCGGATTTGGCGAGGGACCTGGTGCGGTTGTCGGGTTACTCAGAGGACCAGATCGGAATCGTGTATACGGGTTTACGCCCTGGTGAGAAGCTTTACGAAGAGCTGCTGGCTGCACAGGAGGAGACTCTGCCGACGCACCACCCAAAGCTCAGGGTTGCGCGCGCGCGCGAAGTGGAGTCGGAATGGTTGGATGACGTTCTCTCGTGGTTGACGCAGCGGACTATTCCTTCAGATGATCAGATTCGACGGGACCTTCGCCGTTGGGTGCCCGAATACCAGCCAGCGGTTCGGCCGTCCTTAACGCTCGTGTCGCGAACGGCGCGCGAGCCTAAAACGGTTGCGTGAGGTCGTTGGGGCGCCCTTGAAACGGCTGTTCGATATCATTTGCGCTGGGTTTGGGCTTCTCTTTTTTCTGCCGGCGCTGTTGGTGATCGCGGTGGCCATTTTGGCTGACTCGCGAGGCCCTATTCTGTATATGTCGAGACGCGTGGGAAGACACTCATCGCTGTTTCTAATGCCTAAGTTTCGTTCTATGCGCGCAGAAACGCCTGTTGTCGCGACGCACTTGTTGGGTGATCCGGATCGTTATCTGACTCGGGTCGGGCGGTTTTTGCGCCGGACCAGCCTAGACGAACTTCCCCAGCTATTTAGTGTGCTCAAGGGCGACATGAGCCTAGTCGGCCCTCGGCCAGCGTTGTTCAATCAGCATGATTTGAATGCAATGCGTGCGGCCAAAGGGGTGGACAGGCTGCGGCCCGGTATTACGGGTTGGGCGCAGGTTAACGGCAGGGACGAGTTGCCGATTCCGGAGAAAGTCGCTTACGACATTGAGTATCTGCAGCGCCAGTCTTTCTGGTTCGATCTGAAGATCCTTTTTCTGACTGTGCATCGTGTTATCACTGCACATGGCGTGAGTCACTGATCCGACTATCGTTTTGACTCACTGGCGGGGGCGGGCGCTTTTGTCGTTGCGTCCGGCTACAATTGCCGACCCACCGCTTATTGGATCTTTTCATGTGGTTCAAGAATCTCCAGCTTTACCGCCTGCCCAAGCCTTGGGCGATTGATCTTTCCTCGCTCGAAGACAAGCTCGCTGCGAAGCCTTTTGTGCGTTGCGGGTCGCAGGATATGGCCAGCCGTGGGTGGGTGTCGCCGACCGGGTCGGATGTGATGGTGCTTGCGGTGGGTGGGCAGTGGTTGCTGGCGCTCCGCAGTGAGCAGCGTTTGCTGCCGTCGTCGGTGGTGAATCAGGTTGCGCAGGACAGGGCGGAGGAGCTGGAGGCGCAGCAGGGTTTCAAACCCGGGCGCAAGCAGATGAAGGAGCTTAAGGAGGCGGTGACGCAGGAGTTGTTGCCGCGCGCCTTCACACGACGCCGCACGACCTACGTTTGGATTGACCCGACCAATGGTTGGCTGGTCGTCGATGCATCGAGCGCGGCGAAGGCGGACGAGGTGATCGAGCAACTGCATGACACGCTTGATGACTTGCCGCTCAAACTGCTGGATACCGAGCGTTCGCCGCAGTCAGCAATGTCCGACTGGCTCGCTTCAGGCGAAGCCCCTGCGAATTTCACCGTCGACCGTGATTGCGAGCTGCGCGCGATTTCCGACGAGAAGGCTGCGGTGCGCTATGTGCGGCACCCGCTGGAAGGGGATGAGATCCCCAACCATCTTGCGGCGGGCAAGGTGCCGACACGGCTCGCGCTGACTTTCGACGACCGGATTTCGTTCGTGCTGACCGAGCGCATGGAGATCAAGCGCCTGGCGTTCCTCGACATCATTCAGGAGCAAGCGGAGAAGGCCGCAGCGGAGGGCGACCCGCAGTTCGAGGCAGACTTTGCGCTGATGTCCGCGGAGCTCGCACGCTTCATCCCCCACGTGATCGAAGCCCTGGGCGGCGAGCGGCAGATCGTTTGACCCTATGGCGCTGAAATCAACGATCTTCAAGGCTGACCTTCAGATTTCGGACATGGATCGCGGGTACTACGCCAACCATTCGCTTACGCTGGCGCGGCATCCGTCCGAGACCGACGAGCGGATGATGATCCGCCTTCTCGCGTTTGCGATGTTTGCGGACGAGGGCTTGTCGTTCTGCAAGGGTTTGTCGTCGGACGACGAGCCAGATCTTTGGCAGAGGGATCTGACTGGCGCGATCGAGAACTGGATCGAGCTTGGTTTGCCGGATGAGCGTCGCTTGCGGCAGGCGAGTGGCCGAGCCTCGCGCGTGACGCTGCTGACATACGGTGGCCGGGCGGTGGATGTGTGGTGGCAGAAGAATCGCGCCGCATGCCTGAAGTTGCCCTCGCTGACAGTGCTGCGGATTCCGGATGACGCGGCCGAGGCGCTGACTGCGATGGCTGTTCGCACGATGCAGATCCAGTGCAGTGTGCAGGATGGCGAATACTGGCTTTCGGACGGCGAGCGCAGCGCGCATATCCGCCCGCAGCGGCTGGATTGAGTCGGGCCGCGTCAGCCCGGTGGGGCGCCGGTAATCAGCCCGAGCTTCACGCGCCCATCGCGCCACGCAGTTTCGAAGCTGCGTTCGATCTCGTCGAGCTCCAACTCGTTTGATGCCATGACCTCGCGAATGCCGCAGGCGCGGTTCCGGCCCTGCGCCTTGGCGATGTAGAGCGCCATGTCGACCTGGTTGATGCCGCGCTCCCACTCGAGCGACAAGTGACCGGGGGCAAGCGGAAAGCTCGCATAGCCGATCGAGATCGTCACTGATAGGTATTGCTCGCCGTAGGGGACCGGGTCACGGCTGATCGCGTGCAGCAAACGCTCAGCGAGGCGGTCGAATTGCTCGGCCGGCATCGGCCCCACAGCGATGAGGAACTCTTCGCCGCCCCAGCGCACCACCAAATCGGTTTCGCGCATGGTGTCTTGCAGGCGTTGCGCCACGGTCGTGATGACGACGTCACCAGCCGCGTGGCCATAGGTGTCGTTGACGCGCTTGAAGTGGTCGATGTCCAGCAGCATCAGTCCGCCGATGAAGCCACCGCTGGCGGAGCGCGTGCGCATCGCCTCCTGGAAGTAGCGCCGGTTGAAAAGCCCGGTCAGTGCATCGCGTTCGCTGCGTACCTTGAGCATGCGGTTGCTCTCGGATAGCTGCTGGTTGGCGTCCCGAACCCGCCGGTAGAGCAGGGCTACCGCGAGCAGGCCCGTCGTCAGCAGGCCGGCAGCGAGCAGCCAAACGCGCTGTTGCAGCGTTCGGTTATGCAGTTGGGCACTCTTGAGCGCGTTGTCGCGGTTGAGCAGTTCAATCTCGCGCTGCTTCTTTTCTGATTGATAGCGCGCGTCCAGTTCGAGCAGCGCGTTCTTGCGGCTGCTCTCGGCGAGTGCTTTCGAGGCGCGTCGCTCCCGGTGGTATGCGTTGATGGCGTTCTTGTAGTCGCCGGCAGCTTCAAGTGCCTCGCCATACTCGGCGAGCAGGCTTGCGTACTGCGCGCGGGATTCGAGTTTGAGTGCCGTGGATAGCGCCTCTTCAACGTTTGTCCTGCCCTCGTCGAGCCGACCCAGGCGGATCTGCGCCTGGCCCGCGTTCGCGAGCGCGACGATCAACCCATGCGGATCGCTGATCTGGCGGGCGATCCTGATCGCCTCATTGGTGACTTCAAGCGCGTCTGCATAGCGGCCCAGCTTCAGATACGTATCGCCCAGATTGATCAGCATGGTTTCGATACGTTCCTGCTCGCCCGCTTTGCGCGCGTAGCCAAGCGCTGCCTTGGCGGCTTTCAGCTCCGCATCGCGATCCTGCTGGAGCGAGGCAACCCGGGCACTCGTATCCCACGACTGGGCGAGAAGTGGTGCTTCCGCGAGTTCCTGCGCATAGCGCGTTGCCTTGCGATTGGCCTCGATGGCCTTGTCAAGTTCGCCGGCATCAACGAACAGGGTTGCCATGCTGTCCAGGGCTCGGAATACCCGGACCTTGCTGTTGAGGCGTTCGGCGAGGGAGAGCGCGTTCTGGTAGGCGGCCAGCGCGTCGGCCTGGCGACCCAGTTCCAGGAGTAGCGCACCGCGCATCATTTCCAGCCGAAAGCCCTGGCGCGAGTCCCCATTCGCAGCAAGCGTCGTGCGTGCCTGCTCCGCCAGTTCAAGGGCGCGGCTCAGATCGCCCTTCATGCGCACCACGTGTGCTCGTACGATCAGGGCTGACGCCTTGGCGTCCTGGCTGGCGAGCGCATCGAGTGTTGCGGCTGTCGCGAGTGCCGCGTCGGGCTGATTGGCGTTTGTCTGGTAGGTGCCCCGCATGGTCAGCAGGGCGATGCGCGCCGCGCTGCCCGTTTCGGATTTGAGCAGGGCGTCGACGCTTAGGATGGCGCCAGAGGGATCGCTGCGCCCCTGCGCATCGACAGCGTCGATTCGCGCTGCAACGGCTGGATCCAGTTCCACGGCGCTTGCAGCAATCGCTGGCAATAGAAGCCCTGCCAGTGCCGCGAGCAGGCTGCACAGCACTTCACGCCATCGGTGGCGGATCTGGGTTCTTGGCATTTGCATCGGCCGCCAACGCGGCTTGAGCGCAGGTAAGGCTATTAGCGGCCCGCAGTGCCGGAACTTGATTGACGTGCGACAGATCGGGCGCACATCGCCGATCGGCCGCCTTGCGCCGGGTTAGTCGACCGGAACCGGCGGCGGCCCCTCGGTGATGGCCAGTTCGACCAAGCCGTTTGTCCACGCCTGCTCCAGATCGTGTTCGATACGCTCGATGCCACCGTCACCCTCGGTCAGCAGGCGTGCAACGCCATACGCGCGGCTGCGGCCATGCGCCTTGGCCAGATAAAGCGCCATGTCGATCAGGTTGATCTCGCGCTCCCACGGCAGTCGGATGCCGCCAGGCGGGAGCGGGAAGGGCGCGTATCCGATCGACGCGGTGACCGGGATCAGGTCGCCGTTGTAGGCAACGGCTTGGCCCGAAATTGCATGGATGATGCGCTGGGCGAGTTCGGCCATCTGGTCTGCGCGAATGCGTGGCACAAAGATCAGGAATTCTTCACCGCCCCAACGCACAATCATGTCGGCTTCGCGCAGCGCTTCGCGTAGACGCTCGGCCACCGCGATCAGCACCGCGTCGCCAGCCGGGTGGCCGCGTCGGTCGTTGATCCGTTTGAAGTGGTCGATGTCGATCAGGTAGGTGGCGCGTACCGTGTTGGTCGCCAGGTCGGCTGGGCTCGCATCCAGCTGTGCCATGCGCTGCTGGAAATATCGGCGGTTGTAGAGGCCGGTCAGCGGGTCTCGGCTACTCTGGATTGCGAGTTCCTCGTTGCGTTCTTCGAGCTGTCGATTGGTCGAGCGCACGCGCCGATAAAGCAGGCCAACGACGAGTGCGGCAAGCGCGCAGACGACCATCAGCAGCCACCATACCCGGCGTGCGAGCCGGTGGTTTTCGATCTGCGCATCCTTGAGCGCATTCTCCCGGTTCAGCAGCGTGATCTCGCGATCTCGCTTGTCGGCCTCGTAGCGTGCCTGCAACTCAAGCACCACTCGCTGCTTTTCCGACTGCAGCAGCTCTTCCGACAATGTTCGTTCCCGCAGTAGCGTTTCGAGCGCCGCGGCACTCTGGCCGGTCTTGCGCAATGCGTCGCCGTATTCACGCAATACAGCCACTTCATCGTTGCGCGCGCCGTGGCTCGCGTAGGTCTCGAGTGCAGTCTCGATCAGTGGCTTGCCGCTGGCGGTATCGCCGCTCAGGATGCGAGCGAGCCCGATATTGGTCTGTATCGTGGCTTCCCCGGACCAGTCCTGAAACTCGCGTGTGATCGGCATCGCCTGTTCTGCATGCCCGATTGCTGCGGCGTAATCGCCCGAGCTGAGGTAGTAGTCGGAGAGGTTGATCAGTGCCGCCGACTCTGCGGCTCTTGCGCCGACGCTGCGCGCCAGACGAAGGGATTCATTGAGCGCCATATGCTGTGCCGGGCGCGTGTCGGTGGCGCTGTGGATATTGGCTTCCGTCAGCTTGTAGTTCGCGAGGGCCGCGGTGTCGTTGCCGCGACGGGCGATATCACAAGCCTCGGCGGCCGCCTGCAAGGCGCGGTCGTACTGCCGCAGGTTCAGGTAGAGCGTGGCGAGGCTATTCAGCACCATGCCTCTGCGGCGCGCCCAACCATTGTCTTCCGCGATGCGTGCGGCCTCCTGCAAATGCGTGAGCGCCTGATCGTAGCGTGCCTGCTCGAACAGGATCGATCCGAGGACATGGCGCGCCCAGTAACGCAAGCGGGCGGGCGAATGCGCATCGAAGCTCTCGAGCGCGTTACGGGCGGAGGCGGCAGCGGCGTCCAGGGTGCCACGCACGAAGAGCGCGTTGGCGCGCACCAGCATTGCTTCGGCGGCAATCTCCCGATTGCCCGACGCGAGCGCCTCAAGCTCGCTGCTGGTCCGCTGAGCCGCGTCGGCGTCACCCGCGAGCGCCTGCGAGTAGCCGAGCACACTCAGGAAGGCGGCACGCGTCGCCAGTGGTGCTTTGCGTGCGTCCGCCTCAAGGGCGCGCAACTGTTGCAGCGCGCGATCAGGGTGGTCGCTGGCCAGGATTTCGATGTGTGTCAGCGCGTCCTGCGTGGGGGCCGCGGCTTGGGCGTATGCGGTGAGCGCGACAAGAAATAGACCCAGCCGCCATGGGCGCAGCGCGCGGCGCGCTGTGTGAAGGACCACGCTGGCTGCGCCCATGCCCGTCATTCGTTGAGTGGGGCGCCGACCACGATCGGTTCGGGTTCCAGCGCAACGCCGAACTGCGCTTGCACATCACGCTGGATTGCCTGGGCGAGCGCCCTGATATCGGCGCCTCGCGCGCCGCCCGGGTTCGTTAGCACCAGTGCTTGCGCTGGATGCACACGGGCGGGGCCAAGCGCTTTGCCTTTCCAGCCAGCCTGATCAATCAGCCAACCTGCGGCAAGCTTGAAGCGGCCATCGGTTTGCGGGTAGCTCACAAGTTTCGGATGGCCCGCTCGCAACTGAGCGTGCGTGGCGGCGTCCACAACCGGGTTCTTGAAGAAGCTCCCCACGTTGCCGACCACCGCGGGGTCGGGCAGCTTGCGTTGCCTCACCGCGATGACGGCATCGAAGATGTCGCGCGGCGCCGGTGTGTCGATGTGGCGCGCCGCCAGTTCTTCGGTGATATCGCGGTATCCCGTCATCGGCAGCCACACTTTAGGCAGCGCAAAGCAGACCGACAGGACGATCAGATCCCGGCCATCCGGGTGTTTGAACACACTGTCGCGGTAGCCGAAACGGCACGCGGCTTGGTCCAGCGTTACGCGCTCGCCGGTGCGCCGGTTGAGTGCTTCGAGGCTGTGGAAGCGATCAGTCAGCTCCAGCCCGTACGCGCCAATGTTCTGGATCGGCGCCGCGCCGACGTTGCCCGGGATCAGTGCGAGGTTTTCAAGGCCCGGCCAACCTTGCGCCAGCGTCCACTCGACCGCGTCATGCCAGCGTTCGCCGGCACCGACTCGCACGAGGTAGTGCGAGTCCGATTCGCCGACAAGCGCTCGTCCGCGCAGCAGCGGCTGCAATACCAGCCCCGCGTAGTCATCGACGAACACCATGTTGCTGCCGCCGCCGAGCACCAACACAGGCAGGTCGCGCGAGTGCGCCCAGTCCAGCGCCGCCCGGATTTCGTCTTCCGACCCAGCGGCGCAGTAATGGGCCGCGCGTGCAGGCACGCCAAGCGTGGTGAGCGGGGCAAGATCGACGTCCGTCTGGATCGCGGGTGACATTGTGGGCAGCGGCGGAAAAACGCCGATTATAGGGCTGCGCCGTATAATCTCCGGCTTTCCGCAGTGTTTTGGAGCGACAGGAATATGCCGTCCTTCGACGTCATGAACGAGGTCAACTGGGTTGAAGTGCGCAACGCGATCGACCAGGCCAACAAGGAAATTACCAACCGCTTTGATTTCAAGGGTTCGGACGCGCGTGTCGAACTCAACGACAAGGCGATGACACTGTTCGCCGACAACGATTTCCAGCTCTCGCAGGTGTGGGACATCGTGGTTGGCAAGTTCGCCAAACGCGGCGTGGATGTGCGCTGCATGGAAGAGGGCGAGATCGAGAAGATCAGCGGCAACAAGGTCAAACGCGCCGTTACCGTCAAGGCGGGCATTGACTCGGATCTTGCCAAGCGCATCGTCCGCCTGATCAAGGACAGCAAGCTCAAGGTTCAGGGCAGCATCCAGGGCGACACGGTGCGCGTGAGCGGTGCCAAGCGCGACGTGCTGCAAGAAACGATTGCCATGCTGAAGAAGTCGGTCACCGATTTCCCTCTGCAGTTTGGCAACTTCCGCGAGTGATCGGGTTCCCGCACGCAGGTTCAAGCTTCGGTCACTGCTGCCGTTAAAGCATGCGTGGGCTTTCATGCCCCGGCAGGAGGCAGGAAATGGATACAGCAGCGATTGCAGCAACGGTGTCGGATCAGGCGATGGGCACCGTCAAGGGGGCCGCGCAGATCGCGGTTTTGAAGAAGAGCATGGAAATGCAGGGGCAGTCAGCGCTGCAACTGGTGCAGGCACTGCCGCAACCGCCGGCGGCGGCGCCCGGGCAGCCCGGAGCGCTCGTCAATACCTACGCCTGAACGACACCCGGCTTGCGTATGGGGCGAGGTGTTGGCGACCAAGCTGGCCGGGGTTTGCGTGGTGATATCGATCTGATCCGGTCGCGGCTGGCTGCAGCGCGGCCGATGGTTGCGCCCGCTGCCGTCGACGCACAGTTGATGGCCGCGGCCGTGCTGGTGCCGCTGGTGCAGCGGGAATACGGCCTGCAGGTGCTTCTGACCCGTCGGACGGCACATCTACATCATCATCCGGGTCAGATCAGCTTCCCCGGCGGACGGATTGAGGCCAGCGATGCTTCGCCAAGCGAGGCCGCTTTGCGCGAAACCGCCGAAGAGACGGGCTTGCAGCCGGATGTAATCGAGCTGATCGGCGAACTCCCGGAGTTTGATACCAGCACAGGCTTCCGTATCACGCCCTTGGTTGGCGCCATCAAGCCGCCGCTCACGCTTGCACCTGATCCGTTCGAAGTGGCTGAGGTTTTCGAGGTGCCGCTCGGCTTCTTTCTCGACCGCAGTAATCACCAACGCCATGAGATCTTCTGGCGCGGCCGCATGCGGCAGTACTGGGCGATGCCCTGGGGCGATTACTACATCTGGGGCGCGACAGCGGGCATCATCCGAAACCTTGTCGAGGTGCTTGAAGGTTGATCGGGCTCTGCCATGGCAGATTGTTGCCGAGCCGCGTCAGGCAAGGCTTTGACGTCAATCGGGTCGGGTGGATGTGGTATCTTGCGGTGCACTAAGAAGTCCGCACGAATGCGGGCTCAACCGCGCTCGAATACCCCACATGACGCTGCTTTCGCTCCTTGTTGCCATCCTGCTCGAACAGCTCCGCCCCTTGCCTTGGCGTCGTTTCGTCGAGGAGCCGGTCGAGGCGCTCGCACATCTGCTTGAAGACCGTCTCAACGACGGTCAGGCGCGCCACGGCACGATTGCGTGGTGCATTGCCGTGCTGGTGCCGAGCGTTGCCACGGCGCTGATCTACGCTGCGCTGTTCTTTGTCCAGCCGATCGCAGCGATCGTGTTCAACGTGGTCGTGCTGTATTTCGGCATGGGGTATCGCCAGCACAGCCACTTCTACGGGCGAATCCACGCCTCCCTGCGTGCGCAGGACACCGAACGCGCCCGCAGCCTGCTGGCTGATTGGCGCGGCGGTCGCCACGACCGCACGCCGCCGTCCGAGGTTGCCCGGCTGGCGATCGAAAAAGGTTTGATCGTGGGCCACCGTCAGGTGTTCGCCCTGTTCCCGATGTTCCTGCTGTTCCCGGGGCCGAGTGGGGTGGTGCTGTATCGGTTGTCCGAGCGCTTCGCGTACTTGTGGGCCGAGGGACGCGAGCCGGGCTTTACTGAGTTTGGTCGCTTTGCTCGCCGCGCCTTTGAACTGATCGACTGGCTGCCCGCGCGGATTACCGCCGTGGCGTTTTCGATCATGGGGGATTTCGAAGACGCGATCTATTGCTGGCGCACGCAGGCCGCGCTCTGGCACGACAAGGTCGAAGGTGTGCTGCTGGCTGCCGGTGCCGGTGCAATTGGTGTTCGGCTTGGCAACCCGATCCACAACGCGGGGGAAGTCGTCGAACGGCCGGAGCTGGGCACCGGCGACGATGCGGATGTGGATTTCATGTACAGCGCTGTTGGCCTGATCCGGCGCACACTGGTTCTGTTCCTGGTCGTAATCCTGCTGGTCGGGATTGCCGGCTGGGCTGGGGGTTGAAGCGTTCATTTCCGGGGGGAAATCGAAATGGGGAAGCGGGAAGTTGTATTCGTCAGTGGCGTACGCACGCCAATCGGAACCTACGGCGGCACGCTGAAGGATTTCGCGCCGACTGAGCTCGCGGCGCGAGTGCTGCGCGAGGCAATTGTCCGTGCCAAGGTTGACCCGGCGCAGGTGGGGCATGTGGTGTTCGGCAACGTCGTGCACACCGAGCCGAAGGACATGTACCTGTCGCGTGTTGCCACGATCAACGGCGGCGTGCCGAAGGAAAGCGTGTCGCTCACGCTCAACCGCCTTTGCGGTTCCGGCTTCCAGGCGGTGGTCAGCGCGGCAAACGCCATCCAGCTTGGCGACTGCGACGTCGCGATCGCCGGTGGTGCTGAGGTGATGAGCCGCGGAGGCTACCTGATGCCGGCTGCCCGCTGGGGCGCTCGGATGGGCGACGCCAAGGTGCTCGACATGATGGTCGGGGCGCTGACGGACCCCTTCGAGGCAACCCACATGGGCATTACCGCGGAGAACGTTGCCGAGAAATTCGGCATCTCGCGCGAGGATCAAGACGCATTTGCCGTCGAGTCGCATCGTCGCGCCGCCGCCGCGACCGACGCGGGTCACTTCCGCGACCAGATCCTGCCGATTGAACTGGTCTCCAAGAAAGGCTCAACATTCTTCGACACGGACGAGCATTTCCGCCGTGACGTCACGCTTGAAGGCTTGGCCAAGCTGAAGGCGGTGTTCAAGAAAGACGGCTCGGTGACCGCCGGCAACGCTTCTGGCATCAACGACGGCGCCGCGGCGCTGGTGATGATGGAGGCCGAGGCGGCTGCGCGTGCCGGCCTGAAGCCGCTCGCGCGACTCGTGTCGTATGGTCACGCCGGTGTCGATCCGGCGTTGATGGGCACCGGCCCGATTCCGGCGGTTGAGCTCGCGCTCAAGCGCGCCGGCTTGTCCGCGGCTGATCTGGATGTAGTCGAGTCCAACGAGGCCTTTGCCGCGCAGGCGCTATGTGTGACGCGTGGGCTCGGGCTCGACCCGGCCAAGGTCAACGTGAACGGTGGCGCGGTAGCCTTGGGGCACCCGATCGGGGCGACCGGGGCAATCCTGACCGTCAAGGCAGTCTACGAACTGATTCGGACTGGCAAGCGATACGGTTTGATCACGATGTGTATCGGCGGTGGTCAGGGCATTGCTGGTGTGATCGAGCGGCTTTGATACTTCGCTTCATCAAAACACCCCGCTGCGGCGGGGTGTTTGCGTTTACCGCCTCGCGTTTGTTGTGGCCTCGAAGATCTGGTCCGATAGCGCTTGCTCGCGCTCGATGATGCTGTCGAGAAACTGGCCGGCACCCTCCATGTGGGCAAAGGCCTCAAAACCGCGCACGAGGAAGGTATGCAGGGCGCCAAGACCCACTGCGCGAGCCGGCGCGCCCATCAAGCGCAGCATGCCGCGGATCATGGGGTGATGCGTCAGCTCGTCGAGCGCCTCACCAACGTGCCGAATCAAGGCGATCTGCCGGTCGCGATCGGCGCGGCGCCCTACTTGCCGGTAGGCGGCCGCGTAGCGGGCATCGTCGATCGGGGTGTCCGCGGCACCGTTGCGCAAGGCATCAACCATCGCCGCATCGAGCGTTTCCGATAGGGCGTCGAGTTCAACCGCGCTGCAGATCGTTTCGAGTGCGGAGCGGGGCAGGAAGCGCGACAGCATCGGCTGCACCCGCGCAAGCGCGGCATCACGTTCCGCGAAGTCCTTCGGCCCATACAGTTCGTTCAGGAAGAACTCGGCCGCAGGGCGGTAGCGCTCACTCGCCAGCAAGTCCGCATGGGTGTGCGCAAGCCGGTCAGCCTGCCATGCGCGCAGCGCGTGCCGGTCGCGCCGCCACGCGTCGTCGTCGCGTTCGCGCGCGCGCAGCGCGCTGGCGGCGGTCATGTGCAGGATGAGGCGTTCGGAAATGTCGTGTTTGTCGCCGTCCATGGCTTGAATGATAGCAATGGCGCCCGACCGCAGTAGGGCGGCGGCCCTAATCGACTAGCGCTCGGGGGAGGTACCATGCAGGTGTTCTCGTGCCTCTTGGGGTTTTGCCCGAATGATCGCGTTGCAGCTTCGTTTTGCGCTGATGATCGAAGTCCTGATCTGGCTTGGCATTGCGGTCTATGGCATGTCGTTCTGGGGATGGGGCTACTCGAGCGTTCCGGCGCTCCTGCTCGGCGGCATGCTGGCCGTGCGCGCACTGATCATTGGCGTCACGTTCATCTGTTCGATCGTATGGGGGGCGGCACCTCCCGAGGGCCTACGACTGGGGCCGCTGGCAAGCGTGAAACTGGTGTTCAAGGAGTTTGCCGCCTTCGTGCTGATGTCCGTCGTTTTCATGCCGTTCGAGCGCAGGTGGATTCCGCGCGATCGCATCGAAGGCCGCAGGCTGGGGCGTACGCCGATTGTTCTGATCCACGGCTACCGCTGCAACCGTGGCACCTGGGTCCGGTTGCATGCGGCCTTGCGGCGGGCGGGCTGGCCGGTGGTGACCGTGAATCTGGAACCCTCCGGGGCGAGCATCAGCAGTTTTGCAAAGCAGCTCGCGCGCCGTATCGATGAGGTATTGCTGGAGTCGGGTGCCGAGCGTGTCATCCTGATCGGCCATTCGATGGGTGGCCTTGTTGCGCGGCACTACGTTGCGCGCTTTGGCGATGGCGCGGTGCGGGCGGTGATCACGCTGGGCACGCCGCATCACGGTACGGAGATCGCACGGCTTGGATTTGGTGAGTGCGCGAGGGAGATGCAGCCGGGCAGCGATTTTCTGCGTGAGTTACCCAAATCGATTCCGGTGCCCTTGGTATCGATCTACAGCGCGCATGACAACTTCATCATGCCGCAAGGTCCTTGCGGTGTGACAGGCTCGCGCAACGTCGCGATGGCCGGCGTGGGCCATATCCACATGACCTATTCGCGCCGGGTAATCAATCATGTGCTGCGGGAGCTGGCGGGGGTTTGATCCGCGCCGGTCCTAAAAAGCAAAACGGCCACCTATCGGTGGCCGTTTTAGCTTGGGGCGAGGCAATCAGAAGTGGATACCGCGCATCAACTGGCTGAACGCGACCTGATCTGCCGTCGGGCTTGAGAGCGACTTCTTCTCGCCGCTACCGGTACCACCCTGCGCGGCGGTGGAGTCAGGGAACATGCGGAAGGTGGTGTTCATGATCGCCTGCGCGGCCTTGGGCAGCAGCGCGTGGATCACCTGACCGAAGATTCCTAGTCGTGTCGCGATGCGGACCGGCTTGTGGATGATCGCCTCGACCACGAGATCCGCGGCGTCTTCGGGTGCCAGCGTCGGTACGTCCTTGTACATCTCGGTCGGCGCGATCATCGGCGTGCGTACCAGCGGCATGTTGATCGTGGTGAACTCGATGCCGCGGTCGGCGAATTCCGATGCTGCGCAGCGGGTCCACGAATCGAGTGCCGACTTCGACGCCACGTAGGCCGAGAAGCGCGGCGCATTCGTCAGCACGCCGATCGAAGAGATGTTGATCACATGGCCACGGCGTTTTTCGATCATCTTCGGCAGCACGCCCATCGTGATCCGCAGCGCACCGAAGTAGTTGGTCTGCATCGTGCGTTCGAAGTCATGGAAGCGATCGAAGCTGTTCTCGATCGCGCGGCGGATCGAACGGCCCGCGTTGTTGACGAGGATGTCGACGCCGCCGAATTGCTCGTTCAGCGCGGCGACGAGATCGGCACAGGACTGCTCGTCGGACACGTCCGCCTGGTACGTGTGCACCGTGAGCCCGGCTGCCTGGAATTCCTTGCGGGTTTCTTCCAGTTTCTCGACATCACGGCCGCAGATCGCGGTGGTCGCGCCGGCTTCTGCGAGCTTGTAGGCGGTGGCTTTGCCGATGCCCGACGAGCCGCCGGTGACCAGCACGACCTTGTTCTTCACATTGCCGCGCAGCGTGCGGTCGACGAACAGATCCGGGTCGAGGTGGCGCTCCCAGTAATCCCACAGACGCCATGCGTAATCTTCGAGGCGCGGCACTTCGATGCCGCTGCCGCGCAGTACGCGCTGCGTTTCACGCGCGTCGAAGCGGGTCGGGTAATTGACGAAGGTGAATACTTCGTCGGGCAGACCGAGATCCTTCATCACGGCGTTGATCACGCGCTTGACCGGCGTGAGCGACAGGATCGCCTTGCGGATGCCCTTCGGGATGAAATAGAACAGCGCCGCGTTGATGCGGATCGACATCTGCGGCGCATGACCCGCACGCGCGAAGATGTTGAGGATGTCGCCAACGCGGTAGGGCGTCGGGTCGACAAGGTGGAAGCACTTGCCGTCCTCACCCTTGGCGTGGGAAATGTGATCCACCGCGTCGACGATGAAGTTCACCGGCACGATGTTGATACGGCCACCTTCGAGCCCGACCGCTGGCATCCAGGGCGGCAGCAGGTTGCGCAGGCGCTGGATCAGCTTGAAGAAGTAGTACGGGCCGTCGATCTTGTCCATTTCGCCGGTGCGCGAATCGCCCACCACGATGCCCGGGCGGTAGATGCGGAACGGCACCTTGCATTCCTCGCGCACGATGCGCTCGGACTCGTGCTTGGTCGAGAAGTAGGGGTGATCGAGCCCCTCGGCCTCTTCGAACATGTCTTCGCGGAAGAGCCCCTCGAACATCCCGGCGGAGGCGATCGAGCTGAACAGGTGGAAGTGCTTGGCGCCGAGTGCCTCGGCGAATTGCACGACGCGGCGGGTGCCTTCGACGTTCACCTTCTGCTGGATCTCGGCGCTTGCCTTCAGGTCGTAGATCGCGGCGAGGTGGAAGAAATGCGTGATCTTGTTCTTGAGCTTGCGCAGGTCGGTTTTCGTGACACCGAGGCCGTCTTCGCGCAGGTCACCGAAGACCGCCACGACACGGTCGCCGCCGGCAGACCAGTATTCGCTACGCAAGGTTTCGATCAGCTCCGCTTCTTCCTTGCGTGCGAGGAAGAAAATCGTGCCTTCCGGGCGCTCGAGCAGCTTGCGGACCAGTCGGCGTCCGATGAAGCCGGTCGCGCCGGTGATGAAGTAATTCATGTTTCCCTCCGCTGTTTTCAGAATTCTTCTGCCGGCCATCCCCCGAGGGCCGGAATTTCGTGATGCTAACCGAGGCGCGTGAAGGTGCAAGCGCAAGACTTCACTGTCTGGACATGGTTGTCGGATCTGGATCAACTGATCCGCGCTTTCGGGGGGCGACACCCTGTTTATGCGGATCGGCTGCTCGGTTTTTAGACTGCCCACCCTAGGGGATTAGTGTGTGCCCTCTAGAGCGACTCCCTACACTGGAAGCCGTAACAAGAACTGGCCGCTCAACACAAGCCTTCGGACTCAAGGGGCGGCATGACAGGCAAACCGATCCAGAAGGAGTTCACCATGGTCAAGAAACTCAAGTCGCTCTCCGGTGCTGATAGCCAACTCGCGCAAACCATCAAGGATTCCGCCAGCCAGATCTGGTTGGCCGGCCTTGGCGCCTTCGCAAAAGCGCAGGAAGAGGGCAACAAGGTATTTGAAGCACTCGTGAAGGAAGGCGAAGTCATCCAGGCTCGCACCAAGAAGGAAGCCGACGCGAAGATCGCCGACGCAGCGGGCAAGATGGCCGGCGCTTGGGACAAGCTCGAGAACGTGTTCGAAGAGCGCGTCTCGCGCGCACTGTCGAGCCTCGGCGTGCCGACCAAGAAGGACATCGACAAGCTGACCAAGCGGGTTGCCGAACTGACCGCGCTGGTTCAGAAGCTCACCGAAGAAGCCGAGGCTGTTGAAGTCGCTGGCGAAGAAAAACCGGCACGTCGCCGCGCCGCCGCCAAGGCTGCCGAGTAATCCGGGTCAGTTTCGGAGCCGCAGCTGGCGCGGCTCCTGCCGGAAGTCCGGTGACGGCAGTGTCGTCGCCGGATCCGGCCGAGGCCGTGGCTGCCTGGATGGAGCCACGGCCTCGTCACGCTTGCAGCCGTGTTTGCGCAGCAAGCCTGCGCACATCGGCTGCGGCAACAAGGCGGAGGGGACAACATGAACGCCGATAACAACGCGACGACCAGCAAGATTGGCATCGCCCTGGCCGGAGGCGGGCCGCTGGGCGGCATCTACGAGGTGGGCGCGATTGCCGCGCTGGCCGAGTCGATGGAAGGCCTGGATTTCAACGCGGCGGATATCTACGTGGGGGTCAGCTCTGGCAGCTTCATCGCTGCGGCGCTGGCCAACGGCATCTCGCCTGCACGCTTGACGCACATGCTGATCGATAACGGCAAGAGCGAGGAGATCTTCGATCCGGAGCTGCTGCTCAAGCCCGCCTTCCGCGAGTACTGGAATCGCGCGAGCAGCGTACCGCCGCTGCTTTGGAAGTCGCTCAAGCAGTTTCTCGCCGACCCGTTCGATCGCGGTCTCTACGAATCCTTCGCGCGACTCGGCCGCGCATTGCCCACGGGCGTTTTCAACAACGCCGGCATCGGGCGCTTTCTCGCGCAACTGTTCCGCGCGCCCGGTCGCACGAATGACTTTCGCAAGCTGCGGAACCAGCTTTTCCTTGTCGCGACCGATCTCGATTCGGGCGAATCGGTGCCCTTCGGTGCCGAGGGTTGGGAAGACGTGCCAATCTCCCGTGCGGTGCAGGCAAGCTCGGCACTGCCAGGCCTGTTCCCGCCGGTGCGGGTGCGTGGCCGCTATTTCGTGGATGGTGCGCTGATCAAGACGCTGCATGCCTCGGTCGCCCTCAAGCATGGCGCGAAGCTTGTGTTGTGCATCAACCCGCTGGTGCCGTTCGATGCGCAGCTGGCTGAAAAGCGCGGTGGCAAGGAGCGCCATAAACTGGTCGAAGGTGGCCTTCCGGTGGTGTTGTCGCAGACCTTCCGCGCCATCATCCATTCGCGAATGCGTACCGGCATGGACCGCTACCAGCACCAGTATCCGGATGCCGATGTGCTGCTGTTCGAGCCGCATGCGGATGACGCCGCGATGTTCTTCACCAACGTCTTCAGCTATCGCGATCGCCACACACTGTGCGAACACGCGTATCAGATGACGCGGCGCGACCTTTGGCGGCGGCGCCACATGCTGCGGCCGATTCTCGCCCGGCATGGCATCCGGCTGCGCACCGAGGTATTGCGCGACCCGCATCGCAGCTTGCTCGACGACAAGCTACCTTCGCTCGAGCCGGTGCGGGGGCTGGCGCGTGTCACGGTGACGCTGCGGCACACGCTCGACGAACTGGATGCCTGGCTCAAGGCGAAGAAGGTTTGAGCACCATTCGCACATCGCAAGGCCGCGGCTTGACCGCGGCCTTTTGTTGTCACGCAAACGCAGCGCCGATGGCGCGGTGATACGCTTGGGTTCCTGACTTGGGGGAGGAGGGGTATGGAGCGCAAGCCGAAACGGCGCACTCGCGAGCGGATTCTTGAGGCCAGCCTGCGGCTCTTCAACGACTTCGGCGAGCACAACGTCAGCACCACCACGATCGCTGACGAGCTCGATATCTCGCCGGGCAACCTCTACTACCACTTCCATAGCAAGGATGAGCTGCTCGAGGAGCTCTTCGGCCAGTTCGAGCGCGAGATCACTGCAACGCTTGCCGCACCGGCGGGCGGCCGCAGCACGGTGGAGGACATCTGGCTCTTCCTGCACCTGCTTTTCGAGCTGATCTGGAAGTACCGCTTTCTCTATCGCGACCTGGCCGATCTGCTGTCGCGCAACCGACTGCTCGAAACCCACTTGCGCGCGATCCTCGCCCACAAGGGCCGTACCGCCGCAGCCTTGTGCGAGGGCCTCGTCAGCAATGGCGAGATGGAGGCCACCAAGGCCGAGATCCAGACGCTTGCCGTGAACATGGTCGTGCTTTCGACCTTCTGGCTGAGTTTTGAGTACGCGCGTGATCCGCGCGGCAAGATCGAAGGGGCAGGATTTACACGCGGCGCCTACCAGGTGATGGCTCTGGTGGCGCCGTATCTAAGGGGGCTGTCGCGCGAGCATTTCGAGGCCCTGTCGCGCGAGTACCTGAAAAACTGAGGAGGAGACCACCATGAGTACGCAAGGCTGGCGCAAGTTTCCGCATCCCGAAAAACAGTACAGCTACGCAGGCGATGCCCTGAAGAAGAACTGGGCCCGCCTGCATCAGGGCGACCGCGAGCCCTGGCCGGAATCCGCCGAGGTACAGGAAGCCTGGCGGGCCTACCACGCCGGTGATTTCGCGCAAGCTGTGGAGCTGGGTTTGAAGGCTGGCGGCGCCGGCATCTCTGCCGCCAACAAGGCTGCGATGATCTACGCCACCTATCTTGTTGATGACGATGACGAGAAGAGTGAGCTGTTCCAGCAGATCATCGATCGCGCCGAGCTTCAGCAAAAAGCCATGCCTGAGGCCGCTAACGCTTGGTACTTCCATGCTTACGCGCTGGGTCGCTACAGCCAGCTGATCTCGGTCGGCGAAGCGCTGGCCAAGGGCCTTGGCGGGAAGATCCGCGCCAGCCTCGAGAAGACGCTTGAGCTTGAGCCGGATCATGCGGAGGCGCATATCGCGCTCGGTGCCTTCCAGGCCGAAGTCATCGACAAGGTAGGTTCGCTGGTCGGCAACCTGACCTATGGCGCCAAGAAGGACAACGCCGTCGAGCATTTCGAGACCGCGCTTGAGCTGATTCCGTTCTCGGCGATTGCCCGCATGGAGATGGCCAATGGCCTCGTCATGCTCTTTGGCAAGAGCAAGATGAAGCGGGCGGAGGATCTTTACGCCGAGGCGGCTGCGTGCGAAGCGGTCGAGGCGATGGAGCGGCTCGACGTCGAGGCTGCCAAGGCCGAACTCGAAGATTGATCAGGCGGCAGCGAAGCCAGCCAGCCGCTGCGCATCCTCCCGCGCGGCGGCGAGCCTGCGTTGCAGCAGGATATGTACATCCAGCTCCCGCATGTCGTCCGGGCTCGAATCAACCGCCACCGGATCGTGCGGCGGCGCGTCGTGCGCGGCGGGCTGGGCAAGAATACGCGCCAGCTCGCGGCGGCCTTCCAGCAGCAGCGCATCACGCCGCGGCGGGTCGAAATCCGCAGTGCGCTGATCGAGCATGAAGCGCACCGAAGCCAGTTGGGCGCCGAGCAGATAGGCGGACGACACGGTGCCGTGCAGCGGCGGCAGCGCTGTCTGGTGGCTGGCCGGTTCGTCGAGCATGCGCGCGGTGGCCTGGCTGAGCGCGGCGAGCGCGTCCTGGGCCTGCTTTCGTGCGAGGCGGTAGGCCAAGGGCCCGAGCTGCGGATCGAGCGCCGCGTCGGCATAGTTCGCCGCCGTTTCGCGCACGCGCTTCATCAGCTGCGGCAGGCTGCGGCGCTCCCAGGCCGGCAGCACGAAGGCAAAACCGAGCGCGATCAGCGCGCCGATGACCGTGTCGATCACGCGTTCGGTCAGCACAAACGGTGAATTCGGCACCAGCAGCTGAAGCTGCAGCAGACCCATCACGCAAGCGGCAATCGAGGTGACGCGGTACTGCACGGTGACGAAGGCGTGCGCGATCGCGATCGACAGGAACAGCAGCGGCAGGATGCCAAGCGGGCTGTGGATGACATGCAAGAGCAGGCCCGCGATCACGCAACCGATGAGGTTGCCGATGACGCGGTCGTTGTGGCGCTGGCGTGTCTGGCTGAAGCTTGGCCGCAACACCACCGCGGTGGTGAGCAGGATCCAGTGTCCATGCGCTGCATAAGGCAGATTGCGCGCCAGTACGAAGCCAGTGAGCATGGCCATCGCCAGACGCAGTGCGTAGCGCAGGACCGGTGAATCGGTGTTGAGGTGTCGGCGCAGCACCGCGATTCGGATCTTTCGCACCGATACGAAAGCGCGCAGTTCGCGCTCGCTCGGTAGCGGCGAACCCTCGCTGCGCTGGCGCGCGGCCTCGATCAGCGTGCGTGCGCTGTGCAGCGAGTGAAACAGCTTTGCGGCGAGGCCGCGCAAGAGCGCGGCGGCGCGGGCGTGCTCCGGCACCGCGAGATCAGGCTCGGCGAGCGCGTAGGCGGCTGCCTGCGTTGCGGCGCAGGCTTGGCTGCGATCGGGCAATACCGGCACCGGCCGCGCACGCACGATCGCCCCTGCTACGGCTTCGATGTCGTCCGCCGCTTCCACGACACGCTGGCCCATTTCGCGCATGACTGCGCTGTCGCCATAGCGTGCGCGCATCAGCTCGCGGTCGGTCTGCGAAGCCAGGGCGTGTTCGTAGGCGTCGAGCAAGGCGTAGAGCACCCGTGCGAGTTCGGCACGGCGACCTGGGCGGATACGGTAGAAGCAGAAGTCCCGCGCGGCCTGCAGCTTCTCGGCGAGCGCGGCGTGTTCGCGGATCAGATCGAGGTACACCGCATCAAGGGAGCTGGCGGGGTCGTAGTAGCGCGCCTTGTGCCGCAGGTAGCGCGAGAAGGCGTCGAGCGCGTCGGCCAGCACCTGCTGGCGAGTCCGCACCGCCAGCGCGATCGACAGGCTCCAGCCCCAGACCAGATAGGCGAGCCCGCCGAGCATGAACAGACCCGCGTGACCCCACGGTGAAGTGCCGGGCGGCAGCGGGAATGCCATGGCGAACACGGTTGCCAGTACGAGGCTGAAGCCCATCGGCAGCAGGAGGCGACCCCATGCGCTGAGCAGACCGGCGACGAAGCCGACGACGGTGATTTCCAAGCCGAGCAAAATCGGCTGCGCGTGGCTCGCACTGACGAGGAGCGTGACCAGTGCCGTGCCCAGCCATGCGGGCAGGAGCTGCCGCAGCTTGTGGCCCTCAGGCGCCGGCACGTCGGCGATGCTGACCGCCATTGCACCGCTGGAGAGTACCGCCGCGAGCGCGAAGCCGCCGACCATGTAGCCACAGAGGGCAAGTAACAGCACGCCAGCGGCGCAACCGATCCCGTTGTAGATCGTATGGGTGAAGAGCAGACGGGGGAGCTGCGGCATCGTGGTCAGCACCTGCTAAAGACGGTCAGAAAATGCGCAAGCCACGCGCGCGGCGGCGTCATGGCGGATGGGTGTTCTCGGTGATCCGTTTGGCGTGGCGCGCTTGCCTGTGGGGTTGGCCTGCTGCTGCATCGGTCGCAATCAGCGCTTCTGGCCCTGAGCGCCGCGTTGGCCAGACAGGGCGGTGGCGAAGTGTTCGACCATTTCGGTGTCAAACGCGACAAGCGTGATCTGAAGCTTATCGCGGCACGCCAGCGCAGTCAGCGATTCCTCGACCGCGATCGGTGCCGCGAGTTCGGGCGGGTAGCCGTAGATGCCGCAACTGATTGCCGGAAACGCAATGGTGTTGAGCTGATGCTGGTTGGCCAGCGCCAAGCAGGCTCGGAAACAGGCGGCCAGCAGACCGGGCTCGCCGTGCGACCCGCCGCGCCACACGGGGCCAACGGTGTGCAGTACGTGGCGCGCCGGCAAGCGAAACCCTGGCGTGATGCGCGCTTCGCCAGTGGGGCATCCGCCCAGGTCCGCGCAATACTGGCGCAGCTGCGGGCCGGCCGCGCGGTGGATCGCGCCGTCCACGCCACCGCCGCCCAGCAGGCTGCTGTTGGCGGCATTGACGATGGCGTCGAACGCCAGGGTGGTGATGTCCCCCTGCCAGATGTGCAGGCGGGAATCCGGTGCGTCGGCCTGCGCCACGCTCAATCGAGCAACTGTTCCAGCCAGTCGCGCACCGCGTCCTCGTCGGGCAGGCGATAGCGCGCATGCGAATTGCCGGGGCCGACCTTGATCGAGATGCCGTCCAGCGCATTGACGGCGAGGAAGCCATCTTCGTCGGTGATGTCGTCGCCGATGAAGACCGGTTTGCGCCCGGCGAAGGGGAAGGCCTGCATGAAGCGGTTGATCGCCGCGCCCTTGCTCGCTTCGACCGGCTTGACTTCGACCATGCCGCGGGCGTGCATGACGCGCACGCCGCTGCCGGGCAGGCAGCCGGATTCAGCCGCCTTGGCTGCGGCCTCGCGCAGCTCAGGATGACGATGGAAGTGCAGCACCATCGACAAGGCCTTGCGCTCGAAACGCACGCCGAGCGTGAGGTTGGCGAATTGCTCGCAAGCGGCGTGCGCCGTGACGAGGCCCGGCGGCGGCACCAGTTGCTCGCGCGTGGCGTGGGGCGTGAAGCGCCATTCGGCACCATGCTCGCCCGCAGCGGCCAGGCGCAGCGGTTCAAAGAGACTGTCGATGACTTCGATGCTGCGGCCGCTGACCATCGCCAGCGCACCGTCAGCACGGTTGCGCAGTTCGGTCAGCAACGAGCGCAGACCATCGTCGACCAAGGGCACGGTTTCGTCGGGTTTGTCGAACGGAACCAGGGTGCCGTCGAAGTCGAGGAAAAAGGCGAGGGCTTCTGCCGCGAGGCGCGGGGGGGATTTTGTTTGCATGGGGGTAGTCCTTGCTGGGCGTGCGCGCTCTTCTGGGTATAGACGCTTGCCGCGGAAACTGGGTGTGCATTATCCCTGACTGTGCGTCCGGCCGCTTGTTCCGGCTCAAGGAAACAAAGCCGTGTGGCCGCGAAACTGGCTGCACCCCAACGAACCCCAAGAGGTGATCCATGTCGTGTTCCGACACCCTTGCGCAAGAAAACGGCGTTTTCGGCTTTGATGCGCGTGCCATTTCCAAGCGTTTCCGCCACGCCGCAATCTTTGGCGCGCTTGAGTCGCTCAACGATGGCGACGTGATGCGTTTCCAGAACGACCACGATCCGCTGCCCCTGCTGGATCAGATCCGCCACCGCTATGGCGACCAGATCAAGATTGATTATGTGGCGCGCGAGCCGGGCAACATCGTCATCGACTTCCGTGTGCAGTTGGGCGCTTACGCCGAGGCAGCTGCCCAGCAGAGCGCTGGTGGCGGCTGCGGTGGCAACGGTGCGGGAGGCTGCGGCTGCGGTAACTGAACGCGGCGGCTTTAGCGCGACGGGCGTCCCGACTCAGGTCTGGGCGCCCGTTTTCTTTCCAGCGCACGCATTCGCGAGCCAGTCACTCAGGTGGCCGACAAAGCCGCGCACTGCCGCCGAGAGATGGCGGCGCGTTGGATACACCGCGTAGATCGTCAGCGGCTGTGCGCGCCAGGCGCCGAGCACTTCGACCAGCCGGCCGCTGTCGATCAGCGGTTGCAGGATGAAGTCCGGCGCCGAGGTCAGGCCGAGCCCCTGTGCGGCCAGTTCGGCCAGCAGCGGGCCGCTATTGGCGTGCGCCGGTCCGCGCACCGGCACCTTGATGCGCTCGCCCTCGGGGCCGCGGAACACCCAGTTCAAACCCTCCGAAGCGTAGGCGTAAGTCAGGCAAGCGTGCCGTGCCAGATCGGCCGGATGGCGGGGCTCGCCATGGGCCGCGAGGTAGGCGGGGGCCGCGGCAATCATCAGGCGTGCCTGGCCGATCGGCCGCGCGACGAGTGTCTGGCTACCGACCTCGCCCACGCGGATCGCGAGATCCAGGCCTTCCTCGATCAGATCGACCTGCCGGTCTGACAAGGCCACGTCGACGCGAACCGCCGGGAAGCGCGCCACGTAGGCCGCGATGGCGGGCGCCAGGTGGCTCACACCGAAACTGATCGGGGCGGTGAGGCGCAGGGTGCCGCGTGGCTTGGGGTCGCGCGCGCCGGCGAGTTCTTCGGCCTCGGCGATGTCGGCCAGCAGTTGCACGCAACGTTCGTAGTAGGCGCGGCCGTTCTCGGTCAGCGAGAGGCGGCGGGTGGTCCGATGCAGCAGGCGGGCGTCGAGCAAGGTTTCGAGTTGCGCTACCTGGCGTGAGACGGCGGAGGTGGAGCGTTTCAGATGTTCCGCTGCAGCGGCGAAACTGCCTAGCTCCACCACCTTAGTGAAGATCGTCATTGCTTCGATGCGATCCATTTAATTGTCCCGAGTAATGCAATAAATAATTGTCGTACGGCTACTTTATCCCTTTTTGTCTTGATTGCAGACTGCGCTCCATCGCACTTCGCGAACCCCACACAGGAGAGCAATCATGGAAAACGCACAAACCGCCCGGATCGGCACCTTCGTCTTGCGCATCAGCCTTGGCTTGATGTTCGTTGCCCACGCACTTTTGAAGTTGCTTGTCTTCACCTTGCCGGGTACGGCCGCATTCTTTGCATCGCTCGGTTTGCCCGGCATGCTGGCCTACCCGGTGTTTGCGGCCGAGTTGCTGGGGGGTATCGCGCTACTGCTCGGCTGGCGCACCCGCCTGGTTGCCGCGCTGCTCACGCCGGTGCTGCTTGGCGCAAGCTGGGCGCATCTCGGGAACGGATGGGTCTTTTCTGCGCCTAACGGCGGCTGGGAATATCCGGTGTTCCTGACCGTGGCAACCATCGTGCAGGGCTTGCTCGGCGCTGGCGCGTTCGCGGTGGATGGTCGCAAGCCCGTCGCGGTGCCTGCCTTTGCCTGATTCACAACCCCGGGCAGCGATGGGTTGCCCGGTGCTACAGCTCAACCCTCAACCCAACGGAGAAACCAAAATGAAACTGTTCTTCTCGCCCGGCGCCTGCTCGCTTTCGCCACATATCGCGCTGCTCGAAGCCGGCCTGCCGGTTGAACTCGTGAAGGTGGATCTGAAGACCAAGCAGATGGCCGACGGCGGCGACTTCACCGCAATCAATCCGAAGGGCTATGTGCCGACCGTGCAACTCGACAGCGGCGAAGTCCTCACCGAAGGCCCGGCGATCGTGCAGTACATCGCCGACCAGAAGTCGGAAAGCGGCCTTGCGCCGGCCAATGGCACGATGGCGCGCTATCGCCTGCAGGAGTGGCTGACCTTCATCAACTCCGAACTGCACAAGACTTTTGGCGCGCTGTTCAACCCGACGGCACCGGCCGAGACCAAGGATGCCGCCAAGGCCTTGCTCGCCAAGCGCTTCGAATATGTGGTGAGCTAGCTTCAGGGCAAGGATTACCTCACCGGCAGCCAGTTCACCGTGGCCGACGGCTACCTCTTCACCGTCATCAACTGGAGCCAGTGGGTCGGTATCGACCTCGCCCAGTGGCCGGTGCTGGCCGCTTTCCACGCCCGCGTTGCGGCGCGCCCGGCAGTTCAGGCGGCGCTGCGTGCCGAAGGTCTGCTGAAGTAACCCTTGCCATCGTGACGCGGGTCGTGCCGACCCGCGTCACCTCATTCGGGAATCGATCATGAACACCGCTGTCGCCCAGTCCGTCCTGTTTCTCTCGCATGGTTCTCCGCTGCACGCAATGCTCGACAGCGACGCGGCCAGGGCCTGGGCGAAGCTCGGTGCATCCTTGCCGCGGCCGCGCGCGATCATCGCGGTGTCGGCGCACTGGAACACCGGTATCCCGATGCTGACCGGCGCCGAGGCGCCTGCAACGATCCACGACTTCGGCGGTTTCCCGGATGCGCTGTATCGCTTGCGCTACCCGGCCCCGGGCGCGCCGGCTTTGGCCGAGCAGGCGCGTGGGCTGCTGCGCGACGCTGGCCTTACTGCCGGCATTGATGGCGCGCGTGGTCTGGATCACGGTGCCTGGGTGCCGCTGCTGCACATGTTTCCGAAGGCCGATGTGCCGGTGATTCAGTTGTCGGTGCAGCCGGAGTTGTGCGCCCGCCACCACTATGCGGTGGGCAAGGCGCTGGCGCCGCTGGTAGCGGACGATGTGCTGATCGTTGCCTCCGGCCACACCACGCACAATCTGCGCGACGCCTTCCGGCGGCCGGATCTGCTGGGCCAGTCGGTTGAGCCGATGCCTTACGTAAAAGCGTTTGACGATTGGGTCGCGGCTGCGATCGAAGCGCGGCGCATCGACGATCTGCTCGACTGGACGCAGCGTGCGCCGGATGCGCTACGTGCCCACCCGAGCCCGGAGCACTTCCTGCCCCTGTTCGTCGCGCTCGGTGCAGCGGGCGAGGGTGCTGGCGTGGAGCGTTTTCTCTCGGTGTTTGATGGCCCCGCGCTGGCGATGGACAGCTGGCGCTGGACGCCCGCTGCGGCCTGAACGGCGTTGCCTTCAGCCGTCGCTGCGGCTGTGCGTCACCCAGACGAGCTTGTCGGTCGGCAAGCCGAGTACTTGGGCATCGCGGATCAGTTGGTCGCGGACTTCCGGCGCGAGCTGTTTGTCGCGCGCCAGGATCCACAGGTAGTCGCGGCTCGGGCCGACCACCATCGCCCAACGGTAACCCGGATCAAGCCGTACGACGTGGTAGCCACCGTAGAAGGGGCCGAAGAATGAAACCTTCAGCGAGGCCCGGTTGGTGTCGCCGATGAACAGTGCGCGGCCGACCACTTCGCGCCAGTCGTTTTTCTGCGCATCGAAACCCCGGTTGATGACCTCGATGCTGCCGTCGGCCTGCTGGCGGTAGCGTGCGCTGACGTCGCTCAGGCCGCGTTCGAAGCTGTGGTCCAGTCTTGCGATCTCGTACCACTTGCCGGTGTAGCGGGCAGCATCAAAGGGCGTGACCGACGTGATGCCTTCGGGCGGCGCGGTGGCGCAGCCAGCGAGTACCAGGGCGGCAAGGGGCAGGAAGATGCTACGGAGCGCAATGCGACGCAGGCTGAACATGGTGGACTCGCAGTTTGGGCGTCGGTGAAGGATGCGCCGATTCGATCAGCTTCGCCGGAGAACGTTCCGCGCTCTGCGTGGCGCTCCGCCTGCCGCGCAGGCCGATCGGAGCCCCCCCGCGGCAAGCCTGCCTTGCTGTGAATGCCATATTTGACTATATTGAGTGCCATATGGCGAAAGGTGGTGCAGCATGAGTTCAGCCGCGTTGCAGCGAGAAGATCTGTCGATACAAGGCCTGCTTGGCGGGCATCGTGTGTTGCAGAGCGTGCCGCGCACGCCGCTCGAATGGGTGAGCCTGATTCGCCACGGGATACCTGCGCAGGCGGTGGAGTCGCTTGCCCGCATGATCCAGCTAACCCAGGCGGAGCTCGCTGGCTCGCTGGGCATTCCCGAGCGCACGCTGGCGCGGCGCAAGCGTGAAGGCCTGCTCAACAGCGAAGAGTCGGCCAAGGTGGTGCGGCTGGCGCGGGTGGTGGAGCGCGCGGAAGAGGTGTTTGAAGACCTCGATGTTGCACTCGATTGGCTCAAGTCGCCCAACGCCGCGCTGTGCGGCGCTACGCCGATGTCGCTGCTGGATACCGATATCGGCGCCGAGAGCGTGCTGGATACGCTGGGGCGGATCGAACACGGCGTGTTTGCCTGATCGATGACCCTCACGGTCTGGCGGCTCGTCACCGCCCGATTTGCCGACAGCGCGTTCAGCGGTGAAGGCGCCCGCCTGTACGGCGGGCGCTGGAATCGCAAACATGTGCCGATGGTCTACACCGCGGCCACGCAGTCGCTCGCGATGCTCGAACTGCTGGTGCAGGACGACCCGCTGCGTGCGCGCTACGTGATGATCCCGGCGTTCATTCCCGCTGACCTGTCGATCGAACACCTGGCGGCCAACAGCTTGCCCGAAGGCTGGCGCGAGATGAGCGAGCGCGAGCACTTGCAGCAGATCGGCACCGAGTGGGCCCGTAGCTGTCGCAGCCCGGTGCTCGCAGTGCCGAGTGCAGTGATCCCTTCCGAGACCAACTACCTGCTCAATCCGCAGCATCCGGCGTTCAACCAGATCCAGGTTGGGGCGCCGCTCGAATTCATCACCGATCTGCGACTCATCCGGCGGCAGCGCGGCACCCGCTGACAACCGATCGGGCCCAAGTGGGCCTTCAGGGGCCTTTAGCTTTGCCCACGCGCTGCCGTTAGTACCTCCGTACCCCTGTAACCCGGACAACGGACGATGGCGGTGGACCGCGACGACCACTCGAAGGATCACTTCATCACCCCGCAGCAACTGTGCATCGGGCTGCACATCCACCTCGACCTGTCGTGGATGGATCACCCGTTCACGTTCTCGAGCTTCAAGATCAAGAGCCTCGACCAGATCGCGACCCTGCAGTCGCTCGGGCTCGAGCGCATCCGTTACTCGCCCTCAAAGAGCGAATCGGAACCGCTTGCGCAGCCAACCGGCGAGATTTCGCCCCCGCCGCCGCCCGCGCTGTCGAAGGAGGACGACCCGGCCTACAAGGCCAAGCGTGAGCGCATACAACGGCTGACTGAGCAGCGCACGCGGGTGAACGCTTGCGAGCGTGAGTTCCAGAGTGCGACCAAGGCGATCAAGGCGATCACGCAGAACCTGTTCGCGCGCCCGAAGGAATCGTACGAGGCCGCACGCGGCCTGGCCGAAACGATGGTCGACTCGATGCTGACCGATGCCGATGTCGCGATCACGCTGATGAACGACAAGGCCGGCAACGAGGATGTGTACTTCCATTCGCTCAACGTGGCGGTACTTGCCATGATGCTGGCGAAGGAACTCAAGGCGCCGGCCGAAGCGATCAAGTCGCTGGGCGTTGGTGCCCTGTTCCACGATATTGGCAAGGTCGAGATCCCGGACAAGGTGGTGCGCAAGACCGATCCACTGACGCACGCCGAGCAACAGCTGATGCAGCAGCATGTGATCTACGGGCTGGAGATCGGCAAGAAGCTCGAACTCAGCGGTGAGGTCATGGCGATCGTTGCCCAGCACCATGAGCACGCAGACGGAAGCGGCTATCCGCGCGGGGTGCAGGGGAATCAGATCTCGCTGCTGGCGCGCATCGTCACGATCGTCAACGCCTACGACAACCTCTGCAACCCGCCGAATCCCGCCAAGGCGATGACGCCGCATGAGGCGCTCTCGGTGATGTACGCGCAGCAGCGTGCGCACTTCGATGCCAATGCCTTGTCGGTGTTCATCCGTTGCATGGGCGTGTATCCGCCGGGTTCGATCGTTGTACTGTCGAACGAGACAATTGGCATCGTCGTGTCGGTGAATAGCACCCGGCCGCTCAAGCCCACCTTGCTGGTGTATGACCCCGCCGTGCCGAAGGAAGAGGCAATCCTTGTCGACCTGGAGCAGGAGGCCGACGTCACCGTGGCGCGCACGCTCAAGCCGCAGCAGTTGCCGCGCCCGATCTTCGAATACCTCTCGCCGCGCCGTCGCGTCACCTACTACTTCGACGCCGAACCTGGCGGGGCGCCCAGCGCATGAACGACACAAGCCAGCTCCCGGCGGACTCGTTGATCCTGCAATGCCTGGCCCAGGGCGGCAGCACTGCGATGCTGCTGGTGTCGGCCGCTTCGCGCTGCGTCGTGTTCGCCAATAGCGCCGCCGGGCGTTTGTTGGGCGTCGACGCCGAAGCCCTGCGCGGCCGCTCGATCAGCGACTTTGAAGCAAGCCTTGAGGACATGTTCTTCTGGGAGGAGGTGGCCTCTGGTCAGGCGCGCGACGCAGACCGCGTGCCGGGCGCCTACCGCCATGCCAACGGCAGCACGGTCCACGTCGAGAAACAGATCCGTGTGCTCGGCGACCCGACCGCACCCCTGATCGCGCTGAACCTCACCGATGTCACGGCCGATGTGGCACGGGCGGACGAGACGGCCGAGCTGGCATCGTTGCTGGCCGCGACGCTGGAATCGATTGCCGATGGTGTGTTGGTGACCGATCTCTCCGGCACCTTGCGCAATTTCAACCGCCGTTTCGCGCACATGTTCGGTATCGCCGGGCGCGAGCTGGACGGCCCCGCCGTGATGGCTGCGGTGCGGGACTTGTTGGCCGACCCGGTGCCCTGGCGTGCGCTGCTCGCGGCGGTTGCGGACGATCCGCAGGCCGACAGCGTGATCACCCTGGTGCTCGCCGACGGGCGCTACATCGAATGTGCGGCGCGCCCGCAATGGTTGCGCAAGCGTCCGGTCGGGCGCCTCTTCACGTTTTCGGATGTAACCGATAGCAAGCGCTACGAAGCCGCGCTGGTCGCGGCACGTGAAGCGGCTGATCGCGCCAACCAGGCCAAGTCGGCTTTCATCGCGTCGATGAACCATGAGCTGAAGACGCCGCTTAACGCGATCCTCGGCTTCGCCGATCTACTGCGGGCCGACTTGCCACCGGCCGAGGCCGAGTTCGCAGAGCACATCTACACCGCCGGTCAGCATCTGCTGGAGCTGATTGGCGACGTGCTGGATCTGGCGCAGGTGGAGGCGGGGCGCGTCGATCTGCATCCGGAGAATCTGGCGATGGAGGCCTTGCTCGACGAGTGCTTCACGATGACCGCGCCGGTCGCGTCGCGCTACGGCGTGACGCTGTCGCACGCCGTAGCGGCCGACGCCATCGCTTGCGCCGACCGACGTCGCACGCGCCAGATCGTGATCAACCTGATTTCGAACGGCTGCAAATACAACCGGCCGGGCGGGGCGCTGAAGGTCAGTGCCGAGCTTGACGGGCAGCAGCTCAAACTCAATTTCGCCGACACCGGCATTGGCATCGAAGCCGGCGATCTGGTTCGCATCTTTGAACCCTTCACTCGCGTGGGGGCGAGTCGCAGCGAGGTGGAGGGTACCGGCCTTGGCCTTGCGCACTCGCGCAAGCTCGCAAACTTGATGGGCGGCGACATCAGCGTCAGTAGCGTTCCCGGCGAGGGCAGCGTCTTTTCCCTGACCCTGCCGATCACCATGGAGCGCTACGAAACCCTCGACGATTAGGCATCGGCACCCTAAACGGAGCGCGTTGGCGCCGGCCCGGCTAAAATGCAGGCTTCGCGGCTGCGGTAGACGCCGCTTTGGAGTTGTCACCACTCGATGGAATTCTTCCTGCTGATTGGCCTGATCGTCATCAACGGCCTGTTCGCGATGTCCGAAATCGCGCTGGTCACCGCCCGCAAGGCGCGCCTTGCCAAGCTGGCTTCCGACGGCGACGCGAATGCAGAAGCGGCGGTGAGATTGGGCGAGGAGCCGACGCGCTTCCTCTCCACGATCCAGATCGGTATCACCTCGATCGGTATCCTCAACGGTATCGTCGGTGAGTCGGTGTTTGCCGCGCCACTCGCCAAGTGGCTGGAAACCTTCGGCTTGCAGGACCGCATCGCGGAAATCGGCTCGACCGCGCTGGTTGTGCTGGTCGTGACCTACATCTCCATCGTGGTGGGCGAGCTGGTGCCCAAGCGCATCGGCCAGAGCAACCCGGAACTTATCGCCCGAATCGTCGCCCGCCCGATGGAAGGCTTGGCGCTGATCACGCGCCCCTTTGTCCGCTTGCTGACATTTTCGACCGACGCCCTGCTGCGGCTGTTCGGCATCGACCGTAACGGCGGGCCGGCGCTGACCGAAGAAGAGATCCACCTGATGCTCGAGGAAGGCTCCGAGTCGGGTGTCATTGAATCGCGCGAGCACGAAATGGTGCGCAACGTGTTCCGGCTCGACGAGCGCGAGATCGGCTCGCTGATGGTGCCGCGCGCCGACATCGTGTACATCGACCTGGAGCAACCGCTGGAACAGAACCTGCACCATGTGGCGGGTTCCGAATACACGCGGTTCCCGGTCTGCCGTGGTGGCCTCGATCATCTGGTTGGCGTGGTACATGCAAAGCAGATCCTCGGGCAGACGCTGCGCGGCGAGAAGCCCGATTTCGAGAAACATCTGCAGCCCTGCGTCTTCGTGCCGGAGACGCTCACCGGTATGGAGCTGCTGGAGCACTTCAAGGCCTCGGCCACGCAGATGGTCTTCCTGATCGACGAATACGGCGAAGTGCAGGGCATCGTCACGCTGCAGGATTTGCTTGAAGCAGTGACCGGTGAATTCAAGCCGCGCGATGTGGATGACGCCTGGGCGGTGCAGCGTGATGACGGCAGCTGGCTGCTCGACGGCCTGATCCCGGTGCCTGAACTGAAGGATCGCCTCGAACTCAAGGAAGTGCCGGAGGAAGACAAGGGGCGCTACCACACCCTGTCTGGCATGGTGATGCTGCTGCTGGGTCGCTTGCCGCACACTGCGGATGCGATCGAATGGGGTGGCTGGCGCTTCGAGGTTGTCGATATGGATGGCAAACGCATCGACAAGATCCTCGCCAGCCGGCTCGGACTCGGCGAAGAAGCCGACGGCTGAGTGGTGCAGCGCGATGACTGAAGCTGCGGGCAGGCGCCCGCGCGTCGCCATCATCGGCGGCGGCCCGGCTGGCCTGATGGCGGCGGAGGTGCTGTCACAAGCCGATGTGGCGGTCGATCTCTTCGAAGCCATGCCCTCGGTCGGGCGCAAATTCCTGATGGCCGGCAAGGGCGGCATGAACATCACGCATTCCGAGCCGCGGGAGCCCTTCCTCGGCCGCTACGGGGCGCGCCGTGACGTGATGACACCGATCATCGACGCGTTCGCGCCCGAGGCATTGCGTGCGTGGATCCACGAGCTCGGTGTCGATACTTTCGTCGGCAGCTCCGGCCGCGTTTTTCCGACCGACATGAAAGCCGCGCCGCTGCTGCGCGCCTGGCTTCACCGCCTGCGCGAGCAGGGCGCGCGTATCCATGTGCGGCACCGCTGGACCGGCTGGGGGGCCGACGGTGCCCTGCGTCTTTCGACACCCGAGGGCGAGACCAGCCTGCGAGCGGACGCCGTGGTGCTTGCGCTTGGCGGCGGCAGTTGGGCCCGGCTCGGTTCCGATGGCGCCTGGGTGTCGTGGCTGCGGGCGCGGGGCGTGGATGTAGCGTCGCTGGTGCCAGCCAATTGCGGTTTCGAGGCGGGCTGGAGCGAGCATTTTCGTGAGCGTTTTGCCGGGGAACCGGTGAAGGCGGTGGTGGCGCATTTTCGCGATGTGTCAGGGCGCGAATGGCAGCGCCAGGGTGAGTTCGTCGTCAGTGCCGCCGGGCTTGAAGGCAGCTTGATCTACGCACTCTCGGCGCCCTTGCGGGACGCGATCGCCCAGCTTGGCAGTGCCACGTTGCACCTCGATCTTGCACCGGGCAAGACACTGGAGCGGGTGAGGGCAGAGGTGGCCCATCCGCGCGGTTCGCGCTCGATGGCAAGCCACCTGCAAAGCCGCGTCGGCATCGCTGGCGTGAAGGCGGGCTTGCTGCGTGAATGCACGTCGCGTGATACCTACGACGACGCTGATGCGCTTGCCGCGGCGATCAAGGCGCTACCGGTTCGGTTGCTGGCACCGCGCCCGATTGACGAAGCGATCAGCAGTGCCGGCGGCGTGCGTTTCGAGGCGATGAACCGCGGGCTGATGCTTGAGTCGCTGCCTGGTGTGTTCTGCGCGGGAGAAATGCTCGACTGGGAGGCGCCGACCGGCGGTTATCTGCTGACCGGTTGTTTTGCAACCGGGCGGGCAGCGGCGCGTGGTGTGCTGGCTTGGCTCGGGCTGCAAGCGGTCGCTGATACAGCGAGTTGAGTTTGAGTCGATCGCGTGCCAAGGCAAGAACCTTCAGCGCCGCCGGCCGCGGTCTCTTCAGTAAAGGTTGCCATGAAAGCCCTTCCTAACACGGTGTGCCCGCTCTGCGGCAGTGCCAATTCGTGTGCACCCGCGCAGGCCGGGCGGCTCGACGTCGAATGCTGGTGCACCAAGACCATCATCAGCCCCGACGCCCTGGCGCGGGTTCCCGCCGAGCTTCGCAACAAGGCCTGCCTGTGTCCGCGTTGCGCCAGCGTCCTGAGTGCCGAGGACTAAGCTGGGCTGATCGGCGGACGAGGCCTGGACGCGCGCGCATGGGCGCTGCGCCGGCTGATCCGGATGACTGAAATACCGCTGCCAACGGCCGCCGCATCGCGCGCGTCTCGCGGCCGCTCGCCGGTACCGGTTTGCACTCATTTCGCCACACAACCCGGCAGGTTGTGATGACTGGGTTATCCTATCCCCCAGGATAGGAGTGCCGCCTATGAGTACCCACGCTTCACACCCCGACATCATCAAGCGTCTTCGCCGCGCCGAGGGCCATCTGAGAAGCATCGTCACGATGCTTGAGCAGGGGCGTGGCTGCCTCGAGATTGCCCAGCAGTTGCAGGCCGTCGAAAGCGCGGTGGCGAGCGCGAAGAAGACCCTGGTGCACGACCACATCGACCATTGCCTTGAACATGCGGTCCGCGATAGCCAGCAGAGCGCGGACGAGACGATCCGCGAGTTCAAGGCCATCACGAAGTACCTCTGAGACGTCCCCATGACTGATTTTTCGACCCTGCTGCAACAGGGCGCGGCCAACGCTTGGCTGTTCATCCCCAGCGCGATCCTCCTGGGGGCCTTGCACGGTCTGGAACCGGGCCATTCGAAGACGATGATGGCGGCGTTCATCATCGCTGTGCGTGGCACGCTCACGCAGGCGGTGTTGCTGGGCCTTGCTGCCACGCTGTCGCACACCGCCGTGGTTTGGGCAATTGCCCTGGGCGGCCTGTATTTCGGCCAGCAGTGGAGCGCCGAGACGAGCGAGCCGTATCTGCAGGTGGCTTCGGCGGCGCTGATCATTGCCGTGGCGGTGTGGATGCTGTGGCGAACATGGCGTCACCGCCCCGGTTCGGATCACGGCCATGAGCACGATCATCATCACGACGCCGAGAAGCGCATCGATACCGGGCACGGTGTCGTGCGCCTCGAGGTGTTCGAGGAGGGCGTGCCGCCCGTCTTCCGGATGTATGCCGAACGCGGCCGCAGTTGGGCGGCTGACGAGGTGGTCGTCGAGACCGAGCGTGCCGACGGAAGCCGCCAGCGCTTTGCGTTCGTTCAGCGTGAGGGCTTCGTCGAGTCCGATCAGGCGATTCCGGCACCGCATGAGTTCGTCGCGCGCCTGAGTCTGGGTCATGCTGGGCGCCAGCATGTCTTCGACGTCGAGTTCGTCGAGCATGACCATCATCACCATGCCGTGGCCGATTACGAGGGGCTCGATCTGGCCGCGCCCGGTTACCAGGACCCGCACGAACTCGCCCACGCCAACGACATCCGCCGACGCTTTGCAAACCGTGAAGTGACGACCGCCCAGATCATCGTGTTTGGCCTGACCGGCGGGCTGATTCCCTGTCCGGCCTCGATTACGGTGCTGCTGCTATGTCTGCAGCTCAAGGAAATCGCGCTGGGAGCCACGCTGGTGCTGTGTTTCAGCGTCGGGCTTGCGCTCACCATGGTGACCTCAGGCGTGCTGGCGGCGCTGAGCGTCAAGCATGTCGCGACACGCTGGAGCGGCTTCGGCGAGTTCGCGCGCAAGGCGCCGTACATTTCAGGCGCGCTGATCCTGCTGGTTGGCCTCTACCTGGGGGTGCATGGTGTGACGGGTCTGATGCACTAGGCGTTGTGCTGCCGCCAACACGTTGAGCGACCGACCGGCGGGCCAGGCGAAATTCTGACCGGTCTTTGATTTGATGGACTTCTGCCCGCGGTGTTTCCGGTCAGAGTATGGCTTTCGCGCGCAGCGTCACACGGGCCTGGTGTCTGGCTGCTTGGCTCTGTAGGTTCCATGCGCCGAGCAGCGAACTCGCCCGATGCATGACCCCTACAACGCCCGACGACACCCGCGACACCTGCGCCGAGAGGCGCTGAAGACCTTCCCGGATACGTAGCAATGTCCCTCGCACATATCACCACCTTGCTCAACAAACACAAGCTCGTCGAGGGGTTGGTGCATAGTCAGCCGATGGCGCGGCAAGCGCTCGTTGAGGCGATCGTCCACCGCAAGCATCTCAATGAAGTGCTGCAACTCCTTGAGAGCACTCCCGCCGCCGACATTGGTGTGGTGCTCGACTCGGTGCGATTCGATGATGCGGCATTCCTGTGGCAACAGTTGCCCGATGAGCGCCGCGGCGAAGTGCTGTGGGAGATTTCGGAAGAACTGAAAGACCGCCTCAGCCTCGTTCGCGCAGTCGAGGTTGCCGAGAGTCAGATCAACGCTTTCGAGCTGATCGACGGCCGCCTGCGCCAGCGGGCGATTACATGCCGCGCGGATCTGGAAGGTATTCGCCCGATCTGGATTGATCTTTTTCATGCCAGCGATGCCGAGCGTGCTTATGTAGGCGCCCACTTCGGCTTGGTACTGCCTGATTCCGGCGACACCACCGACCTGGAAGTCAGTTCGCGCTTCCATGTTGAAGAGGCGGGTGAAATCCACCTGCACTCGAACTTCCTGCTTGATCGCGAAGGCAATTCGCGCAGCGTGCCGGTGGCTTTTGTGCTGCACGGCGACATCCTGTTCTCCGTGCGCAACGAAGAGCTACCGGTGTTCCGCCTGCAGCGGCGCAGGGCGCGGATGCAGCAAGGTTATGTGTCGGACTGCAAGGATGTGCTGCTCGATCTGTACGGTGCCGACGTCGAGTACTCGGCCGATGCGCTGGAAGGCGTTTACAACACGCTCGGCAAGGTGGGCCGCCAGGTGTTGAGCGAGACGATCAGCGATGAGGAAGCCGCCGGCATCCTGGCCGATATTGCCGAGGAGGAAGACCTCAACGGGCGCATCCGCAGCAACATTCTCGATACCCAGCGCGCGCTCTCGTTCATGATGCGTTGCAAGATGCTGTCACCTGCGGAAATCGAAGACGCGAAACAGATCCTGCGCGACATTGAATCACTCAACAGTCACACCGCATTCCTGTTCGACAAGATCAACTTCCTGATGGACGCCACGATCGGTTTCATCAACATCAACCAGAACCGTCGTGTATCCCAGCTGACTGTATTCGGCGTGGTCTTCATGCCGATCAACATCCTGGCCGGTATCGGCGGGATGTCGGAATTCTCGATGATGACGGCGGGCATCCCCTGGCCGATCTCGTTTGGTGCCTTCGTCGTCGGCATGGGCCTGATCGGCTGGGGCACCTACGTTGCGCTGCGGTATACAGAGGTCCGCAGGGCACGACAAGCGTTGAAGTCGAAGGCCGCGGCAATCTCCTAGGCACCCGGGGCCGCGAGTCCGCTCCGGGGGGCTTGAGTCGGTCAAGCGCCGCGACGCCTGAACGCAATCTCTCGTCACTTTACGGACTGCCACCGCTCCGCCAAGCGCACAGACTGCGCGCACCTTGCGCCACTACTGCGCCACTGACGGAGCGTTCATGACCCAAGCCCACCCCACCGGCGCCCGCGCGCTGGTCGATGCCCTGCTGACTCACGGTGCTGACACCGCCTATTGCGTGCCAGGCGAAAGCTACCTCGCGGTGCTTGACGCGCTGTACGACGTGCGCGACCGCCTGAAACTCGTCGTGTGTCGGCAGGAGGGGGGCGCCGCTTACATGGCGGACGCCTACGGCAAGCTCACCGGCAAACCCGGTATCTGCTTCGTGACCCGCGGGCCAGGTGCGACCAACGCGGCAGTGGGGGTGCATACCGCGTTTCAGGATTCGGCACCGATGATCCTGTTCATCGGTCAGGTTGGGCGAGGCATGCTGGAACGCGAGGCCTTCCAAGAGATCGACTACCGCCGCATGTACGGCCAGATGGCGAAGTGGGTGGCGCAGATCGACGACGCTTCGCGCATCCCCGAATTCGTCTCGCGCGCCTTCCATATCGCCACCTCGGGCCGCCCCGGCCCGGTCGTGCTGGCGCTGCCGGAAGACATGCAGCACGAGCCCTGCACGGTAGCGCAGCCGCAGCCCTTCCGCCGCGTGATGCCGTCGCCCGCGCAGGCCGACATGGCCGAGTTGCGCAGCCGGCTTGCGGCCGCCCAGCGGCCGCTGATGATCCTCGGCGGGCGCGGTTGGAATGATGCGGCCTGCGCCGATATACGCCGCTTTGCCGAGGCTTGGCAGCTGCCGGTGGCCTGCGCCTTCCGCTACCAGGATTTGTTCGACAACACGCATCCGCTTTACGCCGGCGATGTTGGGCTGGGCATCAATCCCAAGCTCGCCGCACGCGTGCGCGAGGCGGATCTGGTGCTCGCGGTGGGCCCGCGCCTGGGCGAATCCACCACCAGCGGCTACGCCTTGTTCGACATCCCGCGCCCGAAGCAGACCTTGGTGCACGTGCATGCGGGCATCGACGAGTTGGGCCGGGTGTATGCGGCCGATCTGCCGATCAACGCCGGCTACCCCGAATTCGCCGCGGCGGCGAGCGAACTGGTACCGCCTGCAAGCCTGAACTGGGTCGGCAGTGCCGAGACGGCGCGCGGCGACTACCTCGCCTGGACCGAGCCACCCGCCACGCCGGGCGAACTGCAGATAGGCGAGGTGATGCGCTGGCTTCGCGAGCGTCTGCCGGCCGATGCGATCCTCACCAACGGCGCCGGCAACTACGCGATCTGGCTGCATCGCTTCTATCGCTATCGCCGGTTCGGCACGCAGCTGGCACCGACCAATGGCTCGATGGGTTATGGCGTGCCATCTGCGGTGGCGGCCAAGATCGTGCAGCCGGCGCGCATCGTCGTGTCCTTCTCCGGCGATGGCTGCTTCATGATGAACGGGCAGGAGTTCGCCACCGCAGTGAAGTACGGCGCGGCGGTGGTGTTCGTCGTGGTGAACAACAGCATGTACGGCACGATCCGGATGCATCAGGAGCGAGAGTTTCCGGATCGCATCTCCGGCACCGAATTGGCCAACCCCGACTTTGCTGCGCTGGCGCGCGCCTATGGCGCCCTTGGCGCAGTCGTGACGCGCACTGATGAGTTCGCGCCGGCGTTCGAGCGGGCGCTGTCCGCTGGCGGCCCGGCGCTGATCGAGCTACGCACCAACCCTGAGGTGATCACCCCCTCGGCAACCATCACGCAGATCAAGGGGCAGTCGAAGCGGCGCTAGGGTGCCGGGGTTGGGACGCAGGCGCTAACGGTGTCGCCGGCGGCTCGATCGTCGGGAACCCTCGACCTTGTTTTCAGCTCTCACCGCCAGATACCTCCAAGGCCCACAACCATGCCGACCAGATTGAAGATTGATTTTGTTTCCGACGTTTCCTGCCCCTGGTGCGCGATCGGACTCTATTCGCTGAAGAAGGCGCTGTCGGAACTGGGCGGCGAGGTTGCAGCGTCGCTGCATTTCCAGCCCTTTGAGCTCAACCCCGACATGGCGCCCGAGGGTGAGGAGATCCGCGCGCATCTGCGCAGGAAGTACGGATCAACCGAGGAACAGCTCGCGCGTATCCAAGAGACAATTCGCGAACGCGGCGCGCAGTTGGGTTTTGATTTTGCGGTCGGAAAGCGTGCTGGCATCTACAACACCTTCGACGCACACCGCCTGCTGCATTGGGCTGAACAGGAAGATCGTCAGCTGGCGCTGAAGGAGGCGCTGTTCCGGCGCTATTTCACTGAAGGACAGAACCCGTCCTCCCACGAGGTCCTGCTGGCGGCTGTGCGCGAGGTGGGGCTGGACGAGGCACGGGCCAGTGCGATTCTGGCCTCGGACGAGTTCGCGGCCGATGTACGCACCGCGGAGGCGCGCTACCTCAATGCCGGAATCAACTCGGTGCCTGCCGTGATCATCAACGACAGGCATCTGATCCAGGGTGGACAACCGCCCGAAGTGTTCGCCCAAGCGCTGCGGCAGATCGTCGGGCAGGCTTGAACTGGCAGGGGCGGTCGCAGTGGCGACGGCCCGCTGCGACCCGAGTCCGCCTAGCTGCGTAGCCGCGTCGCGACGCAGCCGGCCAGACTGACCAGTGCCAGAACCACGCCGCCGGCGATGACGCCCGCCAAGGCGTTGAGCACCGTTGGAGTGAGTGCGGCGAGCAGGCCGCCGATCAACGGTGTCGATGCGACGGCGTTTGCGGCGGCTTCGAGCCAGTGATGGGCTTGTGGCAAACCGTGCAGCAGGATGCCGCCGCCGACGAGGAACATGGCAGCCGTGCCAATCACCGCCAAGGCCTTCATCAGGTAGGGCGCTGCGTTCACGAGAACGCGGCCGATGCCGCGCTGCAAGGCTGCCCAGCCGTTGGAGGCGGTTTTGCGCAGCAGGTAGAAGCCGGCGTCATCGAGCTTCACGATGCCGGCCACCAGGCCATACACGCCGGCGGTCATGATCAGCGCGATCCCCGACACGACCGCCACCTGCGAGCCGAATGCGGCGTCCTGCACCGTGCCGAGCGCGATCACGATGATCTCCGCTGACAGGATGAAATCAGTGCGCACGGCGCCCGCGATCTTGTCTTTCTCGAAGGCAACGATGTCGACCTCGGTGTCGCTCAGCGCGGCGGCTTCCGCCGCGTGTGCCGCCGCGTCGTCGCCGGATCCGTGCATGAACTTGTGCGCGAGCTTTTCGAAGCCCTCGAAGCACAGGTAGGCACCGCCGATCATCAGCAGCGGCGTGATCGCAATCGGAAGCAGGGCTGACAAGGCGAGCGCGGCCGGCACGAGGATCAGTTTGTTGCGCAGCGAACCCTTGGCAACCGCCCAGACGACCGGCAATTCGCGCTCAGCCCGCACGCCGGAGACCTGTTCGGCGTTCAGCGCCAGATCATCGCCCAGCACGCCGGCCGTCTTGCGCGCGGCAACCTTGGTCATCAGGGCTACGTCGTCGAGTACCGACGCGATGTCGTCAAGAAGGGTGAGGAGGCTGGCGCCGGCCATCGGTTGATCCTGCTGTTGGTGTGGGCAGCAATGAAACCAGAAAACGCCGCGTGCTGCAGTGCTTTGCGCACCGGGTCTTGTCTGAGCGGACCCGGTGCGGGCGACGCAGGCGCCGACCCGCCGCAGAAATGTGACGTTTCATATTGCTGTCACATTCGTGTCGCATCCTGCACGGCGTTGAGTCCGGAAACCCGCAAAACGGTCCCCGGATACTGATGTAACCCCTCTGGAGAACTCCATGCGTTCGATGAACAAGACTGTCCTTGCCGCTGCCAGCTTTGCCCTGTTCGCCTCCGCTGCCCATGCCGAAGCGATCGTGAAGATCGACGGTTCGAGCACCGTGTATCCGATCACCGAAGCCGTCGCGGAAGACTTCCAGAAGTCCACGAAGGGTGCAGTCAAGGTCACCGTCGGCATTTCCGGCACCGGCGGCGGCTTCAAGAAGTTCTGCCGCGGCGAGACCGACATCTCCGACGCGTCGCGCCCGATCCTGAAGAAGGAAATGGAAGATTGCGCGAAGGCCGGCATCAAGTATTTCGAGCTGCCGATCGCGTTTGATGCACTGACCGTGGTGGTCAACCCGAAGAGCAAGATTACCCAGCTGACGGTTGCCCAACTCAAGGCGATGTGGGAACCGGCTGCCCAGGGCAAGGTCACGAAGTGGAACCAGATCGACGCGTCGTTCGGCGATGCAAACCTGAAGCTGTTCGGGCCGGGTTCGGATTCGGGCACCTTCGACTACTTCACCGAGGCGGTGAACGGCAAGTCCAAGGCCTCGCGTGGCGACTACACCGCGTCGGAAGACGACAACGTGCTGGTGCAGGGTGTTTCGCGTGACGCTGGTGCGATCGGCTACTTCGGCTACGCCTACTACTTCGAAAACAAGAACAAGCTCAAGGCGGTCGCGATCGTCAATCCGAAGGGCAAGGCGGTGCTGCCGTCCGAGCAGACCGTGATCGATGGTTCGTACAGCCCGCTGTCGCGCCCGATCTTCATCTACGTGAATGAGAAGTCGCTCGAGAAGGCGGAAGTGCGCCAGTTTGTCGAGTTCTACATGAAGAACGCCGCCGCGCTGACCTCGGAAGTGAAGTACGTGCCGCTGCCGGCCAAGGCTTACACTGCGAACCTCGAGCACATCGCGAAGAAGAAGCTGGGCACCGTGTTTGGTGGCGAGGCTGATGTGGGTGCGACGATCGAAGAACTGATGTCGCGCGAAGCCAAGCTCTGATCCTGCCCGGATCAATCTGCCCGGGCAGTTCCTCTGCCCGGGCTGTTTTCATTTCGCGGAGGCCGCTGGTGAGCGCATCCCACACCTTGTCGCAGGGCATTGAATCAATGGAAGTGACCACAGTCAGTGACCGACTTTCCCGGAAAGTGGTCCGTAACATCAAGGAACGCGCGATCGAGGCGGTCATGTTTGCCGCCGCATCGATTTCCGTGCTGACGACGCTGGGCATCATCTGGGTGCTGGTGTCGGAGTCCTACCACTTCTTCGAACATGTGCCGATCTGGACCTTCCTGACCGACACCATGTGGACCCCGCTGTTCTCCGAGCCCCGCTACGGCATTCTGCCGCTGCTGATGGGCACGCTGACCACCTCGCTGGTGGCGCTCAGCGTTGCGATTCCGCTCGGCACGATCATCGCGATCTACCTTTCCGAATTTGCCTCGCCGCGTGTGCGCGAGGTGGTCAAGCCCTTCCTCGAATTGCTCGGCGGCGTGCCGACGATCGTCTATGGCTACTTTGCGCTGACGGTCGTGTCGCCGGTGCTGCAGTACTTCTTCCCGTCGCTGCCGGGCTTTTCGATGCTCGCGGCTGGTCTGGTGATGGGCGTGGCGATCGTGCCCTACATCAGCTCGCTCTCCGAAGACGCGATGCGCGCGGTGCCGATGAGCCTGCGCGAAGGCGCCTATGCAATGGGCAGCACCCGCTTCCAGACCGCCGTGCGCGTGGTGCTGCCGGCAGCGATCTCCGGCGTGCTGTCGGCCTACATCCTGGGTATTTCGCGCGCGGTCGGCGAGACGATGATCGTCGCGGTTGCAGCGGGTATGCAGCCGAACTTCACGATGAACCCGGCCGAGCCCGCGCAGACGATCTCGGCCTACATCGTGCAGGTTGCAATGGGTGATCTGCCGCACGGCTCCGTTGGCTATCAGTCGATCTTCGCTGCCGGCCTGAGCCTGATGCTGATGACCTTGTTCTTCAACATTCTCGGCCACGTCATCCGCCGCCGCTACCGCGAAGCCTATTGATCCGGATCCGACCATGAATCAAAAAGAACTCGCCGCGATCCGCGGCACCATTCGATCAAACCGCCGCCTGGACATCATCTTTGCGGTGGCTGGATTTGTCGCACTGCTGATCGGTGTGATGGCCTTCGTCACGCTGTTTGCGCAGATGGCCTACAACGGCTGGGAGCGCCTGAATCCGGACTTCTTCATGAACTTCCCGTCGCGCCGCGCCGCCAACGCGGGCATCCTTTCCGCCTGGGTGGGTTCGCTGCTGGTGATGCTGGTGACGGCGGTGTCGGCCGTGCCGCTGGGTGTGGCCGCCGGGGTGTACCTTGAAGAGTACGCGCCGAAGAACCTGATCACCGACATCATCGAGATCAACGTTTCGAACCTCGCCGGTGTGCCGTCGATCGTGTATGGCCTGCTGGCGCTGGGCGTGTTCGTGTATGCCTTCGGCTTCGGCCAGTCGATCCTCTCGGCGGGCCTGACGCTGGGTCTGTTGATCCTGCCGGTCGTGATCGTGGCGACGCGTGAAGCGCTGCGCTCGATCCCGATCCATATCCGCGAAGGCGCCTACGGCGTGGGTGCCACGCGCTGGCAGGTGGTGCGTGATCACCTGGTGCCGTACTCGACGCCGGGCATCATGACGGGCGTCATCATCGGCATGTCCCGCGCGATCGGCGAAACCGCGCCGATCATCACGATTGGTGCGCTGACCTTCATCGCCTTCCTGCCGCCGATGCCGATCTCAACGACTGCGCCTTTCGTCAGCTTTGACTGGCTGTGGTCCGGCTTCACGGTGATGCCGATCCAGATGTTCAACTGGACTTCGCGTCCGGAAGAGGCGTTCCAGCAGAACGCTGCGGCCGCCGGCCTGATCCTCGTATTCATGACGCTGATGATGAATGGCGTTGCGATCTGGCTGCGCTACCGCCTGCGCAAGTCGATCTCCTGGTAAGCCGCAAACCGATATCGCGAACGAACAAAGATACTTTCATGACGACGACCAACCAGACGCTGCCGACCAAGGCTGAAACCCGCGACTTCAACTTCTACTACGGTGCGTTCCACGCGCTGAAGTCGATCAACCTGCCGGTGGTGGAAAAGCGCGTCACCGCGCTGATCGGGCCTTCCGGCTGTGGCAAATCGACGCTGCTGCGGTCTTTCAACCGCATGCATGATCTCTACCCGGGTAACCGCTATCAGGGGTCGATCGTGCTGCACCCGGACAACACCAACATCCTCGACCCGAAGGTCGACCCGATCGAAGTGCGGATGCGCATCGGCATGGTGTTCCAGAAGCCGAACCCGTTCCCGAAGTCGATCTACGAGAACGTCGCCTACGGCCTGAAGGTGCGCGGCGAGAGCAGCCGCAGCGTGCTCGACGACAAGGTCGAGAACGCGCTTCGCGGCGCCTCGTTGTGGAACGAGGTCAAGGATCGCCTGCATGCGCCGGCGACCGCACTGTCCGGCGGCCAGCAGCAGCGCCTCTGCATTGCGCGCTGTCTTGCGACCGACCCAGAACTGCTGTTGTTTGATGAGCCGACCTCGGCGCTCGATCCGATCGCTACCGCGAACATCGAAGAACTGGTGACCGAGCTGCGCGAGCGCGTGACGATCCTGATCGTCACGCACAACATGCAGCAGGCCGCCCGTGTGTCGGACTACACCGCCTACATGTACCTCGGTGAGTTGATCGAGTACGGCGTGACCGACGATGTCTTCATGCGCCCGAAGAAGAAGGCCACCGAGGACTACATCACCGGGCGTTTCGGCTGAGCAGAGTGGCTCGCCGCATCGAAAAGCGCGACCGTTTGGTCGCGCTTTTTTTATGGGGCTGCTGCTACCAGCCGTTCTCCAGCGCGATATGCGCGGGCGCACGCAGGCGGCTGAGTCGGTAGCCCATCCGCATTAGTTGTCGGTGCGTGTCTTCGACCATCGCCGGGCCGCCGCAGACCATGAAACGTGAGCGCTCTGGCGTAAGCGCCAGGCCCGCGGCCGATTCGAGCGCACCCGATGCGAGCAGCGCCGGAATGCGTTCGCGCAGGCCCGTGAAACCGGCCTCTTGGGTGACGACGGGCACGTAGGTGAAGCGGGCGCGGCGATCCTCAAACAGCGGGTGATCGGCCGCGGGCTCCAACGCATCACGGTAGGCCAGTTCGGACGATTCGCGCACGCAGTGCACCGCGACGATGTGATCGAAGCGTTGCCATGTCGTGGGGTCGCGAAGGATCGAGACGAAGGGGGCGAGGCCTGTGCCGGTTGAGAGCAACCACAGGTCGCTGCCGTCCGCGAAGCGGTCGATCGTCAGAAAACCCTGCGGGGTCGCGTCGAGCAACAAGCTGCCGCCCGGTGTGAGCGGCCAGAGTTCGTTCGAGAACGGGCCGTTCGCGATGTGGACGACGAGGAACTCAAGCTCGTCGTCCCACGCCGCTGAGCACATCGATAGCGCGCGCCACACAAAGCCGCCATCGGCGCGCTGGATGCCGACGCGTGCAAATTGCCCCGGCGTGAAGCGGTAGCCGCGTGGGCGCGTGATGCGCAAGCTGCGTTGGCGGGCACTCCAATCGCGTAGATGGGTAATCGTCTCGCGGGTGAAACGGCTGTTGTCAGAAGCCATGGCTTGAACCTCCCGAATAGTTGATTAAATTACTCGGAAAAGGTTCCAGCCGCGCTTCAGCCTCCAGCCGGGCTCTCGAACCATTGAGCTACCGTTGCCGGGGCCGGCACGCCGCCAGCGTGTACGACCTTGCCGTCGATCACCACGGCGGGCGTCCGCATGACCCCGTAAGCCATGATCTTCTGCATGTCTTCGACCTTCTCCAGCGCGATTTCCACACCGCGCTGCTGTGCGACTGATTCGACGATCTGCACCGTGTTGCGGCAGTTGGCGCAGCCGCTACCAAGCACCTTGACCTGTTTCATGAGTTCCCTCCGGATTCAGAGTACGAGGTTGAAAACGTAGCCGACCAGCAGGATGCCGGCAGCGACAACGCCTACGAAGGTGGCAATCAGCCGAGGCTTGAGTACCTTGCGCAGGATGATCATCTCGGGGGCGGATAGCGCAATCACGCTCATCATGAAAGCCAGCACGGTGCCCAGCGCCGCGCCCTTGCCGATCAGGGCTTCCACGATCGGGATGATGCCGGCCGCGTTGGTGTACATCGGCACGCCCAGCGCGACTGCGACCGGTACCGACCACCACGCGTCGCGGCCCATGATGCCGGCCATGAAGTCTTCCGGCACGTAGCCGTGGATGCCCGCGCCGAGCGCAATGCCGGCGACTACATAGGGCCAGACCTTGCCGACGATTTCCCGAACGTGGTTTCGCCCCGCGTCGAGGCGCTCGGCCCAGGCGGGGTTTGCGTCCGGTGTATTGATGGCGCCGCCTTCAATGATCGGGCGCACCCAATCCTCAAGATGGGCCTCCATGCGCAGGCGCCCGATCACCAGGCCCGCGCCAATGGCGACGGCGAGCCCCAGCACGAGGTAGAGCGCGGCCACCTTCCAGCCGAACATCCCGAACAGCAGCACCAGCGCGACTTCGTTGACCATCGGCGCCGAGACGAGGAACGAGAAGGTGACGCCGAGCGGGATGCCGGCCGACAGGAAGCCGATGAAGAGCGGCACTGCGGAGCAGGAGCAAAACGGTGTGACGATGCCGAGTGTCGCGGCCAGCACGTTGCCGACCCCTTCGCGGCGCCCGGACAACAGGGCGCGCGTGCGTTCCGGAGCGAAGAAGGTTTGCACCACGCCCATCACGAACACGATGCCTGTTAGCAGCAGCAAGACCTTGGGCGTGTCGTACAGGAAGAAGTGCAATGCCTCGCCGAGCGCGTTGCTCCGGCTCTGGCCGATCAGCGAAAGGGCGGCATCCGCGAAGTCCGTGAGCCGCCCGTAGGCCAGCCACCAGAGTGGTGCGAGCACGGCGAGCGCGACGAGCCAGCGCAGCAGCCGACGATCGTGGCGCAGAGGAGAGGGGGCAGACACCGACATGTGCGACTCCGGAAACCGCGCGGAATGGTCCGCTTACCCGGAAGACGCATCAACGCGGAAAAGGATGCAGCCTGGCGACCTCAGTCGCGCGGCACGAAGCAGCAGACCCGCCCGGCCTCGTCGAAACGCACCTGGCAGGCGGTGGCGAGCCGCGCTCGCAGGCGCTTGCGGGCACGCTGCACGCGCGACTTGGCGGCGGCGAGCGAAATGCCCAGCTCGTCTGCATACGCCTGTTGCGACACGCCGGCCAGATCGCAACGCTCGATGGCGTCTCGGTCGTCTGCGCTGAGCTCCGCCAGTACGCGCGGCAGGCAGCGTGCGAGGCTATCCACCGGCGCAGGTGCGTCGTCCGGCGCCGGCAGATCCTCAGGCAGCGGAAGCGCGGCGTGAGCGCGGCGGAAGTGGTCCGTCAGCCGGTTGCGCGTGACTTCGAACAGCCATGCGCGCCCGTTGCGCAGCGTTTCGATCTCTCCGCGATGTCGCATCGCTCGCAGGAACACGTCCTGCAGCAGGTCGTCGGCGAGCGCCGGGTCGCCGCTGTGGTGCAGCAACCAGCCGCGCAGTTCGCGCTCGTGTGCATGCCAGAGTTCGGTGAGCGTTTGCATGGGGTGTCGGTTCGAACGCGGCGCGCGGCCGCGTTCGATGAGTATGCGCCAGACTCAGATGAACAAGGTCGTACCGGACTCTGCTGCTTCACCGAGGAAGGCCGCGACGCCGCCCAGCTCGACGCCGTCGATCAGCTCTTCCTGGCGGATGCCCATGACGTCCATCGACATATTGCAGGCGATCAGCTGGGCCCCGCCGTCGACCAAGCCTTTGAGCAGTGCGGTAGGCGTTTCCACGCCCTTCCGGCGCATCACGGTGCGGATCAGCTTCGCGCCCATGCCGGCGAAGTTCATCTTCGAGATCGAGTTCAGGCGGTCGGTGCCGGCCGGCATCATCGCGCCGAACATCCTGTCCATGAAGCCCTTCTGCGTCGCCGGCGGGTCGGCGCGACGCAGCACGTTGAGCCCCCAGAAGGTGAAGAACACCGAGACCGGCTTGCCCATCGCCAGCGCGCCGTTGGCGATGATGAGGCTGGCCATGACCTTGTCGAGATCGCCGCTGAAGACGACCAGCGTGGTCTTGTCGCGCGCCGGTAGCAGTTGGGCGGCGCTGGTGGCGGGCAGGGCGGGGGTTGATTTGCCCTTGCGGATCAGCACCGTCACGAGGCCCTTTTCCGTCTCAACCGAGAGTACGTCGTTGCCAGTTTTCTTCGCCCAGGCGCGGATGTCGCGGCCAAAGGCAGGGTCGGAGGCCGTGACCTCGAGCAGCTCGCCCTCGTTCACCGCGTCGACCGCGCGGTAGGTCTTCATGATCGGGCCGGGGCACTGCATGCCGACCGCGTTGAGCGTGTGGCGGTTGCCGGCGTTGGCGACGATTGCGCAGCGGCCACCGCGCTCGGCTTCAATCTCGTCCGGGTCGCGGCGCTTGATGTCTTCGTAGTCGAAGATGTCCGGGTTCGATTGCTTGTCGATCGCCCAGGCGTAGGTCTTGTAGCCGCCGGAGAGGTTGCGCACGTCGGCGAAGCCTGCCTGCTTGAGGATGCGGTAGGCGAGGTAGCCGCGCAGGCCGATCTGGCAGAACACGATGGTCGGTTTGGCTGGATCGAGATCCGCCAGATGCTCGCGCAGGGTGTTCACGTCGATGTGGCGCGCGGCGCGGATCGTGCCGAGCTCGAACTCCTCGGCGGTGCGCACGTCGATCAGCTGCACGGTGGTCGGGTCTATGCCCTGCAGCGTGCGCCAGTCGAGCAGCTCATGCGAGCCGTTGAGTACGTTGGCAGCGACGTAGCCGGCGATGTTCACCGGATCCTTGGCCGAGCCGAAGGGCGGCGCGTAGGCGAGTTCCAGCTCGGTCAGGTCTTCCACCGTCATGCCGGCATGGATGGCGGTGGCGATCACGTCGATGCGCTTGTCGGCGCCATCCGCGCCCACCGCTTGCGCGCCGAGGATCTTGCCGTCCGGTGCATAGAGTAGCTTCAGGCTGATCTGCTTGGCGCCGGGGTAGTAGCTGGCGTGAGAACCGCCGTGGGTGATGCTGGTGCGGTAGTCGGCGCCGGCGGCGATCAGCTGCTTCTCGTTGAGGCCAGTGGAGGCGGCTGCGAGGTCGAACGCCTTGAGGATCGCCGTGCCCAGCGTGCCGCGGTAGGCGCGTTGGTTGCCATGCACCATGTTGTCCGCCGCCATGCGGCCCTGGCGGTTGGCCGGGCCGGCGAGCGGGATCAGCGCTGTACGCCCGTTGAGCGTCTGCGTCACTTCGATCGCATCGCCCACGGCGTAGATGGCCTCGTCCGAGGTCTGCAGGTATTCGTTGACCTTGATGCCGCCGGTAGCGCCGATCGCGAGCCCCGCAGCGCGTGCCAGCGTGGTCTCCGGCCGCACGCCGATCGCCAGCACCACCACATCAGCCTGCAGGCGCTTGCCGCTTTGCAGGTAGACGACGGTGTGGTCCGCCTTGTCCTCGAAGCGTTCGATCTTGTCGGCGAGGTAGAGCTCGACATTCTTGTCGCGCATGTGGGCATGCACGATCGCGGCCATTTCGTAATCGAGCGGCGCGAGGATCTGGTCCGCGCCCTCGACGAGCGTGGTGAAGAGTCCGCGTTCATGGAAGTTCTCCGCGACCTCGATGCCGATGAAGCCGCCGCCGATCACCACCGCGCGGCGCGGCTGCTCGGTCTTGATGTGTTCCATGATGCGATCGAGATCCGGGATGTTTCGCAGGCCGAACACCCGCTTCGACTCGATGCCCGGCAGCTTCGGCCGCACCGGCTCGGCGCCGGGCGAGAGCAACAGGCGGTCGTAGGGCTCGTCGTACTCCTCGCCGGTGGCGAGATTGCGCAGGCGCACGGTCTTCGCCGCACGGTCGATCGCGATTGCCTCGGTGCGACTGCGGACGTCGACGCGATAGCGCGCCTCGAACGCCTCTTCACTGGTGACCAGCAGCTGTTCGCGCTCGGCAATCGCGCCGGAGAGGTGATACGGCAGGCCACAGTTGGCGAAGCTGATGTAGGGGCCACGCTCGACCATGACGATCTGGGCGGATTCATCGTTGCGGCGAATGCGGGCGGCGGCGGTGGCGCCACCGGCGACGCCTCCGATAATGACGAACTTCATGGGGGGATCTCCAAAAATCAACAAGTGCTATATAGCCAAAAAGCGATTAAAAGAATTCTAGATCGAACGCTGTGAGCCGCACACCACGCGGGCCATAGAATTTCCAGAAAGCTTTATAGCTATTGGGCTATGTCAACATCGGCAGCTGTCGTGACCGCAAAAATCGTCAAGTCAGTCGATTCCAGCGTGTGCCCATGTCCGAAGCCAAGCCCGTCGCCATCCCCGTCAAACCGGTCAAAGCCACCGATGAAGTCGCCTTGTACGAGGTGCGCCGCAAGGTCTATCCGCGTGCAGTGAGCGGCATCTTCGCGCGCTGGCGCTGGGCGATGGTGTGGTTCACGCAGCTCTTGTTCTATGGCCTGGCGTGGGTGCAATGGAACGATCGTCAGGCGCTGCTGTTTCACCTGACGGAACGGAAGTTCTATCTGTTTGGCTGGGTCTTCTGGCCGCAGGACGTGTTCTATCTGACCGTGCTGCTGATCATCTGCGCCTACTCGCTGTTCTTGTTCACCGCAGTGGCGGGGCGCCTATGGTGTGGCTATGCCTGCCCGCAGACGGTCTACACCGAGATCTTCCTTTGGATCGAGCGGAAGATCGAAGGTGACCGCGCCAAACGGATGAAGCTGGACAACGCGGCGCCCAGCTTCGCGAAGTTCGCCACCAAGGCAGCCAAGTACGGGGCCTGGGGCGCATTGGCCTTGTGGACCGGCATTACCTTCGTTGGCTACTTCTCGCCGATCCGCGAGCTACTCCCGACCATCGCCCGCTTTGAGCTGGGCGGCTGGGAGCTTTTCTGGATCTGCTTCTACGGCGGCTTCACCTACCTGATGGCCGGTGTGATGCGCGAGCAGGTGTGCAAGTACATGTGCCCCTATGCGCGTTTCCAGGGCGTGATGTTCGACCCGGACACCCTGGTCATCACCTACGACCCGGAGCGTGGCGAACCACGCGGGGCGAGGCGAAAAAACAGCGGCAAGCAAACCGAACAGAAACTGGGCGATTGCGTCGACTGCGGTATCTGCGTGCAGGTGTGTCCCACCGGCATCGATATCCGTGACGGTCTGCAGTACGAATGCATTGGCTGCGCTGCCTGTATCGATGCCTGCGATCAGGTGATGGACAAGGTCGGCTCGCCGCATGGGCTGATCCGCTACACCACAGAGAATGCGATGAAGCAGCACTGGGGCATGCGTGATGTGCTGCGCCATGTGATCCGGCCGCGGGTGCTGGTGTACCTGTCGGTGCTGCTCGCCATCATCGTTGCAGGCGGCTGGTCGCTTGCCCACCGCGACACCCTGCGTGTGGACGTGATCCGCGACCGCACGACGCTGTCACGCGAGGTCGAAGGCGGCCTGATCGAGAACATCTACACCTTGCAGATGATGAACATGGCCGAGACCGCGCGGCATATCCACGTGGGCGTCTCCGGGCTGGATGGCGTGACGCTGGTCGAAGCGCCGGACTTCGAGCTGCCGCCTGCCGGGAACAAGGGCTTCACGATTCATGTACGGGTGCCGGCGGATTCGGCTCCCAAGGGTTCGCACAAGATCGTTTTCGACATCCGCAGCGATGGGGCCGAGGCCGCGCGATTGAGCGAAAAGGCCAGCTTCATGATGCCCTGAGGCTGCATCTTCTGACGGGGGACTCACCATGGCACTCGAAATCCTGTTTGGCAGCGACATCGGCTTGCTCAGCCTCTTCACCATCGTCTTCGTACTGGGCATGGGCGGCTATATCTGGCACTTCGCCCGCAAGCACATGAAGGACGAGGAAGAGCACCTGCACTCTCATTGACCAAATAAAAACGGAGGCCTCGGCCTCCGTTTCTTTCTGAGCGTGCGTGAAGGTCAGCCGCCCATGCGCGACTGGAAGACCAGCCCCGCGTGCTCGCGCAGCGCGTGGAACTTGACCTCGGGGTAGCGTTCGCCGGCCACCTGCAGCTCGGCGCTGTGGCTGGCGAGGAAGGTCGGCGCATCGACCACGTCGTAGGCGATGCGGTGCGCGTTGGCGTCGATGAAGCGCTTGAGGATGTTCGGGTCTTCGCAGGTGACCCAGCGCGCGAGGCGGTAGTTGGTGCTGCCAAGACGCGCCTCGACGCCGTACTCGGTCTTCAGGCGGTGCTGCACCACTTCAAACTGCAGCGTGCCGACCGCGCCGAGCAGGATCATCGTGCCCGCTTGCGGGCGGAAGACCTGGATCGCGCCTTCTTCGCCGAGCTGTGCAAGGCCTGTGCGCAGTTGTTTGGTGCGCAGCGGGTCTTTCACTTCGACGGTCTGGAAGAGCTCCGGTGCGAAGAAAGGCAGGCCGGTGAATTGCAGCACTTCGCCTTCGGTCAGCGTGTCGCCCAGTTGCAGCAGGCCGTGGTTCGGGATGCCGATGATGTCGCCGGGGAAGGCCTCGTCCACGATCTCGCGGCTTTGCGACAGGAAGCTCACCACGTTGTTGGTGCGCAGTTCCTTGCCGTTGCGCGAGATCTTCAGCTTCATGCCGCGGTCGAAACGGCCGGAGCAGATGCGCACGAAGGCGACGCGGTCGCGGTGTGCCGGGTCCATGTTGGCCTGGATCTTGAACACCACGCCGGAGAATTTCGGCTCGTCGACATGCACGTAGCGCTGGATCGCAGTACGGTCGCCCGGGGGTGGTGCCATGTCGACCAGCGCGTCGAGCACTTCCTGCACGCCGAAGTTGTTGATCGCCGAGCCGAAGAACACCGGCGTCTGCTTGCCGGCGAGGAAGGCTTCGCGGTCGAAGGCGGGCGCGGCCATTTCGACCAGTTCGATGTCGTGCTGGGCATGCTCCCAGCGGGTGTCGAAGCGGGCAGCGATTTCCGGGTTGTCGCGGCCGTCGATGGATTCTTCCTCGCCCGACACACGCTCTTCGCCAGCGCGGAACACCCGCATGCGGTTCTTCGGCATGTCGAACACGCCGGCGAATCCCTTGCCCATGCCGACCGGCCAGGTGAAGGGCACGGCCGGCATGCCCAGCGTGCGCTCGATCTCGTCGATCAGCGACAGCGGTTCCTGCACTTCGCGGTCGAACTTGTTGATGAAAGTGATGATCGGCGTGTTGCGCGCGCGGCAGACCTCGAGCAGGCGCAGCGTCTGCGACTCCACGCCGTTGGCGCCGTCGATCACCATCAGCGCCGCATCCACGGCGGTCAGCACGCGGTAGGTGTCTTCCGAGAAGTCCTGGTGGCCCGGGGTGTCGAGCAGGTTGATGACGCAGTCGCGGTACTCCATCTGCATCACCGACGAGGCGACCGAGATGCCGCGCTGCTTTTCGATCTCCATCCAGTCCGAGGTGGCGTGGCGGCTGGCTTTGCGTGCCTTGACGGAGCCGGCGATGTGGATCGCGCCCGCGAACAGCAGCAGCTTTTCCGTCAGCGTGGTCTTACCCGCGTCAGGGTGGGAGATGATGGCAAAGGTGCGGCGTCGGGCGACTTCGCGCTCGATCGGGGAAACGTCGGACATTTTTGAACCCGCAGGCGGGCGCGTGGCGCCCGTGAGATGACGTAAAGCGTTGAATTATCGCACGTAAGCCGACCGCGGCGCTCGGCTTCAGGCAGCGTGTTGCGTGCCGCCCGCGACGATGCCCGCGTGCAACAGTGTGGAAACCTCGGCCACCGGCATAGGGCGGGCGAAGTAGAAGCCCTGCGCGGAGTGGCAGCCTTCCATCGTCAGGAAGTCCAGTTGCGAGGGTGTCTCGACCCCTTCGGCGATCACGTCGAGCTTCAGGCTGCGTCCGAGCTGCACGATTGCACGGACGATTGCCGCATCGTCCGGATCGTCCGCCACGTCATTGACGAAGCTGCGGTCGATCTTCAGCCGGTCAACCGGGAAACGCTTCAGGTAGGAGAGGCTCGAATAGCCGGTGCCGAAGTCGTCGATCGAGAGCTTCACGCCGAGCGCCTTCAGATCGTTCATCGTGCGCAAAACCTCCTCGGCGTTGTGCATCAAGAGCGATTCGGTCAATTCAAGTTCGAGCATGCCTGGCGGGATGCCATGACGGTCCAGCGCGGCTCGCACCTTGCCAACAATGTCGGTGCGGCGGAATTGCAGCGCCGAGATATTCACCGCTACGGTGAGTGTGTCGATACCTTCGTCGCGCCAGCGCCGCGCCTGCGCGCAGGCTTCGCCGAGCACCCACTCGCCGATCGGCACGATCAGGCCGCTTTCTTCCGCCACCGGGATGAAACGTGCCGGCGAGACGTTACCCAGGACCGGGTTGCTCCAGCGGAGCAGGGCTTCCACACCCAGCAAGCGCGTTGTCGTCAGCTCGACCTGTGGTTGGTAGTGCAGTGAGAGTTCGCCGAACTCGAGCGCCTGGCGCAGCGCGTTTTCCATGCGCAGGCGATCGATGGCCGAAAGGTTCATGGCTTCTGTGAAGAAGCGGAATGCGTTACGGCCCGAATCCTTGGCGTGGTACATCGCCGAGTCGGCGTTCTTCAGCAGGGAGTCGACGTCGACGCCGTCTTCCGGGTAAAGCGCGATGCCGATGCTGGCGCCGGTGGACAAGGTTTGCGCCTGCACGTCGAGCGGCAGTGAAAGCTTGTCGACGATCTTGCGCGCAACGATGCCGACATCCTGCTCGTTCTCCACGCACTCAAGGACGATGAGGAACTCGTCGCCGCCGAGCCGCGCCACGGTGTCGGTGTCGCGCACGCAAGTGCGCAAACGCGCCGCGACCGCGCGCAGCACCTGGTCGCCGAAGGCGTGACCAAGCGAATCGTTGATGTTCTTGAAGCGATCCAGGTCGAGGAACATCAGCGCCGCCCGCTTGCCGGCACGCAGTGCACGCGCCATCGCTTGTTGCAGTCGGTCGCGCAGCAGCGTGCGGTTGGGTAGGTCGGTCAGCGGGTCGTGGTGTGCAAGCCATTCAAAGCGGGCCTTGCTGGCGCGCTGTTCGGTGACATCCTCGATCGCGCAGATCAATTGTTCCGGCGCGCCGCTCGTGTTGCGCATCATCGACACGGTGGCGCTGACCCACAGCTCGTGGCCGTACTTGTGCTGCAGCCGTGCCTCGAGGCTGAAAGACTGTTGTGCGCCGCTCAGGCACGCTTCCACTTCGGTGCGATAGGCGTCTCGCGCGCCGTTCTCGGTCAGTGCGGCGAAGCTGGTGGCCAACAAGTCGACCGCGCCGTAGCCGGTGATGGCGCAGAAACGCGGATTGACCTGGAGGATCCGGCCATCGAGCGCGAGTATCGCGATGCCGACTGGCGCATTTTCAACGGTCAGGCGGAACCGCGCCTCGCTGTCACGTAAGGCTGCTTCGGCCCGCTTGATGTCGGTCAGGTCGACATCGATGCAGTACATCTCCGGCTCGCCATAGCGGTTGTGCGTCATGACGTGGCTTGAGAACACCGATACCAGCGAGCCGTCCTTGCGCTGCAGATCGAGCTCGCCGGCCGGAATTGGTTCTCCGGTGCGCAACCAGTGCGTGTGCAGTCGCACCACCTCGTCACGCATCGGTTCGGGGATGATCAGCTCTTCCAGCAAGCGCCCACGCACTTCGCTCGCGCTGTAGCCGTACAGGCGTTCGCTCGCGCTGTTCCAGAACACCACGCGTCGTTGCGGGTCGTAGCCCTGGACGGAGATGTTCGGCACCTGTTCCATGACCGCGCGGAAGCGATGCTCGCTGTCGGTCAGGGCATGGTTCAGCGCGCGATCGCTGGTGACGTCGATCATCACGCCGGAAAGGCCGATCGCGTTGCCATCCTCGTCGAAGCGCACAACGACCAGGTCGCGGACGAACACCGCATGGCCGCCGGCGTGCACCATGCGGTATTCGATCTCGTAACGGTCGCTCTCGGCCGCGTGTGCCGCATCGAATGCCAGCGCGAAGCCGCGATCGTCCTGATGCAGATGGGCCTGCCAGAATCCAGGCGTGTACCACTCATCCTTCGCGTAACCCAGCAGGGTTTCCGCGTAGGGCGAGACGAAGCGGAACCGCCTTCCCGGCAGGTCCGCTTCCCACATCACCAGGTCCAGCCCCGCTGCGAGCGCAGCGAAGCGATCGTCATTCATGCTTGGGCGCTCCAGCCTCTGTTCGGCGGCCGGGCAAGCTTCCCGGCCCCGCGTCGTATCCGTGTGCCTTGCAGGCTATCGTTGACTTTGGCTACCAAAAGCCAAGCTGATTCGAGCGTTATCGGCGCGCCGCGGAAAACCTTGAGGGCCGGGTGTCACCTTTCAGGTGCCGCGCAAACCGCGCGCCCAGCGCCGGTAGATCGCGTCGGCCACACGCTGGCTCTGTGGCAGCAGGCTAGGTGTCCGTGAGCGGATGTCGGCGACGGACTGGACGCCTGGCGATTGACTTGCCGCGATTTCGGCACGGCCCTCGGTGCTGGTGGTCCAGTCTGTGATCTTGTCGGCGGTGATTTCGCAATGAAATTGCATCGCCAGATGCAGCGAGCCGACGCTGAAAGCCTGATGGCGGCAGTGTTCGCTGCTCGCAAGCAGTTGCGCGCCGGCTGGCAGATCGAAGCTGTCGCCGTGCCACTGGAAGATCGGGAAGCGCTCGGCGCCAAACCAGGTGTTCGCGTTGGTCGCGGGATGCGTCGCGATATCGACCCAGCCGATTTCGGCGTGCGGGGCGCGCCGGATCGTTGCTCCGCACGCGCTGGCGAGCAGCTGCCCGCCGAGGCAGTGGCCGAGAACCGGCACGTCAGCGACCATCGCGGCGCGGATCAGGTGCTCGGTCGCGCGCAGGTGGGGGAGCGGATCGTTCACGCTCATCGGGCCGCCGAGCACGCAGAGGCCGGCAAAGCCCGCTACCTGTTCCGGAACTGCATCGCCAGCCCAGATCCGGATGATCTGCAGCGTGTGGTTGTGGCGATCGGCCCAATCCGCGAAGTGGCCGGGGCCATCGTTGGGCACGTTCTGAATGACTGCGATGGGCAAGCGGGCCATGGGTATTTGAAACCTTGCGAGGACGATTGTGCGCGGCTAGACGGGCTACCGGCCTGGATTTTCAAATGGTACTATCGCAACACTAAAACGACGACGTCAAGAGTGCCAATTTGGTGCGTCGGCATCATTGTGGTGCCGAGTCGTCGGTTTGACTTCGCGCCCTGGAGGTTTGATGAGCGATCACGCCTTTCCGTACCTTTCCGCCAGCACCTTCTTGCTGGCGCCTACCCGACAACAGGCCCCGGATCGGCCGTTCTGCGTGGCCGGTGTCGCGTGGGATGGTTCGGTGACGAATCGGCCAGGTGCGCGTTTTGGCCCCTCAGCGATCCGGCGCGCGAGCCAGATGCTGTGCGATGCGGAGCATCCGGTGTTCAACCGCACGCCGCACGGGCAGGTCTGTGACGCGGGCGATCTGATGCTGCCCAACACCAGTCTTGAGACCATGCGCGCGGCGCTGCAGCCGCAAGCGGAGGCCTTGATTGTCGCGCATCGCATGGCGTGGATCGGAGGTGACCATTCGATCACGCTGCCGCTGCTGCGAGCCTACCGAAAGGTCCTTGGGCGCCCGCTGGCACTGGTGCATTTCGATGCGCACTGCGACACCTGGACCGACCACTTTGGCGAGCCCTCCGGTCACGGCACCTGGACCTACGAGGCCTTGCAGGAAGGGCTCGTGATTCCGGAGGCGACGGTGCAGATCGGTATCCGCTCTTCCGGCCAGCGTGAGGCGCGCGAGTATGTGAATACCGTTGGCGGCAGGGTCTTCACGGCGCGTGAGTTACGTGGCGCCGAGAGTCCGTCGCAATTGGCCTTCGTGATCGACGAGATCCGACGGCGCGTGGCGGCGGCCGGCAATCCGCCGCTTTACCTGTCGCTCGACATTGATTGCCTTGATCCGGCGTTTGCGCCGGGCACCGGCACCCCGGAGCCTGGTGGCATGACCTCGGCGCAGGTGCTGACGATTCTGGAGGAGACCGCCGACCTGCCTTGGGTGGGCATGGACTGCGTGGAAGTCGCGCCGCCCTACGATGTTTCCGAGCTCACCACCAACGCGGCATCCACCTTCCTATGGACCTGGCTCGCGGGACAAGCCCGATGAATACGCTGAACCAAAAATTGTCTGACGATCCGCGCGAACGCTCGCTGACCTCCAATTCCTACTACCTGGCGAGCGCGCCCTCGGTGGGGGCGTGGCCGGCGCTGGCCGGGTCGGCCGACTGCGATGTATGCGTGGTTGGCGGTGGCTTTGCCGGTTTGTCTGCGGCGATCGAACTGGCGCGGCGCGGTTTCAGCGTCACCGTGCTTGAAGCGGAGCAGGTGGGCTGGGGGGCATCCGGGCGTAACGGAGGCCAGGCGATCGTCGGTCACGCATCGGACGCACCGATCGAGAACCAGCTTGGCGACGATGCGGCGCGGCAGGCCTGGGCGGTGACGGTGGAAGGCTTGAACCTGATCCGCGAGCGGATTGCGGAGTTCAACATCGATTGCGACTTCGTGCCCGGCTACAAGTACCTCGCTGTGAATGAACGCAAGGCGCGGGCTCTGCACGAGTGGTTCGAGCATGTGACGCACTTCTACAAGCACCCTTACTGGCGCTGGGTCGGGCGCAACGAAATAGGCGAGCACATCGCCAGTCCGCGCTTTCATTCGGGCCTGCATGACACGCTGTCGGGCCATCTGCATCCGCTCAAATACTGCCGGGGCCTGGCCCGCGCTGCCGCGAGCCTGGGCGTGCAGATCCATGAGAACAGCCGGGCGGTTGCGATCGAACGGGGCGAGCGCCCACTGCTCAAGACGGCTGCCGGCCAGGTGCGCGCGCGTTTCGTGGTGCTGGCGGGTAATTCATACCTTGGCGGTTTGGTGCCGGAACTGCAGCCGCGAATCATGCCGGTGGGCACCTATGTAGTGGCGTCTGAGCCGCTCAAACCTGAACTGGCGGATTCGCTGATCCGCGAGCGGGCTGCGGTGTGCGATTCCAATTTCGTGCTCGACTACTTCCGCGTGTCGCCCGATCACCGAGTGATCTTCGGTGGGCGCGTCAGCTATAGCGGCATGACGCCGCCGAACCTGGCTGTCGGCATGAAGCAGCGCATGCTCAAAACCTTCCCGCAACTGGGCGAGGTGGTGAAGGTGGATTACGCCTGGGGTGGCTTTGTCGATATCTCGATGAACCGCGCACCCGATTTCGGCCGGCTCACGCCTAACATCTACTACCTGCAGGGCTTTTCGGGTCACGGCCTGTCGCTCACCGGCATGGCGGGGCGCCTGGTGGCGGAAGCCATTGCGGGGCAGGCCGGGCGTTTCGACATTTACGCGCGTCTGCGCCATTTGCCGTTTCCCGGGGGGGCGCTGCTGCGCACGCCGGCCCTGGTGCTGGGGATGGCCTGGTATCGCCTGCGCGACCTTCTCTGACAGGGAGCGATGATGACAGTCAGCCTGATCGCGTTCCGCGAGAGTAGCGCCGAACCGGAGGCGTTTGCGCCCGCCCCGGATCGCGTGTTGAACGGTAATCCGCAGCAAGCCGCAATCAACCATTACGCCAGCGCGGGCGACCGGCTACTCGCAGGTGAGTGGCGCTGCGACCCCGGTAGTTGGCGCGTGTGCTACGACCCGGATGAGTACGAGTTCTGCCAGATACTCGAAGGCCATGTTCGCCTGACCGACGAAACCGGGCTGGCGCGGGAATTCCGTGCTGGCGACGCCTTCGTGATCGAGGCGGGGTTCCGTGGGGTGTGGGAGACTTTGAGCTACTGCCGCAAGCACTACGTCATCTGCCGCCTGCCGGTCGGTTGAACGCGCTCAGGAGGTGGCGTGGGCGCCGGAGGTGAGTTGCTCCTGCGCTTCCATGAACTTGCGGCGGAACTGCATCGGATCTGCGATGTGGGGGATCGGCGCCTGGGCTTCACCGGCACCTGAGATCAGCAGCGAGCCGAAGTTGAGCAAACGCCCGGCGACGCTTTGGTCGACCTGAATGCTCTCGACCCGCGCGAGGTTGATTTCAACCGTGCGGCGTCGAATGAAGCCGAACTTCGCGATCACGCGCTTGTTGGTGATGGCGAGTTCCGTTGAGCGGCTGCGAACCCACGCGACGCCCCAGAAGATCAGGCCAATGCCAAATGCAGGAAGGAGCAGCAGCCCGAGCAGGATCGTGCCGGTTTGCGACCACAGGCTGATGCGGCCGATGTGAACGATGTGTTCGCCCTGCGTGAGGGCATCGTTGATGTAGCGGGTCATGGGTTTTGTGTTGCAGACGGGGGTAGGCCCGGCGCCTGGAGCGCGGGGCTGGTCAAGCCGACGTGCCGCCAGGGGCGGCGGTCGTTACCTGCAGCAAGGTGCAGCGGGTGCACCTTGCCGCGGGAATTTCAGCCGCCGCGCATCTTGCGGCGGGTTTCGTAGCGCTCTTGCGCTTCGACACTGAAGGTGGCGGTCGGGCGCGCGATCAGGCGTGCCACGCCGATCGGCTCGCCGGTTTCTTCGCACCAGCCATACTCACCGTTGTCGATGCGCTGAATCGCTTCGTCGATCTTGTGCAGCAACTTGCGTTCGCGATCGCGTACGCGCAGTTCCAGCGTGTGATCTTCTTCGACCGAAGCGCGGTCCGACGGATCGGGCGTGGCTTCGTTGTCGCGCAGATGCAGCGTGGTGTCCTTGGCCGATGCAAGCAGTGCATCACGTTCCTGGATGAGGCGCGCGCGGAAGAAGGCCAGTTGCCGCGGCGACATGTAGTCGGCCTCCGGTGCGGCGAGCATCTCTTCCTGGGTCGGTAGCGTGCGCGGGGCGTCGAGGGTTTCGTTCATGGTTTTCCTCCTGTTGGCGCATTGTCCCGGAAACAGGCCCTCGTGTTTCGGGCAGGAATCCGGCTGATTCGGTGGCGCTTGGCTATTGCGTCAATGTTTGTCTCGCCGCGTCTTTGCACCATACACCACAAGCGCGTCCCGGCGTGCGCTGTGTGTTGCATGATTACCTTATCCGTCCCCCTGTGTGATGTATCTGTGGCGCGTCAAATGCCGGCGATGCCTTATGTCACTTAACGTCGGCCGGCCGAGGCAGCTTTGACGACGTTGCCGAGCAGGCGGCCGTAGTACGCGATTTTGTCTGTCGGCACATAGGCATAGCCGACCACCAGGCCACGTTCCTTCTCGGCACCAAGGTAGTAGGTTGATAGCGCGCGCACCTGCAGGCCCTGTTCGGCTGCCTCCTGGGCCAGGCGTTCATCGTCGGTACCGGGCGGCAGCTGGATTACCAGGTGCAGGCCCGATTCCTCTTTTGAGAGCGTGGCTGCGTTGCCGAGGATGGGCTTGAGCGTGCGCTGCAGCAATTCACGGCGTTGGCCGTAGAGCTGACGGATGCGGCGCACATGGGTTGCGAAATGGCCTTGTTCCAGAAAGTCGGCCAAGGCGGCTTGCTGCATCATCTGGCCGGGTCGTTGCAGGTCATAGAGCGCGCTGCGAAATGGTGCCACCAGTGCAGGCGGCACCACCATGTAGCCCACCTTGATGCCGGGGTAGAGGATCTTCGAGAAGGTGCCCATGTACACGACGCGGTCGTGCGTATCGAGCCCTTGCAGCGACGACAGTGGCCGTCCGGTATAGCGGAACTCGCTGTCGTAATCGTCTTCAAGAATCCATGCCCCGGTGCGCGCTGCGATATCGAGCAGCAGGCGGCGGCGTGCGAGGCTCATCACCACGCTCTTGGGGTACTGGTGCGACGGTGTCAGGTAGATCAGGCGCGGCGGTTTGTGCTGGTCCTCGGCAGTGGGGTTCATGCCTTCGTCGTCAACCCGCACCGGATGCAAATCGAGGTCGCGTGATTCGAACACGCGTTGCGCACCCCAGTAGCAAGGGTCTTCAACCCATGCGGTGTCGCCGGCGTCCGCCAGCAGCTGTGCGCACAGGTCCAGGGAATGCTGCGTGCCGCCGGTGATCAGCACCTGATCCACCGTAACGCGCACCGAGCGCGATACCCGCAGGTAGTCGGCGATGGCGCGGCGCAATGGCAGGTAGCCGCCGTTCTGGCCGTAGTCCAGCAGCTCCGGTCGCGCCTCTCGCCAGTACTTGTTTTGCAGGCGTTGCCAGAGCTTGATCGGGAAGACCGAGAAATCGTCGTCTCCGGGCACGAAGGGCTGGATCTCGTAGCGATGGCCGGCCGCATGGTCTGCAACACGGCGCCCACGAACCGACAGCGTGGCACCCACGGCAGCAGTGGTGCCTTCTTGTGGTGCATGCTGCGGTGCAATGGCACCATTGTGATGCGAATTTCTTGATTGTCGCTCTGGTGCCAATTCTTCGGTCGCTGGTTCGGGCAATGTGTCCGCCACGAAGGTGCCGCTGCCGGTACGGGAGCTGACATAACCTTCGGCGAGCAATTGCTCGAACGCCGTCACGACGGTGTTCCTTGAAAGTCCTAAATCCCTTGCAAGATCTCGTGTTGAAGGCAGTTTGCTGCCAACAGGAAGGCGGCGGGAGAGGATTGCGCTGCGAATCGCCTCGTACAAACGACGATGACGCGGCACGTTTCCTGCGCGGGCGCTCTGGTCCATTTCGGCCAGAATCAGATCGGCAATCGGCAGAGAGCTCACGGTGGCACCATCGAAAACGACAAAGTGGTGCTTTCAATAATACCAAAACGCGTTACATTGTCACTACCAATTGGATGGTTCAGCGACCACACTACACAGGTGGTGTGCGACGGGCGAGCGAGGGGGGAGACCATGCTTGTAGGCGTAACCAAGGAAATCAAGAACCACGAGTACCGCGTCGGCCTGACGCCGGCGGGGGCCGCGGAGTTGGTGCGAAATGGCCATCAGGTGCTGGTGCAGACTCAGGCGGGGGCTGGGGTCGGGTTCAGCGATGCGCAGTACGAAGCCGTCGGGGCGCGTATCGCGCCAGATGCTGCCAGCGTGTTTGCGCAGGCGGAGATGGTGGTCAAGGTCAAGGAGCCGCAGCCGGACGAGTGTCGCGCGCTGCGGCCCGGTCAGGTGCTCTTCACGTATTTGCACCTCGCGCCGGATCCGGAGCAAACACGCCTGCTTGTGGAATCGGACGCGGTTGCGATCGCCTACGAAACGGTGACCGATGACCGCGGTGGCTTGCCCTTGCTGGCGCCGATGAGCGAAGTTGCGGGCCGCATGGCGATTCAGGCCGGCGCCAAGGCGCTGGAGAAGTCGCAAGGTGGTTCTGGCGTGTTGCTGCCCGGCGTGCCCGGCGTGCCCGCCGCCAAGGTGCTGGTCGTGGGCGGCGGTGTGGTCGGTGTGAATGCGGCGCGTGTCGCGATGGGAATCGGCGCGCAAGTCACGATTCTCGATGTGTCGCTCAACCGGCTCAAGGAACTCGACGCCCTTTACGGCCCGCGGCTGCAGACGCTCTACTCAAACCGCGCGAACCTCGAAGACGCGCTGCGCGAAGCGGATCTGGTGATCGGTGCGGTGTTGATTCCCGGCGCGGCAGCGCCAAAGCTGATCACGCGCGAGATGCTCGCGCTGATGAAGCCCGGTTCGGTGATTGTCGACGTCGCGGTGGATCAGGGTGGTTGTGCCGAAACCACGCATGCGACAACCCATCAGGAGCCGACCTACATCGTCGACGGCGTGGTGCATTACTGCGTCGCCAACATGCCCGGCGGCGTTGCACGGACCTCAACGCTCGCGCTGACCAACGCCACCTTGCCCTTTGTCCTCCAGCTCGCGAACAAGGGCTATCGCCGCGCCTTGCAGGATAACCATCACTTGCGCAACGGCCTGAATATCCATCGCGGCAAGGTGACCTGCGAGGCCGTGGCGCGTGAGCTGGGTTACACCTACCACGCCGAATTCTGACTACTACCTCTGCCGATGAAGAAGCCAATCGTCCTCGTTCCCGCCTGCAGCAAGATGCTCGGCGCGCATCCATTCAATGCAGTCGGCAAGAAGTACCTCGATGCAGTGGCCGTGGTCGCCGATTGCCAGCCGCTGCTGATTCCGGTGCTGGGCGATACGCCTGATCTCGATGCGCTGCTGAATATCGCAGATGGCGTGATGCTGACCGGCTCTGTCTCCAACGTGCATCCGGCGCATTTCGATCAGGCGGTGCGAAATCCGGCGCTGCCGCTCGACCCGGCGCGCGATGCGGTGACGCTGCCGCTGACCCGCCGTGCGATCGCGCGTGGCGTGCCGCTGTTCGCAATCTGCCGCGGCTTTCAGGAAATGAACGTTGCGTTTGGTGGCTCGCTTCATCAGGCGGTGCATGAGACGCCCGGCTACATGGACCACCGCGAGGACAAGACGGCTTCGCTCGATGTGCAGTACGGCGAAGCCCATCCGGTCACCTTGTCGGGCCGGCTCGCGGAGATCGTCGGCGCCACGCGCGTCGGCGTGAATTCGGTGCACGGCCAGGGTATCGATCGGCTTGCGGATGGCCTGGTGGCCGAGGCGCTGGCGGACGACGGTCTGGTCGAGGCCTTCCGGGTGGCAGCGGCCGAGGCGTTCGCCCTCGGTGTGCAATGGCACCCGGAATGGAAGGCCCCCGAGAACCCTGTGTCGACCCGGATCTTTGCTGCGTTTGGCGACGCCTGTCGCAAACGGATGCTGGCGCGGAGTGCGTGATGAACCGTGAATCCCGATTCGTCGTCTGGTTGGCCTACCTGCCCTAGGGGCGAACGCCAGCCAGCGGGCTGGCGGCGAGCCCGAACCCCAGCGAGGGGCCGATCGCCGCATGCGACGAAACCAAAGAGACCGACTATGACTTTGCGTGAAAACTTTTCCCATCAGGACATGGAGCGCTGGCTCGACGAGAAGCGCGTGACCGAACTTGAATGTCTGGTGCCCGACCTGACCGGTGTGGCGCGCGGCAAGATCCTGCCCCGCGAGAAGTTCACCCAGGACCGCGGCATGCGCCTGCCCGAAGCCGTTGTGGCGGGCACTGTGACCGGCGAGTACCCGGACAAGGATGAAGGCTACAACGGTGTGATTTCGGGCAACGATCGCGACATGGTCTTGCTGCCCGACCCCGCTACGGTTCGCCTGGTGCCTTGGGCTGCAGACCCGACTGCGCAGGTCATCCACGACTGCTACTTCTCGAATGGCACCCTCGTGGATTTCGCGCCGCGCAGCGTATTGCGCCATGTGCGCGACCTCTATACCGAGATGGGCTGGAAGCCGGTGATCGCGCCGGAGCTGGAGTTCTACCTGATCGCCCGCGCGCCGGACCCGGATATTCCGCTGCGTCCGCCGGTCGGCCGCAGTGGCCGCTCCGAGACCAGCCGTCAGGCCTACTCGATCGATGCGGTGAACGAGTTCGACCCGCTGTTCGAGGACATCTACGACTACTGCGACGCGATGGAGCTGGACGTCGATACGCTGATCCACGAAATCGGTGCCGGCCAGATGGAGATCAACTTTCTCCACAACGAGCCGCTCGGTCTTGCCGACAAGGTGTTCTTCTTCAAACGCACGCTGCGTGAAACCGCGCTGCGCCACGACATGTACGCCACCTTCATGGCCAAGCCGATGGCGGGTGAGCCGGGGTCGGCGATGCATGTGCACCAGAGCGTGGTGGATGCAAAGACCGGCGAGAACATCTTCAGCAACCCGGATGGCACTGCGTCGAAGGCCTTCTATCACTACATCGGCGGGCTGCAGAAGTACCTGCCGGCTTGCATGGCGCTGATGGCGCCGTACGTCAATTCCTATCGTCGCCTGGTGCGGCACACCGCTGCGCCGATCAACGTGCAGTGGGGTGCAGACAACCGCACCGTCGGCCTTCGCGTACCGCATTCCGACCCGAAGAACCGTCGCGTGGAGAACCGCGTGATCGGCGCTGATGCGAATCCCTACCTCGCCTTTGCTGCCACGCTGGCCTGCGGCTACCTCGGCATCAAGGAACAGATCGAACCGACACCGGAAGCCAGCGGCAGCGCGTATGACTCCGACTACCAACTGCCGCGCAGCCTGGCTGAAGCGCTTGACCTGTTGCGTGGCTGCGAGCCGCTGCGCAAGGTGATCGGCGACCGTTTCGTAACCGTGTATTCGGCAGTGAAGGATCACGAATACGAAGAGTTCATGCGCGTGATCAGCCCTTGGGAACGCGAACACCTGTTGCTGCATGTGTGATTGACGCTGCAAAGGCGCGCCCGCGTGGCGCGCAAAGGGCGCCGTTTTGTCTGCGAGAGCATTCGAAGGAACACGAAACCATGAACATGAATGAAAACACCAGGGTGGATACCAAGGCGATCCAGGCGATCGACGGTGCGCACTACCTGCATCCCTTCACTGACAACCAGGCGCTTGGCCAAAAAGGGGCGCGCGTGATGGTGAAGGGGGAGGGGATCTATGTGTGGGATTCTGAGGGGCACAAGATCCTTGATGGCATGTCCGGGCTCTGGTGTGTGAACGTCGGCTACGGGCGCAAGGAACTCGCCGACGCGGCCTACAAGCAGCTGCTTGAGATGCCGTACTACAACAGCTTCTTCCAGACCACCAACGTACCCGCCGCGCAGCTTGCCAAGCTGCTGACCGAGGTGACGCCACCGCAGTTCAACCACGTCTTCTTCTCCGGCTCCGGCTCGGAGGGTAACGACACGGTGGTACGTATGGTGCGCCGCTACTGGGATCTCCTGGAGCAACCGCAGCGCAAGGTAATCATCAGTCGTCATAACGCTTATCACGGTTCGACGATGTGTGGCGCATCGCTTGGTGGCATGAGCGGCATGCACGCACAAGGGGATCTGCCGATCCCCAATATCGTGCATATCGAGCAGCCCTATTGGTACGAGAACGGTCGCGACATGGACCCGGACGCTTTCGGCTTGAAGGCAGCGGGCTGGCTCGAAGAGAAGATCCTTGAAATTGGTGCCGACAAGGTGGCCGCTTTTATCGGCGAACCGGTGCAGGGCGCCGGTGGCGTGATCATTCCGCCCAAGACCTATTGGCCCGAGATTCAGCGCATCTGCGACAAGTACGGAATTTTGCTGGTTTCGGACGAGGTCATCTGCGGCTTTGGCCGGCTGGGTGAATGGTGGGGCTGCGAGAAGTTCGGCTACAAGCCGGATCTGATGACCTTCGCCAAGGGCGTGACCTCGGGCTATGTGCCACTTGGGGGCGTCATGGTTGGCGATCGCATCGCAAAGGTGCTGCTGGAAAAAGGTGGCGAGTTCAACCACGGCTACACCTATTCCGGGCACCCGGTTGCCTGCGCCGTGGCGCTGGAAAACATCGAGATCATTCGCCGCGAACACCTGGTCGAGAAAGTGCGCGATGAGACTGGTCCCTACCTCAAGGAAAAATTCGAGGCCCTGGCCGACCACCCGCTGGTGGGCATCGCAGAAACCTGCGGCCTGGTTGCCGGTCTGGTGCTTGTGAAGAACAAAACGACGCAGGAAGCCTTCGATCCTGCACTGGAAGTGGGCATGGTCTGCCGCGGCCACATGTTTGGCAACGGCATGATCATGCGGGCGGTCGGCGATCGGATGATCATTGCGCCGCCGCTGGTGATTACCAAGGCGCAGATCGATGAAATGGTCGGTCTGATCCGCAGCTGTCTCGACAAAACCTACGCAGACCTCAAGCAACGCAACTGGATCTGAGTGCGGCTGCATTTTGTGCAGGTGCACGGGTCCGATTTTTGCTAAGTTCGTGACATGCGTCAGAGCGGGGCGTTGCCGTGAAACAGCAGCCCCCTCAGCTCGCAAAGATGAAGCGTCATTCAGTCACTCGTTTTCCAGCCACCAGGAGGCTTCCAATGAAAGTGTTCTCGAACCGCGTCCTCAAGCGATGTGCGGTGGGCGTGTGTGCTGCGCTGGCTTTTGCGGCGCATGCGGAAGAAGAAAAGGTCCTGAACGTCTACAACTGGTCGGATTACATCGCGGAAGACACGCTCAAGAACTTCGAGAAGGAAACCGGCATCAAGGTCCGTTACGACAATTTCGACAACAACGAAATCGTTCACGCCAAGCTGGTGGCTGGCAAGACGGGCTATGACGTGGTGGTGCCGTCGTCCTACTGGGCGAAGATCCAGGCTGATGGCGGCCTGCTGATGAAGCTCGACAAGAGCAAGCTGCCCAACCTGAAGAACCTTGATCCCGACTTCCAGGCTGCACTCGCGAAGCTCGATCCAGGCAACCAGTACATGGTGAACTGGCTGTGGGGCTACACCACGGTTGGCATCAACGTTGACAAGGTGAAGGCGGCACTGGGCAACATGCCGATGCCGGAAAATGCCTGGGATCTGGTTTTCAAACCGGAATACATCTCCAAGCTCAAGAGCTGCGGCGTCTCCTTCCTCGACTCGGCGACCGAAGTGGTGCCGGCCGCACTGCACTACCTGGGCAAGCCGGCCTACAGCAAGAATGTTTCCGACTACGGCCAGGTGCCGGCGCTGCTCAAGAGCGTGCGCCCGTACGTGACGCTGTTCAGCTCGTCGGGTTACATCAATGACATGGCGAATGGCTCGATCTGTTTGTCGCTCGGTTGGTCTGGCGACATCAACATCGCGCGCCAACGTGCCATCGACGGCAAGACCGGTCAAAACATCCAGGCCCTGATTCCGAAGACCGGCGGCATTGTGTTCATGGACACGATGGTTATCCCGGCCGATGCGCCGCACCCGGACAACGCGCACAAGTTCATCAACTACATCATGCGCCCCGAAGTGCATGGCAGCCTGACGAACAAAGTCTTCTACGCGAATCCGAACAAGGAATCGAAGAAGTTCGTGAAGCCCGAAGTCGCCAGCAATCCGACCGTTTTCCTCTCCGATGCGGACATGAAGAAGATGGCGATGCCGGACGCGATCAACAACGACATTCGCCGCCAGATGACGCGGATTTACACGTCGTTCAAGACTGGTCTGTAAGCGGACCCGAACGAGACGGAACGGAGGGAGGGGAATGGTGGTTTCGCAAGCACCGGCGTTTCTTCAGATCAAGGACGTCGTAAAGGACTTTGGCGGCGTGAAGGCGGTTAATCACGTCAGCATCGACATCGCCAAGGGAGAAATTTTCGCGCTGCTCGGATCGAGCGGCTGCGGCAAGACGACGCTCTTGCGGATGCTTGCGGGATTCGAAACCCCGACCTCCGGGCGCATCATCCTTAATGGTCACGATCTGGCGGGTTTGCCGCCTTATCTGCGGCCGATCAACATGATGTTCCAGTCTTACGCGCTGTTCCCGCATCTTTCGGTGGAGGAGAACGTCGCCTTCGGCCTCAAGCGCGATGGCATGCCGAAAGACGACATCGCTGCACGCGTCGAGAAGATGCTCAAGCTGGTGCAGCTCTCGAAGTACGCAAAACGCAAACCGCACCAGCTCTCCGGCGGTCAGCAGCAGCGCGTGGCGTTGGCGCGCAGCCTCGCGAAGCGACCCGATCTGTTGCTGCTCGACGAACCACTCGGCGCGCTGGACAAGAAGCTGCGCGAGGAAACCCAGATCGAGCTGGTGAACATCATCGAGCAGGTGGGTGTCACGGTCGTGATGGTGACGCACGATCAGGAAGAGGCGATGACCATGGCCTCGCGCATCGCGATCATGAGCGAAGGCAACATCCTGCAGATCGGAGCACCGAGCGAGGTGTACGAAACGCCAGCGAACCGTTTCGTCGCGGACTTCATCGGCAACGTGAATCTGATGGATGGCACGCTGATCGACGACAACCCCGACCACGTGATCATCGAGTGCGCCGACTGCAAGCACTACGTTGGCCACGGCATCACCGGTAACGAGGGGATGCCTGTTTCGGTGGCGGTTCGTCCGGAGAAGATCCACGTCACCCGGGAACGCCCGGAAGGCGAATACAACCATGTGCGCGGCACGATCAAGGACATGGTGTATTTCGGCAGCCACACCGTTTATCACATCCAGCTTGGCAGCGGCCTGGTGCTCAAGGTCAGCGAGAGCAACATCGCGCGTCATCGCGATGATCCGCTGACGTGGGGCGACGAGGTATGGGCGAGCTGGACGCCGCTGTCGCAGGTTGTGCTCACGCAGTGAAGGGCGCGCGATGAGACCTCAAACCTTCCTCGCGCGCTTGCGCAAGTCGAAGCTGCTGAGCGGACGCACAGCGGTTATCGGCGTGCCATACGCCTGGCTGCTGGTGTTCTTCCTGCTGCCCTTCCTGATCGTCATGAAGATCAGCGTCTCTGAAATGGAGACGGTGCACTTCAAGGACTTGCTGACCTACAAGGACGGGCTGCTTCAACTCACGCTGAAGCTCAGCAACTACGAGTTCATTGCTGAAGATCCGCTGTACTTCAAGACCTACCTCGCGAGTTTGAAGTACGCCGCGATCACCACGCTGCTCTCGCTGCTGATCGGCTATCCGTTCTCCTACTTCATGGCGCGTGCCAAGCCTTCGCTGCAGCCTGCGCTGCTGATGATGGTGATGCTGCCGTTCTGGACTTCCTTCCTGTTGCGCGTCTATGCGTGGAAGGGCTTGCTGGGTGAAAACGGCTGGGTCGCCAACCTGCTCGAATTGCTGCGCATCGACCACCTGCTTGTAGCGGCAGGCTTGATACCGGCGCTGGGCAAGTTCATGAACACGCCGTTCTCGCTGGTGCTGGGCATGGTTTACACCTATCTGCCCTTCATGATCCTGCCGCTCTACGCCAATCTCGCGAAGATGGATCTGCGCCTGCTGGAAGCTGCGGCGGACCTCGGCGCCACGCCCTGGACCACGTTCTGGAAGATCACCGTGCCCTTGTCCAAGGCCGGCATCATCGCTGGCTCCATGCTGGTCTTCATCCCCTGCGTGGGCGAGTTCGTGATTCCGGAACTGCTCGGCGGGCCAGAGACGCTGATGATCGGCCGCGTGCTGTGGGACGAGTTCTTCTCGAACAACGACTGGCCGATGGCCTCTGGTGTTGCCGTGGTGATGATCCTGCTGATCATCGTGCCGCTGGCGATCTTCAACAAGTACCAGGCTGAAGCACAGGAGGCCCGCTGATGAATGGCAAGAAGCCGCCGATCTTCGGCGAAACCTTCAACCGGCGCTTCGGCAAGGCCTGGCTGGCGGGGGGCTATGCCTTCCTTTACCTGCCGATCGTCGCGCTGGTGATCTACTCGTTCAACAACTCGCCGTTGCCGACCACATGGGGGGGCTTCACCTTCAAGTGGTACGGCAAGCTGATGAACGATACCGAGATGCTCACCGGCTTCTGGCTGTCGCTGAAGGTAGCGTTCTTCACCGCCTGCGCCTCGGTGGTGATTGGCATGTTCGCAGCCTTCACGCTGGTCAAGTACAAGCGCTTCTTCGGCCGCACGATGTTCACCGGCATGGTCAACGCGCCGCTGGTGATGCCGGAAGTGATCATCGGCCTCTCGCTGCTGCTCATGCTCGTATCGGTGCAGCACTGGCTGGGCTTTCCGGAGCGTGGCGCGATGACGATCTGGATGGGCCACCTGCTGCTTGGCCTTGCCTATGCCACGGTGGTCATCCAGGCGCGCCTGCAGGATCTGAACCCGCAGATCGAAGAGGCCGCCATGGATCTGGGTGCCAAGCCGCACCAGGTGTTCTTCCTCGTGACGATGCCGATGATCGCGCAGGCCCTGGCTTCTGCCTGGCTGCTGACTTTCACGCTGTCTCTGGATGATGTCGTGCTGTCGGCCTTCTTGTCCGGCCCCGGCTCCACGACGATGCCGCTGGTGATCTTCTCGCGCGCACGCCTTGGCCTGAACCCCAGTGTCAATGCCGTCGCCACCGTGATCATCGCAGTCGTATCGATTGCAGTGATCACCGCCAGTTACCTGATTGCCCGTGCGGAGCGCCGTCGCGCCCGCGAAATGGCCGCCGCTCAGCGTGCGTCCTGATCCATTTACCAGACCAAACAGATTTCACCCAAGAGGAGAGCCCGATGAAAGCCTTGAAGGTCACCACCCTGGCACTGGCATTGGCCGCGGCGTTTCCTGCGGCCGCGCAGGCGCAGTCGAACAAGGAACTGCTCAACGAACTGCGCGCGCTCAAGCAGCGGGTGACCGAGCTTGAGCAAAAGCTCAAGTCGGAAGAAAGCAAGAAGGCCGCTGCACCGGCGACGGCCGCGGTCGCCGTGCCGCCTGCAGAACCCGTACAGCCGGGCATGACGCCTGATCAGCAAGCCGAGTTCAACCGCATTGCGGTCAAGGCTGAGGCGCTGGAGGACGCGCGTGATGCCTCTGGCTTGCGGGGCTTGAAGATCAGCGGCTATATCGATCCGACCTTCATCTACAACCAGCGCCAGGATCGCGCCGGCTTCCAGTTCCTCAACCAGGTCGGGGACGATGGCTACAACTACGACAACGGCTACTTCGGCATGGGCCAGCTCGACATTCAGAAAGAAATGGATGGCGGCACGAAATGGCGCCTGACCTTGCAGCCAAACCGTGGCGTGGGTGAAGTGTTCAGCCCGGGCAACATCATCGCCGAGGCCTCGGTCTCGGTGCCTTTGACCGATCTCCAGACGCGCTTCATCGCTGGTCAGATCCCTGATTGGTCTGGCTACGAATACCTGCCGGGCACGCAGAACAAGCTGATCACCCACAACCTGCTGTTCGACTTCACGCTGCCGACCGCTTACACCGGTGCCGGTATGGAAATCACCAGCGGCAAGTGGATCGTCAAAGGCCTGCTCGCGAACATGAACGCGAGCAAGAAGAACAGTGGCAACAAGGCTCCGGTGCTTGCCTACCGCGTTGACTACGCGAAGGGTGAGTTCAATGGCTTTGGCTTCGCCGGGGTGCATGGCAAGGCCGCGAACCTTCGTGCGGATGAAACCGACGACACCGGCAGCCTTGTGTACCCGGATCAGTCGGGCAAGGACACCGCGCTCAACTTGTTTGAACTCGACGGGTACTTCATCCGCGGTGACTGGACGGTGCAAGGCCAGGTCTCGTTTGGCCAGCAGAAGAAGGCGGCGGTCTACGCGAATCCCGATACAGGCGAACTGCAGGACGCACGCTGGTGGGGGCTCTCTGGCCTTGCTGCGTACAAGTTCACGCCGCAGCTCGAAGGCATCATGCGCGCCGACTACATCAACAACAGCAAAAACGGTGGCGGCTTGCTCGGATACAACTTCTCCGATGGTCGCAACGGTATCGGTCCCGGCTTTGTCTATGACGACGCAGCCGGCACCTGGGGTGAGGATCCGGACAGCAAGGGGTCCAACCGTTATGCACTCACCTTCGGTCTCGGCTACGCGTTCAACCTGAATACCGTGTTCAAGATGGAATACCGCTACGACGGTTCCAACAAGCATGTGTTCGAGAACGTGAAGGACGGTTCGTACAAGAAGGACAACCAGTTGTTCGGGGTCGCAACGGTGGTTTCGTTCTGATCCCCTGCTGGCCAGCTTCGCTGGGGGGCGGAGCGGCCAGTACTTTCGCGCCGGGCGGGCGTCCGGCGCGGTTCAAAGCGCTGACGGAAAAATCTCATGGAACTGCAACGCAAGGACCTGCTGCGCCAGCAGGCCTATATTGATGGTCGTTGGTGTGACGCCGACAGTGGAAAGACTGCCGAGGTCATCAATCCTGCGACGGGGGAGAAGCTCGGCACCGTGCCGATGGCGGGTGTCGCGGAAACGCGCCGCGCGATCGAAGCAGGGCGAGTTGCGCAGAAGGCCTGGGCAGCCAAGACTGCCAAGGAACGCGCCGCAGTGCTGCGCCGCTGGTTCGACCTGATGATGAAGCATCAGGACGACCTCGCGCGCATTCTGACTGCAGAGCAGGGCAAGCCCTTTGCCGAAGCGAAGGGGGAGATCGCCTACGGCGCATCCTTCATCGAATGGTTTGCCGAAGAGGGTAAGCGCATCTACGGCGACACCATCCCGCAGCACCAGGCGGACAAGCGGCTGATCGTCATCAAACAGCCGATCGGCGTGTGCGCCGCGATCACGCCGTGGAACTTCCCCAACGCGATGATCACGCGCAAGGCCGGCCCGGCGCTGGCAGCAGGTTGTGCGATGGTGCTCAAGCCCGCGACGCAAACGCCTTTCTCCGCGCTCGCGCTCGCCGTGCTGGCGGAAGAAGCGGGCCTGCCGGCGGGTCTCTTCAGCGTCATCACCGGCTCGTCGACCGAGATCGGTGGCGAGATGACCGGCAATCCGACGGTCGCGAAGCTGAGCTTCACCGGCTCTACCGAGGTGGGCCGGATCCTGATGCGCCAGTCCGCCGACACGATCAAGAAGCTCTCGCTGGAACTCGGTGGCAACGCGCCCTTCATCGTGTTCGACGATGCCGATCTCGATCAGGCCGTCGAGGGTGCGTTGATATCTAAGTTCCGCAACACCGGCCAGACCTGCGTGTGCGCCAACCGCTTGTTCGTGCAGGAGGGCGTTTATGAGGCCTTCGCTGCCAAGCTCGCCGCCAAGGTCGGCGCGATGAAGGTTGGCAACGGGATGGAAGAGGGCGTGCAGCAAGGCCCGCTGATCGACAGCAAGGCGCTCGCCAAGGTCGAGGAACACGTCAGCGACGTGCTCGCCGCGGGCGGTGCGGTGGCGACGGGCGGCAAGCGCCATGCGCTGGGCCGCACTTTCTACGAGCCCACCGTGCTGACTGGTGTCACCCGCGACATGAAGATCTTCCGTGAGGAGACCTTCGGCCCGGTCGCCCCGCTGATCAAGTTCAAGGACGAGGCAGACGTCATCGCCATGTCCAACGACACCGAGTTCGGTCTCGCCAGCTACTTCTACAGCCGTGACATCGGCCGCATCTTCCGCGTCGCCGAGGCGCTGGAGTACGGCATGGTGGGCGTCAACACCGGCCTGATCTCGAACGAGCTCGCGCCCTTCGGTGGCGTGAAGCAGTCCGGGCTGGGGCGCGAAGGTTCGAAGTACGGTATCGAGGACTATCTCGAGATCAAGTACATCTGTCTCGGCGGCATCGACCGCTGAACGCTCACGCATGAACCTACTGCGCGGCCCGATCCTGAAGCTGTGATGCTCGCCGTACATCTCGTACGGCTGTGCTTCTCGCTTCAGCCTCGAACCGCTCGCGACGGTTCCTGCACGAGCGTGCCGTGTCAGGAATCCGGAAAGCACAGGAATTGAAGTCATGACGACACAACAGAACTCCTGGACCGAAATGGCGGCCCGCCTGAAATTCGACGGCCGCGCCCTGATCAACGGTGAGCGCGTCGCTGCCGTGAGCGGGCAGACCTTTGAATGCAATTCGCCGGTCGATGGGCGTTATCTCGCCGCCGTTGCGCGGGGTGATGCGGCGGATATTGATGCCGCGGTGGTGGCGGCGCGCGCGGCGTTCGAGGACCGTCGCTGGGCCGGACTGTCGCCGCGTTCGCGCAAGCAGATCATGGTTCGCTTTGCGGACCTGATCCTCGCGCACAAGGACGAACTCGCGCTGACCGAAACGCTCGACATGGGCAAGCCGATCCGCAACGCCCGCGCGACCGACGTCAACGCCTGCGCAAACACGATCCGTTGGTACGGCGAGGCGATCGACAAGATCTACGACGAGATCGCGCCGACCAGCGATAGCGCGCTGGCCCTGATCACGCGCGAGCCCGTCGGTGTGGTGGGCGCCATCGTGCCGTGGAACTACCCGATGCTGATGGCCTCGTGGAAGATCGCGCCGGCGCTGGCGGTGGGCAACAGCGTGGTGCTGAAGCCTTCCGAAAAGTCGCCGCTCACCGCACTGCGCCTCGCGGAGCTCGCACTGGAGGCGGGGATCCCGCCCGGCGTGTTCAACGTCGTGCCAGGCTTCGGTCACGAGGCCGGCAATGCGTTGTCGCTGCACATGGATGTCGACTGCATCGCCTTCACCGGCTCCACCCGCGTCGGCAAGCTCATCATGGTCAATGCCGGCCAGAGCAACCTCAAGCGCGCCTGGACAGAACTGGGCGGCAAGTCGCCGAACATCGTGTGCGCTGACTGCCCGGATCTGGACCGCGCGGTGGCGTCTTCGATCGGCTCGATCTTCTACAACCAGGGCGAGAGCTGCAACGCGCCGTCGCGCCTCTTCGTCGAGCGTTCGATCAAGGATGCCTTCATCGAACGCGCGCTGGCGCTGATTCCCAAATACGCGCCGGCCGACCCGCTGGCTGACGACACCGTGATGGGCGCCCTGGTCGACCGCACCCAGCTCGATACCGTGCTGCGCTACATCGACTCTGGCCGCAAGGAAGGTGCCAAGGTGCTTGCTGGCGGTGAGCAGGCGCGTGCCGAAACCGGTGGCTACTACGTTGCACCGACGCTGTTTGATGGCGTGCGCAACGACATGACGATCGCGCGTGAGGAGATCTTCGGCCCGGTGCTCTCGGTGCTTGCCTTCGACACGGTCGAAGAGGCGATCCAGCAGGCGAACCAGACCATCTATGGGCTGCAGGCTGGCGTGTGGACCCGCGACATCAACAAGGCGCATCGCATTGCCCGCGCGCTGCGTGCCGGCACCGTGCATGTGAACCAGTACGACGAAGACGACATCACCGTGCCCTTCGGCGGCTACAAGCAGTCCGGCAACGGGCGCGACAAATCGCTGCACGCGATGGACAAGTACACCGAACTCAAGACGACCTGGATTGGTCTCGAATGAACAGCAGGAACCTGAACATGGCCAGCAACAAGGAACTCCACGAACGCCGTCTCGCCGCCACGCCGCGCGGTATCGCCGTCGGCAATTCGTTCTTCATCGATCGCGCCGAGAACGCCGAGCTGTGGGATGTTGAAGGGCGCCGCTACATCGATTTTGGTGGCGGCATCGCGGTGCTCAATACAGGGCATCGTCACCCGAAGGTAATGGCCGCCGTCGCCGAACAGCTTGAGCGCTTCACGCACAGCTGCTACCAGGTCGTTCCCTACGAGAGCTACGTTACCCTCGCGGAGAAGATCAACCAGCTGACGCCAGGCACGCATGCGAAGAAGACGGCGTTCTTCTCGACCGGTGCTGAGGCGGTCGAGAACGTCGTGAAAATCGCGCGCGCGGCGACCAAGCGCTCCGGCATCATCGCCTTCTCGGGCGCCTTCCACGGCCGCTCGATGATGGCTGCGGCGCTCACCGGCAAGGTGGTGCCCTACAAGGTCGGCTTCGGGCCATTCCCCGGTGAGATCTTCCACGCCCCATTCCCGGTGCCGCTGCATGGCGTGAGCGTTCAGGATTCGCTCGACTACATCCAGCACCTGTTTAAGTCCGATATCGAACCCGCGCGCGTCGCGGCGATCATCCTCGAACCGGTACAGGGCGAGGGCGGTTTCTACCAGGCGCCGGTCGACTTCATGGTGGCGCTGCGCAAGCTGTGCGATGAGCACGGCATCCTGCTGGTTGCCGACGAAGTGCAGACCGGCTTCGGCCGCACCGGCAAGTGGTTTGCGATGGAGCACTACCCGGTGCTGCCGGACATCATGACCATGGCCAAGAGCATGGCCGGCGGCACCACGCTGTCGGCTGTCTGCGGCCGCGCCGAGATCATGGATGCGCCGCTGCCCGGCGGTCTCGGTGGTACCTATGCCGGTAGCCCGATGGCGATTGCTGCCTCGCATGCCGTGATTGATGTGATCAAGGAGGAGGGGCTGATCGAGCGCTCCAACGCCTTGGGCGAGAAGCTGCGTGGCTTTCTCAACGCCCAGCGCGCGAAGGTGCCGCAGATTGTGGATGTGCGCGGGCCAGGCTCGATGGTTGCGGTTGAATTCAACGACCCGGCCACCGGCAAGCCAGACGCGGACTTCACCAAGCGGGTACAGGCCAAGGCACTGGAGAAGGGCCTGATCCTGCTGACCTGTGGCGTCTACGGCAACGTGCTGCGTTTGTTGTATCCGCTCACCACGCCCGACGCGATTTTTGACGAGGCGCTAGGGATTCTGGCCGACGCGCTGGCGGCGGCGTGATCGGCGCGGCGGGCCGTGCCCGGCTAAGGGCGGCTGCCGCGATCGCTCTGCTATGCGGTGCGCCGGCGAGCCAGGCGCAGACTGCCCGGCCTGCGATGGCCGTGGGCGTGAGCTTGCCGCTCTCTGGCGCGTCGGCCGAGATTGGCGTCAGCTTTCTCGATGGATTGCGCACCTGCTTGGCGTCTGATCCGGTTGGGCGAGGCGTGACATTGAAAGTCACGGACGACGCCGAGGCTGAATTGGCGGCGGAAGATCTACGGGCGTGGGAGCTACCGGGCAAGGACAGCGTGATTGCGCTGACCGGCTTCTTTGGTCGACACGATGCCGCGGAAGCTGCCAAACGCGCGGCCGCAGCGCGCCTGCCCCTAGTGGCGCCAATGTCGGGTGCGCAGACGATCATGCAGGATGCCAGTGGCTGGGTCTTCCCGGTCCGAAGCCCGGACAGAACGATTGCGACGAGCCTGGTTTCGCAGGCCGCGCGCCTCGGGGTGAAGCGACTAGGCGCGTTTGCAACGCGCGATGCGGCGGGTGCCGAATTGTTGGCTGTCGTGCGCGCCGCAGCGGCCGCGAACGGGGTTCAACTGGTTGCAGTGGCCGAGGCGGAGACCGGCTCGATGGAGCTCGATCCACAGGCCAGAGCGCTGCTCTCCGCTCGCCCCGACGCTGTGCTTTCGCTGGCCGGCTATACCTCGACCGCAGACGTGTTCATGCGCTTGCGCAGGGCTGGTTTCGTTGGGCAACTGCTCGCCCATGGGGACGTTGGCTCGCGCCCGCTGACGCGCTTGATGGGCCCCAGCGCACGCGGTGTCGGGATCGGCCTTGCCGTGCCGTCGCCCGCCAATGCCTCGCTACCCTTGGCCCGCGACCTTGAGGCGGCAGCACGCAAAGCCGGAAAGGCGCCGGATGAGTTCACGCTGGAGGGTTGCATGGCCGCACGCGTGATCTCGGACGGGCTGCGCCGTGCCGGCAGCCAACCGACGCGCGATTCCCTGCGCCGCGCCCTTGAAACGAACCGAAGCGTCGACGCCGGCGGCATCACCGTCATGCTTGCGCGCGAAGATCGTGAGCGGAACGTTGGCGAACTCGTGGTACTCGGCGCCGATGGCCGCATCCTGCGCTGAGCGTTACACGTAATCACAATGAAGAACCCCGAACGGAGAGATCGCCATGACCGCATCGAATGGCGTTGAGCAGCATCAGATTGACGCTTTGCGCCGCCGTTTGGGCGACGCTGGCGTGCGCTACGTGTTCGCGCAGTTCACCGACATCCAGGGTGTAGCCAAGGGTAAGACGGTACCGTTGAGCCACCTGGAAGATATCTTCACTGCGGGCGCTGGCTTTTCGGGCCCGTCGATCTGGGGCACGGGGCTGCCGCGCCATGGGCTGCGGTCCGAGTACTACGGTCGTGGCGATATCTCGACCGCGCAGGTACTGCCGTGGTTGCCGGGGCATGCGCGCGTGGTCTGTGATGGCTACGTGGGTGGCGAGCCGTTCGCGCTGTGCCCGCGCCAGATTCTGCGCCGCCAGGTGGCGCGGCTTGCGGAACGTGGCTGGACGCTGAACGCCGGCCTGGAGCCCGAGTTCTTTCTGCTGCAGCGCAACTCGGATGGCAGCGTCAGCCCCGCTGACGGACACGACCGCCTCGAAAAGCCTTCGTACGACTACAAGTCCCTCACGCGTCAGCAAGCGTTTCTGGGTGCGCTGACCGATGCATTGCAGGCGTGTGGCCTGGACGTGTTCCAGATCGACCACGAGGATGCCAGCGGCCAGTACGAGGTGAACTACCACTACAGCGATGCGCTGTCAGCAGCGGATCGCTTCATGCTGTTCAAGATGGCGGCACATTCGATTGCCGAATCGCTGGGCATGGTGTTCTCGATGATGCCCAAGCCCTTCGCGAACATGCCCGGCAGTGGCTTGCATTTTCACCTGTCGATCGCGGACGCAGGCGGGCGCGCGGTATTCACCGATCGCAGCGATGCGCAGGGGCTTGGGTTGTCGCAAACCGCTTACCACTTCCTCGCCGGCCTGCTGCATCACGCACCGGCGCTGGCTGCGCTTTGCGCGCCCACAGTAAATTCCTACAAGCGCTTGGTGGTCGGCGAGTCATTGTCTGGCACGACCTGGGCGCCGGCGCATATCGGCTATGGCGACAACAACCGCACCACGCTGGTTCGGGTCGCACATTCGCGGTTGGAGTGGCGTTTGCCCGATGCCTCGGCAAACCCCTATCTTGCGCTTGCGGGCGTGATCGCCGCCGGGCTTGATGGTGTCGAGCGCAGCCTGTCTCCGGGTGCGCCGGTTGCCGATGATCTGTATGAGCTGATGCTGGCGGAGCTGCGCGTGCGTGGCATTGCCCAACTGCCGCAGAACCTGGGTGAGGCGGTGGCGGCGCTGGAGTCTGACACCTCGCTCGGCGAAGCGTTGGGTTCGGCGTTTACCGCAGAGTTCTGCCGCTTCAAGCGAATGGAGTGGATCGAGTATTCACGTGCGGTGCATGCCTGGGAAACCGAACGCTACGCTGACCGCTTCTGAGGACTTTTCCACTTCACGGCAGGGAGCGCATGGGGCATGCTAGCCCGATGCGCCCATCGAACGTTTCCCGCCTCGTCGTATTTGCCGCCTGCGCGGTGACCTGCAGTGCCTGGGCGGATACCCTGCGTGTCGGCCCAGCCGAGCGTATCCACACCATCGCCGAGGCAGCCCGCGTTGCGCGTGACGGCGATGTCGTCGAGATTGCCTCGGGCGATTACAAGGCGGATGTCGCGGTCTGGACCCAGCAGGACCTGACGATTCGTGGTCTTGGCGCGATGCCGAAGTTGATCGCGATGGGGGCCGCGGCCGAGAACAAGGCGATCTTCGTCGTGCGTGGCGACCGCATCCGGATCGAGAACCTCGAGTTCCGCGGCGCCAAGGTGCGCGATCGCAACGGTGCAGGGATTCGCCACGAAGCAGGCAAACTGACCGTGGTCGGTTGCCGCTTTCTTGAAAACGAGAACGGCATCCTCACTGCCAACGACGAGCGCCTGTCGCTGGAGATCGAGCGCAGCGAGTTTGGCTACAACGGCTCGGGCGAAGGTCAGAGCCACAACCTGTACGTTGGTACCATTGCCAGCCTGCAAGTCACCGGCAGCTACTTCCATCACGCCAAGGTCGGTCATCTGCTCAAGTCGCGCGCGCGCGAGAACCGCATTCTCTACAACCGTCTGACCGACGAAATCGGTGGCCGCGCGAGTTATGAGCTGGAGTTCCCATCCGGCGGTACGGCGCTGGTGGTGGGCAACCAGATCGAGCAATCCAGCACCACCGAGAACAGCAAGATCATCAGTTTCGGTGCCGAGGGGCTCAAGTGGCCCAAGAACGCGCTCTACCTGTCGCACAACACGATCGTGAACGATCGGCCACAAGGCGCCAGAATGCTCGATGTGCGCGCCGGTGTGGCGGTCGTGGCGGTGAACAACCTTCTGGTGGGGCAGGGCGCCTCGCTGGATCTTCCGGCGGGCGCCGGGCAGGGCAACGTCGTGGGCGATTGGCCGGACTTCGTGCGCCCGCAGCGTGACGACTACCACCTGCGCAGCGATTCGAAGCTGTTTGGCGCTACCGCCAAGGCGGGTCTGGCGTCTGGCGGCGTCGACCTCACGCCGGTTGCCGAGTACGTCCACCCACTACAGACTCGGCCCGTCGCGCCGCAGCGCTGGTCGCCCGGCGCCTTTCAGTCTCCCGGCGGCTAGGTCACGCGGCGCGAGGCTGGCGCCGCTCGAAGCGCATCTCGCGCAGGGTTTCGACGCGGCCGTCTTCGTGCTGGGTCTCAAGCCGTACGTTGAATCCCCATAGCCGCGCGACGTGTCGCAGCACTTCGTCCATCCCGTCACCAATTGGTCGGCGATGGTAGGCGTGGTGGCGCAGTGTCAGCGACCGATCGCCACGCAGATCGACGTTCCAGACCTGGATGCTGGGTTCGCGGCTGCCGATGTTGTACTGATCCGATAACTTCTCGCGGATCGCGCGATAGCCGGCTTCGTCGTGGATCGCCGTGACATGCAGCTTCTGGTTGCGATCGTCGTCCAGTACGGCGAACAGCTTGAAATCGCGAATCAATTTCGGTGACAGGAACTGCGCGATGAAGCTCTCGTCCTTGAAGCTGCGCATCGCGAAGTCGAATACCTCATGCCAGTTGCCGCCGGCGATGTCCGGGAACCAGCGGTAGTCTTCCTCTGTGGGGTGCTCGCAGATCCGGCGGATGTCGCTCCACATCGCGAATCCCAAGGCGTAAGGGTTGATGCCCGAATACCATTTCGAGTTGTACGGCGGCTGCATCACCACGTTGGTATGCGAGTGCAGGAACTCCATCATGAACGAGTCGGTCAGCAGCCCTTCGTCGTAAAGCGTGTTGAGCAGGGTGTAGTGCCAGAAGGTCGCCCACCCCTCGTTCATGACTTGTGTTTGCCGTTGCGGGAAGAAGTATTGCGCGATCTTGCGCACGATCCGGACCACTTCGCGTTGCCAGGGTTCGAGCAGCGGAGCGTGCTTTTCGAAGAAATACAGCACGTTCTCTTCCGGCTCCGGCGGAAAGCGCACGGCTTGCACTTCGCTGGGCTTCACGTCGTGTGCGGGCAAGGTGCGCCACAGATCGTTGACCTGGCTCTGCAGGTACTCCTCGCGTTCATGCTGACGCAGTTGCTCTTTTTCCAGTGAGAGCTTCGGCGGCCGCTTGTAGCGGTCTACGCCCACGTTCATCAGGGCGTGACAAGAGTCCAGCAGCAGCTCGACCTCTTCCTCCCCGTAGCGCTCCTCGCACTGCGTGATGTAGCTGCGTGCGAACACCAGGTAGTCGATGATCGCGTCGGCATTCGTCCAGGTGCGGAACAGGTAGTTGCCCTTGAAGAAGGAGTTGTGGCCGTAGGCGGCGTGAGCGATCACCAACGCCTGCATCGTCATGGTGTTTTCTTCCATGAGGTAGGCGATGCAGGGGTTCGAATTGATCACGATCTCGTAGGCGAGCCCCATCTGCCCGCGCCGGTAGCCTTTCTCGGTGGACAGGAAATGCTTGCCGAAACTCCAGTGGTGATAGTTCACCGGCATGCCGACCGAGGCGTAGGCGTCCATCATCTGTTCGGATGTGATCACCTCGATCTGGTTGGGATAGGTGTCCAGACCGTGCATTTCGGCAACGCGAGCGATCTCGCGGTGGTACGCGTCGATCAGCTCGAAACTCCATTCCGCCGGGGCGGGTAGCGGTTTGTTGCGGCGTTTTTTCATACGCTGCTCTTCTTGAAGAGTTCGCGAAAGACAGGGTATATGTTGGCCAGTGCCTCGATGCGCTGCATCGCAAAGTTGCCGTGGCCGCCTTGCAGCTTTTCGTACTCCCGCCAAAGGTTCTGCGGCTCGCCCGGTGTGATCTCGATGTAAGCGAAGTGCTGCACGAAGGGAAGGATGTTGTCCGCAAGCAACTCGCGGCAGCGCGGCGAGTCGTTTTCCCAGTTGTCGCCGTCCGATGCCTGGGCGCCGTAGATATTCCACAGGTTGGTGGCGTAGCGTTCCTGGATGATGTCCTTCATCAACTCCAATGCGCTCGACACCACGGTGCCGCCAGACTCGCGCGAGTGGAAGAAATCCTCTTCGTCGACTTCCTTTGCCACCGTGTGGTGGCGAATGAACACCACTTCGATCTTTTCGTAATTCCGCGTCAGGAACAGGTAAAGGAGCATGAAGAAGCGCTTGGCCGTCGCTTTCTTCTCCTCGTCCATCGAGCCGGAAACATCCATGACGCAGAACATCACCGCGCGCGTGGAAGGCTTGGGCACGCGGATGCGGTTGTTGTAGCGAAGGTCGACCTTGTCGATGAAGGGAATGCCCTCGATCTTCGCTCGCAGCGTGGCGATTTCTTCCAGTAAAGCCTCGACCTCCGGGTCGGTGTCTGGACGCGTCTTGCGAAGGGTGTCGAGTTTGTCGAGCGCTTCGCGGAGTTGCGTGGAGTAGGGCGAACCGAGCGCCAACCTGCGCCCCAGCGCACCGCGCAAGGAACGCACGATGTTGATATTGGCCGGCGTACCGCTGGACGTGAAACCCGCCCGCTGGAGCTTGTATTCAGGAATCGCCGCCAGCTGCGTCTTCACCAGATTCGGCAGCGCGAGATCGTCGAAGAAGACATCGAGGAACTCTTCGCGTGAGAGCTGGAAGACGAAGTCGTCCTCGCCTTCTCCTTCGTTGCTCGCCTTGCCTTTGCCGGAGCCGCCGGCTCCACCGATGGGGCGATCCACCTCGTCACCAGCGGCGAACTGGTCGTTGCCCGAGAAGACCGTCTCCCATTCGCCCCCACGCCCCAAGCCGAACTGCGGCTCGGAGATGTCCTTGGTCGGAATCGACACGCTTTCGCCGTTGTCGACGTCGCGGATCGAGCGGCCATCGATCGCGTCGGCTACCGCCTTGCGTATCTGCTGCTTGAAGCGCCGAAAGAAGCGCTGGCGATTGACCGCGCTTTTGTTCTTGCTGTCGAACCGCCTGTCGATGATACGGACCATCGTGGGCATCCCCGCGCCGGCTGATGGCCGGCGCAACCGTTCAGAAAGACGTGGCGATCAGGAAGACTTGCGAACGCGCAAGTACCAGTCGCACAGCAGCCGTACCTGGTTCTCGGTGTAACCCTTGGTGATCATGCGATTGACGAAGTCCTGGTGCTTCTTCTGTTCCTCCTGGCTGCCCTTGGGCGTGAAGGAAATCACCGGCAGCAAATCCTCGGTGTTCGAGAACATCTTCTTCTCGATCACGGCACGCAGCTTCTCGTACGACGTCCAGCTCGGGTTCTTGCCATTGTTCTTGGCGCGCGCCCGCAGCACGAAGTTCACCACCTCGTTGCGGAAGTCCTTCGGATTGCTGATGCCAGCCGGCTTCTCGATCTTCTCCAACTCATCGTTGAGCGCAGACCGATCGAAGATCTCCCCTGTGTTCGGATCGCGGTACTCCTGATCCTGGATCCAGAAGTCCGCATAGATCACATAGCGATCAAAGATGTTCTGCCCATACTCCGAGTAACTCTCGAGGTAGGCGGTCTGGATTTCCTTGCCGATGAACTCGGCGTAGCGGGGCGCGAGGAACTCCTTGATGAAGGCGTTGTAGCGCTGCTCGACCTCAGGCGGGAACTGCTCCTGCTCGATTTGTTGTTCCAGCACGTACATCAGGTGCACCGGATTGGCCGCAACTTCGCGGTGGTCGAAGTTGAACACCCGCGACAGCACTTTGAACGCGAAGCGGGTCGAGAGCCCGGCCATCCCCTCATCCACGCCAGCATAGTCGCGGTACTCCTGATACGACTTGGCTTTCGGGTCGGTGTCCTTCAGGTTTTCGCCGTCATACACACGCATCTTCGAATAGATGCTGGAGTTCTCCGGCTCTTTCAGGCGCGACAGCGCAACGAACTGGGCGAGCATCTTCAGCGTGTCCGGTGCGCAGGGCGCGGCCGACAGCGAGCTGTTCTGCAACAGCTTCTCGTAGATCCGGATCTCTTCCGACACCCGCAGGCAGTAGGGCACCTTCACCGTGTAGATGCGGTCGAGGAAGGCTTCGTTGTTGCGGTTGTTGCGGAACTGGATCCATTCGGATTCGTTCGAGTGCGCGAGGATGATGCCGTCGAAGGGAATCGCGCCGAATCCTTCCGTTCCCTTGTAGTTGCCTTCTTGCGTGGCGGTCAGCAGCGGGTGCAGCACCTTGATCGGCGCCTTGAACATTTCGACGAATTCAAGCAGGCCACGGTTCGCGAGGCACAGGCCGCCCGAATACGAGTAGGCATCCGGGTCGCTCTGCGAATAGCGGTCGAGCATGCGGATGTCGACCTTGCCAACCAGCGAAGAAATGTCCTGGTTGTTCTCGTCGCCCGGCTCCGTCTTGGCCACCGCAGTCTGGTGCAGCGCGGACGGGCGCAGCTTCACGACGCGGAACTTCGTGATGTCGCCGTTGAATTCATGCAGGCGCTTGACCGCCCATGGCGACATGATCGTGTTGAGGTAGCGGGCAGGGATGCCGTAGTCGTCCTGCAGGATCCGCCCATCCTCCTTGAGATCGAAGAGCCCCAACGGCGATTCGTGCACCGGCGAACCCTTGATGGCATAGAAGGGCATCTTCTCGATCAGGGTCTTCAGCCGTTCGGCCAGCGATGACTTTCCACCACCCACCGGCCCGAGCAGGTAGAGAATCTGCTTCTTCTCTTCGAGGCCCTGCGCCGCGTGCCGGAAGTAGGAGACGATGTTCTCGATCGCCTCTTCCATGCCGTAGAACTCGCGGAAGGCCGGGTAGATCTTGATGACCTTGTTGGAGAAGATCCGCGACATCCGCGGGTCGAGCCGCGTATCGAGCATCTCTGGCTCGCCAATCGCCATCAGCATGCGTTCGGCCGCGGTGGCGTAAGCGAGTGGATCGGACCGGCAAAGTTCGAGGTACTCCTGGATCGAGAGTTCCTCTTCCTTCGTGGCGTCGAATCGGGCCTGGTAGCTTGCGAAGATGCTCATGACCGAACCTCCTCCTCATGCCGTCCGATGGGATCGGACTGGCGCCGCACATGAGTTGCAATAACGGTTTTGCTGCCGGAAAAGTTGAGGTGATCGCAAAACGCCCCTGTGCGAGGACAGGCGTTCATTGAGTCTGGTTCCCTTAACAATAATCTGCCAGCCGGTTTTTGCGACGGTGTGTGGCGATGTTGCCAGTGCGTTGTCCGGACGCGTTTCGGTGGCGGTCCTGCGGGGCCCGCAGTTCTCCATTGAAAACAATGGCTTGGCCATGCGCGTTGGCCCTGTAGGGATGGTGCGGGTCGAGCCGGCGTGCTGTGGTAGCATTAAAGGTTTCGAGAACCACCGAAAATTACTGGCGGGCTCTCTGTCCTCCTGTGTCTCGCCGTACCGGCGACGCCACGGATAGGTGGCGGGGCGCCCTTCTGTCGTCATCCAAGGAATCAACTGAATGCAGACCAACGAAGTGACGCTTGGCGCACTCGAGCGCCGCATCGACATGTCCGTGACTGTCGCCGACGTCGAACGCGAAGTCGAAGCGCGCCTGAAGAAGCTCTCCCGCACTGTCAAGATGCCCGGTTTCCGTCCGGGCAAGGTGCCGTTCAAGATCGTCTCGCAGACGTATGGTCCGCAGGCGCGCTCCGAGGCGATCGGCGCCGCGGTTGAAAAGGCGTTCGGCGAGAAGGTGCGCGAGCAGAACCTGCGCGTTGCAGGCTATCCGCGCATCGAAGCGAAGCCGGGCAATGCGGCCGAAGTGCTTGAGTTCTCGGCGACCTTCGAGGTGTATCCGGAAATCGCACTGGCCGACATCAGCGGCAAGTCGATCGAGCGCCCGGTCCTGACCGTCGGCGAGGCTGAAGTCGATCGCACGATCGAGATCCTGCGCAAACAGCGCACGACCTTCGAGGCAGCCGATCGCGCCGCCGAAGAGGGTGATCGCGTGACCGTCGACTTCGTCGGCAAGAAGGACGGCGAGCCGTTCCAGGGCGGCACCGCCGAAGATTTCCCGTTCGTGATCGGCGCCGGGAACATGCTCGCCGATTTCGAGTCGCAGGTTAAGGGGCTCAAGGCTGGCGACAGCAAGACCTTCGATCTGACCTTCCCGGCCGAATATCAGGCGCAGGATCTTGCCGGCAAGACCGTGCAGTTCGACGTTACCGTGAAGAAGGTTGAAGCGCCGAAATTGCCGGAAGTTGACGGCGAATTCGCCAAGACCCTCGGTGTGGCCGACGGCGACGTCGCAAAGATGCGTGAAGAAGTGAAGGCCAACCTCGAGCGCGAAGTTCGTCGTCGTATCCAGGCGCGCGTCAAGGAGCAGGCGATGAACCTGCTGCTCGAAGCAAACCCGGTCGATGTGCCGAAGGCTCTGGTCGAGACCGAGAGCGCGCAACTGGCTGACAACGCGCGTCAGGATTTTGCTCAGCGCGGCATGGATGTGTCGAAAATGCCGATTGAACCGGCCTGGTTTGCCGATCAAGCGGTGCGTCGCGTGAAGCTGGGCCTTGTGCTCGCTGAAGTCGTGAAGAAGAATGAACTCCACGCTAAGCCGGAACAGATCCGCGCGATGGTCGACGACTACGCGTCGAGCTTCGAGGATCCGGCCGAAGTCGTGAAGTGGTACTACTCGCAACCGCAGCGCCTGGCGCAAGCGGAAGCTATCGTGATTGAAGACAACGTGGTCGAGTGGGTGCTCAAGACGGCGCAAGCGACGGACACTCCGGTTGCTTTCGACGAACTGATGGGCAACAACACCGGCCGCTAAGCGGAAGGGCTATATGAACCGTAACCGAACCAGCGCTTCGTGGCAGTCGGACTGGGAACCCCAGGGTCTTGGTCTGGTGCCGATGGTCGTCGAGCAGAGCGGTCGTGGCGAGCGTGCCTACGACATCTACTCGCGCCTGCTGAAGGAGCGCATCGTCTTCCTCGTCGGCCCGGTCAATGACGCGACCGCCAATCTGGTGGTCGCCCAGTTGCTGTTCCTTGAGGCAGACAATCCGGACAAGGATATCTACTTCTACATCAACTCCCCCGGGGGGTCGGTTACGGCCGGCATGGCGATTTTCGACACCATGCAGTTCATCAAGCCCGACGTCAGTACGCTGTGCGTCGGGCAGGCGGCAAGCATGGGCGCGTTCCTGCTGGCTGCCGGCGCGAAGGGCAAGCGGATCTCGCTGCCCAACTCGCGCATCATGATTCATCAGCCGCTGGGTGGTTTCCAGGGGCAGGCGTCCGATATCGAAATCCACGCGCGCGAGATTCTCTCGCTGCGTGCCAAGCTCAATGACATTCTGGCTCGTAACACCGGGCAGACGGTCGAGCAGATCGAGCGTGACACCGATCGCGACAATTTCATGTCGGCCGAGGACGCCGTGACCTACGGCTTGGTCGACAAGGTGTTGTCGAGCCGGGTTCAGGTCGGCGAGTAAAGAAGACGTAATTTAGCGAGACGCGAGCATGGCTGAAAAAAAGACCGGCGGTGAAAAGCTGCTGTATTGCTCGTTCTGCGGCAAGAGCCAGCACGAGGTCCGCAAGCTGATTGCGGGCCCGTCGGTGTTCATCTGCGACGAGTGCATCGAGCTGTGCAACGACATCATTCGTGATGAAGTCGGCGGTGATGCCACGGCCAAGGCCGATCGTGCAGACTTGCCGACCCCGAAAGAGATCGGTGCGATTCTCGACCAGTATGTGATCGGGCAGGATCCAGCAAAGCGGATTCTTTCTGTTGCCGTTTACAACCACTACAAGCGCCTGCGCCACCAGTCGCGCAGCGATGATGTCGAAATCTCGAAGAGCAATATCCTGCTGATCGGCCCGACCGGCTCCGGCAAGACTCTGCTCGCCCAAACCCTGGCACGTCTGCTGAACGTGCCGTTCGTAATGGCCGACGCGACCACGCTGACCGAGGCGGGTTACGTTGGCGAAGACGTCGAGAACATCATCCAGAAGCTGCTGCAGAAGTGCGACTACGACGTCGAGAAGGCGCAGCAGGGCATCGTCTACATCGACGAAATCGACAAGATTTCGCGTAAGGCGGACAACCCGTCGATCACGCGCGATGTGTCGGGCGAGGGCGTGCAGCAGGCGCTGTTGAAGCTAATTGAAGGTACGGTTGCTGCCGTGCCGCCGCAGGGCGGGCGCAAGCATCCGAACCAGGATTTCGTACAGGTCGATACGACGAACATCCTGTTCATCTGTGGCGGTGCGTTCGACGGGTTGGAAAAAGTCATCCGCAATCGCTCCGAAACGGTGGGTATTGGCTTTGGCGCTTCCGTGAAGAGCCGGGACTCCCGCAACGTCGGTGAAGCATTGCGTGCAGTCGAGCCGGAGGATCTGATCAAGTACGGTCTTATCCCCGAATTCATCGGTCGTCTGCCAGTCGTCGCGACCTTGCAGGAACTCGATGAAGCCGCCCTGATCCAGATTCTGGTCGAGCCGAAGAACGCACTCGTCAAGCAATATCAGAAGCTGTTCTCGATGGAAGGCGTCGAACTGGAAGTGCGGCCGACCGCGCTGCAAGCGATTGCACGCAAGGCGCTCAAGCGCAAGACGGGCGCGCGTGGGCTTCGCTCGATCATCGAAGCGACGTTGCTCGACATCATGTACGAGCTGCCCGGTATGGAAAACGTGTCCAAGGTCGTCGTCGACGACAGCACGATCGAAGGTACCGGACAGCCGATTCTCATCTACGCTGACCAGCCGAAGGTTTCCGGCTCCAACTGATCCGGCCCTCAACAGGTCGGCTTGAAACGCGCACCGGGGATCCCCATATCCCCGGTACTCGCCAAGAAGGAAACGGACATGTCAAGCTTGCCTGACCTCCCCCAGGAACAGATCGAACTCCCGCTGCTGCCGCTGCGGGATGTGGTCGTGTTCCCCCACATGGTTATTCCGTTGTTCGTCGGGCGCCCGAAGTCGATCAAGGCGCTTGAAAATGCAATGGAGGCCGGCAAGAGCATTTTGCTTGTTGCCCAGAAGTCTGCCGCGAAGGATGAGCCGAGCGCCGAGGATCTCTACGAGATCGGCTGTATCGCCAACATCCTTCAGATGCTCAAGCTGCCCGATGGCACGGTCAAAGTGCTGGTTGAAGGGACGCAGCGAGCCCAGCTGAATGCGGTCGAAGACCAGCGCACGGTATTTGTTGCACAGGTTGTGCCGCTCAAGGGCGACGAAGTTCAGAACCATGAAGTCGAGGCCATGCGCCGCGCGATCCTCGCGCAATTCGACCAGTACGTGAAGCTGAACAAGAAGATTCCGCCGGAGATCCTGACTTCGCTGTCAGGTATCGACGAACCGGGCCGCCTTGCTGACACCATCGCCGCGCACTTGCCGCTCAAGCTTGAGCAGAAGCAGAGCATTCTCGAGCTCGTCAGTGTCATCGAACGGATGGAGCGTCTGCTTTCTCAGCTTGAGACCGAGCTGGACATCCTGCAGGTCGAAAAGCGCATCCGTGGTCGCGTCAAGCGCCAGATGGAGAAGAGTCAGCGCGAGTACTACCTAAACGAGCAGGTTAAGGCGATTCAGAAGGAGCTCGGCGAGGGCGAAGAGGGCGCGGACCTCGAGGATCTTGAGAAAAAGATCAAGGCGTCTGGGATGAGCAAGGAGGCGACCGCAAAGGCGCAGTCCGAGCTCAAGAAGCTCAAGATGATGTCGCCGATGTCGGCGGAAGCAACGGTCGTTCGTAACTTCATCGAGACGCTCGTCGGCCTGCCGTGGAAAAAGAAGTCACGCATCAGCAAGGATCTCGCCGAGGCGCAGAAGATCCTCGACAAGGATCATCATGGCCTCGAGAAGGTCAAGGAGCGGATTCTTGAGTACCTTGCTGTCCAGCAGCGTGTCGACAAACTGAAGGCGCCGATTCTGTGCCTTGTCGGCCCTCCGGGTGTCGGCAAGACTTCGCTCGGTCAATCGATCGCGAAAGCGACAAACCGCAAGTTCGTTCGCATGAGTCTGGGTGGTGTGCGCGATGAGGCCGAAATTCGTGGCCATCGCCGGACCTACATTGGCTCCATGCCGGGCAAAATTCTGCAGAACATGACCAAGGTTGCGGTTCGTAACCCGTTGTTCCTGCTGGATGAAGTGGACAAGATGGGTGCCGATTTCCGTGGCGACCCAAGCTCGGCCCTGCTTGAGGTGCTTGATCCGGAGCAGAACAGCACCTTCGTCGATCACTACGTCGAGGTGGAGTACGACCTCTCGGACGTCATGTTCGTTGCGACGGCAAACAGCCTGAACATCCCGGCGCCGTTGCTGGATCGCATGGAAATCATCCGGCTGTCTGGCTACACCGAAGATGAGAAGGTGAGCATTGCGCAGCGCTATCTGCTTCCGAAGCAGATGAAGAACAACGGGCTCAAGCGCGAAGAGTTGTCGGTAACCGAGGATGCAATCCGCGACATCGTTCGCTTCTACACCCGAGAGGCCGGCGTGCGGAGCCTTGAGCGCGAGATCTCGAAGATCTGCCGCAAGGTCGTCAAGTCGATCGTGCTTCGTGCCCGTAGCAGCAAGATCGTGGTGAACGCCAAGAACCTCGACAAGTACCTCGGTGTGCGCCGCTACATGTTTGGCGTTGCCGAGAAAGACAATCAGGTCGGCCAGGTCACCGGTCTTGCCTGGACCGAAGTGGGTGGCGAGCTGCTGACGATTGAGTCGGTCGTCCTGCCGGGCAAGGGCAAGGTCCTGACGACCGGCAAGCTGGGTGAAGTGATGCAGGAGTCGATTCAGGCTGCGCTGTCTGTGGTGCGAAAGCGCGCCAAACAGCTTGGCATCGCTGACGACTTCTATCAGAAGAGCGATATTCACATTCACCTGCCCGAGGGCGCGACGCCGAAAGATGGCCCGTCGGCGGGCATTGCGATTGCCACCGCCTTGGTGTCGGTGCTGACCGGCATCCCGGTCCGGGCTGACGTCGCGATGACGGGCGAGATCACCCTGCGTGGTGAGGTGTTGGCAATCGGCGGCCTGAAGGAGAAGCTGTTCGCGGCGGTTCGTGGTGGTATCCGGACCGCGCTGATTCCTGAGGAAAACGTCAAGGATCTTCAGGATCTGCCTCCTGAGATTCGCGACCGCCTGGAAATCGTGCCGGTGAAGTGGATCGATAAGGTGCTGGAGCTTGCGCTGGAGCGCAAACCGGAGCCGATCGACGAGGTTGTCACGGAGGATGCCGCGACGCCGCCACAGGCTGAGGGTGAGCTGTCGGCGGCGCTCTTGAAACACTGATCCGGCCGCTGGCACTAGAAGAGGACCGGACACTTTTTGAAGTGTCCGGTCCTTTGTTTTTCTGGCGCCTGACCCTGCTCAGCCTTGCCGCAAAGCGGCTTGACACCGTGCTTTCGGCTCGTTTATAAAGCCCTGACAGGCTTGTGGATGCGTGGGGTGCCGAAACCCGCGCCAGCATTGGCTTGCAGGATCCCATTTCCCACTACCGAAGAATTGAGGGGGCTTTTGTGAACAAATCCGAGTTGATCGAGGTCATCGCAAAGCAGGCCGAAATTTCCAAGGCAGCAGCAGGGCGCGCGCTGGACGCGACGATCGCTGCAGTCAAGCAGTCGCTCAAAAAGGGCAACGACGTGACGTTGGTTGGTTTTGGTACGTTCTCCGTCGGCAAGCGCGCAGCGCGTACCGGGCGTAATCCGAGAACTGGCGCGACCATCAAGATCAAGGCGGCTAAGGTTCCGAAGTTCCGCCCTGGCAAAGCGCTCAAGGATGCGGTAAACTAATTCGCTTTACTGATTGCCGCAGATTTACGGCGGCGCTCAGCAGAGCGGGTGCTTAGCTCAGTTGGTAGAGCGTCGCCCTTACAAGGCGAATGTCGGCGGTTCGAGCCCGTCAGCACCCACCAGCCCTTGGCTGGACAACTAGGCGCGGAGTGGTAGTTCAGTCGGTTAGAATACCGGCCTGTCACGCCGGGGGTCGCGGGTTCGAGTCCCGTCCACTCCGCCAAATCGAGGCGAACGTGAGTTCGCCTTTTTTGTATCCATAACTTTTCTTGGTCCCCCGATCGCAGCATGTTCGACGCAGTCCGCAACAATAAGCGCATTGTCCAGGTGCTCCTGGCGCTCATCGCGATTACTTTCGCGTTTTTCGGCATCGAGTCCTATCTGCAGAATATCGGGCGCGATGATTTTGTGGCCAAGGTTGGCCGTAGCAAGGTCACCCAGCAGGAGCTCGATCAGGCGCTGCGCGAAGAGCAGGACCGTCTGCGTAGCCAGATGGGTGAGGCTTTCGATCCGGCGATGCTGCAGCGCCCTGAGCTGAAGCGCTCGGTGGTTGAGGGGCTCGTCAATCAGCGCCTGCTCCACTTGCAGCTGGATGCAAATGCGATGCGCGCTGCACCCGACGCTTTGCGTCAGGCGATCGCAGGCATTCCCGCGTTCCAAGAGAACGGCAAGTTTTCGCCGAAGCGTTACGAGCAGATGCTCGCCGCGCGCGGTTACTCGGTCGATCGATTCGAGTCTGGCCTTGCGCAGGATCTGGCCCAGCAGCAACTGATTGGCGGCCTTGCCCGGTCGGCGATTGTACCGGCGGCGACGATCGATCGTTGGCTTGAGCTTCAGGATGAAAGCCGCGAAGTCTCGATGTGGTCTCTCTCGGCAGCCACTTACGTTCCGCAGGTCAAACTCGCGGATGGCGCTGCCAAGAAGGAATACGAGGCCAATCGCTCGCGTTTCGAGACGCCGGAGCAGATCAAGGTCGAGTACGTGCTCCTCTCGCAAGACGAGTTGGCCGCGCAGGCCACCGTGAGCGATGACGAAATCCGCAAGCAGTACGATGCCAACAAGGATCGTTACTCGGCGCCGGAAGAGCGCCGCGCGCGCCACATTCTGATCGAAGCGGCGAAGGATGCCGGCGCATCCAAGCGTGCTGCGGCCAAGGAAAAGGCGGAGGCGCTCCTCAAGCAATTGCAGCAGAAGCCGGATAGCTTCGCCGCGCTTGCAAAAGCCAACTCGCAGGATCCGGGTTCGGCCGCGAATGGTGGCGATCTCGGGTTCTTCGGCCGAGGCGCGATGGTCAAGCCGTTTGAAGATGCTGCGTACTCACTCAAGCCGGGGCAGTTGAGCGGCGTTGTTGAAACCGACTACGGCTATCACATCATCCGTCTGGAAGAAGTGCGTGGTGGCGGTACCAAGTCCTTCGATCAGGCCAAGGCCGAGATTGCGCAGGAACTGAAGCGTGCGGCTGCAGCGAAACGCTACGCGGAAATCGCCGACAGTTTTGGCAATACCGTGTACGAACAGCCGGACAGCCTCAAGCCGGCGGCCGACAAGTACAAGCTCGCGCTGCACCAGAGTGACTGGATCATCAAGGGTAGCAAGGGACCTGCGCCGTTCGACAATGAGAAAGTCATGGCTGCGTTGTTCGCAGCGGATGCCTTGAAGAATCGACGCAATACGGAAGCCATTGACTTGGGTAACAACACGCTCGTGTCGCTCCGCGTGGTTGAGCACAAGCCGGCGGCAGTGCGTCCGTTCGAAGAGGTGCGTGCAGCCATTGAACAGAAGCTGACCACAGAGGAAGCAATCAAGCTGGCAGCCAAAGATGGCGAAGCGCAGATCGCAAAGCTCAGCAAGGGCGAGGCGGTTGACGCCAAGTGGGGGCCGAGTGGTGCGGTTTCGCGTGGTAAGCCGGGCCCGCTTCCGCTTGAGGCGCTGAAGGCGGTCTTCCGGACGCCGGTCGACAAATTGCCGGCCTATGTGGGCGTGGCGGTACCGAACCAAGGCTTCGCCGTGTTCCGTATCAGCCAGGTGACGAAGCCGCAACTCGCGGCGAATGACCCGCGCCGCACTGCGCTTGCCGGTCAGTACGGCCGCCTGCTTGCAGAAGAGGATCTGCGTGCCTACGTTCAGGCGCTCAAGGATCGCTATTCGGTGAAGTTCAGCGCCAAGGCCTTCGAGGCGAAGGACTGATAGCGTTTCTGCCGTTGAATAGAGAAACGGGCCCAATCGGGCCCGTTTCTTTTTGCCTGTGAGGTGCCGTCAGCGCGACGGCACCTGTTTGGCGACTATTCTGCTGCGGCCAATGCGGTGGTATTGAAACCGCCATCGACATACATGATCTCGCCTGTGATGCCGGAGGCCAGGTCCGAGCACAGGAAGGCGGCGGCGTTGCCGACTTCTTCAATCGTGACATTGCGACGCAGCGGCGCATTCCGTTCGTTGAATGCCAACAGTTTGCCGAAATTGCCGATGCCCGATGCAGCAAGGGTCTTGATCGGCCCGGCGGAAATGGCGTTTACGCGGGTACCCTCTGGGCCGACGCAGGTTGCCATGTAGCGCACCGACGCCTCAAGGCTTGCCTTGGCGAGGCCCATAACGTTGTAGTTCGGCAGGGAGCGAACCGCGCCCAGATAGGACATCGTCAGCAAGCAGCCGTTGCGCCCTTTCATGAGTGGGCGTGCGGCCTTGGCGAGCGCAGGGAAGCTGTATGCGGAGACTTCCTGGGCGGTTCGGAATGCGTCGCGCGAGAAGCCGTCGAGGAAGTCGCCCTCAAGCGCGTCGCTGGGCGCGAACGCGATCGAATGCACAAGGCTATCCAGGCCGTCCCAGCGCTTGGCAATCGCGTCGAACAGGTCCCTGATCTGCGCGTCGTCGGCGACGTCGCAGGGGAAGATCATGTCCGAATCGAACTCTGCCGCGAACTTGCTGATCCGCTCATGGAAACGGTCGTTCTGGTAGGTGAAGGCAAGGTGTGCGCCCTCACGATGCATGGCCTTGGCAATACCGTAAGCAATCGAGCGATTGCTGAGCAGGCCGCAGATGAGGATGCGTTTGCCGGCGAGAAAACCCATATACAGTCTCCTTGTTGCGGACCCGGGATTATATCGGAGGTCCGCGCTGAACCCTTAACCCTGTCACGGCCGCAATGAAGGGCCATTGATACAAGTATATGAATTGCTGGAAGGTATGACGGAGGCCCTCACGAATCAGGCGATCACAGCGAGGCGGATCCAACTGGAATCCGTGCTGCTTGCGGCGGCCCCGCTCTGGCGCGAGATGCCGTTTCGCATCGAACGGCCGCAGTGGGTGGATGCGTTCCCGGAACTTGATGCCGAGCTTCAGTGTATGCCCATGGACGCGCTGGCGCAGCTACTTGGCAACAACAGTGCTTTGGTTCAATGGCTCTCGGATCGTGTGGCGATTCCCGGCTATCGCTCGGGTCTGATTCATGTGGCAGCGCTTGCCCGAGTTGGCGGCAATGTTGAGGCTCGTTCCGCATGGGGTGTGCCCGGGCGAAAGCTGGCGCAGATCGAGGCGTTCGCGAGTGCGGTTGGTAAGCCGCCGGCGGCCGTACTCGAATGGTGTGCGGGCAAGGGGCACCTCGGGCGTCTTGTCGCGATGACCCGTGGTGTGGACGTAACGTCGCTTGAGATCGATCCGGCGCTGTGTCACGCGGGAGAACGATTGGCCGAGCGCGCCAGGGCTGCAGGGCAGACCTTTGTGGTGGGTGACGCGCTAAGGCCAGAAGCCGCGGCGATGGTGGCTGGGCGTTACGTGATGGCGCTGCATGCCTGTGGCGACCTGCATCGCGACCTGGTCAGTGCGGCGGCGGGGGGCGGCGCAGCGGGGGTGGCGATAGCTCCGTGTTGCTACTACCGCTTACGAGAGACCGAATACCGCCCGTTTTCTTCCGACTCCCGGTTGCGGGTGTCTCGCGATGAACTCCACCTCGCGGTGACCGAGACCGTTACAGCGCCGGACCGCAACGTCCGAGAGCGGGATCGCGCTGCGCAATGGAAGCTCGCCTTTGTGGCATGGCGCGAGGCCTCGGGCGGCGGCTATCGAACGTTCAAACCGGTGCCGTCGGCCTGGATGCTTCAGCCTTTTTCCGAATTCATGGCGCGCATCTGCGATCGGGAGGGGCTAGCGAGTCCGCCGTCGTCGGCATTGTCTGGACTGCTCAAAGAAGGCCAGCGTCGATTCGACGTGATGATGCGGCGATCGGCCGTCCGCCTCGCGTTTCGACGGGTGATGGAGTTGTGGCTGGTCTGCGACCTTGCGACGCCCCTGATCGACGCCGGGTTCCGTGTGTCGATTGACGCTTTCTGTGACCGCATGCTGACGCCGCGCAATTTGCTGCTGAACGCCACGGCGCCGGGCTGACCACACCTATCTCGGAGCGCCTTCGGGCTTAATTTGTTGGTTGAGTGCCTGTGCTGCGGCCGGCTCTATAGTGACGCGCGTCCGATATGCAAGCCAACGTGAGCGCCAGAAGTAGGCAGCCAGACCCGCTAGGGCAGCGGCAGCCAGCAACCAGAAGGTGACGTTCTCCCAGAAGGCGAGGGGGTCGCTGCTGATGCTGAAATGATGTTCGATCGGCTGGCGGATCGTAATCCCGCCGGTGAGGAGGGCCCGCAAGGCTTTTGAGGCGGGCCAGCTGGCCGGGAGCAGGCTGGTCATGACGGCGCCGATCGTACAGACCAAGTCGGCCGCGTTGGCGCGGCTTTGCCGTCCGGGGCGGATATTGCTCTCGGTGCGCAGGAAAAGCGCCGCAACGAGGCTGGCGATAGTGCCGAGCGGTAGCGCGATGAGGCCGAGCCCGAATGCGGTGGCTGCCGCAAGGAACGCAGCGCCTTCAAGCGCTGCGATGTGGGACCAGGTTGGCAAGAGCTGCCAACCGAGCAGTGCGGTCGGGATCGCCAAGACCAGAGTCAGCAAGAAAAAACGGCGGCTGCGGGCAAGCAAACGCTCGCCATCGCTCAGGGGCAAAGGGCTGGGCACGGTGCTGATCAATGGAAGCCGTTGCGAATCAGGCCAACGACAATGCCTTCCAACTGAAACTCGTCAGGGTGGGGTTCGATTGGCGCGAAGTCCGGGTTCTCGGCCAGCAGGCGGATACTGCTGCCGCGACGCTCGAGCCGTTTCACGGTGACGTCGTCGCCGAGCCGTGCAACCACGATCTGGCCATTGCGGGCCTCAGGCGTGCGATGAACCGCGATCAGATCGCCATCAAGAATGCCTGCATCGCGCATCGATAGCCCCTTGACCCGCAGCAGATAGTCGGCCGCAGGTGCAAACATCGCGGGATCCACATCAAGGCGCTGCTCGAGGTTTTCGCTGGCAAGAATCGGGCTGCCCGCGGCGACACGGCCCACCACCGGCAGGCCCGTTTCTTCAAGCAGGCGGATACCCCGTGCTCGCCCTTCTTCCATCGCGATCGCGCCTTTTCTGACCAGCGCTTTCAGGTGTTCTTCCGCAGCATTGGGCGAGCGGAAGCCGAAAGCCTCACAGATCTCGATCCGTGTCGGAGGGCGGCCCTCTGTTCTAACGGTGCGCCGAATCAGGTCGAGGATTTCGGCCTGGCGAGGGGTAAGGTCGGATGCGTGCGTCATGACTGTATTTTTGTACAGAAACAGCTGTTGCGCAAGCGAGCTCAGGGGATCAGGACGGCTGCGCCCTGCAGCTTGCCGTTGCGTAGCTGTGCGAGGGCGTGGTTTGCGCGTGCAAGCGGAAAGCGTGTGACCTCGGTATGTACCGGATGCTGGCGCATGAGTTCAAGGAATGCGGTGCCATCCTGACGGGTGAGGTTGGCGACGGAGCGGATCTGACGTTCGCCCCAAAGCGCTGCGTAGGGAAAGCCCGGAATGTCGCTCATGTGGATGCCGGCACAGACCACCACACCGCCTTTGCGAAGCGCTGCGAGTGCCTTGGGCACCAGCGTGCCGACCGGAGCGAAGATCAGCGCCGCGTCGAGTTGCTCGGGCGCGGCAACGTCCGAATTGCCCGCCCACACCGCACCGAGCGAACGCGCGAATTGTTGGCTTTCGTGATCGTCCGGCCGGGTGAATGCATACACCTCACGGCCTTGCTGGCGTGCCACCTGGGCGACGATGTGGGCCGCCGCACCGAATCCGTAGAGCCCGATTCGTGTGCCGCTGCCGGCCATGCTGAGCGCGCGGTAGCCGATCAGGCCTGCACATAGCTGCGGCGCCAAGGAGGCGGCGTCGTCGCCATCCGGCAGCGCGAAACAGTATCGCGCGTCGGCGACGCAGTGTTCCGCATAACCGCCGTCGATCTGGCATCCGGTGAAGCGCGCCTGATCGCACAGGTTCTCGCGGCCGCTCACGCAATACGCGCATCGGCCACATGTCCAGCCAAGCCAGGGCACGCCAACGCGCTGGCCGCGACTGAAGCCGCCAACGCCTGCCCCGACAGCCTCCACTCGCGCGACGATCTCGTGTCCCGGTACGATGGGCGTGTGCGCTTGCGGCAGTTCGCCGTCGACCAAGTGGAGATCTGTGCGACAAACGCCACAGGCTTCGACGCGAAGGAGCAGTTGGCCGTATGCTGGCTGCGGCACAGCGCGTTCGATTTCGACGAGCGCTTGATTCGGGTGTTGCAGTTGCATTGCGCGGGACGTGCGAACCATGAGACCTCCTGATGTCGGATGCTTGTGGTGCAGCGTGGCTTGATCTAATCCTAGTGGACTTGCGGGCGCATGGCGCAGGAGGTGCGGCATGGAGTGCGGCGTCGGGGCAGATCGACTTCCGGTAGAATCCGGCCCACACCCGGGAGGCACAGCATTGGCTCCGGGCTGCGTCGCGCCGCACTTTGTGCTGCCCGATGCGGACATGGAGACTTTCGACCTGCGTGATGCGACGCAGCGTGGCGTGGTCGTGCTGTGCTTCTACCCTCGTGATGGAACACCTGCCTGTACGCGGCAGGCGATTGAATTCAGCGACCACGAAGACGACTTCATCCGTGAAGGGGCGGCCGTCATCGGGATCAGCCCGGACGATTGCCTGACGCACGCCGCGTTTCGCGATGAGCATGGGATTTCGATCCGCCTGCTGTCCGATCCCGACCTGGAAGTGTGCCGACTCTATGGGGTGCTGCACCGACGTGAGGGCTGTGAGCGCGATACCGTGCGCCGCACAACCATCCTGATCGATCGCGCCGGTGTTGTGCGTCACCTCATTGATGACGTTCAGCTACGTGGGCACGCAGCCGAAGTACTCAAGCTCGTTAAAGAAATAGCAAGGAACAACTAATGGAAATCGTAAAGAACGCCGTCGTGACCCTGAACTACACCGTTCATGACCCGGACGGCAACATGATCGACGACGGCAAGAACCCGCTGGTCTATCTGCATGGTGGCTACGACGCCATCTTCCCGCACCTGGAAGAGGCGCTGCACGGCAAGTCGGTTGGCGAGAAGATCGTCGTCAAGCTTCAGCCGGAAGATGCGTTTGGCGATTACGACGAAAGCCTGGTCATGATCGAGCCGGCCGACCTGTTCCCGGACAACATCGAGATCGGCATGGCGTTCGAGCGCGTCGGTGAAGACGGTGAAGAGGACATGCTTTTCCGCGTGACCGATATCGCCGAGGGCAAGGTCGTGGTGGATGGCAATCACCCGCTCGCTGGCACCGCGTTGGTGTTCGACGTGACGGTGGCGGAAGTGCGTATGGCGACGGCGGAAGAGATTTCGCATGGTCATGTGCACGGCGCAGGTGGTCATCAGCACTGATTGCTGAAGCGCCCGGCTTGCCGGGCGCTCTGCATGCAAGAAAACGGCATTCGGGCCTTGGCCTGGATGCCGTTTTCTTTTGTGCCGCCAGCAGGAAAGTTTCGGGCGCCTGGCAACAAGCGCTCAAGTCGGCAGCCCGGTAACGTCCGCCGCGTCATTGCAGTGTGGCGGGCCGCGTCGTTGGCACCGTGGTGGTGCCAAGTTGCTTGCCTGGAGGGGTCAGGCTTGGGATGTGGCGCGCGGCATTGCTTGCGACCGAGACGGCGTTTGTCGATTGACATGCGGTGAATGTTGCGCGGAATGCGACTGGAAGTTCGATGTATTGCGTGAGTCGTGAAGAGCAGGGTGTGTCCAGGTCGTCGGATGGCTGCTTTGGCATGAATGCTGCTAAACCCGAAACTTTTACTGGATTCGTGTCTGATGTTTGAACCGATGTTGGATGCTGTAGCGCGGGATCGCGCGATTCGGATGAGTCTTGATGCCGGGTCGGCGCCGCGATGGATCGCGTCGTCATGATCACGACGAAGCTGAGCTTTCTGGCGGCGTTGCTGATGGGCGCGGCGCTCGTCCTGACCGGTTGTGATGAGGTGTGGAACAGCCCATATCCTGCGGCTGAGCGAGAAAAGCGCTTCCTGCACGAAGAGTTCAACTCGCGTCCGAAACACTTTGATCCGGTGCAGTCCTACGTCGAAGACGAAGCGTGGTTCACCTACTCGATCTACGAGACGCTCTACGAATTTCATTACCTCAAGCGCCCTTTCGAGTTGCAACCGGGGCTTGCTGCCGCGATGCCGAAGGTCAGTTACCTCGACAAACAGGGCCAACCGTTGCCAACGGACGCCCCTGCGGCCGACATCGCACAAAGCGTCTACGAGATACCGTTGAAGTCGGGGGTGCGCTTCCAGCCCCATCCGGCCTTGGCGCGTGATGGCGCCGGCAAGCTGCGGTATGAGGGGCTCGACGATGCGAAGCTGGGCGGGCGTTCGCAAATCACCGATTTCGAGTTCACCGGCACGCGCGAGCTGGTGTCGGAGGACTTCGCCTACGGTATCAAGCGGATTGCGCGCCCGAAGCTGGAATCCCCCTCGCTCGAGCTATTCAAGCAGATCCTTGGTTTTGATGAGCTGATTGCGCAGCTGGAAGCCGACGTGAAGGCCGGCAAGGCGGACCCGGATGGCTGGATCGATCTGCGCAAGTACCCTTTGGCCGGCGTTGAGACGCCTGATCCGCACACGCTTCGGATTCGCCTGAAGGGCAAGTATCCGCAGTTCATCTACTGGCTTGCGATGCCGTTCTCGGCGCCGATGCCTTGGGAGGCGGAGAAGTTCTACGCTCAGCCGGGCATGGCCAAGCGCGAACTCACGCTCGACATGTGGCCGATCGGAACCGGCCCGTTCATGCTCACGCGAAACCGCCCGTTGCGCGAGATCCTGATGGAGCGGAATCCGAACTTCCGCGAGCAGACATACCCGTGCGAAGGCGCGCCCGGCGACAAGGAGCGCGGCTTGCTCGACGATTGCGGCAAGCGTCTGCCGATGATCGACGGCGTGAAGTTCGTCTACGAGAAAGAGGCGACGCCGTTCTGGAACAAGTTCCTGCAGGGCTATTACGACTTCTATGCCTCGACCCGCTTCAAGACGATGGCGAGTTTCGATACCGCGCTGCAGATGCAGGGCGGTGGGCTCTCGCTATCCGATGCGATGAAGAAGCAGGGCATCACGCTGAAGACCGAGATCGAGCCGGCCACCGAGTACTTCTTCGTGAACATGCTCGACCCGCTGATCGGCGATGGCGGGCCGACGCCGCGGGCGCGTGAGCGCGCCCGCAAGGTACGTCAGGCGATGGCGATTGCGTTCGACATGGAGGAGTACCTGTCGATCATGAAGAACGGCCTCGGCATTCCCATGCAGGGACCGATTCCGCCGGGGATTGCCGGCTACAAGACAGGCGAGGCGGGCATCAACCCCTATGCCTTCACATGGAAGAACGGTCGCCCCAAGTTGCGCTCGATCGACGAGGCCAAGCGCTTGCTGGCCGAGGCGGGCTATCCGAACGGACGCGACGAAAAAACGGGTGAACCGTTGGTCATCAACCTCGACGTCTACGACGTATTCAAGCGCGAGCAGTTAGAGATCGTCATCAAGCAGATGAAGCGCATCGACATCCAGCTGGTGCCGCGACTGACCGAGTGGAACCGCTGGCAGGAAATGCACCGCAAGGGCGCGGCTCAGCTCTCGTTCTGGGGCTGGAACGCGGACTACCCCGATCCGGAAAACTTCCTCTTCCTCTTCTACAGCAAGAACAGCAAGGCGAAATACCAGGGTGAGAACGTCACGAACTACAACAATCCGGAGTTCGACAAGCTGTTTGAGCAATTCCGTGGCATGGACGTGACTGCAGACCGGCAGCCAATCATCGACAAGATGGCCGACCTGGTGAGGCGCGATGCACCGGTGCTGGCCGGCTGGCACAACGAGGCCTTCGAGCTCTCACACAGTTGGCTGCGTAACTCGATGCCGGTGCGCATGCTGCACACCAATCGCAAGTACCTCTCGCTCGACGTTGCGAAACGCAATGCGCTGTCGGCACAGTGGAATCGCCCACAGCTGTGGCCGTTGGCGCTGCTGTTCGCGGCAATCGCTGCGCTCGCTGTGCTCGGCGTGCGCCACTACCGCCGCCATGAAGCCCAAACGGCCCGCTCGGAGGCTGCCCAATGATTGCTTACCTCATCCGGCGTCTGCTATGGGCCTTGCCCACTTTGCTGGGCGTCAATCTGCTCGTCTTTGCTTTGTTCTTCATCGTCAGTAGCCCTGACGACATGGCGCGTGCACAACTGGGCGCCAAACGCGTGACGCAGGAGGCAATCGAACGCTGGAAGGCGGATCACGGCTACAACAAGCCGCTGTTCTACAACCACGACGCGGAGGGCTCGGCGCGGTTTACCGACACCATCTTCGTGCAGAAATCCGCCCGCATGTTCCTGCTCGATTTCGGCAAGAGTGACCTCGGGCGCGACATCAACCATGAGCTGTCTGCACGCATGTGGCCGTCGCTCGCGCTGGCACTTCCGGTCTTCTTGATTGGCCTCTTTGTTGCAGTCGTCGCGGCAATGGTATTGGCGTTCTTCCGTGCGACCTGGCTCGACTACTCTGGCGTGATTGCCTGCGTTCTGCTGATGTCGATCTCCAGCCTGTTCTACATCATCGCCGGCCAATTCATTGTCGCCAGGGCATGGAGCCTTGTGCCGATTTCCGGTTACCAGAGCGGCATGGATGCGATGCGTTTTCTGGCGCTGCCCGTGCTGGTCGGCGTGGTGGCGGGCTTGGGCTCGAACGTGCGTTGGTACCGCGCGATCTTCCTTGAAGAAATCGGCAAGGATTACGTGCGTACCGCGCGGGCCAAGGGCTTGTCCGAGGGCGCAGTGCTGTTCCGCCACGTGTTGAAGAACGCAATGATCCCGATCCTTACAGGCACCGTTGTGGTGATTCCGTCGCTGTTCCTCGGCAGCCTGATCAGTGAGGACTTCTTCGGCATCCCGGGGCTGGGCAGCTTCACGATCGAGGCGATCATGATGCAGGACTTCGCCATCGTCCGCGCCATGGTGTTCATCGGCGCCTTGCTCTACATCCTGGGCCTGATCCTGACCGACCTTTCCTACACCCTGGTTGACCCGAGGGTGCGACTGCAATGAGCGATTTCCAGATTGTTGTCCTGTGGTCGGACGTGCTGTTCGCGGTTCTGCTTGCTGCGCTCGCGGCGGGCATCACCTATGCGTTTCGCCATGAGCACCTGCGCCGCGCATGGCACACCGTGTTCGCGAACCGCAGCGCGATGGCCGCGTTGGTGATCCTGCTGGCTTACCTGCTGGTAACCGTGCTCGATTCCTTCCATTACCGCCCCGCGCTTGACCAGCCGGCCGGTGCGCCGCAGACCAAGGTGCAGTACTCGGTCGAGGTGCTGTCGGTGTTGGACGTCGCGCTTTCAACGCTGCGCGATACCCGCGAGAAGACCTACTCCGCGCCATTCGCGACGCACTTCTTCGAAAAGCAGATGCTCGAAGCGCCGGACGGCAAGCAATACCGCGACTACCCACGGCTCAAGTTCGGCGGCGCGCACCTCAAGGATCCTGCGGAGCGCGCCGGCGACATTGCTGTGCGTGCCGCATGCGGCGCCGCGATCGGCGGCCTTCTGTGGCTGCTGGCTATGCTCCCGATCGTGCGGGGCGTTGCGCGTAGGCATGGTTGGACGCTGGCGCGGGCCGCACGCGAAGTGCTGCGCGGCGGCACTCAGATCGCGTGGGATGGCTTTGCCTGGGCGCTGCTGTTCGTGCTGGTTCTCGCGGGCGTGCTCGGCACTTTATCGGGCCACTACCATGTATTCGGCACCGACGCGACCGGCAACGACGTGCTCTACCAGACACTCAAGGCGATGCGCGTCGCGCTGATGATCGGCACCCTGGCCACGCTTGTGGTGCTGCCGCTTGGCATCGGCCTCGGGCTCGCAGCGGGTTACTACCGTGGTTGGGTGGACGACACGATCCAGTACATCTACACGGTGATCAGTTCGATCCCCTATGTGCTGTTGATTGCCGCCGCATCGCTGATGATGACGATGCTGATCGAACGCAATGGGGCGCTGTTTACGACCGCTGCATCGCGCGCCGACGCCAAGCTGGTGGCCCTGTGCGCCATCATCGGCGCGATTTCCTGGACCACGCTGTGCCGGCTGATCCGCGCCGAGACCCTGAAGCTGCGCGAGCTCGACTATGTGCAGGCCGCGCGCTGCTTCGGTGTGTCGAGCCTGCGCATCATGCTGCGCCACATCCTGCCGAATGCCTTCCACATCGTGCTGATCACCGTGGTGCTGGATTTTTCCGGCCTGGTGCTCGCAGAAGCGGTGCTGTCGTTCGTCGGTGTGGGCGTCGATCCGACATCGATCAGCTTCGGCATGATGATCAACAAGGCGCGTGGCGAGCTCGCGCGCGATCCGCTGATCTGGTGGTCGATCAGCGCAGCCTTTGTCTTCATGGTGAGTCTGGTGCTCGCCGCCAACCTGTTTGCCGATGCTGTGCGCGAGGCGTTTGACCCGCGTGCTTTGCCGTCGCGCCGCCGCCTTCGCCTGGGAGCCGCAAAATGAGTCAGGCCCCCGTTGAAACCGTACTCGCGCTGCGCGAGCTTTCGATGCACATCGACAGCGAGCGGGGCGTCGTGCGCGCGCTCGATCGCGTGTCGTTCGAAATCCGCGCCGGTGAGACCTTCGCGCTGCTCGGCGAATCCGGCTGCGGCAAGTCGATGACCGCACTCTCGCTGATGCGGCTGTTGCCGCCCGCGGGGCGTGTTGCCGGTGGTGAGGTGCGCATGGGCGGGCGCGATCTCTGCAGCCTGACCGAGGCGCAGATGCGCCGGGTGCGTGGCGGCGATCTCGCGATGATCTTCCAGGAGCCGGGCACCAGCCTCAATGCGGTGCTGACGGTCGGCCAGCAATTGGGCGAGGTGCTCGCGATCCACCGCGGCCTGAAAGGCGCCGCGGCGCGCGCCGAGGCTGTGGCGTTGATGAAGCAGGTCGGTATCCCCGATCCGGAACGCAGACTGACTGAATATCCGTTCCAGTTCTCGGGCGGCATGAAGCAGCGCGTGATGATCGCGATGGCGCTTGCCGGCAAGCCGAAGCTCCTGATCGCTGATGAACCGACGACCGCGCTCGATGTGACAATCCAGGCGCAGGTGCTCGATCTGATGGCGACGCTGCAACGCGAGCAGCGCATGGCGATGATGCTGATCACGCACGACCTGGGTGTGGTCGCCAAGATGGCGCATCGCATCGGCGTGATGTACGCCGGCCACTTGATCGAGGAAGCGCCGCGTGAGCGTTTCTTTGCCAAGCCGGCGCACCCCTATTCGGTGAAGCTATTTGAGGCGCTGCCGGAGGGGCATCGCCAAGCCGGCAAACTTGCGACGATTCCGGGCTCGGTGCCGCCGCTCACCACCGATTTCATTGGCTGCCGTTTCGCTGAACGCTGCCCCCACGCGTGGGACCGTTGCCGGGGCGAAGCGCCTGCGTGGCACGACTTGGGCGAGGGGCAGCGGGTGCGTTGCCACCTTTACGATGCGGTCGAGGCAGGGCGCTTGGCCGCGCGCTCGGGCGCGGCAGAGCAAGTCGCAAAGCCGGTTACGCGCAGTGGTGATACGTTGCTGGAAGTCGAGCAATTGCAGGTGCACTTCCCGATCAAGCGTGGGGTCTTCCAGCGCACCGTGGGCCACGTCAAAGCTGTGGACGGCGTGAGCCTGACGCTGCGCGCCGGTCGAACATTGGCGCTGGTTGGCGAATCGGGTTGCGGCAAGACCACCGCCGGCAAGGCGATTCTTCGCTTGATCGAACCCACCGGCGGTCGTGCCCGGCTAGGCGGGGCCGATCTCGGCGGGCTCGATGGCAAGGCGCTGCGTGCGCTGCGCTCGAAGATGCAGATGGTGTTCCAGGACCCGTTCGGCTCGCTGAACCCGCGTTTGCGTGTGGCCGAGATCATCGACGAGGGGATGGATGCGCTGGGCATCGGTGGCGATGCCGACGCACGCCGGCAACGCATCCTCGAAATCATGCGGCTGGTTGGTCTGCGGCCCGAGATGGCGGATCGTTACCCGCACGAGTTTTCCGGCGGCCAGCGTCAGCGTATCGCCGTGGCACGGGCGCTGGCGGTGTCGCCTCAGCTGATCGTGTGCGACGAGCCGACTTCGGCGCTGGATGTGTCGGTGCAGGCGCAGATCCTGAATCTGCTGCAGGAACTGCAGGCGGAGCTGGGCCTCGCTTACCTGTTCATCACCCACAACATCGGCGTCGTCGAATACCTCGCGCATGAAGTGGCGGTGATGTATCTGGGCCGCATTGTCGAGCAGGGTAGCGCCGAAGAGGTGCTCAAATCGCCGCGCCACCCCTACACGCAGGCGCTGCTGGCGGCGGTGCCGCGGGCGGAATTGAGTGAAGCGCAAGCGAGCGCACTGCCGCCGCTGAAGGGTGATTTGCCATCGCCGTCGAACCCGCCACAGGGCTGTCATTTCCACCCGCGCTGCCCGAAAGCCGGCGACGCATGCCGGCACGACTATCCGCCCTCCGTCGCAATGTCCTCGACGCATACGGTGGCTTGCCACTTCGCGCGTTGAGCGCGATCGGTCCAGCAACAAGGCACCGTCGGGTGCCTTGTTGCTTTAACGGCGCGTATCGAAGAATCTGCTGCAGTCGGCGAATTTGACAAATCGCTTCTCGCGCTGGCTGCGTGCATAGAAAAGCAACGGGGATTCAGTTGCTTGGCGGCTGGGTACGTCTGATGCTTGTTTCAGGACAAACGCCTTTGGTTGTCAAAGGAGGGTGTCATGAGACGTCTGAACCAAGCAATTGCGGCGCTCGCCGCTGCGGGTTTCGGCCTCGCCGCAGCGCCGGCTCAGTCCGCCGCGATCTCGGAATGGGGCTTCACGATCGACTCGGGCTTCATCGCCTACACGGATACCTACGGCGGCACGGCGGGCATCACTGGCAGCGCGGCCAACGCACGCCTGAGCGCAGAGAACGGCATCATTGGTCTGCAGGGCGGCGGCGGGTTTGATTTTTCAACCGTTGGCGATGTGTATTCGAAGCTCGCCTGGGGTATTCCTGCCAGCGCGGGCGGGCAGTCCTCGCTGTCGGTCGGTGCGGCGACGAATGGCCGTGAAACCGGGTCGCTGATGACCAACGGCGGTGAAGTGGCGACCGTCAAGGTGGTGCACAACAACTTCCCGGTCTATGCGCCATCGCTGCGCAGCGCGACCTTGTTCGACATGGTCAATCTGGATCCGCTGGTGCCGGATCTGCCGGGTTTCGATGCGCCGGCTTTGCTTTTTGCGATCCACTTCCTCGAAACGGATAACGACGGTTCCTGCGAAGTGGCGAGCCCGATCCCGTGTAATGACATCTTTGTGATTGACGTGGCGGGCGCCGGTTTCAACCCGGTCGACAAGACCTTCAATCAGACCTTTGCGTACGGTGCTGATCTCTACAACGCCAAGGTCAGGGTGGATGGTGTTGATGTGCTGACGAATGCCGCATGTGGCGCCGTGGGTGTGGCAAATGGCTGCCTTGGCTTCACGACCGTGGAAGGCCTGAGCAACGAGTTCCAGGTGTACTTCGAGATCACCGATAAGCCGTACGAAACGCCAGAGCCGGCCGCGCTCGGCTTGCTCGGCGCGGCGCTGGCCTTGCTTGCATGGCGGCAACACCGCAACGGCAGATGACCGACGGGTTTCGATCGAACAACGGCGGGGCAACCCGCCGTTTCTTCATTCCGGCAAGACCTTCCCCGGGTTGAGCAGATTCAAGGGGTCGAGTGCTTGCTTGATCGCTCGCATCACTGATACGGCCGTTTCTCCGTGCTCAAGCGCGAGGAACTGCGCTTTGCCGAAGCCGATGCCGTGCTCACCGGTGCAGGTGCCTTCATGGGCCAAGGCGCGCCGCACCAGGCGATCGTGAAACGCCTCGGCACGCGCGTTGTCATCGGGGCTGGCCGGATCGGTGAGCACCAGCACATGAAAGTTGCCGTCGCCGACATGGCCGAGGATCGGGGCGATCAATCCGTTAGCCTCGATATCGTCTCGCGTCGCGGCGATGCAGTCCGCCAGTTGTGAGATCGGCACGCACACATCAGTCGTCAGTGAGCGCCAGCCAGGTTTGAGGTTGATGCATGCAAAGTAGGCGTCGTGACGCGCCTGCCATAGCCGGCTGCGGTCTTCTGGCCGGTTCGCCCACGAAAAATCGGTGCCGCCAAACTCCTTCGATAAGGCTTGCACCGTACTTGCCTGTTCGTCGACGCCGGCAGCGCTGCCGTGGAATTCGAAGAACAGCGTTGGGGCCTCTTGCAGCGCGGTCTTGCTGTAGGCGTTGATCGCCTGAACCGACAGCGTGTCCAGCAGCTCGATGCGCGCGATCGGTACGCCGAGCTGGATCGTCTGGATCACGCAGCGCACCGCGTAATGCACGCTCGGAAAACAGCACACGGCGGCGGCGATGGCTTCGGGCACCGGGTAGAGCTTCAACGTGAGCTCGGTGATGATGCCCAGCGTACCTTCGGAGCCGACCATGAGGCGCGCAAGGTCGTAACCGGCCGCGCTCTTGCGCGCGCGCCCTCCGGTGCGAAGGACGCGGCCATCGGCCAGCACGGCGGTGGCGCCGAGCAGGTTCTCGCGCATCGTGCCGTAGCGCACCGCATTCGTGCCGGATGCGCGGGTCGCGGCCATGCCGCCCAGCGTCGCATCGGCCCCCGGATCGATCGGGAAGAACAGTCCGCTATCGCGGATCTCGGCGTTCAGCTGCTTGCGGGTGACGCCTGGTTGCACGGTGACATCGAAGTCCTCTGCGTGCAGGGCGACGATACGGTTCATCTGTGTGAGATCGATGCACACCCCGCCTCGCACCGCGAGCACATGACCTTCCAGCGAGGAGCCGGCGCCAAACGGAATCATCGGCACGCCGGCCGCATGGCAGGCGCGTGCGATCGCCGCGACTTCGTCAGTCGTATGCGGGAACACTACAGCGTCGGGCAGGGCAGGCGGGAAGTGCGACTCATCGCGGCCGTGATGCTCGCGCACCGCCTGCGTGATGCTGACGCGACCCGGCAACATGTGCTCGAGCGTTTCGATCAACGCTGCGGGAAGACGGTTCATCGTCATGGTGTCCGCAGGCGCCCTTGGGGCTCAGCCTAGCGTTTCGAAATCGCTGTCGGTGAGTTCGCGCCAGAGGCCGTCGACGCGCCCTTCAAGCGGGCGGAAGCGCGACTTGTAGTTCATCTTTCGACTGTCACGAATCCAGTAGCCCAGGTAGAGGTAGGGCAGGCCGGCACGTCGGCAGGCGTCGATCTGCCACAGGATCGCGAACGTGCCGAGGCTCGCCGATTCGAGGTCCGGGTCGTAAAAGGTGTAGACGCTCGACAGCCCGTCGGTGAGGCAGTCAACGATGCTGACCATACGCAGCACACCGGCCTCGCGAAACTCGATCAGTCGCGTGTCGATGTGGCTTTGCAGCAGAAAGTGCGAGTACTGCTCGCGGCTATCCTGGTCCATGCCGCCACCGGCGTGGCGGCTTGCCTGGTAGCGCTGGTAGAGGTCGTAGTGCTCCTCGTTGAACACGAGTGCGTGCTCGGCAGCGACCAAGCCGGCATTCCGTTGGGCGGCCCGGCGCTGGCTACGTGCTGGCAGGAAGCGATCAACCGGGACTCGCACCGGTACGCAGGCGCGGCAGGTATCGCAATGCGGCCGGTAGGTGAAGACGCCGCTGCGGCGAAAGCCATTGCGCAGCAAGTCGCTGTAGAGCGGCGTGTCGATCATGTGGCCCGGCGTAGCAACCTGCGAACGTGCGATGCGGTCTGGCAGGTAGGAGCAGGCGTAGGGCGCCGTGGCGTAGAACTGCAGAAACGCGTAGGGCAGGTCTTTCAGCAAAGTCATGTTTGCATGTCCCCCCAGTCAATGTCCTGCATTTGCGTGCGCAGCCAGCGGGCAGGCTGCGCGTCGGCCGCGTGCGCGTCCAGCAATGCGACGAACTCGCCACGCGGAACCTCTCTGCCGCCAAGCGAGGCCAGATGCGCGGTGTTCATCTGGCAATCTATCACCTTGAAATCGCGGCGTTCAAGGTCGCGCACCAGATGGGCGAGGGCTGCCTTGGAGGCATCGGTTCGGCGGGCGAACATGGATTCACCGAAGAACACCTTGCCAATGGCCATGCCGTAAAGCCCACCGACCAGCTCGTCGCCCTGCCAGCTTTCGACGCTGTGCGCCCAGCCGAGTTCATGCATTTCGCAGTAGGCGGCGCGCATCTCGTCGGTGATCCAGGTGCCGCCGCCCGGTTCACGCGGGGCGGCGCAGGCGGCAATGACCTGTGCAAATGCGGTGTCGCAGCGGATTTCGAAGACACCGCGGCGCAAGGTCTTGCGCAGCGAGCGGGAGTACTTGAATTCACGCGGGAGCAGCACCATGCGCGGATCGGGGCTCCACCAGAGGATCGGGTCGCCCGGCGAGAACCACGGAAAAATGCCGCGGCGGTATGCCGCGAGCAGCCAGTCCGGTGCGAGTTGCCCGCCAGCCGCGAGCAGGCCGTTCGGCTCGCGTAGTGCGCGGTGAAGCGGCGGAAAGGCAGGGCGACGCGGGTCAAGCCAGTCGATCATTGGGCGGGCGCATGGCAGCAGTATCGGCGCGAGTATAGGCCGGGCGCGACGCGGGCGACGCTGGCGTGCCCGCGCGTCGCCTATTCGCATGCGGCTGCCGCGCTCGCGAACGCTGGTGCTGCGCCGCAACGGCATGATCGGTCACTTTGACACGTCACGGCAGCTGCAACTGTTGGCTGCGTTGAACCGGGAGCATGCAATGCGGAAGAGTCTTGCCTGTGTGGGTCTGTTGTTGGGTACGAGTGCGGCACTGCCGGCCTATGCGGCAGAGGCGCAGGCCATGCAGGGTGCGATCAGCATCCCCGGCGCGGAGCAGATTCCGCAGCGCTGTGACGAGGTGCTGGCCTCGCTGCGCGCGCAAGTGAAAGCGCTTGAGGCGATCCCGCCCGGCAAGCTTTCCGCCGCGAGCGTGTTGAATGGCTGGAATCGACTGGCGCTCGATGAATATGCGCTGGTTGGGCCCTTGTCGCTTGCCGCGGAGACGCATCCCGAGGCGGCGGTGCGTACCGCCTCCGAGGCCTGCACGCTGAAGCTGGCTGCGTTCGACAACGAATACCTGCAGAGCGAAGCCCTGTTTCGCGTGATCAAGGCTGCGCAGGGTCAGGACGCAATCGAGCGCAATGCCCTCAGCCGCATCCTCGAGGACTTCGAAGACCGCGGCATCGGGCTCGACCCCGCGCGCCGCGAGCGGCTGCGCACGATCTTCGAACGGATCGAATTGCTCGCACAGGAGTTCAATCGCAACGTGCGCGACGTAACGACTCGCGTCAGCTTCACTGCCGCCGAGCTGGACGGTGTGCCTGCGGCCTACCTGGAATCCGCCAAGAAGAACGAGCAGGGCGAGTATCAGATCGGGCTGGATTATCCGGATCGCGATGCGATCCTGCAGAACGCGAAGAACGAGGACACCCGGAAGCGTTTCTACATCGAGTTCTTCCGGCGCGGTGGCGAGCGCAACCTTGCGATCCTCAACGAAGTGGATGGTCTGCGTACCGAGATCGCGGGCCTCTTCGGCCTGCCCAGTTACGCCGCGTGGCAGTTGCGTACCCGCATGGCAGGTACGCCGGAAACGGTTGATCGTTTCCTCGCCGAGATGCAGGCCGCTGTTGCGCCGGTGGAGCGTTCAGACATCGCGGTGCTGCGTGATGCAAAGCGCAAGCTGACCGGCCAGCCGGATGCCGAACTGAAGCGTTGGGACGTCGATTTCTACGACAACCTCGTCAAGCGCGAGCGCTTCAGCGTCGATCCGCAGCGGGTTCGCGCGCAGTTCCCGACCGAGCCGACGGTGGCCTGGCTGCTCGATGTCAGCAGCCGGCTGTACGGCCTGCGTTTCAAGGCCAACAGCACCTTGCCGGTGTGGCACAAGGATGTGCGCCCCTACGATGTAATCGATGCGAAGAGCGGGCGTTACCTGTCGAGCTTCTACCTCGATCTGTTCCCGCGTGAAGGCAAGTACAAGCACGCTGCCGCGTTCCCGGTGCGTCAGGTCAGCACGGCCGCAGGGTCGACGCCGATTTCTGTGATGGTGAGCAACTTCTCGCGCGAGGGATTCAGCCAGGACGAAGTGGAAACCCTGTTCCACGAGTTCGGCCACATCCTGCACGGCGTGTTGTCGCAAACCCGCTACGCGATGGATGCCGGCACCTCAGTTCGGCGCGACTTCGTCGAAGCGCCGTCGATGATGTTCCAGGAATGGCCGTGGCGGCCGGAAGTCACACGCCGCTTCAGCGCGGTGTGCCCGACTTGCAAGCCGCTGGATGCCAAGTTGATCGCCCGACTCGAAGCCGCGAGCCGCTTTGGCAAGGGCATCTGGTTTGCACGGCAGAATTTCTATTCACGCTACGACATGGCGCTGGCCAGCGCCAAGCCGGGTGAAGCCCAATCCGTGTGGCGTGCGATGGAGGCAGAGACCCCGCTCGGCACCGTCGAGGGCACGCTGCAGCCGGCCAACTTCGGCCACCTGCTCGGTGGTTATGCGGCGGGCTACTACGGCTACATGTGGGCGATGGCGTTGGGCCTGGACATGCTGACGGCTTTCGGCAAGGACGCAATGGACGTCAAGGTTGGCGCCCGTTATCGCAGCACCATCCTGGAACGCGGTGGTGAGGTCCCGCCGACCGAGCTGGTCACGCAGTTCCTCGGCCGCAAGCCCGACAACCGGGCCTTCTTCAATCGCATCAACGGCAAGCCCTGAGGACGTTGCGCATGAGCGTGCATCACGATATCCGCTACACGATTACGCCGGTTGATCCGGCTGCGCACCTCTTCAAGGTGACACTGGAAGCGGACGCCCCGGAATCCGGCATGCAGTTCGTACTGCCGGCCTGGATTCCCGGGAGCTACATGGTGCGCGAGTTCGCACGCAACATCGTGTGGTTGAAAGCCGAGGTCGATGGCGAACCGGCAGCAATCGAGAAGTGCGACAAACACACCTGGGTGCTCGGCCGAGTGCCGGGCGGCGCGAAGTCGGTGCGGCTACGTTACGCCGTCTACGCATGGGATCTGTCGGTGCGTTGCGCGCATCTGGATCAGAGCCATGGGTTCTTCAATGGCACGCAGGTCTTCCTGCGCGTCCTGGGTCGTGAAGCGCTACCGCACCGCGTGCGGATCGACCCGCCGGCGGGTGTGCGCGATTGGACCGTAGCCACGACGCTGCCTGAAGCCAGCGGGCGCGGTGCGGCGAAGCGTCGCGGTTTTGGCTGGTACGTGGCCGCCGACTACGACGCGCTGATCGACCACCCGGTCGAGATGGGGCGTCTGACCTGGGCGAGTTTCGATGTGCGCGGCGTAGCCCACGACTTCGCGATCAACGGCCGGCATGACTGCGATCTCGAACGGCTGATGGCAGATCTCGCCAAGGCCTGTGAGGCCCAGTGCGCGTTGTTCGGCGACGCACCGCCGCCGTTCGGCCGCTACCTCTTCATGCTGACCGTGGTCGGCGACGGCTACGGTGGTCTTGAGCATCGGGATTCGACGGCCTTGCTGGCGTCGCGGAGCGATCTGCCCTTCGTCGGCATGAAGGCGACGACCGAGGCGTATCGGGGCTTCCTCGGCCTGTGCAGTCACGAGTACTTCCACGCCTGGAACGTCAAGCGCATCAAGCCGGCCACCTTCGCACCCTACGACCTCCAGCAGGAGAACTACACGCGGTTGCTCTGGTTGTTCGAGGGCTTCACCTCGTACTACGACGACCTCGCGCTGGTGCGGGCGGGGCTGATCACGCGTGACGAGTATCTCGGCATGCTGGCGAAGACGATCTCTGCGGTTCAGCGCGGCGCCGGGCGCACGCTGCAATCGGTGGCGGACTCGTCTTTCGACGCCTGGATCAAGTACTACCGCCAGGACGAGAACGCGCCGAATGCGATCGTCAGCTACTACGCCAAGGGCTCGCTGGTGGCGCTGGCGCTTGATCTGGCTTTGCGTGCGAAGAGTGGCGGCGAGAAGTCGCTCGATGATGTGATGCGCCTGCTGTGGGCACGGTTCGGCGACGGCTCTGGCGTGCCTGAGGCTGCGCTGCCTGCGCTGATTCGGGACGCGACCGGCGTCGATGTATCTCGACTGCTGCGTCAGGCGACAGAGGGCTGCGAGGATCTTCCCTTGAGCAAGCTGCTGCGGGCGCTCGGTGTAAGCCTGACTTGGGAGGCGGACGGCGAGTTGCCGTCGATCGGCGCGAAAGTGGCGAGCGAGGGCGAGTCGATCAAGCTCGCGCAGGTCTTCACGGATGGCCCCGCGCATGCAGCCGGGCTGTCGGCTGGGGATTTGCTGGTGGCGCTCGATGGGCTGCGGGTCAAGGCCGGTGGGCTTGATGCGCGCCTTGCCCGCATGCAAGCCGGCACCACCGTGTCAGTGCACGCCTTCCGCCGCGATGAACTGTTTGAAACTCGCCTGCAGTTGGCGCCGCCGCCTACGGTGAAGGCCAAGTTGGCAGAAGACAAGCGCGCCGGCAAACCGGTGGCTGCGCTGCGCGAGGCGTGGATCGGACGTCGTTGAACGCCGTCAGGCGATCGGCTCGGGGTTGGTTGTGAAGCCGAAGCGGGCGGCCACGTCGGCCGCCTGAATCGGATTGACGGATACGGTTCGTTCGCCGAGCGCGAGCTCGCCATGTTGAAGGTCGGCACCGAGCCGGAGTTGATCGGCGAGTGCGACAAGATCCTGGCTGGCGATGAGCCCGACACCAATGTCGGTGTCGACGAGCAGTGCGCCATGTTCGTCGACAAACGCTGCGCACGCGCTTGCAGTGTGGCCGGTATGGCTGATCAGTCGCTGCGGTGTCGCGGCATTCCAGCCAAACACCCACGGCGTGTAATCAAGGGTGACGTATACGCGCTGCGGGCCGTTCTGGAAGAACCAGCGCCCCTCATCATCGTGTTGATAGTTGCGGCCGATGAATTCCGACAGGCCGCGATGGCGCACGACCTCGCCCTGCAAACGCCAGCGGCCGCCGCGATCCAGCGATAACCAGCCGTAGCAGGCCGGCACATCCGGCCAGCGAACGAGGGATCGGAGGACCGCCTCATCCATCAGTTCAGGCGCTTACCAGATCTTCCACCACGGCCGTGCATCGGGATTCACGTCCTTGTTGTAGCGGCTTTGCGGATAGTTGAGTGCCAGCACGCGGCGGGTGTCCGCCGCCAAGTCCTTCATGCCCAGCTTGTCGTAGCTGAAGATCATGATCGCCAGCGCCTCTTCGACTGAGGGCGAATTCGGGAAATTCTTGATCGTCGTCTGCGCTCGGTTGGCAGCAGCGAGGAATGCGTTGCGGTTTTGGTAGTAACGCGCGACGCTGATCTCGTGTTTTGCCAGCGCGTTGACCAGATAGGCCATGCGAACCTTTGCGTCCTCCGCATAGCGGCTATCCGGGAAGCGCGTCGCAAGCTCCTTGAACGCCTGGAACGAATCGAGCGCAGCTTTCGGGTCTCGCTCGGTCAGATCCTGCTGGCCAATCAGGCCGACGAAGCCCTGGTCCTCATTGAAGGTGATCAGGCCTTTCAGGTAGTAGGCGTAATCGACGTTCGGGTGATTCGGATGCAGCTTGATGAAGCGGTCGATGGCCGCCGAGGCTTGTGCCGGATCCTGGGCACGGTAGTAGGCGTACGCGATTTCGAGCTGTGCCTGCTGGGCATAGCGGCCGTAGGGGTACTTGGCTTCCAGTTGCTCGAAGAGCTTCACCGCGCGGTCGTAGGAACCCGATTCCAGGTTGTCCTTCGCGTCGGCGTAAATCTCTTCGGCGGGGCGCTGGTCGATCTTGCCGCCCTTGTCCGATTCAAACCAGGAGCTCACTGTGGAGCAACCGGCGATCGAAACCGAAAGCAGCAGGCTTGCGGCTACACTACGCGCTCGCAAAAACGGCATCAAAGCACCCGTGAGTGAACAAAGCGACGATTATAACGGATGCGACGAGCTCGACCCCGACGCGTCATCGGTTCGACAGCTGTGCGTGCCGGATGCCGAGGCGGGTAGCCGGCTCGACCAGGCGCTCGCGCGTCTCGTCCCCGAACATTCCCGCAATCGGCTCCAGACCTGGATCCGCGACGGGCGCCTGACTGTTGACGGGCTCCTTGTCGACGACCCGAAACGCAAGCTTCGCGGTTCGGAACGGCTCGAATTGACCGAGCCGCCGCCCCTCGATGTGGTGGCCGCGAGCCCTGAAAATATTGCGTTATCAATTGTGTTCGAGGATGCCGATATCCTCGTCATCAACAAGTCCGCCGGGCTGGTTGTGCATCCTGGCAGCGGAAACTGGAGCGGCACGCTGCTCAATGCGCTGCTGCATCACGTGCCTGAGGCGAGCCAATTGCCGCGCGCCGGCATCGTGCATCGTCTGGACAAGGATACGAGCGGCCTGATGGTCGTCGCGCGTACCCTGCTCGCGCAGACTGATCTGGTTCGGCAACTGCAGGCGCGGACGGTGAAGCGGCAGTACGTTGCCCTGGCGCGTGGTGTGGTGCCCCGTAACACGCTGGTCGATGCACCGATTGGCCGCCACCCAACGCAACGCACGCGCATGGCCGTCGTGCCGGGTGCGCGGGAAGCACGTACCCAGGTCACGGTGCGCGAGCGCTTTGCGCGATGCACGCTGGTGGAATGCAGCCTGGAGACTGGGCGTACGCATCAGATTCGCGTGCATATGGCTCACCTCGGGCATCCGCTGGTCGGCGACACGCTCTATGGTGGCGGACGTGGCGCGCCCGAGTTTCATCGGCAAGCATTGCATGCCTGGAAGCTCGGATTGATCCATCCTCGCACGGGTGAAGCGATGAGCTGGGAAGCGCCGCTGCCCGATGATTTCGCCGCTCTGATGGAAACACTGCGTGCGGAGTCCAGCCATGAATGACTGGATCATCCCGGACTGGCCTGCGCCGCCCTCGGTACGTGCGATCTTCACGACCCGCAAGGGAGGCGTCAGCCTCGCGCCCTACGCTGATCTCAACTTGGGGACGCATGTCGGGGATGACCCAGTCGCCGTCAGCACCAACCGGGCACGGGTGAGAGCCTTGCTGCCCGCAGAACCCTGTTGGCTGGAGCAGGTGCATGGCGTGACCGTGGTGGATGCGGCCTTGCCGGCCGTGCGCAGGGCCGATGCGGCTTTTGTTGCAGCGCCGGATGTGCCATGTGTGGTGATGGTCGCCGACTGCTTGCCGGTAATCTTCTGTAACCGGGCTGGAACAGTGGTGGCCGCGGCCCATGCGGGCTGGCGTGGGCTGCTGGACGGCGTGCTGGAGGCGACACTGGCGAAGATGGGTGTGCCTGTATCCGACGTCATCGCCTGGCTTGGGCCGGCGATCGGGCCCGACTCATTCGAGGTGGGGCCTGAGGTTCGCGATGCGTTTGTGTCAAGGGCAGGGGACGACGCAGGGTGCTTCAGATCAGGGACAGGAGATCGCTGGTTTGCGGATATCTTCGGGCTTGCCCGTGCGCGACTCCGCCGGGCCGGCTTGGGGGCTGACGCGGTGTTTGGCGGGGGCGTGTGCACCGTGAGTGATCCGGCACGATTCTTTTCCTACCGGCGTGATGGGGCGTGCGGCCGGATGGGGGCGTTCATCTGGATTGCGGGGGATCGTTCGGCGGGGTGAGTGCTTCTGCCTGAGCCTCCCGTTCCGCCTGTCTGCGGCGGCGGGCGCCAGTGCCCGCGAGCCAGAGAAACAGGGCCAGCGGGAGCGTGAAACCAAGAAAGGTCATCACACCGCCGATAACGGATTGAGCGCCGATGGCGGCCATCAGCGCGACGTAAATCCAGGCGATTGCGGCGATATACATGATCGTGTTGGGCGTTCGTGTGGTGCATCCCGACGCAGTGTAGTGCTTGACCGGAAGTTTTGTGCGGTGCAAAAATCAGTCGAAACCCGCGCCAAATCTGGCTGCTTGGGCTGTGACAAGGCCCTGGCGTGCGGTGAGCGGCGAGCATTTTGACGTGGAGAACACAATGTCGGTTTCCAGTGAGCAGCCAGCTTTCGATGCCTCTGTCTGGCTCAAGGCCGGGCAGGGCATGATGCAGGGCTTGTTCGATTTTGCCTCGCGCCAGCAAGAAATGCTGAAACAGGCCGGGATCAATATCGCGCCGCTTGAAGCGGCAACAGCCGATTCTCAGCCCCTCGCGAAGCTTCAGCAGGAGATTGCCGAGCAGCATGCGCGTTTGTGGGCCGGCCTGGTTCAGCGCAAGCCTGACGAGCCTTATACGCCGGTGGTGCCACACGATGCCGACCGTCGTTTTGCGGCCCCCGCATGGGCTGGCAGCCCCATGTTCGACTACATGCGTCAGGCCTATCTGCTAAATGCCGAATTCCTGACGCGGGCGGCCGACGTATTGCCGGTGGCAGACAAGCAGGCGAAGAGTCGTTTGCAGTTTCTCGTCCGTCAGTACGTCGATGCGATGAGCCCGGCGAACTTTGCGGCGACCAATCCTGAGTTTGTCGAAAAGGCGATCGCCAGCAAGGGTGAGAGCATCACGCGCGGCATCCTGAACATGATCGCGGACCTCGAAAAGGGCCGCATCGCGATGACCGACGAGAGTGCTTTCGAGGTTGGACGCAACCTTGCGGTCACGCCCGGCGCGGTGATCTTTGAAAACGAAGTTATGCAGTTGATCCAGTACGCGCCGCAGACCGCTGAGGTCTGTGAGCGGCCGCTGCTGATCGTGCCGCCATGCATCAACAAGTACTACATCCTCGATCTGCAGCCGGAGAACTCCTTCGTGCAGTACGCGGTGTCCCAGGGCATCACCACCTTCCTGGTGTCATGGCGCAATCCGCAGCAGGCTCAGGGGCGCCTCGGCTGGGACGACTACATCGAAGACGGCGTGCTGCGAGCCCTCGAAGTTGTGCAGGCCGTCGGCAAGTGCGAGAAACCGAACATCCTCGGTTTCTGCGTCGGCGGCACGCTGACCAGTAGCGCACTGGCGGTGGCCGCTGCGCGTGGCGAATTGCCGGTCGAGAGTCTGACGCTGCTGACAACGCTGCTGGATTTCGAGGAGTCCGGAGATCTTGCTTGCTTTGTGGACGAGGCGAGCGTGGCCACGCGCGAGAGCACGATCGGCCAGGGCGGTCTGTTGGCCGGGCGCGAGCTTTCCAGTGTGTTTTCCGCGTTGCGGCCGAATGACCTGATCTGGAATTACGTCGTCGACAAGTACCTGAAGGGCAATGCGCCGCCCGCCTTCGATCTGCTTTACTGGAATTCCGATAGCACCAACTTGCCTGGTCCGTTCGCGGCCTGGTACCTGCGCAACATGTATCTCGAGAACAATCTGCGCGTACCGGGACGCCTGTCGATGTGCGGCGTGCCGGTGGACCTGGGACGCGTTACCTGCCCTGCCTATATTTTCGCGACGCGCGAGGATCACATCGTGCCGTGGCGCTCGTCTTACCTCGGGCGCCGCTTGCTGGGCGGGGATACCACCTTCGTACTGGGTGCGAGCGGGCATATCGCCGGGGTTATCAACCCGGCGGCCAAGAACCGCCGCAGCTATTGGGTTGGCGCCAACACGACCGCCATCGCTGAAGATTGGCTCGCGGCGGCATCCGAGCAGCGCGGCAGTTGGTGGCCGCACTGGATCGAGTGGCTCAAGTCTCGCAGCGGTGCACTGGTTGCGGCGCCCAAGCGAGCCGGGGATCGGAAGTACAAGGAAATCGAGCCGGCGCCTGGCCGGTACGTTAAAGAGCCCGCCTGAAAAGGGCCTTGGTAGCACGGGCCGGATGCGCATAGCGGGGCGCATCGGTCCGGCAGGGATCTGCCCGCATCAGGCTGTCACGGATCACCGTGCCCGGCCGCACCATCCGGTACCGAGGCGATCGCGTCACCTCGGTTTTGATGTGGGTGCGGTGCGGGGCGCGCGACGACGTGTCACCCCAATAACGAGAGGAGAGGAAGCACATGGTACGAGTTGCACTGATCACTGGCGGCATGGGCGGGTTGGGCGAAGCGATCTGCATCAAGATGGCGGCGTTGGGCTATCACGTTGTCACCACCTATTCGCCGAACAACACCAAGGCGCACGACTGGCTGCAAACCATGAATAACATGGGTTATGGCTTCAAGGCCTATCCCTGCGACGTGACGGATTTCGATTCTGCGAAGGCCTGCATTGCCGCGGTCACCAAGGACATCGGCCCGGTCGATGTGCTGGTGAACAACGCCGGCATTACCCGCGACATGACCTTCAAGAAGATGACCAAGGCGGACTGGGACGCCGTGATCCACACCAACCTCGACAGCGTCTTCAACATGACCAAGCAGGTCATGGACGGCATGGTCGAGCGCAAGTGGGGTCGTGTCATCAACGTGTCTTCGGTGAACGGGCAGAAAGGCGCTTTCGGCCAGACCAACTATTCGGCGGCCAAGGCCGGCATGCATGGGTTCACCAAAGCCCTCGCGCTTGAAGTGGCGAAGAACGGCGTTACGGTCAATACGATCAGCCCGGGCTATATCGGCACGAAGATGGTGACCGCGATCCCGCAAGAGATTCTGGATTCGAAGATCCTGCCGCAGATTCCGGTCAGCCGGCTCGGCAAGCCCGAGGAAATCGCCGGCCTGGTTGCGTATCTGGCCTCCGACGAAGCGGCGTTCCTGACCGGTGCGAATATTTCGATCAACGGCGGCCAGCATATGTTCTGACCGCGCTGCAGCGGTGCAGCCTCCTGCACGGCGTCGGGCCTCGGCGCTGTGCGGGTGACAATCGTTTTTATAACCGAGGCAAAGGAAGCAATCATGTCGAGGAAAGTCGCCCTGGTGACCGGGGGTATGGGCGGGCTGGGCACCGCCATCTGCAAGTCGCTCCACAAAGCCGGCTACAAGGTTGTCGCGAACTGCTTGCCGGGCTTGCCGGGCAAGGATGAATGGCTCGCCAGCATGCGCGCCGAGGGCTTCGATGTGGAGCCCGCGGACGCAGACGTGACCGACTACGAGCAGTGCGCGGCGATGGTCCGCAAGATCGAGTCGGAAATCGGCCCGGTCGATGTACTGGTCAATAACGCGGGGATTACCCGCGATGCGATGTTCCGGAAGATGGACAAGGGGCAGTGGGATGCCGTGATGTCCACCAACCTCGACAGCATTTTCAATGTCACCCACCAAGTGCTGGCGGGCATGGCAGAGCGCGGCTGGGGACGCGTGATCAACATTTCGTCGGTCAATGGCGTCAAGGGTCAGTTCGGCCAGGCCAACTACTCAGCGGCCAAGGCGGGCATTCTTGGTTTCACCAAGGCGATCGCGCAGGAAGTCGCGAAGAAGGGCGTTACTGTGAACGCGGTGGCGCCGGGCTATGTGGGCACCGACATGGTCATGGCGATCAAGCAGGAAGTGCGTGACCAGATCGTTGCGACGATCCCCGCAGGGCGCCTCGGCAAACCGGAAGAGATCGGCGACCTGTGCGCATTCCTTGCGTCGGATAGCGCAGGCTATATCACCGGTTCGACCATCAACATCAACGGTGGCCTGCACATGGGCTGATGCGCTGCACAGCGCTGCAATGGGGCTCCGCGAAAGGCGGAGCCCTTTTTATTTGTGCAGTGCTATACACTACGCCGCACAACAAAAACACCCATTCGAATTCGAGGGAGGAGACCGTCAATGGCACAGCTCAGACTGATCAAGAAGTACCCGAATCGACGGCTGTACGACACGCGCACCAGTTCCTACATCACGCTATCCGACGTGAAGGAACTGGTCGTCAATCAGGAAGAATTCCAGGTCGTCGACGCGAAGACCGGCGAAGACCTGACGCGCGCCATCCTGTTGCAGATCATCCTGGAAGAGGAGTCCGGCGGTGCGCCGATGTTCACCGTTGATCTGCTGTCGCAAATGATCCGTTTCTACGGCAATGCGATGCAGGGGATGATGGGCAAGTACCTTGAGAACAACATCCACGCTTTCACCGACCTGCAGTCCAAGCTTCAGGAGCACGCGAAGTCGATCTACGGCGAAAACAACCCGATGAGCCGTGATCTGTGGGCGCAGTTCCTGAACTTCCAGGGGCCGGCGCTGCACAGCATGATGGGTGCCTACATCGACCAGAGCAAAAAGATGTTCTCGCAGATGCAGGAGCAGGTAGAAAGCCAGACCCGTAATCTGTTCTCCGGCTTTCAGTTCCCCAACATGACGCCGCCAGGTGCTGCCACAGACGACAAGGACAAGACGCCGCCGAAACGGTAAACTGCCCGCCTTTCGCGAGTCGCCAGACGGCCTCTCGGTGTGTGAACGCAAGTTCTCGCACGGGAGGCCGTAGTCATTCCGGCGGCGCCCAGCGCGCAGATTTCAGCAAGGCTAGATCATGAACAGCACAACCCGTACCCCGACCGTCGGCTTCGTCTCACTCGGCTGTCCGAAAGCGACCTCCGATTCCGAGAACATCCTCACTCGCCTGCGGGCCGAGGGCTACGACATCTCCGGCACCTACGACGGTGCGGATCTGGTGATCGTCAATACGTGCGGCTTCATCGATGCAGCGGTCGAAGAATCGCTCGACGCGATCGGCGAGGCGCTCAACGAAAACGGTCGCGTGATCGTGACGGGTTGCCTGGGCGCCAAGAAGGACGCTGCGGGGCAGGGCATCGTCGAGCAGGTTCATCCGAAAGTGCTTGCCGTCACCGGACCGCACGCGACCGAAGAAGTGATGGGCGTGGTGCATCAGCATCTGCCCAAGCCGCACGACCCGTTCATCGATCTCGTGCCTCCGCAGGGCATCCGCCTGACGCCGCCGCACTACGCCTACCTGAAGATTTCGGAAGGCTGCAACCACCGCTGTAGTTTCTGCATCATCCCGTCGATGCGCGGTGACCTCGTTTCGCGCCCGATCGGCGACGTGATGAAGGAGGCGGAAGCCCTGGTGGATGCCGGCGTGAAGGAAATCCTGGTGGTGTCGCAGGACACCAGCGCCTATGGCGTCGACGTGAAGTACCGCACCGGGTTCTGGGGTGGTCGCCCGGTCAAGACCAAGATGTACGACCTCTGCAAGGCGCTTGGCGAGTTGGGCGTCTGGATTCGCCTGCACTACGTGTATCCGTACCCGCATGTCGACGACATCATCCCGCTGATGGCCGAAGGCAAGATCCTGCCGTACCTCGACATTCCGTTCCAGCACGCCAGCACCCGCGTGCTCAAAGCGATGAAGCGTCCAGCGGCCGCTGAGAATACGCTCGAGCGCATCCGTCGTTGGCGCGAGATCTGCCCGGACCTGACGATCCGCAGCACCTTCATCGCCGGCTTTCCGGGCGAAACCGAAGATGATTTCAACGAGCTGCTTGACTGGTTGTCGGAGGCGCAGCTGGACCGCGTTGGCTGTTTCTCGTACTCCCCGGTCGAGGGGGCGACGGCAAACGAGCTGGCGGGCCAGTTGCCGGACGAAGTGCGCGAAGAGCGCCGTGATCGCCTGATGGCTCACCAGGAAGACATCTCGACGCAGCGTCTTGAGCGCATGCTCGATCGCGAGATCACCGTTCTGGTCGATGAGGTCGACGAAGACGGCGCGGTGGCGCGCTCGATGGGCGACGCCCCGGAAATTGACGGCCTTGTGATCATCCCGGACGGCACCGAACTTGAAGTGGGCGAGTTTGCCCGAGTGAAGGTGTCCGACGTCGATGTGCATGACCTGTATGCACAGCTGATCGAAAACTGAAGACTGATCACGACGCCCCGAAAGGGGCGTCGTGCTATGGACATGACGAAACTGCTCACCGAACTCGCTGCCATCGTCGGCGACACCCACCTCATTACCGATCCTGTAGACCAGGCGCCCTACCTTCGCGATTGGCGAGGCCGTTACGAGGGCCGGTCGCAAGCGATCGTGCGCCCAGCCAATACCGAAGAGGTCGCGGCGGTAGTGCGGCTTTGCGTTGCGCACGGTGTACCGCTCGTGCCGCAGGGCGGCAATACCAGCCTGTGCGGTGCGGCCACGCCAGACGAGAGTGGCAGTGCAGTCGTCATCTCATTACAGCGCCTCAACCGGATCCGTTACGTCGATGTCGATAACGATACGTTGACCGTCGAGGCTGGATGCACGCTCGCCGAGGTGCAGGCCGCAGCCGCTGCTGCCGCTCGCCTGTTTCCACTGTCGCTGGCCTCCGAGGGCACTTGCCGTATCGGCGGCAACCTTTCCACCAATGCGGGTGGCGTCCATGTGCTGCGCTACGGCAATGCGCGTGATCTGGTGCTGGGGCTTGAAGTGGTGCTGCCGGACGGCCAGATCTGGCATGGCTTGCGCGCTTTGCGCAAGGACAACACCGGCTATGACCTCAAGCAGCTCTTCCTGGGTGCCGAGGGCACGTTGGGGATCATCACCGCGGCCGTGCTCAAGCTGTCGCCGCGTCCGCGCAGCGTATGCACGGCCTGGCTTGCCGTGCCAAATCCGGAGGCTGCGGTTGCCCTGCTGCGGCAGTTCCGGTCCGAATGTGGTGAGCGCCTCAGCGCTTTCGAGTTGATGAGTCAACCGACCCTGGCACTGGTGCTGCGCCACATTCCTGGCGCACAGTGTCCGTTGTCCGAGGTGCCGCCATGGTCGGTGCTGGTCGAGCTAGGGGATACGCGGGCGGATGCTGGGCTCGACGAGATTGCTGAAGCGATTCTCGCGCCCGCGATTGAGTCCGGCCTTGTGCTCGATGCTGCAATCGCGCGCAGCGAAGCTCAGCGGGTCGCGCTGTGGGCGTTGCGCGAAAACGCCTCTGAGGCGCAGCGCCATGAGGGTGTCAGCGTCAAACATGACGTGTCGGTTCCGGTTAGCCGTATTCCTGAATTTCTGCATCGCGCAGACGCGGCCCTGCTTGCTGCCTTCCCCGGCTTGCGCATCGTTGCATTCGGCCACGTTGGCGACGGAAACCTGCACTACAACTGCTCAAAGCCCGATGCTGACGCAAACGCGGCCCTGATCGGTGAACGTGGCGACGTCAATCGCATCGTGCACGATCTGGTCCACGAACTGGGCGGCTCCATCTCCGCCGAACATGGCTTGGGACAACTCAAGCGCGACGAGATCCGCCGCTACAAGTCCGAACTGGAAATGGACCTGATGCAACGGATCAAGTCCGCCTTTGACCCGAAATGCTTGATGAACCCAGGCAAGGTTTTGTGAGTGTCGAGCGGACGTGGGCAGGCAGGGGGCGATAATTTGCGGGGGATCTGCACAGATTCTCAAAAACAGGGTTGACGTACCCCGATCTGTAGTCTAAGATCTCATCTCTTTCGCGGCGGGGGTATAGCTCAGCTGGGAGAGCGCTTGCATGGCATGCAAGAGGTCAGCGGTTCGATCCCGCTTACCTCCACCAAACAAGCTGCGAAAGAAAAAGTTGTACCGGGTCCCCATCGTCTAGAGGCCTAGGACACCGCCCTTTCACGGCGATAACCGGGGTTCGAATCCCCGTGGGGACGCCAAGTTTTGGCGAAGGCAGCGAAAGCTGCCTTTGATTTCGGAGCAGGCTGAACACTGCACCGGAAGAGCAGTTCAAGCGCGGAGTGGTAGTTCAGTCGGTTAGAATACCGGCCTGTCACGCCGGGGGTCGCGGGTTCGAGTCCCGTCCACTCCGCCACCCAATACAAGGGGCTGTTCAGACGACAGCCTTTTTTGTTGGAAGTAGTTTGTAGTACCTCTTTCGTGCTGGGGGTATAGCTCAGCTGGGAGAGCGCTTGCATGGCATGCAAGAGGTCAGCGGTTCGATCCCGCTTACCTCCACCAAGCAGCGAAAGAGAAGTTGTTCCGGGTCCCCATCGTCTAGAGGCCTAGGACACCGCCCTTTCACGGCGATAACCGGGGTTCGAATCCCCGTGGGGACGCCACCTTTTCGAAGGTGTGCAACACAGTGTGCGCACTGGCAGTTCAAGCGCGGAGTGGTAGTTCAGTCGGTTAGAATACCGGCCTGTCACGCCGGGGGTCGCGGGTTCGAGTCCCGTCCACTCCGCCACCTACTGAGAAGGGCTGACCAAACGGTCAGCCCTTTTCTTTTTGTTTTCTCCGCTGAATCACTGCTCCTTCGCGCCGCCCCGGCCCTCGATGATCTGCCGCACCAAGGCGATATGCTCGCGCAGGATATAGAGTTCGTTGGCGTACGAAAGCGGCACCTTCTTGCGAAGCGCGCGCTGCTCGATAAGGTCCAGTTGCGACTTCCAGCGGCCGACGTCACTTGCTTTGCCGTGGCGCGCTTCCTCCTCGAGAAATTTGAGCTCGCCGTACCAACGATAGATGCGTGAGCGCACATGCCAACGCAGCAGCGCGGGGGCCAGCTTCATGGTTGGCACCAGCAAGGCCATCAGCGGAATCAGTGTCCATAGCAAACGGTCCACCATCACCGCTGCCCAGAACGGCAGCACGCGCTGCAGCAGAGGCGGGCCGGAACGGTAGAAACGCGTGGCTTCCGGGCTCTGCGGCAGTTCATGGTCGCGTGCGGCGGGAAACTCGTTGCCTTTTTCGAACCAGCCTGGCGTGCGGTGGATTTCGCTTGCCGCCTGCATCAGCAGTGCGACCAGGGCCGGGTGCAGATCGTGACGCACGACGAGGTTCGCGGTGGGCGCGACGAGGTGCAGGTCCTCTGGTGGTTGATCGGCGACCAGATCGATCGTGCCGCGCGGCAGTGTGAGATCGGTCAGTTGCGGCATCAGGCGGGTATAGGCTGCCGATTGGTCGAAGCCGAGCAGACGTACTCCCTTGAGGCGCAGCAGCGTTTGTACAGTCGGTGCTTGTGCGCCGTTGACGGTTACGAGTGCGTCGATCTCATGTTGCTGAAGCGCCTTGATTGCAGCGTCGCCGCCGATCGGAAGCAAGCTCGGATCGTCGGTCGCGATGCCGTTGCGGTTGGCGATTTCAAGCGCGAGCAGTTGCGCACCGCCGCCTGATACGCCGATGGCGACGCGGCGGCCCCGCAGATCCGCGATGCGCTTGACGTCGATATCGTCGCGAACGAAGACCCAGACGGGCTCGTAGTACATCGCGCCGAGTGTGACGAGATCCTCCGACTCAGGCTCGTGCAGCACGCCGCCCTGCAGAAAGCCGACATCGGCGGTGCCGTCGACGCCTTTGAGGCGACGCAGGTTTTCAATTGTGCCGCTGGATGGCTTGAGGATCAGCTTGACCCCCTGACGCGCGAGGATCTCGCGATAACGCTCTGCGTAGAGCGCATAGGCACCACCCGCGGCGCCGGTGGTCATGGTCAGCGTTCGCGGTGGGAGTGGTGCGAGGTAATGGAGCAGGACGAGGATTGCGGCGAGGCAGGCGAGCGTGCCGCCAATCAACCACAGCGCGAGTTGGCGGTGCGGATGGGTGTCGTCGTGTTTTTCCATGTGCGTGAGCCTAAGCGCCGCGCTTGCAACATGTCCAGTCTGTGCGGGGCGGCTCCGGTAGAATGCGCGACCCCCAAGCAACGCCCTTTGTTTTCAGGAATTCATGATTCGCCTGCTCTTGGCCCCGATGGAGGGGATGGTCGACGATGTGATGCGCGATGTTTTGACGCGTCCGGGCGGCTACGACCACTGCGTGACCGAGTTCGTGCGGATCTCCGGATCGCTGCTGCCGGCGCGCTGCTATACGCGAATCAGCCCCGAACTTGAAAACGGCGGGCGTACCTACGCCGGAACCCCGGTGCGGGTTCAATTGCTCGGTTCCGACCCCGCTTGCATGGCTGACAACGCAGCGCGCCTCGCCAGCCTGGCTCCGCCCGGGATTGATCTGAACTTTGGTTGCCCTGCGCCGACGGTAAATCGCCATCGCGGCGGGGCCGCGCTGCTGGATGAGCCGGAGCTGCTCTTCCAGATTGCCACGGCGGTCCGAGTGGCGGTACCGAGGAGCATTCCCTTCACCGCAAAGATGCGCCTCGGCATTCAGGATGCCTCGCGCGCCGAGGAGTGTGCCCGCGCGCTCGCCGACGGGGGGGTCGATGAACTGGTGATCCACGCCCGCACGAAAGAAGATCGCTACAAGCCGCCAGCGTACTGGAGTGAGATTGCACGGATCGCCGAGCGGGTTGCGGTGCCGATCGTTGCCAATGGTGAAGTCTGGACCGTAGAGGATTGGGCGCGCTGTCGGGCAGAGAGCGGCTGCGTGGATGTGATGCTGGGCCGCGGCGCGGTGGCGGACCCGTTCCTTGCGCGGCGTATTCGCGGTGAGGCGCCGCCCAGCCTTGATGCGTGCTGGGCGGAGCTGCTTGCGTTGCTGGCGTTGTATTGGCGGCGCGTGCTGATCAAGCTGGATGCCCGTCATGCACCGGGACGCATCAAGCAATGGTTGCATCTGCTGGAACGCAATTACCCCCAAGCCAAGCGTTTGCTGGCGGAAGTGCGCCCGCTGCGCGACGCTGATCTGGTGGCGGACGTGATGCGCAATCACGGCGTGCCGATTGCGGTGGGAGTGGCAAGCTGATGTATGCAAATTCTCGCGACATCCGGTCCGCGCAGGACGATGTCCATTCCGGCCTGGCGCGTTTGCTCGACCGGCACCTGGCTGCGCCGTTCACCCGCCCCGTATCACCCGCGACACAAGAGGCCTACGCGGCGGTGATGGCGGGTTGGGATCGCCAGCGGCCGTTGCTGCTGGATGCCGGTTGCGGTGTGGGTTGGAGCACGCTGGCGCTGGCGCGGGCGTATCCCGAACATTTCGTGATGGGCGTCGATCAATCTTCCGATCGCATCGAGCGCGGAAAGCCGGGTGAAGTACCGCCCAATGCGGTGTTTGTTCGTGCCGATCTGGTCGATTTCTGGCGCTTGTTGCTGGCCGACGGCATCCGGCTCGATCGGCATTTTCTTCTATACCCGAATCCGTGGCCGAAGATCGGCCACCTGGCCCGTCGCTGGCACGGCCACGCCGTTTTTCCGGACATGCTGGCGCTTGGTGGCACGCTTGAACTACGCACCAACTGGCGCATTTATGCGGACGAGTTTGCGTGGGCGGTGGCGCGGGTCAGTGGCCGGAACGCGCCGGTTTCCATGTTCGAGACTGAAACGCCGCTGACGCCCTTCGAGCGCAAGTATCGTGATTCGGGGCAAACCCTCTGGCGCTACGTCGTCGACCTGAACTCGCAATCAGCAGGAGCCTGAATGGACCTTTGTCAGAGCTGTGGCGCCTGCTGCGCCGCGTTCCGCGTCAGCTTCCATGTGTCCGAACGTGACGATGAGCCGGGCGGCACGGTGCCCGAGGCTTTGGCCGATGAAGAAACCGCGACGACCTGCCGCATGCGTGGCACCGACCGATCGCCGCCTCGTTGCGTGGCCCTGGTTGGCAAGGTCGGCGAGGCGGTGCGTTGCGGCATCTATGAGCTGCGCCCTGGGCCATGTCGCGAGTTTGCGCCGCACGGTGTCTTCGGCATGCTGAATGCTGCCTGCAACCAGGCGCGCGCACGCCACGGGCTGGCGCCCCTGCCGGACCCGGTGTTCCGGTCCTGAATGATCAGTCGAGCTTGAAGAGGGTGGGCTGCGCCACACCCACCGAGCGGAAGATCGTCCGGGCTGCCTGGAGGCCGGAGCGAACCGCGCCCTCGAGCGTGGCGGGATAGTCGGACGCCACGTAGTCACCGGCCAGGTAGAGCTGCTTGACCGGCGTCATCGTGATCGGCCGGAAGACGCCGGGCTCGCACGCAAAGGTGGCGCGCTTCTCGGTGATGACCTGAGCCCACTTGGGCGCTGGCAGACGGGCGGAATCGGTGGCGAAGAGGCGCTCGATATCCTGATGGGCGCGAAGTGCGATTTCCTCGCGGCTCAACTCAGTTCCTGCGGCGCTCACGACGCCCGCGAGCAGGCCATCCGGGCCACCAAGTTGCCCGCGGTCGAACACCCACTGCAGTAGCCCGTCATCGAGGCCAATCATCGGCCGTGCCAGCCGGATCGCCGGATCGTAAGCAAGGTAGGCCGTCGTGATGGCTTCGTGGCGCATGGCGTCGAGCTGATTGCGCAGGCGCTCCATCTCGCTGAATTCTGTGGTGAGTCCGGACACCTGCCACGGGGCTGTCGCGAGCACGACATGGCTGTAGCGCCCGTCAAAGGGGTCGCCTTCCAGGCTGAAGCCGTGTTCGGTTCGCGCGATGCCGCGGATCTTCGTCATCGTGTGCACGTTCTGCCCTTTGCGGGACAGGTAGAGCACAGCCGGCACAGGGAGCAGCTCGGTCAGGTCGATGCGCGGAATCAATACCTCCGACGCGCTTGCAGAAGCCGCAACGCTGTCGCGCAACACATTGGCGAATACCTGAGCGGAGGCGCGTTCGGCGGGTGTGTTCAGCGCCGCGACGCAGAGCGGCTCCCACACCAGTCGGCGGAGTGTGGGTGTTTGCGCCGTGCGATCGAGAAGCGTGCTGACGGTGACGTCTTCGGTGAGCACGAAGCGGATGCGCTTGAGGTGTGACAGCAATCGCGCTGCTGCGCGACGATCCGTCCAGCTCAGGCCCTTTGCTCTCAGCAGGCCGACCGCGAGATGGAGCGGGGCTGGCAAATCCGCGGCCTGCAGATCAAGAACGCCCGGAATGTGAATGAAGAACGGGCTCGAATACAGGCGCTTCGGGCTTACGCCAAGCAGTCGCAGCATCCGGAGCGTTTCGGTGTAGGCGCCGATCAGGATGTGCTGGCCGTTGTCGATGCGCCAACCATCCTTTTCCACCACGCGGGCTCGCCCGCCCAGCGTTGCGCTGCCTTCGAAAACCGATACGCGGATGTCGGCGCGCGCGAGCTCAACCGCGCAGGACAGGCCGGCCCAGCCGCCGCCGATGATTGCAACGTGCGGCGTCATGCGGGCGTCGTAGGGGCAGGGATGTCGGCGACGTGAAAGCGGTACTGCCCCTTGCGGCGATCCTCGAAGTACAGGCGCAGCGTCATCGCGACAGAGCGGAAGGCGAGTTCGTCCCAAGGGATTTCATGCTCGGCGAAGAGGCGGGTCTCGAGCGACTCCTCGCCGGGCCGGAAGTCCAGATCCAGCAAGCGTGCGCGGTACAGGATGTGGACCTGGCTGATGTGCGCGACGTTGATCAGCGAATACATGTCGCCGACATCGATTCGCGCGCAGGCTTCTTCGGCAGTTTCTCTGGCCGCCGCTTGCGCAGTGGTTTCGTCGTTTTCCATGAAGCCAGCCGGCAGCGTCCACTTGCCATAGCGGGGCTCGATGGCGCGGCGGCACAGCAGGATGCGGTCTTCCCACTCGGGAATGGCGCCGACGACCATCTTCGGGTTGCTGTAATGGATCGTGCCGCAGGCATCGCAGACGTGGCGGGGCAGCGTGTCGCCGGGAGGGATCCGGTGCGCGACCGGGGCGCCGCATTGGGAGCAGAAGTTCATGGCCTGGTTTTCAGGAGGGGCGCGAGCAGCGGCGATTGTAAACCAGGGCTGGTGCGGGGCGGCGCAGCGTTTGCGAGAGCAGCCCTAAAGTTCTGCGAGTGCCGGTCGTTAATCGAGCGAATGCAGCAAAAAGACGCTTACATGACTGGTAACGCTTCCCTGAACGGTCTCTCAAAGCTTGAGCGTCTGCGTGCGACTGGCAATCTGCCGTCGCCTAAAGGTGTTGCGCTCGCGATCATGCGGGCCACGCAAGGCGACGATATTTCGATCGCCGAGCTGGGGCGCATCATCAAGACCGACCCCGCTTTCGTCGGGCGCCTGATCAAGGCCGCGAACGGCCATCTTGGCTACGGCCGCCATCCGATCGCCTCGGTGCAGGATGCGCTGATGGTGCTCGGCTTGCCTGCGGTGCGGGCGCTGGCGTTAGGCTTCTCTCTGCTGTCGAGCCATCGCAGTGGGGCATGCCAGAGCTTTGACTACGAGGGTTTCTGGGCTTCTTCCCTCATGCGCGCCACGGCGATGCAGGCGATCACGCTGCGTACGCGTGCGGCACCTGCGGACGAGGCCTATTGCGTCGGTTTGCTGTCGCGTATCGGCGAGCTGGCGATGGCTACCTTGTATCCAGAGCAGTACGGCGACCTGCTGCGCCTGAGTGCAGCCGGTTCCGATGAGCTGGTGGCGCGCGAGCAGGCCGCGTTCGCGCTCGATCACCGTGAGCTGTCCGGTCTGATGCTTGCGGACTGGGGCATGCCGCGTACCTTCGCGCAGGTGGTGGCAGTGCATGGGCAGCCGGAACATGCCTGGCCGGCGGATGGTTCGCGTGAGGCGACGCTGTGTCGGTCGCTGGCCTTGGCTGCTGAGCTTGGGCGCCTCTGCGAGACCGAGCGGAGCGAACATGCCCGGCGGGTGCCGTCTATCGTCGCGCTGGCTTCAAGTCTGCAGATTGATGGCGCCGAATTGAATGAAACCTGCGACGCCGCGATTCGCGATTGCTCGGAGTGGTCGTCGCTGCTGCAACTTGCCCCCGTCCAGATTGACGCTTTTTCGAGCCTCGTCGAGCGCAGTGCAGTGGCCGCGCCGGAGCCTGTGACGCAGGCGGCTCCCGCTGTGGCGGCCCCAACGGATGTTGCCGTGCCGCCACCGGCAAAACGCCATATGCGGGTACTGGTGGTTGAGTCTGACGCTGCGGTGAGGGCCTCGATTCGTACGCTGCTCCACGACGCCGGCCATGAAGTCCATGAGGTCGACACGATCGCGCAGGCGGCCGAGGCGGCGATCCTGACGCAGCCACATTTGATGATCGTCGAGTGGTCCTTGTCCGACGGCAGCGGCCTGAAGCTTGTAGAGCGACTGCGGCAGACGCGCGTCGGGCGCAGCATCTACGTGCTGGTGCTGACCAGCCACGAGAACGAACAGCGTTTGGTCGAAGCCTTCGAATGTGGCGTGGATGACTTCATCACCAAGCCGATCAACGGCCGCGTGCTGCTGGCGCGTATGCGCGCCGGGTTGCGTGTGGTGAAGCTGCATGAAGAGATCGAGCGCGATCGCGAGGAGATCCGCCATTTTGCGTCGGAATTGGCAGTCTCGAATCGCCGCTTGCAGGATGTCGCGCTGACCGATGTGCTGACGGCACTGCCGAACCGGCGCTACTTCATCGATCGCGTCGAGCAGGAGTGGTCGGCCGCTTCGCGCAGCCAGCGCCCGATGGTTTGCATGGCGATCGAAGTGGATGGCTTGGCCCAGATCCGCTCGACCTACGGTCAGATGATTGGCGACGCGGTGGTCAAGCATGTTGGCAGTGTCCTGAAGCAGGCCCTTCGCACCCACGATGTGCTGGCGCGAACAGACGACGGCGTGTTTTCGGTTTTGTGTCCCGACACCGATGTGCAGGGTGCGGGCCTTGTTGCCGAGCGTCTGCGTCAGCAAGTGGAGGCAACGCCGTTCCGGGTTGATCGGCTCCAGCTTCGAATTGCTGTCCAGATCGGGTTGGCGCAGCGGAATTCGTCGATGAGTGCGCCTGAAACCCTCATCAGCGAGGCCTCAAGTGAACTTTCTGCCTCAAAGGGCGCTGTTGCCGGCACAGGCCGGGCGGCCGGTTTTGCTCTTTTTGCGGAGCGAGAGGGTGTTGTAACGCATTGATTGTTTGAGGTTTGTTCCCGATTTTCGCGCCGTGTAGGTGAAATTCCTACATGGCGCTGGTCGTTTTCGCCTACGCGATTATCCGAAATCGCCCGACTCAAGTTTCCTGAGTGCCGTTGGTACTGTTGCTTCCACACGATAAGTCGCCAAAAAGGCGACGGACTGAGGAGGTCACCATGCGCACGGCAAACTTGGCGGAAGAGATCCGCGAACTGAATCTGTCCTACCTGATGCTGGCCCAGCGACTGCTGCTGGAAGACCGGCAGGCGGGCATGTTCCGCCTGGGTGTGGGTGAAGACGCGGCCGATGTGATCGAGTCGCTCTCTCCGGCGCAGATTCTGCGTATGTCGAGCTCGGGCATGATGCTGTGCCAGGTCCGCTTCGATGAGCGCCTGCTGCTCGAACTGCTCGCCAACCACGAGCGCGAGCCCGCAGTTGCAAGCATTCACGCCGCAATCCTGGCGGCCAGCCGCCCGGTCGAAAACCTCGCCTGAGGATCGCGCCATGGCAACCCGAAGCGTGGTGCAGGATGCGATCGATACCCAGAGTGCGATCGAGATGATTCGCATGGGGGCCCGCATGCAGATGCTGGAGGCGGAGACCTCCTTGTCGCGCGAGCGGTTGCTGCGCCTCTACAAGGAAGTGCGCGGCGAATCGCCGCCGAAGGGCATGCTGCCATTCTCGACCGACTGGTTCATGACCTGGCAACAGAACATCCATGCCTCGCTGTTCATGGGCTTCCATCGGTTTCTGCAAGAGCATGGCGGGCAACGCGGGCTTGAGTCGGTGCTCTCGGCCTATCGCTTGTACATCGCCCACTGCGAAGAGCACGATCTAGAGCGCGTCTTGAGCCTGACGCGCGCCTGGACGCTGATCCGTTTTTTTGACGCGCACATGTTGCAACTCGCCGGCTGCACTCGCTGTGGTGGCCGCTACGTTGCGCACGCCTACGACCCGACGCACGACTACGTCTGTGGGCTGTGCAACGTACCCTCGCGTGCGGGCAAGACCCGCCGCGCCGCCGCCCAAAGCGACGCCAGTCTGACCGGCTGACCTCCTCCTTGCTCAGCAAGGAGCTGCGCCGTCGGCACGCAAGTGCCGACGGCCTTTTTTTGCGCCGTGGGGCCCGCGAAATCGGCTGTTGCAGCGCAGCGCGGGTGCTCAAGTTTCTCTTGGCGCCGCCGTTACAGGCTCAGTCGGGTGCTGAAACACGGATGTTTCTGTAGGAAGGGCAGAAGGCAATGTTCCTGATCATTGGCTACGTGATCATCCTCGCCGCGTCAGTCGGCACATATGCGATCCACGGCAGCCTTGCGGCGCTTTGGGTGCCAGCCGAATACGCGGCAATCTTTGGCTTGATGATTGGCGGCATGGTCGCCGGCAACAGCCTCAAGACCATCAAATCAATCGCCGCGGCTGTGCCCGGTGTTTTCAAGGGCTCGCCTTACAACAAGGCGATGTACGTGGATTTGCTGGCGATGCTCTACGAGATCCTCGCCAAGGTGCGCAAGGAAGGGCTGATGTCGATCGAGAACGACATCGAAAACCCCGAGAGCAGCGCGATCTTTGGCAAGTACCCCACCGTTACCGTTGATCACCACGCGATGGAATTCCTGACCGACTATCTGCGCATGATGGTCGGTGGCAACCTCAATGCCTTCGAGATCGAAAACCTGATGGACATGGAGATCGAGACCCACCATCAGGAGGCACACACACCGGTGCACGCGGTGACCAAAATGGCCGACGGTGTTCCGGCCTTCGGTATCGTCGTCGCGGTGATGGGCGTGGTGAACGTGATGGGCTCGGTCGGTCAGCCGCCAGCGGTGCTGGGCAAGATGATCGGCGGCGCGCTTGTCGGCACCTTCCTCGGCATCCTGCTCTCCTACGGTTTCGTTGGTCCGCTGGCTGGCCAGATGGAACAGAAGATGGAAGAGGGCGGAAAGATCTTCCAGTGCATCAAGGTGGTACTGCTTGCAAGCATGAACGGCTATGCGCCGCAGGTCGCCATCGAATTTGGCCGCAAGGTGTTGTTCTCGACGGACCGCCCCGGCTTCAAGGAACTCGAAGACGAGATCAAGAGCCGCAAGAAGTAAGCACGGGCATTGACCAGCCGGACCAAGTGACAACTCGCCTATCTGACTAAATGGCCGAAGCTACCCAACAACCAATTGTCATCAAGCGCATCAAGAAGGGCGGCGGTGGTGCGCATGGCGGTGCATGGAAGATCGCGTACGCGGACTTCGTCACTGCGATGATGGCGTTCTTCCTGCTGATGTGGCTGCTGGGTTCAACCACCGAGGGCGACCTGAAAGGCATCTCGGATTACTTTCAGGCACCGGTCAAGATGTCCGCACAGGGCGGGCGGGGGACGGGCGATGCGACATCGGTGATCCCCGGCGGCGGCAACGACCTCACCAAATCGGTCGGCCAGGTCGCCAACGCCGACTACGACCAGCCGAAGAAGCGTCTGCGCCAACCTAAGCTCATGCCGGCCGATAACGAGGCAATCGAGCGCGCGCGTTTCGAGGAAGTGAAACAGAAGCTCGAAGCGATGATCGAGGCGTCACCAGTGCTGCGCCCGTTCGCCAAACAGTTGTTGCTCGACATCACGTCGGAAGGTCTGCGGATCCAGATCGTCGACGAGAAGAATCGGCCAATGTTCGATAGCGGTGGGGCGACGCTCAAGCCCTACACCCGCGAGATCCTGCACGCGGTTGCACAGACGCTTAACGAGGTCGGCAACCGCATCAGCGTATCCGGCCATACCGATGCCACCCAGTACGCCGGGGGCGACCGCGGCTTTGGCAACTGGGAACTCTCCGCCGATCGCGCCAATGCCTGCCGGCGCGAACTGGTTTTTGGCGGGCTGACTGATGACCGGGTGGCGCGCGTGGTGGGCCTCGCCGCGACGATTCCACTCAAAGCCGAAGATCCGTACGACCCGATCAACCGCCGGATCAGCATCGTGGTGCTGAACAAGCGCGCTGAGGAGCAACTCGCAACGGCAGGTCGCACGCTGGAGGTCAGCGGCGCGGCACCGACTGCCAGTGATGTCGGGCGCGAAATGGACGGCAACGCAGTAAGGCCGGCGCAGTAAGCGGAGACAGAGGCCAACATGAAGTTCAGCAAACGATCTGCAATGACCGTTGGTGTGTGCCTGAGCGCTGTGGCGATCGTGCTCGCATGGTTCTTTGCTTGGCCGGGCTATGCCGCTGGTGTCGTGGTTGCCCTTACGTGGGCGATTTGTACTGCGCTGACTCGCGCAGGCGTTGAGCGCGATGCCGCGAGGCAAGTAGAACCGGTGGCAGACCCTTTGCCTTCCAGCCTGGGCGACGCTGGCCGCGGCGCTGCCGCGCAACTTGAGGCCATACGTGGCGAAGTCGAGCGCATCCGCAGCCTGCTGCATGACGCAATCCAGAAGTTGGGCGACAGCTTCAATGGCATGCATGCGCATACCCGCGCGCAACAGGAAATAGCCCTTCAAATCACCGCTCAGGGCGTTGATGGGGCTGCGAATCAGGATGGCTTTGACCGTTTTGTCAGCAACACCTCAACGGTGATGCAACGCATCGTTGATAGTGTGATCGAGAACAGCCGGATCGCGATGGAGTTGGTCGAACTCACCGAGACGATTTCGAAGCGCGCGACCGATGTAGAGCAGATCCTTGGCGAGATCGGCGCGATCGCAAAGCAGACGAACCTGCTCGCGCTCAACGCTGCGATTGAGGCCGCGCGAGCCGGGGAGGCGGGCCGTGGCTTCGCCGTGGTAGCCGACGAAGTGCGCGACCTGTCTGCCCGCACCAGTTCGTTCTCGCAACAGATTGGCGGCCTGATGCAATCGATGCGGGATGGTGTGCGCAGCACGGAAGCGGCGATCTCGCAGATGGCGTCGCAGGACATGACCTTTGCGCTGAACTCGAAGAGCGAGGTTGAAGAGGTGCTGGCGGCGGTTGAGCGCCTCAACGCGCAGCGCCGCCAGGGCGTAGAGCAGCTCAGCCAGCATTCGAGCGCGATGGACGAAGAAGTGAACCGCGCGGTCATGGCCATGCAGTTTCAGGACATGGTGTCGCAGTTGGTCGGCCATGTGCTGCAGCGCGTGGATGCGCTGGAAGCCCTCGCGACGTCGATCGGCGAATTGGCGGCTGCGCAAACGCTGCCGGGGGCGCGTGAGCGCGCTGGGCAGGCCATTACGGCGCGCGTCGATGCGCTGCCCGCGATCAAGGATGTGCATACGGTGAATCAGGCTCGGATCGCGGTTGGCGATATCGAGCTGTTCTGAACAACAGGCAAGGAAAGCTGAACATCATGGCAAAGACGGTTCTCACGGTAGATGACTCGGCTTCGATCCGGCAGATGGTCTCTTTCACGCTCAAGAGCGCTGGCTACGACGTGCTGGAGGCTGTTGACGGCATGGATGGGCTGGAGAAGGCGAAGGGCCGCCCGGTATCGCTGGTGCTGACTGACCAGAACATGCCGCGCATGGATGGCCTCAGCCTGATCAAGCAATTGCGCGCGCTGCCGCAATACCGCAGCGTGCCGATCCTGATGCTGACCACCGAGTCGTCCGACACCATGAAGCAGCAAGGGCGTGCCGCGGGGGCCACGGGGTGGCTGGTCAAGCCTTTTGATCCGCAGAAGCTCATCGAGGTCGTCAAGAAGGTCATCGGCTGAATCTGTCGCGGCAACACGTACCGGGCCAGGGGAGAGCGGCATGTCATTCGACATGAGCCAGTTCCATGCGGTGTTCTTCGAGGAATCCCGCGAGCACCTCGAGAACATGGAGTCCTTGCTGCTGGCCGTCGACGTTGCGGCGCCCGAGAGCGGCGATTTGCCCGCCATCTTCCGGGCGGCGCACTCGATCAAGGGCTCGGCGGCGACCTTCGGATTCACCGATGTTGCCGAGCTGACGCATGTGATGGAGACGCTGCTCGATCTCGTGCGCAACGGGGCCATCACGCTGACCGAAGAAATGGTCGACGCTTGCCTCGCAGCGGGCGACGTACTGCGTAATTTGCTTGACGCCCACCAGGGCCATGGCGAGGCCGACCATGCCGCGGCGGAGGCAATGCGTGCGCGCCTTGCCGTGCTCGCCGAAGAGGCGCAGCGTGCGGTCGGCGCGATACCGGCAGCACCGGGTACCCACAAACGGGCGCGCACCTACCAGCTGGGCTTTGCGATGCTGCCGGGCGATCCGCAGGCGGACGAATCGGTTGCCAATCTGATCGCCGAGCTCAAGGAGCTGGGGGAAGTCATCGATGCTCGCCCGCCTGCCGAAGGCGCGCGCACCTGGTCGGTGAAACTGGCGAGCGATGTTGATCCTGAAACCTTGCGAACGGTCTTGGAGTTCGTTGTCGACAGCGCGTCCGTGTCGATCGACGTCGTCGATGCCGCACCGGTGGCGCCGAAGGCCGACGAGGCCTTTGGTCTCTTCGATGATGCGCCGGGCGCCCCGGCCGACGAAGAGACGGCGTACGGTTTTTTCGAACCCCTGAGCGAACCGGCCCAGACAAGCTCAAGCGACGATCCGGGATACGGCTTCTTCGAACCGCTGCCCGATGCAGCGTCCGCTGCGACGAGCGATGCCGCCGATGGCTCCTACGGTTTCTTCGAGCCGTTGCCGCAGCCCGCGATGGCGGCAGAGCATCTGGCGCCAGCGGTTGCCGCCAAGACGGAAGTTGCCCCGCGCGGCACCACAACGCCCGCCGTTCAGCCCGCGAAGGATGCTGCCGCGCGGCCCGTCAGCAAGTCGGACGCCAGCTCGATCCGCGTGAACATCGAGCGCGTCGATCAGATGATCAACCTCGTCGGCGAGCTGGTGATCACCCAGGCCATGATCAGCCAGGCCGCCGGTGCGCTGGACCCGGTGCTGTACGAGCGCCTGCATAACGGCATTGCGCTGCTCGAACGCAACACCCGCGATCTGCAGGAATCGGTGATGTCGATCCGCATGCTGCCGATCTCGACAGTGTTCAATCGTTTCCCGCGCGTGGTGCGTGATCTCTCCGGCAAGCTCGGAAAGCGCGTCGAACTGGTCACCGGGGGTGAGAACACCGAGCTGGACAAGGGGCTGGTGGAGTTGATTGCTGACCCGCTGACGCACCTGATCCGCAACAGCCTCGATCACGGCATCGAGTCGCCGGAGCGGCGGCGCGAGGCGGGCAAGAGCGAAACCGGCCGCATCAACCTGCGGGCTTACCACCAGAGCGGAAATATCGTCATCGAGGTGGCGGACGACGGCGCGGGTCTCAACCGCAACCGCATTCTCGCCAAGGCACGCGAGCGCGGCCTGCCGGTGTCGGACAGCATGACCGATCAGGAAGTGTTCCAGCTGATTTTCGAGCCGGGCTTCTCCACCGCCGAGCAGGTCACGGACGTCTCCGGCCGCGGCGTTGGCATGGATGTGGTGAAGCGCAACATCGGGTCGCTGGGTGGCCGCATCGAGCTCGACTCGATGCTGGGTGTCGGCACCCGCGTAACGGTGCGTCTGCCGCTGACACTGGCGATTCTGGATGGCATGTCGGTCGGCCTCGCCGGCGAGACCTACATCATTCCGCTCGACTACGTTGTCGAGTCGCTGCAGCCAACGGCGGCGATGCTCAAGGCGGTGTCAGGCGTGGAGCGCTTGCTCGATGTGCGCGGTGAATACCTGCCCATCGTCGACCTGCACGAAGCCTTCGATACGCCGGGCGAGCGCAGTGCGTACGAGGCCGGAATCATGGTGATCCTTGAGTCGGACGGCAACAAGGTTGCCGCGTTCGTCGACGCACTGATCGGCCAGCACCAGGTCGTGATCAAGAGTCTGGAAGCCAATTACCGACGGGTGCCCGGCATTTCCGGCGCCACCATCATGGGTGACGGCCACGTCGCGCTGATCGTCGACCCACCCCAGCTTGTGAGCATGGCGCGCCGCGCCGGCCAGGGCGCAGCATGAATACCAGTGGAGGCAAGCATGGTTGACGCCAACATGCAGATGACGGTCGCGCAGGAAGGGCGTGTGGTGGCAGGCGAATTCCTGACCTTCACGCTGGGCGGCGAGGAATACGCGATCGATATCCTGAAGGTTCAGGAAATCCGCGGCTACGACGCGGTGACGCGCATCGCTGGCGCGCCGGAATTCATCAAGGGTGTCATCAATCTGCGCGGCATCATCGTGCCGATCGTGGATTTGCGGATCAAGTTCAAAGCGGGTACCGCCGAATTTACGCCCTTCACCGTGGTGATCATCCTCAATGTTGGGGCGCGGGTAGTCGGCGTGGTGGTTGATGGCGTGTCGGACGTGCTGACCCTGGCACCCGAACAGATACGCCCTGCGCCGGAGTTCAGTTCCGCGATCCGCACCGAGTACATCGTCGGCCTCGCTTCGGTGGCAGAGCGCATGCTGATCCTGCTCGACATCGAACGCCTGATGAGCGCCAGCGAAATGGCGCTTGTTGACGAAGCCATTCTCTGACGCACCGACACACGATCCGACCGGAGCGCTGACATGCAAGCCCTGCTCAAACCCTCTCTCGCGTTGATGAACCGGCTGAATGTGCCGCGCAAGTTCGCGCTGATCGGCGTGATCGTGCTGTGCGCGCTCGGATTCCTCGTCTGGCAGGTGGATCATCGCATCGAGGCGGATCTGCACTTCGCGCGCACCGAGTCGCTCACGGCGCACTACTTCCTGCCGGCTCGCCAGATGATGGAGGGCGTGCAGGTGCACCGCGGTCAGGCGCGCCAGCTGATCGGTGGCAATGAAAGCGCCCGGCCCAAGCTCAAGGACGCCGCCGACAAGGTTGAAGCGGCGATCAAGGCAGCGGATGCGGTGATAGCACACGAAGGCCCGCAGTACGGGCTCGACGATGCCTGGGGCAAGCTCAAGGCGCATTGGGCGGATGTGCGCGCCAAGGCGATCACGGTCTCTGCGGCGGACAGCGTGAAGCTGCATACCGAGCTGATCGGTGAGATCAAGGCGTTCATGACACTGATCGCCGACAACACGAACGCCACGCTGGATCCGGAGGCCTCGACCTACTACCTGATGACAATCTTTACCGACCGCGCGCCGGACATCGTGGAAGCGCTCGGTCGGGCGAGAGCGCGCTCCGTCTCGGCTGTGCTGGCCAAGCAGGTGACGGTGAGCGACCGTGTCGAACTGGAAACGATGCTGGCGCTATCCGATCAGAGTCTCTCGGTGATGCAGGCCTCAATCGAGAAGGCGGCGAAGTTCGATGACACGGGTACGGTCTCACGCGATGTGGAGCCAAGCGTCAAGGCCTTCAAAACCAAGGCCGACGTATTCCGGCAGGAGGTGCGGCGTCTGCTCTCGGCCGATAAGGTCGATGAGAGCCCGGACGCGCTTTGGGCCTTGTCGACCGAGGCCCTGCAGGCCGGTTACGCAGTGATGGACGCGGCGGCCAAGGCGTTTGACGACGCGATCGATATTCGCGTCGCCCGCCTTGAGCGCGAGCGCAACACCACCTTCGTGCTGGCCGCTTTGGCGGTGCTGCTGGCGCTGTACCTGTTCCTTGGCTTCCGGTCCGGCATGTTGCGTGCGATCGACATGATCCAGAACGGCGCGCGGCGTATTGCACAGGCTGATCTATCGAACAACGTCGACGTTTCGTCGCGTGACGAGTTTGGCGAGATCGCCGCAACGCTCAACACCATGCGAGCGCAGTTGCGCCAGAAGATCGAGAGCGATCAGGCGCTTGCGGCCGAGAACTTGCGTATCCGCAACGCGCTGGACAAGACCTCCACCAACGTGATGCTCGCAGACAACGACGGCAAGATTCTCTACTGCAACGAGTCCGTCGTGACGATGCTGGGCGGCGTCGAGAACGAGCTGCGCAAGGTGTTGCCGCAGTTCCGGGCGCAGGAGATCGTTGGCCGCAACTTCGACGAGTTTCACCGCAACCCCTCGCACCAGCGCAACGTGCTCGGTGCGCTGCGCGGCAAGCATGTCGCCAACATCAAGGTCGGCCCGCTCAGCTTCCGGCTGACTGCCAACCCGATCATGGACAGCACCGGTCGCCGGCTTGGCACGGTGATCGAATGGCTCGACCGTACGGCCGAGGTCAGGGCCGAGGAGGAACTCGCTGCGCTGTTGCGTGCCGCAGTCGCCGGCGACTTCGCACAGCGCCTGACGGTGGCAGACAAGGAGGGTTTCTTCCGGCAACTCGCGGAGGCGATGAACCAGCTGCTCGGCGTCGTTTCCGGCGGTCTTGAAGATGTGGCGGGTGTGCTCAACGCGATCTCGCAAGGCGACCTTACGGTGCGCATCCAGAACGACTACCAGGGCATGTTCGGCCGCCTCAAGGAGGATACGAATCAGACGGTCGATCGCCTGAACGCGGTACTGAGCCAGATCCGCGAGGCGAGTGACGCCGTGAATACCGCCGCGCAGGAAATCGCCGCCGGCAATTCGGATCTCTCCGGTCGCACCGAGGAACAGGCTTCCAGCCTTGAAGAGACCGCCTCCAGCATGGAAGAACTGAACGCCACGGTGCGTCAGAACGCGGAGAGCGCAGCGCAGGCGAACCGCCTCGCGTCGCAGTCGAACGCGGTGGCGCAGGAAGGCGGCGCCAAGGTGCGCCAGATCGTCACGACGATGGATGCGATCCAGTCCAGCGCAACCAAGATCGCCGACATCATCGGCGTGATCGATTCGATCGCGTTCCAGACCAATATCCTTGCGCTCAACGCCGCGGTAGAAGCCGCGCGGGCGGGTGAGCAGGGGCGCGGTTTCGCGGTGGTCGCCTCGGAAGTGCGCAACCTTGCGCAGCGCAGCGCGCAAGCCGCGAAGGAGATCAAGGGCCTGATCGCCGACAGTGTGGACAAGGTTGGCGAAGGCGCGCGCGAGGTACGCGATGCCGGCGCCACGATCAACGAGATGGTGAGCAACTTTGCCGAACTCGCCCGGTTGGTGACGGACATCTCGCAAGCAAGCCGGGAACAATCCACAGGTATCGATCAGGTTGCCGCTGCAGTGGGCCAGATGGATGAAGTGACGCAGCAGAACGCGGCGCTGGTGGAGCAGGCGGCGGCCGCAGCCGAGAGCCTGGAGGAACAGGCGAGGATGCTGGCGAGTTCAGTGGCCGCCTTCCGGCTTGACGCTGGCGCCGGCTATCAGGCGCCAATCACCATTGCGCAGGCTCCGGCTCATGCTGCACCGGTGCGCACCCCGGCAATCGCTCGTACGCCGGTGGCGCCAAAGGGCGCCCCGAAGCCGCGCAAGCAACCGGCAAGCGCTGAGTCCGACTGGCAGGAATTCTGAGCCGCGTAAGCGGCCAACGAGATACGGCAAAAAGGGGAGACAGCCTTCATGCGCATCAACACGCCGGTGACCGACCGCGAGGTCGAGCTCAGTGTCGACACGATGATCGTGTCGAAGACCGATACGAAGGGCCGCATCACCTACATCAACCGCGACTTCATCGACATCAGCGGCTTCACCGAGGCAGAGTTGATGGGGCAGCCGCACAACATCGTGCGTCATCCGGATATGCCGCCGGAAGCCTTCGACGATTTGTGGAAGTGCCTCAAGGCCGGGCGTCCCTGGATCGGCATGGTGAAGAACCGCTGCAAGAACGGCGATTACTACTGGGTGGAAGCCCACGCGACGCCGCTGCGCGAGGGCGATCAGATCACCGGCTACATGTCGGTTCGCCGCAAGGCGAGCCGCGAGCAGATTCAGGCAGCTGAGACCTTCTACGCACAGCTGCGCGCACAGCGGGCCAGCGCCGTCGTGCGCAACGGCGAGGTGGTCGGCAACGGTATTCCCGCGCTGTTGGCGAAGTGGGCCGACGTGCCGCTCGTCAGCAAAGTCTGGCTGGGCTGTGCGCTCTCGGCGCTGCTGGCGCTTGCCGCCGTATGGCGCGCGGGCGGCGGACACTGGGCGCCGGATGTTCTGCTGCCCCTTGGGGCAATGCTCGTGGTGCTCGCGGGGCTCGGCAGGAGTGTGGCGCACAACCTGCAGCGCCGACTGGCTGCGGCGGTCACCACGGTTGAGCGTGTGGCGCAGGGCAACCTGAAAGATCGGCTGGCCGTGGCGCGCAACGATGAGATCGGGCGGCTTGTGCAGGGTGTCGAATCGATGCTGATCCGCCACGGCTTCGACATCGCGGAGATCAACCGCGTGGTCGAAGAAAGCCTGCGCATCAAGACCGGCCTCGACAACGTTGCCACCAACGTGATGATCGCCGACCGCGACAATCGGATCATCTACCTCAACAAGTCGCTGGAGCGCACCTTCAGCGACGCTACGGAGGACATGCGGAAGGCCTTTGGCAGCTTCGATGTCTCGAAGCTCATCGGCACGTCGATCGACCAGTTCCACAAGAACCCGGCGCACCAGCAGCAGTTGCTTGCAAGGCTGCAGGGCACGCACAAGGCCGTGGTTTCGATCGGCAGCCGGACTTTCACGCTGACAGTGAACCCGGTGGTCGACCCCCGTGGCGTGCGTCTGGGCACCGCGGTGGAATGGCTGGACCGCACTGCGGAGCTCGCGATCGAAGCCGAGGTGGCGACCCTGGTCGAGGGCACCGCAAATGGCGACTTCAGCCACCGGCTGGCGCTTGAGGGCAAGACAGGCTTCGCCCTGCAGCTCTCCGAAAACCTCAACCGCATGGTCGAAACGACCTCGGCCGGCCTGGGCGCAATTGCATCGATTCTGCAGTCGATCGCGCAGGGCGACCTGACACGCAGCGTCGAAGGCGACTATCGCGGCGTGTTCGGCCAGCTGCGCGACGATGCCAACACCACCGTTGCGCGTTTGCGTGACCTGATGGGCACGATCCAGCAGGCTACGGAAGCGGTGAACACGGCGGCGAAGGAGATTGCTGCTGGCAATGCGGATCTGTCGTCACGCACTGAAGAACAGGCATCGAGCCTGGAGGAAACCGCGGCGAGCATGGAGCAACTGAACTCCACCGTTCGCAACAATGCCCAGACAGCGGCCGATGCGAGTGCGCTGGCGCGTCAGTCCGACGGCGTCACGCAGCGTGGCGGCGAGATGGTGCGCCAGGTCGTCGGCACGATGGACGCAATCCAGAAGAGTGCCTCGAAGATTGCAGAGATCATCAGCGTGATCGACTCGATTGCGTTCCAGACCAACATCCTCGCCCTCAACGCCGCTGTGGAAGCGGCGCGGGCCGGCGAGCAGGGCAGGGGCTTCGCGGTGGTGGCGTCCGAGGTGCGCAACCTTGCCCACCGCAGTGCGCAGGCAGCCAAGGAGATCAAGGGCCTGATCGAAGAGAGCGAGGTCAAGGTGCGCGGCGGCGTGCAGCAGGTGCGCGAGGCGGGCGAGACGATCGAAGAGATGGTCGCCAACTTCCGCCAGCTGACGCAGTTGGTGAACGAGATCGCGAACTCGAGCCGCGAACAGGCAGAAGGGATTGATCAGGTCGCGTCGGCGGTGACGCAGATGGACGAAGTGACGCAGCAGAACGCGGCCCTGGTCGAGCAAGCGGCCGCAGCGGCGGAAAGCCTGGAGGACCAGGCGCATACCCTTACCGCGGCCGTGGCGACCTTCCGCCTTTCCACCGCGACACACCACCCCGCTGCACGCGGCCGGCGCGGGTTCTAGGCAGCAGATGGCGGGAAGGCAGCAGACATGAGTGACAAGCCTGATTCGAAGATTCCTCCGCGTGCGCCGCTGGTGCCGCCACGGGCAACGGCCGCGCCGGCGCGGCCGTCCCTCGGCACCACGACGCGCAAACCCCTGGCCCCGCTGTCACCTGCGCGGCCAGCGCCGGCGCCGCTGCGTGCCACAACGGCCCCCGCGCTACCTGCGGGTGCGGCTGCACGCCAGAAGATCGTGGATTCGCTTGGCAAGATCGATGTGTCGGGGCGCGAATTCGCCTTCACGCCGGCGGATTTCGAACGGGTCCGGGCGCTCATCTACAAGCACGCCGGCATCGCACTGTCGCCGATCAAGCAGGACATGGTCTACAGCCGCCTTGCTCGCCGCTTGCGTGCGCGCGGCGAACACCGATTCTCCGATTATCTGGATAACCTGGAGCGCAGCAACGATCCGAAAGAATGGGAAGAATTCGTCAATGCGCTGACGACCAACCTCACCTCGTTCTTCCGCGAAGCGCACCACTTCGACACGCTGGCGAACCTGCTGCGCAGTTTCGACCCCAAGCGTACGGTCAAGATCTGGTGCTGTGCGGCATCGACCGGCGAAGAGCCATACTCGCTCGCGATCACCGCCTGCGAGGCCTACAACACGCTTTCGCCTCCGGTACAGATCGTCGCGACCGATCTGGACACCAACGTGCTCCGGCATGGCGAACTGGGCATGTACGGCATGGACCGTGTCGATCGCCTGCAGCGTGACCGGCTGCAGAAGTTCTTCCTCAAAGGTACCGGCGAGCAGGCGGGCAAGGTGCGTGTGCGGCCCGAGTTGCAGCGCCTGCTCAGCTTCCGCCGCCTCAACCTGCTTGAGCCCTCGTGGCCGGTGCAGGGGCCGTTTGATGCGATCTTCTGCCGCAATGTGATGATCTACTTCGACAAGCCGACGCAATACACGATCCTAAAGCGCTTCGTGCCTTTGCTGCGGCCCGAGGGGCTGATGTTCGCGGGCCACTCCGAGAACTTCATGCACGCGGCCGATCTGTTCCGCTCGCTCGGGAGAACGGTGTATGCCCGCACCGACCAGCGGGGCTGACTACGACCCTCTCGATCCACACCTGGCGGACAACGCCTACTACGATCGCAACTTCGCATGCGATGCGGTAAAGGTGTTGCCCGGCGAGTACTACGCCACGACGCGCGACATGGCGATCGTGACGGTGCTGGGCTCCTGCGTTGCGGCCTGCATACGGGACCGTGACAAGCGCATCGGCGGGCTCAACCACTTCATGCTGCCCGATAGCGGTGAGCGGGGTGTGCTATCCGAGTCCGCCCGCTACGGCGCATTCGCGATGGAAGTGTTGATCAACCGGCTGCTAGGCATGGGCGCGCGGCGATCCAGCCTCGAAGCGAAGGTTTTCGGCGGTGGCCGCGTGATGGCGGCGCTGACCGGATCAAGTGTGGGCGACCGCAATTCGGCTTTTGTGCTCGACTATTTGAAACTTGAGCGGATACCGGTGATCGCGCAAGACCTGCTCGATGTGTATGCGCGCAAGGTGTATTTCTTTCCGGTGAGCGGGCGCGTGATGGTGAAGAAGCTGGTCGATCTGCGGAACGAAACCGTGATCGACCGCGAACGCGATTACCGCGAACGGCTCACCCATGCACCGCGACATAGCGGTGATGTGGAACTGTTCGATTAAGGCGAGAAGCAGACATGGCAATCCGCGTACTCATCGTGGACGACTCGGCAGTGATGCGTTCGGTGCTTTCCGAATTGATCAACCAGGCACCGGATATCGAAGTCGTCGGCACGGCCACTGACCCGATCGTTGCGCGCGAGATGATCAAGCAGCGCAACCCCGATGTGGTGACGCTGGACATCGAAATGCCGCGCATGGATGGTTTGGAGTTTCTCGACAAGCTGATGCGGCTGCGGCCGACCCCCGTAGTGATGATCTCGACGCTGACCGAGCGGGGCTCGGACGTGACCTTCCGCGCGCTGGAGCTCGGCGCCGTCGACTTCATCACCAAGCCGAAGCTCAATTCGGCGCAGGGTATCCGCCCTTACGCGGACGAGATCTGCGACAAGATTCGCGCTGCGCATCAGGCGCGCCTGCGCTCACCGGCGAAGTACTCGCAGCCGGCGGCAGCGGCTTCAACGGCTGCCACCGCCGCGAGCGCCACGGGGGGCGCAACGCCCACGGCGCTGGATGGCAATACCTTGCGTGACCGCCTGGTACTGATCGGGGCGTCGACCGGCGGTACCGAAGCGATCAAGGAGGTGCTGACCCGTTTCCCCGAGCAGATGCCCGGCATCCTGATCGTCCAGCACATGCCGGAGATGTTCACCGGCTCGTTCGCCAAGCGGCTGGACGGCCTCTGCAAGGTGCGCGTCAAGGAAGCCGAGGACGGCGAGAAGATCCTGCCCGGCCATGCTTACCTTGCCCCCGGGCATTCGCATCTGCTCGTCAAACGCAGTGGCGGGCTGTATTGCTGCGAGCTATCGAAGGCCGAGCCGGTGAATCGTCATCGCCCCTCGGTGGACGTGCTGTTTCACTCGGCCGCCAAGCATGTCGGCGCGAACGGGGTCGGTGTGATACTGACCGGCATGGGCAAGGACGGTGCACAGGGCATGCTTGCAATGAAGAAAGCTGGCTGCTGGAACATCGGCCAGGATCAGGAAAGCTGCGTGGTGTACGGCATGCCGCGTGAGGCCGCGCAGATCGGTGCGGTGGACGAGGTATCGCCACTCAACGAAGTAGCCCAGCGGGTGGTGGCGCGGCTCAGGCAGTCGGTGCGCCGCGCCAGTTGATTTCGAGGTTTGAGCCAGGGAGCAGAAGATGGAAACCAATGTCACGACCCGCGACGGCGTCGCGTTGCTAAAACTCAGCGGGCGCTTCGATTTCAATGCACACCGCGAGTTTCGCGAAGCACTGGAGCGCATGGTGGCGCTCCCGGCGACCACCTCCTTTACGGTCGACCTCGCCGATGTCAGCTATCTGGACAGCTCCGCGCTGGGCATGCTGCTGCTGCTACGCGACAAGGCGAAGCAGGCCAACAAGCTCGTCACACTTGCCGGTGTCAAAGGCAGCGTGCGCCAGGTGCTGGATATCGCGAACTTCTCGAAGATGTTCACGATTACCTGAACGCCTTGGGGGCGGTCAGCCCCCCGTGGCGTCTTCCCAGTGCTCGATCAGCAACTGCAACGACGCCACGCCGCGGTATTCGTTGGCCGAGAGCCGGAACGCTGCATGCAGGCGATCCGGCGCCGGGTCGGCATGGCGGAAGCGGATCGCTTCGTAGCGTTCGTTGCCGCGCCGCAGCGTGAGCTTCACATGCTGATCCTTCAGCAGCCGTTGCGATTCCACTTCGAAGGCATCTGAGAAGAGCGGCGCCGGGAAGCCCTGGCCCCAGATCTCGCGTTCGATCAACCGCGCGGCTTCGAGCGACATCTCGTGGGGGGAGAGTTCCCCATCCGTTTCAAGGCGCGGGTTGAGCGCCTCGTCATCGGCCAGCGCCTGCACTACGGCATCGAAGCCCGCCGCAAAGCGGGGGAAGTCCGTTTCACGGATCAACACGCCCGCGGCCATGGCGTGGCCGCCAAACGTCAAGATCAGATCCGGCTGGCGTTTGCTGAGCAAGTCCAGCGCATCGCGCAGGTGCACGCCGGCGACGGAACGCCCCGAACCCTTGATCAGGCCATCGTCGCTGCGCGCAAAGGCAATCACCGGGCGATGCAGCCGCTCCTTGACGCGGCCGGCGACGATGCCGACCACGCCCTGATGCCAGTCGGCATCGAACAGCGCTACGCCGTGCGCCGCGGAGTCGCCCAGCGCGTCCAGCATCAGCTCGGCGCTTGCCTGCATGTCTTCTTCGATGCTGCGTCGTTCCTGGTTCATTCGGTCCAGCTCGCGCGCGAGGTTCGTGGCACGGAGCGGGTCATCGGTGATAAGGCATTCGATGCCGAGCGACATGTCGGCGAGCCGGCCAGCCGCGTTGAGCCGGGGGCCGAGGCCAAATCCCAGATCGAAGGTGCTGGCCCGCATTGCGTCGCGCGAGGCCGCAGCGAACAGCGCCCGGATGCCCGGCTGCATCTTGCCGGCACGCATGCGGGACAAGCCTTGGTGCACCAGAATCCGGTTGTTCTGATCCAGCTTCACCACGTCGGCGACGGTGCCGAGCGCGACCAGATCCAGCAGATCGGCGAGTTTTGGTTCTTCGCGCGTGGCAAACCAGTTACGGCGCCGCAGTTCGGCGCGCAGCGCAAGCATCGTGTAGAACATGACGCCGACACCTGCGATGTGCTTGCTCGCAAAGCTGCAGCCCGGCTGGTTCGGGTTCACGATCACATCGGCGTCGGGCAACGTGTCGCCCGGCAGGTGGTGATCGGTGATCAGCGTTGTGATGCCCGCAGCGCGGGCGGCAGCGACGCCTTCCACACTGGCGATGCCGTTGTCCACCGTGATCAGCAGGGCGGGCTTGCGTTCGGCGGCAAGCGCCACGATCGCCGGTGTCAGGCCATAGCCGAACTTGAAGCGGTTCGGCACCAGGTAATCGACGGTGCCGCCGAAGGCACGCAGTGCGCGGATGCCAACGGCGCAGGCCGTGGCGCCGTCGCAGTCGTAGTCGGCAACGATCAGCATCGGCGCTTGCGCCGCGAGGGTATCGGCCAGCAGTTCCGCGGCTTCTTTAACACCGCGCAAGCCATCGGGCGGCAGCAGTGCGGTCAGGGCGTAGTCGAGTTCGTCCTTGCGCGCTACGCCGCGTGCGGCGTAAAGGCGGGCGAGCAGGGGCGGCAGCCCGGCGTCGGCGAGGCGGCGAGCCGGGGCTTCCGGGCAGGGGCGGCGGGAAATTTGCATCAGCGTCCTGCAACGGCCGGCATGGGCGTGGTGAGCAGCTGTTCCGGGGGAATTGGTTTGCGCCAGAAAGCCCAGCGCCGAGGGGTGACGTCAAGCGCGATGCCGCCACGTTCGCCGGGCGCGACAATCTCGGCACGCGTGACTTCACTGCGTTGCATGCGCGCTGCGAGCGGGGCGAATACGTTGGCTTCCAGCGCCTTGAGTGCATCGAGCCAGCGGCTGGTGTCGCGAAAGCGGGCGGGCGCATCCAGGGCGTCGATCAGCAACAAGGCTTCACGGCATGCAGGTGCGTCGGCGAAGGTCGCAAGCGCCTGCGGCGTGCTGCCGGCCAGGCGTGCGAGGCCGGCTGCCACGGGGTTGTCGCAGTAGATTGCATCGGCGCTGTGCTGGGGCGTTGCGGTCATGCGGCTTTCGCCCCAGAACCACAGGCTGTTCGCAGCGCGACGGCCGGCTGCCTCACGAGCGCGGTTTACCGGGTGGTCGTGCAGTGCGATCTGTACCGTATTGATGATTCGCCCCCAGCGCAGACCGCCACGGCCCTCCGGCAGAAACAGTGCGACCGGGCGACCGGCAACGTCGATGAGATCACTGAAGATTGCATCGCTGGGTGCGTTCAGCCGCAGGTAGCTGCGTTCGGGGCTGGCCAGCACGAATTCGCCGACTTCCTGCAGCGCGTCGCGCAGGGGCTCCGCCAGTGACTGGGCTTCGTTCGCGTCCAGGGCGAGCCCCTCAGGCGCGGTCAGCACCATCTGGTCGCGCGCAAAATGCAGGCCGACCAGATCTGCACATAGCCAAATGTCTCCGGGCTGCGGCAAGGGCAGATGCTGCTCACCGGCGCGCCGCAGGGTGGCCGTGGCGCAGTCTGCAACACCAAAACGGCTGGCGAAGGCCGATGTACTGCTGGCGGGTGCAATTTGAGCGAGCGTGGCGCGACCGAGCAGCCAGGCGAGGCCGGGCAGGGCGGTGCTGCGCAGGGCCGACGCGGCGTCTGCGGCATCGTTATGGAGCCCGGGTAGGACGATGGAGACTTGCATAATCTCAGGCAGATCAATGACTTCCCGCGCGACGGGCGGCGGAGTGTAACATGCACCGACGCGAGGCCTCCGCCCAGAAGGGCTGAGGCCTCGTGCGTAAAGATAACCCCTTCGAACTCCCTGCCGACGCGTGTGCGAACCGATATTTGCGCCGCGCCGGCCGACCGGTGCCGATGAACTACGAGCTCCTGATCGGACTCCGCTACGTGCGCGCCCGACGCCGCGCGGCGGGCCGCAACCGTTTCATTTCCTTCATCTCGATGGTGTCGATGCTCGGCATTGCGCTCGGCGTTGCGGCGCTGATCGTGGTGCTGTCGGTGATGAACGGATTCCAGCGGGAACTGCGCACCCGCATCCTTGGCGTAGCCGCCCACGCACAGATCGTTGCCTACGAGGGCGACCTGACCGACTGGCAGGGCGCGGCGAAGATTGCGGCGGCGTATCCGGGCGTCAAGGCGGTTGCGCCCTTCGTGCAGCAGCAGGGCATGTTGTCGATGGGCGAATCGGTCCGTGGCACCCTGATCCGTGGCGTCATGCCGGAAGCCGAGGACCGCGTCGCAAATTTCGCCAAGAACATGAAGGCGGGCAAGCTAACCGATCTGAAGCCGGGCGAGTTCGGCATCATCCTCGGGTCGGAACTCGCCAAGGCGATGGGCGTAATGCCCGGCGAGAAGGTCACGCTGATTGCGCCAACCGGCCTTGTCACGCCCGCGGCGATCCTGCCCCGCCTGAAGCAATTCACCGTCGTCGGCGTGTTCGAAATCGGCATGTTCGAATACGACGTCGGGCTCGCGCTGATTCACATGAAAGACGCGCAGGCGCTATATCGCATGGGCGATTCAGTGTCCGGCGTGCGGCTCGCGCTGGACGATCTCTACGCCGCGCCGAAAGTGGCGCGTGGCTTGTTGAGCAAGCTCGACCCGAGCATCGGCGTATCGGACTGGACGCGCAGCCACGCCAACTTCTTCCGCGCGGTGCAGATCGAAAAGAACGTGATGTTCATCATCCTGTCGCTGATCGTTGCAGTGGCGGCATTCAACATCGTGTCGACCCTGGTGATGGCGGTGCAGGACAAGCAGGCGGACATCGCGATCCTGCGTACGCTGGGGGCTTCGCCCAAATCGATCATGACGATCTTCGTGATCCAGGGGGCGATCATGGGCCTGATCGGGCTCGGCATCGGCGTGACCGGCGGCGTGCTGCTGGCGCTCAACGTCGATGTGATCGTGCCAGCCATCGAGCGGACCTTCGGCATGCAGTTCCTCGCCAAGGACGTGTACTTCATTTCGGAACTGCCCTCGCAACTGCTGTGGAGCGACGTCATCACGATCACCGTGCTGTCCTTCGCAGTGACGCTGCTCGCGACGCTGTACCCGAGCTGGCGTGCTGCACGCATCAATCCGGCGGAGGCGCTGCGCTATGAGTGAGAACGAAGTCTTGTCCTGCGTCGGCCTGGGCCGGCGCTATGGCGATGGGCCGGGTGCGGTCGTCGTGCTGGATGGCGTGGCGATGTCGGTGGCGCGTGGCGAAAGCGTCGCGATCGTCGGCGCGTCGGGCTCCGGCAAGAGTACCTTGCTGCACCTGCTGGGCGGTCTGGATAAGCCAACGGCCGGGACGGTGCGCCTGCTTGGTCGCGATTTCTCGACGCTGTCCGAGGCCGAGCGTGGCCACCTGCGCAACGCATCACTCGGCTTCGTCTACCAGTTCCACCACCTGCTGCCGGAATTCTCGGCGCAGGAAAACGTTGCAATGCCGCTGTTGATCCGCCGCATGCCGCGCGAGCAGGCAATGGCCAAAGCGGCCGAGATGCTGACCTCGGTTGGGCTGGGGCACCGCCTAGAGCACGCGCCGGGCGAGCTCTCGGGTGGCGAACGCCAGCGCGCGGCGATTGCACGGGCGCTGGTCACCGAGCCCGCCTGTCTGCTGGCCGATGAACCGACCGGCAACCTCGACCGCCATACCGCGGAGACGGTTTTCGACGTGATGCTGGCGCTGCGCCAGCGTATCGGCACCTCGGTGGTGATCGTCACGCACGATCCTGCGCTTGCGGCGCGGGCGGACCGCAGGCTGACCCTGACTGACGGCGTGCTCGCCGAGGCCTGACACCGTGTTACGCCGCCGGCGCTCAGGCGCGCGGCGGCTCAAGTACGAGCATTTCTTCCAGTTCGCGGCGTCCGGCGGGCGAGCACATCGCAATCAGTGTGTCGTCCGGCATCACCACGGCGTCGTCCTGCGGATTGAAGATCCAGTCCTGCGTGCCCTTGATCGCAAGCAGCACGAAGTGCGCGCTGCGTGTGCGCAGCGACGATAGCGGGCGCGGTTCGAAGTCTGCGGGTACTCGGACTTCCTCGACACGCAGCCGGTGTTCGGAACGCAGCATTTCGTCCAGGAAGGACACCACGTGCGGGCGGATCATCGCGGCGACGATGCGCACGCCGCCGGTGAAGTCGGGCGACACTACCTCGTCGGCGCCGGCCTTGCGCAGTTTGCCGATGTTGCGCGGCTCGTGGCTGCGCGCAACGATACGGATGCGTGGGTTGATCTGCCGCGCGGTCATCGTGATCATGAGGTTGAGGCTGTCGTCGCCGGTCACGGCAAAGATGCCGCGTGCGCGCTCAAGCCCGGCGGCAACCAGCAACTCGTCATCGGATGCGTCGCCGTGCAGATAGAGCAGGGCTTCGTCGCGTTCCTTGCGCTCTTCGAGCATCGGCAGATCGTGGTCGATGGCGGCAAATGCGCGGCCGGTCATTTCCAGTTCCGCCGCAACGTTCTGCCCGACCCGCCCGAAGCCGCAGACGATGTAGTGGCCGTGCATCTTCCGGATCAGGTTTTGCATGCGTTTCCTCCGCAGCGTGGCGTTCAGGTCGACTTCCAGCAGGAAGACGGTCAGCGTTGAAAACAGGAACCAGACGGTGGCGAGCCCCGCGGTGCCGATCAGCATCGTGAAGATGCGGCCGCCGGGGCTGTGGTCGAGCTCGATCACTTCGGCGTAGCCGATCGTCGCGACGGTAATGAAGGTCATGTAGATCGCGTCCAGCCAGCTGTGCCGGTCGCCGCCGATGATGTGGTAACCGATGCTGCCGATCACCATGACCGCGCCTAATGCCCCGATCCCCCATGCCGCCTTGGCGGAGAGCCGAAGCGAGGTGCGCGACATGGCGCGGTGCACCGCCAGCGTGTAGTGATGCTGGGTGCGCTTGCGGCGTCGTATGAGGGCTCGAACCGGGTTGGGCAGTCGCATGATCTGTTCTTCCTCCGGGTGCCATGATTCGAGCATGTGCTTGCAGGCAATGACCCCGACGCAGATCAAAAGCGTGACGGCTGACGCAACGTGTTCAACGCGGCGCGTATCCCGGGTGTTGCTGCGGTGGCAATCGCCCGAATTCGGGTCCATGCTGTTGGATTAAGGCAAAACCGGTCTGCCTACGACGCGGGGGTTGCGGACAGGCGTTGTCGCCGGGACCGGTAGGCGGGGAGACAACATGAGTTCATTTGCCGGAGCGGCGATGCGTGGGGCGGGCGTGTTTTCTGCACCGCCCGCGTTGGGGCCGGATCTTCAGGTGCGGCGCTTGCGCCGTTGGCGGGTTTTTGGCGCCGTGTTCATTGCCTGCAGCGTGCTGGGCTTGATCTACGATTTTTCGCGTCCGGCGGAGTATCGCGCCGAGGCACGTGTCCAGATCACGCCTGCCGCCAGCCTGCCCCCAGTATCCTCATCGCAGCAGCCGAGCAATGCGGCCCCGCCGCCGGCGCCTGGCCTGGCGGACGAGGTGCAGCGCCTGACTGGCCGCCCGCTGATCGAGCGCGTGCGTGACCAGTTGCATCGGGCGGGCGTCGAGATGGACGGCCTGGAGTCTGCCGATGCAATCCAGCGCATTTTGTCGGCCGAGGCCGTTGCCGACAGCCGTATCGTCGAGCTGTCTGCGGTGGGCCGTCACCCGGACGCGCTCGCACGCCTTGTGAATGGATTGATCGGTGTGTACCGCGACGAGATCGCCGAGCAGTTCCAGAAGACTGCGGCGCAGACACTTACGCAGTCGCGCGAGGAACTCGATCGCCTGAGCGCACGCATCGCGGAGAAGCGTGCCGCAGTGGAAGCCTTCCAGGCCCAGCACAACATCGTTTCGGCGAACCATCAGGAAAACGCGCTGCTCAGTGGCGTGAAGGACATGAGCACTTCGCTCAACGTGGCCAACGACCGCGTGGTGGCGGCCGAAGCGCGCCTGCGTTCGCTGCGTGAGTCAGCCGCCGCCGGCAAGTCGATCGAGCGTGCCCGCGACAATCCGACGCTCGCTTCGATCGAGCAACGCGCATCGCAAACGCGTGAGGCCTTGCGCGACATGGAGCGCAACTACACCGCCGATTACATGGCCATCGACCCGAATGCACGGGCGCTGCGGGCGCGCCTGGCCGAACTTGAAGCGCAGCTCAAGGCCCAACGTAGCGCCAGCCGCGACGCCTCGATCGCCGAAGCACAGGAGGAGCTCGCCACCGCCCAGGAGGCGGCCAACCGGCTCCGTCAGCAAATGGCCGGGGCACGGGGCGTGGTGCAGTCCTTCGCGATTCGCGTGAGCGAGTACAAGGCGATGCAGGACGAACTGGATCAGCTTGAGGCGCTACATCGTAGTTCGCTCGAACGCCTGGTCAAGCTTGAGGCGAGTGAGCGGGCGCGCATGCCGTCGCTGTCCGTAATCGAATGGGCGAGTACGCCACACGATACCTGGCGCCCCCGCTATGCGCGCGACGCAGCGATTGTCTTGGCGGCCGCGCTGCTGGCGGCGCTGTTCGCAGTGTGGCTTGTCGACTACCTGCAATCGCGTGGACCACAGCCAGCGGTTGTTGTTAGTCCAGTCTGGCTGGGTGGTGGCGCGAGCGCACTGCAGATCGGCCCGAACGCGCAGCCACCGCAGTTGCATGCGGCTCGGCCGGATCTTTTACCGGCACCGCTTGCGCTGCCTCGGGAACTGTCGGACCCGGAGTCCAGTGCCCTGCTGGCCGCTGCATCGGGCGCGTCACGGGTTGCTCTTCGCTGCCTGTTCGCTGGTGTCGACCCCTCGGAATTGCTCATTTTGCGGGCGGGCGATGTGGATCTCGAGCAGGCGGCCCTACGCGTTGGCGGAGCGTCGCCCAGGCGGATCGGTTTGACCGCCGATGCATTGGCCGATTTGCGTAGCGAGGCTCCGGACCAGCCATTGCTGCGTAATGCCGCCGGCGCACCGCTCGACCGGGCTGCGCTGGATAGCCTGTTGCTCTGCCTGGCCCATGATGCCGGGGTGCTGGCGCCGGCGGAGGTTACGGCGGACGCTTTGCGCCACAGCTACCTCAGTCATCTGGCGCGACAGGGCGTGCGGTTCAGCGATCTGGCGCTTCGCGTTGGTGCTGTGCCTGCTGAGCGCCTGGCGGCCTACAGTGCGATGGCGCCGACTGGCCAACGCTTGGCGGCCGAACAGGTTGATTGGTCCTACCCGCCGGTCCACTGATTTGCTGCGTCACGCTGATGTGAAACGTCGCACGCGCATCTGAGGCCGATGCGGCGAGAATCCGCCGCATGATGCAAACGGCATGGCGCTGAGCAATTGGCGCTGATCCTTCCCCTTGCGGCTGGCCTGCTCGCGGGCACGTTGCTGCTGCAGAGCCAGCAGACGCTGCCGCCAACATACATCGCGTACTGGCTTGTCGGCCTTGGCGCGATGTTGCCGCTGTTCAGCCTGTCCGGCCGGCTTGACCGCCGTTTGGCCTGGGTGCTGGTCTGCGTCGCTGCCCTGACGTTCGGCTACGGTACGGGCGCGCTGCGCGCCACCGTCCGCCTGCAAGACCGCCTTGCGGCCTCACTTGAGGGGCAGGATATTGCGGTGCGGGGCCGAATCGTCGAGATGCCGCGCCGGGTGGATCACGGCATCGGATTTGTGTTTGAAACCCTCGATCCGCCCGTTGGGGTGCCGTCGCGTCTGCAACTGAGTTGGTACCGCAATGCGCACGAGGTGCTGCCCGACCTGCGGGCCGGCGAAGCGTGGGCGCTGACCGTCCGCCTCAAGCGTCCGCACGGCAGCCTGAACCCGCACGGCAGTGATCGCGAGGCGCAAATGCTGTCGCAGCGCCTGGGTGCGAGTGGCTACGTGCGCGAGTCCCGCGATGCTGAGCGACTGCCGGATACGACACGCTCCCCGATGATCATCGTGGAGCAATGGCGGCAGGCGATCCGCGATCGCTTCGAGCGTGCCTTGCCGGACTCGCCCTGGCGTGCGGTACTGGTGGCGCTGGCGATCGGTGACCAGGATGGTGTGAGCAGCGAGCAATGGACCTTGTTTTCGCGCAGCGGCATCACCCACCTGATCAGCATTTCCGGTCTGCATGTCACGATCTGGGCGCTGGTTGCAGGGGCGGCGCTCGCCGCGCTGTGGCGGCGCGTGTCGTGGCTGGCCCTGCGGCTACCCGCCCAATCCGCCGGGGCCCTGTTCGGCTTGTTGGCGGCCACCGCTTATGTGGCGCTCGCCGGGGCCGCCGTGCCAGCGCAGCGATCGCTGGTGATGCTTGCTGTTATTGCGTTCGCGAACTTTGGTGGCCGTGCGGTGCGGCCGGTCCTTGCGCTCGCCGCGGCGCTGGTTGCTGTGCTGCTGTGGGACCCCTGGTGTGTGCTGAGCAAGGGAACGTGGTTGTCCTTCATCGCGGTCGCGCTGCTTTTGTGGGCGGCGAGCCCGCATGAGCAGTCGAGTCCGGCGTGGCGCCGCTGGCTTGCTGCGCAGTGGGCGATCGGGCTTGGCATGTTGCCGGCCTTGCTGGCGCTCACGGGGCAGATGTCGTGGGTGGCGCCGGTCGCCAACCTGATGGCCGTACCCTTGGTGACCTTCGTGCTGCTGCCGTTGGAGTTCTTGTTTGTGGTGCTCGACTGGGCGCCGCTGCTCCACCTTGCGGCGTGGTTGTTCGGGCAGCTTGCCGAGGTGCTGGCGTGGCTTTCGGGGCCTCAATGGGCTGTCTGGCAGCAGGCGGCGGCACCGTTGCCGCTGATCCTCGCAGCGTCGGTGGCCGCCGTGTGGCTGCTAGCGCCACGTGGGGCACCCGGGCGTGGCGCGGCAGCGGTGATCCTGCTGTCTTTGCTGTGTTGGCACCCGGTACGGCCACCGACGGGCAGTTTCGAGATGACGATGCTGGATGTGGGCCAAGGCCTGGCGGTCCACGTGCGCACCGCGGCGCACGACCTCGTGTTTGATACCGGGCCGCGTTTCGGCACGAGCAGCGATGCGGGCCAGCGGATTGTTGTGCCTTACCTGCGTGGTGAGGGTGTCAATCGTCTCTCGGGCGTGGTGGTGAGCCATGACGACAGTGATCACGCCGGCGGCGCTGCAGCGGTGCTTGGCTCGATGCCGGCGGATTGGCTGATGGGATCGCTTCCGACCTCACATCTCTTGCGTGGCGCCGGTTTCAGGCCCTGTGCCCGCGGCGATGAATGGGCGTGGGACGGAGTTGTTTTCGAAGTGCTGCACCCCGCACCGGGGCGGGCCTTGGGCGGTAACCGCAACAGCTGCGTGATTCGTGTGCGCAGTGGTGTGCACACGGCCTTGCTCGCAGCTGATATTGAACTTGCCTCGGAACGTGAGTTGATCGAAGCCGGGCTGCTTGGCCCCGTCGATGTGGTCATCGCACCGCATCACGGCAGCCGCAGTTCGTCGGGCGAGGATTTCGTGCACACCCTGTCGCCACGTTGGGTGTTGTACGCCGTCGGCTACCGCAGTCGCTTCGGTCATCCGCATGCGGAAGTCGCTGAGCGTTACGGTGAAGCCGGCGCCGAGGATCTTCGATCGGATCGCGACGGCGCGATACAGATGCGATTCGCGCCTGACGGTGTCAGCGTGACGAGGTGGCGCGATGTGGCGCGCCGATACTGGCACGCGGAGTCGTCAGTCTCCCGGTGATAGACTCAAACACAGGTCGCGACGCAGCAGGAGGTTACCGAATGCTCACAGGCATCAAGGCTTGGTTTGGCGGGGGCTCATCCACTGCAATGCGTGAGGCCACCGTGCGGTGTGCGAATCCGCAGGGTTTGCACCGGATCGCGTACACCGAGTGGGGTGATCGGCATAACCCCGACGTCCTTGTCTGCGTTCATGGCCTGACACGCAACGGCCGCGACTTCGACGACCTCGCCGAAGCGCTGTCGTCGGACTATCGCGTGATCTGCCCCGATGTCGTGGGGCGAGGCCGCAGCGAGTGGCTGCCGGCAAAGTCGGCCTACGGCCTGCCGCAGTATGTGTCGGACATGATGGTGCTGCTCGCTCGCAGCCGTGTGGAGTCGGTCCATTGGGTGGGTACTTCGATGGGCGGATTGATCGGTATGCTGATCGCCTCCCAACCCGACTCACCGATCACGCGCCTCGTGCTGAACGACGTTGGCCCGGTCATCACGGCCGCATCATTGCGTCGCATAGGCGATTACGTTGGCCGTGCGCCAGTCTTCCCGGACTTCGCAGCGGCAGAGAGCTACATTCGCGCCGTCAGCGCGCCGTTCGGCCCGCTAACCGATGAACAGTGGCGTCGCATGACGGAAACCTCGGTGCGCGCGCGCGCGGGCGGCGGCTTTGAGATGCGCTACGACCCGGGCATCGGCGATGTGTTCCGAAGCGCGCCCGTGCTCAACGACGTTGACCTGTGGCCGATCTATGACGCGATTCGATGCCCGACGCTTGCGTTGCGTGGCGAAAGCTCCGACCTGCTGACACCCGAAACGCACCGCGAAATGGGTCGGCGGGGGCCGCAGGCAAAGCTCATGGAAGTACCTGGGGTCGGCCACGCGCCAATGCTGATGGACAGCGCGCAGATCGCGCTGGTGCGGGACTTCCTGCTCAGCGCTTGAGCGGGCAGGGGGCACCGCGAGCAGAGACGCGAGGAGGTCTTACTTCTCGGCATCCTTTTCGAGCTTCAGCGAAGCCGAGTTGATGCAGTAGCGCAGCCCGGTAGGCTGGGGGCCGTCCTCGAACACATGACCCAAGTGTGCGCCGCAGTTGCGGCACAGCACTTCGGTGCGCACCATGCCATAGCTACGGTCGGTCGATGTCTCGATATTCTCGGCTGCGGCGGCGGTCGAGAAGCTCGGCCAGCCGCAGCCGGCATCGAACTTGTCTTCCGAACGGAACAGCTCGCCGCCACAGCACACACAACGGTAATCGCCCGCGTCCCAGACGTTCCAGTACGCGCCGGTGAAGGCGCGCTCGGTGCCTTTTTCACGGGTGACGTGGTACTGCTGCGGGTCCAGCACCTCGCGCCATTCGGCGTCCGGGCGTTCGACTTTACGGCTCATGTGCGCTGTCCTCCTGCGGGCAATCGTGCATGAAACGATCGACCGCAAAGCTGGGCGTCAGTTCAGTGCAGGTGGCGCGGCACCGCTTCGGCGCTGTCTTCCGGCAACTCGGCGTGAACCGCCTCGCCATCGGGCGACGGGTACATCGGTGCACCGCAGTCGTCGCAGTACTCCAGCGGGAAGGTGGTGTCGAGTTGCATGACGTCGGTCAGGCCGCAGGTACGCAAGGCCGTCTCGATCTGTTGAGGGATCTCGCTGTTCTCGTCTTCCGCACCGAGCAGCGGCCACACGACGCCGTGGATCACGTCGTCCGAACCCTTGCGTGTGAAGCCGACGCGGTACTCCTCCAACTGGCGATCCTGGAACGGGGCGATCACCGCGCGCAGCGTATCCGGCGGCGTCTCGAGCGTCGTCGTGAGGAAGGCAACCGATGCGCGCAGCGAGTAGGGGCGCGAGTCGCGGTCCGCCTGCCGGCTTGCCGCAAAGTAGGCGTCCGGTAGCACGACTTCGAGCGCGCAGCCCGGCATCAGTGTGGTAACCACCGCGCCGCCCTGCGTGCGCCACTGCGCCAGCGCCTGCTCGCGATTGCCGTCGCGCTCCTGCCAGCGGAACAGCGCGGCACCACGCGGTACGACGGCAGCGGCCAGGATGTAGCGCACGTCGGAGAGAAACTTTGCCGTTTCGGGCAAGGACTCGGTAGCGATATGCAGGTTCTGCCCAACTGCAGCGGCCTCGCCCAGTGCGGCCGCGAAACGGCGCGTTTCGCAGTAGCCCTGCGGCAACTGGTCGGGGGAGAAGAGGAAATCGGCCATGCCGAGCTTTACGCCGTCAGCCAGCACATGCGCCTGCAGGTGCACCCGCAGGTTTGCGAGCTGTGCTGGCGGGATCGTTGCGGCGGCGATCGCGAAGCGCGACCAGGCCATGACCGGCGCGGCGATCAGCAGTACATCGTGATCGCCTGCAATGCCGGACTCGGCGCGCGACTCGATGAGGTCTGCCAGTTCGTCGTAGGCATTGGCCTGCGTGGCGTAGAGATGGTCCAGCGCGCTGTTGAGCGTGTCTTCATCGCCTTCGTCGAGCAGTTTTTCGACTTGTTCGGCGAGGCGGGTTTCCCAAAAGCTGTCTTCAGCGCGACTGCCCGACTCGGCAAGTCCAACGGCGAGCCAGGTCAGGTTCTCGGCGTCGCGGGAGAGGCCGCTACGGCGGCCGAAGCGGGAGCGTTTCATGACAGGTGTTCCTGCGCGGAATGGCTGCGGATTATACCGTGCCGGGCAGGCTTACCTGCGATGCCGCGCTTTGCGGGCCTGCCTCGCTGAAAGGTACGACACCCAGCAACGGTGCCGGCAGGCGCGCGGCGAGCGCTTCCAGGTTCTCATCGAAGCGATTCATGCGCGGCGCCAGCGTGTTCGCGATCCAGCCTGCGAGACGCAGCCCGCGCGCAGTAATGGCCTCGGCGGTCAGCAGTGCGTGGTTGATGCAGCCCAGCCGCATGCCCACCACCAGGATCACCGGCAAACGCATCGCGAGTGCGAGGTCGGCGGTGTCGAGGCGATCGTCCAGCGGCACGCGGAAGCCGCCGACGCCCTCAACCAGCACGCAGTCAGCCCGCTTCGCGAGGCGTTCGAATCCCGCTACCAGCGGCGGTACGTCGAGCGCGACGTTCTCCGACGCGGCTGCAATGTGCGGCGCCACCGGTTCGCGCAGGCACAACGGGTTGACCTCGTCGAGCACAAAGCCGGGGGACGAAGCGTTTTGCAGGCGCCGCGCGTCTTCGTTCGACCAGATGCCGTCGATCTCCTCGGCGCCAGCTGCGATCGGCTTGTAGCCGACGGCGCTGAGCCCGGCTGCACGTGCCGAGTGCAGTAGGGCGCAGGTGACGAAGGTTTTTCCAATCTCGGTATCCGTGCCGGTGATGAAGTAGTAGTGCATGAGAGTAGATCCGGATTCGTGGCTGATCTCTTCGCGACTGGGATTCGGTCGGTGCTCGCGGGCGCCAGAGCCGTCCCGATGTGTCGCGCGCTTTGTCGTGCCTGTTGGGCAGCGTCGGTCTTGCCGAGTCCTTCAGAAATTCTTAGCGGATGGCTTCGAACATCAGAACATCGTAACGCGCGGGCAGACCGGCGGCTTCGCGGTGAACCTCGTACGCGTCGCAGAGGCGTTGCCACGCTTGCCGGCCGAGCATGCCGCGACGGCGGCTGTCGCCCAGCGTGTGCGCGCCGACTCCACGGATGTCGCGGAGCAGGCTCGCCAAATCGGGCGCGAAACCGGTTTGCGTGCATTGCTTGAAGCGTATCGACCGGAAGCCGGCGTGTCGGAGCGCGGCGAGCACCGCATCGGGTGGCTCGAAGCTGCGCACATGTTCGGCGCCGTCGATCGCTGCAAATACATCGCGCAACTCGCGCAGCGTATCGGGCCCGAGTGTCGCGACCTGAAGCACGCCGCCGGAGGCCAGCACGCGCGCGGCCTCGGCAGCCGCTGCGCCGCTGGCGCACCATTGCCAGGCGAGGCTGGACCAGTAGCGCCCAACACATCCGTCGCGCAACGGCAGGCATTCCAGATCTCCGGCGATGCCGTGCTCGCCACGCCGGAGCGCTTGGCGCGCCATCGTGTCGGCAAGATCAAGCCCGATCACCGGTGCATCGTCGGTGCGCAGGGCTGCACTTGCGTAACCGGTGCCGCAACCGGCGTCGAGCGTTGGCAAACGGGCCGGGGCAGACTGTTCAATCCATTCGAGAAGGTCCGCGACGATCGCGCGTTGGACTTCGGCGTGGTGGTCGTAGTGGGCGGCGGCGGCTGCGAAGGCCTCACGAATGCGCCGCCTCAGATCAGCTGGCGGCACCGGTAGGGAGTCAGGCATCCGGCAAGGCCCCGAGAAAACGCTGCAATGCTTCAGCCATACCGCGCGCGTGCGTCACATGCGGTGCGTGGCCGCACTGTGGAAATCGCTGCAGTTGAGCATGCGGCAGCTGCGCCGAAAGCCAGTTGGCCGCAGCCATCGGCATCAGGGCGTCGTTCGCGCCGTGCAGAAGCAACGCGGGTACTCCGATATGGCGGACCTGCGTCCGCAGGTCTGCCCCGATCAGCGCCGACAGTGCGGGCGACAGCTTGGCCGGATCGGTTTCAAGGGCGTGTTCGAGCGCCGCCTGTCCAGCGCTCCGCTGGCTGTCGCCAAGCGTTTGCAGTGCGAGGAAACGCTTCATCGTACGATCCAGCTGTGCCGCGATGCCGGTCTGGAATGCAGTTACGGTGCTGGCATCCAGACCGTGCGGCCACGCTGCCGAGGCGACGAAACGCGGGCTGGCGCCAATCAACACCAGAGCCCTCGGCCGCGCGCCGGCTGCTACGGCGGCCATCGCCAGCATGGCGCCAAGCGACCAGCCGAGCAGCACTTCGTTGGCGCTCACTTGTCCGGCCAGTTCCGCAACCCAGGCGTTGAAGTCGCCGGAAGCAGGCGCGGTGAGAGCCGGCGTCACAAGCTGGCAGCCATCACCCAGGGCGGCACGCAGCGGGTCGAATGCGGCCGGGCCGAAGCCCCAGCCGTGCCAGGCTTGCACACTGATCGTCATACGGCGAGATGGCGGTTGATCGCCGCGGCCAGCGCATCTACTTGCGCGGTGGTGTGGGCGGCCGACAAGGATATCCGTAGTCGCGCGGTGCCCGCCGGTACCGTGGGCGGGCGAATCGCCGGCACCCAGAGGCCTTCCTCAAGCAAACGTGCGGCGAGCGTTAGCACCGCCTCGTTGCCACCCACCAACACAGGCTGGATTGGAGTGGTGGATGCCATGAGGCGTTCCGGGTGGCGGAGCTGGCTCCGCAGTCGCGCGATGAGCTGCGCCACCTGGGCTCGTCGCTCGTCGCCTGCCTCGATCAGATCCACCGCAGCGCAGATCGTCTCGGCCAATAGCGGTGGGGCACCTGTCGTAAAGATGTAGGTGCGCGCTTTCTGCATCAGCCACGCCACAACCGGTGTGTTGCCCGCAACGAAAGCGCCATAAACGCCGGCCGCTTTGCCAAGCGTGCCGATATACAGCACGCGCGGCGAGCGGATGCCGTAATGCTGCAGGGCGCCGCGGCCCTGGGGGCCGAGCACACCAAAGCCATGCGCGTCATCGACCACCAGCCAGGCATCAAAGCGCTCGGCGAGTTCGAAGAGCGCCGGCAAGGGGGCGATATCGCCATCCATGCTGAATACGCTGTCGGTCAGGATCAGCTTCCGCGGCGCGGTGCTTTCGGCAAGCATCTGTTCGAGCGCGGCGACGTCGCCGTGTGGATAGCGCCGAAGCTCGGCGCGACTGAGCAGGGCGCCGTCAACCAGCGAGGCGTGATTGAGGCGGTCAGCGAACACCGCGTCGCCACGGCCGACCAAGGCGGCGGCGATGCCGCTATTGACCATGTAGCCGGTGGAGAACAGCAGCGCTGCGTCGCAGCCAACGAAATTGGCCAGTCTTCTTTCTGCAGCGTCGTGTGCGGAAAAGTGCCCGCTCACCAGATGCGATGCGCCGGCGCCCATGCCCCAGCGTTGCGCGCCGGCAATCGCGGCGTCAACAAGGGCCGGGTGGTCAGCAAGGCCCAGGTAGTCATTGGCGCAGAAGTCGACGGCTCGGCGTCCGTCGACGACGACCTCCGCGCCATGTCGTTCGCTGATCGTTCGACGTCGCCGGCGCAGCCCGGCCGCATCGAGTGCTGCGAATTCTGCGTCAAGTGTTTCCCAGATCGCCATGGATCAGGCCACCAGCGCGGCGTCGATCGCTTCGCCTGTGCGTTGCACCAGAAAAGCCGCGTCGGCGTCATCGAAAATGTAGGGCGGCATCCAGTAGACCGTTCGGCCGATCGGACGAAGCAGCAGTTCGCGTGACAGGCCGGCCGCAAAGATCTTGCGCGATAGCTGCGGATCGTCGCTGTCGACGTCGAACGCCCAGATCATGCCGGTGCGGCGGAAGTTGCGGATTCGGGCATGCTGTTGAAGTGGTGCTGCCGCACGGGTGAGTGCGGCGGCGCGCTCGAGGTTTGTCGCGAGCACCTTGTCGCTCTCGAAGATATCGAGCGTTGCGAGCGCAGCGGTGCAGGCCAGCGGGTTCCCGGTGTAGGAGTGCGAGTGCAGGAAGCCCCGCACGGTGGCGTCATCGTAGAAGGCACGATACGTCTCGTCGGTGCTCAGCACGATCGAGAGCGGCAAGTAGCCGCCTGAAATGCCTTTCGACAAGCACAGGAAGTCCGACTGGATGCCGGCCTGCTCGCAAGCGAAGAAGGTGCCGGTGCGACCGCAGCCCACTGCGATTTCGTCGGCGATCAGATGAACCCGGTGGCGATCACAGGCGGCGCGGGCGCGACGCAGGTATTCAGCGTCGTACATGGCCATCCCGGTGGCGCACTGCACCAGGGGTTCGACAATCAACGCCGCGGTGCTATCCGCGTGTTCGGCGAGCCAGGCATCCAGCGCATCGGCTGCGCTGTGCGCAGCTTGTGCGCGGGTCGAAGCGTCGGCGCTGGCGGGGCTTGGCACGGTTGCCGATTGCCGTACGAGCGGCGCGTAGGCGTCGCGGAACAGATCAATGTCCGTCACCGACAGCGCGCCGGCGGTTTCGCCGTGGTAGCTGCCGGCAAGACTCAGGAAGCGGTTCTTGCCCGGCATCCCGCTGTTGCGCCAGTAGTGCGCGCTCATCTTCAGCGCAATCTCGGTCGCTGAGGCGCCATCGGAGGCATAGAACGCGTGCCCCAGCGCGTTGCCGGTCAGCGCTCGCAGGCGTTCCGAGAGCTCTACGACCGGCCGGTGGGTGAAGCCGGCCAACATGGCATGTTCGAGCGTCCCCAATTGGCGTTGCAGCGCGGTGTTGATCCGCGGGTTGCAATGGCCAAAGAGGTTCACCCACCAGGAGCTGACTGCATCGAAGTACCGACGCCCCTCGGTATCAAAAAGCCACAGCCCCTCGCCGCGTTCGAGCGGAATCAGCGGGAAGCGCTCGTGGTGCTTCATCTGCGTGCACGGGTGCCAGACGGCGTCGAGTGAACGTTGCAGGAGATCGTTGCTATGCATCGGCGGGAGGGCAGCGAACTGCCACGGAACAGCGGGGAAGGATCTGCATGTTTCCCCACGCCTCGCGGTGTGTCAAATTGCCATGGACCGGGGCGGGCGCGACTCGCGGGGGCGCTATCATGCTGTTCCGGCAAGTTTCCTCAATGCTTCGATGCTGATCCTTCTGTCTCCCGCCAAGTCCCTCGATTTTGAAACTGCTCCGCATACCGCACGTTCAACCCAACCGGATTTCCTCGACCGCGCGGAGCCGCTGATCGAGCTGCTGCGCGAGCGATCACCAGCGCAGATTGCGACGCTGATGAGTCTGTCGGACAAGCTCGCGGCGCTGAATGCGGCACGCTACATGGAGTGGGCACCCGCGCATCAGCCGCCGATCGCCAAGCAGGCGGTGCTGGCGTTCGATGGCGATGTGTACGACGGCCTCGACGCCAAGTCCTTGCCTGCCGAACGGCTTGAGGGCTACCTGCAGTCACATGTGGGCATTCTCTCTGGCCTCTATGGCCTGCTGCGTCCACTGGATCTGATTCGGCCCTATCGCCTGGAAATGGGCACGCGGCTCACAAACCCGCGCGGCCGGGATCTCTACGCATACTGGGATGGCGTGATCGCCACCGCGATTGAGCGTCGCCTGGATGCGCTGGTCGATGCAGGCGAAGCGCGCGTGGTCGTCAACCTTGCATCCACCGAATACTCGAAGGCTGCGCAGCTTGGCAGCTTGCGCGCCCGCGTCGTGTCGCCAGTGTTCCAGGAGCTGCGCAACGGGCAATACAAGATCGTCAGCTTCAGTGCAAAGCGGGCGCGTGGTGCGATGACCCGTTTTGCGATCGATCACAACATTACCGATGTCGAGGCGCTCAAAGCCTTCGATCTCGATGGCTATGCGTTCGATGCCACGGCGTCGGACGCCGACACCTGGTACTTCCGCCGCCATGCGGCATAAGGATCAACCGATGACTGTGTGTATCAGCAGCAACTTCGACAGCGGATCCATCGACGTCGTGGATGCGTCGGATCCGGGCAATGTGCGTTTGCGTATCCGTGATGACCATGGTTCGAACGAGTTCCGGCAGTGGTTTCACTTTCGCATCTCTGGCGCCGCCGGCCAGGCCCTGACGCTGCGTTTCGAGAACGCCGGCCAATGCTCCTACCCCGACGGGTGGCGCGGCTATCGGGCGGTCGCGTCCTACAACCGGACCGACTGGTTCCGTCTTGATGACTGTGACTACGACGGTGACGTGCTCACGGTGTCGCTTACGCCAAAACACGATGCGATCTGGCTCGCGTACTTCGAGCCTTACTCGCAGGAGCGCCATCTGTCGGTGCTTGGCCGTGCCACGATGGCGGACGGCACGCGTGTCGCTCGCCTTGGCGCCAGCCTGCAGGGGCGCGATATCGACGTCATCGAACTCGGCGGCGGGCCCCGCCAGGTCTGGGTGGTGGCACGTCAACACCCGGGCGAGAGCATGGCCGAGTGGTTCGCCGAAGGGATGCTGGATCGCCTGCTCGATGAAGCGGACCCGGTCGCGCGTGAGATCCGGCGGCGTGCAACGGTGCACCTCGTACCCAATATCAATCCGGACGGCGCTTGGCTCGGCAACTTGCGATCGAACGCAGCGGGCGTCAATCTCAATCGGGAGTGGCATGCGCCGACAGTTTCGCGCAGCCCGGAGATACTCGCGGTGCAGGGCGGCATGGCGCAAAGCGGGGTCGATCTCTTTCTGGATATTCACGGCGACGAGACCTTGCCTTACGTCTTCATCGACGGTTCGCACATGGTGCCTGGCTACGGTGGCACGAACACCGCCTTGCAAGCGCAGTTCCTCAGCGATCTCGCGGCGGCGTCACCGGACTTCCAGCAGCGACACGGCTATACCGACGACCGCTTTCAGGACGAACTGCTGACGCTGGGGTCGAAGTGGGTGGCGCATCGATTCGGTTGCGTCTCGCTGACGCTCGAGATGCCGTTCAAGGACAACGACAACGCGCCTGACGCACGCGTTGGCTGGAACGGCGCGCGAAGCAAGCGACTGGGCAGCGCGATGCTGTTGCCGGTATTGGCACACCTTCGCCGGCTTGATCCGATGTAAGTGTTGGGCGGGCGGCGATGCGCCGCCCGATTGATGCGCAATCATCAAAATCCTTGGATTTTGAGAGAGCGGGGCGGAAAATGAAAAACGCCCGCATCGCTGCGGGCGTTTCTTGAAACTTTGGCTCCTCGACCTGGGCTCGAACCAGGGACCTACGGATTAACAGTCCGGCGCTCTACCGACTGAGCTATCGAGGAACAGAAGCCGCCATAATAGACATGGCCGAGAAGCTTGTCAACATGATTTTTCGCCTTTTCGCTTCGAAGGGTGATTTGGGTTGCTGTAATATTCCAATGTGATTAACCGTTACGGGCCGAAAGGCCCGGCAGGAGTCAAGCTTGGACCGGTTCTCGGTGTTTTGTCGCACGGAAGCGGGCGACCGCATGATGGCGGAGCCAAAAGGCTCCGGGGATCGTTTGACGCGAAGCGTGCTCGAAGCGGTCGATGGCTTTTCGACTGTTGGCGAACTGGTGACACGACTGAAGGACGGCAAGTCCGTTCAGCGTGCCCTGACTGAACTTGAGCGAGCCGGTCTCATCGAGACGCTTGATGCCCGCATGGCGCGGGTGGCGGAGCAAGAAGCCCGCTGGTTGCGTGGCGATGAAACGCCGGCGCGCGTCGAGCCCCGTGAAATCGCGCAATCTTCACCCGCCGCCGCCGACCCGGCGCCAACCGCAGCGGACAAGCGCAAGCAGACGGCAGACGCCCGCCGCCTGGAGCGCGCGCTGGGGTCTGGCTCGCAGGCCTCGATTTTTGACAAGATTCGCGTTTTCTTCGGCACCTTGGGTCATCGAGCGGTCAGTGGCGGCGGCAAGGGGGGCGACAAGATTCGCCGCGGGCTGATGATTGTTTTGGCGCTCCTGATTGTTGGAGGCCTTGGGGCGGCCGTTGCCGCGCTGGCCTGGCAAGCCTCCACCCTGCGTCAGCGCGTTGAGCAGGATGCGGCGAACTGGTTGGGTGAGCCGGTAAAGGTTGGACGCGTTGGCGTCGCCTTCCATCCGTGGCCCGTCTTTGAGTTGGGCGATATCCAGATTGGCGAGGGAGGGACGTCGCACATCGATCGTGCCTTTGGCGGCCCGGATTGGTTCCGCTGGGTGACATCACAACCGCAGCGACTGCGTGTCGCGCTGAATGGCGGTAGTTTGCAACCGTCGCTGCTGGCGCGCCTTTCGGGGCTCGAGTCGCCCGGGCGTGTTTGGCGTTTGAAGGAGGTTCAGGTCGACGCGTTGTCGGTGCCGGTCGGCAAGGCCGTGATTGCCGACCTGTCCGGCGCATTTCTGTTCTCCGGCGATGGGAAATGGGAGTCAGCGCGTCTGAAGCCGAAAGAAGTCGCCGTGACCTATGAACTGCAGGTGCAGGACGGCAACATCCTTGCCAGCGTTATTGCACCCGAGTTCAAGTATGGCGAAACGAAGCTCGATAACGTTTTGATTTCGGGGCGCATGGGTTTGAACGGCATGGACGATGCCCAGTTCTCGGCGAACTGGCTGGGCGGGGCGATCAAGGGTGTCGTAAGTCTGGACTTCCTGAGTCGTGTCGCCGTCAAGGGGCAGTTCAAGGTTGATGCGCTGAGCTTTGATCAGTTGGCCGCCCTCATGGATACGCAGTCGCTCGTCAGCGGGCGTGTGTCCGGGCCGATGACGCTCAGCGGCGAAGCGGATAGCCTGGCCGATCTCGCGAGTGCGTCGAAATGGACGGGGAATTACGCGATCGCCGACGGTTCGATCAATCGGATTGATCTCGTTGAGGCCATGCGACGTTCCGGTAACGCACCGATTTCCGGTGGCGTAACGCGTTTCAACGTTATGGAAGGGACCGTTGTTCGTGAGCCGGGCAAGGGCGTTCGATTGGAAATCCGTCGCCTCGATGCCGGCGCGTTGAGCGCGTCGGGCCGTGTTCAGGTCGATACCGAAGGTGTGGTACGCGGGGCGCTCCGCAGTGAGGTCAAGACGCCGGTCGAACGCATCGTCCGTCTGTTCTCGGTTGAGGGTACCTTGAAGACGATGCAATTGCGGCCACAGGGCGAGTGACGTAACGATCTGACGAGCAAACAAAAACGCCGGTCATTGACCGGCGTTTTTCTTGGCGGGCAGTCTGATCAGCCGCGCCGCATGGCATCGAAGAAATCGTTGTTGGTCTTCGTTGCCTTGATCTTGTCGAGCAGGAACTCCATTGCCTCGATTTCGTCCATGCCGTACAGGAGCTTGCGCAGGATCCATACCTTCTGCAGGATGGCCGGCTCAATCAGCAGTTCCTCGCGACGAGTGCCCGAGCGATTGACGTTGATTGCCGGATAGACGCGCTTCTCGGCCATGCGACGATCCAGGTGGATCTCCATGTTGCCGGTGCCCTTGAATTCCTCGTAGATCACATCATCCATGCGCGAACCGGTGTCGATCAGGGCGCTGGCGATGATGGTGAGCGAGCCACCCTCTTCGATATTCCGTGCGGCACCGAAGAAGCGCTTGGGCTTTTGCAGGGCATTGGCGTCGACACCGCCGGTGAGCACCTTGCCCGAGGCAGGGACGACCGTGTTGTAGGCACGCGCGAGGCGGGTAAGCGAGTCCAGCAGAATCACGACATCGCGCTTGTGCTCGACGAGGCGCTTTGCCTTCTCGATCACCATTTCGGCGACCTGAACGTGGCGCGTTGCAGGTTCGTCAAAGGTCGAAGCGACCACTTCGCCCTTCACCGAGCGCTGCATTTCGGTCACTTCTTCCGGGCGTTCGTCGATCAGCAGCACGATCACTACGACGTCAGGATGGTTGGTCGTGATCGCGTGTGCAATGTGCTGCAGCATCACGGTTTTGCCGGACTTCGGTGGGGCAACCAGCAGGCCGCGCTGTCCCTTGCCGATCGGCGCGATCATGTCGATGACCCGGCTCGTGACGTTCTCTTCCGCCCGGATCTCACGCTCAAGTTTGAGGCACTGGTTCGGATGCAGCGGCGTCAGGTTTTCAAACAGGATCTTGTGCTTCGACGCCTCTGGCGATTCAAAGTTGACCTTGTCGACCTTGACCAGCGCGAAGTAGCGCTCGCCATCCTTCGGTGTCCGGATCTCGCCTTCGATCGTGTCGCCGGTATGGAGATTGAAGCGGCGGATCTGCGAGGGGGAGACATAAATGTCGTCGGTGCCGGCCAGGTAAGACGTGTCGGGTGATCTCAAGAACCCGAAGCCGTCCGGCAATACTTCCAGCACGCCGTCGCCAAATATCGGCTCACCTTTCTTTGCCCGGTTGCGTAACAGGGCGAAGACCAATTCTTGTTTGCGGAGGCGGTTGGCGCCGTCGATCTCGTTGGCGTGCGCCATTTCGAGCAACTGGCTGACGTGGAGTGACTTGAGCTCCGAGAGGTGCATGGAAATACCTGACCGGCGAGACTGAGCGCCGTTTGAAGTCGTGAATACGACGGGATGGGAAGGGAGTGTTGATTGAAAACGGCGCGCCGGGCGGCGCGCCGAAGCAGTTATGACGGCAATCTAGCCGTATTACAGGTTGCTGTCAATGAATGCGGTCAATTGCGATTTGGAGAGCGCGCCAACCTTGGTCGCCTCAACGCTGCCGCCCTTGAACAGCATGAGCGTCGGTATCCCACGGATGCCGTACTTGGCCGGCGTCTCAGCGTTTTCGTCGATGTTGAGCTTGGTTACGACGAGCTTGCCAGCGTAGTCCTTGGCGATTTCGTCAAGAATCGGAGCGATGCTCTTGCAGGGGCCGCACCACTCTGCCCAGTAATCGACCAGAACAGGCGTCTGCGCTTGCAGAACGTCCTGCTCGAAAGATGCGTCGGTGACGTGAAGGATGTGTTCGCTCATGATTCCTCGCTGTTTGGAACGGCCTCGATTGCCGATGTCCGCCGTGGGGGATTGCCACGCGGTCAGATCTCGGGGCAGGAGCCGGGTTTGAGTCCGGGCAAGCGGTGAATGCTACTAAAAAAAGATGAGTTGTGGCGCGCGCTTTGCCGGATCGTGAAACGGGTGGTGTTGGAGCGCAAGGAAGCTCCGGTATCATTGAGCCTCGCGGTGAAACACGCCCCAACCGCCGATGGAGAGACAAGAAATGACTTATGTGGTGACTGAAGCCTGTATCAAGTGCAAATACACCGACTGCGTGGATGTTTGCCCGGTCGACTGCTTTCGCGAAGGCCCGAATTTCCTGGCGATCGACCCGGACGAGTGCATTGATTGCACCCTCTGTGTGGCCGAATGCCCGGTTGAGGCGATCTATGCTGAAGACGACGTGCCGGCAGATCAGCAGTCGTTCATCGCGCTGAATGCAGAGTTGGCCAAGTTGTGGAAGCCAATCGTCGAGCGCAAGGATCCCCTGCCTGATGCGGACGAGTGGGCGAAGGTCAAAGGCAAGCTTGGCGATCTGCAGCGCTGAGCTGACTACGACGCGCAATGATGCACGGGCGACCTTCGGGTCGCCCTTTGTGTTTCTGGTAGGGCTGATGGGTATTCACATTCGGCCTGACCATACGGTAGAGTATGGTTTGCTCTGGTTGCCATTCAACCGCCATGTCGCAAACCGTTTCGAAGCGGTCTCATAACGAGGAGTGAGTGATGCTGGTAAGCGAAATTTTGGCGATCAAGGGCAAGGTGCTTTACACCGTGGCGCCGGGGACTGTACTGGCGGAGGCAGTATCGGTCATGAGCGAACAGGATGTCGGTTCGCTCGTTGTGTTTGATCATGGTCGCATGGTCGGCATGCTGACCTTCCGCGAAGTGCTCAAAGCGCTGACTTCCGCTGGTGCGGGCTGGGGGGCTCTGACCGTGTCGGATGTGATGCTGCGCGAGCCGCGCTCGGCTGGGCCGGATATGGAGATGGACGAGCTACGCCGCGTGATGGTCGATGACCACCAGCGTTACCTGCCAGTGATGGACGGCACAACACTGATGGGCGTTGTCTCATTTCACGATGTAGCCAAGGCGGTCCTCGAGGAGCAGAGCTTCGAGAACAAGATGCTCAAGAACTACATCCGCAATTGGCCCGCCGAGGCGGACGACGAGTGAGCTTTCAGGCGATACCGGGCGACGCTTTTTGGGCAGATGATCGAACAGTCGGCACTCAAAGCGCGTTCAGGAAAACATAAGACAACACCGGGGGTATGGAGATGGAGAAGGTCTGGCTCAAGAGCTATCCCGCTGGCGTGCCGGCAGACATCGACCTGACGCAGTACGGGGCGATTGGTGACCTGTTTGCCGAGGGCGTGCGCAAGTTCGGCCCGCGGGCGGCCTATGTCAATATGGACAAAGCGATCAGTTACGACGAGCTCGATCGCTTGAGTGCTGCGTTCGCCGGCTTCCTGCAGCAGGATTTGAAGCTCCCGAAGGGGGCGCGTATCGCGCTGATGATGCCGAATCTTCTGCAGTATCCGGTGTGTCTGTGGGGCGCTTTGCGCGCCGGCTATGTGGTCGTGAACTGCAACCCGCTATATACGCCGCGTGAGCTTGAACACCAGCTCAAGGATTCGGGCGCGGACGTAATCGTGATCCTCGAGAACTTCGCCTCGACGCTGCAGGAGGTGCTTGGCCACACTCCGGTCAAGCATGTTGTCGTCACCCGCATCGGCGACATGCTGGGTGGCCTCAAAGGGGCGCTCGTCAGCTTTGTGGTCAAACGCGTCAAGAAGATGGTTCCGGCCTGGAACATTCCTGGGCATATCCCCTTCAAGCAGGCGATGGCGCGCGGACAGGGCCGCAAGCTGGAGGCTGTGAAGGTCACGCAGGACGACATTGCATTCCTTCAATACACCGGCGGTACCACGGGTGTTTCAAAGGGTGCCGTCCTCACGCACCGCAACATCATTGCCAATCTCCAGCAGGCGCATGCGTGGATCAAGCCCTTCCTGAAGGAAGGCGAAGAGGTAATCGTTACCGCGTTGCCGCTTTATCACATCTTCTCGCTCACCGCGAATTGCCTCACTTTCTTCAAGGTCGGCGCGACGAACGTCCTGATTACGAATCCGCGCGACATTCCCGGTTTCGTGAAAGAGTTGCAAAAGCACCCCTTCACCGCGATCACCGGCGTTAACACGCTCTTCAACGCGTTGTTGAACCACCCCGATTTCGTCAAGCTCGACTTCTCGCAGCTGCGCTGCGCCTTGGGGGGCGGCATGGCTGTGCAGCGCGCTGTCGCCGACAAATGGCGTGCGCTGACGGGGCGTCCGTTGGTAGAGGCCTATGGTCTGACCGAGACGTCGCCGGCGGTGACGATCAATCCGCTCGATCTGCCTGCCTTCAACGGCGCAATCGGCCTGCCAGTGCCGTCGACCGAGATTTCGATTCGCGATGAAGATGGTCGCGAGTTGGGTGTTGGCGAGTCCGGTGAGCTCTGTGTGCGTGGGCCGCAGGTGATGGCGGGCTACTACAACCGCCCGGACGAAACGGCCAAAGTCATGACGCCTGATGGCTTCCTGAAAACCGGTGACGTGGCGGTGGTCGATGAGAAGGGGTTCGTCCGAATCGTCGACCGCAAGAAGGACATGATTCTTGTATCCGGCTTCAACGTCTATCCGAACGAGGTGGAAGATGTCGTTGCGTCGCACCCGGGGGTAATGGAGGTGGCGGCGATTGGTGTACAGGACGAAAAGTCCGGTGAGGCCGTCAAGGTGTTCGTCGTCAAGAAGGATCCGAACCTTACCGCCGAGGCCGTGATCGCCCATTGCCGCGAGAAGCTGACTGGCTACAAGGTGCCAAAGTTGGTTGAGTTCCGGACTGAGTTGCCGAAGACCAACGTTGGCAAGATCTTGCGGCGCGCCCTTCGCGACGAAGCCAAGAAGGCCGCGTGAGGCAGATTTAACACAGTGAAAACATACCGCTTTGTCAGAGCTTGTCTGGCAATGTCGATGTCATTGAAACTGCATGGGAAATCACGCCATTTCGACATCTTCGTGCGCCTCGTGATCTCGCGGATTGCGCGTAGTGGTTTGATTTTTTGTAGGAATTTGTCTGACTTTGATGCCGATCGCAGCACGATTTTTCGTAAAGAGGCCCTTGAGCTTTCAGGGATTGTGTGCTGCAATTGAATCGTCGTTCCGTTTCCGTTGGCTTAACCGATCCATGCTCGCTTCTACGTACTTCTTCGACGTCCTGTCGGCTTCCGCTGTAGCGGTAGTAGTACGCGTAGTAAGCGTAGGTGCTTGCGCGCCGTAGCAGGGGTCCTAGGGTCAACAGGATTTCAACCCCGCCGGCGTGCAGCTGGCGGGGTTTTTTCTTTGCGGAACCGCAAATCCCAGTCAGCAGGCAGCCGGGTCATCTCACAGGAGAGACCTCATGGAAATGACTGGCGCACAATTGCTGGTCCGTCTGCTCGAAGCTCAGGGCGTCGATACGATCGCCGGTATTCCCGGCGGGGCGGCGCTGCCGCTCTACGATGCGCTGGCTTCCGCCGGCACCATCCGTCATGTGCTGGCAAGGCATGAGCAGGGTGCGGGCTTTATCGCACAGGGCATGGCCCGCGCAACTGGTAAGCCAGGCGTCTGCCTTGCTTCCAGTGGTCCGGGGGCGACCAATCTTGTTACGGCAATCGCCGATGCCAAGCTCGATTCAATCCCTTTGGTCTGCATCACCGGGCAAGTGCCGCTCTCGATGATCGGTACCGATGCGTTTCAGGAAGTCGATACCTATGGCTTGTCGATTCCGGTAACGAAGCACAACTACCTCGTTCGGCGCGCCGAGGACTTGCCCCAGGTGATCAGCGACGCGTTCCGGATTGCACAGTCGGGGCGCCCGGGCCCAGTGTGGGTGGATGTGCCGAAGGATGTGCAGACGCAGCGCGTTGATGCGCCGGCACTCACGGCTTGCGCGCTCGACCGACCGCCGGAGGTGAGTGAAGAGGCCGTGCTGCGTGCCGCGGAGATGATCAACCGCGCCGAGCGTCCGGTGCTGTATCTCGGCGGCGGCGTGATCGCCTCGGGCGCGTCGCACTTGGCTACAACACTGGCTGAACAGGCGGGTTTGCCAACCACGATGACGCTGATGGCGCTGGGCGCAATGCCGGTTGATCATCCATTGTCGGTCGGCATGCTCGGCATGCACGGCGCGCGCTACACCAACTATGTACTGCAGGAAGCGGATTTGCTGATCTGTGTCGGCGCCCGCTTCGACGACCGAGCGATCGGCAAGGCGGCGCAGTTCTGCCCCGACGCCAAAATCATTCACATTGATATCGACGCCTCCGAGATCGACAAGATCAAGACGGCGCATATCGGCATCCAGGGCGACGTCGCGGCGGTGCTGGAGCGCCTCTTGCCCCATGTCCAGGTCCAGTTGCGCAAGAAATGGCTGTCGCGGGTGAATAGCCTGCGCTCAGCGCATCCGCTGCAAATGCCGGGGCTCGACGACCCGCGCAGTCATTACGGCCTTGTCAGTGCCGTGGCCGCCTGCCTCGATGATGAGGCCATCATCACGACGGACGTCGGGCAGCATCAGATGTGGGTGGCGCAGGCTTACCCGTTCAGAAGGCCACGGCAGTGGCTGACATCCGGCGGCCTTGGCACGATGGGCTTTGGCTTGCCGGCCGCGATCGGCGCGGCGCTCGCCGAGCCGGGGCGGAAAGTTGTCTGCTTCTCCGGCGACGGAAGCCTGCAAATGAACATTCAGGAAATGGCGACCGCCGCGGACGAGGGCGTCGATGTGAAGATCATCCTGATGAACAACCAGTCACTTGGCTTGGTGCATCAGCAGCAAGACATGTTCTACGGCCAGCGGATCTTTGCCGCGGACTACAAGCGGCCGACCGACTTCATCCGCATTGCGCAGGGCTTCGGGCTGGAAGCCGTGGATCTGGATCGCAGTGCGCATCCGCGCGCGACTCTGGCCGAGGCGCTGGCGTCTAAGGGGCCGATGCTGATTCACTGCTCGATCGATGTGAATCAGAAGGTTTTCCCGATGGTCCCTCCGGGGGCCGCCAATATCGAAATGATCGGTGGGTGAGCCATGAGTGAAATGAACAATGCGGCGGTGGCCGCTGCGCAGAAGAAGGCCGTGCTTGAGTTGGCGGTGCGCAATCATCCCGGGGTGATGACGCATGTTTGCGGGCTGTTCGCGCGTCGGGCCTTCAACGTAGAGGGCATTCTGTGCATGCCAGTCGGCGATGGGGCAGAGAGCCGGATCTGGCTGTTGGTCCACGACGACGCGCGTTTGGCGCAGATGACGCTACAAGTCGAAAAGCTTGAAGACGTGCTGGATGTGCGGCGGCATGGCGCCGACCACGCCGTGTTCGAGCGTCTCGAAGCCTTCTTTCAGTGAAATCGGCCCGACGCCGCCACCGTTGCGAGGGGGGGGTGCGCCGCCCAGCGAGGCTGCGCCAGGGGAGGTGCTAAACTCGCGCCTCCCCAGCGAGTCTATAAATACCCATCGATATGTCCGGCAGCACACTAGGCACTCTCTTCACGGTTACCTCCTTTGGCGAATCGCACGGGCCTGCAATCGGCTGTGTGGTCGATGGCTGCCCGCCCGGACTTGAGCTGAGCGAGGCGGATATTCAGGCTGAGCTGGATCGGCGCAAGCCGGGCACCTCGCGCCACGTTACCCAGCGCAAGGAGCCGGATTCGGTAGAGATTCTCTCCGGCGTGTTCGAAGGCAAGACCACGGGCCATCCCATCGCGTTGTTGATCCGTAACACGGATCAGCGAAGCCAGGACTATTCGAAGATTTCGCAGACGTTTCGCCCTGGCCATGCCGACTACACCTACTGGCACAAGTACGGCATCCGCGACTACCGTGGCGGTGGGCGCTCATCTGCCCGCGAAACTGCGGTTCGCGTGGCCGCCGGCGCCATTGCGAAGAAGTGGCTGCGCGAGCGTTACGGCATCGTGATTCGCGGATTCATGAGCCAGCTTGGTGAGATTCGCATCCCCTTCAAGGGCTGGGAACATGTGTCGGAGAACGCCTTTTTCGCCGCAAACGACGAGATCGTCCCGCGCCTCGAGGCCTATATGGATGAAATCCGCGCTGACCGCGACTCCATAGGTGCCCGTATTGATGTGATCGCCAGTGGTGTGCCGGTTGGTTGGGGGGAGCCGGTTTATGACCGCCTCGACGCCGACATCGCTTACGCGATGATGAGCATCAATGCGGTAAAGGGTGTTGAAATCGGCGACGGATTTGACGTGGTTGCGCAGCGGGGCACGGTGCATGGTGACGAGCTGACGCCGGACGGATTTCTGTCCAACCACGCTGGCGGGGTTTTGGGAGGCGTATCAAGCGGACAGGATGTTCGCGTTTCGATCGCGATCAAACCGACCTCGTCGCTTCCTCAGAACCGTCGATCGATCGATCTCGCAGGCGCGCCGACCGAAATGATGACCACCGGACGCCACGATCCGTGCGTTGGCATTCGGGCCACCCCGGTTGCCGAGGCAATGTTGGCGCTCGTGCTGGTTGATCACGCGCTGCGCCACCGCGCACAGAACGCCGATGTGCAGGTCGCGACGCCGCGTATCGCCGGCCTGGCGCCTGCGGGGCATCAGGATGTTCCTGGCCCGAAGGGCTGATCGCGCGGTTCCGTACCGGAGGCTCTGAGATGGCGATTTCCTTGGCTCGCGCTGTCCCGGTCTGGCTGTTGTGCGGCATCGCTGTGGCCTGTGCGACCGTGCAGACCACAGCCCCCGGCACGGTGGGCGTGGATCGTAAACAGACCGTGTCGCCACTGGTTAATCGCGATGCGCTGAACAAACAGGCGGCGTCGCAATATCGCCAGGTCGTCAACACGGCCGAGCAGAAGAAGGCGCTCAACGTTGATCATGTGCAAACGGAGCGCGTACGCCGGATTGCGGCCCGGCTCACGCCGACTGTGGCGGCGTTCCGACCCGATGCTGTTGGCTGGCATTGGGAGGTCAACGTCCTGACCTCGAAAGAGGTCAACGCTTGGTGTATGCCGGGCGGCAAGATCGCCGTGTACTCCGGGCTGATCGATCAACTCAAGATTACCGACGACGAGTTGGCCGCCGTGATGGGGCACGAAATTGCGCATGCCTTGCGAGAACATGCCTGGGAGCGCGCGTCGCAGGCCATGAATGCCCAGATTGGACTCACGGTGATCGGTATCGCGCTGGGCGCGAGCGGTTCCACGATGGACATGGCCGGCATGGCCTATCAGGCAATGTTCGCGCTGCCGAATTCCCGCGAACAGGAAACCGAGGCGGACAGAATCGGCGTCGAGCTGGCGGCGCGCGCTGGCTACGACCCTCGAGCGGCAATTTCGCTGTGGGACAAAATGGGGCGTCTTGCCGGCAACTCGCAACCGCAGTGGCTGTCTACCCACCCATCACAGGCGTCGCGCCAAAAGGACCTGGCCGTGTACTCGGCCAAGGTGATGCCCCTCTATGAGCAGGCAACCGAACGGCGCTGACTGGCGCCCAACGATTTCGGTATCTGCTGGCTGCGCCGACGGACCGTCGTACGCGTGCCTACCTGGCGGTGAGATGCAGCGAGGCAGTGCAATGATGTTTTGTTGCGCCGCCGCATGGCGGGCTGGTCAGCATGAACCTGCTGTGAAATAATTAAAGATTGCGTTTTTGTTGCGGTTTTTGGCTCATGGCACTGCACACGCTTTACGAAAAACTCTGGAACAGTCATGTCGTCCACGTCGAGGACGACGGTACGGCATTGATCTATATCGATCGCCATCTCGTGCATGAGGTGACCAGCCCGCAGGCCTTTGAGGGGCTCAAGCTGGCTGGTCGTAAAGCGTGGCGGGTTGGCTCGATCGTCGCGACCGCGGATCACAACACCCCGACGAACGACTGGGCGAGCGGGATCAAGGATCCGATCTCACGCCTTCAGGTTGAAACGCTGGACGCGAATATTCGCGCGGTTGGCGCCAAAGCCTACTTCCCGTTCAAGGATGCCCGCCAAGGCATCGTGCACGTGATCGGGCCGGAGAACGGCGCCACGCTGCCGGGGATGACGGTCGTTTGCGGCGATTCGCACACATCGACCCACGGTGCTTTCGCTTGCCTGGCACATGGTATCGGCACGTCGGAAGTCGAGCATGTGATGGCGACGCAGTGCCTGCTGCAGAAGAAATCGAAAACCCTGCTGATCAAGGTTGATGGGCCGCTGGGTAAAGGCGTCTCAGCCAAAGACATCGTGCTTCACGTCATCGGCCGAATTGGCACTGCAGGTGGTACCGGCTACGCCATGGAATTCGGCGGTTCGACCATCCGTGCGCTGTCGATGGAAGGGCGGATGACGCTGTGCAACATGGCGATCGAGGCGGGTGCACGCGCCGGTCTGGTCGGCGTTGATGACGTCACGATTGAATACTTGCGTGGCCGTGATTTCGCCCCGAAGGGGGATCACTGGGATCAGGCCGTGGCGTACTGGCGCACACTGGTGTCAGACCACGGCGCTCAGTTCGACTGCGTCGTCGAGATCGATGCGCGGCAGATTCAGCCGCAAGTCACCTGGGGCACGTCTCCCGAGATGGTGACGACGATCGACGGCCTGGTGCCCGATCCGGAGAAGGAAACCGATCCGGTGCGCCGCGAGGGTTACGGCCGCGCGCTGCAATACATGGGCTTGACGCCACGTATGCCGATCACCTCCATCGCGATCGACAAGGTTTTCATCGGGTCCTGCACGAACTCGCGTATCGAAGATCTGCGTGAGGCCGCAGCGGTTGCACGCGGCAGACGCATCGCAGATAACGTCAAGCTTGCGCTGGTCGTGCCGGGCTCGGGTTTGGTGAAGCGCCAGGCTGAAGCGGAAGGGCTCGACAAGATCTTCAAGGCGGCCGGCTTTGAATGGCGTGAGCCGGGTTGTTCGATGTGTCTCGCGATGAACGCGGACCGGCTGGAGCCGGGTGAGCGGTGCGCATCCACGTCCAATCGCAACTTCGAAGGTCGTCAAGGGCCGGGTGGGCGTACTCACTTGGTGAGCCCGGCCATGGCAGCGGCGGCGGCAATTGCTGGTCGCTTCGTCGACGTCCGCGAAATTCTCTGATTCGGCAAGGAGAATGGATATGAAAATTCTGCGTATTTTCGTTCTCGCGTTGCTCGCAACGTCGCTCTCCGCCTGCAATACCGTGCATGGCTTTGGCAAGGATATCGAGAAGGCCGGCGAAGCCATTCAGAAGGGTTCGAGCAAGTAATGGAAAAGTTTTCCGTCCTTGATGGTCTCGTGGCGCCGATGGATCGCGCCAATGTCGATACTGACGCGATCATCCCCAAGCAGTTTCTGAAATCGATCAAACGTTCAGGCTTTGGCCCGAACCTGTTCGACGAATGGCGCTATATGGACCACGGCGAGCCCGGCATGGACAACGCCAAGCGCCCGCTAAATCCGAATTTCGTGCTGAATCAGCAGCGCTTTCAGGGTGCCCGCATCCTGCTGACGCGCGACAATTTCGGTTGCGGCTCATCGCGTGAGCATGCGCCTTGGGCGATCGAAGACTACGGTTTTCGCGCGCTGATCGGCACGAGTTTCGCCGACATCTTTTTCAATAACTGCTTCAAGAACGGCCTGCTGCCGATCAAGCTGCCGGCAGCGGAAGTCGACGCCCTGTTCGATCAGGTCAACGCGACTCCGGGTTACAAGCTTCGGATCGATCTTGATGCGCAAACGGTCACTCGGCCTGATGGCAAGGTGATTCCGTTCGACGTGGATCCGTTCCGCAAATATTGTCTGCTGAACGGTTTTGACGATATCGGCCTGACCTTGCGTCACGCCGACAAGATCCGTGAGTTCGAGGCGCGCCGTCAGGCGGAACAGCCCTGGCTCTTCACCTGAGAGATTCAATGAAAGTCTGTGTTCTGGCCGGTGACGGCATCGGCCCGGAAATCGTTGCCGAAGCGGTGCGTGTGCTTGAAGCGCTGCGCAGCGATGGTCTCAAGATCGAAATGGAGCCCGCGCTGCTGGGCGGTTGCGCGGTGGATGCGGCCGGCGTGCCGTATCCGGAGGCGACCCAGAAGCTCGCGCGTGAGGCTGACGCGGTGCTACTGGGCGCCGTTGGCGGGCCCCAGTGGGATGCGTTGCCCCGCCCGCAACGCCCGGAACGTGGCTTGCTGGGCATCCGCAAGGATCTTCAACTTTTTGCCAATCTCCGCCCGGCGATCCTCTATCCGGAGCTCGCAAACGCTTCGACGCTGAAGCCGGAAGTGGTGTCCGGTCTCGATATCCTGATCGTGCGCGAGCTCACCGGCGACATCTACTTTGGTGAGCCACGTGGGATCGAGGTGCGCGACGGTCAGCGCGTTGGCTGGAACACGATGATCTATTCCGAGGCTGAGATTCGCCGTATCGGGAAGGTCGCCTTCGAGGCGGCGCGCAAGCGCAACAAGCGCGTGTGCTCCGTCGACAAGATGAACGTGCTCGAGACGACGCAACTGTGGCGCGATGTGATGATCGAGTTGTCGGCTGATTACCCCGACGTTGAGCTCTCACACATGTTGGTCGACAACGCCGCGATGCAGTTGGTGAAGGCGCCCAAGCAGTTCGACGTCATGGTCACCGGCAACATGTTCGGCGACATCCTGTCCGACGAAGCCTCGATGTTGACGGGTTCGATCGGCATGTTGCCGTCCGCCTCTCTGGATGCGAACAACAAGGGCTTGTACGAGCCCAGCCACGGCTCGGCACCTGACATCGCCGGCAAGGGCGTGGCCAATCCGCTCGCCACCATCCTGTCGGCAGCGATGATGTTGCGCTACAGCTTCAACAATGAAGCGGCCGCGCATCGTGTGGAGAGCGCCGTCAAGAAGGTGCTCGCACAGGGCTATCGCACCGGCGATATCTGGGAAGAGGGCACGCGCCGCGTTGGCACCCGTGAGATGGGTGACGCCGTGCTGGCTGCACTCTGAGCGAAAACCGATGAACTGTCCGCGCGCCATCGTGCTCCACAAGCCCTTGCCGAAATCGGCAGGGCTGCGCGCGACCATCATCACCATCATTACGACCACCGGGATTAAAACCATCCCGGCCTGATCCATTGTCTCCTCCGCGCACATGCTCCCTGCCCGCGGTCGAGGCAAGGGAAGCGGGCAGGGGGCATTAAGAGGAAATTCAAATGCGAGTCGGATTTGTCGGTTGGCGCGGCATGGTCGGTTCCGTGCTGATGCAGCGTATGCGTGAGGAAAAGGACTTCGAGCGGATCGAGCCGGTGTTCTTTACCACCTCCAATGTCGGCGGCAAGGGGCCGGACGTTGGGCGCGATCTGCCGCCACTCAAGGACGCCTCCAGCGTCGACGAGCTCAAGGCGATGGACGTCATCATTACCTGCCAGGGTGGTGACTACACGACCGATGTCTATCCGAAGCTGCGCGCTGCGGGCTGGAACGGCTACTGGATCGACGCCGCGTCGACGATGCGAATGGATGACGATGCCGTCATCATCCTTGATCCGGTCAATCGCAACGTTATCGATGCTGCCCTGGCAAAGGGCGTGAAGAACTACATCGGCGGCAACTGCACCAACTCCATCCTGCTGATGGGCGTTGGCGGCTTGTTCCGTGATGGCTTGGTGGAATGGGTCTCTTCAATGACCTATCAGGCTGCGAGTGGTGGCGGCGCAAATCACATGCGCGAGCTGCTCAAGGGCATGGGCGTCGTGCATGGTGCAGTGGCTGATGAGCTCGCGACGCCGTCGTCCGCAATCCTGGAAATCGATCGCAAGGTTGCCAAGGCAATTCGCGAAGACGTGCCGACGGAATTCTTTGGAGCGCCTCTCGCTGGCGGACTGATTCCGTGGATCGACAAGCAGCTCGATAATGGCCAGTCGAAGGAGGAATGGAAGGGGCAAGCTGAGGTCAACAAGATCCTCGGTACCGCGAGCACGATTCCGGTCGACGGCCTGTGTGTCCGTATCGGCGCGATGCGTTGCCATAGTCTGGCGCTGACACTCAAACTCAAGAAGGATCTGCCCCTCGCCGAGATCGAATCGATCATCAAATCGGGCAACCAGTGGGTGAAGTGGGTGCCGAATGACCGTGAGGTTTCCGTAAAGGAGCTCACGCCAGCGTCGATTACCGGTGGCCTGGAGGTCGGTGTCGGTCGCGTTCGCAAGCTCAACATGGGGCCGGAATACCTCTCCGCCTTCGTAATCGGCGACCAGCTCCTGTGGGGTGCGGCCGAGCCGCTGCGCCGCATGCTGCGTATCCTGCTCGGACGCTAAGTCCTTGTCATGACGGGCGTTGCGTTCGCAACGCCCGTATCTTAAGGCTCGCCGCCCGGTGAGTTTGCCAACGGCATCAAATACTCAGAGTTAGGTTTAGCTTGCGAGGCTAAATCTATGATGTTATTTTGATAAAACCATAATAAACGCGCCTATTTCGGCATGCCCATGAAGACGACTCTCCGTGCCTCCATCATCGCGGCCGCAATCGCGGCGTTGCCATTTGGCGCTTCAGCCGCAGGTCTCGGCCGGCTGAACGTTTTCAGCGGTCTTGGTCAACCGCTTCGCGCGGAAGTCGAGGTGACCGGCACGGCCGAGGAGTTGGACTCCTTGAGTGCCAAGCTGGCGTCGCCTGAAGCTTTCCGACGGGCGAACATCGAATACGCGCCTCAGCTCAGCGCGCTGCGGCTTTCAATTGAGAAAAAGGGTGCTGGCGCGGTCGTCAAGGTTGCCAGCGATCGTCCCTTCAGCGAGCCGTTTGTCGATCTGCTGCTTGAACTCAATTGGACTGGCGGCCGGTTGATGCGCGAGTACACCTTCCTGCTCGATCCGGTGGATGAAGGCACAAAGGCCGCCGCTCCTCAGGTTTCTGCGCCGATCGCAAAACCGCTGGAGCCAGCCACCCCGGTTTCGAAACGGAAGGAGAAGGCTGAGAAGGTTGAGCGTGCGGAGCGTCCGACGAAATCGGCCGAGACCGCCCCTGCGAAACCGAAGACCGATATTCCTGGTTCGGAATACACCGTACGCAGTGGCGACTCACTGACTTCTATTGCGGCCCGAACCAAGGCAAGCGACGTCAGCCTTGAACAGATGCTTGCGGCGCTGTATTCGGCTAACGAGTCGGCATTTCCTGGTGGTGACATCAATCGCCTGAAGACGGGTCAAATTCTGAAGGTGCCTGAATCCTCGGCGGCGAAGGAATTGTCCGCTTCCGAAGCACGTCGAATCCTGTCGGCGCCATCAGCCAATTTCGGTGCTTACCGGCAGAAGGCCGCGGCAGCCGTCGCGGACAGCAAGGCCAAGGAGAGCGCGGCGCAACAATCGTCGTCGGGCAAGATTACGCCGAAGGTCGAGGACGCAGCCAAGGCGCAAGAAGCCAAGGATCAACTGAAGATCTCCAAGAGCCAGGTGTCGAAGGACGCAGGCAAGGCCGATCCGAAGTCTGCTGGCCGTATCCAGGCGCTGGAAGAGGACTTGGTCGCGCGGGAGCGTGCGCTTAAGGAAGCGACGGAACGCGTTGCCGCACTTGAAAAGAACGTCAAGGATCTTCAGAAGCTGGTCGATTTGAAGAACCAGAATCTGGCGGATCTTCAAAAACAAGCCGCTGCTGCCAAGGCTGAGCCGGCCAAGCCCGCGGCCGATAAGGCGCCTGCACCTGAAGCCGCAAAGCCTGAGCCCGTGCCAACCAAGCCCGCGGTCGAGCAGTCGGTCGCTGTTGAGTCTGTTCAGTCGGCACCGGCGGAGGCGCCCGTCGTTGCTGCTAGTGCGCCGGCCGAAGTCGCGCCTAAGCCCGCTCCGAAGCCAGTGCCGAAGAAAGTCGCACCGCCGCCACCCCCGCCGGTCGTTGAGGAGCCAGGTTTCTTCGCGTCGTTGCTGGAGAACCCGGCAGCCTTGGGTGGTCTGGCGGCTGTGCTGGGTCTGGGTGGCTTCCTCGCTTATCGCTCACGGAAGCCCAAGCGCAATGCTGGCCCCGATACCACTGCTTTGAATGCTACTCAAACGGGTACCGAGTCCGTTATTGGACCGGCGGGTGGTCAAACAGTCGATACGGGTAGCAGTGTTCTCCCGACTGATTTCAGTCAGTCCGGTCTGACGTCGATCGACGCTGATGAGGGCGTTGATCCGGTCGCGGAAGCCGACGTCTACATGGCCTATGGTCGTGACGCGCAAGCGGAAGAAATTCTGCTTGATGCACTGAAGTCCGATCCCAGCCGTACGGCTATCCACGTCAAGTTGCTGGAGATCTACTCGCAGCGCAAGAGCCTCAAGCAGTTCGAAAACATTGCGACCGATCTGTATACGCAGACCGGCGGGGTTGGCACCGACTGGGTTCGTGCGGCGGATCTCGGTACCAAGCTGGATCCGGATAATCCGCTCTATCGTTCGCTGACCAAGGTGGCAGCTACCGCGGCAGAGCCAGCGATGCTCGACGAGCTGTCCTTCGTCGAGGCTGGCAACGCAACCGTCGAAACGCCGCAGGAGTTCGAGTTTGAACCGGCTGCTGACGTTGCAGAGGAAGAGCCGGCCGCACTGGAGTTTACGCCGGCGGATCAGTCGCCCGCCGCGCCGGCCTTTGCTGCGGCGTCCCCGTCGCAAATGCAGACGACTTGGACGATGCCCGGGGAGATCGGGCAGATTACTCGCACGCTGGAAGGCGAGTCCCCTGCTGCTGCTGAGGCGGCGGCGGGTTCGTCGGATGATCTTGGTCTGGACTTCAATCTCGACATCGACATGGTGCCGGGTGAGGAGGTTGGTTCTGCCCCCGAGGCTGAGTCGCTGCCGGATCTGAGCGCGGCGGATTTCTCGGCGGCCGAAGCGAAGCTGTCCACAACAAATCTTGGCGCCTCGCCCGAACAGCCGATGACTTTGGATCTGGACGGATTTGATTCCGGCGCACCTTCGCACGACGACATCGCAGTGGCTTCCGCTGTGGCGCCGCAACATGAAGCGGTGGTTGATCTGGAAAAAACGAACTTCGAAGGTGGTCTGCTCGACTTTGATTTTGACGTCGATCGCTCGCCGCAAACGCTGGCTTCGGAAGCCCCCGCGCTTGATTTGTCTGGGATTGACCTTGATTTGCCCCCTCAGGCAGCGCCTGAGCCCATTCGTCAGTCGGATGTGGATACCCATCCGGAACTTCCGATGACAGAGGACGATCTCGAAGTTGGCGATGAAGTGAATACCAAGCTGGAGCTTGCTCGGGCCTACGAAGAGATGCGCGATTTTGAAGGCGCAAAGGAACTGCTTGAGGAAGTGATGCAGGAAGGTACGAGCGCCCAGAAGGATGCTGCCGAGGCGATGCTTGCCCGCCTGTCCTGAAAGTCGGTAGGCGCAGTTTGCGAAAGCTGGGGGCAGGTGCAGGGCTGATTGCCTTCGTTGTGGGAGTGATAACGGTGCAGCGCTTGTCTGGCGCTGCGCTTCTCGCAACAGTGTTCGTCGCCATTTGCGTGGCTGCTTGGTTGTCCGGAAAACGGTTGTGGTCGCTCATGCGACGCAGCCGTTTTCTTTTTCTGGCGCTTGCGGCTCTATACAGCTTCTTCACGCCGGGGGATCGCATGTGGGTGGTAGCGTTCGTGCCTGCGCCGACCTACGAAGGCGCCTTGTTAGCACTTGAACATTCGACAAGGCTGGCAGGTGTTCTGGCGTTCGTTTGCATGTTGGTCACAAGCTATCCGCGTGACGTGCTTGTCGGGGGGATGCTCGCATGTCTGGCGCCGCTGCGTCGCTTGCGCCTTCCGGTAGATCGGGCTGCTATGCGTATGTCGATCGTCCTTGAAATGGTGTCGGCACCTGAGGGCTTGCCGAACTGGCGAGAATGCTTCTCGTCGGAGATCGATGCCGAAAGCGCGAACGAAGCGGTTGTGCAGGTCCATCTTCCGGAGTGGGTGCGGGCTGATGCCATGGCTTTGGTCTTGCTGACCGTAGCGGCCGAAATCATTGTGAGGATGTTCCGTTGAGGGTTGCGCTTGGTCTGGAGTACGAAGGTGGCGCGTTCTGCGGTTGGCAAACCCAATCCAACGGGGCGTCGATTCAGGACGCAGTGGAGCGTGCCGTGTCGGTTATTGCGGATGCGCCGGTGAGGGTCCACTGCGCAGGGCGGACTGATGCAGGAGTGCACGCCGCCGTGCAGGTTGTGCACTTTGATGTCGATGTGTCTCGACCCCTGACTGCGTGGGTGCGTGGCGTGAACGCGCATTTGCCTGATTCGATTTCTGTTCGCTGGTCGCGCGAGGTTGATACGCGCTTTCATGCACGGTTTTCGGCCTTGGCACGTCACTACCGGTACTTACTTCTGAGTCGTGACATCAGACCAGCAATCGGCTGCGGTCGTTGGGGCTGGACGCATTGGGAGCTCGATTTGGCGGCCATGCAGGAAGCCGCTGCGCGCCTGGTTGGTCAGCATGACTTCACGAGTTTCCGTGCAGCGGAATGCCAAGCCGCCAGCCCGGTGCGAACGCTGACACGGGCGGCGGTGCTGGAAACGGGCCCGTTGATCGCTTTCGAGTTTTCTGCGAACGCATTTCTGCATCACATGGTCAGAAACATGGTTGGCGCCTTGGTCCAGATCGGGCGGGGCGCTAGACCACCAAGCTGGATCGATGAGTTGCTGGCAGCCAAAAACCGTTCCCTTGCGGCGCCCACGTTCTCACCCGAGGGGCTCTATCTTGCCGGCGTAGATTACCCGCCAGAATTTGGGCTTCCCAATCAGGGGCGAGTGAGGAATGAAACATTTGGGGGAGGTTTTCTGTGAGCCGAACGCGTGTGAAGATTTGCGGGCTGACGCGCGAGGAAGACGTCGATGCGGCTGTTGGCGCCGGCGCTGATGCGATCGGCCTGGTTTTCTATCCGCCTAGCCCCCGGTTTGTATCGATAGAACGCGCTAAGCAATTGAGCCGCCGGGTCCCCCCCTTCGTTTCAATCGTAGGCTTGTTCGTCAATCCGGAGCCTGCTGATGTTCGAGCCGCACTCGACGCCGTGCCGATCCATCTGCTTCAGTTCCACGGCGATGAGGACGACGGCTTCTGTAGGCAGTTCGGGCGCCCATACCTGAAGGCAGTTCGGATGAGGCCCGGGGTCGATCTGATACACTACGAAGCTTCGTTTGGGTCTGCCCAAGCGCTTCTGGTTGACGCCTTTGTGGAGGGCTTCGGCGGGGGCGGGCAGACGTTCGATTGGTCCCTGATTCCCTCTGGTTTGACGCGCCCCCTGGTCCTTTCGGGGGGGCTCTCGCCAGCCAATGTCGAAGAGGCGATTCGTCGGGTCAGGCCTGCTGCGGTCGATGTGAGCAGCGGTGTCGAGGCCGCGAAGGGCATCAAGGATGCCCGGCGGATTGCTGAATTCATTGCAGGAGTGCGCAATGCAGATGGCTGAAGTGCCGTACAACTTCCCCGACACGCGTGGCCATTTTGGTCCCTACGGCGGGATTTTTGTCTCTGAGACTCTGATTCCGGCGCTTGCCGAGCTGAATGAAGCCTACCGCGTTGCGCAAAGCGATCCGGCGTTTTTGGCTGAGTTCGATCATGAGCTGAAGCACTACGTTGGTCGTCCGAGCCCGATCTATCACGCTCGTCGCCTGTCCGACCACTGCGGCGGCGCGCAGATCCTGTTCAAGCGTGAAGATCTGAACCATACCGGTGCACACAAGGTAAACAACTGCATTGGACAGGCCTTGCTCGCCCGGCGTATGGGCAAGCCGCGCGTCATTGCAGAGACCGGCGCAGGTCAGCACGGTGTTGCTACGGCTACCGTCGCAGCGCGCTATGGGATGGAGTGCTTCGTCTACATGGGCTCGGAAGACGTTAAGCGCCAGGCTGCCAACGTCTACCGGATGAAGCTGCTGGGTGCCACCGTGATTCCGGTGGAGTCGGGCTCAAAGACGCTTAAGGATGCGATGAACGAGGCAATGCGTGACTGGGTCACGAACGTTGCCGACACGTTCTACATTATTGGTACCGTAGCGGGCCCACACCCCTACCCGATGATGGTCCGCGACTTCCAGTCGATTATCGGCCGCGAGGCTATCGACCAGATGCAGGAAGACTTCGGACGCCAGCCGGACGCAGTCATCGCTTGCGTGGGCGGTGGTTCGAACGCGATGGGCATTTTCCATCCTTACATTCCGCATCCGTCGGTGAAGCTGATCGGTGTAGAGGCCGCCGGTGACGGCATCGAAACCGGCCGTCACGCTGCGTCGCTATCGGCGGGTACGCCGGGTGTTTTGCACGGCAACCGCACCTACCTGCTGCAGGACCCGAACGGTCAGATCATCGAAACGCATTCGATTTCGGCGGGACTGGATTATCCAGGCGTTGGCCCGGAGCACGCGTGGCTCAAGGATACGACCCGCGCCGAATATGTCGGTGTTACCGATGCCGAAGCTCTGCACGCCTTCCATACGCTCTGCCGCATGGAAGGCATCATCCCGGCGTTGGAATCCTCCCATGCAATCGCCCATGCAATGCGGCTTGCACCGACGCTGCCGAAGGACAAGCTCCTGCTGGTGAACCTCTCGGGTCGCGGTGACAAGGATATGCATACCGTCGCCGAGAAGTCCGGCATCAAGTTCTGATGCGCTTGCCCCCACATTGAAGCCTTCGATACCTACAGCATGTCCAGAATAAAGACCGTCTTTGACCGCCTCGGTGCAGAGCAGCGCACCGCGCTGATCCCCTACATTGCCGCGGGGGATCCCTCGCCCGCGGAGACGCTTCCCTTGATGCATGCCCTGGTTGCCGGCGGCGCCGACGTGATTGAGCTCGGGGTGCCGTTTTCCGATCCGATGGCTGATGGGCCCACGATTCAGCGTGCCGCGGAGCGCGCACTCAAACACGGCGTTTCGCTGCGTGATGTGCTCGCGACGGTAAAGGCCTTCCGCACGACTGACACAGCCACGCCCGTGGTGCTGATGGGCTATGCCAATCCGATCGAAGCGATGGGTGTCGAGCGATTCGTAGCGGCAGCGGCTGAGGCCGGGGTCGATGGCGTGCTGGTCGTCGACTATCCTCCCGAGGAGGCGACGGACTTTGCAAACACGCTTAAGGCCGCAGGCCTGGATCCGATCTTCCTGCTTGCCCCGACGTCGACCGACGCGCGCATGGCCGGCGTTGCGAACATCGGCAGCGGATACGCTTACTACGTCTCTCTCAAGGGCGTTACCGGCGCTGGCCATCTGGATATTGGGGATGTCGTATCGCGTATTCCCAATCTGAAGGCGCGCTTGGGAATGCCGGTAGGCGTTGGTTTTGGCATCCGCGATGCGGCTTCTGCCCGCGCGATCGGTGCGGTGGCCGATGCAGTCGTGATTGGTAGTCGTGTGATTGAAGAAATCGAACGCGCACCCGCGGGTGAAGCCCCCCAACGTGTGCGAGCGTTCCTGTCGGAAATTCGCTTGGCACTCGATGAACCTGTCGTGGAGTCCGCCCGATGAGCTGGTTGAACAAGCTGCTTCCTCCCAAGATCAAGCGCGACGCACCGTCACGCAAGTCGATTCCTGAAGGCCTGTGGAGCAAGTGCGAGGTCTGCGAGGCGGTCCTGTACCGCTCCGATCTCGAAGGCAATCAGCATGTCTGCCCGAAGTGCGGGCACCACAAGCGTTTGCGCGCACGCGCACGTCTGGATCTTCTGCTCGATCCGGACGCACGGTTTGAGATTGGCGCAGAGGTTGTGCCGGTCGATCCGCTCAAGTTCAAGGACAGCAAGCGTTATCCCGATCGCTTGTCGGCAGCGAACGATGAGACGGGCGAGGGCGATGCCCTTGTCGTCATGCAAGGGGCGATCAAGAGCGTGCCTTGCGTTGTCGCCGTCTTCGAGTTCGATTTCATGGGCGGCTCGATGGGCTCTGTGGTGGGCGAGCGCTTTGTGCGTGGCGTGACCGCTGCGCTCGAGCAGGGCGTGCCTTTCATCTGTTTCACCGCCTCGGGCGGTGCGCGGATGCAGGAGGGGCTTTTCTCGCTGATGCAGATGGCTAAGACGACCGCGTCGCTCACCCGACTGTCTGAACGCCAGCTGCCGTTCATCACCGTGCTCACCGACCCGACGATGGGCGGCGTTTCGGCCAGCTTTGCCTTTGTTGGTGACGTCGTGATCGGCGAGCCGGGAGCCCTGATCGGCTTTGCCGGGCCGCGCGTGATCGAGCAAACGGTGCGTGAGAAGTTGCCGGAAGGCTTCCAGCGTTCCGAGTTCCTGCTTGAGAAGGGCGCGATCGACATGATCGTGGATCGCCGTGCCTTGCGCGACGAATTGGCTGATCTTCTGTCGTTGCTGACGCGTCAAAGCGCACCGAACTAAGAGCCGCATTCCTTCGCGATGGTATCGAAGTCCCTGTCGGACTGGCTCGACTATGCCGAGCGCCAGCACGTCAATGCAATCGAGCTCGGTCTGGATCGCGTCAGGGCGGTCGCCGCTGCCCTCGGCGTGCGGCAAACCTGTCCGGTCATCCTGGTAGGTGGCACGAACGGAAAGGGCTCAACCTGCGCGATGCTGGAGGCTATCCTCCGCGCTGCCGGCTACCGCGTCGGTTTGTATACGTCCCCACATCTGGTTCGATACACCGAGCGCATCCGGATCAACGGCGCCGAGGTTTCAGAGGAGGCGCTGTGCGAGGCCTTTGCCGAAATCGACAGCGCGCGCGGTGAGACGCCGCTTACCTACTTCGAGATCGGGACCCTTGCTGCATGGCAGGTTTTCAGCAAGTCCTCGCTCGATGTAATCATTCTTGAAGTCGGCATGGGCGGCCGCCTGGATGCGGTCAACGTGTTCGAGCCGGACTGTTCGATCGTGACCGGCGTGGCGATTGATCACTCCGACTTCCTCGGCACGACGCGCGAACAGATCGGTTACGAGAAGGCTGGCATTTTTCGCCCAGCTCGGCCGGCCATTTGCTCCGATCCGAATCCGCCGCAGTCCCTCGTCGAACACGCGCGCTTGATCGGAGCCGATCTGCGGCTGATCGGCCGTGATTTCTCGTACAAGGGTGATCGGCAGCAATGGAGTTTTGTCGGGCGGTCGATGAATCGCAACTCGCTGGCCTACCCCGCCCTGAGGGGGGCCAACCAGCTGCTCAATGCGTCGGCGGTGCTGGCAGCGCTCGAGACGCTTGCGGACCGTTTGCCGGTTTCAATGCAGGCTGTTCGCGAAGGCCTGCTGCATGTCGCGCTGACAGGGCGATTCCAGGTTCTGCCGGGGCGACCGACCGTGATTCTTGATGTCGCCCACAATCCACAGTCGATCGGCGTGTTGGCGGAGAACATCTCCAATCTCGGCTATGCGCCTGAGACCTATGCGGTTGTGGGGATGTTGTCGGACAAGGATGTGGTCGGTTCAATCTCCTTGATCGCCCGTCGCGTCGATCACTGGCTGGCTTGCTCGCTGCCGGGGCCGAGGGGTTTATCGGGCGACGCGCTCGCGGCCAAGCTTCGTGAGGCGGGCGTGGCGGGCGATATCGAGGTCTGCGACGGGCCGACGGCCGGGCTCAATCGCGCCAAGGAGCGCGCTCAGCCGGATGATAGAATCGCAGTCTTTGGATCATTCCTTACTGTCTCCGACGTGCTCCAATCGTCGGGGCGTCATTGAGACCCGCGCGCTGCTGCAATGGCCGAGAACGACACCCAACTCGAACTGAAGAAGCGCGCGCGCCGACGCCTGGTCGGCGCAGGCGCATTGGCGCTTGTCGCGGCGATTGTCCTGCCCCTTGTGATGGAGCATGAGCCAAAGCAGGCCGGGCAGGACATCCAGATCCGCATTCCGAGCCAGGAGGGCGCGAATTTCGCGTCGCGCGTGATCCAGGGAACCGCTCCAGCGCCGAGCAAGCCCGCAGTGCCGGTTGAGGACGACAAGATCCCGTCTGGTGGGAACGTGCCGTCGCCGAGCGAAGGTGCGACCGCTTCCGCCCCGGTGCCGAAGGCACCTGAACCGGCGCCCGCGCAAAGCGCGCCCAAGCCAACGGCGCCCGAAGAGCCCCATGTTGCGAAGACGGAAAAGCCAGCAGCGACCAAGTCTGCAGAGCTAGCCGCGAAGCGATCCGAGGCGGAGCGTGCTGCGGCGATCCTGAGTGGCGACAAGAGTGCGGCTGTTGAAACGGGCGGGGCCTACGTCGTGCAGCTCGGCGCATTCAAGGACGCGAGCAACGTCTCGTCGGTCCGGAGCAAGGTCAAGGCACAAGGCTACAATTCCTACACCGAGGTGCTGGGGGACAAGACGCGAGTGCGTGCAGGCCCGTTCGCGACGCGTGATGCGGCCGACGCTGCGGCAGCGAAGTTGCGAAAGGCGGGGCTGGCCGGCGTTGTAACACCGCGTTCGTGACTCGATGAGCGGTTTTGACTACGCGGTCATCGCGGTTACGCTGATTTCGCTGGCGCTTGGCGCGTGGCGCGGGTTGGTCAGCGAGGTCCTGGCGCTTCTGGCGTGGGTGGTTGCGTTCTTCGTCGCCAAACATTTTTCGCCGCTCGTCGTGCCGCTGTTCAGTGGCCTTACGAGCGAGCCGTTATTGCAGCAGGCAGGGGCGTTCGCACTGTTGTTCATTGCGAGCCTGCTCGTGCTTGGTTTGCTGCGCTTGTTGTTGCGCGAGTTGCTTCATGCGGTTGGGCTTGGTCTGGCGGACCGAGCCTTTGGCGCACTGTTCGGGTTGGCGCGCGGGTTGTTGCTGGTGCTCGCACTGGTAATGGTCGGCGGGCTGACAAATCTTCCGCGTCAGGCTTGGTGGCGTGACGCGGTATTGGCGCCCCCGCTTGAGGCGGTGGTGCTAGCGGTGGCGCCGTGGATGCCGGAGCCGCTCGCTAAACGGATTCAATTCAGATAGGTGATCGACGATGTGCGGGATTCTGGGTGTAGTAGCGACTACGCCGGTCAACCAGCTGTTGTATGACGGGCTCCAGGTGTTGCAGCACCGTGGGCAGGACGCGGCCGGCATTGCGACGGCGCAGGCCGGCAAGTTTCACATGCACAAGGGCTCGGGGCTGGTGCGCGATGTGTTCCGCACGCGCAACATGCGTAACCTAACCGGCAACTGGGGAATCGGGCATTGCCGCTATCCTACTGCCGGTTCGGCCTACAACCCGGCCGAGGCGCAGCCGTTCTACGTGAATTCGCCGTTTGGTCTGATGCTTGCGCATAACGGCAACCTGACCAACGCGGACGAACTCAAGCGCGAGATGTTCCTTGCCGATCTTCGGCATATCAACACCAGCTCGGATTCCGAGGTGCTGTTGAACGTTCTTGCACACGAGCTGCAGGAGCATGCCAAGGGCCCCCGTCTGGAGTCGGAGCAGATCTTCAAGGCGGTGGCGGGGGTGATGCGTCGCGTCAAGGGCGCCTACGCAGCCGTCGTGATGATTGCTGGCTATGGTCTGCTGGCGTTCCGAGATCCGCACGGCATTCGCCCACTGGTGATCGGCAGCAACGAAGCGCTTGGTGGCACCGAGTACATGGTTGCCTCGGAGAGCGTCGCCGTGGATGTGCTCGGTTTCAAGCTGCTGCGCGATATCGCACCGGGTGAAGCCGTGCTGATCAATACGCAGGGGCTGCTCGAGAGTCGCCAGTGCGCGTCGGGCCTGCCGCATGCGCCGTGCATGTTCGAGTATGTGTATCTCGCACGCCCGGATTCGCTGATCGACGGTATTTCCGTCTACGACAGCCGCGTAAAAATGGGTGAGTACCTCGCGGCGCGCATTCTCAAGAAATACCCGGATCTGAAGATCGACGTTGTTGTGCCGATTCCGGATTCGAGCCGGCCTGCGGCGATGGAGCTTTCGAATCGACTCGGCGTGCCGTACCGGGAAGGCTTCGTCAAGAATCGCTATATCGGCCGCACGTTCATCATGCCGGGGCAGGCGGTGCGCCGTAAGTCGGTGCGTCAGAAGCTAAATGCAATCCACCAGGAGTTCGCGGGCAAGAACGTGTTGCTGGTTGATGACTCCATCGTGCGCGGTACGACGAGCCGCGAAATCATCAATATGGCGCGCGAAGCGGGCGCCACCCAGGTGTTCATGGCTTCGGCGGCGCCGCCGGTGCGTTTTGCCAACGTGTACGGCATCGACATGCCAAGCCGTAACGAGCTGATCGGCGCGTTTCGTTCGGAGGATGAGATTGCACACGAGATTGGCGCAGACGCCCTGATCTATCAGGATCTCGAAGATCTGAAGAAGGCAGTCAAGGAGCTCAACCCCGCGATTGAAGTGTTCGAGACCTCGTGTTTCGACGGCGTCTACGTCACGGGCGACATCACTGCGGCTTATCTGAACGAGATTGAAGATGCGCGCAACACGGATGCGCCAGCCTCGAATGGTCGTGATGATGAGGGCGATGAAGAAGGCGACGGCGGCCAGATGGATCTGAACCTCGTGTCTCACGAGGAGCGCTGACCGGCACTCGTTTGCGCCCACAGCCTTGAGTGGGGCTCCAAGAAAACAAACGCCGCGGGGTCGCCCCCGCGGCGTTTGTTTTTGCTGCGACGCTCAGCGTTCCTGAGGTGGCAATGCCCTGAGCAGGCTCGTACGCGTGATCGGTTTAGTCAGCACAGCGTCGAAGGGTGCGTCTTGGGTAATCTGGGCGATATGCTCGGCGCTCTCGCCGGTGTAAGCAACGATCCAGGTCGCAGGGTAAGCGGCGTTTGAGCGTAAGCGTCGACAGACTTCATCGCCTCGAAGATCGGGCAGATGGAGGTCAAGCAGGATGCAGTCGAAGTGATCCAGGCGGGCGACGTGGAGCGCTGAACTGCCATCCGCGACTTCTGTCGTGGCCCAGCCAAGCTGGCCCAGAATCAGCGCAGGGAGCCGACGATTCGGCTCGCTGTCGTCAACGATGAGCGCCTTGTTCATCAGCAGGAGCGGAATGCAAGCCCGTGCTCAGGCGTCCATTCCAGCCACTCGGCCTTGTCGTGCCAATCGTGCAGCACCCAACGTTTGCACGCTTTGCCGTCCACCACGTGGGTGTGGCAGGCAGGGCGATGGGTGTGGCCGTGAATGAGGTCGATCTGGCCCGCTGCGCGAATCGCCGCATCAACCGCACCGAGGTTCACATCCATGATCTCGATGTCCTTGTCCTGCTTGGCGTGCTCACTCTTCATGCGGATTTCCGCAGCGAGCGCGAGTCTTTCCTCAAGGGTTTTCGCCAAGACGGCGGTCCGCCATTGCGGGTTGCGCACCATCGCACGGAACTGCTGATACGCGACGTCGTCGGTGCACAGCGCGTCGCCGTGCATCAGGAAGTAGCGGGTGTCGCCCAACGACAGCGCGTAGGGCTCCTCGATCAGGGTCGCACCTGCGGCCTCGGCGAACCCGCGATCGAGCATGAAATCGCGGTTGCCTTGCATGATGTAGATCTTCGTTCCGCTACCTGCCAGCGCGGCGAGTGCCTGAGCAATGCCACGCGCGCCGGGATCGACCAGAGCGTCGTCACCTGGCCAGGCGTCGAACAGATCCCCGAGGATATACAGCGCATCGATCCCGCGCGCCGGGCCGCCGATATAGCGCAGGAAGGCGGCCGCAACCTCGGGGTGCTTCGGACTCAGGTGGAGGTCCGAGATGAAGTGAATCATGCTGGCAACCGCTCGCTGTCAGACGACTTCAGCGCGTTCGATGACGACGTCTTCGTTCGGCACGTCCTGGAAGAAGCCGCGACGGCCAGTCTTGACGGCGCGGATCTTGTCCACGACGTCCATGCCTTCGACGACTTTACCGAACACGCAGTAGCCCCAGCCTTGCAGATCCGGCGAGCGGTAGTTCAGGAATTCGTTGTCGGCAACGTTGATGAAGAATTGGGCGGAGGCCGAATGCGGCGCCTGGGTGCGCGCCATGGCGATGGTGCCGCGCTCGTTCTTGAGGCCGTTATTGGCTTCGTTCTCGATCGTGTCGCGCGTCGGCTTCTGCTGCATGTCCGGGGTCATTCCGCCGCCTTGCACCATGAAGCCATCGATGACGCGGTGGAAGATCGTGCCGTTGTAGTGGCCGGACTCGACGTACTCGATGAAATTCTTGACGGTCTTCGGCGCCTTCTCGGCGTCGAGTTCGAGCGCGATAACGCCGAGCGAGGTATGCAGTTTGATCATGTTGGATTTCCTGTTGGGCCGACCTGTGGGCCGGGTTACTGCTTGGCTGCCGCGGGAGTAACCCGGCGAGCCGACTTGATTACAACGGGCTTGAGCGGCACGTCACGTTGGCCGGCGACAATACCGGTCTCAACCGCTTCCATCTTGCGGACGGTTTCCATGCCTTCGACGACCTTGCCGAACACAGCGTAGCCCCAACCGTCGAAGGACGGATAGTCGAGCGAAGCGTTGTGTTTGAGGTTGATGTAGAACTGCGATGTCGCCGAATTCGGGTCTTGCGTGCGGGCCATGGCCAGTGTCGCGGTCTCGTTCTTCAGGCCGTTCTTTGCTTCGTTCTCGATCGGTGCCCGCGTGGACTTTTCGCGCATGTCGGCGGTTACGCCGCCGCCTTGCACGACAAACCCGCGGATGATGCGGTGGAAGATCGTGTTGTCGTAATGGCCTGAATCCACGTAGCTCAGAAAGTTCGCCACCGATTTCGGTGCTTTGGCCGGATAGAGCTCGACGACGAAAGTGCCGACGCTGGTCTCGATCCGCACCTTCGGATCGCCATTTTCCGCGGCAGCTGTTTGAGTGGCGAAACCGAGCGAAAGCCCGGCGAGCAGGGCGCACGCCAACGCGCGTCGGACGATGTTCACGCCTGTCCCTCGTACACGATTTTCCATTTCCCGCCTTCTTTGACCCAGTACTGGCGTTTGCTTGCCTGTTGCTTGAGGTTGTTGCTGCGATAGTCCTGATCGAAAGTCACGACGACCATGTCTTCCTTGCCCGGGCTGCGGAACATGCTGATGTTCTTGAGCCGCACCTGCACCCAGGTCTTGTCCTTGGCAATGGCGCGTTTGCGCGCCGACCATTGCGTGCGGATTGCATCATCACTCGCGAACTTGTCGGCGTAATGCTGCAGGTAGCGTTCGGTATCGCCGCTTTCCCAATCACGCCGCCACGTCTCGATCTGCTTTTGCAGCGCCGAGCGTTCTTGCTGCCAGTCGTCAAGGCTGAGCCATTCCACGTCGTTGCTGATGATCACCGGGGTCAGACCCAGTTGCAGGCGCGACGCAACCGCTTGAAGATCCGCGTTGGCGAGCACGACGCAGCCGTCCGAGGCCTTCGGCGGGCGCGACAAGGTGTCGCTGGGCACACCGTGCAGCCAGATGCCGTGGCCCGCGCGACCTTGCAGGCGGTCGTACTCGTTCGGGTAGTTGATCGGGAAGGCACCTGATCCGTAGAAGTCGGTGAGCCGCTTCTTGGGCACTTCGGATACGACGTGATAGACGCCTAGCGGGGTCCGCTTGTCGCCTTCGCGCGCCTTCTGCGCGCCTTCCTTGCCGTGGGTGATGTAGTAGTCGGCCACGAAGCGCGGGCGCCCCCCCTCGTTGGCGTAGAGGTAGAGGCGTGACTTCTGCGTGTCGACCACGATCGCGTACTTCTGGTCGGGCCGCATCTGCAGCAGGTAGCGCGGCACGTAGTTGTTCTGCGGGCGGTTCCGATAGGCCTTGAGTCGAGCGATCGCCTCTTCACGCAGTTCGCTCACCTTTTCGGGTGGTGCCGAGGGTGCATTGCCGAAGCCTGCGATCGGGCGGCTGCGCGCGAGCAGCAGATCGCCCCGGATCAGGTGTGCAAGCCGGAAGTTCGGATACACCCGCAGCAGTGACTCCGTTCGCTCCAGCGCGCTGTCGAGCTTGCGATGTTCGATGTCGTCGAAGACCTTCGACAGCGAAGCTTCGGGGCCGCTGTCGGAGATCGGGCCCCTCATCGGCTGGGCAGCGGACAAGCCTGCACAGCAGGCGCCAACGACCAGCGCAAATCGCGCCGCGTGGCGGAATACCTTACGCATCAGCCGCCGACCCGTTCCTGCTGGATTTGCCAGCGGCCATCGCGGTGCACGAGCACCAGCGTCTTCGTGGCGGCGGACTTCAGGTTCGCCGAGTCGTACGACTGGCGGAAGCGAACTGTAGCTTCGTCGTCGGACAGGCGGATCACGAGGTTGTCGGCGCTGACGCTGATCGGACCGGGCTTGGTCAGGCGCGACTCGCGTTCGCTCTCCCAAGCCTTGCGTGGCACGCCGCCCGGCGTCTTGAAGTCGCGCGCATAGTGGCTCAGATAGCCTTTGACGTCCTTGCGCGACCAGGCGCTCGCCCAGTTGTTCACCATCTTGCGGATGTCGGCTTCTGCCTTGTCGTTTGCGGCCGGTTTCTTGGCTGCAGCAGGCTCGGTCTTCGCGGCTGCAACCGGGGCAGGGGTGGCCGCAGGTTTGGGTGCTTCCACCTTTGCGACTGGAGCTGGCTTGGCTGGGGCTTCGACAGGTTTAGGCGCAGGCTCCGGGGCCTTCGCAACTGGAGGCGTCGGTTTCGCCTGGGCGGTGGCGACAGGCGCCGTGGCAACAGGTGCAGGGCTGGCCGCAGCGACCTGAACTGGTTTGCTGGTGGTCGGCGCAGTGCGTGCGTTGCGCGTGGTGCCGCCCATCAGGTCGCGAATCATGGCGAGCTTGGTCTGCGCCTGGGTGTTGGCCGAGTCAAGTTGCAGGGCCTTGTCGTAGGCCTGGCTCGCCAGCTTTGCGTACACGTCGCCAAGGTTCTCGTGCGCGGTGGCATACGCCGGATGTGTGCGGATCGCGAGTTCCAGCGCAGCCTTCGCCTTTTCATACTGACGCTGCGACGCGTAGATCACCGCGAGGTTGTTGTACGGCTCGGGCAGCTCGGGGTAGTCCTCGGAGAGCTTCTGATACACAACTGCCGCGTCGTTGAGGCGGTTCATCTCGGTCAGGATGACGCCTTTCGTGAAACGCGCCTGGGCATCCTTGGGGCGTACAGCAAGGATCTGGTCGACTTTTTCCAGTGCAGCCGGCAATTGGCCCTGCTTCATGTGCGCTTGGACCTCCGTGAGCGTCGGCTCCGCGGCGGCGGGCAAGGCGCACGCCAGCAGCATGGCGGCTGCCAAGGCGTTCAAGGTCGTGCGAAAAGGGCGAAAAGTCATTGTGCTAACATCCTGCGAGCAAGGCGCGACGCGCCTGTTCTAGCCCATCATTCTATCAACAAGCCCCGCAACGCGGGGGCCGCGGCGACCGCCGGATCCGGCGGTGCATGCACGGACACCATTCATGCTCACGATCTACAACTCGCTCACCCGCCAGAAGCAGCAATTTACCCCGATCGAACCCGGCAAGGTCCGCATGTATGTATGCGGCATGACGGTGTACGACCTGTGTCACCTGGGGCATGCGCGCTGCTTCCTTGGCTTTGACGTGGTGCAGCGCTGGTTGCGGGCGTCGGGTTATGAACTGACCTATGTGCGCAACATCACCGATATCGACGACAAGATCATCCGCCGTGCGCAGGAAAACGGTGAGCCGATTGCCGCACTGACCGAGCGCATGGTCGCCGAGATGAACGCCGACTTCGGCGCATTGGGCATCGAACGGCCGGATATCGAGCCGCGCGCAACCGACTATGTGCCGCAGATGCTCGAGATCATTGGCGAACTGGAGACCAAGGGCCTCGCGTATCAGGCCGACGACGGCGATGTGAACTTCGCCGTGCGCAAGTTTCCAGGCTACGGCAAGCTTTCTGGCAAGTCGCTCGACGACCTGCGGGCTGGCGAGCGTGTTGCCGTCGACTCGTCCAAGCGCGATCCGCTCGATTTCGTTTTATGGAAGGCAGCGAAAGAGACCGAGCCGGCCGATACCAAATGGGCCTCGCGTTGGGGCAAGGGCCGTCCGGGCTGGCATATCGAATGCTCGGCGATGAGCAGCGCGATCCTTGGCAAGACGCTGGATATCCATGGAGGCGGCCCGGATCTGCCGTTCCCGCATCACGAGAACGAGATTGCGCAGAGTGAGGGAGCGCACAACTGCACGCTGGCCAACGTCTGGATGCATGCCGGTGCGCTGCGCGTGGACAACGAGAAGATGTCGAAATCGCTCGGCAACTTCTTCACCATCCGTGAAGCGCTGAAGCAGTACGACGGCGAAGTGATCCGCTTCCTCGTGGTCCGCTCGCACTACCGCAGCCAGATCAACTATTCGCCGGATCTGCTGGCGGACGCCAAGCACGCTTTGACGCGGCTCTACACCGCCCTGCGCGATGTGCCCGCCGCGGATGTCACGATTGACTGGAATGATGCGCACGCGGCGCGCTTCAAGGCGGCAATGGATGACGACTTCAATACATCGGAAGCGGTGGCAGTGCTGTTCGAACTGGCGGGCGAGGCGCAGCGCGGGCGCGACCCCAAGGTTGCGGGTTTGCTCAAGGCCTTGGCCGGCGTGTTGGGGCTTCTGCAGCGTGATCCAGTCGCCTTCCTGCAGGGCGCGACCTCGGCGGATGGCCTGAGCGCCGAGGCCATTGAGCAACTGATCGCCGATCGTGCTGCCGCGAAGAAGGCGAAGAACTTCGCAGAATCTGACCGGATTCGCGACGAACTCAAGGCCGCCGGCGTGGTGTTGGAGGATTCCGCGCAGGGCACTACTTGGCGTCGCGCCTAGTTCGGCTGCGGGAATGAAAAAGGGCGGCTCCGGGCCGCCCTTTTTTGTTGCCTGAAGGCTTCGTTAGCGCCGCTGGATCACCACGCTACCAATCGAGTAGCCAGCACCGAACGAGCAGATTACGCCCAGATCACCCTGCGCCAGATCCTCGTGATGCAGGTGGAACGCAATGATCGAACCGGCCGAAGCCGTGTTTGCATACTGGTCGAGAATCACCGGCGCCTCGTCGAACGTGGCGTCGCGCTCAAGCAGGCGGCGCGCGATCAGCTGGTTCATCGACAGGTTGGCCTGGTGCAGCCAGAAACGGCGTATGCCGGCCGGTGCGCGGCCGAGTGCCGACAGATGGGTGCTGATGTGTTCTGCTGCCATCGGGCAGACTTCCTTGAATACCTTGCGCCCCTCCTGGCGGAACAGCTTGTCGCGTGCGTCGGGATCCGTATCCTCGCAGCGGTTCAAGAAGCCGGCGTTGTTGCGGATATTGTTCGAGAAGCTGGTCGCCAGCTTGGTGCCGAGGATGGCCCAGCCGCCTTCGCCCATGTCGGCGCGCTCGACGAGAATTGCAGTTGCCACGTCGCCGAAGATGAAGTGGCAGTCACGATCACGCCATTCCAGGTGCGCAGAGCAAATCTCCGGATTCACGACCAGCACCGAGCGCGCGCTACCACTCCGCACCGCATTAGCGGCTTGTTCGATGCCGAAGGTGGCGGAGGAGCAGGCGACGTTCATGTCGAACGCAAAACCCTTGATGCCCAGCGCGTGCTGGATCTCGACCGCCATCGCCGGGTAAGGGCGCTGCATATTGGACGCTGCACAAATCACCGCGTCGACATCGGCCGCATCGCGCCCGGCGCGGGCCAGTGCGTCGCGAGCGGCCGCGACGCCGATCTCGGCTTCCAGCGACAGCGCGTCATCTGGCCGCGGCGCAAAGCGTGGGTACATGCGCGTGGGGTCGAGCACGCCGGACTTGTCGAGCACGAAGCGCTGCTTGATGCCCGATGCCTTCTCGATGAACTCCGCGCTTGATTCGGTAAGCGCGGTTAATTCGCCGGCAGCGATCTCGGCAGCGTGCGCGGCGTTGTACTTGGCAACGTAGGTGTTGAAGGCGGCAACGAGCTCTTCGTTGCTGATCGATTGCGACGGCGTGAACAGCCCGGTCGCGCGGATGACGACGTCGGTCATGAAGCTACCTTTACCGAAAAGTTGCGGGAAGGTAGCACATTCGCAGGCGTATGGTCCTGTCGCCGGACAAGGCAAGGCGCTTGCCCGGCGACATCGCGACTTGGGTTAGCTCAGCCGGGTGACCGCGGCCACATCGCGCGCCACGGCGAACGCCATGGTTGAGGCGATGGGTGCGCTCGGCGCCGTGTTGCCCACCAGCGGGTTGAGCTGGCGGAAGCTGCAGCGCATGCCGTCCGGTTTAAGCGATACCACCGCGTAGCCTTGTGCGTCGCTGACCATGTGGCGGATCCACGGGTTGCTGTTGAGGCTGGCGAGTTGCCCCGCGAGCCCGAGAAGCGATGTGGAGAATGCCGGCGTCGCTTTCAGCGCTGAAAGCACGGCCGAGGTGGTGGCGTCGAGCGCGGCCTCGCTGACGCCTTTTGCGCCGAGCGCGCGGCGTACCGGCAGGCGCACTTGCTCGGCCAATTCATCGAGTGTTGGCGCGGTGCGCTGCAGGGTGAAATCGAACAGGTTGAAGCGCAGATCGAGGGTGCCGATTCCGTCGACCGGCACCGAGATTGGCGCGAAGACGAGGTTCGACAGCAGCGAACCGGAGGTGGCATCGGCGAAGTACTTGAACCACGAATCCGAACTGATACCGGCGGTGACGAAGTCCACCATCACCGGCGTGCCGGTACCGGTGGCGTCGTAGTCGTCATTGACGGTACCCGCATGGAAGGAGTGCAGGTCGCCGGTCAGCGCGACTACATTCCGGATGCCGTTGTCCTTCAGGTGCGCCATCAGGTGCTTGCGCTCGGCGTTGTAACCATCCCATTGGTCGCAGTTGAGCAGAAAGCGTGTGAAGTACGGCGCAAGCGAGGCGGCGACGCTGCCAACGAAGCCTGAGGCGGCACCCTTGGCGATGATGTCCGGCTTGATGTAGCCGAATGCGATGACTTGCGCACCAGCGCCTGCCTGCGCCGTGGCACCGCTCACTGCCGCGGCGGCGCGGTAAGCCGCGGCTGCCAGTGTCGCTTGTGAGGCACTGAGGCCCTTGGTGACCGCGGCGGCAACCGGATCGGCGGAACTGGCGACGGCGGTGGCGATTGCCATCGCTGCCGCGCCGGCCGTAGCCTGGTCGGCGCCGGCCGTAACGGCGGCCACCAGTGCGGCGGCGGCAGCAACATTGCCACTTGTGCTTGCAGCCGCGCCGGCGATGCTGCCGGCCACCGTGCTGACCGACTGCAGCGCAAGCAGTGTGGCGACGGCTGCGGTGCCGTCCAGCCCCATTCGCAGTAGCGACACCTCGTTACACCACAACTTCCAGGTGGCTGTGGAACTGCTCATCGTGTTCTTCCACCAATCGCGTTGCGTGGTGCCGAAGATGGACACCGGCGCCAACGTATCGCCGCCACTTGGTACTGCCCGCATCTTTGCCGCTTCAATGCTCTCCCGCACATCGGCCGGCACGAAATAGCGCGATCCCACCGAGCCGAGCGCGGCGCCCGTCGCCGGGTTGGGCGCGGCCTCCGGGACGATGTGATCGGCACGGTAGAGCCGCTCGTCGGTCACGACGAAGTGGGCAAGCTTGCCGAAGGGCAGATCGCGATAGATGCGTACGTTCTTGAAGCTCGTGGTCGTACCGTCGTAGCTGACGTCCGCCGGCATGAATTCGAACCAGGCCTGGTTTGCGCCTCGCCGGCGCGTGCTCTGATGGGCGTTGTCGCCCACGCCCGTCGTTGCGTCATAGCTGCCGTTGTCGTAAGTCTCGGCGTCCTGCCAGCAGTCGTCGGAGAACTCGTGATCGTCCCAGGTCGCAATGAAGGGCAGGCGCTCATGCAGGGCTTGCAGGCGTGGATCGGTACGGTACTTTTTGTAGAGGTAGCGGTAGTCGGCAAGCGTGGTGGCGTACTTGGCGCCGCTGTTGCCGGACTTGAAGCTGCCGTCGGGCAGCACGAGCGCGTCGTGGCGAGCCTCGACGGCGCCGGTCTGGAATGCCTCGCCGACGGTTTCGTAGATGTAGTCGCCGAGGTGCACGACGAAATCGATGTCTTCTTGCGCAAGGCTCTCGAAGCCCGCCCAGTGATTCACGCTCCAGTCCTGGCAGGAAATGAACGCGAACTTCAGTTCTGCGACATCAGCATCTTTTGCGGGTGCGGTTTTAAAGCGACCGACGCGCGAGCGCACGTCGCCGGCCGCGAACTGGTAGAAATACACGGTGTTCGCTTGCAACCCGGTGAGCTTGTTGCGGACGGAGTGGTCGTAGCGAGCGAAAACCGGGATCGTGTTATCGACTACCAACTGACCGGCCAGCGCATCGGATGTGCCGAGCTTGGCAGTGTTGTCCACGGCCGTGACGAGCACGCGGATCGAAAAATCGCCGGCCTCCGGCGCGCTGGCGACCGCATCCACGTTTGTCGGGGTGACGCGGGTCCAAAGCATGACGCCGTCGGGACGTGGGTCACCTGAGGCGATGCTCTGCGGGAATTGCCAGTTCTTGCCGGTGGCCTTTGCCAGCGGCGATGCCGGCGCAGTGCTGCTATCGCTGCCGCAGGCGGCGAGCCCGCCCGCAGCGATTGAAACCGTCCAGAAGCCGGTATTGCGCAGGAATGCGCGTCGATTCATCGTCATTCGTTCCCCATCCCAGTTCGCTAGGCGGCGGCACTTTTGCGCGCCGGAAAATACGCAAGCGTATGGTGGGGAGGTTACTTGCCGATGACTTGTGAGAAGGCGACAGCGCCTTTGTGCGCGGAAACCAGGCGAGGAACAGAGCGGCCCGACTTGCGCGGGCCGCTCCCGGGGCTTATCGGATGACGCGACCCTGACGGTCGATCACCGCCATTTCGGCAAACTCCACGCCGGTACGCCGGGTGCCGGCGAAACTGACGTTGATGCCGCCGAGGTCAAAGCGGTCGATGCTTGCCATTGCGGCAGGCAGCTTCGCGCGGGCACCGCCGGCACGGCGCAGGCCCTCGAACAGCGTGCGGGCAGCGACGTAAGACTCCATCATTGCCTGCGTGGGCTCGACGTCATTCGGGCCGTACTTCTTGTAGATGGTGCGGAACTCGCGCACCAAGGGCACGGATTCGTTCAGTGTGTTGGGCGCAGCTTCCAGCACCGCGACACCATGCGATGCCTTCTTGCCGATGATGCGGGCCAGATGGCTGCCTTCCACGTAGGACAACGTGGCGAGCTGAGCGGTGCCGCCCTGGGCCCGATAGCGCTGGATGAACGCCGCAGCGCCTGCCGTTTGAGACGCCAGCACGATCGCTTGCGGACCGCTTGCGAGCATCTTTGAAACCGCCTGATCGACCTGGGCCGAGCCCGCGAGGTAGCTGACGCCGTTGAGCTTGATGCCGAGAATGCCGGCCTCGCTCGACGCGGCAGTCCATGCCTCGCGGCCGAAGCCGTTGTCTTCGTACACCACGCCGACGTTCTTCATGCCGCTGGTGGATAGATGCTTGAGTACCCGTGCCACCTCGAAGCTGAAGCTCGGCCGCGTGAGGAACAGTTGCTTGGACCCGCTCGCGAGACTGGAGGCGCCGACGCGGGGGCCGACCAGGGCGAGGCCGGTATCGTCGAGCAAACGGCTGTCCAGCAGTTGCTGAACGCTGTCTTCACCCATCAGGCCGAGCAGGGCGGCCGGGGCGTTCTTGTCGATCAGCGGGCGCAGCTGTTTGCTGACATCGCCCGGTTCCTGGCTGGCGGTCACGAGCTTCACCTTTTGCCCGGCGATGCCGCCGCGCGCGTTGAGGTCAGCCACGGCAACCTGGGCGCCGACCTGCATGTGCCAGCCAATCCCGCCGTAGGGCCCGGTGAGCGGGGCCATCTGCAGTACCGTGATATCTGCCGAAGCGATAGGAGCTGCGGCGCAAACGACGAGGGCGGCCAATGTCTTGAGCAGGCGCGAATGACGAAGTGTGTTCATGTCGATGATCCTTGGTGGCGACAACTCAGCGCTGCACATTGCCGGCGGCAACGGCCTGGACAAGGCGCGCCTGCGCGTCGCGCGTGCTCATGTTGGCGTCATTGAAATAGGCTGAAACAGCGGCTTGCATGGCGGCCTGAACGGCTTCCGGTGCGGCCATGCGGTGTGCCACGGATGGCACGAGGCCGCCGCTCTGCGCGGTTGCGCGGAAGGCTTCCGCAGAGCGCTTGGCGCAGTCGTCAAAGCGGTCCATACGCGCGTTGGTGCGGGCCGGAATCGAACCCTTTGCGAGGTTGAAGTTCTCCTGGAACTCCGCACCCATCAGCGCGTTCGCCAGATCGGCCTGCGCCTTGCGCGCTTCGTCGTGGCGCTGGCGGAAGAAGGCGAAGCTGTCGATGTTGTAGGTGTAGGCCTTGTCGGTGCCGGGCGCCGGCAGGCAGAGGTAATCGCGGCCCGGTTGCTTGCCGGCACGCGCGAATTCACCCTTCGCCCAGTCGCCCATGAACTGCACGGCTGCCTTGCCGCTGATCACCATCGCCGTGGCCGCACTCCACTCACGATTTGGCGCGCCTGCGTCGATCAGCTTGCGCAACGACTTGAAGGTATCGAGCGCCTTGGTCATCGTAGCGCCCTGCAGGGTTGCGCTGTCGAGCGAAACGAAGGCCTTCTTGTAGAAGTCGGCACCGCCGACGCCGAGCGCGACAGATTCGAACAGTGTGAAGTCTTGCCAGGGCTGACCGCCGTGAGCGATCGGCGTGAAGCCGGCCTTGCGGATGCTGTCGGCCGAGGCGATCAGCGCGTCCCAGCTGGTGGGGGGCTCGACGCCGGCCTTCTTCAGTACTTCCGGGTTGATCCACATCCAGTTGACGCGGTGCACGTTCACCGGCGCGGCGACGTAGCGACCTTCGTACTTCATTGCGTTGGCAACGACGGCTGGCAGCGTGGCGTCCCAGTTGCCGGCGCTCGCGACGTCACCGATATCGGCGAGCAGGCCGTCTTCCGCCCACTCCCGGATTTCCGGCCCCTTGATTTGCGCGGCCATCGGGGGGTAACCGGATACCACGCGGGTCTTCAGCAGCAGCATGGCGTTATCGCCACCGCCCCCGGCGACCGAGAAATCGCGCCAGCGGTGGCCGCTGGCTTCGAGTTTCTTGGTCAGTTCGGCCAGGGCGCGTGCTTCGCCGCCCGAAGTCCACCAATGCAGGACTTCGATGTCCGCTGCGTGGCTGGCGACTGCGCCCAGCGCCAACCCGAGCGCGAGCATGGTCTTCGTCGTCTGGATGGGTTTCATGATTGTGCGTGTGTCCTTCAGTGTCCGGCGGAGGCGGCGCGCGACAGCGCATCGCACAGAGGTTTCCGCAAACGGAAGCCCATGCGTCGGGTACAGGATTGATGGAATTTCAGTGGTGGCCCAGCGTCGTGCCGAGGGGCCGACTAGGGTCGGTGCCGCACCGCGGGCGGTGGGTGGTGCAAGGGGCGAATGCGGGCCGCGCGTGGCCGTTCAAGATACTTTTCGGCGTTCACCGAAATCTCCTTTGTTGTCTCTGTGCTGCCGGTCGCTTGTTGTGTGCGCCGTGCTTGTTTTGGTGCTACGGGAAAACCCCGAGCGGGTTAACCCTAAATCTTTGTTTGTGGCTTGGCAATCGTGCCGCGCAGCAATCAATGTCAATTTTGATCAAGCAAAAATAAAAAGAGCTCCAACTGGAGCTCTTTTGTCAGGGGCTGCCTGGGCCGCCAGGTGGCGGATGCCGCCGCGACACGCGGCTTGGTCTCGGCGCCTTCAGTCGCTGAAGAACTCGCGAACCTTGTCCATCCAGCCCTTGGCTCGCGGCGTCTGCTTGGCGGCGTCTTTTTGCGCCAGCTCCTCGAACTCGCGCAGCAGTTCCTTCTGGCGCTCGTTGAGGTTGACGGGTGTCTCGACGACGACGTGACACAGCAGGTCGCCCGGATGGCCAGAGCGCACGTTGCGGATGCCCTTGCCGCGCAGGCGGAAGACCTTGCCGCTCTGCGTCTCGGCCGGAATCTTCAGGTTGGCTGCGCCGTCCAGCGTCGGGATCGCAATCTCGCCGCCCAGTGCCGCAGTGGCAAAACCGATCGGCATCTCGCAATGCAGGTCGTCATGGTCGCGCTGGAAGACCTGGTGCTCGCGGACGTGGATTTCCACGTACAGATCTCCTGGAGGCCCGCCGTTGACGCCCGGCTCGCCGTACCCGGCGTGACGCAGGCGCATGCCGTCGTCGATGCCGGCGGGGATCTTCACTTCCAGCGTCTTCTGCTTCTTGACCCGGCCGGCGCCGTGGCAGCTGCCACAGGGGTCGGATATGTGCCGGCCGGAGCCATGGCACTTCGGGCAGGTCTGCTGGATCGAGAAGAAGCCTTGCTGCATGCGCACCTGACCGGCGCCACCGCAGGTGGGGCAGGTCTTGGGCTGCGTGCCCGGCTTGGCGCCGGAGCCGTGGCAGATCTCGCACTCTTCCATGAGCGGGATGCGAATCGTCTTCTCGGCGCCGCGCGCAGCTTCTTCCAGCGTGATCTCGAGGTTGTAGCGCAGGTCGGCACCACGATAGACGTTGGAACGCCCACCGCCGCCACCCCCTCGGCCACCGCCGAAGATCTCGTCGAAGATGCCGCCGAAGGCATCCGAGAAGCCTTCGAAGCCCGCGCCGCCACCAAAACCGCCGGGCCCGCCGGCCGCCGACGGATCCACGCCAGCATGACCGTAGCGGTCGTAGGCGGCGCGTTTGTTGCCGTCGGAGAGCACTTCGTAGGCCTCTTTGGCCTCCTTGAATTTCTCTTCGGCGCTCTTGTCGTCGGGGTTGCGGTCCGGGTGGAACTTCATCGCGAGCTTGCGATAGGACTTCTTGATGTCCTCGTCGCTGGCGTCGCGATTGACCCCCAGTACGTCGTAGTAATCCCTTTTGGCCATCTGCTCTTTTCCTCTAACGCAAAGGCGCAAAGGACGCGATGCGATCCTTTGCGCCCTTCACGCCTTCGCGTTGTTTCGGCTTACTTCTTGTCCTTGACCTCGGTGAACTCGGCATCGACGACGTTATCGTCAGCCGGCTTGGCGCTCGCTCCGGCGCCCGCGCTGGCGCCAGCATCGGCCCCCTCGGTTTGGGAGTACATCTTCTCGCCGAGCGTCTGGCTGGCGAGCGCCAGGGCCTGGGCCTTGGCTTCGATGTCTTCCTTGTCGGTGCCCTTGATCGCTTCCTCGGCTTCCTTGATCGCGGTTTCGATCTTGGCCTTTTCGTCGGCCGAGACCTTGTCACCGTGCTCCTGGATTGCTTTCTTGGCGGTGTGGATCAGCGCGTCGCACTGGTTGCGTGCGTCGATCAGCTCACGTGCCTTGCGGTCGTCTTCAGCGTGCGCGGCAGCGTCGTTCACCATCTTCTGGACTTCTTCATCCGACAGGCCGGAGTTGGCCTTGATGGTGATCTTGGCTTCCTTGTTGGTGGCCTTGTCCTTGGCCGACACATGCAGGATGCCGTTGGCGTCGATGTCGAAGGTCACTTCGATCTGCGGCATGCCGCGCGGCGCCGGCGGAATGTCCGACAGGTTGAACTGGCCGAGGCTCTTGTTGGCCGAGGCCATTTCGCGCTCGCCCTGCAGCACGTGGATCGTCACCGCAGTCTGGTTGTCGTCCGCGGTCGAGAATACCTGCTGCGCCTTGGTCGGGATCGTCGTGTTGCGCTTGATCAGCGGGGTCATCACGCCGCCCAGGGTTTCGATACCCAGAGTGAGCGGGCAGACGTCCAGCAGCAGCACGTCCTTCACTTCGCCTTGCAGCACGCCACCCTGAATCGCAGCGCCCACGGCCACGGCTTCGTCCGGGTTCACATCCTTGCGCGGCTCCTTGCCGAAGAACTCGCGTACCTTCTCCTGCACCTTGGGCATGCGGGTCTGACCGCCGACGAGGATCACGTCGTCGATGTCGGTGACCTTCAGGCCAGCATCCTTCAGCGCCTTGCGGCACGGTTCGATGGTGGCTTCGACGAGTTCTTCGACCAGCGATTCGAACTTGGCGCGCGTGATCTTCATCGCGAGGTGGCACGGCGCACCGTTGGCCATCGTGATGTACGGCTCGTTGATTTCGGTTTGCTGGCCGGACGACAGCTCGATCTTGGCGCGTTCAGCCGCGGCCTTGATGCGTTGCAGCGCAATCGCATCCTTCGACAGGTCGATGCCGTTCTGCTTCTTGAACTCTTCGACGATGTAGTCGATCACGCGCTGGTCGAAGTCCTCGCCGCCGAGGAAGGTATCGCCGTTCGTGGCGAGCACTTCAAATTGCTTGTCGCCGTCGACGTCTGCGATCTCGATGATTGAAATGTCGAAGGTGCCGCCGCCCAGGTCGAACACGGCAATCTTCTTGTCCTTGCCGGAAACCTTGTCCATGCCGAAGGCGAGCGCAGCCGCGGTCGGCTCGTTGATGATGCGCTTGACTTCAAGGCCGGCGATGCGGCCCGCGTCCTTGGTGGCCTGGCGCTGGCTGTCGTTGAAGTAGGCCGGCACGGTGATGACCGCTTCCGTCACTTCTTCGCCAAGGTAGTCCTCGGCGGTCTTCTTCATCTTGCGCAGGACTTCGGCAGAGATCTGGGGCGGGGCCATCTTCTTGCCGCGCACTTCCACCCAGGCGTCACCGTTATCGGCCTTGGTGATGGAGTAGGGCATCAGCGAGATGTCCTTCTGGACTTCCCGCTCCTCGAAGCGGCGACCGATCAGGCGCTTGACCGCGTAGAGGGTGTTCTTGGCGTTGGTGACAGCCTGACGCTTGGCGGGTGCGCCGCAAAGGATCTCGCCGTCTTCCATGTAGGCGACGATTGACGGCGTCGTGCGCGCGCCTTCGGAGTTCTCGATGACCTTCGGCGTGCCGCCTTCCATGATGGCGACGCAGCTGTTGGTGGTGCCGAGGTCGATACCGATGATCTTGCCCATGTCTGTATTGTCCTTTCCGAATTCTGTGGTGATGCAAACCTGTTACCGAAGTGGGGTCTTGTCACGGGCTTTCAAGGGCCCGGATGGCTCACGCTGCAAGACCGCACTTGCGGCGATATCAGTCCTTCGCCTTTGATACGGCGACCATCGCCGGGCGTACAACGCGACCGTCGATCAGATAACCCTTCTGGAAAACCTGGACGACGGCATTTGCGGGCTGGTCCGACTCGACCATGCTCATCGCCTGATGCTGGTGCGGGTCGAACTTCGCGCCAACCGGATCGAGTTCGGTCAGGTTGCCGCGTTCAAAAGCGCGCACCAGGTTGCGCAGCGTCAGTTCCACACCCTCGCGGATCGATTCGAGCGTCGGGCTGGCCACCGCGAGCGTTTGCTCAAGGCTGTCCTTGACCGGCAGAAGCTCGGTAGCGAACTTTTCGATCGCGAACTTGGAGGCTTTCTGGATGTCTTCTGCAGCACGACGGCGGACGTTTTCGGTTTCGGCCTTCGCACGCAGCCATGCGTCGTAGTGCTCGGCGCTCTTCAACTCAGCCTGGCGCAGCTGCTCTTCGAGGCTGGGCAGGGTGTCGACCGACGCCGTTTCCGGGTTCTCGGCGCTAGCGGCTTCCGGCGAAGCTTCGGCGGCGGAGGTCAGTTCGACCTCGGGCTGCGGACTGGACTGGTTTTCCTGCATGACAATGAACTCCCTGATGGCAACTTTGCTTCCATCTGGGGCGGGTTCCGGGAATTTCAAGCCCTGTTTGTGGCAAAAGCGCGCGAGCGCTAACATGCCGACTGTTCACGGGGGAATACATGGCTGCGCAGCCGGAGAGAATCGGGAAGTACCGCATCATTCGCGAGATCGGGCGAGGGGCTACGGCCATCGTCTATCTTGCGGAGAACCCGTTCTATCCGGAGCCGATTGCCCTCAAGCACATCAGCTTCAACGACAAGGCGAAGGATCAGGCCAAGTGGAACCGCCGCCTGCTCAAGCTCTTGCGGGCTGAAGAAGCAGTCTCCAAGCGCCTCAACCACCCCAACATCATCCGCATCTTCGAGACCGTCATCGAGGCGGATCAGGCCTATGTGGTGATGGAGTATTTCGAGGGTTATTCGCTCGAGCGCTACTGCACCTTCGAGAATCTGCTGCCGATCCACCGTGTTGTCAGCATCATCTTCAAATGCTGCATGGCGCTGGATTACGCCTACAAGAACGGCATCATCCACCGCGATATCAAGCCGGCGAACATCCTGATCGATGATCAGGACAACGTGAAGATCACTGACTTCGGGCTTGCGCTGAACATCAAGAAGCAGAGCGACGAGGATTCGACCTTCATCATGGGCGTCGGCTCGCCGGCCTACATGTCGCCCGAGCAGGTGAAGTCCTACCCGCTGAACCAGAAGACTGACCTCTACTCGCTCGGCGTGGTGCTGTTCCACATGCTGACCGGGCGCCTGCCGTTCCGTGCGAAGAACCCTGCGCAGCTGGTGTATCGCATCATCAATGCCGATCCGCCCTCAGTGGTGCTGCTCAATCCGGCTGTGCCGGAGACGATGGATCCGGTGATCCGCAAGGCGCTCGAGAAGGATCTGTACTCCCGCTACAAGAACGGCGCGGAATTTGCGAAAGACCTCTCGGCCGTCCGCTACAAGATCTACGACGAGAACGAGCACCTCGAAGATAACTCGCACTTCGGCCAGCTGCGGCGACTACCGTTCTTCACCGAATTCGACGATGTTGAGGTCTGGGAAGCGTTCCGGATCGGCAAATGGCGCCAATGTGGCGAGCTGACGACGCTGATCAAGGAAGGCAGCAGCGATGCGCGTTTCTGCATCCTGATCGAGGGGCGTGTTGAAGTGTCCCTTGATGGCCGCAAGGTTGCAGAGTACGGCCCGGGTGAGGTTTTCGGCGAGAGCGCGTTCCTCGACGAGCAGGAGCGCAAGCAGTTTGCGACCGTCGTAACGCTGACTCCGGTGAGCTATCTGGAGATCAACCCTGCGGCGCTGGTTCTTGCGTCGGAGGAGTGTACTGACCACTTCCGCTCTCGACTGTCGACCGTGGCGATGCGGCGCCTGTCTGCCGCACTGCGCGTCTGCGCGAAGTCTGGCGAACCCGCCACCCGCGGCAACGACGGCGCGCCAAGCGGCGGCTTGGAGCTTCAGCTCGTCAACAGCTGAGGCGCAAGGCCGCCTGTCGGCGGTCAGACTGCGACGTCGATCTGCTGCATGGCGCCGACCTCGCCACTCTCCTTCAGGTAGATCCCGCTTGCACGCACGGCGCCCAAATCGGCGTTCTGGCCATCCTTCAGGGTGAAAGGCGTGTCGACGTGCCCCAGGTAGAGCGCGCCGACGCCCGCGCTGGCGATCGAAGTCAATGTGCCGGCCCCGTCACTTGTTGGACGCCACAGCTTGAGGTTTGCGAACGCCGGGTCAGACTCGTCGATCCAGCCATTGCCGTCGGAATCAAGCTTGGCCAGATCCGCGTAGCCGTCGCCGCTTTGCGGCCCGAACAACTCGGTGCCGTTGTCGATGCGGCCGTTGCCGTTCTTGTCCAAGGCCAAATACGCGGCGCCGCGGAGTACGGGGAGTACGGGGAGTTTGTCGGTAGACCCCTGACCGCTCAAATCAAAGCGGATCGTGTCTCCGGTGGTCGAGACGGCGTTTCCATCCAGACTGAGCACCAGCGGATCTTTCAACAATGCATCGCCGGCCCTGACCGAGACACTGGTTTCTTGCCGCTCGTAGCGCTCCATCGAGAGATTTAGCGAGAAGTTGATCTTCTGGCCGTCTGCGGTGGTCGCGGAACCGCTTGCCGAGAAGCTCGTGCGTTCGTACTCCTCGCGTACTTCACGGGAGTCGAACTCCAACCCCCAACCGGCCCGCTGCGGTGCCTCGCTTGCGCCTGACTGCGTGCTGCCGGTCTGCGTCGTCGGGTTCGCTGGAGCTGTGTCCGAAGTGCTGCTGGTGTCGCTGCCTTGCAGTTGCCCCGGCGTCACGAAGCGGACCTCGCGACCAGTCAGGGCTTCGACAATGTCCTTGAGCAGTTGCAGGCGCGCGGGCAGGCCACCGCCACGTTGTGCTTCATCGGTACCGCTACTCGCTTCTGTGTCGGCAACCTGGCCTTGCGGTGCCGCAGAACGCTGCGGCACACGCTCATTGCGCTGACTGAAGGCGAGTTGCGCTCGCGCGGCCTCGGAGAACTCGACGCGGCTGTGCTGGTTGAATTCCAGGCCGAAGCCTGGTGCCGTGCGTCCGCCGGCATTCGAGTCGGCCCAGACCCGCATCCGTGTATTGGTTTCCTGCGCGCGCCATGCCTCGTGGGATGAGGCAAGCGCCACATCCGATGATGTGATCTTCATTTGTCGCTCCTTCCGTCGGGTCCGGCTGTCCGGCCAGGCTGTATCGCCTGGAGGTTGTAGCGGCAAGTCCTTGTTTTTCCTTGAAGGCCAGACGGGGGGACGACGCCCGGCGTGGTACGGGCAGATACATGTTGACACGCTAAAGTTTTTTGAAACTAGGCCGAAAATGCTCTTATCGCCGCCGTAGTAGATGCAACCCAATGGAGGAATGTCGTGGCCCGAAGCAGCGTTTATGGGATCAGCCGGGTGGACAACGAGGTCAGCCGCACCCATGGCTGGCTGGTGACCATCCAGCGGCGAGGGGTGATCTACCGCAAGCACTTCAGCGATGGCGTGCACGGCGGCAAGACCAAGTCCTTCAATGCCGCAAAGGCGTATCGCGACGAGGTGATCGCCAAGCACCCGCCGTTCTCGATGCGTGAATACTCAAACATCGTCAAGAAAAACAACCGATCTGGCGTGGTCGGCGTCTGCCGATACTGCGCCTCGGAAACGCGTGATATGCCGGAAGAGAAGCAACGTTGGTTCTGGGTGGCCTCTTGGCCATTGCCGGACGGACGTCGCAAACGGGTGAAGTTCTCGGTGAAGAAATACGGTGAGGACGGTGCTTTCAAGATGGCGCTGAAAGCACGCAAAGACGCCCTGAAGAAGCTGGAAGGGGAGTTCGATCCGGGCGCCGTGCGGCGCAAACCCGCTCGTCGCCGTGCTGCAGCGAGCGAAGGGGCCCGCCGCGGCGCCTGATTCAGTCGCAGTTATTGCAAAACAAGAACGCCCGCGGATGCGGGCGTTCTCTTTTTTTGGGGGACGATCAGCGGCGAGGTTCGGAAACCGCCATGCTGACCAAGGTGCACAGCACGCTGTAGAGCAGTGCGCCCCAGAATGCCGACCAGAATGTGGGCACTACGATGCCGCCGATCAACCCCGCGACGGCCCAGAAAGCCAGCGCGTTGATGATCAGCGCAAAGATCCCGAGTGTAAGCACGCTGATCGGAAGCGTGATCAGCAGCAACAAGGGTTTGATCGAAGCGTTCACCAGGCCGAGCAGCAGCGCGAAGAGCAGGGCGGCTGTCCAACTGCTCACGGTAATGCTGGTGACCACTTCGGGCACGAGCATCAGCGCAACGGTGTTCAGAGCCCAGATGGCAAGTCGATTCAGCATCAGTTTTGCGCTCCAAGTTTGGCCGCGCGTTGCGCGGCTAACGCCGGTTGCGTCGGGTCGGTAGTGGGTGCGGCCAGCCAGTCGCCGGCCTGACGCTCTACGAGGGCGACCAGCGCTCGGATCCAGTCGTCGCGTTCGTTAAGGCAGGGCACATAGCCAAATTGCTCGCCGCCCGCCGCGATGAACGCGTGCTTGCATTCCATCGCGATCTCTTCGAGTGTTTCCAGGCAGTCGGAAACAAAGCCGGGGCAGATTACATCCACCTTCTTGACGCCGGCTTTTGCCAGCGCTTGAAGCGTTGGCTCTGTGTAAGGCTGCAGCCACTCGGCGCGGCCAAAGCGTGACTGGAAGGTCAGCACGTAGTCCTCTGGCTTGAGTGCGAGGGCTTCTGCAAGGCGCCGAGCCGTCTTGTGGCATTCGCAGTGATATGGGTCGCCGCGATCAAGCGTGTAGCGCGGCACGCCATGAAAACTCATGACCAACCGTTCAGCCCGGCCATTGCGCTGCCAGTGCTCTCGCACGCTGGCAGCCAGCGCGGCGACATACGCGTCGTCGTCCGCGAAGGCGCGCACGAGCCGTAGCTCAGGCAAGTTGCGACAGCCCTGCATCCAGCTCGCGAGGGCGTCCGCGACCGATCCGGTAGTGCTGCCGGCGTATTGCGGGTAGAGCGGCACGACGAGGATGCGGGTGCAGCCGGCGGCGCGCATGGCATCGAGCTGCGAAGGCATCGACGGGTTGCCGTAGCGCATCGCATGCAACACTTCGATCGGCTGCTGCCGATTCTGGCCAAGGTAGCCACGCAGCAACTTTGCCTGGCGCTGCGTGTGCACCGCCAGCGGTGAGCCATCGCGGTCCCACACGCTTGCATACTTCAGCGCTGACTTTTTTGGCCGCGTATTCAGAATGATGCCGTTGAGGATCGGCCACCAAACCAGACGCGGGATTTCAACGACACGCGGATCCGACAGGAATTCCTTGAGATAGCGACGTAGGGCGCTCGGCGTCGGTGCATCCGGGGTGCCGAGGTTGACCAGCAGTACGCCGACCTTCGGGGCCGTGCCATGCCGGAAGGGCGGTTCGGGTTTGAAGCGGGGCATCAATGGGCTCAGTTCTGCGGGGTGAGGGCGCTCGAGAGCAGGCGCGCGGTGATGTCGACGATCGGGATCACGCGCTCATAGGCCATCCGGGTCGGGCCGATTACGCCGAGTGAGCCGACCACCTGCCCATCGACCTTGTAGGGGGCGGTGACGACGGTGCAATCGTCGAGCGATGCAATGCCGGATTCGCCGCCAATGAAAATCTGAACACCCTGCGCATCGCGCGACACCTCCAGCAGCTGCAGCAGCCCGGTCTTGTGTTCGAACAGCCGGAACAGGTCGCGCAGACGCGCCATGTTGGACGACAGGTCCTCGACTTCCAGCAGGTTGCGCTCGCCGCTCAGCACATAGGAGGACGCGTTCGTCTCGGAGATTGCATCCTGCCCCGCGGTGATCGCGGCGGACATCAGCTCTGACATGTCCTCCCGCAACTGGACCAGCTCGGCTCGCACACGCTCGCGAATCTCGTCGAATTCGAGGCCGGCGAAGTTCTGGTTGAGGAAGTTGGTGGCGCGCACCAGTTCATCGCCGGTGTAAGGCCGCTGCGTCATCAGGATGCGGTTCTGCACATCCCCGTTCTGCGTCACGATGATCAGCAGGATGCGGCGTTCCGACAGGCCGACAAACTCCAATTGCCGGATGCGCGTGGCTTCCTTGCGGGCCGTCACCACCACGCCAGCAAAGCGGGTGAGTTCGGATAGCAGGTGTGACGCGGTGCTGATCACTCGCTGCGGTTGGTCGGGCTGTAAATGGTGTTCCAGCTCAAGCAGTTGCGCTTGCTGCAGCGGTTGCACCGTGAGCAGGCTGTCCACAAACAGGCGATAGCCCTTGGCGGTTGGCACCCGGCCGGCGGAGGTATGCGGCGACGTAACGAGGCCGAACTCTTCGAGGTCGGCCATGACGTTGCGGATCGTGGCGGGCGATAGCTCAAGCCCCGACGAGCGCGACAGCGCGCGCGAGCCGACCGGCTGGCCGTCTGCAATGTACCGCTCGACCAGCGTCTTCAACAGGATCTGCGCACGCTGGTCGAGTGGCTGATTGGCGGGGCGTGATTCCATGTCGGCCATTCTAGGGAAAAAAAGCACGATCGCAACGCGTCGGCGCTATCGATCCGGAGGCGCGCCGTGCTTGCGGCAGCCGCAGCGCGCCTTGTGGTTAAATGGGTGCCATGCAGAACGGTTTCAAGACGATCGCGCTCATTGGAAAGTACCAGAGTCCGGAAGTGTCGGACGCGGTGCTTCGCCTTGCGCTGTTCCTGCGCGAGCGCGCCTGCGAAGTGCTGATCGAACAGGGTACCGCGAGCGCTACCGGCATTGGCGGTGAATTCCGCGTTGCGGCGTTTGACGAGATTGGTGCCAAGGCAGATCTTGCCATCGTGCTGGGCGGCGACGGAACGCTGCTGACAGCTGCGCGGCGACTCGCGAGCCATGCTGTGCCGCTGGTCGGTGTTAACCAGGGGCGCCTTGGCTTTCTCACCGATATTCCGCGCGAAGACATGTTCGAGCACGTCGGCGCGATCCTCGCCGGCCGTGCGCGGCACGACACCCGGATGCTGCTTGAGGCAGAAGTCGTGCGCGCGGGCGATCGCGTGTTCCACACCATGGCGCTGAACGATGCGGTGGTCAGCAAGGGCGAGATCGGCCGCATGATCGAGTTCGAACTGCATCTCGACGGCGAGTTTGTTTATCACCAGCGATCGGATGGCATCATCGTGTGCACCCCCACTGGGTCCACGGCATATGCCATGTCTGCCAACGGCCCCATTCTTCACCCGGGCGTGACGGGGATCGCGCTGGTTCCTTTGTGCCCGCATGCGCTAACTCACCGGCCGATTACCGTGTCGGACGATTGCCGAATCGAAATCGTGGTGCAGCCGCCGCATGACGCGCGCGTGCATTTCGATGGGCAGGCGCGCTTCGATGCCCGCGCCGGCGATCGGATACGCATCTGGCGTTCGGATCACGTCGTGACCCTGTTGCACCCGCCCGGCTACAGCTACTACTCCATCCTGCGCCAAAAGCTCCACTGGAGCGCTGCGCCACGACTTCCCTGAAGGACTTACCGTGTTACGTCGTCTGACGATCCGAGACTTTGTCCTGGTCGATCAACTCGACCTCGAATTCGCGCCCGGCTTCGGTGTGCTCACAGGCGAAACCGGGGCGGGCAAATCAATTCTGCTGGATGCGCTGTCGCTGCTGCTTGGCGATCGCGCCGATAGCGCCATGGTTCGGGCGGGCTGTGAGCGCGCCGAAATCTCAGGCATGTTCGATTGCGCACCGGTGGGCCCGGTTGCTGCCTGGCTAAACGAGAACGACCTTGAGGCCGATACCGAGGTTCTGGTCCGTCGCGTAGTCGATGGAGGGGGCCGTTCGCGTTGCTATGTGAACGGATCGCCCGTTACGGCGGCGCAGCTCAAATCGCTTGGCGAACTGCTGGCCGATATTCACGGTCAGCACGCGCACCATGCCTTGCTGCGAGGCGACGCGCAGCGAGAGCTGCTCGATACGCATGCCGGCGCAACGGCCTTGGCCAAAGAGGTTTCTGCGGCCTGGCGGGCCTGGCAAGCGGCGGTTCGTGCGCTCGAAACTGCTGAAGCCGAAGGCGAGGCTACCGCGCGCGAACGCGAGATGCTCGAATGGCAATTGAGTGAAGCGCGCACGCTTGCATTCTCGCAAGCCGAATGGCAGCAAACCAATGCGGACCATCAACGCTTGTCGCACGCCGCGGGCTTGATCGAGGGTGCGGGCGCTGCGCTGGACGCCTTGGACGAGGGTGAGCTGGCGATCGCGACCGAGGTCGAACGGCTCGCCGCCCGCATGGCGGAGTTGGCCCGGTTTGACGGCCATCTCACGCCGATCGCCGAATTGCTTGATGGCGCGGGTATCGCACTTGGTGAGGCGGTGGCCGAGCTTCGACGCTATCGCGATCGAATGGAGCTCGATCCGGAAGCGCTGGCCGAATGCGAGCGGCGCATCGCGGCGGTTACGCAGTTTGCGCGCAAGTATCGCGTGGCGCCGGAGGGGATCCCTGCTCTTGAGGCGGAATGGGGCGAACGCCTTGCCCTGATCGAACGGGCGAGCGACCTCGATGCGCTCGCGTTGGCAGAGTCGGACGCGCGTGCTGCATACCGCACGCTTGCTGCCGAACTCAGTGAGCGCCGGCGCGTCGCGGCCGCGTCGCTTGGCTCAAGCGTCACCGAAGCGATGCAAGACCTTGCGATGGCCGGAGGCCGGTTCGAGATTCGGCTTGCTGAAGCGCCGTCCGGCGGTGCGCACGGTCAGGAAGTGGTTGAGTTCCTGGTTGCGGCAAATCCGCATCAGGAACCCCGCCCGCTTGCGAAAGTGGCTTCGGGTGGTGAGCTTTCCCGGATCGGGCTGGCGATCCAGGTGATCGCCAGTGAGGCGCAAGCGGTGCCGACGCTCGTTTTCGACGAAGTGGATGTCGGTATCGGGGGGCGTGTCGCCGAGGTGGTCGGGCGGCGCCTCAGCGAGCTTGGCAGGCGTTGCCAGGTGCTGTGTGTGACCCACCTGCCACAGGTTGCCGCGCGGGCGGATTGGCAGTGGCAGATTTCCAAGGAGTCGCGCGACGGGGCGACATACTCCCGCGTTCAAGTGCTGGATGCCGCCGCCCGTATCGATGAAATCGCCCGAATGCTGGGCGGTGAGCGGATTACCGAAACGACGCGAACCCATGCGGCTGAGATGCTGGGCTTCGAGGCAACGACGGGGTGATCGCGTCGCCGAGCACAGCCTGAATAAAAACGACGCCCGAGGGCGCCGTTATTCTTTACTCGTTGGCGTTCAGCGGGAACGCGGGCGGCATGTTCCGCTTGTGCGGACAATCGTCCTTGAGGCAGTCGACATACAGGTGAAGCGCATGCTCACGCACCTTGAAACCGCGGTCGCTGGCGATGCGGTTCTGCTTCTCTTCGATGTCGGCATCGTAGAACTCTTCGACGCGTCCGCACTGCATGCAGACAAGATGGTCGTGATGCTGGCCGTGGTTCAGTTCAAATACCGCTTTCGCGGATTCAAAGTGATGGCGCTCGAGCAGACCCGCCTGTTCGAACTGCGTCAGAACGCGATACACAGTCGCAAGCCCGATATCCATGTTTTCGGCCATCAGCATGCGATAGACGTCCTCCGCGGTGAGGTGACGCTGGTCGGTACGCTGAAAGAGTTCCAGGATCTTGAGCCGGGGCAGAGTGGCTTTGAGACCCATGCTCTTGAGACTTTGGGAATTGGTCATGGAGGCCTGGCACGGGGGTCGGTTCAGACCCTTATGATATAGTCTGACGCTCCATTTGAAAACGCGACTCGCTCCGTCGAATCCATGCCGCGCTTGAGTTTTCGCTCTGCCGTACTGCTCTCCCTGTTTTGCCTGATCCCCTTGACGAGCGGTTGCGAATGGCTGCGCCCGTATCGGGTCGACGTCCGGCAAGGCATGTCCATCACCGGCGAAATGGTCGGTCGTCTGAAGACCGGCATGACGCCTGAGCAAGTGCGTTTCATTCTTGGCACCCCGTTGCTGAATGATCCGTTCCATGCGGATCGCTGGGACTATCCGTATGAGTTCCGCTCCGGTCGCAGCTCGTCGGTCGATCGCAAGGTGTTCTCGGTTTACTTCGTTGACGGAAAGCTTGCCCGCTGGGATGGCGACATCCAGCCGGCGCCGCCCAACGATGACGGACAGAATCGCCTGATCGAAATCGAGCCGCGCAAGAAGTAAGCCTGCCGTACCCACCAATCGCAGCAACGAATCGTCTTTCGAGGATTGAGCATGACCGTCAACGTCGCGATCGCCGGTGCGTCCGGACGCATGGGCCGGATGCTGATCGAGGCCACTTTGCGGGATCCGGCGTGTGCGCTGGCCGCGGCCCTCGATCTGCCGGATAGCCCCTTCCTTGGGCGCGACGCCGGTGAATTGGTCGGTATTGGCCAGTCGGTGGCGATTAGCTCGGATGTTGCCGCTGCGTTCGACGTGGCTGATTGCCTGATCGATTTCACCCGCCCGGAAGGCACCTTGCGCCACCTTGAGGCGGCGCGTGTTGCGGGCAAGGCAATGGTCATTGGTACCACTGGCTTCGATGCAGCCGGCAAGGAGGCCATCGCCCGCGCGGCCGAGACGATTCCTGTGGTGTTCGCGCCGAACATGGCCGTTGGCGTCAACGCCGTCTTCCGGCTGCTGGACGTCGCTGCACGGATCCTGGCGAGCGGCTACGACATCGAGATCATCGAGGCTCATCACCGGCACAAGATCGATGCGCCTTCCGGTACGGCGCTGCGCATGGGCGAGGTGGTGGCCAACGCGGTCGGGCGCGACCTTGAGGCCTGTGCCGTGTATGGCCGTGAAGGTGTTACCGGCGAGCGCCCGGCGCAGCAGATTGGTTTTGCCACGGTGCGCGGTGGTGACATCGTTGGCGACCACACGGTGCTGTTCGCCGGACTCGGTGAGCGGGTAGAGATTACACACAAGGCCTCCAGCCGCATGCCCTATGCGCTTGGCGCCTTGCGTGCCGCCGCATTCCTGAAGGGCCGCGAGGCTGGGCTCTACGACATGCAGGACGTGCTTGGGCTGAAGTAGGGCGCTCGCTACCGATGGCTTAGCAAAAGCCATTGGCGATCGTGTCGACGCTTCAGGTACGCTGTGCGGGTGATGTGCTAACTCTGGCCCAAGCTCTTCCTACGGTACGACCGAATGCAAGCCACACAACCTGGCGACGATCGTAACTCCAGTTCCACCGAGCTCCCGGCTGGCGAATTGCTGGCCGACCAACTGAAACGCGCTTTCGGCGTTGACTCTCCTGCCGGTTTGCTCGCGGCCATCGCAAGGCAGCCTTGGCGGCCGGATCAGCTTGCGGTAGCGCTGGCGGATCTGCTGTCGATGGTTGGTGGTGCTTACCGCCGCTACGAACAAAGGCTCACCGCGCAGCCGGTCTCCGAGGTGGGGGCGGGCTCGACGTTGTCGAACGAGAACGCCCGATTACGCAAGCAATGCGACGCACAGCAGGCGGTCTTGAATGCCCTGCGGGATGCGCTGCGCGGCTTGGGTGATCGACGCGGCGAAGAGGCGGTTGAGCGCCTGGCGGCCGACGAGCTGTCGCAGTCCTTGTCGGCGCTCGTCAGCGAACGTCGCGAATCCTCCTTGCTGGTCGGTGTCAGCGAAGAGCGGTTGAAGCTCGCGCTGGACAGTTCCGAAGACGGCATATGGGATTGGGATGTCGCCTCCGGGGCGGTGCATTTCAGTGCGCGGTGGGTCGCGATGCTTGGTCTGTCGCTCGACGACGTGTCTCCGACCGTCGAAGGATGGCAGTCGTTGGTCCATCCCGACGATCTTCCGCTGATGCGGGCGCGTTTGGACGACAACGTGACAGGCGCCGCCACGGACTACGATTGCGAGTTCCGCATGCGGACGCAGCGCGGCGACTGGAAATGGATTCTCGCCCGTGGCAAGGTGGTCAAGCGCGATGCGCAGGGCAAGGCCTTGCGTCTGGTCGGTACCCATCGCGACATCACCGAGCGCAAACGTTTCGAGCTCGAACTGCTGAATGCCAAAGAAGCGGCAGAGGCAGCCAACCGCGCAAAGAGCGATTTTCTGGCCAACATGAGCCATGAGATCCGCACGCCGATGAACGGCATCATCGGCATGACGGAACTGGCGCTCGATACCGACCTCGATTCCGAGCAGCGCGGCTACCTTGAAACGGTGAAGTCCTCTGGCGAGGCCCTGCTCACGATCATCAACGACATCCTCGACTTCTCCAAGATCGAGGCTGGGCGGATGGATCTGGAGCTGATCGACTACGCGCTGTTCAACACGGTGGCGGATTCGATCAAGGCGCTTGCGCTACGCGCTCACCAGAAGGGCCTGGAGCTGATCGCCAGCATCGACGACGACGTGCCGGTGCGGCTCAAGGGTGATCCGGGGCGTGTGCGGCAGGTGTTGCTGAACCTGATCGGCAACGCTGTCAAATTTACCGAGCACGGCGAAGTCGAGGTCGGCGTTCGTGTGCTTGAGCGCGACGGCGCTTTTGCACGGATCGAGTTTTCTGTCCGGGATACGGGTATCGGTATTCCTGCCGAGAAACATGGCGCCATCTTTGACGTTTTCTCGCAGGCTGATACGTCGACCACCCGTCGCTTCGGCGGGACCGGCCTCGGTCTGGCAATCTGCCGACGCCTCGTCGAGTTGATGGACGGGCGAATCTGGGTCGAAAGTACCCCCGAGAAGGGGAGCTGCTTCCGATTCACGCTACGCGCCGAGGTGCTCGAAGACCCGGCGCCTCTTACCTGCCGGCCCGAGTTTGCAGGCCGTCGCGCGCTGCTGGCGCTTGAAAATCGGACCCTGGCGCAGCGGATACATGGCTGGCTGGGTGCGGCAGGCCTGCCGGTGGTTTGGGTCGATTCCGTCGAGTCGGCTGAGGCCGCATTGAAAGCGGCCGCCGAGGCGGGGGGCTATTACGACCTGCTGCTGGTCGATGCAGGCCTGGGTGAGCCCGGCGGGTTTTCGCTCCCGTCGCGATTCTTCGACCTTGGTGCGTCGTGTGAGCGCATTGTCATGCTCCTCAATACGCCCAATCAGCGTGAGGATGCCGACCGTTGCCGGCGGTTGGGTACGCGGGCTCACCTCGTCAAACCGTTCTCGCGCCGCGATCTTGTTGATGCCGCGCTGCTCGCGTTCGGGGTGGATGCCGGTAGTGGCTTCTCGCTGGCAGAGTTTGATCTTGTTGCGGCGCGGGCTGCAACCGAGGCGATTGCCGAGCCGCTGGATGTCTTGCTGGTCGAGGATAACCCGGTCAATCAGGCGGTTGCGCAGAAAGTGCTGGAGCGGGCAGGGCACAGGGTGGTGCTGGCGAACAACGGCGCCGAGGCGGTCGAGTACTTCGATCGCGATGGGCGCTTTGACGTCATCCTGATGGATGTGCAAATGCCCGTCATGGGTGGAATTGAAGCGACCCGCGCGATCCGGGCACGTGAGGCGCGCAGGAGTTGGGCGGGCACCGGGCTGCTTGAGTCGATTCCGATCATCGCGATGACGGCGCACGCCATGCCTGCCGACAAGAACCGGTGCCTGGAGGCCGGCATGGATGACTATGTCGTCAAGCCACTCAAGCCGGCCGAACTGTTTGCTGCGCTCAAGCGAGTGGTGCGTCAGGAAACGGTGAGCGACGAGTACTATGACGGGTCGCGCACCGAGATCGAGGGGGATCCTTTCGTGACGAGCGGCGATGTGGCCGATCTGAACCAGACACGCGATACGCTCGACGGCGATGAATCCGCCGTGCAGATGCTGATTGGTGTGTTTCTGCAGGACTATGGCCGTTCCAGGTCGGAACTACTGCGTGCAGCAGAACGATCCGACTGGGAGGCCTTGTCGCGTGGTGCCCATTCGCTCAAGGCCTCGGCGGGCATCTTCGGTGCGTCCGCGGCAGCTGACTGTGCCTTGAAGCTGGAGATTGCTGCGCGTAATGCGAAGGGGCCGGAGGCGCTCGCCCGCTTGGCGGATTTGATCCCGGAGCTGGACCGCTTGGCCAATTATCTACGGCGCGAACAGGCCAAGTGATCTGATCTGGATTAGGGACAGCACGCTCGATTTGCCGTAAGCGGCGGTAATTGCTACAATTTCTCGATCTTGAAAGCGGGATGCGCCATGTGGCGAATCCCGTTTTTCATGTCCGGCGCCGGTTCCGGCGTCCGCTCAGAATTCCGGAATTTAGCGATAGTTTCAGGGAGTCCGCTGTGACAGCATTTCCCCCAGCCTTGCTCGCGCTCGCCGACGGTACGGTGTTTCACGGCAAGGGGATCGGCGCCGCCGGCAAGTCCGTCGGTGAAGTGGTTTTCAATACCGCCATTACGGGGTACCAGGAAATCCTGACCGACCCTTCCTACACCCGCCAGATCGTGACGCTGACACATCCGCACATCGGCAATACGGGTGCCAACAGTGAAGACTGCGAAGCCGGTCGCACCTACGCCGCCGGGCTGGTCGTGCGCGATCTGCCACTGCGTGTCTCGAGCTTCCGTGCCGAGCGTTCGCTCGACGTCTACCTCAAGGAGGAAGGCGTCGTCGCGATCGCAGGGATCGACACCCGTAAGCTCACGCGGATTCTTCGCGAAAAGGGCGCACAGTCGGGCTGCATCGTTACTGCCGCCGTGGGCGAGACGATTGACGTGGAAGCTGCTATCGCCGAGGCGCGGGCGTTTGCTGGCCTCGCTGGGATGGATCTGGCCCAGGTCGTGACTACCGACAAGGCTTATCAATGGACCAGCGGCGAGTGGCGGCTGGGCGAAGGCTTTCGCGAGCAGGCTGCGGCCCGGTTCCATGTCGTGGCATACGACTTTGGCGTCAAGCGCAACATCCTGCACATGCTCGCTGAGCGCGGCTGCAAGCTGACCGTGGTGCCTGCCAAGACCTCTGCAGCAGAGGTGCTGGCCCTCAATCCGGATGGTGTATTCCTCTCCAACGGCCCTGGTGATCCGGAGCCTTGCGACTACGCCATCGCTGCGATCCGTGAGTTCCTCGACCGCAAGATTCCCACCTTCGGTATCTGCCTTGGTCATCAGCTGATGGCGCTGGCTGCCGGCGCGAAGACCATGAAGATGAAGTTTGGCCACCACGGCGCGAACCATCCGGTCAAGGATCTTGATTCAGGCCGTGTGCTGATCACCAGTCAGAACCATGGTTTTGCCGCCGATCCGGCCACGCTGCCGGCCAACGTCAAGGTGACCCATGTGTCCTTGTTTGACGGCAGCCTGCAGGGCATGGCCTGGACAGATCGTCCCGCGCTGTGCTTCCAGGGGCACCCGGAAGCGAGCCCCGGCCCGCACGACGTGGCCTACCTGTTCGACCGTTTCGTTGGCTTCCTCGAGCAAGCCAAGAAGTAATTATCCCGGCGCGCAGCCCTGAGCTGCGCGCCTCGCCCCGGTGGTGAAGAGACATGCCCAAGCGTACAGACATCCAGAGCATCCTGATCATCGGCGCTGGTCCGATCGTGATCGGCCAGGCCTGCGAATTCGATTATTCCGGCGCGCAAGCCTGCAAGGCGCTGCGTGACGAGGGTTACCGCGTCATCCTGGTTAACTCTAACCCGGCGACGATCATGACCGACCCGGAGATGGCCGATGTGACGTACATCGAGCCGATCACCTGGCAGGTGCTCGAACGCATCATCGAAAAGGAGCGCCCGGATGCGGTGCTGCCGACGATGGGCGGCCAGACGGCGCTGAACTGCGCGCTGGATCTGTGGCACAACGGTGTGCTCGACAAGTACAAGGTCGAAATGATCGGTGCGAAACCCGATGCCATCGACAAAGCCGAGGATCGCCAGAAGTTCAAGGAGGCGATGACCAAGATCGGCCTCGAATCCGCCCGTTCCGGCGTCGCGCACTCGATGGAAGAGGCGATGGCCGTACAGGCCAAGGTCGGCTTCCCCGCGATCATCCGCCCGTCCTTCACGATGGGCGGCACCGGTGGCGGCATCGCCTACAACATCGAAGAGTTCGTCGAGATCTGCACCCGTGGCCTCGATCTTTCGCCGACCCGCGAGCTGTTGATCGAAGAATCGCTGCTCGGCTGGAAGGAATACGAGATGGAGGTCGTGCGCGACAAGCACGACAACTGCATCATCGTCTGCTCGATCGAAAACCTCGACCCGATGGGCGTTCACACGGGCGACTCGATCACGATCGCCCCGGCACAAACGCTAACCGATCGTGAGTACCAGATCATGCGTAATGCGTCGATCGCCGTGCTGCGCGAGATTGGCGTGGATACCGGCGGTTCGAACGTGCAGTTCTCGGTCAACCCGAAGGATGGCCGCCTGATCGTCATCGAGATGAATCCGCGCGTGTCGCGTTCGTCGGCGCTGGCCTCGAAGGCGACCGGTTTCCCGATCGCGAAGATCGCCGCGAAGCTGGCCGTCGGCTTCACGCTGGACGAACTGAAGAACGACATCACCGGCGGCGCCACCCCGGCATCGTTCGAGCCGTCGATCGACTACATCGTTACCAAGATTCCGCGCTTCGCATTCGAGAAGTTCCCGGCTGCGAATGATCGCCTGACGACTCAGATGAAGTCGGTCGGCGAAGTCATGGCGATGGGGCGCACCTTCCAGGAGTCGTTCCAGAAGGCCTTGCGTGGTCTTGAGACCGGAGCCTACGGCCTGGATGAGGTCGAATGCGATCGCGAGGAACTCGAGAGCGAGCTCGCGAACCCGGGCGCGCAGCGCATCTGGTATGTGGGTCAGGCGTTCCGCGAAGGCATGACCCTGGATCAGGTGCATGCACTGACCAAGATCGACCCGTGGTTCCTGGCGCAGATCGAAGACATCGTGCTGACGGAGAAGTCGCTGGTCGGCCGTTCGCTCAAGGCGCTGCAGGCGCCTGAGTTGCGCGACCTGAAGCGCAAGGGCTTCTCGGATCGTCGCCTGTCGAAGCTGCTCGCCACGGACGAGACCAGCGTTCGCCTGCAACGTCACACGCTGGGCGTGCGCCCGGTGTTCAAGCGCGTCGATACCTGCGCAGCTGAATTCGCCACCGATACCGCGTACATGTACTCGGCGTACGAGGACGAGTGCGAGGCCCAGCCGAGCAATCGCAAGAAGATCATGGTGCTGGGCGGTGGGCCGAACCGGATCGGACAGGGTATCGAGTTCGACTACTGCTGCGTCCATGCCGCCCTCGCGCTGCGCGAAGACGGCTACGAGACCATCATGGTCAACTGCAACCCGGAAACCGTTTCCACCGACTACGACACCTCTGATCGGCTGTACTTCGAACCGCTGACGCTGGAAGACATCCTCGAGATCGTTGCGGTCGAGAAGCCCGTCGGCGTGATCGTGCAGTTTGGCGGCCAGACCCCGCTCAAGCGGGCGCGCGAACTCGAAGCCAATGGCGTGCCGATCATCGGCACCACGCCGGACATGATCGACGCGGCGGAAGATCGCGAGCGCTTCCAGAAGCTGCTCAACGACCTCGGCCTGAAGCAGCCGCCCAACCGCACCGCCCGCGCACCGGAGGAGGCTGTCCGCCTGGCCGCCGAGATTGGCTACCCGCTGGTGGTCCGTCCGTCCTATGTGCTTGGTGGCCGTGCGATGGAAATCGTGCACGAGCAGAAGGACCTCGAGCGCTACATGCGCGAGGCTGTGAAGGTATCGAACGACTCGCCGGTGCTGCTCGATCGCTTCCTGAACGATGCGACCGAGGTCGACGTGGATGCGCTGTCCGACGGCAAGCAAGTCATCATCGGCGGCATCATGGAGCACATTGAACAGGCGGGCGTCCACTCGGGCGACTCGGCTTGCTCTCTGCCGCCCTACACGTTGTCCAAGGCGCTGCAAGATGAGCTGCGTCGTCAGACCGAGCTGATGGCCCGCGGCCTCAACGTCTGTGGTCTGATGAACGTGCAGTTCGCGATCCAGGGCAAGGGCGACGCCGCCGTGGTGTACGTGCTCGAGGTCAATCCACGTGCATCCCGTACCGTGCCGTTCGTCTCCAAGGCCTGTTCGCTGCCGCTGGCGAAGATTGCTGCTCGCTGCATGGCTGGACGTTCGCTTGCGGACCAAGGTGTCACGGGCGAGGTTATTCCGCCTTACTTCTCGGTCAAGGAAGCCGTCTTCCCGTTCGCCAAGTTCCCTGGCGTCGATACGATCCTAGGGCCGGAAATGAAGTCGACCGGCGAGGTGATGGGTGTCGGCCGTACGTTTGCCGAAGCCTTCGTCAAGAGTCAGCTGGCGGCTGGCGTTCGCTTGCCCACCGGCGGTACCGCGTTCATCAGCGTCAAGCTGACGGATCGGCCGAAGGCGATTGAGGTGGCTCGCGAGCTGGTGGAACTCGGCTTCAAGCTGGTGGCGACGCGTGGCACATCGGCGGCAATCGAAGCGGCGGGTATTCCCGTTACGCCGGTGAACAAGGTCACCGAAGGGCGTCCGCACATCGTCGACATGATCAAGAACAACGAGATCAGTCTGATCATCAACACGGTCGAAGAAAAGCGCCAGGCTATCGCCGATTCGCGTTCGATCCGTACCAGCGCGCTTGCTGCCAAGGTCACGATCCAGACGACCATCGAAGGTGCGCGTGCTGCGTGCCTCGGCATTCGCCACCTGTCCGAACTGACGCCGTACGCGCTGCAGGCTCTGCACGCCGAACTGGCTTGAATGGCAACGTAAATGAACAAGGTTCCACTGACCATTAACGGCGCGGAAATGCTCCGCGCCGAACTGCAGCGTCTGAAAACGGTGGATCGCCCGGCCGTGATCGAGGCAATCGCCGAGGCGCGTTCACATGGCGATCTGTCGGAAAACGCCGAATACGATGCAGCCAAGGAACGCCAAGGCTTCATCGAAGGCCGCATCAAAGAGGTCGAAGGCAAGCTTTCATCGGCCCAGATCATTGATCCGAAGTTGCTGGATGCCGACGGCCGTTGTGTTTTTGGTGCAACGGTGGATCTGGAGGACCTTGAGTCCGGCGATTCGGTGACTTACCAGATCGTCGGCGAGGACGAGGCCGACCTTAAGTGCGGCAAGATCTCGGTTTCTTCGCCTATCGCGCGTGCGCTGATCGGCAAGTACGCGGGCGATGTGGCTGAGGTCCAGGCGCCCGGTGGTGTGCGCGAATACGAGATCCTCGACGTCAAATACATCTGATTCATGAACCAGATCGGGCGGCCGCTGTACTTCCTGGCACTGACGCTGTGGGTCGGTGCCCTTTGGACCATCGGCGGCATCGTTGCGCCGACGCTCTTTTCTGCGCTGCAGGATCGCAGCATTGCCGGGGCAATTGCCGGGCGACTGTTTTCGATTGCGGCATGGCTCGGCGTCGGTAGCGCCTGCTTCTTGATCATCTTTCAGATCATTGATGCCGGGGGGCAGGCCTTCAAACGTGCATCGCTCTGGGTGGTGGTGCTGATGCTGCTACTGACCTTGGCCAGTCTTTTCGGTATCCAGCCTCTGCTGGCCCAGCTCAAGGCAGAGGCGATGCCGCGCGAAGTGATGGAGAGCTTGGTTCGCGATCGCTTCGCCGCATGGCACGGCGTATCGAGCATCCTTTACCTGATCCAGTGTGCGCTTGGCGGCGCCTTGGTGGTGCTTGAAACCGCAAGCGGGCGTCGCTGAGGCGGTAGGCCTCAGCGATACTTCGCTTTAGCGTCCGCCGCCGGGTTTGCGGCCGCCACTTCGCGGCGCTAAACCACCGCGCGGACCCGCAATGTTGCGCGCGATGGTGCCGCTCTTCAGGCGGGTCGCAGGCCGAGCAAGCGTGCGAGCATCACCGCGTGCGGCGGATCGTGGCGTGACGCGTGGGCTAATTGCCGGTGCTTTGACTGCTGTCTTTGCCTTTTCTGCGAGCTCGGGCGACGGCCGATAGACGACCAGGAGCTTGCCGATCATCTGCACGGCAGCGCACCCAAGCTCGTTGCAGATGGTGTCCATGTATTGCTGACGCGCCTCGCGGTCGTCGCCGTAGACGCGGATCTTGATCAGCTCGTGCGCGGTCAGCGAACGGTCGATCTCCTTGAGTACCGTAGGCGCAAGCCCTTTTTCGGCAATACTTACGACCGGGTCGAGCCCGTGCGCCTTGGCGCGAAGATCGCGACGCTGTGCTGCGGTGAGTGTGTTCATATGGAATTTCTTGTGCAAACCTGCATTTTAGTGCGATGAAGCGAACCAAGACCAGCAAACAATGGATGCAGGAGCATGTCAACGACCCTTGGGTGCAGCGCGCCAAGGCCGAGGGCTTTCGCTCGCGTGCGGCGTTCAAGCTGACCGAGATCGATCAGAAGGATCGCCTGCTGTCGCGCGGACAAGTCGTGGTCGAACTCGGCGCGGCGCCGGGTAGCTGGACTCAGGTGGTTGCGCGCAAGGTGCTGCCGGGTGGTGCGGTGATCGCACTCGATTTGCTGGATTTCGAGCCCATCAGCGGTGTTGACTTCATTCAGGGGGATTTTACGGACGAGGCGATACTCGACGAACTGGTTCGTCGTCTGAACGGTCGACACGTGGACCTTGTGCTTTCCGACATGGCCCCCAATATCTCGGGTATTGCGACGATTGACCAAGGGCGTTCGATCTACCTCTGCGAGCTCGCGCTTGATTTTGCCGAACGGCACCTTGTTACGGGTGGCAACATGTTGGTGAAGGTCTTTCAGGGGTCTGGGTTCGATGAGTACCGCAAGGCGATGGGGCGCGTTTTTTCGCAGGTGCAGGTTCGCAAGCCGGCGGCCTCACGCGACCGAAGCTCGGAAGTGTACTTGCTTGGTCAGACGAAACGTCTCTGATTGCACGGCCGGGCAGGGGCTGCGTTGGCGTCAGCCGTTGAACGGTCATAGAATGATCCGGTCTACTGTGGGGAGTGGCCCCGTTCGGGCCTGAGAAGGAAGCGACTTGAACAATCTTTTCAAGAATCTTGCGATCTGGTTGGTGATTGGCATCGTGCTGATGACCGTGTTCAACCAGTTCAATAGCCGGCAGACCGCGCAAAGCCAGATGGAATACTCCCAGTTCATGGAGGAAGCCAAGCAGGGGCGGATCGCCAAGGTCACCATTGAAGGCCGCACACTGCGTGCAACGACCCAGGACAACAAGCAGATCACGGTTTTTACGCCGGGTACGCAGGACCTCTGGATGGTTAGCGATCTGATGCGCTACGGCGTCAAGATCACGGCCAAGCCCGAAGAGGAGCAATCGCTCCTGATGAGCATCTTCGTCTCGTGGTTCCCGATGCTGCTGTTGATTGGCGTTTGGATCTTCTTCATGCGTCAGATGCAGGGCGGTGGCCGAGGCGGAGCCTTCTCCTTCGGCAAGAGTCGCGCTCGGATGCTGGACGAGTCGACTAATTCGATCACCTTTGCGGACGTCGCGGGATGCGACGAGGCAAAAGAGGAGGTCGCCGAGTTGGTCGACTTCCTGCGCGATCCGTCGAAGTTCCAGAAGCTTGGTGGCCGGATTCCCAAAGGCGTGCTGATGGTCGGTTCGCCGGGTACAGGTAAGACGCTGCTTGCCAAGGCCATTGCCGGTGAGGCGAAGGTGCCGTTCTTCTCCATTTCCGGTTCTGACTTCGTTGAAATGTTTGTTGGTGTTGGTGCCGCACGCGTTCGCGACATGTTCGAGAATGCCAAGAAGCAGGCGCCTTGCATCGTCTTCATCGATGAGATTGATGCGGTGGGTCGCCAGCGTGGCGCGGGCCTTGGCGGCGGAAACGATGAACGCGAGCAGACGCTGAACCAGTTGCTGGTCGAGATGGACGGTTTTGAGGGCCAAACTGGCGTCATCGTGATTGCCGCAACGAACCGTCCGGATGTACTGGATCCAGCGTTGCTGCGTCCAGGCCGCTTCGACCGGCAAGTCGTCGTTCCGCTGCCGGACATTCGCGGTCGCGAGCAGATCATCAAGGTGCACATGCGCAAGGTGCCTGTGTCGCCTGACGTCGATGCGAACATTCTTGCGCGTGGCACGCCGGGCATGTCGGGTGCGGATCTGGCCAACCTTGTCAACGAGGCTGCACTGTTCGCCGCTCGCTCGAACAAGCGCCTGGTCGACATGGATGACTTTGAGCGCGCCAAGGACAAGATTTTCATGGGCGCCGAACGGAAATCCATGGTGATCTTGCCGGAGGAAAAGAAGAAGACCGCTTACCACGAGTCAGGCCACGCGATTATTGGTTCGGTGCTGCCGGGTTGCGACCCGGTTCACAAAGTCACGGTGATTCCACGCGGACGGGCACTTGGTGTGACGTGGTCGCTGCCGGAGATGGACCGTTTCAGTCTCTATCAAGACCAGATGCTGGCGCAGATCTGCATGCTGTTTGGCGGTCGCGTAGCAGAAGAAATCTTTGTCGGTAACGTCTCGACTGGTGCATCAAACGACTTTGAGCGTGCGACCAGCATCGCTCGCGATATGGTGACGCGCTACGGGATGTCCGAGGCGCTCGGACCAATGGTTTATGCCGAGAACGAGGGTGAAGTCTTCCTTGGGCGGTCGATCACGACACACAAGAATCTCTCGGAAGCGACACTTCAGAAAGTTGATACCGAGATTCGCCGGATCGTCGATGAACAGTACGCTTTGGCGAGAAAGATCCTCGAAGACAACCGCGATAAGGTTGAGGCAATGACGGCGGCGTTGCTGGAGTGGGAGACTATTGATTCCGACCAGATCGCTGACATCATGGCGGGCCGCCCGCCGCGTCCGCCCCACGCCAGTGGGCAGCCGAAACCCCCGGTGTCCGATGGCCCTGCCGATTCGACACCTAGCGCAACGGCTCCTGCCTAAGAAGAATTCCACAGTGAAAAGGGCCGGCTAAGCCGGCCCTTCGTTTTTGCATGAACGAAATACGTCTCGGATCCTATCGCTTATCCCTCGCGCGTCCGCTGGTGATGGCGATTATCAATGCCACGCCAGACTCCTTCAGCGGCGACGGGCTGGCGGGTCGGCTGGATGCGCTCGTCGACAAGGCAAAGCGCGCGATTGATGCCGGGGCTCACATTCTGGATGTTGGTGGCGAATCGTCCCGTCCTGGGTCTTTGGGAGTGTCGGTCGACGAGGAGTTGGCCCGGGTTGTGCCTGTTGTCGAGGCCCTCACAACCCTCGGCTGTCCAGTCTCGGTCGATACGGTTAAACCGTCGGTCATGCAGGCTGTAATCAGAGCTGGCGCGTCCATGATCAATGACATCAACGGGTTGCGCGAGCCGGGGGCGATCGACGCGATTGCCGAAAGCAACTGCGCCGTGTGCGTCATGCACATGCAGGGCCAACCGAGAAGTATGCAGACATCACCGGTCTACGCCGATGTCGTCGGCGAGGTGTATGCGTTCTTGAGCGATCGGTTCGATGCGCTTCGACAATCAGGTATTGACCAGAATCGTATTGTCGTTGACCCGGGCTTTGGCTTTGGCAAGACACTCGAACACAATCTGGCGCTATTCCGCGCGCTCGAATCGTTTCGAGCCATAAGGCCTGTCCTTGTTGGTGTCTCGCGCAAGACGATGCTCGGGCAACTCACTGGCTTTCCGGTCGATCAACGTGTCACGGCGAGCGCGGTAGCTGCTGTGGCGGCGGCCGCTCGCGGCGCTGCGATCTTGCGGGTCCACGACGTTGCTGAGACGGTGGCTGCGCTAAATCTTTGGCGTGAACTTGGGCTTGAGGCCAACGGCTAGCCTATTCATTGACCTGCGAAACAATACGGAGACTGCAATGGCGCGCAAGTATTTCGGCACGGATGGAGTGCGGGGACGTGTAGGCAATGCTCCGATCACGCCTGACTTTGTGATGCGACTGGGGTACGCGGCGGGTCGAACACTGTGTGCCGAACAGCAGGGGACACGCGGGCATGAGCGGCCAACGGTGCTGATTGGCAAGGATACTCGCGTCTCCGGCTATATGCTTGAGGCCGCTTTGGAGGCCGGCTTCGCTGCGGCTGGTGTTGACGTGGTGTTGGCTGGACCGATTCCTACCCCTGGGGTCGCGTATTTGACGCGGGCGCTTCGTCTTGATGCAGGGGTCGTGATTTCCGCCTCACATAACCCTTATTACGACAACGGTATTAAGTTCTTCTCGGCGCGCGGCGCCAAACTTCCGGACGCGACAGAAACCGCCATTGAGGAGCGGCTCGATCAGCCAATTGGTTGTGCGGATTCCGCATCCATGGGGCGTGCGCGCCGTATCGATGATGCAGCCGGCAGGTATATCGAATTCTGCAAGAGCACGTTTCCGAATGACCTTGATCTGCGTGGTCTGAAGATTGCTGTGGATTGTGCTCATGGCGCCGCGTATCACATTGCGCCACGTGTATTTCATGAACTCGGTGCAGAGGTCGTTGCGATCGGCAAGGAGCCTAATGGCTTCAACATCAACGATCAGGTAGGTGCCACCGTCCCTGAGGCGATCCGCGCTTTTACCTTGGCGCAAGGCGCTGATATCGGTATCTCGCTCGATGGCGATGGCGATCGCCTCATGATGGTGGACCGCGCCGGTCGAATCTATGACGGCGATATGTTGATCTATGTAATCGCTCGCATGCAGAAGGCTCAGGGCCGACTGCCTGGCGTCGTTGGTACGTTGATGAGCAACCTTGGATTTCAGCGCGCGATCGAGGCGCTAGGCGTTGAATTCGTGCGCGCCAAGGTTGGTGACCGCTATGTGCTTGAGTTGCTCGAGCAGCGCGGATGGAAGTTAGGTGGCGAGAATTCGGGCCATATCATCTGCCTGGACCGCCACTCCACCGGCGACGGTATTGTTGCCGCCTTGCAGGTCCTTGCAGCGTTGCGCGATGCGGGCGAGACCCTTGCCGACGCCTGTGGTGCGCTCAAGTTCTTTCCTCAGCGGCTTGTGAACGTCCGAACCGCCGGCGGCTTTGACTGGAAATCCGATCGGAGCATTCAGGATGCGGTAACCGCGGCAGAGCTGGAGCTCGGTGACCGCGGCCGCGTCTTGCTTCGCGCGTCCGGAACCGAACCGCTGCTTCGCGTAATGGTTGAGGGCGAAGACCCCACGCAGGTTGAAGCGGTCGCCCAACGGCTTGCCGAGACGGTTCGCCAAGCGTTGGAGTAGGGCGTGGCTTGTGCCTGGCGCGAGGCTGGACTACACTGCCGGGTTTTGTAGTAATTAAACTGGGGTATCGCGTGAGCGGAATATTCTTCGGCCTTGTCCTGACGGTTCACGTTCTCGTGGGCGTTGCAGTGATCGGCTTGGTGTTGGTGCAGCACGGCAAAGGCGCGGACATGGGTGCGTCATTTGGCGGTGGCGCATCTGGCAGTCTTTTTGGTGCGTCGGGTTCGGCGAATTTTCTGAGCCGAACGACCGCGGTCTTGGCTACGGTCTTCTTCGTCACGAGTTTGGCGCTGACCTACTTGGCAAGCCATCGCGCTGGCCCCGCAAAGAGTGTCATGGAGGGCGCGCCAGCAGTGCAATCGCAGCCGGCAACGGCCGAGAAACCTGCGAGTGCCCCGGGCGCGGCCCAAGAGATTCCGAAGTAAAGAAATTCTTGGCAAGGCTGAATTGTTTATATATAATTCTTTTCTGTTGTAAGCGTGCCGACGTGGTGAAATTGGTAGACACGCCATCTTGAGGGGGTGGTGGCGCAAGCCGTGTGAGTTCGAGTCTCACCGTCGGCACCAATAATTCGAAACGCCCGCGTAAGCGGGCGTTTCTCCATCTGATGCAATTCCCGACTCTACGATCATGCTCGAGAACTATTTCCCGGTATTGATTTTCATCCTTGTCGGTATTGCGGTAGGCGGCGTGATGCTGCTCGCTGGGCGCATTCTTGGGCGCCACAATCCCGAGCCAGAAAAGCTCTCTCCCTATGAGTGTGGCTTTGAGGCGTTCGAGGATGCGCGCATCAAATTTGATGTGCGTTATTACCTGATTGCAATTCTTTTCATCCTCTTTGATATCGAGGTTGCCTTTCTGATTCCTTGGGCATCAATTCTCAAGGAAATTGCGGGCAACGAGTCGATTCGTCTATTTGGCTTCTTCGAGATGCTTGTGTTTCTGGGTGTCTTGATTGTTGGCTATATCTACGTGCGCAAGCGCGGCGCGCTGGACTGGGAATAACCGTACGTTTCGCGTTAGGGCGAGGCGTTGGGGGACGCAATGAGTGTTGAAGGTGTATTCCGCGAGGGTTTTGTTACCACGACCTTGGATAGCGTTCTGAATTGGACGCGAACGGGCTCGCTGTGGCCAATGACCTTCGGTCTTGCGTGTTGTGCCGTCGAAATGATCCACGCGGGGTGCTCTCGTTACGACCTTGATCGTTTTGGGGTTGTATTCCGACCGAGCCCTCGTCAGTCTGATGTCATGATCGTTGCTGGAACGCTCTGCAACAAGATGGCGCCAGCTCTTCGCAAAGTCTATGACCAGATGGCCGAGCCGCGTTGGGTGATTTCGATGGGGTCGTGTGCCAACGGTGGCGGCTACTACCACTATTCCTATTCGGTTGTCCGGGGGTGTGATCGTATTGTGCCGGTGGACGTTTACGTTCCTGGCTGTCCTCCGACCGCTGAGGCGCTTCTGTACGGGATCATCCAGTTGCAGAACAAGATCAAGAGAACCAACACGATCGCTCGATAAGGCAAAGAGCCCTCATGAGTGCAAAGCTCGAAAAACTGCAAGAGGCGCTACATGCTGTCCTCGGTCCGCGGATCCAGACTATCGTCTGCGATCGCGGAGAGGTGACCATTGAGGTTTCCGCGAAGGACTACCTTGCTGTGGCGTTTGCGTTGAGAGATGACCCGAGTCTTGGGTTTGAACAGCTGATCGATTTGTGCGGCGTTGATTACTCAACGCACTCGACGCGTTCGTCGTCTGTGGCACGGTTTGCCGGCGTCTCTCATTTGCTGTCGGTGCGGAATAACTGGCGTTTGCGTCTGCGGGTGTTTGCGGAATCTGCCGAATTCCCAGTGGTAGCGTCAGTAGTTGGCGTTTGGCCAAGTGCGAACTGGTTTGAGCGTGAAGCGTTCGATCTGTTTGGCCTGATGTTTGAGGGGCATCCTGATCTGCGTCGAATCCTGACTGACTACGGTTTCGTCGGACATCCATTCCGCAAGGATTTCCCGATTTCTGGCTTTGTCGAAATGCGCTACGACGCGGAACAGGGGCGAGTGGTCTATCAACCCGTCACTATTGAACCGCGTGAAGTGACGCCACGAATCGTTCGCGAAGAAACCTACGGGCAGGTTGGGCATGGCTGAGATTCGTAATTACACAATCAATTTCGGGCCGCAGCACCCCGCCGCTCACGGCGTTTTGCGTCTGGTTCTCGAGCTGGATGGCGAGGTTGTAGAGCGCGCCGATCCGCATATCGGGTTGCTTCACCGCGGCACCGAGAAGCTCGCTGAGACGCGCACCTGGATCCAGTCTGTTCCATACATGGATCGGCTGGACTATGTCTCGATGATGTGCAATGAGCATGCCTATTGCATGTCCATTGAACGATTGCTCGGCTTGGAAGTGCCGCTTCGCGCTCAATACATCCGAGTGATGTTCGATGAGATTACGCGCATCCTGAATCACCTCCTGAACATCGGCACGCACGCACTGGATATTGGTGCGATGACGATGGTTCTCTATACATTCCGCGAACGCGAAGATCTGATGGACGCCTACGAGGCGGTATCGGGTGCTCGTATGCACGCGGCGTACTACAGGCCCGGCGGCGTTTATCGTGATTTGCCGGACCAGATGCCCAAATACGAGGTGTCGAAGTACCGCAATGCGGCAACGGTCGCGCAGTTGAACGAAGCCAGACAAGGATCTTTACTCGACTTTCTGGATGACTTCACGCGTCGTTTCCCTGGTTATGTCGACGAGTATGAGACGCTGCTGACGGATAATCGCATCTGGAAGCAACGTACCGTCGGGATCGGCGTGGTGTCGCCGGAAGAGGCGCTGGCTCATGGGTTCACCGGGGCAATGCTGCGTGGGTCGGGCGTCGAATGGGATTTGCGCAAAAAGCAGCCTTACGAGGTTTACGACCGCGTTGATTTCGACATTCCGGTCGGTGTGAATGGCGACTGCTACGATCGCTACCTCGTTCGCATGGAAGAGATGCGGCAGTCCAACCGAATTATTCGGCAATGCATTGACTGGTTGCGCAAGAATCCGGGTCCGGTGATTTGCGATAACCATAAAGTTGCACCTCCCTCTCGTTCGGCCATGAAGGAGAACATGGAGGAGTTGATTCACCACTTCAAACTGTTCACCGAAGGGATGCATGTTCCAGAAGGCGAAGCGTATGCCGCTGTTGAACATCCGAAGGGGGAGTTTGGGGTGTATGCGATTTCCGACGGTGCAAACAAGCCTTACCGTGTGAAGCTTCGCGCGCCGGGATTCGCGCATTTGGCCGCGATGGATGCTATTGCCCGTGGCCACATGATTGCGGACGTTGTCGCGATTATTGGCACGATGGATATCGTGTTCGGCGAGATCGACCGTTAACTGCAGTCCGACGTTCAGAAGAGAGATGAACGAGTCATGTTGAACTCGGAATCATTAGGCAAGATCGACCAAGAAGTCGCCAAGTATCCCGCGGACCAGAAACAGTCGGCGGTAATGGCTGCGTTGCGCATCGCCCAGCAGGAAAAGGGCTGGCTCGCCGCTGAAACGATCGAGTACGTGGCCGCCTATCTTGGCATGCCAGCGATGGCCGCGTACGAAGTTGCCAGTTTCTACAACATGTATGACCTTCAGCCGGTCGGCAAGCACAAACTGACGGTCTGCACCAATTTGCCGTGTGCGCTTTCTGGTGGCGCCGATGCGGGTGAGTATCTCAAGCACAAGCTTGGGATCGAATTCAATCAGACGACGCCGGATGGCCAGTTCACCCTGAAAGAGGGTGAATGCATGGGGGCTTGTGGCGACGCGCCCGTTTTGCTTGTGAATAACCATCGGATGTGCTGCCGTATGACCGAGACGCAGATGGATCAACTCATCAGCGAGCTACGCAAATGAGTGAAAAGGCGTTTCTCCTCGCCGGTCTCGATGGCGACAACACTTGGAGCCTTTCGCACTATGTTAAGCGCGGGGGATATGCAGCTTTGAAAAAGATCATCAGCGAAGGCATCACTCCAGAAGTGGTCATCGCTGAGGTCAAGAAGTCCGCGCTTCGGGGGCGTGGCGGTGCCGGTTTCCCGACGGGGCTGAAGTGGAGTTTCATGCCGCGCCAGTTTCCTGGTGCGAAGTATGTTTGCTGCAATTCGGACGAAGGCGAACCTGGTACGTTCAAAGACCGCGATCTTCTACGCTATAACCCGCATATGGTCATCGAGGGCATGATCATTGCCGGGTTCGCGATGGGCTGCGAACGCGGATATAACTACATCCACGGTGAGATATTCGAGATCTACGAGCGTTTCGAGGCGGCTCTTGCTGAAGCTCGTGAGGCCGGATTCCTGGGCAAGAATATTCTTGGATCGTCGTTTTCTTTTGACTTGTTTGCTCATCATGGATACGGCGCGTACATCTGCGGAGAAGAGACCGCATTGCTTGAGTCAATCGAAGGCAAGAAAGGACAGCCGCGATTCAAGCCGCCGTTCCCTGCAAGCTTCGGGCTCTACGGCAAGCCGACGACGATTAACAACACCGAGACCTTTGCGTCGATTCCGTACATCATTAATAACGGCGGCGAGGCGTTCTTGGCATTGGGGAAACCAAACAACGGTGGCACCAAGTTGTTTTCGGTTTCCGGGCATGTAAATCGTCCTGGCAACTATGAAGTTCCGCTCGGTACCCCATTCCCGGAATTGTTGGAGATGGCGGGGGGTATGCGCGGCGGTCGTAGGCTTAAGGCTGTGATTCCCGGTGGCTCGTCAGCACCGGTGCTGCCGGCATCCATCATGATGGACTCGACGATGGATTACGACTGTATTGCGAAAGCGGGCTCCATGCTTGGATCCGGCGCGGTTATCGTGATGGACGAAAGCACCTGCATGGTCAAGGCGCTGGAGCGCTTGTCGTACTTCTATCACGAAGAGTCGTGTGGCCAATGCACGCCGTGCCGGGAAGGAACCGGATGGCTTTACCGCGTCATTCATCGAATTGAACACGGTCAAGGTCGGCAAGAAGATATCGATTTGCTCGACAGCGTTTCCGACAACATCATGGGTCGGACTATTTGCGCGCTAGGTGATGCGGCTGCTATGCCGGTCAAGAGTTTCATCAAGCATTTCCGTAGCGAGTTCCAGTATCACGTTGACAACAAGCGCTGTCTGGTGCCTGTTGAGCTTCAGCGTGAAGGCAGCAAGATCTACGTAGGCTGAACATGCTAGAGATCGAAATCGACGGCAAAAAGGTTGAAGTGGCTGACGGCAGCACCGTAATGGATGCTGCCAATAAAGTTGGTACTTACATCCCGCATTTTTGTTATCACAAGAAACTGTCGATTGCGGCGAATTGCCGCATGTGTCTGGTTGACGTTGAAAAGGCGCCAAAGCCTCTTCCCGCCTGCGCGACGCCAGTAACGAACGGAATGAAAGTCACGACCCATTCTGATAAGGCCGTCAAGGCTCAGAAGGGCGTGATGGAGTTTCTGTTGATCAATCACCCGCTGGATTGTCCGATTTGCGATCAAGGCGGCGAATGTCAGCTGCAGGATCTCGCTGTCGGGTATGGCGGTAACACTTCCCGATATCAAGAAGAGAAGCGTGTCGTCGTAAACAAGAATCTAGGGCCGCTGATTTCGACTGACATGACACGCTGCATTCACTGCACGCGTTGTGTGCGTTTCGGTCAAGAGATTGCCGGGATCATGGAGCTTGGTGTTGCCAATCGTGGTGAACGCTCTGAGATCATGGCGTTTGTCGATCGCACCGTTGACTCAGAATTGTCCGGCAACTCGATCGACCTTTGCCCCGTGGGCGCATTGACCTCCAAGCCGTTCCGCTTTTCCGCGAGAACGTGGGAGATGTCGCGTCGTCGTTCGGTGAGTCCGCACGATTCGCTAGGCGCGAATCTCGTTGTGCAAGTGAAGCACGACCGTGTGATGCGGGTTCTCCCGCTCGAAAACGAAGCCATCAACGAATGCTGGCTGTCAGACAAAGACCGCTTCTCGTACGAGGCCCTGAACGCTGAAGACCGCTTGACGAAGCCCATGGTTAAGCAGGGCGGGAAGTGGATCGAGATTTCATGGCAAGACGCGCTTAACTACGCCACCAAAGCCATCCAAGGCGTTGTCGCCGACCATGGCGCTGCGGCATTTGGCGCGTTTGTTTCGCCTCACTCGACGCTTGAGGAAATGTTCCTGACCCAACGACTTGTTCGTGCGATGGGTTCGGAGAAGGTGGATTTCCGCCTTCGGCAGTCGGATTTCTCGGCGGATGGCGTTCGGAGCGGAACGCCGTGGCTCGGCATGCCCATAAGGGATGTTTCGCAACTGGACCGCGTGCTGGTGCTTGGTAGCACGCTTCGCAAGGATCATCCGCTGCTTACCCAACGTTTGCGGCAGGCGGCAAAGCGCGGTGCCGAGGTATCGGTTATTGCATCGGCGATCGATGACCCACTGTTCAAACTCGCGCATGCTGCGATCGTCGCTCCGGACGCGATGGTCGGCGCATTGGCAAATGTTGCCGCCGCTATCGCACGTAAGAAGGGCACGACGCTTGGCGAGTCGGTCATGGCCAAGGTTGATTCGAGCTTGCCGTTTGATGCGGTTGCCATCGCAGAAAGCTTGTGCGGTGGAGAGCGGGCGGCACTCTTCCTCGGCAATGCGGTCGTCCAGCATCCTGCGTTCGGCGCCATCTGGGCGATCGGTGTTGAAATCGAAAGACAATGTGGTGCCAAGTTGGGATTCCTCAGCGAGGCAACGAATACCGTCGGCGGTTATCACGCTGGCTCGTTGAGCACCAAGCACAACGTTGGAACGATGCTTGCTGATCCGCTCAAGGCTGTAGTCTTGGTCGGGGTCGAGCCGGCGCTCGATTTTGCGAACGGCGCGCTCGCCACTACCGCGCTTAGCGGTGCTGAGACGGTGATTGCCCTTACGGCATTTCGATCCGCAGTTGAGGATGTGGCAGATCTCATGTTGCCGCTTGCGCCATTCTCGGAGACCTCGGGCACCTTTGTGAACTGCGAGGGCGCGGTCCAGAGCTTCAACGCCGCGGTCAAACCTCTTGGTGAGACTCGACCGGGCTGGAAGGTTCTGCGTGTTTTGGGTGGAGCGCTAGGTCTTGACGGTTTTGAGTACGAGAGCTCTGAGGCTGTTCGCGATTACGCTTTGCGTATGGCGCCACCTTTGACAAATGAATTGGTTGGAACTCCGGATGTAAACGTTTCGTCAGCGTCTGGGTTGCAACGTGTGTCGGATGTTCCGATCTATTCCGCTGACGTGCTTGTTCGGCGCGCACCTTCATTGCAGCGCACACGTGATGCTGCACCGCCTGTCGCCCGGATGTCTGCAGCGACGTTGGCTAAGCTTGGTGTCACTGACGGTAGTTCGGTAAAAGTGTCGTCTAGGTCTGGCGCGATCGTTATTTCCGCGAAAAGGGATGATGCTGTCGCAGATGACTGTGTGCGTGTCGCAGCGGCTCGCCCTGAAACTGTTGCCTTGGGCGCAATGTTTGGCGAACTCACCGTGGAGCGTGCCTGATGGAAGCGCTGCTGCAACCCGTTGCCGCACTTTTTGGGCCGCTTTGGCCGGTCGTTTGGACTTTGGTCAAGATCGTGGCGATCGTTCTGCCATTGATCCTCAGTGTCGCCTATTTGACGTTTGCTGAGCGGAAGGTGATTGGCTACATGCAGGTTCGGATCGGGCCGAACCGGGTGGGGCCAAAAGGTTGGCTACAGCCAATTGCCGACGCGTTGAAGCTGATGTTTAAGGAAATCATCGTTCCGAGCAGCGCGAGTAAGGCGCTGTTTGTGATCGGTCCGATGATGGTTATGGCGCCGGCCCTTGCTGCGTGGGCTGTGGTGCCTTTTGCGCCGAATCTGGTTTTGGCCAACATCGACGCGGGAATGCTCTACCTGATGTCCATCACGTCGGTTGGGGTGTACGGGGTGATCATCGCCGGCTGGGCGTCCAATTCGAAATACGCGTTCCTCGGAGGGATACGCGCAACCGCTCAGATGGTTTCCTATGAACTCGCAATGGGATTCTCCTTGGTCGGGGTTCTCATGGTGGCTGGTTCGCTCAACCTGTCCGAGATCGTGATCGGTCAGAGCAAAGGTGTTTTTGCCAGTCATGGCTTGGGCTTCCTCAGCTGGAACTGGTTGCCGTTGCTTCCTCTCTTCGTGGTCTATCTGATTTCGGGTATCGCGGAGACGAATCGCGCACCATTCGACGTCGTCGAGGGTGAGTCGGAAATTGTCGCTGGCCATATGGTCGAGTATTCGGGCATGGCATTCGCGCTGTTCTTCCTGGCTGAATACGCGAACATGATTTTGGTGTCGGCTTTGACGTCGGTCTTCTTCCTGGGTGGGTGGTTGTCGCCGGTCGGGTTCATCCCGGATGGTTTCCCGTGGCTGGTGTTGAAGATCGGTTTTGTCCTTTTCCTGTTCCTCTGGTTTCGGGCCACGTTTCCACGGTTCCGCTATGACCAGATCATGCGTCTTGGCTGGAAGGTTTTCATTCCGCTTACGCTCGCATGGATCCTTGTTGTCGGGATCTGGATGATGTCGCCTTGGTCGATCTGGAGGTAACTGGCGATGGGCGCCGTTAAGGAATTGTTTGTCAGCCTGCTCTTGAAAGAGCTGGTGAAGGGCCTCTCCGTCACTGGACGCCACTTCTTTCTTCGGAAAATCACGATCCAGTATCCGGAAGAGCGTACGCCTCAAAGCGCGCGCTTCCGTGGCCTACACGCCTTACGGCGCTATCCGAACGGCGAAGAGCGGTGCATCGCATGTAAGCTTTGCGAGGCCGTTTGTCCGGCTATGGCGATCACGATCGAGTCGGACCAACGAGACGACGGTACGCGTCGGACGACACGTTACGATATCGATTTGACCAAATGTATCTTCTGCGGATTTTGCGAAGAAGCGTGCCCGGTCGATGCGATTGTGGAGACTCGTGTGTTCGACTATCACGGCGAGAAGCGCGGCGATCTCTACTACACGAAGCAGATGCTGCTTGCTGTCGGCGATCGTTACGAGTCGCAGATTGCCAAGGATCGCGCAGAGGAGGCCAAGTACCGTTGACTCTTGTCGAGTTCTCGGGAAGCTGACTTATGGAATTTTCGACTTTTCTCTTCTACATGTTTGCAGCGGTAATGGTCGTGGCCGGGCTACGCGTCATTACCTCGCGCAATCCAGTACATGCGGCACTCTATCTAGTCCTCGCGTTTTTCAACGCCGCAGGGATCTGGATGGTCCTGCGCGCGGAATTCCTTGCCATCGCTTTGGTGCTTGTTTATGTCGGCGCCGTAATGGTGCTCTTCTTGTTCGTTGTGATGATGCTCGACATCAACCTCGAACGCATACGGCAGGGTTTCTGGAGTTATCTGCCGTTGGGTTTGGTGATTGCGGCTGTGTTGGTGGTTGAGATGGCGGTGGTCGTCGGCGGAAAGTGGTTTGGTGTCGATGCGATGCCGATGCCCGCTGAGGCTGCCGGTCCGTACAGCAACACCAAGTCTCTTGCATGGTTGATGTTCACTGATTTTGTGTATCCGTTCGAGCTCGCGTCATTCATTCTGCTCGTCGCAATGATTGCAGCGATTTCTTTGACGCTGCGCAGCCGGCCGGGTAACAAGGCAATTGATCCAGCCAAGCAGATCGCCGTGAAGCGCGACGACCGCATCCGCATCGTATCGATGCCGGCTGACACAAACGATTAATACGGCAAGATAGATTCGGCCCAGGGGAAACAATGCTCTCGCTGTCCCATGTCCTTACGCTAAGCGCGGTGCTGTTTGCGATCAGCGTTGTCGGGATTTTTCTTAATCGGAAGAATCTGATCATTTTGCTGATGTCGATCGAGTTGATGCTGCTCGCTGTGAATATGAACTTCATCGCGTTCTCGTCGTTCCTTGGCGACCGTTCGGGACAGCTCTTCGTATTCTTCATCTTGACGGTTGCTGCTGCCGAGGCGGCGATCGGTTTGGCTATTCTGGTGGCGATGTTCCGTAACATGCGCACGATTCATGTCGACGACCTCGACAGTCTGAAGGGTTGAGGCCTACAACAATGACGGACATGCAAAAGCTCTACTTACTCGTGCCGTTAGCGCCGCTTGTGGGTGCAGTTTTGGCGGGACTATTCGGTCGAGCCATTGGTCGAACGGCTTCGCACGTGGTGACGATTCTCGGCGTAGCGGTTGCCTTTGTTGCCTCTGTTTTGATTTTCCAGGACGTTCAGGCTGGCAATGTCTTTGACGGCGCTCTTTACACGTGGGCAACGGCAGGTGATCTTCGGTTCGAAGTGGGTTTCCTGATCGACAAGCTCACGGTCATGATGATGCTGGTCGTGACCTTCGTGTCGCTAATGGTGCACGTCTACACCATTGGCTACATGCACGATGATCCTGGTTATCAACGCTTCTTTAGCTACATTTCGCTGTTCACGTTCTCGATGCTCATGCTTGTCATGAGCAATAACTTCGTTCAGCTATTCTTCGGTTGGGAGGCGGTCGGTCTCGTCTCGTATCTGTTGATCGGCTTTTGGTACACGAAGCCGACCGCCGTTTATGCCAATTTGAAGGCGTTCCTGGTCAATCGCGTCGGCGACTTCGGTTTCTTGCTTGGTATCGGTTTGATCGCCGCCTATACGGGCTCGCTGAATTACGCAGAGGTGTTTGCAAAGATTCCGGCGTTGGCTCCGCAGACCGTCGAGCTTTTGCCCGGCAGCTCCTGGCTGTTGATGTCGGTAATTTGTATCTGTCTGTTCATCGGCGCGATGGGTAAATCCGCACAGGTGCCGCTGCACGTTTGGTTGCCCGACTCGATGGAGGGCCCGACCCCCATTTCGGCACTAATTCACGCGGCGACGATGGTGACTGCGGGCATTTTCATGGTTACGCGCATGTCGCCACTCTTCGAAGTGTCGGAGAGTGCCCGCGCCTTCGTACTGGTTATCGGTGCAACCACGGCCCTGTTCATGGGGTTCCTCGGCATCATCCAGAACGATATCAAGCGTGTCGTTGCCTACTCGACCTTGTCGCAGTTGGGATACATGACGGTTGCTCTCGGCGTGTCGGCGTATTCCGCTGCAGTGTTTCACCTGATGACGCACGCGTTCTTTAAGGCACTGCTCTTCCTTGCTGCAGGCTCCGTGATCATTGGCATGCATCACGATCAAGACATCCGCAACATGGGCGGTCTTTGGAAGCGGATGCCGATCACTTGGGTTACTTCGCTTGTGGGTTCGTTGGCGCTGATTGGTTTCCCGTTCTTTGCGGGGTTCTTCTCGAAAGACGCCATTATTGAGGCGGTGGCACTCAGCCATATTCCTGGCGCGGGTTACGCATATTTCTGCGTGATTGCTGGCGTCTTCGTGACGGCGTTCTACTCGTTCCGAATGTATTTCCTCGTTTTCCATGGCAAGGAGCGCTTCGGCGGCTCTCACGATTCGCATGGATCCGACGATGCGCATCATGACGATGATCACGGCCACCATGGTCCGCTTGAGCCTCACGAGTCGCCTTGGGTCGTTTGGGTGCCGCTCGTTCTGCTTGCAATTCCGTCGGTGGTGATCGGTTTTGTGGCCATTGAACCGATGCTCTTCAAGGGCTGGTTCGGTTCTGCGGTTGTGGTTAACGAGGCGAATGACGTGCTCGGTCACTTGGCTGAAGAGTTCCACGGCGCCTCGGCGATGGCTCAACACGGTTTCATGTCTTTGCCCTTCGTGCTAGCGATGTCAGGCGTTGCGATGGCGGCACTGTTCTATCTCTTCAAGCCGGAGATTCCTGCATGGTTCGCAAAGACCTTCGCGCCCGTCTATCGCCTGCTTGAGAACAAGTATTACTTTGATCGCTTTAACGAAGTGGTTTTCGCCGGCGGTGCTCGTCTCCTCGGACGCGGGCTCTGGAAGGGCGGAGATCAGATGCTTATCGATGGCGTCATGGTCAATGGAACTGCGAGCGCCGTTGGTGCTGTAGCTCGGCTGACCAGGCTGTTGCAGACGGGACACATTTACCAGTACGCGTTTGTAATCATCATCGGCGTCGTCGTGCTTCTGACTTTCTGGGGTAGCCGCGGCTGAGACCAGCGCGTGGGCTTGACAGAGCGATTTGAAAACACGCCTCGAGGCGTGAACAACGGATAACAAGAGATGACGGGTGTACCTTATCTAAGCCTTGCGATCTGGGTGCCTATCGTTGGTGGCCTGTTGGCGCTAACGGCGGGATCAGACCGGAATGCGCCGGTCGCAAGACTTATTGCGCTAGTGACTGCGCTCGCAGGTTTCTTTGTAACCCTCCCGCTTTACGCCGGCTTTGACACAACGACTGCCTCGATGCAGTTTGTCGAACGCGCTCCGTGGGTGACGCGTTTCTCGATTGAGTACTACCTCGGCGTGGATGGCATTTCGATGCCGTTCGTACTGCTGAACAGCTTTATTACGATTATCGTAGTGATCGCTGGGTGGGAGGTGATCGATAGAAAGGTGGCTCAGTACAACGCCGGCTTTCTTATCATGTCCGGGTTGCTGAACGGGATCTTCTCGTCGTTGGACGGCATCCTGTTTTACGTGTTCTTTGAAGCGAGCCTGATCCCACTCTATCTGATCATCGGTATCTGGGGTGGTCCGAACCGCGTATATGCAGCGATCAAGTTCTTCCTCTATACGCTTCTTGGCTCGTTGCTGATGCTGGTCGCCATTCTCTGGTTGTTCATGGAGGCGGGCGGTAGTTTCGATATTCTTGCGTGGCACAACCTGAAGATCGGCATGACGGCGCAGTCGTTGATCTTCTTTGCATTCCTCGCATCGTTTGCTGTGAAGGTGCCAATGTGGCCGGTGCATACCTGGTTGCCAGACGCCCACGTTGAGGCTCCTACTGGCGGCTCGGTCGTGCTTGCGGCCATCGCCTTGAAGCTTGGTGCGTATGGCTTCCTGCGGTTTTCACTGCCTATCGTTCCGGACGCGGCGCACCAATACGCCCCGTTGATCCTGACGCTCTCGCTGATTGCTGTCGTCTACATTGGCTTTGTTGCGCTCGTGCAGGCGGACATGAAGAAGCTGGTTGCCTACTCTTCGATTTCGCACATGGGGTTCGTGACACTTGGGTTTTTCATGTTCAACGCTGTCGCGATCGAGGGCGCACTGGTTCAGATGATCTCGCACGGATTTGTATCCGGTGCAATGTTCCTCTGTATCGGCGTTCTCTACGACCGTGTTCATAGCCGCCAGATCGCAGATTACGGTGGCGTTGTGAATACGATGCCGAAATTCGCGGCGTTCTTCCTGCTCTTCGCAATGGCCAATGCGGGGCTTCCTGCGACGTCGGGCTTTGTTGGCGAATTCATGGTGGTACTCGGCGCGGTGAAATTCAATTTCTGGGTGGCGTTCATTGCGGCGACGACGCTGATACTCGGCGCTGCGTACACGCTCTGGATGTACAAGCGCGTGGTCTTCGGCGAGGTCGCAAACGAGCACGTCAAGGCCCTGACCGATATCAATCGGCGCGAGTTCTTCTTCCTGGCCGTGCTGGCGGCCTGTGTATTGGTCATGGGTGTCTATCCGCAGCCAGTTACCGAAGTTATGCACGCCAGCGTGAATGGTCTGCTTCAGCACATCGCTGTGAGCAAGCTCTAACGGATAACCAGAAAGCATCCAGGATCAGATGATGGATTTCGTGATGCCGGATTTCCGGCTTGCAGCGCCGGAACTCTTTGTCGCCGGAATGTCTTTGGTCATTCTGATGGTGACCTCCTTTGCGACGACGCGCGCTCGCTCGGCTGCGTTCTGGCTGTGTGAGCTTGCGCTGTTGGGCGCATTGCTTTTGACCCTCTTCTCGGGTGATGTACAGCGCTCGCTGACCTTTAGCGGTATGTACATGTCGGATCTCTTCGGGAGTTTCCTGAAGATTCTCGTGTGCTTGTCGGTCGCCATCGTGTTGCAGTACGGCCGTGCGTACATGGCCGACCGCAAGATCGACAGCCCCGAGTACTACCTGATGGTGCTGTTTGCAACCCTGGGCATGATGGTGCTGATCTCCGCAAGCCATTTCGTCAGCATGTACATGGGCCTGGAGCTCATGTCGCTGTCGCTTTACGGCTTGGTCGCGATCGACCGCGACAATCCGCGCTCAACGGAAGCGGGCATGAAGTACTTTGTGCTCGGCGCCTTGGCGAGTGGCCTGCTGCTGTATGGCATGTCAATGCTGTATGGCGCGACCGGTACGCTTGAGATCCATGAAATCGCTCAGCGTATCTACGAGCGTTCGGCGAACGATCTCGTGGTTGTGTTCGGTTTGGTGTTCGTACTGGTCGGCATTGCGTTCAAGCTCGGCGTGGTGCCGTTCCATATGTGGGTTCCCGACGTGTATCACGGCGCACCGACTGCTGTGACGCTTCTGGTGTCGTCAGCGCCGAAGCTTGCGGCATTTGCAATGGCATTTCGCGTTCTGGTTCTGGGTCTGTTTGATCTCGCCGAGCACTGGCAGAGCATGTTGATGCTGCTCGCCATGGCATCGATCATTCTGGGCAACCTTGCGGCCGTTGCGCAAACGAACATCAAGCGGATGCTGGCGTTCTCGGGCATTTCGCACATGGGTTTCATGCTGCTGGGATTGTTGTCCGGTGTCGTGAAGGGCGAAGGCGGCACTTACGCAGTTAACGCCTACAGCTCTGCCATGTTCTACGCGGTCGCGTATGTCATGATGACGCTGGCCTCGTTCGGCATGGTGATCTTGCTGTCGCGAGCGGGATTCGAGGCGGAGAACGTCGACGATTTCAAGGGTCTGAACCAGCGTAGTCCTTGGTTCGCGGGCATGATGTTGATCGTGATGTTCTCGATGGCCGGTATCCCGTTCTTCGTCGGGTTCTTCGCGAAGCTGTCGGTCCTTCAAGCCGTTATCGCGGCAGGCAACATTTCCAACCAACCGCACTATTACTGGCTGGCGGTTGTTGCCGTGATGATGTCGTTGGTTGGTGCGTTCTACTACCTTCGCGTGGTGAAGGTTATGTACTTCGACGACGCGACGGATCAGTCGCCGATCGTTGCGACGCTTGGGATGCGCACCCTGTTGTCGGCCAACGCGCTGTCGATCGCGATCGTTGGCCTGCTGCCGAACTGGCTGATGCAGATTTGCGCATTTACGCTGCTGCATTAATCGGGTTGTGTCGGAGATGACGGGCACCGTCGGCGCCTTGGTGCTCGTTGCCGCGAGCCTGCTGCTGGCGAACCTTCCCTTCGTCTCCGACCGCGTGTTCTGCCTCTTCCCAACCCGCTCGAAGCCCTTTGCGATCTGTCTCGCAGAGGTCGCAGCGGGCTATTTGGTGGTTGGCGGACTCGCGTTGGCCCTGGAGAGCCATTCTCACGGTACCGCCTATTCACAAGGGTGGGAGTTCTACGTCGTCACGGTGGCGCTGTTTGCCGTCTTCGCATTTCCCGGTTTTGTCTATCGCTATCTCTGGCGTAAACATTGAACCAGCCGTCTTAGCATGCCGACCCCCGATCCGTTTGTTGAATATACGATCTCCTCGGAGCAGGTCTTCGATGGACGCTTGCTCAAGGTATGGCGAGACAAGGTTGGACGGCAGACGGATTCGGGTGAATGGAATAGGGAATACATTCGTCATCCTGGCGCTACGGTGATCATCGCAGTGGCCGAGTCGGGAAAGCTGTTGATGGAGCGCCAGTTCCGCTATCCGCTTGGACGAATCTGCTGGGAGATGCCTGCAGGGAAGATTGACCCGAATGAGTCAATCGAGGTTTGCGCCCGGCGCGAACTTCGCGAAGAGACAGGTTTCGAAGCGCGGGATTGGAAGCATCTTGGGACAGTTCATCCCTGCGTTGGCTACTCCGACGAACGGATCGAGATCTTTCTTGCCAAAGGGCTGACGCAGCAGGGGACCGCCCTGGATCATGGCGAGTACGTCGAAGTGTTTGAAATCAGCCTGGAAGAGGCGGAAGCGGCTGTGCTCGACGGACGTATCACCGATGGAAAGACCATTGCCTGTCTGTTCTGGGCGGCAAAGGTATTGCGCTAGAGACCAATAGGAGCGAGGTTCGCCGCAGCCGGAGGTCGAGACTCGCTTCTGATTTCTGCTTGAATAAAAAAAGGCCACCTGAAATCAGGTGGCCTTTCTGTTTGGGTGCCGGAGTTAGCCGCAGGTTCCAACCGCACCGCAGGCCGTGCAGAAATCGCAGCCGTCCTTGCGAATGACGGACATGTTGCCGCACTCGGAGCACAGGGAGCCGTGCATCAGTTCGGGATCGCGTTCGTTGCGCGGCGCCTCGAGGATGCCCATCTCGCGCGTCGGATAGCCGTTTTCGTCGAGCACGCCAAGCATTGCGTAGCGGTGAATCACGAGGCGTGCAACGTAGGCGACGGTCGACGGCCAGTTCTGCTGACGACGTGTACCGGGCACGAAGGCCATGAAATCGCCCAGCGGTTCCGGGTAGTTCAGCAGTTTGCGCAGCTTCATGCCGATCCAGGCCGGATCCATGACGCGCATGTCGAGCGACAGGATCTGCGTCAAGCCATCGAGGGCGCGCGGGTAGTTGCCAGAAAGCCACATCGAGTAAGGACGAGTCACGCCATCGGGCAGCATGATTTCCTTCAGGCCGAGCACAAACTCTTCGCCGGTCGCCGGGTTCGAGATGTCGACCGTCCAGGAAAGTGTGCCGTCGGTGCCCGTCTTCGGCTCTTGCAGGCTGAAGACAGCGTCCAGAACGGGCGTCGGTGCCTCGACTTCAAAGGCTCCGAGCTTCTCGCAACGGTAGCGGACGATTTGTGCGAAGGCCGCGACGACGCCCGGCACAATCTTCTTCTCGCCATGGGGCGGGAAGGGGAGTTCGAAGGAGCGCTCGCCGACAGAGCGGGCAAGGGTGTCGAGTTTGAGCTTCAGCCAGGCGCGATCGTTCGCACGCATGTCCATCGACAAGGTCTTGGCGACCGCGCCCAGGCCTCGCGGCTGATCCGCGCCATTGACCCAGACTTCAAACGGGAACGCGCCGCGCGGAACCGCATCACCATTGGGTTCCATGTGGCCCACGAAGATACCGAATTCGCCCTGCGGCGTCTCAAGCATGTAGGTCCAGGAACTGTTGCCGTCCGGCATTGAGGGGCGCCCCGGCCAGCGAAGGCTGGCAAGCACTGGAGCAGGCAGGGACTTGATCGACAGACGACGGTTCGGGTCAACGATCACCACGTCCTGCGGCTGCTTCTTCTCGGTGTTGCTTGGCTCGACCGACAGCACCGAACCCAGCACGCTGTTGGGACGATAGGTGGCAAGCCCCTTCAGGCCGGCCTTCCAGGCATCCATGTACAAGTCTTCAAAGTCGGTGTACGGGTAGTCGGCCGGGACGTTGACCGTCTTCGAGATCGACGTATCGACGTAGGGTGCGACGGCCGCCACCATGTCTTTGTGGGCTTGTGCCGAGATTTCGAGCGCCGTCACGAAATAGTCAGGGAGCTTCTCGACGTTGCCGCCCAGATGGCGGTACGCGCGCCACGCGTAATCTTCAACCGCATATTCCTTGAACGTGCCGTCCGCCATCCGCTTTTTGCGGGTGTAGGTGTACGAGAACGGCGGCTCGATACCGTTGGAGGCATTGTCTGCAAAGGCCAACGAGATGGTGCCGGTCGGGGCGATCGACAGCAGGTGCGAGTTGCGGATGCCGTGCTTGCGGATCTTTTCCTTTACCTCGTTCGGCAGGCGCGACGCAAAGTTGCCGCCCGACAGATACATGTCGGCGTTGAACAGCGGGAACGCGCCGCGTTCCTTCGCGAGGTTGACCGAGGCCATGTAAGCGCGATCGCGCATGAACTCAGAGATCTTGGTGGCCATCGCGCGCGCCGCCTCGGTGTCGTAGCGCAGCTTCAGCATGATCAGCGCGTCGCCGAGGCCGGTGAAACCCAGGCCAACGCGGCGCTTGTTCATGGCTTCCTGATGCTGGTTCTCGAGCGGCCAGTTGGTGACGTCCAGCACGTTGTCGAGCATGCGGATCGACGTTTCCACCACCTCGCCAAAGGCTTCATAGTCGAACGACGCCTTCTTGCCGAAGGCATCGCGCACGAACTTGACCAGGTTGATCGAACCCAGGCAGCAGCAGCCATAGGGCGGCAGCGGTTGTTCGGCGCACGGGTTCGTCGCTTCGATCGTCTCGCAGTAGTACAGGTTGTTGTCGCGGTTCATGCGATCAAGGAACAGGATGCCCGGTTCCGCGTGATCGTAGGTTGAACGCATGATCTGATCCCACAGCTCGCGTGCGCGGATCTTGCGGTACACCCAGGAACCGTCCTCGCGCTGGTAGCCGCCGGCATCCTTCAGCTCCTGGCAGGGCTCCGATTTGTGTGCGAGTTCCACTTCGCCGTCGGTTTCCACGGCCTTCATGAACACGTCGGTCACGCCAACCGAGATGTTGAAGTTGGAGAGATCGCCTTCGTCCTTGGCGTGGATGAAGGCTTCAATGTCCGGGTGGTCGCAGCGCAGCACGCCCATCTGTGCACCGCGGCGGGCGCCCGCCGATTCAACGGTTTCGCAGGAGCGATCGAAGACGCGCATGTAGCTGACCGGGCCGCTGGCGCGGCTTTGCGTGCCGCGAACGAGCGCACCGGCCGGGCGAATCGACGAGAAGTCGTAGCCCACACCACCGCCGCGGCGCATCGTCTCGGCGGCTTCGGCGAGGGCGGTGTAGATGCCGGGACGGCCGTCGACGACCTCGGTCACCGAGTCACCCACCGGCTGCACAAAGCAGTTGATCAGCGTGGCCGCCAGGCTGGTGCCGGCGGCGGAGTTGATACGGCCTGCCGGCACAAAGCCGGCCTCAAGGGCAGACTCGAACTTGGCTTCCCAGTGGGCGCGGCGATCTTCGGCCTCGTTCGCCGCCAAGGCACGCGCGACGCGCCGACGTACGTCCTCGACCGATTGCTCAGACCCTTTGGCGTACTTCTCAAGCAGCACTTCGCCCGAGATTTCCTGGGGTAGCAATGTATCGAGGGATACGGTGGCTTCGCGTTGACTCATGACGAACTCCGGAGGTGGAAATGGCGGGGGTGCCAAAAAACGGGAAGGCGTGATTAAACCACAATATATTGTAGGTCGGAACTGTAGTGGATCAAGCGATGGTATGCGGCGGGTTCGCGCCGATGGCGGGGCAGGCCGCAAACGGCGCCACGTTGCGTGGCGCCGGTCAGGCAGGGTCAGGCGGCCAAGACCGCCAGCATCATCTCCATCTGGGCCTCGACGCTGGGGAGCGTGGCCTCGACGTCCTCGCGACTGACGCCCGCAAGTGCTTCGCTGCGGTGATGAAGCGGGTACTCGTATTCGCTTGCGCCACCGGCTTGCGCCGCGACGGCGCTGATCAGGTTGAGCATGGCGGCCGACGGTGCGTTGTCGCCGGCAGATTCGGGCTGCAGTTGAGATCCGATCAGGACGCCGAAGGTCACCGGCAACTGCCATTTTGCGGTAAGCGCAGCGCCGACCTCGGCAAAGTCACAGCCGATGATGCGACGTTCGACATCCGGGAGGGTGTCGCCTTCGCTCGGCGGGGTGTCCAGCACCAGCGCCATTAGGTCGGGCACAGCAACGTACATGACCAGGTGGCCCGCGTCGGCCAGCAGGCCGGAGACAAAGAGCCGCTCCGGGCTGAGGCCGCGCACCGATCGTGCCACTTCGCGCGCCAGCATGCCGCGGCGCACGCTGTCGCGCCAGAAGCGCGCCATGTCCATGCGTTGCGGGCGAATGCCGGCAAACATCGCGGTGACCGACGTGGCCAGCACGAGGTCATGCACCTGTTCGAGGCCGATCAAGCTGACCGCCCGGGTGATCGATTCGATCTTGCGGGCATAGCCATAGAACGCACTGTTCGCCAGCCGAAGCAGGGCGGCAGTGAGCGACGGATCGGTCGCGATGACATCGGCGACTTCGGCTATCGAGACATCCGGGTCGTCCAGCGCAGCGCGAACCTTCAGATATACATCAGGCAGGGTTGCGAGCCGATCGACATACGCTACCAGTTCCTGCGCAAGATGCATGGCTGCTCCTCTCAGTCTTGTTTTGGTGTGGGCCGCCGGATCAGGCGATCGAGCGGAAAACGGTCGTTGCCTTGCAACTCGGGCTGCAGGGTCAAATGTTCAATGCCGAACTCATTTCCTACGCGTTGGCGTACGGCGACAAGGACGCTCGGCCACACGGCGGAATCGTCGAGCACCAAGTGGGCAGATAGCGCGACGCGACCTGGTCCGTAGTGCCATACATGCAGGTCGTGCACCGAGCGTACGCCATTCACCGCCGCGATGCATTGCCCGATGGCAGTCAACGACAGGCCCGACGGCACGCCGTCGAGCAGCACATGAAGCGTTTCGCGCAGGATGCTGAGGGTCGACGCCAAAATCAATACGCAGATGAGTACCGACAGGATTGGATCGGCAGCCAACCAGCCGGTGAAATAGACGATCAACAAGCCTGCAATAGCGGCGACGGAGCCGAGCAGATCACCCATCACATGGAGTAACGCTGCGCGCACGTTCAGTGACCGTTCTCCGCGCATCAGCAGCCATGCCGCGAGCAGGTTGACCGCAAGCCCGACCACCGCGACGGCTACTGCGGGCAGCGCCTGGATTGGTTGCGGGTGACGCAGGCGCTCAACAGCCTCCCAGCAGATGCCGGCGACAATCACCAGCATCAGCACCGCATTGCCAAGCGCTGCCAGGGCTTCGATACGCCCGAGGCCATACGAGTGCCGCACACTCGGCGGGCGCAACGCGATGCGCGCGGCCAATGCCGCGAGCCCGAGCGAGAGGCTGTCGGAGAGCATGTGTCCCGCGTCGCCGAGCAAAGCGAGCGAGCCGGTGAAAAGTCCGCCAGCGGTTTCGACTGCGGCGAACCCCAGCGTGAGGATCAGGGCGAAGGTGAGGGTGCGCGCGCTACTGTTGGCGCCATGATGGTGGTGCCCGCCGCCGTGACCGTGCGCGTGATGGTCGTGTTCATCATGGTCGTGGTCATGATCATGACCACCGCAGTGGCCGTGGTGTTCATGCGCCGCTGCGCCGTGGTTGGAATGGTCGTCGTGGAGCGGCGAAGAGGCGGTGGGCATAAGCGCGAGCGTTAGGGGCCCGCAGAAATGCGGGCCTGCGCTGCGAATTCTAGCGCGCCGCCGCAAACCGGCGACGCGCGGCGTGACGTTTGCCGATGGGTCAGCTGTCGGTGGCGGCGCCGGTGTAGGGTTTCAGACCAATCAACTCGCATCCGCTGAGTCGTTCAATGCGTTGGGTGGCCTCGAAACGCGCAACGCCATTCCGGTGTGGCAAGGCGACGATCAAGCCCGGCTCGATCTGGTCGTGCGGGGCCAGCAGTGCAGGCGTGTCGCCGGCCACCGGGACGCGCGGCAGGAAGATGATCGGAATCGAGTCGCGTTCGCGCCCGCGCGAGTCGCGAGTCGGCGGTTTGAACCGCGCGGCGATGCCGGGCCCGCACAGCAGTTGCACGCCGATTTCCGTTTCATGGCTGTTGCGATGAAACGTTCGGCGCACGACGGCCAGGTGAACTTCCCCGTCTTCACGTGGCGAGAGGGCAATCAACTCGCCGACTTCCGCGCCAATCGGATCCTCGGCTTCCTGATGCAGCTTGAGCCCAGCTTCGCTGCGGTCCATGATTGCCCACTCGGTTGAAGGGAACGACGGCATTGCTTCGGATGCGCTTGCCTGGCGTTTGCCCGCAATCCGCTTCATCAATTGCCGAACCTGGTCGAAGCCAAAGACCAGTGCCGCGCTCGGGTGGGCGCGGCGACGCACATGCCTGCGCTGCGGTGGCGTTCCCCAATGGTTTCTGAGGCGGCGCAGCAGTTCCATGTATTCGGGGTCGCGCGCGTTGAGTGGCAGACCAAGCCGGGTCGGAGAGGTGCCGGCTGCGAGCCCTTCGCAGTGCGCATCGAGCTTGGCCAGCAAAGGATGGGCGTCGAGCAGCAGGTCGGCTTCGCCACGAACGAGTTCGTCGCGTCGCACCGGTCGCCGGATGTCGCCGTGGGCTGGCCAGGCGGGGAACCAGCCTTCAGCATCGCCCGTCCAGTCCTCGCGCATGCGAATGCGTGCGAGGTGACCGTAACGCTCAATGTAGAAGCGCACATGTTCAAGGTTGCGGCGAGACAGATGGTGCGGATCTGCCATCACCAGCAATAGCGTGCGGGCGAAGAAGCGCGCAATCGTGTCGCCGGTGTCGTTATCCAGCGGGGCGTTCTCAAAACCGCGGGTGGCCGCAGCCATGTAAAGCTCGGCGAGGACGCGCCAGTGCCCGCCGTTGAGTTCGCCGTAACCGCGACAGGCCAGCAAAACGCGCCGGTGCGCCAGTTGGCAGGCACGCAGCGCTGCGCGGCGGCAGAATTTGGGCACCTGGAAGCGGCGATCGGGCCGAGCACGGGCTTCGTTGATTGCGATTTCGGCAAAGGTCATTGCCAGCCGTTCCAGCGCCCGGTCGGCGATGGCAGCCGTTTCGCGAACATCGCGCGAGTTGCCGGCGCGCCCGTCGGGCACCGTTTCGAGCCGAGTCAGCAGCGGCGCAACGTGATCGAGCACGCGCTCCAGTGTGTCGAAACGGTCCGACGGCGCGATGATGCTTGAGATTACCGATCGCAGGCGCGATACGATCGTCTCGCAGCAGACCAGCGGCCGATCCAGCGGCAGCGCCTCGATCCACGCGTCCACATCCAGCCCGACGCCGGGCGCAGTGGCTGGACGCACGATGCGAAGGCGGGGCAGGGTGATGGGGGTGGTCAGGCGCTGACGCAGACGTCCAAAACTTGGCGCGGTCACAGTAGTTGCTCCTTGCGAGGCGGATCGAGCGGATACGCGAAAGGCATAAAAGATGCGCATTGTATCTTGGAACATCCAGTGGGGGCGCGGTGCGGACGGGTGTGTCGACCTGAGCCGCACGATCGGCGTTCTGCGTGAACTCGATGCGGACGTGATCTGTCTGCAGGAGGTGGCGGTCGGGATGTCCGGCTTGCCGGGCAACGTGACCGAGGACGGCGTGCAGAGGCTTTGGAAGGGCCTGCCTGAGTACGCCGCATTCTTTGGCCCCGCCGTTGACGTCGGGGCGTCGGACGGCGGGCGCGCGCAGTTCGGCAACCTGATCCTGAGTCGATTGCCGGTCGGGCAGGTTTGGCGACATCTGCTGCCTTGGCCCGCCGACCCCACGGTACCATCGATGCAGCGTGGCTGTGTCGAAATCGTGGTCGACCATTCGAGCGGCCCGGTACGGGTGCTCACGACGCATCTTGAGTATTACTCCGCCGGCGCGCGCCTGGTTCAGGCAGAGCGGCTCGCAAGCCTGCAGCAGGAGGCCTGCGACGCTGAGGCGACGCCGCCCAAAGGCAAGGAGAGTAACGCCGCATTTGCGCCCAGGCCTCGCCCGTCACGCGCGGTACTTTGCGGCGATTTCAATTGCCGCCCGGGCGAACCGGCCTATCGAGCTGTTCAGAATGACGTGTCGAGCAGCCCCTGGCGAGACGCGTGGTCTGCACTAAACGAGCAGACTCCGCACGCTGACACGGTGGGCCTTCATGGCGCCGAATGGCCGGCAGTGCCGTTTTGCTGCGACTATTTCTTCGTCAGCAGCAACCTCCTGCCGGCCTTGGGTGGTATCAAGGTTTGCGCTGATACCGCCGCTTCCGATCATCAGCCGTTGGTGCTGGACCTGTTCTGATTGTCAGGTTCCACCAGCGCCCGGTATGCGTGCCAGGTGCCGTGCCCGATCATGGGCATCAGGAAGATCAGGCCAATGTGGAAGGTCAGGAATCCGATCAGGGTCAGCGCGACGATCAGGAAGGCCCACACCAGCATGGCCGCTGGGTTGGCTGCAACAACGGCCACGCTGGTGAACATCGACGTGATCGCATCCGCACGGCGGTCCAGCATCATCGGGATCGCGACGACGCTGATTGCGAATACCAGTGCAGCAAATATCAGCCCCACGCCGATATAGACCGCGACGAACTCGATGTTCTCAAGCTTGATCACCTGATTCAGGAAGCCGGAGAGGTTGGGCATCTCGTTGGTGTAGAAGAGCGCAAACATCACCAGGGACGCACGGGCCCAGACGAGAAAGACCACGGTGAGCACCAGCGCAAACACGCCGATGTTCGACGCGTTGCGCCGCCAGATGGTGAGCGACGAGGCGAAGCGGCAGCCTTCGCCCTTCTCGCGACGCCGGCTCAGTTCATAGAGGCCCATCGCGAAGAACGGCCCTAACAGCAGAAAACCCGAGGTGAGTGCGGAGGTGTATTGGTACGCGTGCTCAAAAACCGCGCTGACCGATAAGCCCATTGCGGCAAAGCAGAAGCCGTAAAAAAGGCTCGCGATCGGGCACGCTTGCATGTCCTGTGCGCCGCGACCAAGCCATACCAGCGCGGCGGCTACATGCACCCGGCGCAGTTTGGGGATCAGCGTCTGGGTCTCTTCGTAGCGGATCTCGTTGTTGTCGTCCGGGGTCTTCTGCTGCTCGGGCATGTCTCCTCCATGGATCTGTTCTCGTTATGGGGAAATGCAAGGTTGGGGTGCAGCGGGTACGAGCTTGGATGAAACAGAGGTTGCGACGGATGGAAGTGTGGATGTTCTCGCGCGGTTGGCCGGCAGTTGCGGACGGCCGTGGCGCCGCGGCCGCCGAAGGCGGCATTGATAAATGGAGCTTGTTGCGGGTGGCTGCGCAGTTCAAGCGGGAACGTCCGGATCCATCAGACGTTCGATCAGCAGAATGCGGTCCTTGACGAAGAGCTTGCGCTTCTTGAGTCGCCGGACGAGCAGGTCGTCAGTTGGTGGCAGCGCGGCAAGCCGGGCAATCGCCTCATCGAGGTCGCGATGCTCGGCAAGCAGCACGTTCAGCCGGGCGCGCAGGCTGGTGACGCTCTCGAAAGTGTCGTTCATGGCACCGCTGGCAACACACTGGTTTCCCCCCGGTCGCGTGCGCGCTTCTGTGCGAGCGGCATCCCCCTGCAACCGGCCTCCATCGACTGTTACGGCACTTCAGGAACAATCTCGGGTGCCGTTAGTCAACCTAAGTGCATCCTAGTGGGCGCCGGTGGAAATGACAACCGGCAGCAGTACGGCGTTGAAATGCGGGGGGCCTTCCCCCAAGTAGTGCCAAGGGTTCGGTTATCGGGCCCTTGAGGGATTCTGATCCCGCGCTTCGCGGAAGGAGGCGGTCATGCACGTTATGTTCAACAACCCGTTTCTGTATGTGGTGGCTTACCCCGCCCAAAACGGCATCGAGGTCATCAACAAGCGCAAGGGCCGTGGTGTGTTCATGACCGACGCGGCGGCCGAACGCTTCAAGCGTGAATTGGCCGAGGCAATCGAAGACGACGATGAGGACGGCGAGCTGATCGCTGAATTCATCGAGCACTTCGATGCCCTGATGACGCATCCCGCGATTCGCCACTGAGTGGCGCAGCGGGCTTGGTAGAATTCGCGGCTTGGCAAGTCGCGCATTTCTCCCATGAGCAAGGCATTCACTAAAGAAACCGATCAGGACGACGACGAGGAGCTGCCCGCTTCACTGTCGCTCCCTGCAGGCACGCGCAACTACATGACGCGGCGGGGCTTCCTTGCGCTCAAGGACGAGCTCGACACCCTGTTGAAGGTGACGCGGCCCGAGGTCGTGCAGATCGTGTCCTGGGCGGCCAGTAACGGCGATCGCTCTGAGAACGGCGACTACATCTATGGCAAGAAGCGGCTGCGCGAGATTGATCGTCGCATCCGCTTTTTGATCAAGCGGCTTGAGAGTGCCACCGTGGTCGATCCGGCTGAGCAGGGGGGGATGGATCAGGTGTTCTTCGGTGCCACGGTTACCGTGTGTGATGTCGAGGATGGCGAGTCGCAGACCTTCCAGATCGTCGGCGTTGACGAGGCGGACGCCAGCAGCGGCCGCGTATCGTGGATTGCGCCGATTGCTCGCGCGTTGCTCAAGGCGCGGGAGGGCGACAGCGTGCGCTTTGCGAGCCCGGCCGGTTGGCGCGAAATCGAGGTTCTGGAAATCCGCTACGACTGAGGGTTGCGCCGCTTGCGCACAACCGCTGCGCGGCGTGGCAGCGTGAAGTACACCGTGGTGCCTTCGCCGGGCATGGAATCCGCGTGCATCTTGCCGCCATGGCGTTCGATGATTCGCCGGGCGGAGGCCAAACCGATGCCGGTGCCTGCATAGCCTTGGCCGCCATGCAGTTGCTGGAAAGGCTGGAACAGACGTCCGGCATACACCATGTCGAAACCGACCCCGTTGTCCGACACCGCGAAGCGCTGCCCGCCTTCCTCCTCGGTGCAGCTGACGCGAATCAGCGCTTCCTCGCGATCGCGGGTGAACTTCCAGGCGTTATCGAGCAGATTACCCAGCACATTCCGCAGCAGCGGTTCGTCAGCGTCGGCGAGCATGCCGGGTTGAATCTCGAAGCGCGCTGCGCGTGCCGGGCTGCCGCTTTTCAGATCGGCGGCAATGTCCGCCGCCAAGGCGCTTAGATCGACGGTGCGGATGTCGAGGGGTTGGCGCGCCACGTTGGCGAGCTTGAGCAACTCGTCGATCAGTTCGCCCATTCGCACGCTGGCACGGGCCACGCGCTGAAGGTAATCGCGGCCGGTGGCATCCAGTTGCGGCGCGTAGTCTTCGAGCAGCGCATGCGAGAAGCCGTTGATCGCGCGTAGCGGTGCCCGCAGGTCGTGCGACACCGAGTAGCTGAAGGCGAGCAGTTCGCGGTTGGAGCTTTCCAGCTCCGCGGTGCGTTCCTTGACGCGTGCCTCCAGAGACTGAGCCAGCCGATGAAGCGTGCGGCGAGCGCGTTCGCGCCGGCGCACATCCTCAAAAACCACCCAAGCCAGCACCGCGAGCAAGCCGCACAAAAGAGTGCAGCCCCAGACGATACGTTCGGTGTTGGCATAGAAGCTACGCAACGCGGTCTGGCGCGGCCGGCTCACCTGCACGATCAGCGGGTAGTTATCGAGGCCACGCGCGGCAATGATGCGCGGCTGGCTGTCGATCCACGAGATGCGTTCGACGACGCGGGTGGCGTGCGTGGCGGGGCGAACCATCGCCGGATTGCGTGAGAAGTCGACGCCGATTTGCGCGTCGTTGGCCGGATAGCGGACCAGCAGTGTGCCGTCGCTGGTCAGCACGCTGATGGCGTCGTCGCGCGTCAGACGAATGTCCTGGTAGAAGAACTCGAAATACGAGGTGCTGAGCGCGGCGGTCAGGAAACCGGCCAGGCTGCCGTCGCCGCGATTGATACGGCGTGTCAGCGGAATCAACCAGCGTCCGGAGTCCGGTGCGCGAATCGGGGCGCCAATCTGCATTGCGGCGTTGGCGTTGGCCGCCAGCCGTTGCGTAACCGCTGCGGGCAAAGGCGAGTGCCTGGTCAGCGGATACTGATAGGTCGCCGACAGCAGGGCGCCGTCGCGTGAATAGGCCGAGACGATCGCCGCCTGCGGAACGCGCAGCAGCCATTCGCTGGTGAGCTCATACAGCGCCCGCTCGCCGAAGCGTTCCGGCCCCCCGTTTTCGCCCACCTGTTTGCCCAGCGCATCGAGCACCGTATCCATCTGGCCGAAGCTTCGTGCGACGTGCTCTTCGAGGGCGCGTGCAAGGCTGCTGAGTTCGGCCTCGGCGCGATGGGTTTCCTGGTCGCGATCGCGGGCGATCAGCACTGCGGCGCCGCTCACGATGACGGCGGCGAGCAGGATGTAAGTCCCCACGATGGACAGGGCGACCCGCCGCAAGCTGCGTGGGCGGCGGGGCAGAGCGAGCTGCGTGTCGGCCAGGTCGTCGTCGTGGGCCTGTGCAGTGCTATCGGACACGCTTGAAATCCGGATGGGTCGGACGCATATCGTGCATGTTAATCGAGACCTAGGAGAAATCCATGAGTGAGGCACAGACCGCAGCGGCACCCAAGGGCGAGACCCTTAACTTCCAGGCAGAAGTGAAACAGCTGCTGCACCTGATGATTCATTCGCTGTATTCCAACCGCGAGATCTTCCTGCGCGAGCTGATTTCCAATGCGTCGGACGCCTGCGACAAGCTGCGCTTCGAGGCCTTGGATCACCCGCACCTGCTTGAGGGTGCCGGCGAGCTGGCGATTGGTGTGGGCTTCGACAAGGCGGCGCGGACGCTGACGATTTCCGACAACGGCATCGGCATGAGCCGTGAAGAGGTGATCGCTCACCTTGGCACGATCGCCAAATCGGGCACCAAGGAGTTTTTCTCCCGTCTGACCGGCGACCAGCAGAAAGACGCTCACCTGATCGGCCAGTTCGGTGTCGGCTTCTACTCGGCCTTCATCGTGGCGGACAAAGTGACGGTGCTGACCCGCCGCGCCGGCCTGCCGGCCAATGAGGCGGTGAAGTGGGAATGCTCGATGACTGGCGATACCGCCGGCGCCTACACGATCGAGCCGATCGAGCGTGAGGTGCGTGGCACCGAAATCATCCTGCACCTGCGCGCGGATCAGGACGATCTGCTGTCCGGTTGGCGCCTGCGCTCGATCATCCGCAAGTACTCCGACCACATCGCGCAACCGATCCGCATGCGCAAGGAAGAGTGGGACCAGGAGAAGGGCGAGCAGGTCCTGCGTGATGAGGAAGAGACGGTCAACCAGGCCTCGGCGCTGTGGGCCCGTTCGAAGTCCGATATCACCGACGAGCAGTACAAGGAATTCTTCAAGCACGTCGCGCACGACCATGAAGAACCGCTGGCCTGGTCGCATGCCAAGGTGGAAGGCCGCCACGAGTACACCCAGTTGCTCTACGTACCGAGCCATGCGCCGTTCGACATGTGGGATCGCAATGTAAAGCACGGCCTCAAGCTCTACGTGCGCCGCGTTTTCATCATGGACGACGCCGAGAAGCTGCTGCCGTTCTACCTGCGCTTCGTGCGCGGGGTGGTCGATTCGAACGACCTGCCGCTGAACGTGTCGCGCGAGATCCTTCAGGAAAGCAAGGATATCGACACCATCCGCGCCGGTTGCGCGAAGAAGGTGCTCTCGTTGCTCGAGGATCTGGCCGAGAACGACAAGGACAAGTACGCCAAGTTCTGGGGCGAGTTCGGCAAGGTGCTGAAGGAAGGCGTGGGCGAGGACTTCGCCAACAAGGAGCGCATCGCCAAACTGCTGCGTTTTGCGACGACCCATGCCGACACGCCGGAGCAGACGGTTTCACTGACCGACTATGTCGCGCGCATGAAGGAAGGCCAGGACAAGATCTACTACGTCACGGCCGATACCTTCACCGCCGCGAAGAACAGCCCGCACCTTGAGATCTTCCGCAAGAAGGGCGTCGAGGTGCTGCTGCTGGCCGAGCGCGTGGATGAATGGCTGGTGAGCCACCTGCACGAGTTCGAAGGCAAGCAAGTGGTGTCGGTCGCGCGCGGCGATCTTGACCTCGGCACGCTGGAAGATGAGGAAGAGAAGAAGGCCGCCGAGGCCGAGGCCGGCGACTTCAAGGATGTGCTCGAAAAGATCAAGACGGCGCTGGGCGATCGGGTCAAGGAAGTGCGGATCACGCACCGACTCACCGATAGCCCTGCCTGCGTGGTAGCGGACGAGAACGACATGGGCACCAACCTTGCGCGCCTGCTCAAGGCGGCTGGTCAGGATGTGCCGAGTTCCAAGCCGATTCTCGAAGTGAACCCGAAGCATCAGGTGCTGCTGAAGCTCAAGGCCGGCACCGATCGTTTCGACGATTGGGCGAGCGTATTGCTGGATCAGGCGCTGTTGGCTGAAGGCGGCACGCTTGAGGATCCGGCTGGCTTCGTCAAGCGTATCAACCAGTTGATGCTGGGCTGAACGTCAGTAAGGCTCAAATGAAAACGCCCCGGCACAGCAGTATGCCGGGGCGTTTTGTTTGCAGGCTGCGCCTTAAAGCGAGTAGCCAAGCACCCGCGCGATGCCCGGTTCCTTGCTCGGCCGCATGATCGAATCGCGCAACAGGCGCGACATCGGCAGCTTCAGCGTGTCGGTGTTGAACCAGCGCTCGTAGATGCCGTTGATCTCGCCGCTTGCGTAGATTTGCTTGAGTGCCTTGTCGACTTCGGCCTGCAGGCGTTCGTCACCTTTGCGCATCATGATCGCGTACGGCTCCACCGACAGGTAGTCCCCCACCAACGTATAGCGCGAAGCGTCCGGGCGGGTACTGAGAAGGCCGCTGAGCAGCACATCGTCCTGCGGGAAGGCGGCAACTGTGCCGGATTCGAGTGCCTTGATCGCGTCAACGTTATTCGGGAACTGCATCAGCTTCATCGTGCTGATTTCCGAGTCGCGCAACTGTGTGAACAGCTTCTCCGACGTGGTGCCCTTCGACAGCGCCACCGGCTTGCCGGCCAGCGAGGTGTGGCTTGCCACGCCCGAATTCGTGCGGGTCAGCAGCTTCATGCCGGCCACGAAAATCGTGTAGCTGAACTCGACCTTTTCCTGGCGGGCTTTGGTGTTGGTGGTTGAGCCGCATTCCAGGTCGATCGATCCATCGAGCAGCTTCGGGATGCGCTCTGCGCCACTGACGGTGACGTACTGCACCTTCAGGTCGGGCAGTTTGAGGTCTTTCTTGATCTGGTCGACCGCCTTGAGGCAGAGGTCGATCGAGTATCCGACCGGCTGTTTCTGCTCGTTGAGGAACGAGAAGGGTCTTGCCGCTTCGCGGTTACCGATGGTGATCGTGCGTGTCTGGCGGATCTTTTCGAGGGTGTCGATATTGCTCGACTGGGCATACAACGCGGTGGAAACGGCGCATAGCGCCACGCCCAATGCCGCGCCCGGAATCAGCTTTTGCATGGGTAGAAGCCTTGGCGAAAGCGGACTTGTGGTCCACAAAAGGAAATCGCGCGATAGCCTATCCATCGCGCGAAAATGACCTCGGCATTGTACGTAAAGCTGCCCTTGCAGCCTTCCGTAGTTCTACGTAGAGCGCCCGGCTGAATGTTGGCCGGCTGGAACGCCGCCGCGCGCTAGGAGCGCGGCCGCTCGGAATCCGCCGGCGTGGCTGGTGGGGCGTGCCATTGCGACTTTGGCGACAGGACCGGCTGTGCAGGCTGTTCGAAGAAGTGCGGCGACATGATCTGCACGCCGTATTCATTGAAACAGTCCTGGATCGAGGCATGCAGGGCCGAGAGCACCGGCACGCGTTGTTGCGCCTCGTGAATCTGGCAGAACAACTCGTATTCGACGTAGAAGTCGTTCAAGGCGCGCTGATAGACCGTTGGGTCCGGGGTTTTGCGGATCGCTGGCACGCGCCGTGCGGCTTCGATCAGCAGCGCATGGACTTGCCGCCACGGGGCGTCGTAGCCGATGGTTACTTTGGTCGACAGCATCGTGCCTTGCGAGTCAGCGCGGCGGGAGTAGTTGTAGATCGCACTGCCGAGCAGAACTGCGTTCGGGATCGTGATTTCCTCATTACGGATATTCACGATCTTGACCGACAGCGTGCTCAACTCGCGCACGACCCCCTCGATCTCTCCGATCTTTACGTAGTCGCCGATCCGCAGTGCGCGTGCATAGGTGAGCACCAGCCCCCCCATCAGCTGGCTCATGACGCCAGCCGAACCCAGCGTGAACAGGAAGCCCAGCAGCACACTGACGCCTTTGAAGACATCGGTGCTGGAACCTGGGATATACGGATAGGCGAGTGCAAAGGCGAACGCCCAGACGCCGCCGACCACGATGCGCCGGGTGGCCGATGCGGTTTCCGGATGCACGCCGGGGAGGCTGAGGTTGCCCGACTGCGCCGCGTCGAAGATGCTGCGAACCATGCCTGCGACCGCCTGGGCAATCACGATGATGATCGCCACCGCGACCAGACCGGGCAGGGCGCCCAGCAAGGCATCGCCAAAATGCCCGGTGTAGCGGAACAGGTAGTCGATCAGATGGTCGCCGAGCGGTTCTGTGATCGGGAACTGCTTGAGTACGAAGGTCAGCCAGACATCGATCAGCACCAGAGCCAGCGCGATGAGGATCACCTGCGCTACGCGCAACACAATACCGTAGGTGTAGCGGGCCCAACCGACGCCAGCGGTCGCCGCGAGTTTGCGTTCGATGCGTTGTTGCACGCTTTCGGTGACACGCCGCCCGGCGCGCAGCAGGGCCCAGAGCAGGCCGATGGCGATTGCGGTGGCGAGGAGCGTGAGCAGCACGCCACGCACGATGCCCTTCACGTCTGCTTGCTCGTGATACGCGTCGAGAACCCGCTGCGCCTCTTCGGCCGCCTTCGCGGCGGTAGCCTCCAGGGTGAGTCCGGCGTCGGCTTCGAGGTCCGCGGGGACCAGCGCGAACAGGATCTGGTCGCCGGCTCGGATTGCGATGCCGGACTTGCCGTCAAGGCTGTAGCTGACGGTGTTGGTCTTGAGCGGTTTTACTGCTTCGCTGGCGAGTTCGATCCGGCGCGCGGCGCGCTCGGCGCGAGCGCGCGGCGTGGCGCCACCGAACTCGGCCCGGAAGGTGGCGATATGCCGATTGGCCACGACAAGATTGGCTTCTTCCGGCTGCGGCGGCTTCTCGGCGGCCAATGCCAGGATCGGCATTAGCAGCAGGATCAGTAGCGCGACAAGGCTGTGCGGCAGGCGAACGAGTGAACGCATGAATCACGGCTCCACCGGATGGTGCGCCGATGATAGCGCCTTGTTGTGCGCAGGGTTTAACCGAATCGAAGCTTCATCGAAAGGATGAAGGCCGCCAGTAGCAGCGTGATCGCGTTGGCGATGACGACCGGCCAGGCGCCGATCAGCAGACCGTAGACCAGCCATGCCACGATGCCGCAGATGAAGACGCTGTACATGCCCAGCGACACGCCATGTGCGGAGCGGGTCTTCCAGGTCAACCAGGCCTGCGGCACAAACGCGACGGTGGTGAGCGTCGCGGCGAGATACCCGAGCAGGTCGACGAATATAGGGTTCATTGTGCGAATCAAGTTTTGCGTGAGAGCTGGCGCATCGCGCGCTCAAGGCCCTCGATGGTCAATGGGAACATGCGCTCGGCCATGATCTGCCGGATCAGCGTGATCGACTGGCGATAGGGCCAGGTTTGCTCGGGTTGTGGGTTGATCCAGCAGGCGCTCGGATAAGCGTCGAGCAGGCGCCGCAGCCATTCTGCGCCAGGCTCTTCGTTGAAATGTTCGACGGAGCCTCCGGGCACCATGATCTCGTAAGGGCTCATCGTCGCGTCGCCAACGAAGATCAGTTTGTAGTCCGGCCCGTAGGTGTGCAGAACATCCTGCAATGGGCGCTTGGTCGCGAAGCGGCGCTGGTTGTCTCGCCATACCGATTCGTAGACGCAGTTGTGGAAGTAGAAGTACTCAAGGTGCTTGAACTCGCCGCGTACCGCCGAGAAGAGTTCTTCGCAGACCTTGATGTGGTCGTCCATGGAGCCGCCGACGTCGAAGAACATCAGCACCTTGACCGCGTTGTGGCGCTCGGGCCGCATTTTCAGATCAAGCCAGCCGGCGTTGCGCGCCGTGGCGGCGATCGTGCCGTCGAGATCCAGTTCGTCTTGTGCGCCCTCGCGCGCAAAGCGGCGCAGGCGGCGTAGCGCCACCTTGATGTTGCGCGTGCCGAGTTCAACCGAATCGTCGAGGTTCCGGTACTGCCGCTGATCCCACACCTTGACTGCCGTGCGGTTGCCAGCGGATTCCGGGCCAACGCGAATCCCTTCAGGGTGATAGCCGTGCGCCCCGAAGGGCGAGCTGCCGCCGGTGCCTATCCACTTGTTGCCACCGGCGTGGTGCTCTTTCTGCTCCTGCAGGCGCTGCTTGAATTCCTCCATCAGCTTGTCCCAGCCAAGCTTCTCGAGGCGCGCCTTCTCCTCAGGGCTGAGCATGCGTTGCACCGCTCGCCGCAGCCAGTCTTCGGGGATGTCGGCTTCGAGGCCCGGGAGTTCCGTAATGCCTTTAAAGAAGCTGCCGAAGGCGCGGTCGAACTTGTCGTAGTGACTCTCGTCCTTGACCAGCGTCGCGCGGGCGAGGATGTAGAAGTCATCGATGCTCGGCCCGATCACGCCCGCCTGCAGTGCTTCGAGCAGCGTCAGGAACTCCTTCGTGGAGACCGGGATCTGGCTCGCCTTCAAGTGAAGGAAGAAATCGGTCAGCATGGCAGATGCGTGCTGTGCCGTTCAGCGGTTGTGCTTGGCCATCGCGACGAGACGCTCGAACAGCGCGATGTCCTGCTCGTTCTTCAGCAGTGCGCCGGCCAACGGTGGTACCACCGGCTTGTTGCCCGCAGCACGTAGGCTCTCGGCCGGGATCTCCTCGGCGGCCAGGAGGCGCAGCCAGTCCAGCAACTCGGACGTGGTCGGTTTCTTCTTAAGCCCCGGTACCTCGCGCAACTCGAAGAATACTTCGAGGGCGGCGCGCAGCAGCTTTTCGTGGATATCGGGGAAGTGCACACCGATGATCTTTTCCATCGTTTCCTTGTCCGGAAACTTGATGTAGTGGAAGAAGCAGCGGCGCAAGAACGCGTCCGGCAGTTCCTTTTCGTTATTGGAGGTGATGAACAGGATGGGCCGGTGGCGCGCGCGTATCGTCTGCTGGGTCTCGTAAACATGGAATTCCATGCGGTCGAGTTCGCGCAGCAGATCGTTCGGGAATTCGATGTCGGCCTTGTCGATCTCGTCGATCAGCACCACCGACGGCGCGTCATGCGTAAAGGCTTTCCACAGCACGCCCTGGACGATGTAGTTGCCAATGTCCTTGACGCGGTCGTCGCCGAGTTGCGAGTCGCGCAGGCGTGATACCGCGTCGTACTCGTACAAACCCTGCTGGGCCTTGGTGGTGGATTTGATGTGCCATTGATACAGCGGCAGGCCCAGCGCGCTGGCGACTTCTTCAGCGAGCATCGTCTTGCCGGTGCCCGGCTCACCTTTGATCAGCAGCGGGCGCTGAAGCTGAATCGCGGCGTTGACTGCCAGCATCAGGTCTGCGGTGGCGACGTACTGATCGGATCCCTGGAATCGAAGGCTCATGATTTGGCTAAGGCGTAAGACAGAGTCGGCATCATGCGGCGCAACGTCTGCCTGCGCAACAAACATGCGCATTGACCCTGCTCAAGGCAGGGTCTCCAAAAGGTGCTTTGACGCCCGAAAACACCGCGACATAGAATCGGTTCGCTTCAACGCCTCCCAATCCACACCATCAGAGGGGACTCATGAAAAGAATGAAGGGGCTGTTGGTCATTGCGTTGCTGTTCGCCAGCGGCGCAGCCCTCGCGGTACAGGGCAATCCCGAAGCCGGTCGCAAGAAGGTTGCGATGTGCCTTGGTTGCCACGGTATTCCGGACTACAAAACCACTTTTCCGAGCGTCTATCACGTCCCCAAGCTGGGTGGGCAGCATCCGGAATACATCCTACGTGCACTGCAGGAGTACAAGAACGGCGAGCGTAGCCATCCGACGATGACTGGGCAGGTCGCGCCCTTGTCGGAGCAGGACATGGCCGACATTGCAGCCCATTTCGGAGCACAGAAATGAGGAGGGCCGACATGAAGATTCTGCCGCTGGCGCTTCTTGCGCTGCTGACCATGCCGCTCGCCCAAGCGGGTGACGCAGTGAAGGGCAAGGAGAAGTCCACCGTCTGTGCGGCTTGCCACGGCGCTGACGGCAACTCCGCCTCGCCGGATTTTCCGAAGCTGGCTGGGCAGCATGAGGACTACATCGTGCGCGCGCTGACCGACTACAAGGCCGGCAAACGCAAGAACCCGATCATGATGGGCATGGCGGCGCCGCTCTCGAAAGAGGATGTCGCCGATCTGGCAGCCTATTTCTCGGCCCAGAAGGGGCTTGTGATCGTGAAGCGCTGACCGCGTCTTCGGACGCGTAAAGACGAATCTTAGGAGGCGCGTGGGTCGCCCTCTACTCCGAGGCGACGCGCGCCCCCTAGCACCTCGTATTGCCAATCTCCTTTAATCAGTCGCGGCCGCGGCGAAGCTGTGAGGTGCTGCGAAGGGTCAAGATTACCTGGCCTCGAATCCAAGAGCAGGCGGTGTCACGGACGCCCAACGATATCCCGCCCAGATTCCGTGCCACATGCTTCAGCACTGCACTCACAAGGGACGGCCACAATGCGTATCGACAACCTTGCACCAGGTCAGGTTGAGCCCGATTGGTCTGGCGTGGACCGAAACGCCGTACTTCAGGAGCTGGCCGCCGTGTTGCCGCCGACTTGTCTGCTGAGTGAACTGGAAGACTTGCGACCCTGGGAGTGCGACGGCTTGGCCGCGATGCGACAGGTGCCGATGCTGGTTGCCCTGCCGGAGACGGAGGCGCAGGTTGTTGAGATCCTCAAGATTTGCCAGCGTATGGGGGTGCCGGTGGTGGCGCGGGGGGCTGGCACGAGCCTGTCGGGTGGCGCAATGCCGCATGCGTTCGGCGTGCTGCTGGCGATGGCGAAGTCTCGCAAGATTGTTCGCGTTGATCCCGTTGCGCGGATTGCCGTCGTCCAGCCCGGCGTGCGTAACAAGGCCATATCGGAGGCGGCAGCGCGGTACGGGCTCTACTACGCGCCGGACCCAAGCTCGCAGATCGCATGCACGATTGGCGGCAACGTCGCAGAAAACGCAGGTGGCGTGCATTGCCTGAAGTACGGCCTGACCGTGCATAACGTGCTACGAGTCAGGGGCGTAACGATGGCGGGCGACGTGGTCGAGTTTGGCAGCCACGCGCTCGACTCACCGGGCTATGACCTGCTTGCACTGCTGACGGGTTCCGAGGGGATGCTTGCCGTGACGACCGAAGTGTCGGTGCGCTTATTGCCAACACCGCAGCTCGCACGATGCGTGTTGGCGGCGTTCTCGGACGTCGTGGTTGCAGGGGAGGCTGTCGCCGAGATCATCGCCGCGGGCATCATCCCCGCCGGCCTTGAGATGATGGACCAGGCGGCCACGGCGGCGGTTGAGGATTTTGTCCATGCTGGCTATCCGCTCGACGCGGCTGCGATCCTGCTTGTGGAGTGTGATGGCACTCCCGAGGAAGTGGCGGAGGAGGTGGCTCGGGTCAGCGAGGTGTTGCAGCGGGCCGGCGCTGGCGAGATCCGGATCTCGCGGGATGAGGCCGAGCGTCTGCGGTTCTGGGCGGGGCGCAAGGCCGCCTTTCCCGCTGCGGGCCGCATCTCGCCCGACTACTACTGCATGGACGGCACGATTCCGCGCAAGCGGCTTGGCGAAATGCTCAACGCGATTGCCGAGATGGAGCGCCGCTATGCGCTACGTTGCATCAACGTGTTCCATGCTGGCGACGGCAACCTGCATCCGTTGATCCTGTTTGATGCAGCTGCACCGGGCGAACAGGCGCGTGCTGAAGCATTCGGCGCGGAGATCCTCGAACGATCGGTCGCCTTGGGCGGTTCGATCACGGGCGAGCATGGCGTGGGCGTCGAGAAGATCGACCAGATGTGTGTTCAGTTCGGCGAGAACGAGTTGCGCATGTTCCATCGCGTGAAGGCGGCCTTTGATCCGGCTGGTTTGTTGAACCCAGGTAAGGCGATCCCAACCCTTAACCGCTGCGCAGAGGGCGGCCGCCAGCATGTGCAAGGCGGCAACTTGCCGTACCCCGAATTGGAGCGCTTCTGATGGCCGCCCCATTGGACCCGGTTCTCGCGGACTGGCAGGCGCGCGTGCGCCGCGCGGCGGCCAGCGGGCAAGCCTTGGTACTGCAGGGAGGCGGAAGCAAGCGCTTTCTCGGCCGCTCGCCGATGGGTGAGCTCCTCGATACGCGCGTGTGGAGTGGCATTCGGAGCTACGAACCAACGGAATTGGTGGTCACCGTGCGGTCCGGAACACCGCTCGCCGAGCTGGAAGCGGTCCTCGCGGAGCGGGGGCAGATGCTCGCCTTCGAACCGCCCCATTTTGGCCCGGCGACGGTCGGTGGGATGGTAGCCGCAGGCTTGTCCGGCCCGCGCCGCGCCAGCGCCGGTGCGGTGCGTGATCATCTGCTCGGCGTCACCTTGATGGACGGTCGTGGCGACATTCTGCGATTTGGTGGCCAGGTGATGAAGAACGTGGCCGGCTACGATGTATCGCGACTGATGGCTGGCGCCATGGGCACTTTGGGGCTGCTGCTGGACGTGTCGCTGAAGGTGATGCCTCTGCCAGCCGCTGAGCGCACCGTGCGGCTGTCGATGACCCAGGCGGACGCCTTGCGCAGCCTGAACCGGTGGGGCGGGCAACCGCTCCCGTTGTCCGCAAGCTGCTGGGTGGACGGTTTGCTGCATGTGCGCTTGTCGGGCGCTGCATCGGCCGTTGGGGCCGCCATCAAGAAGATCGGCGGTGAGGTTTTAGAGCCGGCCGCGCAGCAGGCGTTCTGGCGCGCACTGCGCGAACAGATGCATCCTTTCTTCGCGGGTAGCCGCCCGCTGTGGCGACTGTCTGTTCCGAGTTGCGAGGAAACGATTGGCGCCGCCGACGTGGGCCTGATCGAATGGGGTGGCGCCTTGCGGTGGCTGCGTACGCCAGTGGAGGAGGGGGCGGCACTGGCCGAACACGTGGCCCGCCAGCACGGCAGCGCAATGTGCTTTCGGGCTGGCGAAGGTGCGTCCTGCGATGTGCCTTTCGGTCGCTTGAGCCCCGCCTTGCTTGGATTGCATCGTCGGCTGAAGGCGGCCTTTGATCCGGCTGGCGTTTTCAACCGTGCACGCATGTACCCCGACTGGTGAGGCCGTCATGCAGACCAAGCTGGCTGATTTCATCCGTGACACCGCAGACGGCGCAGAGGCGGATGCCATTCTGCGCAAGTGCGTGCATTGCGGCTTTTGCACTGCGACCTGCCCGACGTTTCAACTTTTGGGCGACGAACTCGACAGCCCACGCGGCCGCATCTACCTGATCAAACAGATGCTGGAGGGGGAGGCGGTGTCGGCCCGAACGCAGCTGCACCTCGATCGATGCCTGACATGCCGCTCCTGCGAAACGACGTGTCCGTCTGGCGTGGAGTACGGCCGCTTGGTGGATATTGGGCGCAAATGGGCCGAGAACCTCGCGCCTCCCAGGTCGGCGCCGCAGCAGGTAAAGCGCTGGTTGCTGGCGAACACGATTTCGCAACCGGCTGTTTTCGGCGCCGCCTATCGCGTGGCCCGGGCGCTGCGCCCGCTGATGCCGTCCGCGTTCGCGGCAAAACTCGCGCCATCGCGGCCGCGCGGCGTCTGGCCAAGCCCACGGCATGCCCGGAAGTGGTTGGTGCTGGGGGGCTGTGCGCAGCCCGCGCTGACTCCGGACGTCAATGCCGCCGCCGCGCGAGTGTTGGATCGCATTGGTATTTCGCTGATCGAAGTCAGGCGTGATGGTTGTTGCGGTGCCCTGCGTAGTCATCTGAATGACCATGAAGGCGGGCGAGAGGATGCATCGCGTCTGCTTCAGCAATGGCAGCCGGCCCTTGAGCGTGGCGAGGTAGAGGGCGTGGTGATCACGGCCTCGGGCTGCGGTAGTTTCGTTCGCGAATATCGACATCTGTTCCGCGACGACGCACCAATGCTTGCGCAAGCTGGAAAGGTCGTTGCGCAGACGCTCGACATTGCCGAACTGATCGCGCGGGAGACCCATGCGTCGGACGAATGCCTGGTCAAGCGGGCGTTGGGCGGTCGAGGTGCAATTGCCTTTCATTCACCCTGCACGTTGCAGCACGGCCTGCAGATCCGGGGCGTGGTGGAGGGATTGCTGCAGCGCGCCGGCTACGAACTGACACCAGTTGCGGATGCACATCTCTGTTGCGGCTCGGCCGGTTCGTATTCGCTGCTCCAACCTGAAATTGCCGCCAGTCTTCGCGATAACAAGCTCGCAGCGCTCGCAGCGGGTAAGCCGGTGGGTATTGCCAGCGCAAATGTTGGTTGTATCGCGCACTTGGGGAGCGCGGCTGACGTGCCAGTACGACACTGGATCGAGTGGCTGGACGAAGCCTTGAGCACCTGACCGCGCAATTTGCTCAACTTGCGTTGCTTGGGGCCGTTAACCCCCGAATGACCACAGTTGGACTCACTGTCTCCGCGGAAGACGAGCCCGAAGCGTTGCTTGCGCGTGGCTTGCAGTTGCCGCCGCAGCCGGCCGCCTTGCAGGCGCTGCAAATGCTGGCTCTGACCGAAAATCCCGAGATGAGGGATGTGTCGGAGGTCATAGCCAGCGACGCAGCGCTCACTGCCGGGCTTTATCGCATGGCCCGTTCGCCGCTGTTCGCACGCCCTTCGCCGCCGCAAACGGTGGAGCAGGTCGTTCTATTGCTCGGTTTGCCGCGCACCTTGGCCCTGGCCCAGGCGCTGTGCGTGCAGCGCGCGATGGCCGGCGATGCGCGGGTCCTCGCGCGCTTTTGGGCGCGATCGACCGCAATTGCCCAATTGGCGATGCTGATCGCTGCCCACCTTCCCGGTGCAAGACGCGTCAGTGGCGAACAGGCCTACTTGGCGGGCATGTTCCATGACTGCGGCGTTCCGATCCTGATGCAACGGTTTCCGGCCTATTGCCGAACCACGGGCATTGAGGGGTATGTGAACAAGTGGGCCGACATCCGGACCGAGGACCGAGCCTTCTCGTGTGACCACGCCGTGATCGGCTTCCTGCTTGCGCGCCACTGGCGCCTTCCTGATTTTGTGGCTCAGGCGGTACGCTTTCACCATGAAGGGGGATGTATCCCTTCGCGGCCGACGAGTATGCTGGTGGGTATTCTCCAGTTATCCATGCACCTCTATGCGCGCGAAATGGATCTGACGGAGCCTAGTGGTGAGTACGACGAAGGCTTGCTGCTTGAGCGGCTCGAGATCAGCGCCAATGAGATGAACGAGCTGTGCGAGCAGGTGATCGAGCATTTCCATGTTCTGGAACGCTGAGCCAATCAGTGTGGCGGCGATGGTGTTCCCGAATCAGGCTATCGGTGGCCTACAAACACCGCTAGAATTGTCATAAGTGTTAATAGCGATAAAAACGTGGCCCTGACTATCGATACTGTCGTTGCGATGCACCAAGGGGACCGGAAGGAGCAGCAGGACCGCGTGGGCCTGTTCCCGCATCCTTCGCGCCCCGGCATGCTGCTTGCGGTGCTCGCGGACGGAATGGGCGGGCACACGGGCGGCGCGATGGCTGCCGAGCAGGTCGTCATCAAGGCCAAGCAGAACTTCGAAGCCTATTCGCCCGCCTCTGAATCGCCGGAAGAACTGCTGCGGGCGATCATCGAAGAGGCGCACGTTGTCATCAAGCTCACGCGCTTCACCAGCGAACAGGACCCGCATAGCACTGCGTGCGTGCTGCTGATGCAGCCCGGCAAGGTGCATTGGGCCCATTGCGGTGACTCCCGCATCTATCACTTCCGCGATGGTGGGGTCGCGCTTCGCAGCAACGACCATTCACTGGTGGCGGAGCTGGTTCGTACCGGCCAGATATCGGAGGCGGATGCTGAGACGTATCCGCATCGCAATCTGCTGCTTTCTTGCCTGGGCGCCGACCGCGAGCCGAAAATTGAAGTGTGCAGCGTCGAGGGGCTCAAGGCGGGAGACGGATTCCTGCTCTGCTCTGACGGTCTCTGGGGGCATTGCAGCGACCAGGAGCTTGCGCGATCGGTTTGCCATGAGCCAGCGCGTCAGGCCGCGCGTGGGTTGATTGACACAGCCCGGGCACGTGGGCGGGGCACCGGCGACAACATTTCGATGGCGATCATCCGTCTCGTTGAGGCGGCCTGATCGAATCGGCCGCTTTCGCGTGTCGGAAAAGAAAACGCCCCTTTCGGGGCGTTTTCTTTTTGCGGAAGAGCGAATCAGCCGCGACGACGGCGACGCGCTCCGGCAAGTCCAGCCAGACCCAGGGCCGCCAGCGCGAGCGAGCCCGGTTCCGGTACCGCGGTGCTGTCGATCCAGCTGCGGTAGGAGTCAAGCAGGATGCCGCCCATGCCGTCGCCGAAACCGCCCTTCGGCGAATACCCCATCGCGAAGCCGAAGGTGTTGTTGGCGACGAGTTGGTACTCGCCGTCCACCAGCACGAAGGACGGGCCGCCCGAATCTCCGCCACCGATGTTGGCTTCAATGTCGTTGCCGAGGCTGGCGCCACACACCGCGACGCCGAGCACCGACGGATCACAGAAGGTGTCCACCGTGGTGCCGTCGCGCAGCGTGCCGTCAAAGTCGGCGTACCAGACTTCTTTCGAGCTACCGGCGCTGAAGCCAGCTTCGTCATTCGTTTCTGCGAAGTCGAACACGTTCTTGCCGCTGCGCTTCACGCGGAACGCCGGGCTGACATAGTAGCCGTCCCATCCGTCACCGCTGGTGCCGTAGCCGACCATCGTGAACTGGGTGCCTTCGCTGACCGGGCCGCGGTAGATCTTGTAGGTCTTCGCTTCGTCAGGCGCAGGGGAGGACAAGCGGATGATCGCGATATCGTCGTTCACGCAGAAGCCAGGCACGCCCGACGGGCAATTGCCAAAGCCAGCGTAATCCGGGTGCATATCGACCTTGTTGGCCGTGATCACAGCGCGACCGGCGCTGCCGGGCGCACTCGTCGCATTGAACACGACGCGAACATCGTTTCCGGGCTGATTGATGTTGATCAGCGACCCATTGCCGTTGGAGTCAACGCAGTGGCCGGCCGATACCGCATGCCAGCGGTCGATCATGGCACCCGAACAGATGAAGCTGTCACCGTTGCTATAGCGGATGTTGATGCTGACGACACCGGAGAACGGCGAGGTCGGCTCGTTGGGGTCGACGCGCGCGGCGGGGCTGTCGGGCGGCGCGCCCGATGCGATCAGCGGGGTGATGCTCGGCGTGATGGACATCGGAACGGCGGAGGCCATTGAGGCGGCAGCGCCGAAACCAATTGCTGCAATCGCACGGAACAGCTTGCTTGAAGTCATTCTTAGGTGCTCCTGTTGTCGGGTTGATGGCGCCTTATGGGCGCAACTGCCACGACAGCAGGAAGCGTGCCCGAACGTGACAAATTCACGCATCGCTTTGTTTGCAAAGAATTTGTCACAACTGGGAAATATGCCCGGCCCGTTACTGTAAAAATTGCCGACAGACTCAGCTGTTCTGTAGCCACTGCCGACGCCAGAAAATCAGGCCCATGATGCTGGCGATGCCCAGCATCAAACTGAGCGCGAACCAGAAGCCGTTGGGCAGTGACAACCACGGCATGGTCTGGAAGTTCATGCCGAAGATGCCGCTGATCAGCGTTGCCGGCATGAAAAGCATCGATACCACCGTCAACGCGCGTACTTCGGTATTCAGCCGCTGACTGTCGAGTGAGATGTGCAGATCGAGCAGGTCGCCAGTTGCGTCGCGCAGGCTGTCCAGTGATTCGACGACCTGGACGATATGGTCATAGACGTCGCGCAGATAGATGTCGGTGCTGCGTTTGACGAAGCGCTCGTCGACGCGCTGCAGGCTGGTGATGACCTCGCGCAGCGGCCAAACCGTGCGTCGAAGTTCGCGGGTGTCGTGTTTGAGGCGGTTGATGGCCGTGATCAAGTGCGCCGCCCGCGGCTGATCGATGGTGTCTTCCAGTTGGTCGATCTGGCCCCCGAGCGATTCCAGCACGTTGAAGTAGCGGTCAACCACCGCATCGAGCAAGGAATAGGCAAGGTAGTCGGGTCCGCGCTCACGTGCTGGGCCGCTACCTTGCCGTAACCGCTCCCGAATTGGATCGAAGAGGCCGCCTGGCCTCTCCTGAAAAGTCAGCACGAAGCGCTCGCCCAGCACGATGCTGACCTGATCTGACACCAACTCACCACTATCCTCGGCTGTGCGCCAGGCGCGTGCCACAAAGAACAGATAGCTCCCGTAGTCGTCGAGCTTCGGGCGCTGATGGGTGTTCAGGATGTCTTCCAGCGTCAGAGGGTGTAGGGCAAAACGCCGGCCGATCTCGCTCATCACCTCGGGCTGTTGAAGGCCGTACACGTTGAGCCAGACCACGTCGTGGGCCGGCTCAAAGCTGCGAGATTCAGCGACCGATGCGAATCGACATTCCTTGAATCCGGTCCGGTCGTACTCGAACAAGGTGATCGCGGGCGAGGGCGTCTTGATGTCGCCCAAGTGAATCAGTGCGCCTGGCGGCTGGCCAATCTTCCTCCGGTAATCCGGGCGCGCCTTCTTTCGGGGGCGGGTGACTGGTTTTGACTTGATCGGCATGTACTGCTCCGGTTTGATCCAACTCATTGGTAATCGGACTCGCGCGCGGTTCCGCTTCTCAGATTACGGCAGCAGTCAGTATGATGCCGGCTCGTCGTTGCCGCAGCACTCCCCCCAACGTTCGGCGCGCCCTCGATGGCTGCGCTCGTCCGTTTGCGGGCAGAGGCTTCCGGCAACTCCGGCGCATATGCGCCATTGCCCTGCATGGGCAGCATCTGACCAGGAGGCTTCATGGCACTGACGATCGGCGTTTTGGCCGAGCGAGTCACCGGCGAACGGCGCGTTGCGCTGGTCCCCGAGGTGGCTAAACGTTTCAGGGCGCTCGGAGTCGAGCTTGTTGTTCAACGCGGCGCCGCCGACGCTGCCAGCATCGCAGAGGGCGATTTCGCCGATGTGCGCTGGGCAGACGGTGTCGACGAGGTGCTCGCGGCGGACATGGTGCTCGCGATCCAGCCGCCCTCCGACGAACTGATCGGCAAGCTCAAACCGGGTGCCGTGTTGGTTGCAGGCCTGCAACCCTACCAGCGCGCGGATCGTGCCCGGCTGTTTGCCGAGCGCAGGATCACGACCTTCGCGATGGAACTGCTGCCGCGTATCTCGCGTGCGCAGAGCATGGACATCCTCTCATCGCAGGCGGCATGTTCCGGCTACCAGTGCGTACTGATCGCCGCCAGCCACTGCACCAAGTTCTTCCCGATGCTGACCTACGCGGCCGGCACGATCCGGCCGGCAAAGGTGCTCGTCATCGGCGCGGGTGTCGCGGGTCTGCAGGCAATTGCGACGGCGCGCCGCATGGGTGCGATGGTCGAAGCCTACGACGTGCGTCCGGAAACCAAGGAGCAGATCGAATCCCTCGGCGCCAAGTTCGTCGATACCGGCGTTTCTGCTGCGGGTACCGGCGGCTATGCCCGCGAACTGACCGACGACGAGAAGCGTCAGCAGGCGGAGCGCCTTGGCAAGGCTGTTGCGCAATGCGACGCCCTGATCACCACGGCGGCGATCCCCGGCAAGAAGGCGCCGCAGATCATCTCCGCGGATATGGTCGCGAAGATGAAGACCGGTGCTGTCGTGGTCGACATGGCGGCTGAATCGGGCGGCAACGTTGCAGGTACCGTGGCTGGTGAGGCGGTTCGGGTTGGCCCCGCGCTGATCGTCGGCCCGACCAACCTGCCCAGCCGCATGGCCGCTCACTCGTCGGAGATGTTCTCCAAGAACCTCTACAACTTCGTTTCGCCGATGATCAAGGATGGATCGCTGGCGATCGACTGGACCGACGAGGTGATCGCAGGTACCTGTCTCACGCACGACGGCGCGGTGCGCCACGAAGGCGTGAAAAAGATTCTCGGACTTTGACGGAGCGCCGCAATGGAAGGCTTCCTGGCAATTTACATCTTCATGCTGGCCGCATTTACCGGCTACGAGGTCATCGCGCGCGTGCCGGTGATCCTGCATACCCCGCTGATGTCGGGGTCCAACTTTGTGCACGGCGTGGTGCTGGTGGGTGCGATGGTGGCACTCGGCAACGCTGACCCGAACGATCCGCTGCAACTGGCAATCGGTTTTGTTGCCGTGGTGCTCGGCGCGGCGAATGCGGCCGGCGGCTACGTGGTAACCGAACGGATGCTCGCCATGTTCAAGCGCGATGACCGCAAGGAGGCGGCCAAATGACCGGGGCAACTTGGCTGATCAATATTTCGTACTTCGTCGTTGCGGTTCTGTTCATTCTGGGCCTCAAGGCGATGGCCTCGCCGGTTTCGGCGCGCAAGGGCATCGTCTGGGCGGGTGCCGGCATGGTGCTGGCGACTGTCGTGACGTTCCTGACCCCGGACATGCGGAACATGCTGCTGATCGTCGTCGCATTGGCGCTCGGCGGTTCGCTGGCATGGTGGTCCGGTAAGGTCGTCAAGATGACCGACATGCCGCAGATGGTCGCCATCTACAACGGCATGGGTGGTGGCGCTGCTGCAGCCATTGCCGCGCTGGAATTCGCGCGGGGTCATGTCACCGGCCCGGTCGTCACGACGCTCGCAACCTTGGGTGCGCTGATCGGTGCTGTGTCGTTCTCAGGTTCCTGCGTTGCTTGGGCGAAGTTGCAGGGCGTGATGCAGAAGGCGTTCCGTTTGCCGGCTCAGAACGCGGTGAACGTGGTGTTGGGCTTGGTGACGATCGGCTTTGGCGTAGCGATCGTGTTGGGCGGTCATCCGTCGCCCTTGCACATCATCCTGTTCTTCGCACTGGCCTTGCTGTTGGGCGCCGTGTTGACGCTGCCGATCGGTGGTGCCGACATGCCGGTCGTGATCTCGCTGTTCAATGCTTTCACGGGCCTCGCGGTGGGCTTTGAGGGCTATGTGCTGGGCAATCCGGCATTGATCATCGCCGGTATCGTCGTGGGCGCAGCCGGTACGCTGCTGACCCAGTTGATGGCCAAGGCGATGAACCGTCCGCTCACCAACATCCTGTTCCAGCCGATCACTGGCGAAGCGCAGGCTGGCGGCACGATCGCGGGTTCGATGAAGGAAGTCTCTGGCCTCGATGCGGCTGCGATGATGCGCTATGCGCAGAAGGTGATTGTTGTGCCGGGCTACGGCATGGCGGTGGCTGGCGCGCAGCACAAGGTCTGGGAAATGGCCCAGTTGCTCGAGAAGGAAGGCGTCGAGGTGAAGTTTGCGATTCACCCGGTTGCCGGTCGCATGCCGGGGCACATGAATGTGCTGCTGGCCGAAGCGGGTGTGCCGTACGACAAGATCTTCGACCTTGAAGAGATCAACGCCGAATTCCCGCTCGCCGACGTTGCCCTGGTGATTGGTGCAAACGACGTGGTGAACCCGGTGGCGCGTACGGACAAGTCGAGCCCGATCTACGGCATGCCGATTCTGGATGCCGACAAGGCGCAGAACGTCATCGTGATCAAGCGCGGCAAGGGTGCGGGCTACTCGGGTATCGAGAACGCCCTGTTCTACGAGGATAACTGCCGCATGCTGTACGGCAGCGCACAGCAGGCCGTGGCGGACGTGATCGCCCACGTGAAGGAAATGGCTGGCTGATTGTCGCTGAGTCAATGAAAAAGGCGCCGCAAGGCGCCTTTTCTTTTGCGATGCGCTGTTAGTTCAGCGCCCGTTACCGCCGAGCAGCACAGGGATCGGACGACCTGCCTTGCGTGGCGCGCTGGGCTGGCTGATGGCCTTTCCGGCCACGACCGGGGCCGACTCGCTCTCGGCATACGGGCGGTTGAAATCAAAGCCGTCGGCGGCAAGGTTCGGCTTGCGTTCGAGCGTGTCGGGCGCTGCGTGGCGGGGCCGCTCGCGATCAGGCGAGGCATGGGCGCGACGGTCTGCGTTCTGGTTGCGCAGGATGCGGCGCGCCGAATCCGCGGTGGCGTCACTGCCGAAGCCGGGCACGACCTCTTGCGTGATCTTCAGCTTGATCAGCTTTTCAATTGCGGTCAGGCGCAGGTGCTCATCGGGTGAAACCAGCGAGATCGCATTGCCTTGCTTGCCGGCACGGCCGGTTCGACCAATCCGGTGGATGTAGTCTTCAGCGGTGGGCGGCAGCTCGTAGTTGATGACGCAGGGCAGGTCATCGATATCGAGTCCCCGCGCAGCGACGTCGGTGGCCACCAGCACGCGGATCGCGCCGCTCTTGAAGCCTTCGAGCGCTTCGGTTCGCTGTTGCTGGTTCTTGTCGCCGTGGATCGCATCGGCCGCGATGCCGTCTTTCTGCAACTGGCGGGCCAGGCGCGCGCAGGCGAGCTTCGTGCTGCAGAACACCAGCACTTGAGGCGCGGCCACATCCTCAAGCAGCAGCCAGGTCAGCAGATCGCGCTTTACCGCGCCCGGAACCGGGTGCACGCGGTGCGTGATCGTCTCGCTGACCATGTTCCGGCGAGCGACTTCGATCAGTTGCGGGCTCTTGAGCATCGAGTCGGCGAGCTTCTTGATCTCGTCCGAGAAGGTGGCCGAGAACAGCAGGCTCTGACGTTGCGACGGAAGCAGCGCCAGGATGCGGCGGATGTCCGGGATGAAGCCCATGTCCAGCATGCGGTCGGCTTCGTCGAGCACGACGAACTCGACCTGGCCGAGCGAAATGCTGCGTTGCTCGACGTGGTCGAGAAGCCGGCCCGGCGTCGCTACCACGACCTCCACGCCGCGGCGAAGCTCATCGAGCTGCGGTTTGATGTCCACGCCACCGTAGATACAGGCGGCCCGGAGCGGGAGGTATTTCGCGTAGGTTTGCACTGATTCGTGCACCTGCATCGCCAGTTCGCGGGTTGGCGCAAGAATCAGCGCCCGTACCGGGTGGCGGGCCGGCGATGCGCTGGTATTGGCCCAGCGCGAGAGCTTGTGCAGCAAGGGCAGCGTGAAGCCCGCTGTCTTGCCGGTGCCGGTCTGAGCGCCGCCCATGACGTCGCGACCCTCCAGCACAACGGGGATCGCCTGACGCTGGATTGGCGTTGGCTCGCTGTAGCCCGCTTCTTCAACGGCGCGCAGCAATTCGGGAATCAGACCGAGTTCGGAAAACGACATAGGTACCCATCAAGCGCGGCAGCAGGACGCCCTGCGAATTCGCCGCGCGGATTCAAGAAGGGCGGGATTATAGGCCTTAGGTCGGCGCATTGCCCGATGTTTTTCGGCTTGTCAAGCCAGAAGGCAGCTACGCGTTGGCTGCAAGCCACAGCCGGCGCTCATTCGGCGAGGCTTACGGCGAGCAGTCCGCGCAATGCATTGCTGACGTAAATCGCCTCGGCGCGCAGCAGATCGCGGCGGTAGAGGCGTGCCTCTGCGGCCTGGCCGGCTTCCAGCAGGGTCTGCCGCATGACGCCAGGCAAGAGCCCGCAGGCAACGGGGGGCGTCAGCAATTGCCCGCCGATCTTCAGGAAGACGTTGCTGCGGGCGCCTTCGCACAGTTCGCCGGCTTCATTGAAGAACAGCGCGTCAAAGTGCCCGTCGGCAATGGCTTGTTGCAGGGCGCTGTCGTAGAGCGTGCGGCGGGTCGTCTTGTGGCGGAGGAGGTAATCCTCCGCGCGCAGTCGCTCGGGGGCTAGCCTCGCCGTCGGATGTGCTGGCAGGGGATCAAGCCGGGCATGGGCAATCGCCAGCGCACCGTCCGCGGAAAGTGCGAGCCGCACACGGTGCGGGCCCTCGTCGGACAGGTCGGCAGCCGTGCGTGCCAGCAGCACACGCGCGCTGCCGGCGTCGAACGAAAAGCCGAGTGCCGACGCGGAGCGCCCGAGGCGGGCGAGATGCTGTTCGAGAAGCGGGAAGGGGTGTTTGCCGCCGTCACAGCGCAAGGTCTCGAACAAGGCAAACTCGGGTTTGAGTTGAGTCGCGAAATGGGCTTTGACGTGGCATTCCGCCCATTCCGCGGCGGCGTCTGAATCGGCGACGATACCGCTGCCAATGCCCATGTGCGCGTCACCGTGCTGGTTGAGCTCCATGGTGCGGATCGGAACGTTGAGGCTGAAGCTGCGATCCGGCGCCAGCCAGCCCAGCGCCCCGCAATACAGGCCGCGCGGTGCGGCTTCCAGTTCGCGGATGATTTCCATCGCGCGGATCTTGGGCGCACCGGTTACCGAGCCACACGGGTAGAGGGCGCCGAATACCTCTCCGAGGCCGGCGCTCACGGGGGCTGCGACGACGGTCGAGGTCATCTGGTGGAGCGTCGCGTAGTCTTCGATCTCGAACAGGCGCTCAACCCGGACGCCGCCCTTGGGCGCTAGCCTGCCAAGGTCGTTGCGAAGCAGGTCGACGATCATCAGGTTCTCGGCGCGATCCTTGACGGACTCGGCAAGGGCTTGCGCTTGCCCGCGCGGCGCCGTGCCTTTCATCGGCCGCGTGACGAGGCGCTTGCCCTCCCGCGCGACGAACAATTCCGGTGAGCGCGACAGGATGGCGCCTTCGGCGTGACGCAGGTAGCCGCCATGCCGCACCGGTTGGGCGGTGCGCAGGCGGTCGTAGAGCGCCAGCGGATGGCCGTAGCTTCGCGCGCGGACGGGAAATGTGAAATTCACCTGGTAGCAGTCACCCAGGCCGATCAACTGCCGGATTCGCTCAAGCGCAGCGCGGTAAGCACGCTCGTCCAGACCGAACTGCAGCTCGCCCAGGCCGGCCTGGGCCTCGTCATCGTTCAGAAGCGCCAAAGCGTGTGCAACGAGTGCGTCGGTCTTGGGTCGATCAAGGACATCGCAACGTAGCCAACGCCACGCCTGCAGCAGTGGGCGCCCGGTTTGCGGAAGGCGCGCTGCAAGGCTTGGCTCCAGCGCGTAGCCCAGTTCGTAGTCGGCTGCGAGCGTGATCCATTCGCCAGCCTCGTTTGCCGCTTCGATTGCAACGAGCGCGCTGGCCACCGTGGGGCCATCCCACGCCAGCACCATGCCTGCCGGCTGCGAGAACACGCGCGTCAGCCCATCGGCGTCGAGGTTGTTCTCGAACAGTGCGATTGGCTCGTTGCCGGCCAGACGGCTTGCGAGTTCGGAAAGAATGGGTGAGATCGGGGTCGGCACCGGTTTGCTGCGTGGCGTGAGCCCCGGCTTTGCCGAGGTGTGCTGGCGACTCTACCGAGGGGGCTGTGACACAACAATCAGGGCGACCGGATTGGTGCCGCGCGCAAGCGCGACTGTTGTGAAATTGCCAATCCAATAGCGGTAAACCACAAAATCCGCCATTGGCTTGTGCATGCCCCGCAGCCTCGCGCGAAGGTTGCGCATCGGCCGCGCCGGCGCCGGGCGCTGCAGCTCAGCATCTCACTCGCGAGGCCGTTAACCCCTTGCAGGCGCGTTGCCGATGCGACGCGAGGGAGGGCAGTCACTTGGCGGCTTACGACCTGTTTGTGGTGGGCGGCGGCATCAACGGCGCGGGCATCGCGCGCGATGCCGCGGGGCGCGGCTTGTCGGTGATGTTGTGCGAGCAGGATGATCTCGCCTCACACACCTCAAGCGCCAGCACAAAGCTGATTCATGGTGGGCTTCGATATCTCGAATACCGTGAGTTCGGCCTGGTGCGAAAGGCGCTGCAGGAACGCGAGGTGCTGTTGCGAGCGGCGCCCCACATCATCGGCCCGATGCGGTTCGTGATGCCCCACGACGAGGGGCAACGGCCCGCCTGGATGATTCGCGCCGGCTTGTTTCTGTACGACCATCTCGCGGTTCGCGAGCGTTTGCCGGGCTCGTGCGGTGTCGATCTGCGAAGGCACCCGGCCGGGCATGCCTTGCAGCCGGCGTTCGTGCGTGGTTTTGAATACTCGGATGCCTGGGTTCAGGACGCGCGCCTGGTCGTGCTCAATGCCATGGACGCCCACGAGCGCGGCGCGAGAATCGCCACCCGCGCGTCACTTGTGGCAGCACGGCGGGATGACGAGGCCTGGTCGCTGACGCTGCAGAACCAGCATGGTGGTCGCGAGGCGGTGTCCGCGAGAATGCTCGTCAATGCTGCCGGGCCGTGGGTCAGCAGCCTGTTGCATGGCGTCCTGCGCGTCGGTAGCGCCAAGGCAGTGCGCCTCGTGAAGGGCAGCCACATCGTCGTGCGTCGCCGCTTTGAGCACCCGTATGCGTACATTTTCCAGAATCCTGATCGTCGGATCATCTTTGCGATTCCGTTTGAGCGCGACTACTGCTTGATCGGCACGACAGATCTCGACTACCGCGGCGATCCGGCCAAGGTGGCAATCGAGCCCGATGAGGTCAGCTACCTGTGCCGCATGGCCAATCGTTACTTCCTGGAACCGATCCGGCCGGATGAGGTGGCATGGCAGTTCTCAGGCGTCCGCCCTTTGCTCGACGATGATGCAGGCGAGGCGGCCAGCGTGACGCGCGACTACGCGCTGGAGCTCGACACCGCGCGCGCGCCCTTGCTGTCGGTGTTCGGCGGCAAACTCACGACCTACCGAAAACTAGCCGAAGAGGTGATGGAAGCCGTGGCCTCACAGTTGGGCAACAGCGCGCCGCCCTGGACGGCCGACGCGCCTTTGCCCGGCGGCGACCTGCCTGGTGCAGATATCGATGCCTTCGTGCAGCGTCAGCTGCTGCGCTGGCCAAGGCTCCCACCGGCCCTGATCGAACGTTATGCGCGCACTTACGGTAGCCGCATGGAAGCGCTGCTGGAGGGCGTCACGGACACGGCGGATCTTGGTGACGAGATCATTCCTGGCTTGTTCGGGAGCGAAGCACGTTACCTCATGCGGGAGGAGTTCGCCCTCACGGCGGAGGACATCCTGTGGCGGCGCACCAAGCTCGGCCTCGGCGCGGCGGACGAGGAAGTCGGTGCGTTGCAGCGCTGGATCGAGCGACACCGTGCGGGGCTGGGCGACTAGCCACCTGGCCGCGTACGATCACGGATCCTGAGGGGAGGCGAACGCATGGCGTATCTGATGGCGCTGGATCAGGGGACGACCAGTTCCCGGACGATCATCTTTGACGAGGGCGGCGCGATCATCGCGATGGCGCAGCAGGAGTTCCCTCAGCGCTATCCGCAGCCCGGCTGGGTCGAGCACGATCCAGAGGCAATCTGGCAAAGCCAGCTCGATACCGCGCGGCAGGCCTTGGCGAAGGCCGGCATCGGCGCGCGCGACGTAGCCGCCATGGGCATCACGAACCAGCGTGAGACGACCTTGGTATGGGAACGTCAGAGCGGTCGCGCGATTCATCCCGCGATCGTGTGGCAGGACCGCCGTACCGCCGCCCACTGTGCGGCGCTCCGGGATGCCGGGCTGGCCGACATGTTCCGTGAGCGGACCGGGCTCCTGCTGGATCCTTATTTTTCCGGTACCAAGCTCGCGTGGATACTCGATGCGGTGCCCGGCGCGCGGGAGCGTGCAGCGCGCGGCGAACTGGCTTTCGGCACCGTCGATACCTGGCTGATCTGGCGGCTCACCGGCGGGCGAGTGCATGCGACGGATGTCAGCAACGCTTCGCGCACGCTGATGTACAACATCCGCGACCATTGCTGGGACGATGAGTTGCTGGCGCACCTGAACGTGCCGCGCGAGCTGCTGCCGGAGGTTCGGCCTTCTGCGGCCGATTTTGGCGAAACACTCCCCGATCGGTTGGGGGCGCCAGTGCGCATCGGCGGTGTGGCCGGTGATCAGCAAGCCGCCCTGTTTGGCCAAGGATGTGTTGCCCCGGGCATGGTCAAGAACACCTACGGCACCGGTTGCTTCATGTTGATGCACACCGGCGAAGTGGCGACGCCTTCGCGCAATGGGCTGCTGACGACCGCCGCGGCGCAAACCGACGCGACGCCGGTGTTCGCCATCGAAGGCAGCGTGTTCGTCGGTGGTGCAGTCGTCCAGTGGCTGCGCGACGGGCTCGGCATCATCCGCAGTGCGGCCGAGGTAGAGGCGCTTGCGCGTTCGGTGCCGGATTCCGATGGCGTCTGCTTCGTGCCGGCCTTCGCCGGGCTCGGCTCGCCGTACTGGGACCCGCTCGCGCGCGGCAGCCTGTTCGGCCTCACACGCGGAACGACTCGCGCGCACATTGCCCGGGCGGCGCTCGAATCGATCGCCTTCCAGTCGGCAGAGTTGCTGGCCGCCATGGAAGCCGATGCGGGACTTCAGATCGAGTCGATGCGGGTGGATGGCGGCGCTTGCGCCAACGATTTGCTGATGCAGATTCAGGCAGATCTTCTCGGTGTACCGGTACTGCGGCCCCGGGTGACCGAAAGCACTGCGCTGGGCGCCGCGCGACTCGCAGCCCGCTACGTGGGCATTGGGTCCGACCCCTCGTCGCCAGACGGTGAGATCGAGCGCGCTTTCGCACCCGCCATATCGCGCGACGAGGCGGCCCGGCGTCTCGCGCGCTGGCGCGACGCAGTCGGCCGCAGCCGGGCCTGGGCCACGGAAGAATGAGCGCGCACGGACGAGGCGCGGTGTTCGCTTGGCGAAAGACGGCCGACGATCGCGTCTTCATCGACTGGCATGGTCGTACCGTCACGGTGCTGGCTGGCACCGATGCGAGCCGATTCCTAGCACGCATCGCGAGCGCTGACCACGCCTCCGCACAAGGCTTGATGGCGCGCGCTACCGGCAACTTCCGCCGCGGAAACGAAGGCGGGCGATGACATGAGCCTCGAGTGGGCGGTTCTGCTGCTGGCGGCTCTGCTTGCCGGCGGGCTCAACGCAGTGGCCGGGGGCGGGAGCTTCCTCACGCTGCCAGCGCTGGTTTTCGCGGGCGTGCCGCCGGTCGCGGCGAATGCGTCCGGCACGCTTGCGCTGCTGCCGGGCTATGTTGCGAGCACGCTGGGCTTCCGCCGCGAATTGGGGAGTCTCGACCGCCGGCGGCTCGGCTTGACCCTGCTGTTAAGCCTTGTAGGCGGTGCGGCGGGTGCCGGGTTGCTGTTGATCACGCCGAATGCCGCATTCCAACGCATCGTGCCCTGGCTCCTGCTGTTGGCGACGCTGCTGTTCGCGCTGGCGCCCTGGTTGTTGGCGCGGCTCGCGCGGCGCGGCAAGGGCGAGGCGGGTGCGGGCGCGGCGGCGGCAGGCGTCGCCATCGTGTCGGTGTACGGTGGCTATTTCAACGGCGGCCTTGGGATTCTGTTGCTCGCGATGTATGGCTTGCTCGGGGAGCGCAGTCTGAATCGCGCCAACGCGCTGAAGAACCTGGTGTCGGCGGTGCTGACCACGATTGCTGCCGTGCTTTATGCACTGGGCGGTGTCGTTGTGTGGCAGAAGGCGCTGCCGATGATGGTCGCAGCGGTGATCGGTGGCTACCTCGGCGCGCGTCTGGGGCGTCGGCTTCCGCCGCCGATACTGCGGTCGGCGATCGTGCTGACGGGCATCGTAATGGCGGCGCTATTTTTCGCCCGAGGCTGACATGGGGCGAGCAGCCTGCTAGATTGACAGCCTGTTCCCCGAGGAGGCTGCCCCATGAAATCAATGTATTCCCTTGCCTGCGTTGCAGCCTTGCTGCTGTCGGCGCCCGCATTTGCCTGCCCCGGTGGTGACATGGCCGACCACAAGGCCAGCGCAGACGCCAAGAAATCCGCTTCGACGAAGTCGCCGAGCAAAACGGCAGACAAGAAAACCGACGCAAAGAAGAGCTGAGTATTCGCGCTCAGATGCAAAAAGGGCCGCTGTCTGCGGCCCTTTTTCTTTGTGTTTAGTAAGTGTGTTCAGGTGCCGGGAAGCTGCCGTCCTGCACCGCCGTCACATAGCGTGCGACGGCATCGTCGATCGTGCTCGCACCGTCCATGAAGTTACGCACGAAACGCGCCTTCCGGCCGGGGAAGATGCCCAGCATGTCATGCAGCACCAGGACCTGGCCATCGGTGTCCTTGCCGGCGCCGATGCCGATCGTCGCCATTGTGGTGAGGGCGGCCGTCAATTCGGCGGCGACCGTCGCCGGCACCATTTCCAGCACCACGAGCGCCGCGCCGGCCGCTTCCAGCGCCAGCGCGTCGCTGATCAACTGGCGTGCGCCTTCTTCGGTACGACCTTGTACCCGATAGCCGCCGAGCTGGTTGACTGCTTGCGGCGTGAGCCCGATGTGCGCGCATACCGGAATGCCGCGTTCGACCAGGAAGCGCACGGTTTCCGCCATGTAGGCGCCGCCTTCCAGCTTGACCATATGTGCGCCGGCGGCCATCAACGGCGCCGCATTGCGCAGCGCTTGCTGCGGACTTTCCTGGTAGCTGCCGAAGGGCATGTCTGCCACGATCATCGGCCGCTTGCTGCCGCGCGCGACGCACTGCGTGTGATAGACCATGTGTTCGAGCGTGACCGGCAGTGTGCTGCTCTGGCCTTGCAATACGTTGCCGAGCGAGTCGCCGACCAGCAAGACGTCGACGCCGTTGCGCTCGAGCAAAGCGGCAAAGCTGGCGTCGTAGCAGGTCAGCATCGCGATCTTGCGACCTTCTGCCCGCATTTTCGCGAGCTCATGGAGGGTCACTGGGCGGTCGTTCTGGAGATAGGTCATCGTGGGACTTCCTGGCTGCGGGCGCGTTGCGGATCCATGCGGATTGCCGGGTCCGGAGGGCTGCCCGCCGATCGGGCCGGCAACCTGCGTCCTTGCGTTAGGGCGGTGGATGGATTACTGGGCGTAGCCGAAGAATTCGCGGTAGCTGCGCATGGCGGTCAGGCGTTCGACCAGCAGTTCGAAGTCGTCGTCGTGATCGACCGGGTTGAGCACCTCGGCATTCACGATGAACAGCGGTGCGGCGTCGTACTGATGGAAGAAGCTCGCGTAGCGTTCGGAAACGTTGGCGAGGTAACTCTCGGTGATGTTGCGCTCGGCGCCGACGCCGCGCTTGCGTACGCGATCCATCAGGATTTCGGGCTGCGCCTGCAGGTAGATCACCAGGTCGGGCCGCGGAATCTGCGGCTGCAGTGTGGCGTAGAGCCGCTGGTAGAGCCGCTCTTCGTCGGCGCCCAAGGTGAGGCCGGCGAACAGCGGATCCTTTTCGATCAGGAAATCCGACACCACACGCCGATCCGCCGGGTGATTGGCGAATTGCGTCAGCAGATCGTGTCGCTGGTACAGGAACGAGACCTGTGTCGCCAGCGCCCAACGATCCATGTTGTCGTAGAAGCGTTCAAGGAACGGATTCAGCTCGGGTTGTTCGAGCATCAGATCGGCATCGAGCCGGCGTGCGAGCCGCTGTGCGAAGCTGGTCTTGCCAGCACCGATCGGACCTTCCACGACGATATGGCGCGCCTTGTCGAGCATGCTGTCCTGCGTCCTGAACTGTTGATTTAGACCTCGCCAAGCATACACAAGCCGGCCGTTCGCTGCTTTGACATGCTGGCGCCATGCGGCGTGCTTACTCGATCCGCTCGATTCTTTGATCCCGCACCGATGGCAGCAAGGCCGAGACGCGGCCGTGGCCGGGCAGGCGCAGGTCGGGGTCGATCTCGGCCAGCGGCACCAGCACGAAAGCGCGTTGGTGCATGCGTGGGTGCGGCAGGATCAGTTCCGGGGTGTCGAGCGTAATGTCGCCGTAGAGCAGCAGATCGAGGTCAAGCGTGCGCGGCGCATTGCGGAAACTGCGTTCGCGGCCGTTGCTGGTCTCGATCGTTTGCAGGGCGCGCAGCAAGGACAGCGGTTCCAGGCCCGTGTCGAGCGCCGCGACGGCGTTCCAGTAGTCGGGCTGGCCCGGGGCATCGACCGGAGCGGAGCTGTAGTGCGACGAGCGCGCCACCAGCCGGCTTTGCGGCAGGCGCGCAAGCGATTCGAAGGCGCGATCGAGTGCCGCGCGCGGGTCGCCAAGGTTGGCGCCCAGCGCGACCCAGGCGCGCACCAGCGGAATCATTCCTTGCCTGACGCGGCGTTGTCGGCGGCACCGCCCGGTTTGCGGCGACGGCGGCGACGCTTCTTGGCAATGCCGTCTCGGTCGGGCACCAGCATGGTCTCGCGCGAATCCGGATTGGCGTCGGCAAAATCATTCCACCATTCCGCGAGTTCCATCGGCACTTCGCCGCTCAGCGCGCGCAGCCGCAGGAAGTCGTAACCAGCGCGATAGCGCGGCTGTTCGAGCAGGCGATGTGGCGCCTTGCCTGCGCGCCGCTCGAAGCGCGGCTGCAGGGCCCAGATTTCCTTGATGTCGGCCGAAATCTTGCGCGTGATCGCAAGCTTCTCGGCTTGCTGATCCAGCACCTCCGACATCGCGTCGAAGAGCGCGGCCTGCGAGGGCTCGCCGCGTGCCTTGCGTGCTTCCCAACTGGCCAGTGCTTCGTGCCACAGCAGCGTGGCGAACAGGAAACCGGGCGATACCGGTTTGCCGGCACGCACGCGATCGTCGGTGTTCTCCAGCGCAAGCCAGACGAAACGCTCGCCCATCGGCTGCTGAAGGATCACGTCCAGCAAGGGCAGCAGGCCGGTATGCAGGCCTTCCTCGCGCAACTGCTTGAGGCACGCGACGGCGTGTCCGCTGGTCAGCAGCTTGAGCATTTCGTCGAACAGCCGGGCCGGCGGTACGTTTTCGAGCAGCTCGGCCAGTTCCAGGATCGGCTTGCGCGCGGCAGGGTCGATGACCAAGCCCAGCTTGGCCGCCATGCGCACTGCGCGAAGCATGCGCACCGGGTCTTCGCGGTAGCGGGTGACCGGGTCGCCGATCATGCGCAGCGTCTTCTGCTTGAGGTCGCCGACGCCGTGGTGATAGTCGATCACCGTTTCGCTGCTCGGGTCGTAGTACAGCGCGTTGATCGTGAAATCGCGTCGCGTCGCGTCTTCGGCCTGCGAGCCCCACACGTTGTCGGCGAGGATGCGGCCGTGTTCGTCGGTGTTGGTGTCTTCGCTCTGCGACGCGCGGAAGGTGGAGACTTCGATCGTTTCCGGCCCGCTCATCACATGCACGATGCGGAAGCGGCGGCCGATGATGCGCGAGCGGCGGAACAGCTCGCGCACCTGATCGGGCGTGGCATCGGTGGCGACGTCGTAATCTTTCGGCGTGATGCCGGCGATCAGGTCGCGTACTGCGCCGCCCACAACGAAGGCCTTGAAACCCGCTTCCTGCAGCGTGCCGCATACACGCCGGGACGCCGGCGAAATGCGATCGCGCGTAATGCCGTGCTGGGCAACCGGAATGATGGCCGGTTCGATGGAGCGAAGCGCGGTGGCGGTCACCGGGTCGCGGCGGAAAACACGGCGCAGAAGCTTGCGGATCATTGGGTGGCTATTCGTCTTTTTCTTTGAAAAATCCACTAATTGTAACAGCTGGGGCGGATTAACCACGCAGGCTCAGGATCTTCCAGCCATGGCGCTCGGCGTGTGCGCGCAAGGTTGGGTCCGGATCAACCGCGACCGGGTCGCTGACGCGCTCCAGCAGGGGCAGGTCGTTGCGCGAATCGCTGTAGAACCAGGTGCGCTCGAAACTGCCCCAGTGCAGGCCCATCGATTCGAGCCAGTGTTCCACGCGCTCGATCTTGCCCGCCTGGAAGGCGGGTGTGCCGCGCGGCGCGCCGGTGAATTCGCCAGCTTCCTGGGCCGGCGTGGTGGCAACCATGTGCGGCACGCCCAGCTTGCGCACGATCGGGCCGGTGACGAAGGCATTGGTGGCCGTGACCACCGCGCACATGTCGCCCGCGGCGATGTGCTGGTCGACCAGCGCCTGGGCTGCGGGCAGCCACATGCCGTCGACCCGCTCGCGCATGAACTGCTCGTGCAAGACTTCGAGTTCAGCGCGAGGGCGCTTGGCAAGGGGCCCGAGCGCGAACGCGAGGTATTCGAAGATGTTCATCGTGCCGGCTTTGTACTGCTCGTAAAACTCGGCATTGCGCGCTTCGTACTCGGTGCGGTCGACCAGACCGTGATCGACGATGAACTGACCCCACTCATAGTCGCTGTCGCCAGCGAGCAGTGTGTTGTCGAGATCGAACAGCGCGAGATTCATGAATCCTCCGGCGGGTACTGCTCGCCCTGCATCAGGTCGCGCAGCAGGGGCAGGGTGGGGTTGCGGTGGCGGGCCAGCGACACGTCGTCAAGCTGATCGATGGCCGCGAGCAGTGAGGGCAGATCGCGGCGCCCGTGCCGCAGCAGCCAGCCGATCAGGTCCGGCTCGAGCATCAGGCCTCGGCTCAGCCCGTAGAGCGCCAGCATCTCTTGTTTCTGGCCGTCATCGAGCGCCTTGAGCTCGAAGATCAGGCACTGGCCGATGCGCGTTCGAACGTCTTCGCGCAGCCGCAGGCCCGAGGGCGGCACCTTGCCGGCGATCAGCAAGGCGCATTGGCGGGCCGGGGCGCGGATGAAGGCGCGGAACAGCGCGGCAGCGCCTGCGGCGTCCAGATCCTGCGCGTTGTCGACGCACAGCAGCCCGCGTTCGGGCAGTGGGTAGTCGGCATCTTCGACAACCGGGCCGGCGAGGGCCGCTTCGCGCCCGGCCGCGCGCGTTTCAGCCAGCGCGGCCGTCAGCAGATGGCTGCAGCCGCTGCCCGATTCACCCCATAGATAGACGGCCGCCGGCTGCCCGAAGCTCGCGAGCAGGCGGACAGTGTCGAGCGCTTCGCCGTTCGCGCCGACGACGAAGTTGTCGAAGCGTGGCGTGCGCTCCGGGCGCAGGTCTAGGGTGAGTTGTCTCACGGCGGGGGCTGAGTGCGGCGAGGCCGCGACGGTTTCTAATGGGCTGGCGACAGAAAACCCATAACTGTAGACGGGCGAATCGGCTGACTCAACCTGAACGTTTCGGTAAGTACCGGCCGCCTCGGCAAAGCGTGCGGCATTTCGCAGGCAAGCCCGTGAATGATTAGGATGGCGGCCATGGAACTCCTCAGTCACCACTGGTCGGCTACATTCATCAGCGCGAACGTCTTCGTGCTGCTGCACCTCGTCGCCGCGTGTCTGCTCGGCTCGTTGATCGGTTACGAGCGATCCTTCCATGGGCGCGCTGCCGGCATGCGCACTTATGCGCTGGTGTGCCTGGCATCGACCGCGCTGACCGCCGTGCTGGGGTTTCCCGAGGTTTGGTACGGCGGCAAGTTCCCTTTGGGCGGAGGTGGTGACCCGACGCGGGTGATCCAGGGCATCGTCACCGGCATCGGATTTCTCGGCGCCGGCATGATCGTGCGTGAAGGGCTGACGATCAAGGGCTTGTCCACCGCCGCGTCGATCTGGGTGACTTCCGCCGTGGGTGTCTTGCTCGGTTTGGGTTTTCACCTCGCGGCGATTGTCTCGGCGATCCTGACGGTTTCGCTGCTGAGCGGTATGCACTGGCTGGAGCGGCGACTGCCGCGTCAGACCCTGACGCACCTGAATGTGCGTTTTCCTCGAGCGCGCACGCCCGATGAGCAGGCGCTGCGCAATCTGGCTGAGCGGCACGGGTTTTCGCTGCTGGAAACCTCGTATCGGCTTGGTGACGGTGGCAACTACTTCGAATACCAGGTCGCTTTGAAGTCATACGGCAAGGGCCGCAGTGCGGACCTGGCGCACGATCTGGCCGCGAATGCCGATGTGCTGGAATTCCGGCTATCCCCACAGCGAGACTGAGCCATGTTGTCCAACCTGGAACCCGAACTCTCCGCGATCGCCGCCCATTTGCGTCGGGCGCAGCGCGTGCTGTTCATCACCGGCGCTGGTATCTCGGCGGATTCCGGCTTGCCCACGTACCGCGGCATCAATGGGCTCTACGACGGTCAGGCGACAGAAGAGGGGCTTGATATCGAAGACATGCTCTCCGGTGAAATGCTCCGCCAACGTCCGGATCTGACTTGGAAGTACCTCGCCCAGATCGAGGTCGCGTGCCACGGCGCCGCCCCGAATGACGCACACCGTGCGCTGAGCATGATCGAGGCGAACGGTACGTATTCGCTGGTGCTGACGCAGAACATTGATGGCCTGCACCATGCTGCGGGCAGCCAGAACCTGATCGAGATTCATGGAAACCTGCGCCGCTTGCGCTGCCTTCAGTGCGGCGGTCGCGAAACGGTCGATACCTTGATCGGGCGGCCACTGCCGCCTGTATGTCACCACTGTGGCGCGCTGATGCGGCCCGAGGTGGTGCTCTTCGGCGAACGGCTCGACGAGCGCAACCTCGAGCGCCTTTACTCTGAGATCGCCGAGGGCTTCGATCTGGTTTTCAGCATTGGCACCACCAGCACGTTTCCGTACATCGTGGAGCCGGTTGCCTGGGCGATCCGGGCAGGGGTGCCGACGGTCGAAATCAACCCACAGGAAACCCAGATCAGCCCGTATGTGCGCTATCGATTGCCACTGCGGGCCGCAGAAGCAATGAGGGCGCTGCTTGCGCGCAGCGCCCTTGGCTTTGACGAGGTCGGCTGAGGCTTACGCGCGCAGGTGCAGTTCGTCTGCCGCGTAGGTCAGGGACAGCGGTTCGATCACAACCTGCTTCGGGCCCGCTTCGACGCGGCCAGCCACCCATGCCTCAATGCCTGCCGCGCGCGCGATTTCCGCGGTGCGCTCGGCGTCCTCTGCCGCGACATAGAGCGCAAAACCCGCACCCATGTTCAGGCTGCCGTAGGCTTCGCGGTCGTCGATGCCGGCCTTCTCCTGGATGAAGGCGAGTACCGGCGGTACCGGCGGCAGCGTATGGATGCGGTAAGTGAAGCTGCCGGGGTGACGCATGATCTTGCGCCAGCCATGGCCGGTGATGTTGGCGCAGTAGTGCGGAATGATGCCGGCAGCGAACAGCGCTTCGGTCACCGGCACATACAGCGCGGTCGGGTCCAGAAGCGCCTCGCCGTATAGGCGGCCATCCGACAGTTTGCTTGCGTAGCCGTCGGGCAGGCGCTCGACCAGCTTGCGAGCCAGGCTCACGCCATTGGCGTGGATGCCGCTGGAGGCGAGGAACACGATCGCGTCGCCGTCGGCGAGCTTGTCGCCCAGCGTCAGGTGTTCGCGTGAGCGCACGATACCAACCGACGAAGCGGCCAGGTCGATGCGGCCGGCCTCCACCACGCCCGCGAGGGCCGGCGTTTCGCCGCCACCCCAGCTCACCTTGCAGACATCGCAGGCGCGCTGCCAGCCGTTGACCAGGTCGCGCATGCGTTGCTCGTCAGCAAACCAGTCACTACCGCCCGCCGACCAGTAGGCGTGGATCGACATCGGCGTGGCGCCGACTGTAATCAAATCGTTGACGGCCATCGCTATCGTGTCCTGCGCGATGGAGTCGTAGTGCGTACGGCCGGTGATCGGGCGCACGGCATCGGCGACCAATGCCTTGGTGCCGAGGCATTCGGTGATCGATGCGATCAGCACGCCGCCCACGTCCATCACGTACGCCGATTCGCCACGCGAAGCGGGGATTTCGCTCACGCCGTGCGCGGTGAGGTTACCCTTTGTGGCACTGGCGGCCTGTTGGGCGAGAATCTTGAGCGGGTCGATCTTGCTGTAGTCGACACCGGCGGCGGTGTAGTCGAGGGGGGTCTGGCTCATGGCGGGTCCTGCGCAAATAAGGCCGCGATTCTATCGCGACCGGCACCACCGCAGCCAGCAACACGCCGGATGGCGATACGCTATGCAAATGCACTAGGGCTTTGAGGCAGATCGGAGCAGCTTTTAAACGCTTGTTTCAGACTTTTTGTAAATGCACGAACAATTAGTTTGACGGTCGAACAAAAGAGGTCTAAATTTCAATCAACGGCACCGGCGCAGGGTTGCACCGGCATTAAAGGACGCTTGGACCATGTATCTCGGCATTGACCTCGGCACCTCGGAAGTGAAAGTTCTGCTGCTGGCGGACGATCACCGCATCGTCGCAACAGCGGGCGAGAAGATCGGGCTTTCACGCCCGCAACCCCATTGGTCGGAGCAAGATCCGGCGGAGTGGTGGTCGGCCACCGGCCGCGCGATGGCGGCGCTGCGCAAACTCGTGCCGAACGAATATGCCCAGGTAAAGGCGATCGGCCTGTCGGGCCAGATGCATGGCGCGACCCTGTTGGGTGCCGAAGACCAGGTGCTGCGCCCGGCCATCCTGTGGAACGACACCCGTTCCGCCGCTGAATGCGCTGAGCTGATGAGCCGCTTGCCGGCGCTGCCGCAGATCGCCGGCAACATCGCGATGCCGGGCTTCACCGCGCCCAAGTTGCTGTGGGTTGCGAAACATGAGCCCGACGTATTCAAGAAAGTGGCCAGCGTGCTGCTGCCGAAGGACTACCTGCGGCTGCTGATGACCGGCGAGAAGGTGTCGGAAATGTCCGACGCGGCCGGCACGCTGTGGCTGGATGTGGCCAAGCGGGATTGGTCCGATGGACTGCTCGCTGCGACCGGTCTGACTCGCGCGCAGATGCCGCGCCTCGTGGAAGGCAGCGAGGCCTCAGGCAAGCTGATGCCCGCGGTGGCCGAAGCCTGGGGCCTTTCGCGCGATGTGATCGTCGCCGGCGGCGGCGGTGACAATGCGGCCAGTGCGGTGGGCATCGGCGCGGTCGCTCCGGGCGACGGCTTCCTGTCGCTCGGCACCAGCGGTGTGCTGTTTGTCGTCACCGACAAGTTCCGCCCGAATCCGGCGTCGGCAGTGCATGCTTTCTGCCACGCGGTGCCGGGGCGCTGGCACCAGATGAGCGTGATGCTGTCGGCGGCGAGCTGCCTGAGCTGGGTCACGCATCTGGTGGGTGCGGCCAACGAGGGCGAATTGCTCGCGCAGGCCAATGCGCTGACCGATGCGCAGCGCGACGCTGCACCGATCTTCCTGCCGTATCTGTCGGGCGAACGTACGCCGCACAACGACGCCCAGGCGCAGGGCGTGTTCTTCGGCCTCAATCACGACACGACGGCCGCCCACCTGGCCTACTCGGTGATCGAAGGCGTGGCCTTCGGCACCATGGATGGCCTTGCCGCGCTGCAAGCAGCCGGCACCCAGGTTGGCCGGCTTGCGCTGGTCGGCGGCGGTTCGCGCAGCGCCGAATGGGCTCAGTTGCTTGCAAGCCTGCTCGATACCGAAATTGTCACCCTCGACGGCAGCGAAACCGGTGGTGCGCTCGGCGCGGCACGTCTGGGCTGGCTTGCCGCGGGCGGTGTTGAGGCGGAAGTCTGCCGCGCGCCGGCGATCCGCGCACGCTATACCTCGAACATGGAACAGCGCGCGCGCTTGCTGCCGCGCTATCAACGATTCACTCAGCTCTATCCGCGTATTCGCGACCTCTTCGCACGCTGACGCGGCCCCCTACACCAAAGCAAAAGGAGACTCAAAATGGCTGCCTACTTCCAGAACATCGACAAGATCAAATACGAAGGCCCGGATTCGCAGAACCCGCTGGCGTTCAAGTACTACGACAAGGACCGCTTGGTGCTTGGCAAGCGCATGGAAGACCACCTGCGTTTTGCCGCCTGCTACTGGCACACCTTCTGCTGGAACGGGCTTGACCCGTTCGGCGGTGACACCTTCCAGCGCCCCTGGCACCAGATCCCGAACGCCATGGAAGCGGCGATGGTGAAGGCCGACGTCGCCTTCGACTTCTTCTCGAAGGTGGGCGTACCGTTCTACTGCTTCCACGACCGTGATGTGGCCCCGGAAGGCGCGACCCCGCGCGAAAGCGTTTCGAACCTGCATCGCATCGTCGACATCCTCGGCCAGAAGCAGGAAGAGACCGGCATGAAGCTGCTGTGGGGCACGGCGAACCTGTTCAGCCACCGTCGTTTCATGTCCGGCGCCTCGACCAACCCGGATCCGGAAATCTTCGCGATGGCCGCGCTGCAGGTGAAGGAGGCGATGGACGCCACGGTGAAACTGGGCGGCGCCAACTATGTCATGTGGGGCGGCCGTGAAGGCTACGAGACCCTGCTGAACACCGATCTGAAGAGCGAACTGGCGCAGATGGGTCGCTTCCTCAGCATGGCGGTCGACTACAAGCACAAGATCGGCCTCAAAGGCCCGATCCTGATCGAGCCGAAGCCGCGTGAACCGTCGAAGCACCAGTACGATTTCGACACCGCGACGGTGTACGGTTTCCTTAAGCAGTACGGTCTGGAAAACGACGTCAAGGTCAACATCGAAGCCAACCACGCCACGCTGTCGGGCCATAGTTTCGAGCACGAAATCAGCACGGCGATCGCGCTGGGCATCTTCGGTTCGATCGACATGAACCGTGGCGACATGCAATGCGGTTGGGATACAGACCAGTTCCCGAACAACATCCCGGAAACTGCACTGGCGATGTATTACATCCTGCAGGGCGGCGGCTTCACGACCGGCGGCCTGAACTTCGACGCCAAGGTGCGCCGTCAGTCGATCGATGCCGAAGACCTGTTCTACGGCCACATCGGTGGCATGGACGTGTCGGCCCGCGCGCTGCTGATCGCCGAGAAGATGATCGCCGATGGCAAGTTCGCGCAGATCACCCAGGATCGTTACGCCGGCTGGCGCGACGAGTTCGGCCAGCAAGTGCTGGCGGGCAAGCTGGGCCTGGATGCCGTGGCGCAGCGCGTGATCGACCGCAATGTCGACGTCGCGCCGAAGTCTGGCCGTCAGGAACTGATCGAAAACCTGCTCAACAGCTACATCTGAGCCACGCGCGGCTAGCGGCCGCGTGAAGGGGCGGGCCGGGGTTCCTCGGCCCGCCGCCAACGATGTTGGCTGCATTCCTTTCCCGAATCGATGGACGGAAAAGCTGATCCCGGCTGGGCGGCGTTTCCGGCGGGTGGGGCTGCGCTACGCTTCTGTCGCCGAACCTGAAAAGACGCTCCCGATGATTACATCCCAATCTCTCGCCGACGCCCTTCGCATCCTCGCGATGGACGGCGTGCAGGCCGCCAACTCGGGCCACCCCGGCATGCCGATGGGCATGGCAGACGTGGCTGTTGCGCTGTGGCACCGCCATCTGCGCCATAACCCCGCTGACCCGAAGTGGGCCAACCGCGATCGCTTCGTGCTCTCGAACGGCCATGGCTCGATGCTGCTCTACGCGCTGCTGCACCTGAGCGGATACGACCTGCCGTTGGATGAGCTCAAGCGTTTCCGGCAGTTGCACAGCAAGACGCCCGGTCACCCCGAGTACGGCTACACGCCGGGCGTTGAAACGACCACCGGCCCGCTGGGGCAGGGGATTGCCAACGCTGTTGGCTTTGCGATGGCCGAACGCCTGCTCGCGGCGGAGTTCAACCGCGAGGGCTTTCCGGTCGTCGATCACCGCACGTACGTGTTCCTCGGCGACGGTTGCATGATGGAAGGTGTGTCGCACGAAGCCTGTGCGCTGGCTGGCACCTGGAAGCTCGGCAAGCTGATCGCGCTCTACGACGACAACGGCATCTCGATCGACGGCCACGTCGAACCGTGGTTCTCGGATGACACGCCCAAGCGTTTCGAAGCCTACGGCTGGAACGTGATCCGCGATGTGGACGGGCACAGCATTGACGCAGTGGATCTCGCGTTGCGCCAGGCGCGCGCGCAGGACGAACGGCCGACACTGATTTGCTGCAAGACCGTGATTGGCAAGGGCTCGCCGAACAAGGCCGGCACGCATGATGTGCATGGCTCGCCGCTCGGTGCCGACGAAATCGCGGCAACGCGCGCCGCTTTGGGGATCACCGCCGGCCCCTTCGAGGTGTCGGATTCAGTGCGCGCGATCTGGAATGCGCGGGAGCAGGGTGGCGCAGCACAGGCGGCGTGGGCCGATCTGTTCGCGCGCTATCAGGCGGCCTATCCGGCCGAGGCCGCGGAATTCCTGCGCCGTACCAGTGGCGCATTGCCGGCGGACTTCGCCGCCCGTGCCGACGCAGCGCTGAAAGAGATCGACGGCAAGGCCGAGACCATCGCCAGCCGCAAAGCATCGCAGAACGCGATCCAGGCACTCGCGCCGCTGCTGCCGGAATTCCTCGGTGGTTCCGCGGATCTGGCGCCGTCCAATCTGACGATGTGGAAGGGCTGCGTGCCGGTGCGCGAGGCGGGTGGCAACTACTTGAACTACGGCGTGCGCGAGTTCGGCATGGGCGCGATCATGAACGGCATCGCGCTGCACGGCGGCTTCCGCCCATTTGCCGGCACCTTCCTGATGTTCAGTGAATACGCCCGTAACGCGATCCGCATGGCGGCGCTGATGAAAACCAATCCGATCTGGGTGTTCACCCACGACTCGATCGGCCTGGGCGAGGATGGCCCGACGCACCAGCCGGTGGAGCAAACCGCCACGCTGCGCATGGTGCCCAACCTCGACGTCTGGCGCCCCTGCGATGCGGTGGAAACCTTCGTTGCGTGGCGCACGGCGGTCGAGCATCGTGAATCGCCGACCTGCCTGATCCTGTCGCGCCAGAACCTGCCGCATCAGCCGCGCAGCGAACCGCAGATCGGCGCGATCGCGCGGGGTGGCTATGTGCTGAGCGATTGCGACGGTGCGCCGCAGGCCGTGCTGATCGCGACCGGCTCGGAAGTGGCGCTGGCGGTGGAGGCCCAGCAGCGATTGCAGGAACAAGGCGTCGCCGTGCGTGTCGTATCCATGCCATCGACGTTTGCGTTCGACCGGCAAAGTGCAGACTATCTTGCCTCCGTTCTGCCGCGCGGCGTGCCGCGGGTGGCGGTGGAGGCCGGTGTCACTGACGGCTGGCGCAAGTATGTCGGCCTTGAGGGGGCGGTGATCGGTATCGACACCTTCGGCGAATCGGCGCCGGCGCCCGTTTTGTACGAACACTTCGGCATTACCTCGGCCCGCGTGGTCGAGGCGGTGCTCTCACTCGTCAAGGAAGCAGCATGAGTCGTCTGAAAGCGATTAGTGCCCTCGGCCAGCAGGTCTGGCTCGATTCGATCTCGCGCAAGCTGATCGAAAGCGGCGAACTGGCCCGATTGATTGCCGAGGATGGCATCTCGGGCGTGACCTCCAATCCGGCGATCTTCCAGCAGGCACTCGCGAAGGACCCGGCGTATGCGGCGGCCAAGGCGGCTCTGCCTGTAACGCTGACGGATGCCGAAGCGCGTTTCGAGGCGCTCGCGTTGCCGGACATCCAGGCGGCCTGCGATGCCTTCCTGCCGCTGTTCGACGCGAGCCACGGCAACAAGGGCTTCGTCAGTTTCGAGGTCTCGCCGCGCTTGTCGCGCGATGCGGAAGGCACCTTCGCGGCCGCGCAGCGTCTGTGGAATGCGATCGCTCGGCCAAACGTGATGATCAAGATCCCGGCCACGCCTGAAGGCTTGGTCGCGATTCGCAAGTCGATCGCTGCCGGCATCAACATCAACGTCACGCTGATGTTCTCGCCGGCTCATGTCGAAGCGGTGGCGCAGGCGCATGCGTCGGGTCTGGCTGATCGCGTAGCCGCCGGCCTGCCGGTGGCGCAGATCCGTTCGGTGGCCAGCGTCTTCATCTCGCGCGTCGACAGCAAGATCGACCCGCAGGTAAGCGATGCGCTGAAGGGCAAGGTGGCGATTGCATCCGCCCGTGCCGCCTACGCTGATTGGCAGGCGCACTGGAGCGCGACGGGCGACCGCTTCGCCGCGTTGGCGGCGGCCGGCGCGCATCCGCAGTGGTTGCTGTGGGCGAGCACCGGCACCAAGAATCCGGCGTATTCCGATGTGCTGTACGTCGAGACGCTGATCGGGCCCGATACGGTGAACACCGTGCCCGAGGCGACGCTCAACGCGTTCCGTGATCACGGCAATGCGGCCGCAACGCTGGCGCAGGATCCGGCTGCGGCGCGTGCGACGCTGAAGGCGCTGGCGGAAGCGGGCGTCGACATCAACGCCGTGGGTGAGCAGTTGCAGAACGAGGGGCTGGTGCTGTTCGAGCAGGCCTTCGAAACCTTGCTCGGATCCGTCGGCGCCTGATTCCTGATTGACGCGAACGTAAGAACGGCAGCCTTCGCGCTGCCGTTCTTCTTTTGTGCTGACGGTGACCAGAAAAGCAAAAAGCCCAGCGAGGCTGGGCTTTGCGTTTCGTGCAGTTGGTGGTGGGCAGTACTGGGATCGAACCAGTGACCCCTGCCGTGTGAAGGCAGTGCTCTACCGCTGAGCTAACTGCCCAACGTGCAGCGAAGATCGCGACTATACCGTGCTCGAATTTGCAGGTCAATACTCTGCGTGATGCGCAGCTCCGCTCCGGTAGAATGACGGTCTTTTCCGATTCCGGCCATTCATTGCCATGACTCGACGCATCCGTACCCGATTCGCTCCCAGCCCGACCGGCTTCCTTCACATTGGCGGTGCGCGCACTGCGCTGTTCTCGTGGGCCTATGCCCGCCATCACGGCGGCGACTTCATCCTGCGGATCGAGGACACCGATGTTGCGCGTTCGACCCCCGAGGCGGTGCAGGCGATTCTGGACGGCATGAACTGGTTGGGCCTGGAATGGGACGAAGGTCCGTTCTACCAGATGCAGCGCATGGAGCGTTACAAGCAGGTGATCGGCCAGATGCTGGAAGCGGGCACTGCTTACTACTGCTACACCACGCCCGAAGAGCTGGATGCGATTCGCGAGGCGCAGCGCGCTCGTGGCGACAAGCCGCGCTACGACGGCCGCTGGCGTCCGGAGCCGGGTAAGGTGCTGCCGACACCGCCCGAAGGCGTGAAGCCGGTGGTGCGCTTCAAGAACCCGACGTCCGGTAAGGTGGCATGGACCGACGTCGTGAAGGGCGAAATCGAATTCGACAACGCCGAACTGGATGACCTGATCATCGCGCGCCCGGACGGCACGCCCACCTACAACTTCTGCGTGGTGGTGGACGACTGGGACATGGGCATCACCCACGTGATTCGCGGCGACGACCATGTGAACAACACGCCGCGCCAGATCAACATCCTGCGCGCGCTCGGCGCCGAGGTGCCGCAGTACGGCCACCTGTCGATGATCCTCGGTGACGACGGTCAGAAGCTTTCCAAGCGCCACGGCGCGGTCAGCGTGATGCAGTATGACGACGACGGCTACCTGCGCGATGCGGTGATCAACTACCTCGCGCGCCTGGGCTGGAGCCACGGTGATGACGAGATCTTCTCGCGCGAGCAGTTTGTCGAATGGTTCGATCTCGATCGCATCACGCCGTCGGCCGCGCAGTTCAACTTCGATAAGCTTGACTGGCTCAACGCGCACTACATCAAGCAGGCCGATATCGCGACCTTGGTCACCGACGCCGCGCGCCGGTTGACGCAACGTGGTGTATCGCTGGCCGCTGGCCCGGCGCTGGAGGCGGTCATCGCGCTTTACCGCGAGCGGGTGAATACCCTGGTGCAGTTGGCTGACTCAGCGGAGCCTTACTACATCGATGTGACGCCGTCGGAGGAACTCTCCGCGCAGCACTTTACTGACGCTGCGAAGGCGGCACTGGCGTCGCTGCGTGCCCGTCTTGCGGACGTCGCTTGGGACAAGGCCGCGCTGAGTGCAGCGATCAAGGAGACCTGCACCGAGCATGGTCTGAAGATGCCGCAAGTGGCGATCCCGCTGCGCGTTGCGTTGTTGGGCGTGGCGCAGACGCCGGCGATCGATGCGGTGCTGGAAGTGATCGGCCGCGAGCGCGTGCTGGCGCGCCTGGCGCGCATCGCCTGAGGCGTTGCAGTGCTTCACTGAAGAGGGCCGCTTGTGCGGCCCTTTTTTCTTGCTGCCGCCAGAACGTGAAAGGGCCGCGGGGTTAGCCGCGGCCCTTTTTGTTGCTGACCGGTTGAACCGGTTTGGATCGTTTCCGTTTCCGTCTATTTCTGTCAGGCAACGCATGGTTGCCTGTGTGTGCATTGACGGCCGCATCCGGCCGGACTTTAGCGCCAGATAAGGTGACGAAATGTTTCCGAGATTATTCGTTTGGCTTATCCACAAAAGCTGTGCATGACTCTGTGGGTAAGCTGTGGGTAGTGCGGCCTATCGACCGCCCCGTCTGAGCCGGGTTACGCTGATGCACTTTAGGGCAGTCGTCAGGTCTCGTCGATGATGCCGTCGAGGTAGAACCATTTGCCCTCGATGCGCAGAAAGCGGCTTGTTTCATGGAGCCGGTGTGCGCGACCGCCCACCTTGTAGCGCGCCACAAATTCGACGCTTGCCTGATCGCCGTCTTCCGCGTGGGCTCGTACATCGAGGCCGATCCATTTCGGTGCCGGGGACTCGTCCAGATCAAGCGCTGCGGGCCGCTTATCCGGGTGCCAGGTTGCGAGCAGGTAGTCGGCAAGTCCGAGCACGAAGGCGCTATAGCGCGACCGCATCAGATCGACCGCGGTAGGGGCAGGCGGCCCAGCGTGCCAGCGCCCACAGCAGGCGGTGTAGCGGCCGCCACCGCAGGGGCAATCGACGGTTGTTTTCATCCGTGCTTGATTGAAGCGAGATAGCCGGTGACTTCCTCGCGGTCGTGGTACAGGTGCTTGAAGCGCAGCGTCCAGTCGCGGCCGGAAACCGACATCCGCTTGTAGATCAAGTTGCGCGCGTGCTCGATCGCGTCGTGGCGCTTCTTCATCGGCAGTTTGAGGTTGAACATCGAGCGCCGGCAGCGGCCCGAGGCCACCCATTCGGCGACCAGCTGCGCAACGCGCGAGGGCTGCTCGACCATGTCGCAGACCATCCATTCGACCGGTTTCGATGGCTTCCATACGAAGCCGTCAGCACGCACATGTTCGACGAGGCCGGTTGCCCTAACGCTTTCGCTCATCGGGCCGTTATCTACAGCAGTGACCAACAGGCCACGGCTAACGAACTGCCAGGTCCAGCCACCGGGTGCGGCGCCGAGGTCGACCGCGCGCAGCCCTGCACGCAGCGATGAGTTGCGTTCGTCCTCGCTGAGCAGCCCGAAGAACGCCTCGGCGAGCTTGAGCGTCGAGCGGCTGGGCGCTTCGCGCGGCATACGCAGGCGTGCGATACCCATCGGCCATGGCGATGCGTTGGCGGGGTCGGATGTGCAGATGAACACATGCGAAGAATCGATGAAGAACAAATGCAGGTTAGGTGCATCGTTCCGGTCCACCAGGCGGCGGCCTTCGTGCAGCGCGCGCTCAAGGTGCGGCATGAAGCGCTTGAGGAAGGACGACAGCGTTTTTGCCTCGTTGGTGTCCGCCGTCTCGGCCCACACGCGGCCGAAGCGGCCATGTACGCGGTTGATCGCAGCCAGGATCGGCGTCAGCCGGTCCTTCTCGGGCAGGTCTTCGAGCGATTCGCGCACCCACACCAACTGGCGCGCGAAGATCAGATGGTCGTACGAGACGACGCGCTGCGCCTCTTCGAGCGGTGCGTCGAATTCATGCAGCACGAAGCCGCTATCCGGCGTGGCCAGCGAGTGGCCTGCGACGCCGGATTTTGCGCAGCGGGCCGCGAACTCGGCGGCAAGATCTTTTTCGAAGCCCGGGCGGCAGTAGGCGATGGCGCGGCTGGTAAAGTCCATGGTGGATCCATTGCGGAAGCAAGCCTGTGATGTTACCCGATGGGCCGGGCAGAACTTGAGGAGAGCTTGATTTGAAGGAGTTTCTTGCGGCGTCGGATCTCGAGCTTGGGATGTTCGTGGCTGAGCTCGATCGTCCATGGCTGGAGACACCTTTCCTGATGCAAGGCTTCCTGATCGAGTCAGAGCAGCAGCTTGCTCAGCTGCGCGGCCTTTGCCGCATCGTGCTGATCGACCGCGAACGCTCCGAGTCGCGACACATGCGCGCGCCGGCGGCCGCGCCGCGCGACCCCGCGCCAACGTCGGTTGCTTCGGAGCGGCCACTGACGATGGTGCGGCAGTCGGCGCCGACTGATTTCTTCCAGCTTCTGAAGTTGCTCAAGGCATACGACAGCGAGGCACCTGCTGCCGCGCGCGGCGAGGCGCCTGTCTTCGCGTGGTCGCCATCGCGAACCGCGGTGGGTGGCTTTGGTGGTGGGGCTGACGAATCCGAGCCCGCCGAGCGTGGTGGCGTCTGGGGCTGGCTGCGTGCGCGGGCGCGCCGGCTGCGTCGGCGTGAGGCGCCGGCGGACCAGGTTTCGGACGAATCGGATGAGCCGACCACCGATCACCCCTATCCAATCGACGTTCCGCTCGAACAGGAGTTGCTTGCGGCCGCGCCGATCCACGCCGAGGCGATGCTGGCGGTGAAGGACATCCTGCGAGATGTTGAACGCCAGGCGCCGCCCGATCTGGGGCGCGCGCGCGAGGTGGTGCAGGACATGATGCACAGCGTGACGCGCCATCCCGATGCGCTGCTGTGGCTCACGCGGCTCAAGCGGACCGATCGCTACACCTACGATCACGCGCTCGACTGCAGCACCTACATGATGGTGTTTGCGCGCCACCTCGGCCTGCCGCAGGACCGCATCGCGCTGCTGGGCATGGCCGGCATGCTGCTGGATATTGGCAAGCTGACGCTTTCCGCGCGCTTGCTGGCTAAGACAACGGCGCTGACGCCACTTGAATACGACCTGTTCAAGACGCACGTCGAATCCGCAATGATGATTCTCAGGGCCGACGCCTCGATCGATCCGGCGCTGGTCGAAGTTGTTGCACTTCACCATGAACGCATCGATGGCAGCGGCTACCCGCGCGGCTTGTCTGGCGAGGCAATTGGTGTGTTCGGTGAAATGGCGGGCATTGTCGATAGCTTCTGCGCAATGACTCGCCATCGCTCATGGCGGCCGGCGGTGTCGTCGCAACAAGGGTTGGAGGCCCTGATCGGCCTGCGGGACGAGCGTTTCAGCGCGGGTCTCATCGATCAGTTTGTTCAGTGCATCGGCATCTACCCGGCCGGTACGCTGGTTGAGCTCAATTCCGGCGAGGTCGCGGTGGTCGTGGCGCAGAACCGGATCAGGCGCCTCAAGCCACGCGTCATGGTGCTGCTCGCGAGCGACCGTACGCCCAACGCCAATCCGCACACGCTGGATCTGCTCTACGACCCCGCGGTGCCCGGGCGGGAGGAAACCTACCGGATCGTGCGTTCGCTGCCTGAGCGCGCCTTTGGCATCGACCCAGCGCAGTTCTACCTCGCATGAATCGACTCTACGACATTCTGCCGTTCGTGCCGGTGCCGACCGAGGTTGCGGACGACCTGGCGGCTCATGGATTGAGCGGGCTGGAGCAGTCTGCGCTGCGCGCACTCTGGCATAGCACCGATATGGCGGCGCTGCGGGATCGTTTGCGTGCAGCACTCGAGCCGCTTGAGGCCGACGCAGCGATGCGGGCCGGCGATGCGCTGGCCGCGAAGTTTTTCAACGCCTGCCTTGACGTAGTCGGCTGGGAACTCGACCCGGCGTGGCCAGAACGTATGCGCGCGCAATGGCTGGCGCTCCAGCTTGCCGCGGTGCCAGTCGGCCTTTCCGCGCGGGTGGCGTCGGTTGTGGTGACGACCTTGCAAGCGGACCTTGCCGCGCAGCGAGCGAGTTTGTCGGCGCTCGACGCGATGCTGATCCAGATTGTGTCGCGGATCGGCTTCTTTCTCGTTGGTTTGCTCGACGGCGCCGCCAGCGTGGCAGAAGCCCAAGCCCGGCTGCTGGCGGAGTATGTTGAGCCGGATTCGGGCTTGCCGAATCGTGCTGCGCTGGAGCAGATCTTCTTGCCCGCCGAGGCGGATGAGCCATCGAGTGCGATGCTTGCCGTTGCGCTGATGTGGGGCGGGAGTGCGATCGTCCTCAATAGCGCGGATCGCGACCGCGCTCGCATCGAAGTCGGCCGCGCGTTGGCTAAACGGGCCCGCGCGGGGGATTCGCTGTGTCGTGTTGGTGACGATGAATGGGTGTTGTGGGCGCCTGGCATTGGTGCCGGGGTACGCCCGCAACTTGCGGCCGCCGCGTTGCTGGAGGCTGGTGAGCAGGCGATGCGCAATGTCGGCCTTGCCGCGCACGCGACACTGGCCGTCGGTGGTGCGCTGACGCCCGAGGATGGTGGGACTGCCGACAAAGTGTTCAACGCTGCCCGGCGCGCGCGCGCCGCCGCGCTGCGCGAGGGTCGAACGATTCGCATCGCGGGCCCAGAGCTGGAGCTTGAACGCGCCGAGCGTGTGCAGATCGAACGCGAGTTCATCGAGGCGCTGCGCAACAATGCGTTTGATCTGCACCTGCAGCCGGTGATCCAGCTTTCCGACGGTGAGTGCGCCGCGGCCGAGGCTTTGCTTCGCTGGCAGCGGGCCGATGGCAGCGCGGTGTCGCCACTCTTGCTGGTGGCGATGGCAGAGCAATTTGGTCTGATGCAGCAGCTCACGCGTCTCGTTGTCCAGCGCGCCACGGCGATGCTGAGCGAACTGAGTGTGCAGGGTGTGCCGATCGGGCTCGCCGTCAATCTGGCAGGCAGCGACCTGCGCGATCCGGAGCTGCCCGAGTTCATTGCCCAGGCGATTGCGACCTGGCGCATCGCGCCTCAGCGACTGACGTTGGAGCTGACCGAGGGCTCGATGATCGCTGACGATGCGCAAACGATGAGCGTGATCGCGCGCTTGCGCGACGCGGGCCACGGTGTTGCGCTGGACGATTTCGGCACCGGTTACTCGTCCCTTGCGTGGCTACGCCGGCTGCCGGCAACGCGCCTGAAAATCGACAAGATGTTCGTGCAGAAGATGCCGGAAACTGCGCAGGATAGAGCCATCGTGCGCTCAGTCGTACAGCTTGCCCAGGGCTTGGGTTTGAGCGTGATCGCTGAGGGGGTTGAGCGCGAAGAGCACTTGCAGATGCTGCGTGCGATGGGCTGCGATGCTGCCCAGGGATTTCATATTGCTAAGCCAATGCCAGTGGACGCCTTTGTTGCCTGGTGGCGGCACTGGAATAGCGAGCATCAGGCAGCCTGGCCACCCGTCTCGGGCTGAAGGCTGCGGGGTGAAAAAGGCCCGCGTCAATGCGCGGCGGATTTTCGCGCGGGCGCCTTGGTGGCGGCCTTGCTTGCTTCCCCCTCGGCGGGTTTCTTCGCGTCAGCCTCGGTGCTGCCTTCGGGGGCTGAAGCCTCGGTGGATGCCGGCTTGCTGGGTGCTTCGGATTCCGCTTCGGTGTCGGATTCCGCTTCGGTCTTCTTGCGCGATTTCGGAAGGGGCGGGGGGAGAGACGGTTTGATGATTTCGAGCTTCTGCTCGGTCATGTAGTCGTTCATTTCCTTCCAGCCGTTGAAGATCGCAGCCTTCGGCGCTTTCGGATTGATCTGATAGCAATCTTCAAGGGCTCGGCCTGCGTGCCGGCAGGCGGCACCGATTGCCTTGCCTTCGGCCTCTACCGCCTTGCCGTCCTCAAGCCCCAACTGTTCGCAGCCGCTCAAGGCGCCCAGCGCAATCGCGGTAATCAAGGTCAGGATCGGGCGGCGGCGTTGCATGACAGGGCTCCGGAGCAAGGTCTTCCAGCAATGATTACGTCCCCCGCGGGCAGAACTTGACCGAATTCTCGTGTCAAGGACATTTATGACGTTTGTCGCGCCTATAATCGCGGCTCTCCATGCCGTCTTCATTGAGTCGCACAACCATGAATACACGTAGCCTGATCACGCCGATCGCCTTGTCGCTGGCCCTTTTTGCCGCCCCGGCCTTCGCCGCGCCTAAGTCCGCCAAACCAGCCGCGCCGGCCGCAGCCTCGGCGGACATCGAAATCTCCAGCCAACTGCCCAAGGACAAGCAGGAGGCGCTGCAGGCGCTGATCGCGCGTTTCAACGAGAGCAACAAGGGCGCGCGCATCGTTCTGACTGATCGCGCATGGGATGCGGGCGCGCCCGCTGCAGCCCAGATTCTCGACGGCGCCAGCGAGGATGCATTCCTCACCGGCAAGCAGCGTTACAAGCCGCTCTTCGCGGTGGTGAAGGATGCAGGCGTCAAGCTCGACGTGGCGGAGCGCGCATCGCCGGTGGTCGCGCCGGTGGCAATCGATGCCAAGGGCCGTTTGCTGGGGCTGCCGATCGGTCTCGCGACTCCGGTCTTCTTCATCAATCAGGACGTGTTCCGCAAGAATGGGCTTGATCCGGCGGCCGTGCCGCATACCTGGGCGGAAGTGCAGGACACTGCCGGCAAACTGATCGACGCCGGCGTCGCATGCCCGCTGACCGTGGCTCGCCCGGCAACGGTATTGCTCGAGAACACCGCGGCCTGGCACAACGAGGCCTTCGTGAACGCGAAGGGTGAAGTCGCGGTCAACGGCCTCAGCTATGTCCGCCACCTTGCCCGCATGGCGTCGTGGCAGAAATCGCGCTACCTGCAGCTGTTTGGTCACGGTGACGAAGCGGTCGATCGCTTTGCGAGCGGTAGCTGCGCGATGCTGATTGCGCCGCAGTCCGCGATGCCGGTGGCCAGCAAGGGTGGCTTTTCGATCGGCGTGAGTGCGCTGCCGTACTACCAGGACGTTCCCGGTGCGCACCAGAACACCATCGCCGACGGCCCCGCGCTGTGGGTTTCGGCCGGTCGCAGTGCCGCCGAATACAAGACGATTGCACGCTTCGTCGCATTCTGGCTTGAGCCGACGCAACAGGTTGATTGGATGCGTGCCACCGGCTACTTGCCGCTTAACCGCGCAGGCTATTTTGCGGCGAGCAGCCGTACGCTGGGTGCAGAACTCGGCCACATCAAGATTGCCGTTGACCAGTTGATTGCAACGCCGGCGACGGCGAACTCGCGCGCCACGGTGCTGGGCAGCAGCCCGCGCGTCTTGCAGGTTCTGAATGACGAGCTCGATTCCGTGTGGAACCAGGGCAAGGCGGCCAAGTTGGCGCTGGATGAAGCGGTTGCCCGCATCCGCGCGCTGGGCATTCGCTGAGCACTGCCATGAACCAGTGGCCGCTACCGCGGGTGCTCGCGCATCGCTGTGGCGGCACACTGGCGCCCGAGAACACGCTGATCGGGCTTGAGTTCGCGGTCGCGCACCGCTGCTTTGGCGTCGAGTTCGATGTCATGCTTTCCGGCAGCGGTACACCGATACTGATCCACGATGAAACCCTCGATCGCACCACGACCGGCTTCGGTCGCGTTTGCGATACACCGGATGCCGCATTGTTGGGCCTCGACGCAGGTGCGTGGCACTCGGGTCGCTTTGCCGGTGAGCGAGTCCCCTTGTTTGCTGATGCGATTCGGCGCTGCCGTGCGTTGGCTATTGCGGCAAACGTCGAGATCAAGCCGGCCGAAGGTTTTGAACTGGCCACTGGTCGCGTCGCCGCTGCAGTAGCCGCCGCCGGTTGGGCTGGGGCTGATCGGTTGCCATTGCTGTCCTCGTTCAGTGTCACCGCCCTCGCGGCCGCTGCGGAAGCGGCGCCGCATTTGCCACGCGCGATTCTGTTCGACGCGCTTGCGCCGGACTGGCTTGACCAGGTCAGGGCGCTTGGTGCAGTTGGCGTCGTCTGCAACGCAAATCGTCTTGATGCGGCAACGGCCGCTGCGGTCAAACAGCACGGCGTCGGGCTTGCCGCCTACACTGAAAACGATCCGCTGCGCGCGCGGCAACTCTTCGACTTTGGTGTCGATTCGGTGATCACGGATCGGCCCGATCTCGTTACCGCAGCATCCTGAACGTTGCGCCTGATTGGCGCGAGGCCCGGTGGTGCATGGCCGGCCGGGGCTTTCAGTTACAATCCCGCGTTTCCAGTTAACGAATCGCGCCAGCGCGCGAGCACCGCACGGAACGCCATGAAAAGCGCAGAGATCCGCCGCCAGTTCCTTGAATTCTTCGCCTCCAAGGGCCACCAGATCGTTTCATCCAGCTCGCTGGTGCCGGGCGACGACCCGACCCTGCTGTTCACCAATGCCGGGATGAACCAGTTCAAGGACGTCTTCCTCGGTTTCGACAAGCGGCCCTACACCCGTGCGACCACGTCGCAGAAGTGTGTACGTGCCGGTGGCAAGCACAACGACCTTGAAAACGTTGGCTACACCGCCCGCCACCACACCTTCTTCGAGATGCTGGGCAACTTCAGCTTCGGCGACTACTTCAAGCGCGACGCGATCAAGTACGCCTGGGAGTTGCTGACCGAGGTCTACAAGCTGCCGACCGAGAAGCTGTGGGTCACGGTGTATGCCGAGGACGACGAGGCCTACGACATCTGGACGAAGGAAGTCGGCGTGCCGGCCGAACGGGTGATCCGTATCGGCGACAACAAGGGCGCTCGCTACGCATCCGACAACTTCTGGATGATGGGTGACACCGGCCCGTGCGGCCCCTGCACCGAGATCTTCTACGACCACGGCGAGCAGATCTGGGGCGGCCCACCGGGAAGCCCGGACGAAGACGGCGACCGTTACATCGAGATCTGGAACAACGTGTTCATGCAGTTCAACCGCGACGAGGCCGGCGTGATGCACCCGCTGCCCAAGCCGAGCGTGGATACCGGCATGGGCCTCGAGCGCATCTCGGCAGTGCTGCAGCATGTGCATGCCAACTATGAGATCGACCTGTTCCAGAGCCTGATCAAGGCCGCTGCGCGCGAAACCCGCAGCGCGGACATGGACAGCCCGTCGCTCAAGGTTCTGGCCGATCACATCCGCGCCTGCTCGTTCCTGATCGCCGATGGTGTGATTCCCGGTAACGCCGGCCGCGGCTATGTGCTGCGCCGGATCATCCGCCGCGCGATCCGCCACGGCTACAAACTCGGCGCGCGCGCCGCGTTCTTCCACAAGATGGTGCCGGATCTCGTCGCCGAAATGGGCGAGGCGTATCCCGAGCTGGTCAAGGAACAGGCGAAGGTCACGGCGATCCTGAAGGAAGAGGAAGACAGCTTCTTCCGCACCATCCAGAACGGCATGGAGATCCTCGACGCCACGCTGGCGGTGATGGATACCAACGGGCGCACCGAGCTCGACGGCGAAGTCGCCTTCAAGCTGCACGACACCTACGGGTTCCCGCTTGACCTGACCGCGGACATCTGTCGCGAACGCAACTACACCGTGGATGCGGCGGGTTTTGATGCTGCGATGGCGCGCCAGCGTGAGCAGGCTCGTGCGGCTGGCAAATTCAAGATGGCTGCGGCGCTCGAATACAGCGGCAGCGCCACGACCTTCCACGGGTACGACAAGCTCAACGTGGATGGCGCACGCGTGACGGCGGTGTATGTGGATGGCGCTTCGGTCGACGTGGCGGTGGCCGGGCAGGACGCGGTGATCGTGCTCGACAACACCCCGTTCTATGCCGAGTCCGGTGGTCAGGTTGGCGACGCTGGCGTGCTGCAGAACGGCACGACGCGAGTGGTCGTCGAAGATACCCAGAAGATCCAGGCCGACGTATTCGGCCACCACGGTCAGATCGTGGAAGGCTCTGTGCGCGTTGGTGATCTGCTGAATGCCAAGGTCGATGGCGAGTCACGCGCGCGCATCATGCGCAACCACTCGGCAACGCACCTGATGCACAAGGCGCTGCGCGAAGTGCTCGGCGAGCATGTTCAGCAAAAGGGCTCGCAAGTTGATGCCGAGAAGACCCGCTTCGACTTTGCTCACAATGGCCCGATGACCGATGAGGAAATCCGCAAGGTCGAGGCCATCGTCAATCGCGAGATCCTCGCCAACGCCGCAACGCAGGCTCGCGTTCTTCCGATCGCGGAAGCGCAGAAGACCGGCGCGATGATGCTGTTCGGCGAGAAGTACGGCGACGAAGTACGCGTGCTCGACATCGGTTCGTCGCGCGAGCTGTGCGGTGGCACGCACGTCGGCCGTACCGGCGACATCGGCCTCTTCAAGATCGTGGGCCAGGGCGGCGTCGCGGCCGGCATTCGCCGTGTCGAGGCTGTTACTGGCGAAGCGGCGTTTGCGATCGTGCAGGCGCAGGATGCAATGCTGGCGGACCTGTCCGCCAAGCTGAAGCTGCCGGCCGCCGAGGCGGTGGCACGAGTCGGGCAGTTGCAGGAGCAGCTTAAGGCGACTGAGAAGGAACTCGCCAAGCTCAAGAGCGAAATGGTCGTGATGCGGCTTGACGAGCTCGTTGCGGCGGGTATGCGCACCATCAAGGGCGTGAAGATCGTTGCGATGCGCCTCGATAATGTCGATGCCGCAGCGCTGCGTGACGTGGCCGACAAGGCGCGTGATCGTCTGGGTGAAGGCGTTGTGGTTGCCGCTGCGGTCACTGACGGCAAGGTGTCGTTGGTGGCGATGGTGACGAAGTCGCTGACCGACCGACTCAAGGCTGGTGAGATCGTCGGCGCCGCCGCTCAGGTAGTCGGCGGCAAGGGCGGTGGCCGTGCGGACATGGCCCAGGCTGGCGGCACGCAACCTGAGAAGTTGCCGGAGGCATTTGAGACTGTCTTGCAGTTGCTAGATTCGAAGCTCTGATCGCGTTTGAATCAGAGGGCCGCCTGAGGGCGGCCCTTTTCATTTGTGGAGCACGCTATGACGCGACTGCGCGCCGACATGACGGTCGACAAACTCAATGCCTGGAGCCCCGGCTGCCTGCCCGGACACCATGGCTTTGAAGTGCTGGAGCTTGAACAGGGGCGCCTGATCGCGAAACTTCCGCTTGGCCCAGAGGTGATGGCGCCAAACGGCTTCCTGCATGCGGCAAGCGTTGTGCTGCTGGCGGACTCGGCTTGCGGCTACGGTGCGATTGCTCATCTGCCCGAAGGTGCCAGCAACTTCACCACGATCGAGCTCAAGACCAACTTCCTCTCCACCGCGAAAGAGGGCGAGGTGCTGTGCGAGGCGCGTGCAGTGCATCTTGGGCGCACAACCCAGGTCTGGGACGCGGAAGTACGCAGAAGCGACGGCAGCAAGATTGCGTTGTTCCGTTGCACCCAGATGATTCTGTGGCCCAAGCCCTGAGGCCGGACGATGCCGAGCGCATCAACAATCGACAACCGTATTTGATCCAGACGAAAAGATAGCGCTGCCGCGGCGCGCACACTGGGGCTCCCTGCCGCCGGTGAGTGTTTCGGTGCCCACCTGCGACGCCACAGGAAAGGGCTGGGCATGCAGACTTATCAGGCCGATGTCGTCATCGTCGGCGCCGGCGGTGCCGGTCTGAGGGCCGCAATCGCGGTCGCCGAGCTGGACCCGCGCCTGCGGGTCGCGCTGGTCTCCAAGGTCTACCCGATGCGCAGCCACACCGTGGCCGCCGAAGGTGGTTCAGCGGCGGTGGTCCAGGCGCACGACAGTCTCGAACACCATTTCCACGATACCGTTGCTGGCGGCGATTGGCTCTGCGAGCAGGACGTGGTCGACTACTTCGTCGCACACTGCGCCGAAGAGATGGTGCAGATGGAGCACTGGGGCTGCCCTTGGAGCCGCAAGGACGACGGCCATATCAACGTGCGCGCCTTTGGCGGCATGAAGATCGAGCGTACCTGGTTCGCTGCCGACAAGACCGGCTTCCACATGCTGCACACCTTGTTCCAGACCTCGATGAAGTACCCGTCGATCAAGCGTTTCGACGAGTATTTCTGCGCCGACCTGCTCGTCGATGAGGGCCGTTGCGGTGGGGTGGTCGCCATCCAGATCGCGAGCGGCGAACTGGTGCAGATACAGGCGCCGTCAGTCGTGTTGGCAACCGGCGGGGCGGGCCGCGTGTTTCGCCAGAACACCAATGGCGGTATCGTCACCGGCGACGGTATGGCGCTGGCCTATCGCCACGGCGTGCCGCTGCGCGACATGGAGTTCATGCAATACCACCCGACCTGTATGCCGGGCACCGGGCTGCTGTTTACCGAAGGCTGCCGCGGTGAGGGCGGCATCCTGACCAATCGGGATGGCTACCGCTATCTGCAGGACTATGGTCTCGGCCCAGCCGATCCCTGGCCGCGCAAGAAGGCGATGGAGCTCGGGCCACGCGACAGGCTGTCACAAGCTTTCTGGCATGAAGAACGCAAGGGTAGAACGATTGATGGGCCGCACGGCTCCGTCGTCAATCTGGACTTGCGTCACCTGGGCGAGAAGAAGCTGCGCGAGCGCCTGCCGCAGATCTGTGAGCTGGCCGAAGAGTTCCTCGGCATTGATCCGGCCAAGGCGCCGATCCCGGTTCGGCCGGCAGTGCACTACACGATGGGGGGCATTCTGGTTGATGGCGCGTGCGCGGCGCCGTTGCGGGGCTTGTTCGCTGCGGGTGAGTGCTCCAGCGTCGGCATCCACGGCGCGAACCGGCTCGGTTCAAATTCCCTGGCCGAGCTCTGCGTATTCGGCAAGGTCGCCGGCGAATCCGCAGCGCGATTCGCGCAAGACTCGGCGCCCTTGCGGCGCAATCACCTTGCCGAGCAGGCATCCGATGTCGAAGGCCGTGTAAGGGCTTTTGTCGACAACGAGGGGAACGAACGGATCGCCACCCTGCGAACCGAAATGGCGCAGACCATGGAGCAGGGCTGCGGCATTTACCGACTCGGTAACGAGATGCAGGCCACCTGCGACAAACTTGCCGAGCTGCGTGAGCGCTTCCGCCGCGTGAAGCTCGATGACAGATCCCGGGTCTGGAATTCCGAATGGTTGCTCGCAATCGAGTTGGGCTACCAGCTCGAAGTGGCGCAGGCGATGGCACATTCGGCACTGGAGCGGCGCGAGTCGCGCGGGGCCCACCAACGCCTCGACGGCTACGAGACGCGCGACGACGTCAATTTCCTTGCGCATTCGCTCGCGATCTACAACGGGCGCGAGGCGCCGCGAATCGAGTATGGGCCGGTGAAGATCACACACCTGCCGCCGGGCGTACGCGCGTACGGGGCCGAAGGAGAGCGCGTCGAGCAGGAAAGGAGTGCTGCCGGTGTCTGAACAGCAAAAGATCATCGAGATCGAGGTGCTGCGTTATCGCCCGGAGCAGGACGAGAAACCGGTGCCGCAAGTCTTCAAGGTGCCATTCACCGATGACATGTCCGTACTGCAGGGCATTCAGTACATCAAGGACTGGCTGGACGGCACGCTCAGCTATCGCTGGTCCTGTCGCATGGCGATCTGCGGCAGCTGCGGAATGATGGTGGACGGCGTGCCGAAGCTCGCCTGCAAGACCTTCCTGCGCGACTACTACCCAAACCGTGTGCGAATCGAGGCGCTGGCTCACTTCCCGATCGAGCGGGATCTGGTGATCGTTGCTGACGACTTCATTGAAAAGCTCCAACGCATCAAACCCTGGATCATCCCCAAGGAAGCACGCACGCTGGAGCAGGGCGAATACATCCAGACTCCTGCGGAACTGGATGTGTATGAACAGTTTTCGTCGTGCATCAACTGCATGCTGTGTTACGCGGCCTGTCCGCAATATGGGCTGAACGACAAGTTTCTCGGGCCCGGCATCATCGCCTTGCTCCACCGCTACAACACCGATTCGCGCGACGGTGCGGAAGCCGAGCGGATGCAGGAGATCCACGGCCACGAGGGGGTGTTCAACTGCACGGCCGTGGGCTACTGCTCCGAGGTCTGCCCGAAGGGCGTGGATCCGGCCAACGCGGTCAATGTGAACAAGACCAAAGTGGCGCAGGACTACTTCCTGCGTTTCGTGCGACCCAAGGCAAAGGGAGACTGCGAATGACGGCCCGACGCCCATACAAGCGCCCGATGCAGGGGTGGTGGCGCAAGAATCCGTACTTCGTTGAATACGTCATCCATGAGGCGACGGCCTGCTTTGTGGCGGCGTATGCGTTGGTGTTGCTGGCCGGGTTGTTGTGCCTTGTGCAAGGCGAAGCGGCATGGAACCTTTGGCTCGCTGTGTTGCGTAGCCCGTGGTCGATCGTCGCGCATGGCGTGATGCTGCTGGCGATGTGTTACCACAGCTACACCTGGTTCAAGATCATGCCCAAGACCTTGCCGCCGGTTGTGGTGGGGGGCAAACGCCTGTCCGCAGGCGCGATTACCGGTGGCGGTTTGCTGGCCGCGATGATCGCGAGTGCATTGGTAATCGGGCTTGCCTGGGGAGTCCTGCAATGACCAAGCGCAGCAATGAACCCATCTTCTGGCTGCTGTTCGGGGCAGGGGGCATGTTCTCGGCCTTGGTTGGCCCGGCGTTGGTCATCATCACTGGGCTGGCAGTGCCGCTTGGGCTGATGATCGCGCCGGATGCGCTGCGTTACGAGCGGGCGCATGCGCTGGCACAGCTCTGGTTCGGAAAGGGGCTCCTGTTCCTTGTGGTGTCGTTGTTCCTGTGGCACGCCGGACATCGCATCTTCCACAGCCTGCACGACTTCGGCATTCATGCGGGCGGTGTCGCGCGCGCGATCTGCTACGGCGTGCCTGCCGCCGCGACGGTGCTGGCCGCTGCGGCTTTGTTAGCGATTGGCTTCTAACGAGGGGTCTCGGCCGGTACGGTGATACCGCCGGCTTGCAGCGCTTCGGCCGTGGGGGCGGGCAGTGCCTCACGCGTGAGCCCCTGCGCATTGATCTGCGCCTGCAGCGCCTGCTGTCCGCCAAACGCGCGGATATAGCGGGCAACGGCATCGTTGAGCAAGGCCTTGCGGACGTGTTCCGACACGATCGGTTTTGCGTCGAACATGCGATCGGGCGTGCCAAGCACTTGTTGCATGGTCCCGCGGCGATAGACGACGGCGCCGAAGTCAGGCTCGCTCACCGCTTCACCACCGCCATCGCTTTTGACTGTGCGCATACCCGCAATCACGCAGGTGCTGGCATCGCCAGATTGCGCGCAGCCAAACACCCATTTTCGACCGCTGCCCAGATCCCGGCGGGTCGCATGGCTGTCCTGCCAGGTTGGGAAGCGAACGGTGTCCGGACTGAAAGACAGGCCCAGCAGGGGGTCGGTCATCATCGCCGTGCCGCCGTCGGCGACGGCGACCGTGCCGCTCAGCGAGAGCGCCAGCGCGGCACACCGCAGGGCGTTACGGACGATAGATTTCATACGCAGCCTTTTCTTTGCGATAAGCGGGGCCGGGATAGATCCCGGTTCCCTGCACGAAATCCGATACCCAGGTCGTACCGTTGTAGATCTGGATATGGCCGGCGGTCTGCCCTGCGGGCGGCTGAATCACGACCACGTCACCCTTCTGTGGGGTATAGCCCTCGGTTTCAACCTTGGTAAATCCTAGCGACGCCAGTTTCGCACCGTAGTCCTTCGCATAGACCGGGCGTGGCGGATCGATCGTGATACCGCCGGCTTCAATCGCCAGCCGTACGTACTTTGCGCATTGCCCCTGGCTGGTCGCGTGGGCGTGCGCGTCCAGATGCTTGATCATGTCATCGATGTTGACGCGGCTGGTCGCCGTGGTGGCGGGGCTGATGGCAGCCGGCGCGGTGACAGGGGCCTCAGGTGCTGTGGTGGGCCCCGGTGGGGGCGTTTCCATCAAAGCAAGCGTGCCATCGTCGGCGAGCGGGGTGTTGCTGCCGATGCCTGCGGGGCCCGGGGTGCGTGCGCCAGCCATGTGCTCCTCCTGATTCGCTCGGTGCGCCGATCTTATGCGCGCGGTATCGCGACTGCGAGTGACGACGATGCTAGCGCGCGCCACGCTGCGTGGCTATCGCGATCCGCCTCAGAGCGTCCGCGCGCGGTGAACCGCTTCAGTGCGCGTACGGATGCCCAGCTTGGAGTAGACGTGATTGATATGCGTCTTCACCGTTGCAAGGGAGACGTGCAGCCGGGTGGCAATCTGCTCGTTGGTGAGCTGCTCGCCGATCAACTGAAGAATCTGCCACTCCTTGGCGGTCAGCCCAGCGGGCGGTGGGGCGTCCGTGCTGGCCTCGGCGTCTTCTTGCGGCCGGGCGTCGCGTCGCCGCTCCAGCAGCCGTTGCACCAGCTCGCGCAGAAAGTTGCGCGTCAGCGTGTCAGCGGCGAGCGAGGTATCGCCCAAGAGCGCTTCAAGCGGGCCGAGCGCGCGCGGTGCGAGCCAAAGCCAATCGAGGCGGTCATTATGTGCAGCGGCCTGGCGGACGGCGCGCAGCAAGGCGGCGTTGTCGCCGGATTGCAGCGCCATCAGGCGATGGCCCAAGGTCGCCAGGTCTGCTGCGCCGCCTTGTTTGAGTCGATTGACGCGCTCGGCCAGTGCGCCGGTATCCAGTGTTTCGCCCGCGAGGAGGCGTGCAGCCGCGCAGAGCAGGTCGCGCCGGTCGCGGTAGAGGCACTCGGGCCAGGGTTCGGCTTCGGCGCGGGCGGCGATCTCAAGCAGACGTTCCCGGTCCGCCTCACGCGCGCGTAGCCAGATGCGCGGCAACATCGCCTCGGCACGCCATTTCAGGCACAGGAAGCGCTCCGCGAGCTGCCCTTCAAGCCAGGTGACGCCTTCAGCCGCTTCGTCGCTGCGCCCCTCGATCAAGGAGCTGATCGTCTGCAACGTGCCGTAGGTGAAGCTCCAGTATTCACCGTATGTGCACGCGGCGTCGGTGCCCGCTTGCAGCAGGCGCCGTGCGGACGACGTGTCGAGGCGACGCAGGTGGATTGTGGCTTCAAGGCGCACGCTCGGGTCCAGCGCGGCAGCGGATTCGAGTCCCGCAATCCGCACCCGTTTGCGGCGCTCGATCGACCAGCGCATCGCCGTGTCGAGGTCGCCGCGCTCAAGCATCAAGGCTGCGCGGCGGTGCAGTGCTTCGAATTGCAGCCAGTCGAGTCGGTCGCGATCAGCACATGCCTGCATGTGGGTGAGTGCGTGTTGCGCATGTTCCAGGTCGCCCAGCGCCAACGCGCAGCCAGCCGCGACGTATTCGGCCAGGGCGAAGCTGGGGTGGAGATCCTCATGCAAAGCCTTCAACGCCGCATCGGCATGGCCGGCCGCACAGGCGAAGCCGTCGTACTGGAACGAGATCGACGCTGCGAGCGCGCGTGCTGGTGCGGCAATCGCAGCGTCAGGGTGCTCGCACAGTCGGCTGACTTGTGCGTCGGCCTCGTGCGGCAACTTGCTGACTTCTACCTTCCACGCTGCGTCCAGCAACGCGCGAGGCGTGTGCTCGGTCTCGGTGGCGGTCGCGTCGAGCAGGGTTCGCAGCAGGTCGCGGTTGCGATCGAACAGCATGCGCCAGCCCGCCGCTTCGATGACGCTCAGACACAGCGACGGATCGCCCGCATCGAGCGCCAGCATGGCGGCGGGGGCGTGCTCGCCGCGTGCGAGCAGCGCAGCGCTGCCGTTGTCGAGCGCGGCGCGCCAGGCCTCGGGTTCTCGCGCACGCCAAGCAGCAACGAGATAGGGGCGGAAGCGCGCAGCAAGCCGGACGCCGCCGCCTGCGTTGCAGAGCGGCCCGGCCAGCGTGGCCACCTGAAGCATTGCCGCGTCGGCTTGTGGCTTGGCGCCGATGCCGAGCGCCATCAGCCATTCCGGGCGCGATTCCGGCAGCAGGGCGGCACGGCCGAGGGTGGCAATCTGCGCATCGCTCAAGTCGTTGAGCCAGGCTAGATCCAGCCATTGCGCCAACTCGTCGTCCCAGGCGGCGTCCGGGTGTACCGTCGCCTGCCGGGCGCCCCACCAGCCCGCCCAGGTGTCAGCGTCGCCTTCCAGCCCGGCGCTACGCCATTCGTCAGGCGAAAGGGCCAGGTGGTGCGCATTGAGGGCAGAAAGCCGCCCTTGCGATCGCCACAGCGAAACCGGAAGCGAGCCCGCACTTCGGCCGGCGAGGACCAGCCTGGCCGTGCGGGGCAGGCTATCGACCAGCGTTGCCAGCGTGTCAGCGCCTTGGGGATCAAGCGCGTCGATTGCGTCGACGACCAGCAGGCCATCGTCGCCAAGGGCGTCAATGGCGCCGCGCATGGCCTTCAGGAATCCTGCCGCTTCGCGCCTGGCCGTAATCCAGGCGCGCGAACCATGCCAGTCGTGCCAGAAGCCGCGCAAGGCACAGGTCTTACCGTAACCGCCGGGTGCCAGCACGGTCACCAGCGGTCGCTGCAGTGCCGCTTGCAGGGCTGCCGATACGCGCGGGCGCGGCATGTCGGGGCGGTAGGGTGCCGGTGGGTGGAGGGTATCCATCTGCATCCGAGCATCGTACCGCGACAATCAACCTCAGGGTTTGACGACTTCATTTCTGCGCAAGCGGAGCATGGTTGCCATAGGGAAACCGCAACACAGATCTGGAGCAATCATGACCCGTGATGAAGCACGTCAGGCCGCGCAACTGGCCTTTGCTGCGAGCAACGAGGAAATCGGTTTGGGCGACGCGAGCACCTTGCCCTTGCCGCTCGATCAGTTGCTTGCCCTCGACGAGACTCACCCCGACGTGGTGGAGGCGCACACCGGCGGCCTGACCGGATTCGTGTACCGACTTCGCACCTCACACGGTGACTGGAACATCAAGCGCGCCCGCAGTTCCAGCCTGGTGCAGAACCCGGATGGTCAGACGTCCTTTCTCAACGAAGTTCAGCGTCGCTGCGAACTCGAAGCCCTTGGTAACGACTGCCCGCCCGGCGTGGTGCGGACGCGCTACGCCTCGTTCCGAAAGGGCTTGATCGTGTCACCGTGGATCGAGGGTGAGATTGCGAAACGTTGGGACGAGCGGACGCTGTCGAGTCTGTTCGACTTGCTTGTCGATCTGTACCTGCGCGGCTTCTTCGAGTGGGACGTATCGCCGGGGAATCTGGTCGACGACGGCACGCGACTGTGGATGTTCGACTTTGGCTACATGTATCGCTTCGACCCGCGGGTCGACTTCAATTCGAACGGGCTTGAAGCGCTCCTCTTTCATCCGGCCGAGCGCTTCGAAACACGCAACTACTTCGCGGTCTTGTTGGAGCAGGAGAAGGCGCAAGGGCAGGATGCTGCCCTTAAGGACTTCGTGCTCGAGAAGCGGATTGCGCTCTCAGCCTATGAACGCTTGGTCAGTGGGCTTCGCGCAATGAACGCGAGCAGCGCCGTGATTGATCAGTTCACCGCAATCATCGGCCGGTGGACGCGTGCGCTGCGGGAGGATCCGGCTGCGCTCTACCTTGCCGAGGGCTGGCGTTCCCATCGCCTGGACCTGGACGACGATCTGCGGGGGCAGACTTGCACGCGCCGCACGCTGGCACGTACTGACTGGCTGCTTGATGCGGTCGATCAACACTTCGATGCGCTGCGTTCGCTTGATGCCTTCTTCTGGCACGACGTCGGCCAATCGCGTGAAGCCTTGCTTGATCAACTGGCAGCCGACCGCGAGAACGCGGTACGTTGGCAGATTGCGAGCTGAATGGAGACGGTATGCACTTCCCCTTTAAGGCGGTGTTGTTCGATATGGATGGCACGATCACAGACAGCACAGCGTTTCACGACGCCGCGTGGGACGCCTTCGCCCGAGCGCATGCCGGTGGCGGGCTGGCACCTGGCGATCCGCGCCTCGTGCCGGGGCGGACGATCGATGTGGTGCGCGCGGTACTTGGGCGCGACGTGGTTGGCGACGAAGCGCAACGCCTGCACGACGACAAGGAGCGCCGCTTTCATGCGATCGCGCGTGGCCGCATGACCGCGCTGCCAGGACTGTCGCGCTATTTGCGCTGGTTGTCCGAGCAGGGCATTCCGGCTGCGTTGGTGACCAACGCCCCCCGTATCAACATCGACTTCACGCTCGCGGAGCTCGGTCTGGAAGGTGCGTTTCCGCTCACGCTCGGGGCTGAGGATGTGGAGCGCGGCAAACCGCATCCCGACCCGTTCATCGAAGCCTGTTTGCGCCTTGGGGTGGCTGCGACCGACGCCTTGGTTCACGAGGACTCGCGTCTTGGCATCCAGGCGGGGGTGGCGGCGGGTTGCCCGGTTGCCGCCATGCTCACCGGTTTGTCGGCAAGCGACGCTGCCACCGCTGGCGCGCGCTGGGTTGCGCGTGACTATGACGACTGGCTGGCGCAGATTTCGCGCGAGACGGCGGAGGCCTGACTGCCTGCCTCATTCTTGAGCAAGTCGGCAAAACCCATTTGCTTCAAACGCTTGGCGCAGTGTTGCAGTGCTTATCCACAGGGCCACGCACATATTCTGTGGATCAACGCTTACCAGCGCAGCCCCAGGGCGCGGAACGCGAAGCTCAGGCAGAAGAGCGGCCCAACCCACAGATAGCGCAGATCCTCGAAGAACGACGGCTTCTTGCCCTCGATGCGGTGACCAATGAATTGGCCGATCCAGGCGAGTACGAACACCCCCAGCGAGACCGGCAGCAGATGTTCGCCCAGTGCGATCACGAGCCCGAGTACGATGGCGCTGACAAGTGCCATCGCCACCAGGAAGGGCACCGATAGCCGGGCGTAGTACACCAGGCTTGCTCCGATGAAACCGATCGCAAGCCACGGGCTGCCTGCCCACATCAGCCCAACCAGGCTGGCGAGGATGAGCGGGATGCAGACCAGGTGGATCCGTTCGTTGATCGGGTTACGGTGGCTTTCGCCGTAATGCGTGAGCAAGCGGTCCACTTCGCGTGTTGAAGCGGTCGAGTTGCTTGGCTGCATCGGGTGACTCCGTTGGTTCTGGGCGTTGTTTGGCCAAGCTTAGGGCTTTGCGGCCGGTGCAGTGATCGTTTCGGCGACAGTGTGTGCGGCGGCGTCCGGAACACTTTGCACGGTCAAACTGATCCGCGTCAGCGGCGGTGCGCGGCGAGGTGGTCGCGCTCTGCATTTTGGTGGATCATGCGCAGCATCATGAGTTGGCCGAGCCAAACGCCTCCGCGCCGGGAATGGGAACTGCGACGCCTCTCCGACGCTGACACCGAAGCGATCGCGCGGCACTGGTTGTCGCTGCCGGCGGGCGCGCGCTACAAGCGTTTCGGGCACATCCTTCCGGACGCCACCCTGCTGCGATTTGCAGAAGATCTCGATTTCTCCAGCGATCTTTTTTGCGGCATGGTTTCGCCCGATGGCGATCTGGTCGCCCTGGCCCAAGCGGCACCGGAGTGGGACGGTGCATGGGAGTTGAGTTTCTCCGTGCTGCCGCGCGCGCAGCGCAACGGCTTTGCGCGGCGACTTGGCGAGCGGATGCTCCGCATGCTCGCTGCGCAGGGCGCGCGGCGGGTGCGCTTGTGTTGTTTGGCTTCAAATCTCCCGATGACCAGCCTTGCAAACGCGCTCGGCTTCGCGATGGTGCGCGACAACGTGTTCATGCGCGGCGAGCGCGAACTCGAAGGGCCGAGTATCCGTGGTTTGCGCGCAGGCCAGACTGGTCGATTGCGCGGTAGCTGAAGGTCTGAATCGCTGCTGAGCAAAATAACGCTGGTGTTTCCTGCGCACCGTGGCATAATCCGCCCCTTCGTCTCGGCTGCCGGTTAGTTTCACCTCCGGCACGCATCGATTTCCAGCTTCCCGTCGTTTCCGGACTCTCCCGTTCGACATACCCGGTTGGCATCGATGTTTATTGCGATGCGCCATCCCGGGTTGCCACCTGGCAAGCCCTCATTGGCTCTGCGCCACTGAATCGAATGTTCGATTCATGCGCCGAGGCGGCTTTTGTTTGTCCGAACTGGAGAATTGAATGTCCGATATCGGCTTCGCCGACCTTGGCCTTGGCCAAACCCTCGAGTCCACCCTTGCCTCGCAAGGCCTGACTCAACCGACCCCCGTGCAGCAGAAAGCAATCCCGATGCTGCTGCAAGGCGCCGACCTGATTGCGTCCGCGCCGACCGGAACCGGCAAGACTGCCGCTTTCCTGCTTCCCGCCCTGGCCCGCCTGACCGAAGCGCCGAAGACCAAGAGCATCGGTCCGCGCATCCTGGTCCTGACGCCGACCCGCGAACTCGCGCAACAGGTTGCCAACGCTGCAAAACAGTTTTCGCGCCAGCTCAATCGTGTCAAGACGATCTGCGTGACCGGTGGCGAGTCGTACCGCGAACAGAACCGCGCCATCTCGACGCCGCACGAGATCCTCGTTGCGACGCCGGGTCGCTTGATGGACCAGATGCAATCGGGCCGTCTGGACTTCTCGCGCCTCGAAGTGTTCGTGCTCGATGAAGCTGACCGCATGCTCGACATGGGCTTCTCGGACGACGTGATGGCGATTGCCGCCAAGCTGCCGACCGATCGCCAGACCGTGTGCTTTACCGCCACGATGTCCCGTACCGTGCTGTCGTTGTCGTCGCAACTGCAGAAGAATCCGCAGACGATCGAAGTGAAGGCCGAAGTCGCGCGCACCGATGCAATCGACCAGCAGATCGTTTTCGTCGACAACTTCGGCCATAAGCGCCGCCTGCTGAGCCATTGGCTCAACGGCGAAGCCAGCGGCCAAGCCGTCGTGTTCACCTCGACCAAGCGTAGCGCGGACGAACTTGCCGCCGCGCTGGATGCTGAAGGCCATGCCACGGCTGCCTTGCACGGCGACCTGCAGCAGCGCCAACGTACCCGCATGCTCAACCAGCTGCGTCGCGGTGAAGTGCGCGTGCTGGTGGCAACCGATGTCGCCGCCCGCGGCATCGATGTGCCGGCAATCACCCATGTGTTCAACTTCGATTTGCCGAAGTTCGCTGAAGACTATGTGCACCGTATCGGCCGTACTGGCCGCGCCGGCGCCACGGGTACCGCGGTGTCCTTTGTTGGTCGCGACGATGTGGGCGCACTGCGCGGCATCGAGCGCTTCATCGGCCGCCCGGTGAAGATCACCGAAGTCGAAGGCATGGTTGCCGAGTTCAAGCCGGGTGCCCGTGGTGACGGTCGTCGCCCGGCGCCGCGCAAGTGGGATGAGCGTCGCCCGCAAGGCGAGCGCCGTGAAGGCCGCCCGTTCGGCGATCGCAACTTCGGTGATCGTCGTCCGCAGGGCGAGCGCAGCTTTGGTGACCGCCGTCCGCAGGGTGAGCGTAGCTTTGGCGACCGTCGTCCGTTCGCGAGCGAGCCGCGCAGCTTTGGCGACCGCGCGCCGCGCGGCGAGAGCTTCGGCAATCGCGAAGGCTTCGGCAACAGCGAACGCCCGGCCAGCCGCGAAGGCTTCGGCAATCGTGACGGCTACCCGAAGCGTGAAGGCTTCCGTCGTGACGAGGCGCCGCGTAGCTTTGGTGATCGTCCGGCGCGCGATGCCGCGCCCTACGGCGATCGTCCGCAACGCGAAGCTCGCCCGAGCGGCGAGCGCAGCTTTGCCGACCGCCGTCCGGATGCACCGCGCAAGTCCTGGGGCGATAGCAAGCCCTTCGGTGCCGAGCGCCCGCGTCGCAAGTTCGACTGATCGCACGCTGATTGCCAGAAACGGCCGGGATATCCCGGCCGTTTTTCTTTGTAGCGGTCGTTTCTGACGGCGCGGTGGTGTGTCGGCGTGCGCGCAATTGGCTCTCGCGACCCGGTCGATTGGCGCGTAGGCTGTCGCGTTTTATTCGCCGACGCATCGATTGAGGCCGCTGCCATGTCCTACCAGACCCGAACGATCGACCTTGCCGCGGTGCGGGACGTTGCCTGCATGTTTCCCGATGTGAACGCGGTGCCGAGAGGCAAGATCCGGCCCCTGCGCGATTTCCGAAATGGCGCAGAACTGCGCATTGCGGAAGCAATCGGCCTGCATACGATCGACGGCAACTATCCGGATGACGACATCACTGGCGACGCGGATCAGGACATCCGGCTAATCGCCGACCCGCGCAGTCTGCGCGTGCTGCCCTGGCGGCCGAACCGTGCGATCGCGATCCACGACGCTGTCCACGGCGATGGTCGTGCGTCGGATTTCGCGTCGCGAGCCGTACTGCGGCGTGTGCTGGAGGCATACCGGCAGCTTGGCTTGCAAGCCGTGGTAGCGCCGGAAATCGAGTTCTACCTGTTCGACCGCAATGATCGTGTCGAGCGTGGTTTTGAGGCACCGCGCGGACGCGGCGGCGTGACTGAACAAACGCCCGCCGGTTACAGCCTTGACGCGGCCAACGAGCACGCCGCCTTCTGGGACGAACTTGCTGCCACATTGGATGGGCTGGGGGTGCGCACGGATACCTGGCTGCATGAGGTGGGGGCGTCTCAGTATGAGATCAATCTGCTGCATGGCGATCCGATGGATCTCGCCGATCAGGTGATCTATTTCAAGATGGCCCTGCGGGAAGTGGCTGCGCGCCACGGCTTGCTTGCGGTCTTCATGGCCAAGCCGTTGGGCGGTCAGCCAGGTAGCTCGATGCATCTGCATCAGAGCGTTGTCGACTCGGCGGGCAACAACATCTTTGCAGCGAGTGACGGTTCGGACAGCGACGCATTTCGCGCTTTCATGGGTGGCCTGCAGCGCTACCTGCCAGATCTGATGCTGGTGTTCGCGCCGTTCATCAATTCGTGGCGACGTTACGTCAACGGATCCCAAGCGCCCGTAAATCTGGAGTGGGCCGAGGACAACCGTACCGTGGCCTTGCGTGTTCCCAGCGCAGCGCCGGTGGCGAGGCGGGTCGAGAACCGCCTCGCGGGGAGCGACGCAAACCCCTATCTCGTCATTGCCGCTTCGCTCGCCTGTGGGCTACGCGGGATCGAGGAGGGTTTGACGCGTCGTGAGTCGATCGGCGCGCGTTCCGGCTATGCCTTCCCGCGCGAACTCCCGCTGGGCATGGAGGCTGCGCTGCAGCAGTTGCGCGGCAGCGTGCCGGCCGCGGAGATGCTCGGCGCCGGATTTCTGCGGGCGTACTGCGGCGTCAAGCAAACTGAGCTCGATGCCTTCATGGGCGAGGTTGGCGCGTGGGAGCGCAGGCATCTCGCGTTGCACGTGTGAACAAAAAAGGGCCGGATTACTCCGGCCCTTCTGTCGATTGCCTTGGCGGATCAGAACTTCAGGAAACGGGCGCTGAGTGCCGGCACCTTGATCGTATAGATCCCGTCCGCTGCGCTGATCGTGCTGCTCGCGAGCAGGTCGCTCAGATCGGTTGTCACACCGCTGATGGCCTTGCTGTCGAGCTTGATCGTGGCTTCGCTGCTGCCCGTGTTGAGGATCACCAGGACACGGTTGGCGCCGGCGTCCTTGCGATCGACGTACAGCGTGCTGTCGGCGTAGATATGGGTGCGCGAACCGAAGGCGAGCGCCGGGTTGCTGTCGCGCAGCGCCCAAAGCTTTGAAACGTAGCTCTTCAGATCGCTTTGGCGCGCGTTGAGTGCACCGACCGAGCCACCCACGGTGGTTGCCACGCCATCTATGACGGCGCTGTCACGGCTGACGTGGTCGTCGCAGAGACCCATTGCGGCACAGGTGGAATCGGGTTGCTTCGCCGCGAAGCCAGCGACTTCCTGACCGATTTCGTCGCCGTAGTACAGCGTGATCGGGCCGCTGTATGCAGCCATGAACGAGAACGCCAGCTTGTGACGATTCCAGTATGCGTCGTCCGACGGCTGGGCGATGCCGCCACGCTGCAGCAGATCACCGAAGCGGACCAGGTCGTGGTTGGTCAGCATCAGGTTCGGCATGGCATGGTCGGGGTAGGCCGCCTGCACCGTTGAGTAGACCTCTTTCAGCGTGCTTGCCGGCTTCTTGCCCGTGCCGCTTTCTTCGACTGCCAGCGTTTGCACGACGCGGTAGCGGCTCGGGAAGTCGAAGTTCGAGAGCAGGCCAGGCGCTGCCGCGCTGCCGTAGCCGCTGGCAGTGATCTGGCTCTCGCCCTGCCAGATTTCACCGACCATGTAGCCCAGCGGGTTGACCGTGGCGCCGGACGCGTTGGTGTAAGTGACGCTCGCCGAAGCCTGCTGGACCGCCGCGCGCAGCTTGGCCCACTGATCGACCGGTACCTGATAGGCCTGGTCAAGACGCCAGCCGTCGATCTTCAGTTCCTTGATCCAGTAGGTCGCAACCTCGGCATAGAAATCGTAACTGCCGGGATAGCTGACCGGGTTCGCGTTGCCGGTCGGAGTCTTGCCGGTCGGCGAGGCGACCACGTTGTCCTTGTGGTGCCCGAAGACGCCGTCGAAGAACACATACAGGCCGCGTTTGTGGGCCTCGGCCACGAGCGTTTTGGCTTGGTCGAGCGTGCCGAACTTCGGGTCCACCTTGAAGTAGTTGCTGGTGAAGTAGCCCGTTGCGTCGAGGCGCGTCGCCCAGATGTCCTGACCCGCCTTGGGGATCGATTCGAAAATCGGCGTCAGCCAAATCGCGTTCGAGCCGGTGCTCTTGATGTAGTCGAGCGAATTGATGATGCCCTGCAGATCGCCCTTGTGGTGGCTGGAGCCGTAGCCGGCGTTGTAGTCCGCGCTTGAATCACCGTCGACAAAGGACTCCACCATGATCTGGTAGACGCGAAGTCCGCACTCAGCGCTGGCAGTGCCTTTGAAGCATGCGAGGCGGCTGTCGGCGCTGGCTGCGGCGGCCGAAATGGTGATCGCGCCGTCGGTCGGTGTGGTCGGGGTAGTCGGCGTCGTCGGGGTGGTGGTGTCGCTACCGCCGCCACCGCCGCCGCAAGCGCCGAGGGCGAGCGAGAGTGCGACGGCGATCGGGATCTGCTTGAACAGGGTGCTGCGCATGGGTTTGTTGCTCCTGATTGATGTGGATCCGGGCTGAGATGCCCGAGCCTCCCTGGCGTCGCTGCCGCCTTCGGGCGGGCGCGCTTCTGCGTGTGGGCGCTACGCTAAGGGGGCTTTGCAGGAGCGTCTTGTCGGTTTTTGTGGTTTTTTACCGAATTCACATTTCGTGATAGCGGACGCCTTGATGGGTGCCGCGTTCGGTGAGCAGGGCTTCCAGTCGTGGCGCCAGTTCCGACAGACGCAGGTTCCAGTGCGGCGCGAGCTTCAAGCGCGGCGGTACTTCGCTTCCGAGTCGCTGGATCAGGATTCGTGGCGCCAGGCGTTCGACGAAGTCAGCGAGCAAGGCCAGATACTCGTCCTCGCCGAACAGGGGGACCTTGGCTGGATCCGATTGCCATTCGCGGGCCAGAGCGGTGCCGCGCACCAACTGGAGTTGATGGAATTTGATCGCGTGGAGCGGTAGTGCCGAAAGGCGGGATGCGCCGGTGAGCATGTCTTCGCGCGACTCACCCGGCAGGCCGAATATCAGGTGCCCGGTGATGAACAGCCCTCGCGCGGCGGTGCGCTGAATGGCATCGACGCTGCAAGCGAAATCGTGCCCGCGATTGACGCGCGTGAGTGCCGAATCGGAGGTCGATTCGATGCCGATCTCAAGCTCGATCTGCGTTTGCTCGGCGAGTTCGGCCAGGTAGTCGAGTACGGCATCGGAGAGGCAGTCCGGCCGGGTGCCAATCGCCAGACCGCCGATCGCGGGGTGCGCCAAAGCAGCCTCATAGCAGGCCCGCAAGCGCGCGAGTTCGCCGTAGGTGTTGCTGTAGGTCTGGAAGTAAGCGAGGTAGCGGCGCGTGTTTGGATAACGACGGCTCAGGAAGCCGATGCCAGTGTCGATCTGTGCGTGGATGTCGGCGCGCGCATCAAGGTAGCCTGGCGTGAAGCCGGCGTTGTTGCAGAAACTGCAGCCTCCGGTGCCGACGGTGCCATCGCGATTGGGGCAGGTAAATCCGGCTGAGACGGACACTTTCTGGATGCGACCGCCGTGGGTGCGAGCGATCCAGTCGTTGTAGGCGTTGTAGCGGCGTTTGCCGAAGGGTGAGGCGTTGTCGGGTGCATCCATCTGGCGGATTTTCCCGACAACGCGCTGACTGCGCCTTGATCCGGGTCGGATCAAGGCGCGATCGCGCCGGAAGGCGTCTAGCGGCGCAGTTGCGTGCGGCTGCGCCAACCCATCAGGCCAAGGCCCAACGCGAGCAGAGCCGCTGTTGAGGGCGCTGGGACCGGATTCGGGTGCTCGACAGCGACGCCCTCAAAGATGAAGACCATGTCGTTGAAGTCGCGATCGCTCTTGCTGCCGGCGCCGAGCCAGGTGTCTTCGAAGCCGACCAGCAGGCGGTCGTCGCCGATATCCAGCGCGAACGCGCGGGCATGGATCGCGTCGTCGTTCCAACCGCGCGGGTCGTCATTGGTGCTGCCCGGGCCGGTGAAGAAGTACTCGACGTTCGGCAGGTTGATGCCGTCGTAGACGAGGCGTTGGGTCTGCAGGCCGAACACCAGCTGGCTGCCGACCGTCAGACCGGTGATGTCGCGCGACATGCCGATCTGCGTCGCAAGGCAGGTGTTACCGGCCTTGGCGGTCTGATAGGAACAACCGGCACGAGTCTGGAACAGTTGGTTGGAACTGTTGACCGGGTTGTAGATGCTCAGGTTGTTGGTGCCACCGCTGGCGTAGATCGGATTCCAGAACGCGGCGGTGTCGAAACCGCCGCCATCGCTTGCCAGGAAGAGATTGGAGTCCCGCGCAGCGCCCGTGCCGACATAGGTGACGCGCACCTTTTCGGACGTAGCGAACAGCCCCAGCGGTGCTGCCGGGCTTGTCTTGAGCGCATTGAACTGGCTGCTGGTGATCAGCGACGCATCGAAGCGGCTGAACCACTCTGGGCCCATCTGGACCTGCGGCGTAGTGGTGGTGCCGATCAAACTGCTGATCGGCGCGGCCGCGGCTGTGCCCGCGGCGCCAGCCGACAGGGCGAGCAGCCCGGCGGCGATCTTTTTGTGCATGATGTCTTTCCTCGGTTTGGTGTCGCGTGCGCCGAGACCGTTCGCACGAGGCGGGGGGGCGGTATCTGCGTACGCAGCAAAGCATCGGCTCTGCTGCTGTGTAGCCTAAAGAAACCCTGTGCCGCGAGGCTTGTTAAAAACCGTGAAACGGATCGACGCGAGTGATCTTCGTCACGATGTCTGGAACCTAATCGCCACGCCGCTTTCAGAAACTTTGTTGTTTAACCGGAAATACCAATGGCATTTTTGCGACTAGCGTTGAACACGCTTCGCCGTGACCTGCGTGCGGGTGAACTGAACCTGTTGCTCGTCGCGCTGGTCCTTGCGGTTGCCAGCCTCACCAGCGTAGCGTTCCTGACCGATCGGGTCGGCCGAGCGCTGGATCGCGATGCCAACCAGTTGCTGGGCGGTGACATGCTGCTGGTGGCGGATCACCCGCTGCCGCCGGTGTTCACCAACGATGCGCACGCCAGGGGTTTGCGACAGGCGCAAACCTGGCTGTTCTCGAGCATGGTTAGCACGGCCGAACAGGCGCAGCTCGCAGGCGTCAAGGCAGCGAGCGCGGACTACCCTTTGCGAGGTGGCCTGCGCGTGCGTGCGGACATGGCTGCGCCAGAGCGCCCGGTCACGACAGGGCCAGCCCGCGGCGAGGCATGGCTGGATGAACGCCTGATCGCGGCACTCGGTGTGCGTGTCGGGGATGAGGTTGGCGTTGGCCTTCTGAAGCTGCGCGTGGCCGCGATCTTGAGCTATGAACCGGACCGCGGCACCAACTTCTTTGCGCTTGCGCCGCGCTTGATGATGAACCTCGACGATGTACCGGCTAGCGGCCTTGTACAGCCGGGTAGCCGCGTGACTTACCGATTGCATGTGGCGGGCGACGCTCCGACGGTCGCAGCGTTTGAACGAGCCAGCAAGTCGCGGCTGACTCGCGGGGAATCGATCGAATCGATCGCCAATGCGCGTCCGGAGTTGCGTGAGATGCTTGAACGCGCGCATCGCTTCCTGTCACTTGCAGCCTTGCTTGCGGTGGTGTTGTCGGCTGTTGCAGTCGGGCTCGCGACGCGCCGCTTCGTACTGCGTCATGTGGATGGATGCGCCGTCATGCGGTGCTTCGGTGCAACGCAGCGGACTCTGCTCAGCGTGTTTCTGTCGGAATTTGTGCTGCTGGGTATGCTCGCCGCCGTCCTTGGGGCGGTGCTGGGCTTGCTGGCTCATCTGCTTCTGGCCGTGGCGCTCAGCACGCTGATTGCCACGGACCTACCTCTGCCCTCCGTGTGGCCTGCGTTGCAGGGCATGGTGGCCAGCCTCGTCTTGCTGCTTGGTTTCTCGATGCCCCAATTGCTGCGACTGGGGCGGGTGTCCACGCTGCGCGTTCTGCGACGCGAATGGGCGAGCTTTGAAGCAACAGGCAGCCTTGCTTGGCTCGCTGCGGGCCTGGCCCTGACTGCGCTGATGCTATGGGTGGCGCGTGACTGGCGTTTGGGGGCATGGGTGGCAGGTGGGTTTGCAGTGGCGCTCCTCGGGTATGGGCTTGTTGCACGCCTGGCGATCGGGCTCTTCGCGCGTACCCGGCGCCTCACCGGCGCTGCGGGCGGCGGATGGCGGTATGGGCTGGCCTCGCTTGGCCGCCGTTCGCTCGGTGCAACCGTGCAGGCGGTGTCGCTCGCGCTTGGTGTAACGGCGATGCTGCTGCTTTCAGTCGGGCATGGTGATCTGCTCGACGGCTGGCGTCGGAAGCTGCCGCCGGACGCGCCGAATCGCTTCATCATCAATATCCAGCCCGAGCAACTCGATGGCATCCGACAGCGCTTTGAAAGCGTTGGGCTCGCGCCACCCGATCTGATGCCGATGATCCGCGGTCGTTTGGTCACCATCAACGGCCGTGCGGTCGACCCCGGCGCGTATGAAGATGGCCGCGCACAGCGGCTCGCCGAGCGCGAGTTCAATTTGAGCCACAGTGCGCGCATGCAAGAGGGCAACCGCGTGGTGGCCGGCGTGTGGCATGGCAATACCGAAAAACCGGAGTTCTCGGTTGAGCTGGGCATCGCAAAGACGCTGGGGCTCAAGATCGGTGATCGTTTGCGATTCGATATTGCTGGCACGCCGGTCGAAGCGCCGGTCACCAGTCTGCGCGCGCTGGAGTGGGATTCGATGCGCGTTAACTTTTTCGTGATCGGCTCCCCTGGTTTGCTGGCCGGACAACCGACAAGCTACATCACCAGCTTTTACCTGCCGCCACAGCACAACGCGCTGACAACCGCGCTGGTGCGTGACTATCCGAACCTCACGATCATCGATACCAGCGCCATTCTTGGCCAGATGCAGCAGACGACGGATACGTTGATTGGTGCGGTCAAGCTGGTGTTCGGGCTCGCACTGGTCGCCGGCCTGATCGTCATGGCGGCGGCCTTGCAGGCCACGCATGACGAGCGTGCGCATGAGCTGGCGATCCTGCGCACACTGGGGGCTCGAGATGGCCAATTGCGATCTGCACTGCTGGCCGAGTTCGCGGCGCTCGGTCTGGTCGCTGCCTTGCTGGGGTGTTGCGGTGCGCTGGGTGTTGGCTGGGCGCTTGCGACACAGGTGTTCCAGTTTGCCTATGCCCCCAGCCTTGGTGCGTTTGCGGCCGCTGCTGCGGTGGCGGTGGTGGCGGTGGTTGTTGCAGGGTGGGCTGGCACGCGCCGCGTGCTCCGCACACCGCCGCTTGCCAGCCTGCGCGCCTTGGCGTGAACAACCGGCGGCGCCTGCCTGGCGCTGTTTCGGAGTAGTGCGCGCTGAGGTGGCCGTTTTGTTTCGTCGCCAACCGCGCTTTGCCGACGGAAGTGCGGGCAAGGAGTAGCCGTGGAAGAGGGCGTTTCGTGCTCGCCACGCTGCTTCAGTGCTCGGCAGAGGCGTGAGTGGTGGCGCTATCGCGTGTCCGTGTATGAATGCGGCGACGCGCAGTGCGCGGCGCGAACAAGGGTCGAACTAATGGGCTGCGTGGTCTGACGGGTCGTCCGGCTGAATCGGTGCGTGCAGCGGTAGCCGAATCGTGAAGCAGCTGCCGCGACCGGGCTCGGACTTCACGTCGATTTCGCCACCAAGGGTGCCGGTGACGATGTTGTGCACGATGTGGAGGCCCAGGCCGGTGCCGCCTTGGCCAAGGCGCGTCGTGAAGAAGGGGTCAAACACGCGCGACAGGTTCTCTGGCGCAATCCCGCAGCCGAAATCCTCGACGGCGATGCAGACCCAAGCGCCGTCCAACGTGGCCGACAGGCGAATGCGGCCCGGCCCTCCGCTCGGATAGGCGTGCAGCACCGCGTTCTGGATCAGGTTCATCAATACCTGATCGAGCGGGCCGGGGTAGCTGTCCAGCTTGATGTCCGGAATCTCGGCCTCATCGATGCTGACGCCCGAACGCCGCAAGCTCGGCTGGAGGGTCACGACGAGGTCGTGGATGGCACCGGCAAGTGTGAAGCGTCGCCGCTGCGCGGTGGTGCGGTCGGTCGCAACCTGCTTGAAGCTGCTGATCAGCTCGCTGGCCCGCCCGAGGCTGCGCTGGATGATGTCGCTGGCCTCATGCATCTGTGCCAGCGCTGCAGTCCACTCCGAGCGCTTCAGGTTGGCGTCGCCCTTTGTGAGTTGTCGCAGCTTCTCCATCAAGGTACTTGCCGCAAGCAGGCTGTTGCCGACCGGGGTGTTGAGTTCGTGCGCGATGCCTGCAACGAGCGCGCCGAGGGCGGCGAGCTTTTCGCTGCGCACCAGGTCGCTCTGGGTTTTGCGCAGCGTCTGCACCATTCGGGCGAGCTCGTCGTTCGCGCTGCGCAGCTCGGCCGTCCGCGCGTTGATGTGGGCTTCGAGTTCGTTGTTCAGACGCGCGAGTTCGTCACGCGCCAGCTCGCGCTCGTGCTTCTCCTGCATCAATCGATATGCCAGCGAGCCGATCATCGCCGCGATCACGCAGTAAAGCAGGCGCAGCGCCTGGATTCGTATTGACGGTGTTGTCCAGCCTCCGGCGGGGATCGCGGCGATCGTCCAGCTACCGCCGGGCAGTTCGAGTTGGGATTCCACTGGCCGCATGGCAAACACTTGCTCGCTGCCGAAGAACACCGCACCGCGCGCCCCTTCGGCGTCCTTGCCTCGGATCGCCAGCCGATACTCGGAGGATTCCGCTTCCAGGCCTGCCGTCTTTTGCAGTGAGTCCCAGTCGATCACAAGACTCAGCAGGCCCCAGTATTCGCCGTTGGATCGGAAGATCGGGGTGCGCGAAACGAGTCCGCGCCCGCCCTGCACCAGGTCAACGGGGCCGGCGACAATGGTGCCGCGCCGCTTGATTGCACGCTCCACCGCCGGCCACTGCTGCGGATTGTTCGGGTAATAGAGGCCGATTACGCGCTCATTGCCGGCAAGCGGATAGACCCACTTCACGCGGTTGTCCGGCGCGATCACGATGTTGCGGACATTGCGGCCCGTCTTGTAGAGCGCCGACAACAGGTCGGTCACATGTGCGACGTCGAGAAGGTCTGCGCGGGCGCTGGCGAACGCGACAAGCCCTGAGGACAGGTACAGGGTCGAATTGAGCTCCGTCTCAAGCCGTGCACGCACCCCGGCGACGTAGGCGAGCACCAGCGCGCGCTGCTCTTCGGTTTGACGTGCGAGTTCCAGTTGCACGCCGGTCTCGCCAATCAGTACAACAATCAAAGCCTGCGCGAGCGCACTCAGCCATCGCCAGGCCGAGGTGCTGCGCGGCGGCGGTGCGGTGGGGGCGACGGATTCGCGGGATGCCATGTCCTGCTAACGGAGCTTTGAACCGTGAGCTTTAGCGCCATCTGATCTGGGCTCCTGCGCCCGAGGGAGCAAGGGCGCTGCCGGCTATACTCTTGGGGTTGAAACCGGAGTGCCGATGACCGAATTCCTGCCCTTGCTCGCCGCCATGCTGACGCTTGCTGCCGTCGCTTGGCTGGCGCTGACGATCCGCGCGGCACTGGCTGCCGCTGAACAGAGTGCTGAGGCGCGTATCCAGCGCCTTGAAAGCACATTGGTACAGGCGCTGCGTTTGACCGAGACCGATCTCGCGGCGGGTTTCGAGCGCCAAGTCGAAAGGCTTGCCGGTACGCAGGTCGAAACCGCCGAGCGGCTTCGATCGCAGGTGTTCGAAGCCCTGCGTGCCACGGGCGATGCGGTGGCCGATACGCGGCGCACTGTGGAGCAGGGTGGGGCGCTGCAACGCGAAGACCTTGCCGCCCGCCTTGCCGAGTTGACTCAGGCGACGGCAACACGGCACGAGCAACTGCGAGGACAGCTGACCGAGGCGATGCTCAAGAGCGTGGCGGAGCAGGCGCGCGCCGATCGCGAGTTGTTGCAGGAAGGCCTCAAGGCAGCCTCACTGCAGATGGCGACCAGCAACGAGGCGCTGATGCGGGTGCTGAGCGAGCGACTGGATGCGATCACCGGCGTGGTGCACCAGCGCCTCGACGAGGGCTTCAAGAAGACCAACGAGACCTTCGCCAGCGTGATGGCCCGCCTTGCGACGATCGATGAGGCACAGAAGAAGATCGATGGCCTCACCACCAATGTGGTCAGCTTGCAGGAGTTGTTGGGCGACAAACGATCGCGTGGCGCGTTTGGCGAGGTGCAGCTCGAGGCATTGGTGAAGAACGCGCTGCCGCCCGATGGTTATGCCTTCCAGGTCCAGCTTGCCAGCGGCGTACGGGCCGACTGCGTGCTTAACCTGCCGGAGCCGACCGGCCGCGTGGCAGTGGATGCCAAGTTCCCGCTCGAGAACTACCACCGCATGTTCGACACCGACGTCGGTGATGTCGAACGCAAGTCAGCCCAGACGGCCTTCCGTGCCGATGTGAAGCGCCACGTTGAGGCGATTGCGTCGAAGTACATCATTCCAGGTGAAACCTCCGATGGAGCGGTCATGTTCGTGCCGGCCGAGGCGGTGTTCGCCGAGATCCACGCCTATCACCCGGAGGTCGTCCAGTTTGCGCTCGCGCGCCGCGTGTGGATCGTTTCGCCGACCACGCTGATGGCCGTTCTGAATACAGCGCGCGCCGTGCTCAAGGACGTCGAGACGCGCAAACAGATCCATGTGATCAAGGATGCGCTCGGCAAGCTCGCCAAGGACTTCACCCGTTTCGACGAGCGCATGCAGAAGCTCGCCACGCATATTCGCCAGGCGCACGAAGATGTTCAGGACGTTCATACGTCAAGCAAGAAGATCTCCGGCCACTTCACGCGAATCGAACAGGTACAGCTTGAAGACCTGCCACGCGCACTCAGCGAAGACGATTCACAGTAGGGTCTGACCACATTCAAGGGGGAATCTCGCCATGTCCATTGATCTCTATCGGCTTTCGGTTGGCACCTTCCAGCGTCATCTCGAACACATTGACGCCTTGCTCAACCGCGCCCTCGCGCACTGCGCCGAGCACGCGGTCGACCCGCAAGAACTCCTTGGCGCACGTCTTGCCCCGGACATGTTCGACTTCAAGCGTCAGGTTCAGATCGCCTGTGACTTCGCCAAGGGCGCAGGCGCGCGGCTCGCCGGTGTCGAGGTGCCGAAGTACGAAGACGACGAGCAGACCTTCGAGGATCTGCGCGTGCGCGTGAACAAAACCATGGGTTTCCTGCGCGGGCTGTCGCAGGCGGACTTCGTCGGTGCCGACACGCGCACCGTCGTGATTCCGCTGCGCGAACGCACACTGCGCATGGACGGCGCAACCTACCTCGTCGATTTTGCGCTGCCGAACTTCTATTTCCACTACACCACGGCCTACGACCTGCTTCGGCACGCGGGCCTGGCAATCGGTAAACGCGACTTCATCGGCGACGTTTGATCGCAATATTGCGAGGCGTGAGCGGGCGACGCTCAAGTCGCCTGCCTCTGATGCCGTAATCCCTTGAGTTGCGACGTTGCCCTTTGCGCGCCGCAGGCGTAGCGAAGCGGGTAGGTCGACTCGGGGGAGATCTTCATGACCATTACGACCCGGCTCGCCAGTCTGATCGGCGGGGCCATTCTTGCGCTGCTCGTGGTGGGCGCAATCGGCTTGGTGCAACTGGGGCGACTGAACGCTTCGGTGCGACAGGTCACCGAACAGGAAGTGCCGGCGCTGGAAGCCGTCAAAGGCTTCGAAACCCGCTACCACGAACTGCGTACGCTGATCTTCCGGCATATTGCAGACCCCGATCTGCAGCGCAAGGCTGCGCTCGACAGCGAACTCAAGACCAAGGGCGCGGCGCTGGAGCAGGACATCCAGCGCTTTGAGAACCGGCTCGAAGACGCCACCGCGCGTGCACGCGTCACGGAATTCCGCAAGACCGTCGCGGCCTACCTGCTGGTGTGCGAAACCGCGCTGACACGGTCGCGCCAGAACCAGACCGAAGCGGCGATGGAACTGGCGGTAAGCCCCTTCATCGAAGACGCCGCCGTCCTCAGCAACGAGATCCTCGGCACGCTCGCGAAGGAAGCTTCCGAGCGCGTCAGCCGCACCCGCGAAGCCTCTGCCGCGACGTACAAGACCGCCTTTGGTGTGCTGGCTGGGCTGATCGCGCTGGTGGTCGTGGGCATGGTGATCCTTGGCTGGCTGCTTGCCACCTCGATAACCCGACCGCTCACCACGCTGCGCAATACCGTGGTCGAGATTGGCAGCTCCTTGGACTTCACGCGACGCATCCCGTCGCGCGGGCGCGACGAGATCGGCCAGACCGTGACGGCGTTCAATACGATGGTGGAATCAGTGCAAGCCTCGTTCGCCGAACTGGCTCAGAGCGCGAAGCGTGTTGGTGAGGCGGCACGCGGCATGGAAAAGACCTCGCAGCAGCTGGCCCACGGCGCTGGCGTGCAGGCCGATTCGGCGTCGGCAATGGCTGCGGCGGTGGAGGAGGTGACCGTCAGCATCAACCATGTCGCCGAACGTGCGCAGGACGCCGCTGCGCTGTCCGCCGATGCGAGCCGCAGCGCGGGTTCGGGTGAAGCGGTCGTCGGAGCGACGGTTCAGCGCTTTGGCACCATTGCAAATGAAGTCGACCAGACCGCAGCAAGCCTGGACGCCCTGCAAGGCGAGACGGCGCGGATCTCTTCGGTGGTGGGCGTTATCCGCGATGTGGCGGAGCAGACCAATCTGCTCGCGCTCAATGCGGCAATCGAAGCCGCACGGGCGGGCGAACAGGGTCGCGGCTTCGCCGTGGTGGCGGACGAGGTGCGTGGTCTGGCCGAGCGCACGGCCAAGTCGACCAGCGAGATCACCGAGATGGTGGCGCGCATCCAGTCGGGTGCGCAGCAGGTGGTGCAGCGCATGCAGCGCACCGTCGCCACGGTGAAGGAAGGGGCGAGCGAAGCGGTGGCCGCCGGCGAGGCGATTCGCACGATTCGCGGTTCGTCGGATCAGGCGGTCGAAATGGTCAGCGACATCACGGACGCAATCCGCGAGCAGAGTGCAGCCAGCACCTCGATCGCGCAGCAGGTGGAACGCATCGCGACGATGACCGAGGAGACTACGGCGAGCGCGCGCGTTACGGCGTCGTCCGCATCCGATCTGAACGCGCTGGCCGAGAAGATGGTCGGTGCGATCTCCCGTTACCGTTACTGAGGGCATTCGCATGCGCGCACAGATCATTACCGGCCTGGCGGCCCTGCTGCTGGTGACGCCCGCGCTTGCCGGCGAAAAGGGCAAGCTGCTCATCTGGATCAACGGTGACAAGGGCTACACCGGCCTGCAACAGGTCGCCGACGCGTTCGGCAAGAAGTACGGCGTGACCGCGAAGGTCGAACACCCGGATGACCCGACCAAGAAGTTCGAGGAAACCGCCAAGGGCGGCAATGGCCCCGATGTGTTCCTGTGGGCGCACGACCGCATCGGCGACTGGATTGGCAAGGGCCTGATCAGCGAAGTGTCGCCGCCCGAGAAGCTGCGCAAGGAGCTGGTGTCGGTGGGCTGGGACGCCTTCACCGTGAATGGCAAGGTCTGGGGTTACCCGGTCGGCGCCGAAGCGATCATGTTGCTTTACAACAAGAAGCTTGTGCCGAAGCCTCCGGCGACCTTCGAGGAGATCATTGCCCTCGACAAGGAGCTCGCCGCCAAGGACGTGAAGGCGATCGGCTGGGATTACACCAACTCGTACTTCACCTGGCCCCTGATGGCCGCCAACGGCGGCTACGTGTTCAAGCGCGAGAGCAGTGGTAGCTACAGCGCGGGCGACGTTGGGGTCGCCACCCCTGGTGCGCTGGCCGGTGGGCGGTTGCTCGCCGATTACATTGCCGCGGGGGTCTTACCCAAGGGTGGCCTGCCGTACGGCGACGCTGAAAAGGCCATGACCAGCGGCAAGCAGGCCATGTGGATCAACGGCCCCTGGGCATGGGATGCGCTGCGCAAGGCCGGCATCGATTTCGGCGTGGCGCCGCTGCCGACGCTTCAGGGCAAGCCCGCGCGCCCCTTCGTCGGGGTACTTGGGGCGATGGTCGTGGCCGATACGCCAAACCGCGATCTGGCGACGAAGTTCATCGAAGAGTTCCTGATGACCGAGGAGGGGCTCAAGACGGTTAACGCCGACAAGCCGATCGGTGTGCCGCTGAACAAGAAGCTGTTCTGGTCGCTGATGAGCGACGAAAAGATCCGCATCTCGATGGATGGCGTTACCTTCGGCCGGCCGATGCCATCCAACCCAGAGATGGGCCGTTTCTGGACCTCTTTCACGCTGGCGCTCAAGCAGATTGCCGATGGCAAGAAGAAATCGGACGAGGCACTCGCGCAAGCCGCAAAGGACATGCTCGCCCCGCCTCCACCACCGAAGTGAGGCTCAGGGGCTGAGCATTTCCGGGGAGTTGAGGTTTGCGAACGCGGTGGCTTGGTCACTGAAGTCCACCGTGCGTGCGTCAACCGACGCGAGCCAATTCGCCACCTTGCGATCGCCGCGCGCGAGGTAGGCGCTCAGTGAGTCTGCGAGGCTAGTGTGCAGCAGGCAGAAGACCGGCTGCCAACGGCCGGCAAGGGTGACCACGGCAGCCTTGCCGCCCGCTACGCCGGCATGGAGTCGCTGCGCCAGGTCGCGGGGCAGGGCGGGGCTGTCACAGGGTACGCACAGCAACCAGCCCGCAGCCGCGTTGTGCAGACCGGCTTCGATGCCTGCCAAAGGCCCGCGGAAATCGGCGTCGCTGTCTTCCAGCACCGGAACGCCGAATGCCGCGTAGCGCGCGAGATTACGGTTGGCACTGATCAGCATCTGGTCGACCTGCGGCGCAACGCGTTCGAACACCAGTTCGACCAGTGGCCGGCCTTGATAGTGGATCCAGCCTTTGTCTGCGCCGCCCATACGCTGACCGGCGCCGCCGGCGAGGATCAGCCCGCTGGTTGGCTGCGCGGCCGTCATCCGCCGATGTAGGACATCTCAACCTTCGCGGCGCGATTGGCCTCGCCGCGAAGCTCTGAGTAGCGGTCGTCGCGGCTTCGCCAGACCTGTCGGATGCGGGCGGTGAGTGCGCCATCGTCGGCCCCCGAACGAAGCAGCGCACGCAGATCGTGCCCGCGATCAGCGAAGAGGCAAGTGAAGAGTTGCCCCTCAGGCGAAAGGCGCATGCGGGTGCAATCGCGGCAGAAGGCGTGGCTGACGGATGAGATCACGCCGATCTCGCCGCTGCCATCGCGGTAGCGCCAGCGTTCCGCCACCTCCCCGGTGTAGTTCGCATCCAGCGCATCGAGCGGAAACTCGCCCGAGATACGGGCGACCACCTCGCGCGACGGCAGCACGGCGTCGAGGTTCCAGCCGTTGTGGCTGCCGACGTCCATGAACTCGATGAAGCGCAGGATGTGGCCGCTGCCCCGGAAGTGGCGCGCGAGCGGCAGAATTTCGCCATCGTTGGTGCCCCGCTTGACCACGCAGTTCACCTTGACCGGCCCGAGACCCGCATCCGCCGCCGCGGCAATGCCGGCGAGCACCCGTTCAACCGGGAAGCCGACGTCGTTCATGCGGCGAAACACCTCGTCGTCCAGTGCGTCCAGACTCACCGTCACGCGCCGCAGGCCGGCGTCGGCGAGGCTGCGCGCCTTTTGTGCGAGTAGCGCGCCGTTGGTGGTCAAGGTCACTTCTACGTTCAGCCGCGCCAGTTGTTCGATCAGCCGTTCCAGCTGTTTGCGCAGCAGTGGCTCGCCGCCCGTGATGCGTATCTTTCGCACGCCTTGGTCAACGAACAGTTGGGCGATGCGGGTGATTTCCTCGAAGCTCAAAAGTGCCGCGCGGGGGAGAAAGGCGTGGTCGCGGTCGAACACGTCCTTGGGCATGCAGTAGGTGCAGCGGAAGTTGCAGCGGTCGGTAACCGAGATCCGCAGATCGTGCATCGCACGGCCAAGTTGATCGACTGCAGCGTGGGCAGGGTCGTCTGGCGACAGCGCCATGGGCGCTGGCGAGGGCGCTGCGACGGGGAAGATCGGAATCGGCGGGCGGGCGTTCATGGAGTCGGCGCGAGGCGCAGCGAGCGGCGGTGGATGAAGTTTAGCCGCTGCGCCGAAGGCCGGCGAATGATTCCGCTCAAGAACGGCGGGCCCCTTCCTGCTCGGGGCCCGGCGGTCGATTACAGGCGGAAGCCGGAGATGAGCTTGCGCATCGTGTTGGCCACTTCGTGCAGCCCGCCCAGCGTGTCGCGCACGCCCTGAATCGCGGCGTCGTTTTCGTGCATGCGTCCCGTGATCTGTTCGGCGGACTGTGCCATCAGCGTCGTTGCCTGTTGCTGCTCGCTGGTGGAGGCGGCGATCTCGTCGATCCGCGCGACGGCTTCGGTCATCTTCTGCTGGATCTCGGTCATCTGCCGTGCTGCTTCCTCACTGGCGGATGCGCCCTTGCCGACCGTTTCAATGGTGCCTTCCATGCCGGAGAACGCGCGCCGTGTGTCCTCGTTCATGCCGCTGATCATGTGGGTGATTTCGAGCGTGGCCTTTGCCGTGCGTTCTGCGAGCTTTCGGACTTCGTCGGCCACGACCGCAAAACCGCGCCCCTGTTCGCCGGCACGGGCGGCTTCGATTGCCGCGTTGAGCGCCAGCAGATTGGTTTGGTCGGCGATTTCCTTGATGACGTTGACGATCCCGCTGATTTCGTTGGCGCGGCTGCTGACGGTGTGGATCATCTCGCCCAGCGCACGCACTGATTCGGACGAGTGCGAGAACTCCTGAGAAACTTGCGCGATGGTCTTCGCGCCGTGTTCGGACATCTGCCCGGTCTGTTGCACCAATCCGTTCGCCACCGCAGCGCTGTCGGCAATGTGCGCCACCGAAACGGTGATTTCTTCAATCGTTGCAGCGTTCGCACTTGCAGTGTCTGAAAGGCTGGTCGAGTGCTGGGCGAGGCGCTGAACGGTGCCATCAATGTTCTCGACGCCATTCGACAGCCGTTCCGCCTCATTACGCACTTCGAGGAACATGGTCCGTAGCGTATCCAGGAAGCGGTTGAAGGCGGCTGAGGTTTCCGCGATCTCGTCGTTGCCGGAGACGTTGAGCGTCCGCGTCAGATCGCCGCCACCGGCTGAGATCTCCTTCATCAGGTCGCGCAGCGTCGCCAGGCGGCCGAGCATTCGGGTCAGCACCGCGATCAGCAGCGGCAGCGCAATCGCCAGTGCCAGCACGAGGATGCCGAGCGCGGTACCGAGCAGCTTGTCCAGCGGTGCCAGCGCACTGCCCTTGTCCACCACCACGCCCAGTGTCAGATCTGTTCCAGGGACCGGGAACATCTCGACGAAGCTCGCAACGCCCTGCACCTTGAGGTCGCTGGCCTGCTCGTTCTTGTAGGCGCCGAGAATCGCTTCGGCCGTGAGCTCAGGTGCGAGTTCGGTCGCGGACTTCTGCAGGAGCTCCTTGCTCGGGTGCACCAGGATCTTGCCGTCCTTGCCGATCAGCATTGCGTAACCCTTGGCGCTGAAGCGCACCGCGAGGATCTGCTGCACCACCCGATCAAGGGTGATGTCCGCGGCAACAACCCCTTTCAGGTTGCCGCCTTCCTTGGCGGCATAGGCGAAGGACACGACGAGCTGCCCGGTCGACGCATCCACGTAAGGTGCGGTCATGATCGGCTTGTCGCTCGCGACGGCCGCGGTGTACCACGGGCGCTGCGTGGCGTCGTAGCCCGCGGGCAGTTGTTGGTTGTCAGTGAAGAGGATCTTCTTATCGGGGAACCCGACGTAGAAGAGATCGAACTGGCCTGACGCCTTGGCTTGCATCAGTACCGGCATCGGATCGGCCGCCAGCGCCGCCCCGGCGCCGGCTTGGGTTACCTGTGAGCGCGACGCGATCCATTCGCCGGTTGCGGCTGCCGTCGCGCGCGCAACGCCGCGGATTTCGGCATCCATCCGCTGGATCAATTCGGCGCGCATCATCACGTAGATCGCCAGCGTCACCGACAGCAGCGCCGCGAGCATCAGCGCGGCGGTAACGGCGATCAGCTTCCCTCTCAGCGTATTCATCATCGCAAGCCTCACCAGTTGTAAGCGGAGAAAGAACCCAGCATGACCATAACGTCATAATGGGATTGCGACTTGAGGGGGAACTGAGAGGGAGTAGCGGCGGGGCGTGCGGTATGTCGCACCGCGCCGCACCAGTCGCGGCGTCAGCGCAGCGCGGCGGGGATCTGCTCGCCGGCCGGGAGCCAACCGACGCGCCTCAGGATCGTGGACGCGAGCCAGCAGCCCAGCCACACGGCGTAGAAGGCGAACACGACGTCGCTGGCGAAATGCCCGCCCTGAATGACGCGTACGAACCCGACAACGGTGCCGGATACGGCCGCGATGCCGAGCCAAAGCGCGCGTCGGCGCGGGGCGGCCAGCCAGCCGAATGCCATCAGCGCAAAGGCGCCCGTTGCATGTCCGCTGACAAACGAGCAATTGCGATCGCACTCTGCGGCGGGTACCAGTGCCGGCGTGAAATGGCGGGTGCCGCCGAAGGCCTCGATCTGATGCGGGCGTGCACGGCCCCAGTGATTCTTGAGCCCTGCGTCGGCGATCAGCCCCGGCCCCAATGCAAACGCCAGCGCGAGAAAGCCGAACCAGCGTCGGCGCGTGGCCAGCCAACCGTTTCGCACGACGAAGCTCGCAAGCCACAGCAGGATCACGGTGATTACGGCGAGGCGCGAGCCGCCCCATACGCCCCAATAGATCGCTTTGACGACGGCGAGACGGTCGAGCGCAAAACCATCCTGCGCTGTGAAAAAGAGGCTGGTGATCTGCAGATCCAGCTGCGGCCACAGCGTGAACACCAGCGCGGACAGCGCGAATACCGCCGCAAGCAGTGCGGCCTCGACGCGGCTGGGCATCAGTACCCCTTGAAGCCTTGCATCAACCACACGTCGGTCCGCAGCGCGAAATCCGGGTGCGTTTGAACCTTGAGCATGCCGACCTTCTCGACATGCTCGAAGCGCGCGGCCACTTCCGCCGGGTCACCTTGGGCAAGGAACAGAATGGTGATGCCCTTGGTATCCGGCAATGAGTGGGTCAGCTGGTACTGGTCATGCACCGCGTGCGCAGGGTTCCAACTCGCAATGCGTGGCGACTGCGCGCGCAGCGTGTAGGCGACGTGGGCAAGCAGCGTCCGCTCATCGGCGACGACATAGGCGTCGGGATTTGCGGCGATCCAGGGGGCGACGCCGCGGGCCAGCGAATCCCAGCCCTTCATGCGCTTGAACGGATCGATCTTCGCGGTGAGCGGCCGATGCACCACGGACAGGATCTGTGGCCATTGATACACCACCACGGCGATCAGTACGTTCAGGCCTATCGCTGCGGCGAGCAGCTTGCGGCGACCCGATGTGCGCGAGAGCCAGGCGACCGCCAGCAGCGTGCCGCCGGCGAAGATCGGGCCGGCCCAGTTTGCATTGGCCTCGCTGGAGCTGGCCTGGGCCATCACCAGCAGCAGCAGCGGTACCGAACCGGCGAACAACAGGCGGTCGGCGTCACTGCGCCAAGTGCTGCGCAGCGTGACGATCGCACCGATGAAGCCGATGGCCAGCAGCGGGCCGATCGAACCGATTTGCGCCGCGATGAACTCCAGCAGGTTGGCATCCTTGTGCTGCTGGGTGATCTCCGCGGTGTGGCGGAACGTCGGGAAGCCATTTGCCCAGTTCCACCACAGGTTCGGGGCGAGCACTGCGAGCGCGACCAGGGCCGTGATCCAGGGGCCGGGGCTCACCAGCTTGCGACGCCCTTCAGGGCTGGTCAGCAGGAGCAGGGCAGCCGTCAGCGCGAAGGCGGCCATCGTGTACTTCGACATCAGGCCCAGGCCGCAGGTCAGACCGAGCAGTACCCAGTCGCGCGCGCGATTGCGCTCCAGGGCGGTATGCAGTGCCCACAGCGAGGCTGTCCAGAAGAACAGCAACAGCGCGTCGGTCGAGATGAATAGGCTGAGCGCGGTCGTGATCGGAAGCGTCAGGAAGGCCAGTGCCGCGACCAGCGCGGTGCGCGTGTCGTAGAGCCGGCGCCCGAGACCGAAAAGCAGCAGGGCGGTTGCGGGGTAGAGCAGCAGCGAACCCGCCTTGACGCCGACCAGCCCGTCACCCAGCCAGGCAGTGCTTGCCTTGATCACGGCGGCGACGAGCGGCGGCTTTGAAAAGTAGCCCCACGCGAGCGCTTGTGACCAGCCCCAGTAGTAGGCCTCGTCAACGTAGAGCGTTGCGCCTGAGTGTGTGATGACCCAGATCCGCCATATCGTCAGCAGCACGATTGCGACCATCAGCGCTGCAAGCGCGGGGCCGGCAGGCGTGCTGGGGCGGTCTTCGGAAAACATGCGTGTCATGCTCATCGTTGTCGAACCAGGCGTACGCCGCCTTCGCTGTAGAGCACGTCGATATTTGCGTCGGCCGGGATGCGGTCGGCGCGCGTCAGAGCGATTTCACCCGGCAGCGGTGCACGAGCTGGCGCCTGACGTTCGCGGTACACCGCAAAACTCGGCTGGAAGAAGTTCCACTGCACGCCGGGCTCCGGCATTGTGCGTGCCGCGAGTGCGGCGCGCTTGACCGGACCTTGCAGCAGGTCGCCCACGTACGGGGTTACCACGGTCGCAAGCAACACGCCCTGAATCGCCGCAATGGCAGCGAGTCGCCGCCATGCGGCGGTGCGCCAGAGCACGGCGATCAACACTGCCGCGACCAGTGCGCCGAGGGTCGCCAGGTGATACGAGAACCCGGCCGCTTCACCCGCTCTTGAGAGCTGGGCCACGTAGTACGGATCAGCGATTCGGCCGTTTGCCAGTAGTTGTTGGACGAGCGACGGCAAGGCGGCGAAGAACGCGAGCGCAAGGATCGCCGGCAGCACGCCGAGCGCGACGGTTTTCAAGCGCTCGCGATGCAGCGCTACCAGCAGGAACAGTGGCGAGCAACCATAGAGCGCGTAGTGCGGCAGCTTCGTGCCTGAAAGCGAGAAGAACACCAGCACGAAACCGAACCAGATCCACAGGAAGCGGCGCAGCGGATCAGCGGTGTCGCTGCGCACGGCGCTGACTGCGCGCAGCAGCGGCGCAATCCAGGGCAGCAGCAGCAGCGGCACGATGACCGGATAGTAGAAGAGGCTGCCGCCGTGGCCTTCCATCGGACCCGAGAAGCGGCCGACGTTGTGCTTCATGATGAAGCCGTCGATGAACGCTTGGCCGTGGATCATCAGCGCCGCGGCATACCATGGTGCCGCCACGGCGATGAGAATCACCCAGCCGAGCGGATCGACGACTGCGCGCAGCCAGGTCTTGAATTCGCCGCGGCTGACGCAATAGGCGAGCGTGACGGCAGCGGGGATCGCCAGTGCGATCGGTCCCTTGGTCAGCACCCCCAGCGCGATCCAGAGGTACATCCGCCGCAGCGGCGCCCGTGCTCCCGATTCGAGATGACGCCATGCATCGGTCAGCGCGAGCGCGAGTAGCAGATTCAGCAGCGCGTCCGCCGTGGCGGCGCGACCGATCACAAATACCCCAACGCTGGTGGCTGCCACGAGGGCCGCCAACTGCGCCGTTTCACGGCCGAACCGGCGCCATGCGAAGTTGCCGATCACCGCACACCAAAGTGCTGCGGCCAGGGCGGAAGGTAAGCGGAAGGCCCATTCCGATACGCCGAACAGCCCCACCGGAATTGCCTGCAGCCAATAGATCAGGATCGGCTTATCGAACCGCGGTACGCCGTTGAGCCAGGTGGAGAGGAAGTCGCCGCGCTCGAACATCTCGCGGGTCGCTTCAGAGAAGGCGCCTTCGTCCACATCGAACAGCGGCGCACCACCCAGGTTCAGCAACAGCAGGACGGCTGGTACAAGGAACAGTACCAGCCGGTCGCGTAAAGTCGGCGCCGGCAAGGTGGCGCTCATTCGGCCTCGGCCTGTCCGGGTTTGTGCCAGGCGTCGCCTTCGTCGGGTTCATCGGGATCGCGCACCCGGTACTGCGAGGCGGCGCCGGATTCGAAGTAGATCCGCGCAAGCGTTTCCGCCAGCACGCCGGTCGAGATGAACTGGAACGACGCGATGATCAGGAAGAAACCCAGCTGCAACAAAGGGCGCTGGCCGATCGATGCGCCGGTGAACAGTTTGAGCGCTGCGAGCCAGCTGAGGATCAGGCCGCCAATCACCCCCATGCCGAGGCCGATGCCGCCGAAGAAGTGGCCGGGGCGAGCGCGGTAGCGCATGAAGAAGAACACCGAGATCAGATCCAGGATCACGCGGAAGGTGCGCGAGATGCCGTACTTGCTCTGGCCGAACTGGCGCGCATGGTGCGTCACCACTTCCTCGGCGATGCGGCGCGGGGTTGTGACGGTTGCGAGCCAGGCCGGGATGAATCGGTGCATTTCGCCGTACAGCCGCACGTTCTTGATCACGCTGGCGCGGAAGGCCTTGAGGCTGCAGCCGTAGTCGTTGAGCTTGACGCCGGTGATACGGGCGATCAGGCGGTTGGCGATGCGCGACGGGATCTTGCGCAGCACCATGCCGTCCTTGCGGTTCTTGCGCCAGCCGGCGACGAGGTCGAGGTTCTCGTTCAGCAGGCGGCCGACCATGCGCGGGATGTCGATCGGGTCGTTCTGGAGGTCGCCGTCCATCGTCACGATCACGTCGCCGCGCGCAGCGTCAACGCCAGCCTGCATCGCCGCGGTCTGCTTGAAATTGCGCATCAGTGACACGACGCGCACATGCGGGCCGTAGTGCCGCGCGGCAGCCTCAAGCTCGCCCGGGGTGCCGTCGGAGCTGCCATCGTCGACGAGGATCAGTTCCCACGGATAGGCATAGTCGTGCAGCGCTTCATGCACACGCTTGGCGAGCGGCGCGACGTTTTCGGCCTCGTTGTACATCGGCACCACGACCGACAGACGGTGCGGCGGAATGGATACGGGAGCCTGGCTTGTGGCCGGTGTGGCGACAGTGTTCATTGTGATTTTCCGTTTGCATTGGCCGAATGGGGCCCTGCCGGGAGCGCGACGAATGCCGCCGCGCCGGCGCTGACCGCGGCCGCGATGATGACGAGGTGCAACGCGAGCGCGGCCTGCAGCCCGTTTGCGAGTGTAATGCCGTGCGGCGTCAGTGCGGCAGCAACGCCGGCTTCGTAAGTGCCGAAACCGGCCACGCCCTGCACCGGAAGGATCGCGGCCAACTCGCCGCCAAGCACGCCTGCACTGGCGAGCAGGCCGGCCTGGCCGAGCAGGGCGCCGAGAAGCAGGGTTTGCGCCGAGAGCTTCACGATCCAGTTCGACAGCGTCCAGGCCCAGCTGCGAACCGCGCCGCGCGTTGAGTGCGCCAGCGCGATACGGACTTTGGCGAGCTTGCCCAGCCAACCCGGAAGCGGTTCCGCGCCGATCGGATGGGCGCGCGCCCAGGCGGGCACCGCCCAGGCTGCGACGAGCACTGCAATGCTCCACAGCGCACGCAAGGCGATATCGAGCCCGGGCCAGACCCAGGCCGCCAGCAGCAGCACGACGAAGGCGTCCTGCATGCGCAGCCAGAGGAGCGAGACCAGCGCGCGGCCCATCGGCACGCCGAATTCGCGTTGCAGCAGCACTGGTAGTGCAATCTCGCCGCCGCGGAACGGCACCACGTTGATGGCGGCGTTATGCGCGGTGGTGACGCGCGCCATGGCCCAGAAGTGCCCCGTCGCGACGTCGGCGAACTCGTCCCGGATACGGGCTGCACGCAGCAGGTAGCTCACCAGAAATCCGCTGAGCGCGAGGGCCAGCGTGGCGGGCGGAATGGTTGCGAGTCGGCTGCCGACGTCGCGCCAGTTGCCGCTGGCGGCAAGCCAGCCGAGCAGAGCCAGCGAGATGGCGAGGGCGATCAAGCGTTTGATCATGGCGCCACCTTCTGCGCTCTGTGCGCCCACTGCTGGCGCAGCGCCACAAGGCCGCTGACGAAGGCGAGCGCAGACAGCGCCCACTTCAGCAAGTCTGCCTGCGGATAACCGAGGTTCGTGAAAGCGAGGCTGGCGCCCATGATCACCAGAGCGATCGCCATCACGGCCAGCATGGCAGGGCGTTGCCAGATCAGCCAGCGACGTGACACTGCTTCGCCGGCCGCGCCGGACAGCCAGCCGCCGGCGGCCCCGACCAGTACATCAAGCGGCCAGTGTGCGCCAACCGCGATGCGTGACAGGGCAACCACGATCGCCACCGGCAGCAGCACCAGCGCCAGCCGACCGGGTCGCTGGCTGAAGAACACGAGCGTCGCGGCAAACGCGAAGGCCGTCATCGCGTGGCCCGACGGAAACGAGTTGCGGGTCAGCGTATCGCCGATCACGTGGATCTGATCCGCTGCGAGCACCGCGGCGGGGCGGGCGGCATTGAGCAGCGGCTTGATGGTGTGCGTGAAGATGCCGCCGAAGGCGCCGGTCAGCAGCGCGGCGGCCATCAAACGCGGGTGCTTGGACAACGTCGGGGCGATCAGCGCGTAGGCGCAGGCGCCGGTGCCGAGTGCCGTCGCCCATGACCAGAAGTGCTCCGGCAGCGATTGGGCGGCGGCATTGAGCGCAACGAAAACCGGGACGTTGGCGCCGGCCATGAGTAGCCAGACCGCCGCGCCCAGCAAGATGGCTGGCGGCAGCCAGATCAGCAGGGGGCGCAGCAGTGTGGTGGGCGCCGCGGGCGCGTCGGATTCGGGCATCGACTCAGAATGTCGGAAAAACCGTTAATTCTAACATCGGAGCCCGCCGGGCCCGGTTTGCCGATCAGAGCGCGACGAGACTCTGGCGGCCCCACCATTCGCCGCCGGGGGCAAGTTCCACCGGCTTGCCGATCGCGCCGTGCTCGATACACAGCATGCGGCGGAAGCCCAGCGGTGTCATGTCCGGGAGCGCCGCCGACAGATGCTCCCAAGGGTTCCAGATCACGGCGTCGGGCAGGTTTTCGGCAGAAACCCCCAGCGCGCGGCGATGCTCGCTCAGCAACAAGGGCTTCGTGGCGTCGAAGTAGATCCGGTCGGTCTCCGCCTCGATCATCAGTTCGGTGCCAGTCTCCTTGTGTTCGGTGCCGCGGGTGGCGTCGAGGTAGCGCAGGCCACGCAGGCCTTCGATCTTGCTCTCTTCGACTTCCTTGGTTGCGAGGTAGCTGTGAAGCGCGCAGGTGAAGCGCAGGGGCTCGTCGCCCGGGTTGTGCACACCCAGTTCCACGTCCAGCCGTTGCCCGGTCACGAGGACGGTCAGCTCCGCGCGGAAGGCGTGGGGCCAGATGGCCCGCGAGATGTCATCGTCACTGATCGAAAGCGTAGCGGTGGCAAAATCCTTCTCGGCGCGTGCGGCGTCGACATCCCACGCGACTGTGCGCACGAAACCGTGTTTGGGCAGTGGGCCCCGCGAACCAAACTGCGGGAAACAGACCGGGATGCCGCCGCGGATCGGTACACCCGCCTCGAAGCGCGCGCGCTCGCTGAGGAACAGGCGCTCTTCGCCGCCAGCCGGGATCCAGCTGATCACCTGCGCACCGTGGCGCATGATCGTGACCTGCGCCCCGTCACGGGCGGTCAGGCGGATAGCGGGCAGGCCGTTGAATTCGATATGCTGGACGGCGTCGTTCATTCGGGGTGAATCCTTAAAGACGGAAGCTGGCCGCGGATTGTGCGACCTCGTTCCGGCGGAAACAACCCTCGGCGTGGTCATTCACCATGCCAACGGCCTGCATGAAGGCGTAGCAGGTGGTGCTGCCGACAAAGCGGAAACCGGCTTTGCGCAGCGCGCGACTCATCTGGTCGGATACTTCATTGGTCGCCTGCGGCGCGGCACCGGGGGCCGGGGATTGCGGGCGTCCATCGACGAAAGACCACAGCCATTTCACCGGATCCGCGCCACCATTCTGCAGCGCAAGCCAGGCGCGCGCGTTGCCGATGGTTGCCTCGATCTTGCCGCGATGGCGCACGATGCCCGGGTCAGCGAGAAGGCGGGTGACGTCGTCGTCGCTGAAACGCGCGACCTTGGCCGGATCGAACCCCGCGAACGCGCGCCGATAGCCTTCCCGCTTGCGCAGAATCGTCAGCCACGACAAACCCGCTTGCGCACCTTCCAGCGTGAGGCATTCGAAGAGCGCGTTGGCGTCGGCGAGCGGCACACCCCATTCGGTGTCGTGATAGTCCAGGTACAGCGGATCGCTCGTGACCCAGGTGCAGCGGGCTGGCGCGTCGCACATCGCGATCAGATCTCGAACTCGTCGACCACTTGCAGCACGCGGAACTGCGGAATGCCTGCGAGCTTGCCGATCAGGGTCATGATCGCTTGCTTTACATGCGGGGCATTCATGTGGCGATTGAGGGAAGCCTCGTCGGCCCACACCTCGATGGTGTTGATCCGCATCGGGTTGGTGGTGTCGCGATACAGGTCGTAGCGCAGGCAGCCGTCCTCCTGGCGGGTCAGTACGGCCGCAGTGCGCAGCACCTGGATGACCTCGGATTCGTGCTGGGGCACGATCTCGGCCAGGGTGATGACGTGGATGCGGGGCTTGCTCATTCGGGGGCTCCGGGGGATTGGTAGGCCTGGATATCAAGGCTGCCGAGTTTAATCGAGGTGTCTTCCGGATCGTTCGTGAGCTTGAATCCGATCTTGCGCACGAACCGCAGCATGCGGTCGTTGTCGGTCAGGAAGATGCCCTTCATTTCGAGCAGACCGCGCTCTTTCGCGCTCAGGATCAGGATGTCCATCAGGCGTTGCGCGAGGCCGCTGCCCTTGGCGTCGTCGGACACCACGATGGCGAACTCGCAGCTCTTGCCGTCCGGGTTTGCGGCATAGCGGCACACGCCCAGTTCGTATTCGGCGCCGTCGCGCTCGGTAGTCGCGACGAAGGCCATCTCGCGGTCGTAGTCAATCTGCGTGAGTTTCGCGAGCATCTGCGGCGGAAGCTCCGACAGCGCGCTCATGAAGCGGTAGTACTTCGTCTCGGGCGAGAGGCGGCGTACGAATGCCTGCTCGAGCACCGCGTCCTCCGGCATGATCGGCCGCACCACCACGGGGGTGCCGTCGCGCAAGCTGACGTGCTGCACCAGGTTGCCGGGGTAGGGGTGGATCGCCATGTGATCGTAGCGCCCGGCCTTCTTCGGCACGCGGCCAACCACGATACGCACATCGACCGCGACGACTTCCTGCTCATCGGCAACCAGCGGTTGGATATCGACCGAGCGCACCCAGGGCAGTTCGCAGACCATTTCCGACAGGCGCAGCAGGACGAATTCGAGCCGCTCCATCGCGATCGCCGGCAGACCACGCCAATCGCCGAGCTTGGCCGCGATGCGGTGGGACCGCACCAGATCCTTGGCGAGGAAATCGTTCAACGGCGGCAGTGCGACGGTGCGGCCTTCTAGGCTTTCCGCATCAACGCCGTGTTCGCCGAACGAAATGACCGGCCCGAACACCGGGTCGCGCGATACGCCGAGCAGCAGCCCACGGGCGCTTGCGATATCGATCCGCGGTTCGATCGTGATGCCGTACGACGTGCTTTCGTCGTCGCGACTGCGCAGATCGTCCATCAGTTCTTCAAAGGCGAGGTGCGTCGCCACCGCGCTTGCCGGGAAGCGTTTCGGGCCCGCGCTGATGCGCTGCTGCAGCATGGCGTTGGGCCGCATGGTCACCGGGAAGCCGATGTCGTAAGCCATCGTTACTGCTTGTGCCGCGGTTTGCGCAACCAGCGTGCGCCGAACCGGGATGCGGAATGCGGCCAGCACCTGGCGGGCTTCGCTTCGGGTAAGCGTGGTGCGGCCGGTTTCGATCGCGTTCTCGATCACGGCGCGCGCGCCGGCAACGTCCGGCGGCTCGAGGTTCGAGAGCGGTGCTGGTACCTGGGTCAGCAACTTCTGGTTCTGGTAGTAGGCCGAGATCTGCGAGAAGAGGTCGATTGCCGGCTCTGGCGTGCGGAAGCTCGGGATACCCGCGGCGACGAACAATTCACGCGCGGCGGCCACCTGCGATTCGCCCATCCAGCAGCAAAGAATCGGCTTCTCCGCCTTCTTGTCGATCTCGACGACACGTTGGGCCACTTCGATCGGCAAGGTCATCGCCTGCGGCGTCAGGATCGCCAGCACCCCGTCGACGCCAGGGTCGGCAAGGACGGTCTCAAGCGTGCGCGCGTAGCGGTCCGGGTCCGCGTCGCCGACCATGTCGATAGGATTGTCGTGCGACCAGGCGCGCGGCAGATCGCGGTTCAGCGTGGCCACCGTTTGCGGTGAGAGCTCCGCCAGCGGAATGCCGAGGTCTCCGGCGCGGTCGGCAGCCATGACCCCCGGGCCGCCGCCGTTGGTGATGATCGCCAGACGGTTGCCACGCGGGCGGAAGCGGGTGAACAGCGCCTGCGTGGCGGCGAACATCTGCGTCAGATATTTCAACCGGATTACACCTGCACGGCGCAGCGCTGCGTCGAACACGATGTCCTCGCCGACGATTGCACCGGTATGCGAATGCGCCGCGCGCGAACCGGACGGATGTCGGCCCACCTTGATTACCATGATCGGCTTGGCACGGGCGGCGGTCCGCAGCGAACTCATGAACCGTCGCGCATCGCGGATACCTTCGATGTACAGCAGGATGCTCTCGGTGCGGAAGTCCCAGATGAGGTAATCGAGGATCTCGCCGAAATCCAGATCGCACGAGCCGCCGAGCGACACCACGTTGGAGAAGCCGACGCCGGTGGTCTTGGCCCAATCGAGAATCGCAGCGCACAGCGCGCCAGATTGCGAGACGAAACCGATGCTGCCTGCCTTCGGGGCGGCGTGGGCAAAGGTGGCGTTGAGCCCGGCAATCGCTCGCGCAATGCCAAGGCTGTTGGGGCCGAGGATGCGCACGCCGTGCTTTTCCGCAAGGCGCACGATGTCGCGTTCCATCGCGGCGCCATCAGCACCGCTTTCGGAGAAACCCGCGGAAAGGATGACTGCGGTGCGTACCCGAGCCTTGCCGCATGCGGCAACCACATCGGGCACGGTTGGCGCTGGCGTGGCGATGACGGCGAGGTCGACCCGTTGCGGCACATCGCCAATGCTGTGCACGCAGGGCGCGCCAAGAACGTCCTGGTATTTCGGGTTGACCGCGTAGAGCTTGCCCTTGAAGCCGCTCTCCTGCATGTTCTTGACGAGCACTTGGCCGAGCGCGCCTTCGCGCGGCGTGGCGCCGATGATTGCGACCACCTGTGGCGCAAAGAGTGGTGTGAGGTAGTGTTGCTCGTCCATGCTGACACCCGATCCGGTTGTTGGCGGCATCGTAGGCGGCGCGGCTGACAGCACACTTGCGATGGGTCATCCGGCCGAGGTTGCGGGCCGGGTCGGCCGCGCAAGGCTATTGTCTTCGGTTTGGCGCGCGCTTGCTTAGTCTCGCGCAGGCGGGTGGCAAAGAAAATGGTGGCGGCAATGTTAAACAAGGATTCCGCGCTGCAAGGCAGCGGCCAAACCATCGGTGAACCTTCGTCCTGGGTGGTGGCTCAAGCGGGCCTGCTGCCGCAGGGCCGGGTGCTTGATCTCGCGTGTGGTCGTGGGCGGCACGCGCGCTGGCTGGCGGCAATGGGTTGGCCCGTTCTGGCGGTTGATCGCGACGCGCTGGCCCTGGATGCCCTTGCAGATGTGCCGGGCGTCGAGACGCTGTGCTGCGACCTGGAGGGCGAGCGCTGGCCGCTCGCCGGGCAGGTATTCGCCAGCGTGGTTGTGACGAACTACCTCTACCGGCCCCATCTTCCAAGCCTTGCGGCCATGCTACTGCCGGGCGCAGTGCTGATCTACGAGACATTCATGCTGGGGCAGGCGCGTTTTGGCCGGCCGAGCAATCCGGATTTCCTGCTCGCGCCCGACGAGTTGCATCACTGGGCGATTGAGTGCGAGCTCGATGTGTTGGCCTTCGAACAAGGCGAGCAGACTGTGCCGCGCCCCGCGTGCGTGCAGCGTCTGTGCGCGCGCCGGCCTTCGCCCGGGACTATGATCTAAGGGGCGATACCCCTTCCACAACGGAGCGATGCGATGAGCTTATGGATTGCGAACATTAACCCCGAGGCTACGGACGACGACATTCGCGAACTGGTCCGCAAGTACTGCGGTATCGAAGTGCCCGAAATCCGCCGTGAACCGGGCGACGGTAGCCGCCCGGCCGCCCAGTTGATCTTTCCCGACGTCAACAACACCGTGCTGCAAGAGTTTCAGAAACGCCTGCACGGCATGTTCTGGAAAGATCGAACGATCAGCGTTCAGATCATGTAAGTGCCTTGATCAACTCGCCGGCCGCGGCCGCCAGGCTGGCCGGCGAAAGATCGTTGAGGACAACCGGGCGTGCATCCGCAAAGCGCCCGTAGTTCTTGTTCTGCGAGCGCTTGTAGAGCGGGTCGTAATGCTGGTCGATGAACGCAGCGAAGAGCTCCGGCAGATTGCCGGCGGCGGCGAGCTGCTTCCACTCGTCCAGCGTGGCGTTGCTGTGAAAACTCCGCAGGCAATCGATGCGTTGCTGCAGGTCTTCGACGTCGTCACCGAGGTAGGCGTAGTCGCCAAGCAGGAAGTCGATCCGGGCGTCGCGGCTTGCTTCTACCGCCACACACTCGCTCGCGCGCATACGCTCGATCAGCGGTTCTGGCACCTGAATGACGCCGATCTTGCGGCTCTCGGCTTCGACGAAGACCGGCCGCTCCGGCGCGAAGCGGGATAGTTGCTCACAAAGCGCTGTCTCGAAGGCTTTCTGGCTTGGCTGGTCGATGCCTGGCAGGCGCCCGAGGACCGATCCCTTGTGTTTCGCGAGCCCCTCCAGATCCAGCACCTGTGCGCCCTGTTCGGAGAGCGCGTCGAGCAGGCGGGTCTTGCCACTGCCCGTGGCGCCACAGACGACGACAAAACGCAGCGTAGGTGGCAGCGCTTCAATACGATCGATGACATGGCGGCGGAACACCTTATAGCCGCCTTCGAGTTGGCAGGCATCCCAGCCGATCATGCGCATCCAGGTCGTGAAGCTGCCACTGCGCTGCCCGCCGCGCCAGCAGTAGAGCAGCGGCCGCCAGTCCTTGGGCTTGTCCTGGAAATGCTTGTAGAGATGGCGGGCAATGTTCTCCGCCACCATCGCGGCGCCGAGTTTGCGCGCCTCGAATGCCGATATCTGTTTGTAGATCGTGCCAACCTGGGCACGTTGTTCGTTGTCCAGCACCGGGCAGTTGATCGCGCCGGGGATGTGATCGTCAGCGAACTCGGCTGGCGAACGGACGTCGATGATCGCGTCGAAGTTCGCGAGATCGGCAATGCGGGCAATGCCGCGGGGTGTCTGCATGAAAACTCCGGAAAGCGGGTGTGCGGCAGGCAGGTAAAATCAGCGGATTCTCCGCCAAGGTCCGGATATGGATATCAAACTTACGCAATTTTCCCATGGCGGCGGCTGCGGCTGCAAAATCGCGCCGGCGGTGCTGTCGCGTCTGCTCGCCAGCGCACCCGCTGGAATTGTGCCGCCCGCACTGATGGTGGGCAACGAAACCTCAGACGATGCGGCGGTGTATCGCCTCAACGACGAGCAAGCGCTGGTCGCGACGACGGACTTCTTCACGCCTATCGTCGACGACCCATACGACTTCGGCCGCATCGCGGCGACCAACGCGATCTCTGACGTTTACGCGATGGGTGGTCAGCCGATCATGGCGCTCTCCTTGGTCGGCATGCCGCTCGACAAACTGCCACTTGAAGTGGTCGGGCGCATCCTCGAAGGCGGTGCGGCGGTATGCCGCGAGGCCGGCATTCCGATCGCCGGCGGCCATTCGATCGACATCCCCGAACCGATCTACGGCTTGGTGGCGCTGGGTTTGGTGCATCCGGACCAGGTCAAGCGCAACGCCGATGCGCAGGCGGGTGACGTGTTGATCCTTGGCAAGCCGTTGGGTGTTGGTGTTCTCAGCGCCGCCTTGAAGAAAGGTCGGCTTGATAGCGCTGGCTACGCCGAGATGATCCGCCATACGACAAAGCTCAACCGGGTTGGCGTGCAGCTTGCGAAGATGGACTTCGTGCACGCACTGACCGACGTCACCGGCTTCGGTCTTGCCGGGCATCTGCTTGAGATCGCCCGCGGATCGCGGCTTGCCGCCGCGGTTGCGTTTGATGCATTGCCGCTGATTGCGCAGGCGGTGGCGTTTGCGAAGGAGGGCATGGCCACCGGTGCGACCGGGCGCAACTGGAACGGCTATGGCGCCGACGTGCTGACGCCTGACGGTTTCGAGCCCTGGCAGCGCACGCTGGTGACAGACCCGCAAACCTCAGGTGGGTTGCTTGTGAGCTGCGCGCCTGACGGTGTCGAAGCGGTACTGGCAGCCTTTCGCGCCGATGGCTTTGGTGAGGCTGCGGTAATCGGTCAGTTGCTGGAAGGGCCGCCCTTGGTCCGCATCGCGTGATCGCAGCGCGATCGCTCAGCGCTTGAGCAACGGTTTGAGCGCTGGCCAGATATTGTCGAGCACCCGCGGTTGCGCTGCGGCCGTGGGGTGCAGGCCGTCTGCCTGAAAGTATGTGTTTGTCTGCGCAAAACCTTCCATGAGGAAGGGCACGAGCGGCGTCCCTTCGGCTTTTGCGACCTCGGCAAACGTGTTCCGGAACTTTTCCGTGTAGTCGGGGCCGTAGTTCGGCGGCAGGCGCATGCCCACAACGACGACCTTGGCGCCGGACTTTTTCGCCAGGCGAACCATCTCGCTGAGGTTCTCTTGCATGGGTTTGAGCGGAAGGCCGCGCAGGCCGTCGTTGGCGCCAAGTTCGAGAATCACGATTGCTGGTTTGTGCTGTGCAAGAGCGGCTGGCAGGCGTGTGCGACCGCCGGCTGTGGTTTCGCCGCTGACACTGGCATTCACGACGGTGTAGCGGTAACCGGATGTGTCGAGGCGCTTCTGGAGCAGACTTGCCCAGGCTTCGTCCTGAGTGCGCAGACCGAAGCCGGCGGACAGGCTGTCGCCAAACACGAGAATCGTGGCCGCATGGCACACTCCGGAGCACAGACAGACAAGCGCAACAATGGAACGCAACATGAACCCGAATACCTCGCTGGTGTTGGAAGCGGTGGATCTGCTCAAGCGCGTCGACGGCGTCGACGGCGAGCTGACGATTTTGCAGCAGATCAGCTTTTCGGTGGGTGCAGGCGAGACGGTGGCGGTGGTGGGCGAGTCGGGTTCGGGCAAGAGCACCTTGCTGGGTCTGCTTGCCGGCCTCGATGTTCCATCATCGGGGACCGTCAAGTTGCGTGGAACGGATCTGTTCCTGTTGAATGAAGACGATCGTGCTCGCATGCGCGGCGAGGCGCTCGGCTTCGTATTCCAATCCTTCCAGTTGCTGCCAGCGCTGACGGCGCTGGAAAACGTGATGATGCCGCTCGAGCTTGCCGGACGGCGTGACGCCGCCCCGGTGGCGAACCGTTGGCTCGATCGGGTCGGGTTGTCGCACCGGGTTGGCCACTATCCGAAGCACCTTTCGGGGGGCGAGCAGCAGCGCGTTGCGCTCGCGCGCGCCTTCGCCGTGCAGCCCGCGGTGCTGCTGGCGGACGAGCCGACTGGTAACCTTGATGCGGCTACCGGCCTGCAAATTGCCGATCTGATGTTCGACATGAACCGCGAGGCCGGTACGACGCTGGTGCTGGTAACACATGACGAACGCCTTGCAGCGCGTTGCTCCCGCGTGATTCGTCTTGCTGCCGGGCAGCTTTTGAGCGACACGCTCGCCGCTGCGGCGTGATGCTCGGGCGTTAGGGGCTCAGACTCTCGCGGGCGAGATGCCCCGTCTTCACGAAGATCAGGCAACCCTCATCGCTGTACGGCGTGTGCTCGGACTGGTGCGGACTGCGTAGCCAACTACCGGCGGGGTAGCTGCCGTGCTCGTCCTGAAATGTACCTTCGAGCACCAGAATTTCCTCGCCGCCCCAGTGGCAATGCCGCTTGAACTGCGTGCCGGGCGCCCAGCGCACCAGCGCCACATGTTCCGTGCCGAAGCTGTGCAGTGGAAGCACACTCAGGCCCGGAACGAGGCCCGGATGCCAGCCCGCTTGGTTGGTGTCGATCACCACGCGCTGCGAATCCTCGGGATCGAACTGCCAGAGTTTCACAAACAGCGTGCAGCCCAGGTCGCTGTAAGGCCCGTGGCGTGATCCGACGGGGTTCCGGATGTAAGTGCCGGCGGTGTAGTTGCCGCGTTCGTCCGAGAACACGCCTTCAAGTACCAGAATCTCTTCGCCGCCCGGATGGTCATGGGGCGGGAAGGCTGAGCCGGCTGCGTAGCGGACGACGGAGGTCGCGCGCCCTTGTTCTTTGCCGTTCCGATCCAGCATGCGTCGCTCAATGCCCACGGAGGGTGACGCAACCCAGCCGGTATCGTCAGGCAGCACAACAGCACGTTGGCGCAAGTCAGCGTGAAGGTTCAATTTGAATTGCCTTGAATGTGCAAACTGCGGGCGCCGACCAAGCGGCAAGGGTCGGCTTCATTCTGCGGCGCCGACAGGAAGCAGACAGGCGGATAGGCTAGCGGTTCCTGAACGAGACCGAAGCCCGCGGCCATCTTGCGACTACTGTTCGGTCGGACACTCCAGTTCGGACAAGTCGACCATCGATACCAGGGCGCTGCGCTGCCCCTTGCGTGTCAGCACGCCTTGGCGGCGGAGCTCGCTGATCGATCGGCACACCGTTTCGGAAGCCAGGCCGGTGATGTCTGCCATGTCGCAAAGCTTTGGCAGGGCAAGCTTCGTCGGTAGCAGGCCAGCGTTACTGCCACCTGCGAGCAGCAACATCAGGCGACGTACTCGTTCGAGCGGTTGACCGGTGCGAATTGCGATCAGATCGGCGGCACGCTGCTCGGCGGAGATGAGTGTCCGGAGCACTGCGCGTTTACCCGCGTCCGCGAGCGGCATGCGCCACGGCTCGATTGCGCATTCAGTCAGGGCGGTCGCCTGGAAGGCGTAGTTTGCGTCGAGCAGCGTTTCTATCCCCAACAGGTCACCGGCGAGTGCGAGACTCGCGAACTGGTTTTCGCCTTGCTCGCTGCGATCGAGGCGAACGATGCCTGAGACCAGCTGCCACGGCTGTCCCCTGTCGCCTTCGAAATAGATGCACTGTCCGCGCGTGATGCGGCGAATCCTGCATGGGCGATTGAGTGCGGCCGTTGGCCTGGCCTGCAAGGTCTGGAGGGACATGCCTCGTACTCCACTGCTGCGCGGGGTGCTTGCCCGGAGGTGCGAACCCGTTGCGGATTGCTGCGAATCCGGATCTGTCTTGGCCGAGCATGTCGGCGAAATCGGCACTGATCGGAAGCGTGCTTCGCCGATGCGGCGCACCACGCGTCACGCCATCTAGTGCCGGGCGTATCGCTGTCTAAGCAAAATGCGGGCGAGTTCAGGGTTTGTCTGGAATTATGTGTTGCGCCAATGGCTTAGCGTTTCATGCCGGCGTTTGCCAAAGTACGGGCGCTGCCGAAGGCGGGTTATTGGCAGCGTGTGGCAGTTCATGGCAGTGAATGGCAGTAAGTGTCATCATGCTGGCTGCCACCTGATGGATTTGTCATGACCCCACCCGAGCAGCCCATTGCGGAACTGATGTCCTTGCTGGATGCGGCCCCTGATCCGCATGTGGTACTCGATTCGCACTGCCGGATTCTCGCGGCGAACGCCGCGTACCGCGCACAGCTTGCGGATGGGCGAAACGTGGTCGGCCTGCGTTGCTTTGAGGCCTTCCACCAGTTCAAGGTGCCTTGCGACCAAGCCGGCGAGGTGTGTCCGCTGGCGCGCAGCCGCCAATCCGGCCAGCGCGAGCGTGTGCTCCATCTGCATCACACGCCGCGCGGGGAAGAGCACGTTGATATCGAGCTGACGCCAATTCGGGACGCGAGCGGCCAGATCCGTTACTTCGTCGAGCGGATCGCAGCCTTGCCGGTGCCGCGCGCGCCCGGGAGCCAGCACGGTTTGATCGGCAGCGCGCCGGCCTTCATGCAGATGCTCGAGCTCGTCGCACGTGTCGCCGGTTCCGACGCCACGGTACTGCTTGAAGGTGAGTCCGGCGCCGGCAAGGAATTGGTGGCACAAGCGATTCATGATGGCAGCCGGCGGGCCACAGGGCCTTTTGTGCCGGTCGACTGCTCAGGTATTCCGGAGAGTCTGTTCGAGAGCGAGCTGTTTGGGCACGAGCGGGGCGCTTTTACCGGCGCCAATACTGCGCGCGCCGGGCTTGTGGAAGCCGCGAACGGTGGCACGCTGTTTCTTGACGAGGTTGGCGAAATCCCGCTGACGATGCAGGTGAAGCTGCTTCGTCTGCTGGAGACGGGCACCTATCGCCGTGTCGGCGCAACCGAGGGGCGGCGTGCAGATCTTCGCGTCGTTTCGGCAACCAATCGATCGCTGCGAGAGATGGTCGCCGCGCAGCAATTCCGCGCTGATCTCTACTATCGGCTCAATACGTTCCCGATTCGCGTGCCAGCGTTGCGCGAACGCCGTTCCGACATTGCCGCGCTCGTGCCGGCCTTGCTCAAGCGGGTAGCGCCGCAGCGCAATCTGGCGCTGTCGGCTCAAGCCATGCAGAAGCTCGAGCGCTATGACTATCCGGGCAACGTTCGCGAATTGCGGAATTTGCTCGAACGGGCGAGTCTGATGTGCGATGGCGACACCATTACGCCGGAACACTTGCCCGACATGCTTGAGTCGGGCGCCTTGCCGACTACGGCGCTTCGCGTCGAGCCCGTGAGTGACGACAGGCTGGTGGCAATGCTGGCCGCTTACTCGGGGTCGCGCAAGGCGCTTGCCCGGTCGCTGGGGCTCAGCGAGCGAACGCTCTATCGGCGAATCAGCGAGTTGCGGGCGGCCGGCAAATTGGCGTCGGACGGCTTGACCTGAGTCGGCGCGGGCGTCGTCCGGTCGCCGTTCGTTCTGTCTGCTTGCGTCAGCGTCGCGCAATCGGCCGCCGGAGGGTGATCAATCGGCGATTGCGCGCTGGTAGGCCAGGCCCGTGTTCAACGCACTTACGATCTTCTTCGCGGTGGGCGCAAGCGTCGTGAATTCGGCCGCGCTGCAGTCGCTATGCGGCGGATTCCATACGAACGTGCGTTTCGCGGTCACGATGTCGTTGGTCTGTTTGTAGCTTGCATCGAACTGCATACCGTTGGCCGAGATATGTCGGTCGCGCGGCAGGCGCAGGACGGAGACGCCGGTATCGAATCGGACTGTGATGGTCTCATCCACCTTGACGGGGCGACACACACCGGGGCGCGTGCGAGTGGTCGCGTAGAAGCGTCCGAGCAGCACGGGTACCGCAACGGACCCTGAGAATGCAGCATCGAGTGACATCACGCCGATCTCCTCACCGCTGAGGAAATTCTCGATGTGCTGGGTGTTGCGGTAGCTGACCCTGGACTGTTGGTCGTCGGAAATCTCGACGAGGTCGGCCGTTCCGCTCAGACGGTAACGCCGCAACTGCTCTTCGGCCCATTCCTTTTGTTTGCCTTGGCCAAGGCCACGGTACCAATTCCGAACCATCACGCTTGAAATGCCGTGTGCGCTGAGCTCGGTGCTTCGCTCGCCCGAGCCGTCGCTATGGACGGTCACATGGGTTGTCCGGATTTCGGTGTTGTTCTCGGGCGTGTCCATCGGAGTGCGTGCCGGGTTGTCCGCGCGGTAGGCAAGGATGACCGGCTTGTCGATTTCATTGGCCGGGAGCAGTCCGAACGGCACGGTTTCCGCGGTGGCGTCCACGTAGAGGCCCAGCGCGGGGATGTGGGTGATGACATGGTCGAAGCGGAGCAGCGGGATGCCCGGGAGGCGGTATTCGTCCGGGCCCGCGAAGATCAGCGCGGGGCTGCTCTCAATGCCGGCAGCGCGCAGCAGGGCTTCAAGGATGACGACGTGATCCTTGCAGTCGCCATATCGGTTCTCGAGTATCCAGTCGGTCGAATGGGGCCGCCATGCGCCGTTACCGATATAGGTGGCAACGTAACGGATGTTCTTGCGCACCCAGTCATAGATTTGCTGCGCCTTGGCGCGAGGTTCTGTCGCACCTTGTGTGATTTTGCTGGCGAGCGCATGCACTGCGGGCGACATTACGACGCTAGGGCGGTGCTCGGCTGCGTACGCAACACCGATCTCATCCCACGATCTCAGGTTGCTGACGAACACATGCGGATTCTCAAGGGCGGCGTCGGCCTCGGCCTGCTCGGGCGTTCGGATTTCCGTGTTCGTGTAGGTCCAGCGCAGGTGGCGGCCTGTGGCATCGCTGTCGTCACGCACCAGCAGCACACGGTGTGCCTCGATCTGCAAGGCAAGCCCGGGTGGTGCGTCGACTGTCACAGTGGCGGCGCCAATCGGTACTGAGTCCGAAACGGACTCCACCAGCGAAAGCACCCCTTTCAGCACGGGTTCCTTTTGCGTGTGGCGCCATTTCAGATGAACGCGGTCGCCCGGTGCGAGGTCGGGAAAAGTGATCGACGTGACTTGATGGTCACGGAAAGTCTTCTCGCCGAGAATCCCGTCCTGCGTCTCGATGGCGTCAGGCTTTACCGGAATTCTGCGACCGTCGCTCTTGATCGTTTCCGCGATGAGCACATCGAATGCCTGTTGTTTCGTGCTGTGCGAGAACATCCGCTTGCCCAGCATTTGGGCGCCATCCGGCGTGAGGGCATGGGTCGTTTCTTCGGCCTCGGCGATGTAGTCACCACTTGAGCCGAGCGTGTAATGGACATCGTAGCGGTCGACGGCGAAGTGGCCTTGGGGCGGTGCGGATTCGTTGGCGCGTACGGACAGCGTTGTGCAGCAGGTCAGCAGCACCAGGGCAATGCGGATCAATTGAGGCATGGTTGTGGGGGGTACGCGGCAGCAGGGGGCGTGCGAAAGGAATTAGGGTAGGTGACACAAAACACCGGACGCCTGATCTTGCGCCGGTCGGGGCGCTGGAGCGAAGCGAATGCTTCACGCCCAGGCGCCTCAACCTCCTGATTGCCGTGATTAGCGTCGGCGGTTCAACCCATCTTGTGCCGCAGGATTGCGCTGGCTTGGTCGACCACGAGCGCGAGCGCCAGCATGGCGACGATGACACTGCAGGCATTGTCGAGGCGGAACAGCGAGAGCTCGTAATAGAGCAGTTGACCCAGCCCGCCGGCCCCAACAAAGCCCATCACCGCCGCCATGCGGATATTGATCTCCCAGCGGTAGAGCGTGTAGGCAAGCCATTGAGGCGCTACTTCCGGCAGCGCGCCATAGAGGAACGCGGGCGCGCGCGGGGCGCCGCTGGCCCTTAGTGCGGCCTCGGCTGCCGGCGGCGCGTTCTCCAGTGCTTCGGCATAGAGCCGACCGAGTACGCCGCCGGTATGCAATGCAAGGGCGAGCGCACCCGCGAAGGGGCCGAGTCCAGCCGCGAGCACCGTGATCGTTGCCCAAACCAGCTCGGGTACTGCCCGCAGCAGGTTCAGGACGAAGCGGGTCAGTGCTTTGGCTACGGCACCGATGCGACCTGCAGCCGGCAGGGCGAGCGCGATGCCGATGAGCGCGGCGAGCACGGTGCCGACCAGGGACGTGGCCAATGTTTCGACGGCACCGCTGCCGATCTTTGTCAGCAGTGTGGCGTCGTGGGCCGGCGGCAGGAATTCGCGAAGAAAGCGCGCAATGTCGCTGCCCGCGCGATCGCCGAACAGCGCACCGAGATCGAGGCCGATATGGCGCCACGATGCCAGGCAGGCCAAGGCCGCGATCAGGCCAAGCGCCCAGCCGTTCAGCGCGCGTCGACGGCCATCCTTGCGGGTGTTGGCCATCCAGCGGCGCAGCACGTCGGACAAGGCATCGGCGAACAGCACCAGCAGAAGGAAGGCAGTCAGGATGCTGGCGATCTCGCCGCCGTTGAAGGCCTTCATCGACTGGTCCATCAACTGGCCAAGGCCGCCCGCGCCGACCAGCCCCATCACCACGGCTGCGCGCAGCGCGCACTCCCAACGATAGACCGTGTAGGACAGCAGCTCGGCTGCGGCAACGGGTAGCAAGCCGTACATCAACGCGTCGAGACGGCTGCCGCCGGCGGCAAGGATCGCCTTGGCGGGCCGGCGGTCGGCGGAGTCGAGGATCTCGCCGAACACCTTGGCGAGCATGCCGCCGTAGGTCAGCGCGAGTGCAAGCACGGCGGCACTGGGCCCAAGGCCGAACACGCGCACGAAAAGCAAAGCCCATACAAGCTCAGGAACGCCACGCAGCAACAGGGTCAGCGCGCGCAGCACTTGTCGCAACGCAGGGCGCCACAGGCCGTTTGGTGACGGGCCGATCGCGGTGACGGAAAGCGCGGCGGTGCTGCCAATTGCGAGCGGTATCGCTATCAGCAATGCGAGCAGCGTGCCGACCGTGGCGATTGCGAGCGTCTGGAGCACAGCGTCGCCGAGCAGACCGAGGAAGAAGCTGTCGTGCGCCAGCGGCCAGAAGCCAGCGATAAAGCTGCTGACGACGCGCAGGTTGGCGGGCTCAACCAGGGCCGCGGGATTGACGCCGGCGACATGACCGATCGGCCAGGCCAGCATGAGCGCCAGCATGCTGACTAACAGCCGCTGCGTGAGCGCTGGATCTCGCATGTCGCGGTTCAGCAGCATGGCAGGCCGGTTGCGCTGACGCGCGGCGTCACGACGTGGGCGGCACCTGGCTCACCCGGCGTAACCCGTTCCGATGCGTAGAGCGACTTGAGGTCGTCTTCGCTTACCGCGCTGGCGGGCTTGTCGAATGCGATGCGGCCATCGCGCACGCCGACAATGCGCGGAAAACGTGCGAGCGCGAGTTCCACGGCGTGAAGGCTGGCGATCAGCGTGGCGCCGCGGGTGCGTGCGTCGTCGCAAAGCACGGCGAGCGTGTGATCGGCGAGGGAGGGGTCAAGTGCTGAAACCGGTTCGTCCGCCAGAATCAAGGCGGGCGCCTGGTACAGCACGCGTGCGATGCCGACACGCTGAAGCTGCCCGCCAGAGAGTTGGTCGCAGCGCTCGAAGAGCTTGTCTTGCAGGTCGACGCGTTCAAGCGCCGTGCGTGCTCCGGCAATGTCTTGCGGAACGAGCGATGACAGCAAGGATTTCCACGCGGGCCACTGGCCCAGGCGCCCGGCCAGCGTTGCGGTGACGACACGTTGCCGCGGTGGCAGCGGGGGTGCCTGATGCACGGTGCCGATTCGGCTGCGCAAGCTGCGCAGGGCCGCGCGGCTGATCTGCCATGGCTGTACGCGGCCGAGCTCGATGCTTCCGCTGTTGGGGCGCAGGGCGGTGCCGACGCAGCGCAGCAGACTGGTCTTGCCGGCGCCAGACGGGCCGATGATTGCGACCTGTTCGCCTGCGGCAATATCGAGGTCTACACCGGCCAGGCCTGGCTGATCCGCGCCGTAATCGATGCGCAGAGCCGAAATACGAAGGTCCATGAGGGGCTACCGGACTCTGGGAAAAACGAAGCCCGGCCGCGGTGAACGCGGCCGGGACGGGGCAGGGCGTTAGCGCAGCAGACCAGCGGCCTGGGCGGCCTGTTCGATGCTGTGGTAGTTCTCTGGTTTTGTCGGCACGAAGCGGGTGGCGCGTTGCAGCGCCATGATTTCCTTGTGCTCCGGGTTGGTCGGATCGAGCTTGAGGAAGGCGTCACGCAGTTTCTTCATGACTGCCGGATCAAGGTCACCGCGCACTGTCCAGTTGTAGTCAAAGTAGGCTGGCGTGGTGGTGAACACGCGCACCTTGCTGGTATCAACCTTGCCGCTCTCGACCAGCTTGTCCCACACCGAAGCGTTCAGCACGCCTGCGTCTGCGCGGCCCGAGGCCACGAAGGCCACGGTGGCGTCATGCGCGCCGGAGAACGCGACGGTCTTGAAATCCTTCTCCGGCGTGAGGCCGGCCTGCAGCAGGAAGTAGCGCGGCATCAGGTGGCCGGACGTCGACGAGGCCGAGCCGAACGCGAAGGTCTTGCCCTTGAGGTCAGCGAAGGACTTGATCGCCGGGTCCGCAGTGATGAAACGGCTGGTGAACTTCTCGTCTTCCGCGCGCTGCACCAGCGGAATTGCAGTGCCGCCGGTGCGCAGCTTCGCTTGCACGAAGGTAAAGCCACCCAGCCACGCCATGTCGATGCGTTTGGCTGCCAGCGCTTCCACAACGCCGGCGTAGTCGGTAACCGGCACGAAACTCACCGGAATGCCGATTTCTTTCTCGAGATACTTGCCGAGCGGCGCGAACTTGCGCTGCAGTTCGGTGGGCGCTTCGTCCGGGATGGCCGAAACCTTGAGTTCCTTCATCTGAGCGAAGGCGGGGAGGGCGAGCGCCGCAAAGGCGAACGCCGCCAGACCACGCAGGGCGTGGCGACGGAAATGGGTCAGCATGTTGGCTCCAGAAAAACCACCTCGGCACGGGGCCATGCGCCGGGGTTTACGCGTTGGGATCTTGCTTCGGTGCGGTACTCAGACCGCGCGGGCGGATTATACCGGGCGCCACAAGCGAACAAGGCGCCACGGTGGCGCCTTGTTTGTGGGCGGAGAGTGCAGGCTTACTTGTTGGGAGTGCCGCCTACGATAAGCCGCTGCTCCTTGAGGGCACCGATTACGATCTTCGCCAGTTCGGCGGTTGATTTCTGGATGCTGGCCGGATCGGTCGTCTCGCTTAGTCCGGACCACATGACTTTGCCTTCCGGCGCGGGCCACAGGTTGGTCTCTATCGTCACCACATCGTACTGGTAGAGGCGTGGTTCGCTGATCATTGCGCCCGCGCCGTAGTAGCCCCAGAAGCTGCGGTAGCCATAACCGTAGGCGGGCATCATTGTCATCGTGCCGGGCGAATACTGGGTACGTTTCTCCACCCGCAAGGCGCGCGCCACCAGAATGCCGTCGGCACCGCTTTTGGCGACGGCTTCGCGCATCTCTTCAACATTGCGCTGCGGTTTGTCGGGCAGCAGGCGATAGCCCGGGATCGCTTCGACACCGGCATCGGACAGAGCCTTGGCGAAGTCGTCCTCGAAAACACGGCGGGCCGCGATTTCGTCCGAAACGCCGATCACGACCAGTTTCTTGAGCGGCGGGCCGGCGTAGTCACTGTCGCGCCAGGCACTCGTCAGCCGGGTCGATGCACAGCCGGCCAACATGAGCGTCGCTACAAGGCCAATCGCCGCTCGGCGGGCCAGCGTCGGTAAGTCTGCGTTCATGGCATGGGCCTCCGCGGATTGTGATGTGTCGAGTATCCCGCCTGCGCCGGGCACCGACAAGGCTTGTTGCTGCCGTAACATCCGAACTCTGTATCCGAGTGTTACCTGCATGCTCAAGCTGCTTCACCTGGACGATGACCTCGTCGCAATCGACAAACCGCCCGGTCTCCTCGTGCACCGTTCGATGCTGGATCGCCACGAGACCCGCTTCGCGGTGCAGCTCCTGCGCGACCAGATCGGCCGCCGCGTGATTCCGGTGCACCGGCTCGACAAGGGCACCTCCGGCGTGCTGGTGTTTGCATTCGAGCGCGAAACGGCCGCGGCGCTGGCGGCACAGTTCGAAACGCGGGCGGTGGAGAAACGCTACGTCGCGGTGGTGCGCGGCTGGCCGGCGGAGTCGGGGGTGATTGAACATCCGCTTAAGATCGTACGTGACGAGTACGAGCTGCCGATCGACGGCCTGGCGCCACCTCAGGAGGCCCGCACAGCATTCCGGCGCCTCGCCACGATCGAACTACCGGTCCCCGACGATCGGCACCCCACCAGCCGCTATGCGTGGCTTGAACTGGCGCCCGAGACGGGCCGACGGCACCAGATCCGGCGCCATCTCAAGCACATCTCGCATCCAGTGATCGGCGACGCCACCTACGGCAAGGGGCGGCACAACCGCATGTTCGCCGAGCAACTCGGCTGCGCGCGGCTGCTGCTGCACTGCGCCGCGATGACGCTGCAGCACCCGCGCAGCGGGCAGCCGCTCGCCCTGCGCGCGGAGGTGAGCGGTGACTACCAGCGTCTGCTCGAACGCTTCGGATGGGATCGCGAACTGGCTCAGGTCGCCGGCACGCTTAGCGGCCCAGAATCCCCTTGAGCAGATCGAGCGCGCCGGGGCTTTGCTGCTGAGGCTTCTGGCCCGACTCTTCGCCGCGCATCGCGTCACCCATGCCAGGCATGCCCAGCATCGTATTCGCGACGGATTTGACCCGGATCCGCGCGGACCACTCCGGTTCCCATGCGATCTTCGGATCGCTCGGGCGCGGTGGGTAGGCGACCGAGGCCTCGTTGCCGTAGGCGATCATCCGCAGCATCGCGCCCTTGTCGCCGAACACCTCCTTCGGGATCGCGCATTTCTGCGTGCTGGGGGGGAGCAGCACCTTCTCGCCGAGCCAGCGGTCGACGGCAGGGTTGGTCTGGTAGTCCATCAGGCCAAAGCCCGTTTCCGGTACCTCGCTGGACGACCAGAACACCATTTCCTGCTCGCCGCGGGCGCCCATCGCTGAGAGGAAGTAGGCGCGCGCCGTTGGCAATGCGGTCCACTCAAGCTGGGTGGCGTTACCGCTGTCGCGCTGTTTCAGGTCAATGGCCGGCATGAAGTCCTGCTGCGCGCCGATCGGGAAGCGGAAGCTTTCCGGTACGCCGTCGCCGCTGAAAGCGTGTTCGCCAACCAGCGACGCGCCCTCAGGTACTTTTCGCGTGTCACGCGCGTTTGGCCATACCGGCTTGCCGGCACCCTGGTGAGCGCCGCGCTGCGTGGCACGCCGTGCCTGGAAGAATTTGGCAAAGTCGGTCGGCGACGCCTTGCTCATGTCGAGCACCTTGGGTTGCCCGCTGCGCACCGTTTCGCCGCAGCCCCAATAGAAGTAGATCTTGCCCTTCGGGCGCTCCATCGGCTCCGGTTCACTCACTTCGTCGTCCGATTCCGGCACCGCCTTGGGCTTGTCCGGTGGCGTTGCCACGAGGGCCAGCGTTGGCGCGAGCTTGCTTCCGGTCGGTACCGACTGCAGGGCTTCGGTGAGTGACGGGTTCTTGCGCGTGGCCAAGGTCACATCCAGCCATCGGCCGCTGCTGCCAGCCTGGGTCATGCCGAAGCGGTTGCCGCCATCCTTCTTGCCACCAAAGAGGCCGGAGAGCCCTTCCATCACACTGGCGCCCGGCATGCCGCCCATCATTCCGGAAAAGGTGGCGACATCGATCCAGGCTTGTGCGATCGGCGGTTTGACGACCTGGGTGGTCTTGCTTGCCTTGCCTTGCGCACCGGCATTTCCGGCAAGCGCGAGCAGTGCGCTGCCGACTGCGACAGCAATGAGTGATCGACGCATGATGGCTCCCCTTGAATGAACACGACTCCCCGTTTCATTCTGGTCCGCCCCGCGCGAATTGCCAGTTACGCGGGGCGCCGTGCGTCTATTTTTTGGGCTAGTCCCGGTAGCTGGGGGCGCGCTTCTGCATCATCGCCGCGGCGCTTTCTTGCAGGTCTTCGGAGAGCAGTGCCGACGCGTTCCAGGTGGCGACGTAGCGCAGGCCATCCTCGATCGTATGGTCGCGTCCGTAGTTGAGCATTTCCTTCACGCCGCGGATCGCCAGCGGCGACTTTGCTGCGACCGCCGCGGCCACTTCGGCCACGCCTTCGAGCAACTGATCGGGCGTGTCGAACACGCGGTTCACGAGGCCGAATTCCTTGGCTTCTTCGGCGAGCACGTTGCGGCCGGTGTAGGCCAGCTCGCGCGCGATGCCGTCCGGGATGATGCGCGGCAGACGTTGCAGCGTGCCGACATCAGCCGCCATGCCGATGTCGATCTCGCGGACCGAGAAGATCGCGTTGGCGCTGGCGTAACGCATGTCGCAGGCGCTGATGATGTCCACGGCGCCGCCGATGCAGGGCCCGTGAATCGCTGCTATTACCGGCTTGCGGCAGCGTTCGATGCTGCTGACGCAATCCTGCAGATCGAGAATCAACGCCCGCAGCAGTTCCTGGCTGCGCGCCAGATCGGCGTGGCGGATACGTTCGCGCAGGCCGGCGAGCATCGCCAAGTCAATGCCGGTGGAAAACGCGCGGCCATTCCCGCTGAGGATCACGACCCGTGCCGCAGAGGTGCGGTCGGCCCAGGTGAACGCCTCGCGCAATTCGCGCCACATCTCGTCATTGAGGGCATTGAGCTTGTCCGGGCGATTCAGCGTGATGCGCGCAATGCCGGAATCCAGCGACAGCGTCACGGTTTGCAGCGTTGGGATGATTTCGTTCATGGCGTTGGCCTCCTCGAGTGGGTGGATGCAGAACCGGGCAAACGAGGGGGGAGGGCAGCCGGATGTGGCGGCCGGGTTTGCGCTGAGATGGCGCACGCTAGCACGCGGCGGGCGGGCGCGGAATGGCTCGCAGCGCCGATTTTCGAGCCGTCCGGTTCGATCGCTGCTTACCGTGCAAAGCGTTTGACCGCTGCCGATCTTTTGCCGATATTGTTTGCGGCACATCGGAGCGCTACGCGTTTGAAACCGGCGCGCTCCGACGGCTTTTGATGTCCCGATCCATCCGTACCCACCAATCTGTCGTGCACCCGCTGCGGCAGGACTGAGGCCACCCAATGAGTCAGACATCTGCCCGTTCGCCCCATCTCGATCCGTTGTTGGTTCGCTATCTCAACGACTTCCTTGGCGAGATCGAGCCTGCGGCGTTGAGCTTGCTCTTGTCACAGCTGGAGTGGGTGGAAGTGGCGGGCGGCGAGACGCTGATCAGGCAGGGCGATCCGGGCGATGCGATGTACCTGTCGGTGAGCGGGCGCTTACGGGCCTATGTCCATGGCGACGACGGCGCGCCCCGCATGGTGCGCGAAATGGGGCGAGGGCAGATCATCGGCGAGATGAGCCTCTACACCGATGCGCCGCGCTCGGCGACGGTGGTGGCCATTCGCGACTCGGTGCTGGTGCGGCTCGACAAGTCCCAATTCCACGCGCTGCTGGCGCACAGTCCGCAGGTGTCGATGGCACTGACGCGGCAGATCATCAGTCGTCTGCAGACCGAGCATCAGCGCAATCTGCTCGCCTTGCCGGTCACGATCGGGCTATTTCCGATCACCGATGGCATTGATCTCGCCGGCCTGGGTGTGCGCTTGGCCGAAGCCATGAGCCTTTACGGCAAGGTACGGCTGGTTGACGCCGCGGCGATCGACCGCGAGCTGGGGCAACCGGGTGCTGCGAACGGCGGCGCTGAGGATGCCGAGCTCAACCGGCGGATCGCGCTGCTGCTCGACGAGATTGAGGCCGCCAATGACTTCGTGCTTTTGCTCAGCGACCCCACGCCGACGCCGTGGACGCAGCGCTGCAGCCGGCACTGTGACGAGATTCTGCTGTTTGCCGACGCCACTCAGGCGCCCGCAATTCATCCGATCGAATCGCATTGCCTCGCAAACCGTCCCAAACACGCGGAGGCAGCAGAGGTACTCGTGCTCTTGCACCCAGCCGATCAAGCCTGCCCGGCGGGGACGAGACACTGGTTGGCGCGACGTGCTGTGGCCGACCATGTGCATATTCGTCCGGCGCTGGACCGCGATATCGGGCGCCTGGCGCGCATCCAGTGCCGAGCGGCGATTGGCCTCGTACTGGCGGGTGGGGGTGCCCGTGGCTTCGCCCACCTCGGCATCGTCAAGGCGCTGCAGGAACGTGGCGTGGAGATCGACTACGTGGGCGGCACCAGCATCGGCGCCGTGATGGCAACGCTGGTGGCATGTGACCAGCCCCTGCCGCGAGCGATCGAGGTTGCCCGCAAGGCTTTCCGCACCAATCCGACCAGCGACTTCAACTGGTTGCCGATGCTCTCGCTGATCAAGGGGCAACGTCTGCGCGGCATCATCAAGGGCGCGATGGACGAACTCTTCGGGCGCGAGATTGATATCGAAGATTTGTGGAAGAACTACTTCTGTGTCGCCACCAACTATTCGCAGGCGCGCGAGCAGCCGCTGCACCACGGCAAGCTGGAGAAATCGCTGCGCGCGAGCATCTCGATTCCCGGTGCCTTGCCGCCCGTGATCATCGACGGCGATTTGCTGTGCGACGGCGGCACCTTCAACAACTTCCCGGTCGATGTGATGCAGGGCATGCGCGGGGTAGGCAAGGTGATCGGGATTGATCTCAACTTCAAGAAGCCGCGTCGAATGGATTTCGACGAGGTGCCGGGTACCTGGGCGCTGTTGCGCGATCGGCTGGTGCCGCGGAGCCGGCGCCGCTATCGCCTGCCTTCGCTATCGGCCTACCTGATGAACGTGACGATTTTGTACAGCATGTCGCGCCAGCGGGATGCGCAACGGCGCACCGACCTCTACTTCAACCCCCCGCTCGAACGGGTCGGCTTGCTGCAGTGGAGCAAGTTCGACCAGATCGTCGAGCAGGGCTATGCGCATGCGCAGCAGGTGCTGGCCGAGTTTGGTGCCGAGCCGCTGGCGCTGATGCAGGCGACACGTCGTTAGCGTGCTGCCACCACGGTTACGCCGCGGCCGGTGTGGGCTACGCTCTTCGACGGTGTGTGAGTTTGCGCGGTGGTTTGGGGCAGGTTGTTGAGCTGGCGGCCAAAGCTCGCGCCGCCAAGCACGTCTGCGGCGGTGAATACGCTCATGCCGATGAAGGCTGCAACGAGGATGGAATTCAGCTGGTCGTCGAGGCGATTGGGTTTCATGGTGGTCTCCTGATGTTCTTGTCGTTGGTGGGGGTCATCAACGTGAGACCACTTTAGGACTCTGTCGCGGGAGCGACGATGTCGCTTGTCGCGCCGTTTATGTGACCAATTCACATCCGCGATTCTTCCCGCTGAAAAGGCAAACGCCGGCGGGCTGTCTGGCCCGGCCGGCGTTTGCAATCGGTGGTTTGGATTAGAGCGCAGGTGGCATCGTGTGTATCCGCGCTTGCCAGGCATCCCAGGCCCGGATACGCAGTTCGAGGTCTTCGTGGTTGATCGCCTGCGAGAGGAAGTAGCTTCGTTCCTCGTCCAGGTTGCGCGGCCAGTGCGGCGCCAGCGCAGCCAGGTTGCTGCGGATCGTCGCAATCGCCCGGATCAGCGTGTCATGGTCGTGCAGCGCGATGGGCGCTTCGATATGCGGCAGGGTGGCATGCAGTCTCATGATCAGCTCCTTCGCTGGGCAAAGTGCGACTACCGAAATCGGCTCAGAACGCGAAACGCGTGGGCAAGAGCCACTGCGGCCAGGCGTGCTGGATCGTCTCGAACATGTGCGAGCTTGTTTGGGCCCGGCGTGCTGTGCCGGTCTGGCCGCCCGGCTGGGCGGTGACGAGGCGGCGCTCGACACGCAGGTAACGATCGTCGTCCGCCTGCGGGCGCACTGAGAACCCGCAACGCAGCATCAGCGCGAGCATGGCGCCGTTACCGACCGGCACTTCACCGATCAGGCGCTTCACCCCGGCTTGCCGCGTCGCGCTGCAGAGCGCGGCCATCAGTTGCTTGCCGAAGCCACGGCCGCGCCAGCCTTCGGTGACGGACAAGGCGAACTCGGCGCTGTCGCCGTCGTCGGCGATCACGTAGCAGGCTTCGGCGACCACGATCTCGCGATCTCCGTCGAACGCGGTGATGACGAAGCCCATCTGGTCCGTGGCATCGAGGCAGATCAGTGCGTCGGTGGTGGCAGCCGGCTGTTCGCCAGTGTGGCTGTCGCAGCGCGCGAAGCGGGCGGCTGCCAGGCCGCGAGCGGGGGCGCCTTGCGGCGCGGCTTGCTGGTCGTCCTTGAGGGTGATTGCCTCGATCAGCTCGGCCGGGTAGGCATGGACGGTGGTCTTTGCCGTGCGGTGTGCGTGGACTTTCATGGGGTTCTCCCGTTTTCGGTGGTCTGCTCTGATTCGCCTTTGCGGTGTCGCTTCGGCATGGAACAAACTTTAGACGGGCGCGGAAAACGGATCGCAGGAGCAAGTCGCTCGGATTTTGTGACTTATTCACACGCCGCCGGGTGAACGACAAAGCCGCCCGGAGGCGGCCTTTTCGTGGGGCGCGTGCGTCCATTCACATGACGCGGCCGAGCAACTGGCGTTCATAACTGCGCCCGCTCGGCGTCGGACTTGCGGTGATGCCTTGCACGCGCTGCAGCCAACGCGGCAGGGCGTGGTTCAGCGCTGCGAGCAGGCGGTTCGGCCGGCGCGCTGTGCGGCGCGTTTTGGCCGGGCCAGTCACGCTGCGCTCAACCCGCACGAGGCGCTCGTCACCGGGGTGCGGGCGTACCGTGAAGCCGCAACGAATCATCAGCCCAAGCATGCTGGTGTTGGAGGCGAGCACTTCACCGTACAGCCAGCGGGCGCCCCCGCGGCGGGCGGCATCGCACAGCGCGTCGATCAACTGGCTGCCGAGGCCTTGGCGCTGCCAGGTGTCCGATACCGCGATCGCGAATTCGGCGGTGTCGCCGTCGTCGCTCAACACGTAGCAGGCGTCGGCAATCACGACTTCCTCGTCGCCTTCCGGCAGCGTGACGACGAAGCCCATCTGGTGCACGTAGTCGATGCAGGTGATCTGTGCCGCCACCTTCTCGCTCAGGCCACAGAGGTTGCCGTGGAAGCGGTTGAAGCGAGCCCCTTGCGACAGGGTGGCGACGAACTTCTGTTCCAGCGGCGCGTCTTGCGGCAGCACCGGGCGCAGCGTGGCGCGGCGGCCGCGACGCAGCGAAATCGAGTTGATCAGATGGGCCGGGTAGGCGTGGATGCTGTAAGTCGTTGCTTCGCGCAGGGTGGCTTGCATGATGCTCTCCTCGGTCGGGGGGATTTACCGGGTGCCCTTGCACCGTTCTTTCGGTGCGCTTGGCATGGAGAGACTTTAGGGAAACCGCTTTGTTACTTCCTCGCAGCTTGTCGCATGCGCCCTGTGACATTTTCACAAGGGCGCCGCGAAGCGACTGTTACCAGCCCGCAGGCAGCTTTTTCAAGAGAACGATCTGCTTGCCTTCCAGTGCGATGTAGCCACCGGTGGTGAGCTGCTTGAAGATACGGCTGATCATCTCGCGCGACGAGCCTACGTGGTCCGCGATGTCCTGCTGGGTCAGTCTGTCGGCCACCATCAGGCGACCATCAACTTCACGGGCGCGGTCGTTCAGCAGGCGCGCGACGCGGCTATACACATCGTCCAGCGCGAGGCTTTTTACGTTGTCGGTGGAGTGGCGTACAAGCCCGATCAACTTGCGGATCAGGTGCAACGCAAAGTCCGGGTGCTTGCCGAGAAAGTCGCGCACCTTGCTGCCGGCCACCACGACGCAGGTGGTGGGTTCAAGCGTCATCACCGATGCGGAGCGCGGGCCACCGTCCAGCGACATCTCGCCGAAGTACTCGCCCGGCCCGAGGGTGTTGTAGATCACCTCGCGGCCTTGCGCAGATGCGCCGAACACCTTCACCCGGCCCGAGAGCAGGATGAAGATCGAGTCGGTTTCGTCTTCCTCGTTGATCAGAACTGAATGAGCCGGAAAGGTGCGCACACCGCCGTGGGCGGCGATGGCTTCGAGGATGTCGTCCTTCAGCACGGACGGAGAAAGCGGAGCGTCGTTTTTCATGTTGCGGTTCAGTCGGGGGCCGACAACGATACCGCAAGCTCAGGCCGCGTTGGCAGTCTGTTTTTCCTGTCTGGGCAAGGGGTTGAGGCCGTAGCGCCCGCGTGCGCGGTTGCACTTGTCGTCGCCGGCCTCGACTTCCTTGCAGGCGGAAGGGCGTTGCGCGTAGACCGTGCAGGCGACTTGCTCGCCAATGGTTCCGCGCAGCGCAACACAGCGGGGGGCTGCCGGGTTGTTGGTGCCCGCCATGCAGGCGAAGAATGGGTTGATCTTTTCGGTGAGCGAAGCCGGCAAGCCGCCGGCTTCGGCCTCTGACCAGTAGAACGAGACTCGGAAGTGCGCGCAGCACGCGCCGCAATCCAGACAGGGGTTATTGGCAGTGTTCGTAGAGCTCATTTCCAGAAACGAAATGGAATCAGCGTGGACGTCCTTGCTTGTTGCGCGGTGCATTGCGCGCTGTTTGCGCTTTGGGTGGCGCTTTTTGCGCTGAGCGCCCGCCGGCTTTGGCTGCGGGCGGCGTAGCCGGCTTGCCACGCCCGTTCGGGGTAATGGCGTGCACGAAATCGTTGCCCCGCGGCTTCAGGCCGGCGCGTTGCAGGCGCGCTGGCGCAGCGCGCGGCACCAGGTGGTGCGGGCCGTTGCCGATCAGGTCGTCGCGCCCGATCGAATGCAGGTACTCGCGGATCAGCTCATGTCCGGCCGGGTCGTGGTAACGCAGCAACGCCTTGTGCAGCTTGCGCTGCACACCGGAGCGAGCGGTCTCGACGATCTCCGAATCGCGACTGACCTTGCGCAAGGGGTTCCTGCGCGTGTGGTACATCGCGGTCGCCATCGCCAGCGGCGTCGGCGTGAAGGTCTGCACCTGGTCCGGGCGGAAGTCGTTGGCCTTCAACCACAGCGCGAGGTTCAGCATGTCCTCGTCGGTGGTGCCGGGGTGGGCGGCGATGAAGTAGGGCACGAGGTGCTGCTTCTTGCCGGCCTCCTTCGAGAACTTGTCGAACAGGCGCTTGAACTTGTCGTAGGTGCCGATGCCCGGCTTCATCATCTTCGACAGCGTGTTCTCTTCGGTGTGCTCCGGCGCAATCTTCAGAAGCCCGCTGACGTGGTGCGTCACCAGCTCCTTCACGTACTCCGGCGAGCGCACCGCGAGGTCGTAACGCAGGCCCGAACCGATGGTGATCTTCTTGACGCCCGGAATCCGCCGCGCCTTGCGGTAGAGCTCGATGAGCGACGAGTGGTCGGTGTTCAGGTTCTCGCAGATGCCGGGGTACACGCATGAGAGGCGCCGGCACGAGGACTCGATCTTCGGGTCCTTGCAGGCCATGCGGTACATGTTGGCCGTCGGGCCGCCAAGATCGGTGATGTGGCCGCGGAACTCCGGGATCTTGTCGCGGATCTCCTCGATTTCCTTGAGGATCGATTCGTGCGAGCGGCTCTGGATGATGCGACCCTCGTGCTCGGTGATCGAGCAGAAGGTGCAGCCGCCGAAGCAGCCGCGCATGATGTTGATCGAGAAACGGATCATCTCCCACGCCGGGATGTGCGCATCGCCATACACCGGGTGCGGCGCGCGGGCGTAGGGCTGATCGAAGACCCAGTCCATCTCCTCGGTGGTGAGCGGCACCGGCGGCGGGTTGAGCCACACGTCGCGGTCCCCATGCCCTTGCACCAGCGCACGCGCGTTGCCGGGGTTGGATTCGAGGTGGAACACGCGAGAGGTATGCGCGTACAGCACCGCATCGTCCTTCACCTGCTCGAAGGCCGGCAGGCGGATCACCGTTTTGGCGCGCTGCGCCTTGCGGGCCGCGACGCGCTCGGCCGCCGGCACGATGCGCACCGGCATCGAACCATCGGCGTTCGGTGCGCTGGCCGTCTGCTGCGGCTCCATCGCGTAGGGATCGGGGTGCGGGTCGATGCGGCCGGGGCGGTCCAGATCGGTCGAGTCCTGCTCGACCCAGTCTTCCGCCGGCTTCCAACCGCGCTTGACCATGAAGGCGGTGCCGCGCAGGTCGCGGATGTTCTCGATCGCCTCACCGGCGGCGAGGCGATGCGCAAGGTCGATGACTGCGCGTTCGGCGCTGCCGAAGAGCAGCAGGTCGGCTTTCGAATCCGGCAGCACCGAGCGGCGCACCTTGTCCGACCAGTAGTCGTAGTGCGCGATGCGGCGCAGGCTCGCTTCGATCGACCCGATCACGATGTTCGCGTCGGGATAGGCCTCGCGGGCGCGCTGGGCATACACGGTCACGGCGCGGTCCGGGCGCTTGCCAGCCTCGCCGTGCGGCGTGTAGGCGTCGTCCGAGCGGATCTTCCGGTCCGCGGTGTAGCGGTTGATCATCGAATCCATGTTCCCGGCGGTCACGCCAAAGAACAGCGCCGGGCGGCCCAGCGCCCGGAAGGGCTCGGCCGAGGTCCAGTCCGGCTGCGCGATGATGCCGACGCGGAAGCCCTGCGCCTCCAGCGCGCGACCGATCAGCGCCATGCCGAAGCTCGGGTGGTCGATGTAGGCGTCGCCGGTCACCAGGATGATGTCGCACACGTCCCAGCCCAGCGCGTCCATCTCGGCACGCGACATCGGCAGGAAGGGCGCGCGACGCTTCAGTTTGCGGTGGCGCGGGTAGTCGAGAAGGGAGGGGGCTTCAGCTCGCATGAGGGGGCGGATTGTACGGGAATGCGGGGCTTCGCGCCGTAAGTGATGAGGGGCAGAAGGCATGCAGGGCAGGTTAAAAACCCTTTTCGCGTCAGTGACATGCGTCAACGTGAAAATGTACTGGCGGGCGCCCGTGGGGGTACATAGACTGCAACGGTCCTGCGTGCGCGTGGCGTGTTCATGTGCGCAGCAGCCGATCGCCACCCCAAAACAGACAGAGAGACAAGAACCATGATCGAGTATTTGCTGCCGGGCCGCCGCGGCTACCAGGAAAAGCTGTATCCGAATCCCTTGTTGCTCAAACCGGACGTGGGTCTGAAGACCTTCGCAGAAGTGATCGCGCACTTCACCGCGAGTTCCCTCGCGCAGGACGGGATCGCTATCAAGCCGGACTCGCTGAAGGTCATTCGCGGCGAGGCGGGGTACCGCATACGCTTTGACCCAATGCCCGGCTTCGAGTCACAGGCCGAGCAGTTCAAGGCGATGCATATCGCGATGCTCGATGAGGCCCACTTTGGCCTCGCGCTCAAGGGGGCGGACGCTTGCAAGCGCACACCCGCCTGGAATCCGATGGCCGGCTTCCCGGTGAATCGCAGTGATGGCCCCTCGGAATGGTTGCCCTGTCTGCCGCTTGGCATGCCGATCGCCAATCAGCGCGCCGTATCCCTGATGCACTACCCGCCGATCGTCGCGTACCGCACTGCGGACTACCTCAACAACATGACGCTGCGACGCTGGGCGCAGCTACTCACTTGCGTCGGCATCCAGGAGACGAGCTTGTATCACTCGATCCTGGATGTGAACCCGATCGCCGCGCCCGGTTCGGGGGAGAGCGAATACCCCAACGACTACTTTCCGATCAACCTGACATCGCAGTTCTTCGACGACGAGAAGCATGGCCTCACCTACGTGCGGTCGATGCTGGAGCTGATGCTCAACCCGCCAGCGAACGCATCCAACCCGCTGACGCTACCGCTGCTGGTGTGCGGTTCGCCGCTCTACGATCCGCAGGCGCCGGGCTGGTTCCGTACCCGCTACAAGGCGCTGCTGCCGAAGGATCAGAACGGCTCCCCCACGGTAGAGGTGCTGCAGGTGGGGCTCGTGCGCCTGAACCCGGACAGTCCGAAGCAAACCCCCTACATGATCGCCAACCACATGATCGCTGCGGGGGTGACCGGCCAGTGCACCGGCGATCCCTCGAAGATCCCGAACATTCAGAAGTACGAGGCCGAAGACCTTGTCGCCGCGACCTGGCTGAGCCTTTACGCAGACGCGGTCGCACACGGCAAAGCCTTCGACCCGCAGGCCGCGAAGGAGGCTGCCTGCATGCGCTGGTTCGGCGCGCCCAATGGCGACGGCGCTCCCAACCCGCCGGACCCGAACGACCGCCTCACGATCTGTGCGCTGGCGCAGATGGATCTGTGTTTCGACCCGGTGAAGATCGCGCCGATGTACACCTTTGACCAGGCAAAGCAGCGCTGCCAGCAGAAGGGTGGTAGCAGCTATTCGCCGTGTTTCGGATGTGCGCCCGTGTCGCCTGGCATTTGATAACCCGCTCGAGGCGGCTGCGGATTCACTTGTGCATGAGCTTCTCGACACCCTGCCACTCGGGTGCCGGGGCTTCCTGGAGGTAGCGTTCGCATCGCGCGATGAATAGCTGCGGCACCGTATCGTCTGGCGTGTGGGCGGCAATGGTTTTGAAGGCCGCTAGCGCCGCGTCGAATTGCCGTGCGTAGTAGAGCGACATCGCGGTTCGCAGCATGTCGCGGGTGGCGAGGAGGGCGTCACGCTGGGCCTCCACCTCGGCGTCGATGACCTGGTAGAGCGCTACAGGGAGGCTTTTTCCCTTCACGGCGACGCGGTCCACCAGGCGGGTTTCAATTGAATCGGGGCGCGCGAGGCTCAGGTAGGTCTGCTCGCCGATCAGCAAGCGCGCGTGGTAGACCTTGGTGAGTTGCTCGATGCGCGAGGCGAGATTCACCGTGTCGCCAATCACCGAACACTGGATGCGGTCGTGCCCACCAACGGTGCCCAGCACTACGGGCCCGCTATTGATGCCGACCCCCATTTGCAAGGTTGGTTGGTCGGCGGCGATAGAGCGTTCATTGAAGGCTTCCAGCGCCCGCCACATGTCGATACCGGCGTGCACCGCGGCGTCCGAAGCAGTATCGAACAATGCCTTGATTTCGTCGCCGGCGAACGAGTCGATGAAGCCACCGGAATGCGTGATCGGCGACTCCATGCTGACGAAGAATCGGTTGAGCAGGGCGATGACGGTACGTGGGTCGAGGCGCTCTGCGAGCGGCGTGAAACCGCGCAGGTCGGCGAACATCACGCTCATGTTCTTCGCGACGTGTTCGCCGAGGTCAACCTGTGCGATGTCCCGGCGGTTCAGGCTTTCGAGGAACTGGCTGGGGACAAAGCGACGCTGCGCTTCAACCAGGTGAAGTTGCGACGCGTACAGCCGCGCGTTTTCCATCGAGATCGACGCCTGGGCGGCGAGCAGTTTCAGGATCTCGATCCGGTCTTCCGTGAATACGCCGGCTGCGAGCCGGTTCTCCATGTAGATCACCCCCTCGAACTTGCCCTGGCGCAGCAGCGGTACGCAGAGTACCGAGCGGGGCTTGTGGGCGAGCAGGTATGCGTCACGTGCGAAGTGGCCGGGTGCGGTCGCGTCGGCAAGCACGATCGCCTGCTGGGTGTGCATCACCTGATAGATGATCGACATCGGCAGTGGCAGCGCGGTGTCGGCGGCGTCAATGGCGCGCGCTGCCTGCACTTCGTCCTTGCCGGCTTCGCAGGCGCCTTCCATGACGAGTTGGCCATCGTGTCGAACCACAAAGCAGCCACGCTGGCCGCCCGCGTTCTCAAGCATGATGCGCATCGTCGTGCTGAGCAGCCGTTCGAGCACGATCTCGCCAGAGATCGCTTGCGAGGCTTTCATGACGGACGCGATGTCGAGCGCACCGGCTTCTGGCGACTCCTCGCTACTGTCCGACGGCGGGTTGCCCGCGCTGGGCAGTGGGCCCGGCGCAGCGTGCCAGCCGCGTAACTGAGGGAACTCGCTTTCCAGGTGCGCTACCTTGCGATGCGCGCCCCAGCGTTGGTACAGATGCCGTGCGGCGCTCAGATAGCCCTCGGCGGCCTTGCGCCGATTGATCGCAAGCAGATGCCGCGCGGCACGTTCGTTGGCCATCGCCTCATCCCGCCGGAAGCCGCTTGCGTGGGCGGCGTCCGCGGCCTGCTCGTAGCGCCGGAGTGCCAACTCGTTGCGGCCATCGAGTCGCGCGAGTTCCGCTTCCATCAAGTGCTGCAGGTGCAGGAAGTTATCGGGGCAATGCCCGGCCCAGCGGGCCATGCGACGCAGATCCGCGCGCAGGCGTTTGAGCGTTTCGCGCTGTTCGGTCTCATCCATCTGGGGAACGAGGCTCGCCAGCGTGATGAATGCGGCAATCTGGAATCGCACCAACTGCGGCAGCGACATCGCCGAGGCCATCAGCTTGTCCTGCGCCCGCACATGCTTGAGCGCTTCGGTGTACTCACCGTACAGGCAGCAGATCTCGACCTTGTAGATGTGGTAGTTCGCCACACCGGTCATGAAGCGACGCTGCAACATGCCTTCAAGGCAGCGCTGCTCGTCGAAGCCTGGGTCGTTCATCGAACACAGCGCTTCGGTGCGGCCAAGGAAATTGCGCTGCATTTGCAGGAACAGCGTGCCGGAGTCGAGCGAGTCCTGGTACGCGCAATCGCGCACGATGCTGAGGAAGTCCGCGTGTTCCTGCTCGGCCGTTTCGAGGTCGAGCTTGGGGTCCCAGATGATGCAGTCCTGCGCGCTGTAGGCAAGGTAGAGCAGGTCACCGGATTGATATCCGGATTCGATCCCGCGCCGGAACCAGGGCGTCATGCTGGACCAGTGCTGGCTCCAGTGGTGCACGAACATCGTGTAGACGTACAGCACGCGCGACTTGAGCGTGATGTCATCGAAGCGATCGTTCATCGCCACGGCGAGCTGGCCGTACGCGTAACCCGTCGCCGGGTCGTCCAGCACGCCACACAGCAACATGCCGTAGGCGGCGTAAGCGAACGCGGCCTCCGGGCTGTTGCCGCTCTGCAGCGAGATGTTCACCGACTTCAGCACGAGGAAGGGGAACAGGTTCCCGCTGCCGGAGAGGAAGGCGGCGGGGAAGATCTCCATCAGCAAGCGGATCGCGACCTTCTTTGCCGGGTCGGTCAGCGGTGGGGCGTCGATCAGCGATGCAATCGGTCGCCCGCCCAGGTTGCGTTTGACCGCCGCTTTTTCACGCTGGATGGCGGCCCGATCCGGGTTGTCCGTGATGCGCATGCCGAGGAGCGAGAGCCCCATGATGGCGGCGCGGATCGACTCGGTCATCTTCCCGGTGGTCGCGTATTGCCGCGTGCGCATCGAGAGGATGTCCGCCTTCTCGAGCGCGGTGCGGGCACGCGCGAGCAGCTGTTCGATGCCGGCTTCGGCCTCGTCGTAGCGCGCGGTGAGGTAGGCACATTGCTGCAACTCGGACGCAAGCGCCTTCGCCAGTTCGTATTCGCTGTCCCACGCGTCCTGCGGCAGCAGCGATTGGCCGATGCGCAGATACTCGAGCGCCGACTCGTAGGCTGAGGATCGTTGCGCCTTGATGCCTGCCGCCAGGTTCAGGCGCGCCAGCGTGAGGCGTTCGGCGGGATCGTCGATCAGTCGGCGACCTTCGTTGAGGTGGTCCGCGATGTCGATCAGGCGAGCGTCGCGCTCGTCGGCATCGGCGTGCTGCAGGATCAGCCTGCCGACCGAGAGGTGCACGGCCTGCTTCTGGTCTTCGTCGATCAGCGCGTAGGCGGCCTGTTGCACGCGGTCGTGCTGGAAGCGGTAGACCGGGTTCAGCGCCGCGGCGTCGTCAGCGGGGATTTCGCCCGCGCCAGCGGCGCCGAAGAGCCTGTAGTCATCCTGCAGCGGAATCACCATGTGGCGCTTGAGTGCGGGCATCAATGCCGCACTGGTCGCATCCATTGATCGCTGGTGGATCACCGCTAGGGTTCGCAGGTCAAAGCGGCTGCCAATGCAGGCGGCGAGCTGCAGCACACGCTGGGTATCGGGTGCCAGCTTGCGCAGGTTGGCAACGACGAGGTCGACCACGTTCCCGCTGAGCCCGCTCTGCTGCACGGCGGCCATGTCCCAGCGCCAGCGACCAATCTCCGGCGCGAAGCGGATCGCGCGAGATTGCTCCAGTGTCCGCAGCATCTCGGTAAGGAAGAACGGGTTGCCTTGTGCCTTGTCGTGTAGCAACGCGGCGAGCGGGGCGCTGTCGGCCGGCGCACAACCCAGCGTGTCGGCCACGAGCAGCTCCACCGATGCTTGCTCCAGGGGGCGCAGCGGCAATTCGTGGATCGTGCGGGATTCTTCGACCTCGTTGAGCGCAAGCCGCAGCGGGTGACCCACGTCGACTTCATTGCTACGGTAGGCGCCGATGAACAGCAATCGGGTCAGCTCGCGCGCGCTTGCGAGCCACCGGATCAGGTTCAACGACGATGCGTCGCTGAACTGCAGGTCGTCGAGGAAGATCACGAGCGGCTGCTCGGCCGTGATCGCACGGATAAAGTTGAGCAGCGCGATCTGGAAACGGTTTTGCGCCTCGGTGGGCGGTAGCTCCGGCACGGCGGGTTGCGGGCCGATGATGCGTTCGAGCTCCGGCATCAGATCGGTCAGTAGCCGCGCGTTTGGCGCCACCGCGGCGAGAATCCGCTCGCGCAGCGCTGCGGTGCGCGCTTCCGGCTCGGCCAGCAACTGCGGCACCAGACTGCGCAGCGCCAGCCCGACGGCCGAGTAAGGGGTGCTGCGATGGAACTGGTCGAACTTGCCCTGGATCAGATAGCCGTTGCGCCGCACGAGCGGCTTGGCGATCTCATTGACCAGCGCCGATTTGCCGATGCCCGAGTAGCCGGACACCATGCAGAACTCGGTGGCGCCTGTCGCCACATGCTCAAACAGGGCGAGCAGCGTTGCAAGTTCCGGTTCGCGGCCGTAGAGCTTCTGCGGGATCTGGAACTTGCGTGAGACGTCGCGTTCGCCCAAGGCGAAGCTGGGCACCGAACCGGTCTGCGACAAGGCGCGCTGGCAGCGTTGCAGGTCGGCGATCAATCCGTAGCTGCTCTGGTAGCGATCCTCCGCATTCTTTGCGAGCAGCTTCAGTACGATTGCCGACACCGCGTCCGGTATGCCAGGCCGCACATCGCTCGGCGAGCGGGGCGCCGCGCTGATGTGGGCATGTACCCATTCGAGCGTTGACGATGCCTGAAAGGGCAACGTACCAGTCAGCAGTTCGTAGAGCGTGACGCCCAGGGAATAGAAGTCGGAGCGGTAGTCCAGATCGCGGTTCATGCGCCCGGTCTGCTCGGGCGAAATGTACGGCAGCACGCCTTCTATACGCCGGGAATGCGCATAGTTGGGCCGCTCGCGCGAGAGCTCGGAACAGATGCCGAAGTCGATCAGCCGGATTGCGCCCGCGTCGTTCAGCAGAATGCTGTGGGGCTGGATGTTCTTGTGGACGACATCGAATTCGTGCACATGGCCAATCGTCTCTGCCACGTGGATCGCGACGTCGAAGAACAGATCCAGTGGCACGTCGGCGCCGCGCTGCGAAGCGATCCGATGGGCGAGCGGGTGGCCGAAACGCTCGAATACGACCGCCAGGTTCCCGTTTCCGTGCGGCTCCAGACCATGTACGCGGATGACGCCTTCAACCGGCTGCAAGCGCAGCGTAACCTGGAACTCGCGCAGCAACTCGGCAACGCTTTGCTTGCCGGGATACTCGGCTGAAAGCGTCTTGATGATCAGGGGTGCATTGTCTTCGAGGCGTATCGCCTCGAAGACCGAACGCACACGGGACTGATGCAGTGCCGCGCCGATCTGGTAGCCGGAGAGCTCGGGCGCGGGCATGCAGGGGTGCGCGATGAGTTGCGAGCCTTAGCCCGCAAAGACCTGCGCAATACGCGCGCCGTAGGCTTCCGCTGCGATGTCGCGCAGCGGCTCGCCATGGCCGCACAGCGCATGCTTGAAGCTGAGTTCGCGCAGGCGCGAGAAGTCGTCGCCCTTCGGCTCGCTGACCTGCATCCACACCGGGCCGAAGTTCGCCCGCTGGAAGAAGCCCATGCCGGCCATCATGTCGCGCGACTCGTTCGAGAAGAAGTCGTCGGGCTGCACCCAGTTCTGCAACGCGTCGCAGGCGACCAGGATGCCGCCCGCGCGGTCGATGTGCAGGATCGCTTCCGGCAGTTTTGTGGTTTTGAATTCGAAGACGCTGCAGCCCTTGAAGGGCACTTCACCGCCCGGCACGAGGTCGACGTCCGCCGTCAGGCCGCCTTCGTGCTGCATGCCGGGCAGGGCCCAGAAGCGCGCGCCGTAACGTGCCTTGTAGAACGCATCGTCGCGGCCATGCAGCGAACCGATCTTCACGAGATTGACCACGCGCCCGAGGGCTTCGAGCTGTGCCAGACCCGCGTCGTCAAGCCGCACGGAGTTGATCAGCGTGAGTTCGTCGCCATCGCGCACCACCGTCATGTTGCGGCTGAAGTGCCAGTGGGCGTTCATCAGCTCGGTCTTCATCGTGCCGGTGACGAAGAAGACGTCGGGGAACACCTCTTCCAGCGGGCCGTGCGGCAGGGGTGGTGCGTATTGATCCATGGCAAAAAACCTCGCGATTGTCAGGGGCTACAGGGTACTTCGCAGCACGAACTGCCGCAATCGCAAAACACGCCGTAATCAAGTGGCGGCGCGCCGATGCCTCAGTCGTAATGGTAGCGACCGACGTATTCGTACTCGTCGCTGTAGGCGTGCAGGTATTCGTCGAGGTAGGCGCGCTGTGCGGGCGTCAGGCGGTTGTGGCGGATGTCGTCCAGCGTCTCGCTGCCGTCGGAGTGATCGAGCCGCTTGAGGTGGAAGAGCGTCATGTCGCGCCCACCGAAGAAGCCCTTCAGGAAGTCGTGCTGCCAGCGGGCACCCGACATGTCGAACACCGAGCCGGCCAGCGCGGTGTAGAGCGGGTGGTTGGCAAGGCTCGCCGCATCGAAGTCTGGATAGTCTCCAGCCGGGGGCACGAAGGGGGCAACCGGCTTCTTGACGTGCACCGGCGTGGCGCGCAGCGCGGCGATGTAGTCGGGGTCGAGTTGTGATGCCTCCGCGCCTTTGAGCAGAATGTTCAGGTAGCGCTGCGTGGGCCGGCATTGTTCGTCGATGAATGAGGGGATGCCGACATAAGCAGTGGCGGCCTGCAGGCCCCGTTCTGTTTCTAGCTGCACCGTGATGCGGTCGTAGCCGTGCCCGTAGGCTTCCGCGGCGTCAAGCAGCGCAAGGTGCTGCGGCTCACACAGATGAAGCACACCCCAGACATGGTCTGCGGGGTGGGTGCTCGGCTCGATATTGCCAACGCCGCCTTCGTGGCGGAAGAAGTGGTGCACGTTGAACCGGAGCCGCCAGCCCCGCAGCACGGCGCGCATCGATTCGCGGGGCTCCACACCCTTGGCGCGCAGCGAGCGCAGATCCATGTTCGATCCGTAGCCGAAATACCAGAACACCCCTCATCCTCCGCAAGGCAGACACAGTCAGGTCGAGGTTAGCACGTCGGTTTCCTTGCCCGCATTTGACCAGGCCGCCCACGTCGGCGATTGAAAGGGCGTCGGGTGACTTGACGCACCCGATCGGGATTGGGCCCAACAGTCCAGGTATTTTTCACGTGCGGAATGTGGTGCGAAAACACGTCGACGCCTTAAGCGCCTGCTAAGCTGAAACGGATCGCGCCGCGAGTGCGCGACACCATAACAACACGGCTGTGCAACGCGCGCGGCCCCCTGCGGAGAATCACGATGACCACGCACAGCCCAGCCGTGCCCGTTTCGCACGACTACCTGATCAGCCGTTCGGACACAGACGATGCCTACGCGATGTGGCGCATCAATTTGGATGGGCCCGATCTGCTGCAACGCATGCCGCTGAAGCCGGACGCCAAGTTCGATCGCAGCCATCAGATCCTGTCGATCGGGCGCTATCTGCTCGAATGGGGGCCGGTGGCGCTGGAGGCCTATCAGGCAAGCTTCCCGTACCGGCTGTTCGAGTTCGATCCCGCCAGCGACGACCCGCTCGCCGGCGCGCCAGTGCAGAAGGGGCTGTGGCCGAAGTCCAAGTTCTGGTGGTCGCGGCCGGATTTCGGCAACCCCAACGGCGCCGCGAAGAGTTTCGACTCCGGCAAGAATCTGATGCTCGTGCCGATGGGCGGCTTCGTCCTCAACCTGATTCCGCAAGCAGGGCGCGGCACTTTCCAGCTGTGGAACTTCGACCCCAATCCGGTCGCGCCGTGCCAATCCGATCCGCTTCCCAAGCCTTACTCACCGCAAGGTGCTTTTGATTCCATTGCGGCCGGCCATGAGCTGATTCCGTTCGGCAACTATGTACTTGATCGCGTGGCCGAGACGGGCGACTACTGGGTCTGGAGCTTCGATCCGGGCAACGAATTCCCGCTGGCACGCCCGAGCATCCAGCATGGCCGCTGGGCGGACATCGACGCCAGTCATCAACTGGTTGCAATCGGCGAACATGTGCTCGATTGGGTGCCTGCCGATCGCAGCTACCGCCTGTGGCGATTTGATTCGCGCTCGGCCAATCCGCTCACCGGGCCGGTTCGCAGCGGCGTGCTGCCGGCGGACTTCGATGCGCATACGACGCTGACGGCGATCCAGTCACTGCGGCCCGTTTGCGAACAGCGCAAGGCGGTGCCGGGCACCGTCGACTTCATGCGCGACAAGATCAAGCATGTCGTGTACCTGATGCTTGAGAACCGCTCCTTCGACCATGTCTGCGGCTGGCTGTACGAGAAGGGCGAAGCCGGCATCCACTTTGTCGGCAACGATGCGCCCTTCGACGGTGCGAGCACGGAAATGTTCAACTTCGGCACCGACGACAAGGGCGCCGAACGCAAGGTCTATCTGAGCCAGTACAAGGACGGCAAGCTCAGCGATGACTGGTCGCTCGACTTCCTTACCGTGGATCCGTATCACGACCATTCCGACGTGATGCGCCAGTACTTCTACAAGAACCCCCACGGCTACGCCGAGCGCGCCACGCCGGACATGGGCGGCTTCGTGTGGAACAACGCATCCGATTCGGTGATGCTGACCTACAGCCCGACGCAACTGCCGGTGCTCAACGGGCTCGCCAAGCACTACGCCGTGTCCGACGCCTGGTTCAGCTCGATGCCGGGCGCGACCGATTCGAACCGTGCATTCGCCTTCTCCGGCTCCGCACTCGGTCAACTCAACAACTTCCAGAATGGTGCGCAGTACGTCGACTGGCCGGATACGTGGCATCGCCAGTCGATCTGGAAGGTGCTGTGGACCAACGGCTACACCGACTGGAAGATCTACAACTCGATCGAGTGGATGGGCTTCGTCCATACCTACCACCTGTATCTTCAGGGGCAGATTCCCTCGGTGGACGCGAACCCCTCGGCGCACATCGCGAGCATCGAGCAGTTCAAGGACGATGCGCGTGCAGGCAAACTGCCTGCGTTCAGCTTCCTGGAGCCGGTCTGGGTCGGCTCGGCTGGCACAACGTCCTACCACCCGGGGCCGGATGTGATTCCTGGCGAACAGGCGCTGAACGAATTGTTCAACGCGATGAAGGCAGGGCCAGCGTGGAACGAGACGCTGTTTGTCATCACCTTCGACGAGCACGGCGGCATCTACGACCATGTGGCGCCGCCGTATGCCGAGAACCCGTGGCCGAACGACATCGTGGATGGCTACCGCTTCGACATGATGGGCGTGCGCGTGCCGACCATCCTGGTGTCACCGTGGATCAAGGAGAAAACGGTCTTCCGTTCATCCACGCCAGTTCATTACGACGCCACCTCGATCCTTGCCACGTTGCTGCACTGGTACGGCATTCCGAAGACCACCTGGGCACTGGGAGACCGAACCGACCGCGCGCCGACCTTCGAAGCCGTGTTCCAGCGCACGACACCGCGCACCGACGCGCCGGAGCTGACGCCGCCGTACGACAGCGATTTCCCGCGGGAAGGCAAGCCGAATCCGGATCTCGCGCTCAACGATCTGCACCGCCTGATGACGCCTCGCATCATCTGGGCCATCGCACGCGGCAAGCTCAGCGCCGGGGAGGCAACCAAGGTGTCGGACGACATACTCGCCCGCGCCACCAACCTCGCGACCCTGCATGCCTTGATCGACGAGTTTGCGAAGCGGATGGCCTGAACGCGGCGCCCAGTTGGGCAACTGGCACCAGCCAGGTAGGCGCGATCTGCCTGGCTGGCGCTGCCGCGCGTCAGCGTGAGCCTTGCATCAACTGCCGCCCCAGTCCGCTCCGCCGTCGTGTCGGCTGGGCGCAGGCGGCGATGAAGACTTCGCCATTCCCGGAGATTTCGACGGCCGATGCGGCCCGCGTGACGGCGGTGTAGGCCAGCTCGCGCGTCATTACTGCTGCGGCGCTGCCCGGCAGCAGCAGATGCACGCGCTCGAACTCCGACCCCTGTGACTTGTGCACCGTCATCGCGAACGCATCGGTGTGTTCGGGCAGGCGGCTGGGCGTCAGCCGACGCCAGGTGCCATCGCTATCGGGGAAGGCGACGGCCAGCTCGCCGTCCGGCCCCGCCACACAGAGGCCGATGTCGCCATTGAACACCCGCAGCGCATAGTCGTTGCGCAGGATCATCACCGCACGGCCTCGGTACCACGGGCTGCTGCTGGCCGGTGTGGTCAGCCGGCGCACGCGTTGTGCAACGAATTCGTTGGTCGCCATCACGCCGCGCGGCCCCGCCTGCACCGCGCACAGCACGCGGAAGCGATCGAGCGCGCGCATCAACGCGGCCGGGTCATGACCAGCCGCCTTGTCAAGCAGCGCCTCGAAGTAGGGCGCATAGCCTGCAAGCACGGCCGCCAGGCTCGCCGCGCTGGGCGCGTCGCCTGCGTCATCGATCCAGCGCACCGACTGGTCGGTGCCCGCCTGCATCCAGGCCAGAGCCTCCACACCGCGGCCGGCGTTGATGTCTGATGCGAGCCGGCCAATGCCGGAGTCCGCGCGGAAGCGGCGGCTTTCGGTCAGCCACACCACCGAGTCCGGCAGCGGTGCAACGCCGCTGGCGATGTCGCGAAGGGCGTCGGGCTCACCGCCGACAAGGGTCGCGAGTTCGGCCGCGCGCCGATCGCTGAAGCGCTGCCCGGCAGAGAGCTCGGCAAACACGGCGCCGGCCTCCACCGCGGCAAGCTGATCCTTGTCGCCGAGCAGAATCAGCCGTGCGCCGGTAGGCATCGCTTCGACCAGCCGCGTCGCCAGCGCCAGATCCAGCATCGAGGCTTCGTCCACCACCAAGGCATCGATCGGCAGCGGGTTGTCGCGATGGTGACGGAAGCGCCCGGCCTCGCTGGTGACACCCAGCAGGCGGTGGATCGTCCACGCCTCGGTCGGCAAGCGTTCACGGATCGCCGAGGGCAGGTCCGCGGTGCGGCGGCGCAGGGTGTCCATCATCCGCGCGGCGGCCTTGCCGGTGGGCGCCGCGAGCGCGACTCGTGTGTCTGGTTGCAGCGTCAAGAGTGCTGCGAGCAACCCGACCACGGTGTGCGTCTTCCCGGTGCCCGGCCCGCCGGAAATCACCGTCAGCCCACCTTGCAGCGCAAGTGCCGCGGCCAGCTTCTGCCGGTCCGGCCCGCTGCGTTGTGCGTCGGCTGGGAAGAGCTGGTCGAGCTGGGCGCGCAGGCGGGCGATGTCGGCATCGGCCAGCGCAAACGGCTGCGCCAGTGCATGCAAGGCGCTCGCGAGGCGGCGCTCGTAGTCGTGGTAACGCCACAGGTACAGGCGGCCGCTGCCATCGGCGAACAGGGGCGCTGGCTCGGCGGAGGCGTCGTCCGCCACCACGCTGGTCGCCAGCAGCGCGGCGTGCAGCTCATCGGGTGGCATCGCCTGCCACGGCGGCGGCAGCGCATCTACATGGGCGCAGACATGGCCGTCGGCGGTGGCGGCCGACACCAGCCGCGCGGCCGCGTCGGCGAGGGCGACGGCGGGCTCGCTGGCGCCGGCGCGCTGCGCCCAGCGGGTGATGTGGTGGGCGAAGCCGTCGGGGAGAGGGGACGGGTTCATCGGCCCGGCTCCGGTGCCGGAATCAGAACTTGGTCGACAAATTTGCGGGTTGCCGCCTCGGTGCCAACGGACTGGTTCGGACAGCGATAGGCATTCAACCAAGGCGGGGAAACCGTGTGTTGCTCAAAACCGCCCGCGATTGCATAGCGCGTGAGCTCACCCATCACTTCATTGGTCTGGGTGTCGATGACTTTGAGGGTGGTGCTGGCCACACCCATCGCCCGCTCTTCAGGGATCACGTGGTCTTCATAGGTCACGGCATAGCGTGGCGCGGGGTCGGCAGCTGGAACTCGGTCAAGGAATACGTTCCACCACTCCGTCTTTGCGCTGAGATCGCGCTCCCGGCGGAGTGTATAGCGGTAACGTTTTCCGTCCTTCTCGTCGACTACGTCGACGTAGCGGTAGCCGGGTTTGTTTGAGGGGTCGCTGCTGTTGAAGTCGGTGGTGATAAAACCGCGACGTGTGGGGGATACGGGCTCTCCCGTTGGCGACGGCGAATGCTCGTAGCCCAGAAAAGTCTCGATGTACTCGTTGCTGGTGGCTTCTTTGGCAAACGCCGCGCCGGGAAAGTTGCGGTCGTACCACTCCGGGTCCGCGGCCCTGGGCCGAACCTTGAGCAGCAAGACCCCCTCCACGCCTTCGACCTTGCGGTATATCTTTTCACCGGCCACGGTCTCGCATTTGTTCTCCCAGTACGCCAATGCAGCCTTGCCCTGTTCCTTCGCCGGGTCGCTGCAGGCGCTGAGCAGGGTGGTGGCGAGTAGCAGCGCGGCAAAGCGCCGGGGTCGTTTGCTGGGGCCGACGGGGCTCTTTGGTGCCATTTGGATTGCGTGTGGGTGAGTCATTGTTTTGGCTGAGGATTGGAGCCAGCCGTGGGGCTTGGGCTGAGTAGCGCGAAGTCCGCATTTCGGGTGCCTGATCGTGGGATGCGGCTTGCGATGGGTGTTGGTGATTTGCTGGCGTGCGTTGGCCGGGAGTCCGTCCCGGCGGCCGGGTTCCTTTCTCTTGCTTGCCCAAGAGAAAGGAACCAAAGAGAAGGGCACCCGGCGTTCGCGGTCAGGCGCAAGCGCCTGACTTCCCTCGCGTGCTCGCGAAATCGGGCGGCTGCGGAACTCGGCCCTGCGGGCCTCAGACAGTCCTCGCCGTCGGCGCTCCGCGCCGATTCCCCGACCCCGCTGCGCCACTCGGCGCTCTCGACGGGACCCAAAGTCAAAACCATCGGTTGATCGACGCGGCCGGGTTGTTCGTAGCCGGGCTGGAGCGGAGCGGAATCTGTGGCTGCTGCCGTCAACGGTGCAACCGCACCTCCCGGATTCCGGCCTTCGCCCTGTGTTCGGGCTACGGAAACAAGGAAACGGTCAATCGTCGACGCCTTTCCATCGCCCTCTGAAACGCCGAGCAGCGCAGCGTTGCCGGGTTCCGACGTGCGCAGCACGGCGGGGCCGAGGACTGTTCGAGCACCGAGCGAAGCGAGGGCGAGTTCCGCAGGCCCCCGGCGACGGGAGCAGCGCAGGGTACCCCGCCACAGGCGGGGCGTTGAAGCGGGGCGATTTTCTTTGGGTACTTTCTTTGTTCGCGCAAAGAAAGTACCCCGGCCGCCGGGCCGGGACCCGGCTTCAGCGGACACACCATCGCCGCGCAACACGGCCGATCGCAAGCCGCAAACACAGCAACGTTGGGCTTCGCAAAGCTCAGCGCAACCTACGACCGTGTCGCTAGCCGCTTCGCGAAGCGTCAGTGCGTGGCCGGTCATAAGGTCAAAACTCCGCCATCACCACCACCCGCAATCAAAGCATCCAACGCTTCAATATCCGCGCGACTCGGCCGCCGGAAATACACCCCGGCCTGAGCGCCGTCCTCCGCCAACCACCCCGGCCGTACGCCCCGGACAAACAAATAGAGCGCCCCCCCGATGTGACTGTCGTAGTCGTAGTGCGGCAGCCGTAGCTTCAAGTGACGGTGCAGCGCGACGAGGTAGAGCAGGTATTGCAGGTGGTAGCCGTGCGCGGCCATCGCGTCGGCCAGCGCTTCGCCGCGGTAGTCGTCGGCGTTGAAGCCGAGCATGTTGGATTTCCAGTCCAGCACCCAGTAACGGCCTTCGTGTTCAAACACCAGATCGATGAAGCCGGAGAGGTAGCCGTGCAGGCTCTGGAAGCCTAGCGGCGGCATGCGGTAGCCACGCTCGGCGAGCCAGGCGTTGAGGCGCGCGGCGTTCAAGGTCGACGCCGGCAGGTTGAAGCCCATTTCGATGAGTCGCCGCTTTATCGGTAGCTCCGTCAGGCGCAGGCCGGCTGGCAGCGGTGTGCTGACGACGTCGCGGATCAGGCCGGTGAGTTGGGCCACCTGACGCGCCAGCTCGCCACGGCTGCCTTCGATGCCGCGTTGCGGGTGATCACGCAGCGCGGCGCGGGCGGCGGCGTCCCAGCTCGCCGGGTCGGTGAAATCGGCTCGCTCGAAGGCTGCGTGCATGCAGTCGCCGGCCGATGCGCCACGCGGGAAGTGCAGCACGTCCTCGGGCGGGATGCTCGCCGGCGTCGGGCCGAGCGGGCGCGGCGCGGCGAGGGCGTCATGGTCCTGCTCGGCACCGTGGGCACTGTGCGCGCCTTGCACGAGGCGGCTGAAGCTGCCGATCTTCCAGGCGTCCGGAATGTGCGCGGGCGCAGGCAGGGCGGTGAGCTGGTCGAGCGGCGGCGCGGTAAGGTCGAGCGGGATTGCAGCCCCAACGGGCAGCGGTGTCAGCGCGATGTCGCCAGCGGCGGCTTCGGCAATGCGCTGCCATGCGGCGTCGATCTCCGCGGCAGTCGCCTCGCCAGCGTCCCACACCTGCTGATCGCTGCCAGCGCCGGCGGCGATCCAGTTCAGCACGCTGCGCGCCGATTCCTTGGTGCTGACGCTCTTGCCGGCGGGCTTGAGGTAGTTGCCGACGACGACGTAGCTGCGGAACACCGCGCGGGTCAGCGCGACGTAGGCGAGCCGCACGTCTTCGGCGGCGCGTTCGCGTTTGCGGGCCTGCTTGATCGTGTCGTCGTCGCCGGCTTCGGGGCGGTAGTCGAGCACGATGCGGCCGTTCGCGTCGTGGTATTCGACCGCGTCGCCGCTGGCATCGCTGCGGCGGTGGCCGTCCCACAGGAAGGGCGTGAAGGTGATCGGGTATTCCAGCCCTTTGGACTTGTGGATCGTGACGATCTGCACCAGCTTGCGGTCAGATTCCAGGCGCAACTGTGCAACCTCTTCATGGCGATCGGCCTGCAACTGGTCGGCAAACCAGCGCATCTGCGCCTCGGGCGAGCGATGGGTATCGCTGGCTTGCTGCAGCAACTCTGCGAGATGAAGCAGGTTCGTGAGCCGGCGTTCGCCGTCGCCGGCTGCGAGCATGCGGGCGACTACGCTTTGCTTGGCGTCGTCGCCAGCCAGCCAGCGGCGCAACATCATGCCGATGCCACGGTGGTTCCACAATTCGCGCCATTCGGCGAAGCGGGTGACCTGCGCTTGCAGGCGCGCTTCGTTGTGATCCAGTGCAGCGAGCGCTTCGGCGGTTTCGCCCATCAGCGTGGTGGCGAGTGCTGCGCGCAGCAGGCCCACGCGCGCAGGCTCGCGCACCGCGTGCAACACGCGGGCGAGCTCGGTGGCTTCCAGCGTCTGGAACACGTCGGACTGTGAGATCTCGACACTGGCGACGCCGACCTGCGCCAGTGCGGCTTTGATCAGCGCGGCCTGCTTGTGGCTGCGCACCAGCACCGCAATGTCCGCCGCAGCGAGCGGGCGGCCGCCGATGCGGATCTCGCCGCGCTGGCCGGCAGCGAGCAGTCGCGCGATTTCGCTGGCGCAGGCCGCGGGCACCTGAGTCATCGCCGCGCTGCGCAGCATTGCACCGCCGGCTTCGCCGAGCGGCAGTTGCCACAGGTGCAGTGCCGCGTTGGGCGTTCCGCTCTCGTCGCTGAAGACCGGGCGCGGCTTGGCGCCGACCCGCACGGTTTCGTAGCCCAGCTTGGGCAGCACGAAGGCGCCGGGGTTGGCGTTGAACAGCGTGTTGAGCGCGTTGATCAGCGGGCCGGTGGAGCGCTGGTTCTCGCGCAGCGTGTAGCGATGCTGGGCCGCGTCGCCGGCGGCAAGGTAGGTGTGCAGATCGGCGTTGCGGAAGCTGTAGATTGCCTGCTTCGGGTCGCCCACGAGGAACAGCGGCCCCGCCGGATCGCCGGCATAGATCTTCGAGAACACTTCGAACTGCACCGGGTCGGTATCCTGAAATTCGTCGATCAGCGCGGCGGGGTAGTGCTCGCGCAGCGCGGCGGCGAGCCACGGGTTCGCGCCGGAGGTGAGCGCGCGGTGCAGGTTGGCGAGCATGTCGTCGTAGGCCACCACCCGCGCACGCCGCTTCGCGGCACGCAGGGATTCGCCCGCGGTGGTGAGCATGCGGCGAATCAGCCCAAGGCGCGCATGTTCGAGCGCCTGTTCGGCACTGTTCCGGGCGGCGACCAGCGCCTCGGCCGCGTCGAAGAACGCGTGTTCTGGCGCGGTGCGGTTCTTGTTGAGCTTGCCTGCGATGAAGCCAGCGCGCATCAGACGCAGCGGCGATTTGTCGCTCGACGGCGCGACGACGGTGCTCAGTTCGTCGCCGCTGTCGAACCACGCTTCCCACTCGGCCGCACTGGCGTCGATCAGATGCGGCTTGTACGACGCTGCGTTGAGATCCTTCGCGGCGGCGGCTTGTTTGAGGACTTCGGCTGGCGGCGGGTTCGCTGCAAATGCGGCCCGCGCTTCGTCGAACAGTTGCCGGAGCGTATCGGGCGACGGTGCGTCTTCGGGCGCCGCGGGCCATTCAACCTTCGCCAGCGGGCGCGCGAGCGATTCGCGCAACAGCTTGGCCCAGGTGTCCGGCGTGTCCTTGCGCAACAGCAGCCATCCAGCAAGGGAGGGCGGCAGGGTGTCGATGGCGACTTCGCGCCGCCAGAAATCGGCCACCGCTTCGCGGATCAGCGCATGGTCGTCGGGGGTGACATCGAGCTTGAACGGCAGGCCCGCCGCGAAAGGGGTATCTGCCAGCGCACGCTGGCAGAAGCCGTGGATCGTGAAGATCGCCGCTTCGTCGAAGGTCTGCAGGGCCAGTTCGAGCTGGCTGCGCAGGCGTGCCTCGTCCGCGACACCGCTTGCACGCACCGCGGTGAGCAACTGCGGCACGAAGGGGTCGCCCGCGCTGCCGCGGCCGTCGAGGTGGGCAAGCGTTTCGACGATGCGCTGGCGGATCCGCTCGCGCAGTTCTGCGGTGGCGGCCTTTGTGAAGGTGACGACCAGAATCCGCTCGACCGGCAGGCCGTGTTCGAGCAGGAGCCGCAGATACAGGCCGCAGATGTTCCAGGTCTTGCCGGTGCCGGCCGAGGCTTCGATCAGGCTGATGCCGGACAGCGGGCAGGCGAAGACGTCGAGATCGCGCAGCCTGCTCATGCCGTGCGCTCCGCGTCGGTGATCAGCAGGCCGAACACATCCAGCGCGACTTGCTCGAATTCCGCGTCGAGCGGATCGGCGACGCCGCGCAGCGCGAGCTGGTAGTGGGGGTCTTCATTCTCACCGGCGAACATCGCGCTGTCCCACTTCTTTCGGGCTTCGGAGAGGCGTTGTCCGCTCTCCACATAGGCCCAGGCACTCTTCGGGTAGAAGTGCAGCGGCCGTGTCTGGCCGAGGCGATACCAGCCAAGCAGGCTTTGCAGGTGGGCGAGCGCGGTGGCGGGGGCTAGTGGCGCCAGCGTCAGCGTCTCGTCGCTGGCAAGGTGCTGCGTGCTTGCGACCACGCCGCTCGGCGCCGCGGCACAGAGTACCAGGTGATGCAGGATCGCCTCGACGCGGTCGGCCGCGCGCAGGGCGTCGAGTCGGTAACGGTACTGACCGCTCGCGCGCAGCCCGGCGAGGTTGCCGCTCAGGCGCCATGTCTCGCCGGCCAGATCGAAGTTCAGCGCGATGGGCACCGGCGCCAGCGCCGCTTCGTTGCGCAGTGGTTGCAGCTTCTGCGAAAAGGCGGCGAGCTGCGCCACCACATCGGCCCGCTGCACGTTGCCCAGGGCGCCGTGCGGGTATTCGTTACCCGCTGCGACGCGGGCGCGCAGTTGATCAATCGAACTGCCGGCAAGTACGTCAGCCTCCAGGCGCTGGAAGAGGGCGCGGATGCCTTCGTAGTCGGCGACGAAGGGTTCCTCATCCGCCAGCGCGTCTTCACCCTTGGCGAGCTGAATGCCAAGCCGCTGGCGCAACAGCGCACGCGATGGGTTGCGGAAGAAGCGGATGAAGCGGTCCAGCGGCACGTCTCGCAGTGAGGCGTCGATGGCGAGTGGGGTGGTGAAGAAGGGCGGGGCCGTGCTGGTTTCGTCCTGCGCCTCGCGCTCATCGTCCGGATCGGAGGACGGAGGCCCGAGCGGCGCCTCGGGCGCGCGCTGTGCGTCGGCGAGGCCAGCGCGCAGCGCGTCGCAGAGTTCTGCGTTGTGGCTGTGCAGGCGGGGGTCGGCGCCGGGCAGGAAGAGATCCAGCGCGAAGGGTTGCAGCGGGTGTTCCACCAAGAGCCGGGCGCGCGCAGCGGCGATGGCTTCTGGCGAGGTATCGGTCGCGGTCAGCTCGGCGAGCGCATCGAGCAGTTCCGCCACGAGTACCGAGGGCGGCAACGCGGCGTTGTCGCGCAGGCTGCGGCCGGTGTAGGCGAGGATGAAGTGATCCCGCGCGCTGAGCAGCAGGTCGAGGAACAGGTTGCGGTCGTCGAAGCGGCGCTGGCGATCGCCCCGGCGCGGGTTGCGCGCGAGCAGGTCAAATTCCGCCGGGCGGTCGGTGCCGGGGAAGGCGCCGTCGTCCATGCCGAGCGCGCAGACCACCCGGTAGGGCAATGGGCGCAGGCTGGCCATCGCGGCGAAGGTGACACCGCCAGTGGGCACCCCGCCGCGCGCAGGCTGTTCGAGCAGGTCAGCGAGCGCGCGGATCACGATGTCTGGCGTGAGTACGGCGTCGCCGGCCGCATCCATCTGCCGATGTAGCTCGGCCACCGTCGCGCGCAAGGTGCGCAGATCTTCCGCCCATTCGAAGCTCGGGGGGATGTAGCGTGCGAGCAGGTCGTCCAGCTCACCGCGCCAGGCTTCGGCGCTGCGCGGCGTGCGCCAGCGCAGCCGCGTGTCGGCCAGATCCTGTACGAAGCGCCAGAGCTGGCCGAGCGCCTGCGCGGCTTGCCCTTCGGGATTGGCGGCGCCGGTTCGGCCCGCGAACACTGCGTCGTCGCCCAGCGCGTAGGCGAGGAAGAGCCGCTCCAGCCCATCGGCGAAGCTGTGCACATCGTGTTCCGGCAGGCCCAGTTCGCTGCGCTGGCGAGCGTCGAGGCCCCAGCGGATGCCGGCGCTGGCGACCCAATCGCGCACCGTTTCAAGTGCCGCGTCGTCGAGCTGATAGCGCGCCGCAATCGGTGCGAGTTGCAGCAGATCGAACACCGCGCTGGCCGGGAAGCGGCCGGGCAGCAGATCGAGTAGGGCGGCGAGCGTACTCGCGACAAGGTTCTCGCGCGTCTGGCCGCGGCCGGTAATGGTGTAGGGGATGCGGCGTGCTGGCGGGGCGGTGCCGAACACGGCGTCGATCAGCGGCGCGGCGGTGGCCAGATCCGGCACCACGACCAGCACATCGCTTGGCCGGATCGGCGAACCCGGCGCGGCTGAACCCGCGCCAAGCAGCGCCAGAAGCCGGTCCTGCAAGGCTTCGAGCTGGCGGGTGAGCGAATGGCACACGTGGACTTCGATGCTGCGGTCGTCCGCCTCCAGGGCGAAACTCGCCGGTCCCAGTTCCTGCAGGTCGAGTACGGCGTTCTGCACATGGCCCAGCAGCGTGGCGGCCGGGGCTTCGTTGAACCGGCTGTCGGCTTCCTCGAGGGCGTCGTCGTTTTCGAACAGCAGGTCGATATGACCCTGCGTCTGCCGCCCCCAGGCAGCGAGCAGGCGGTTGCCGACCTCGTGGAAGTCGGACCGACCCTGTGCGGCGAGAAAGCTGAGCCTGCGCGCCGGTACGATTTCGAACCAGTGTTCGCGGCAGGGGTTGAGCACGTAGAGCTGCACCTCGCGGTAGTCCGCGAAGGCGCGCAGCAGGTCAAGGTGCAGCGGGGGCAGGGCGGGCAGGGCGAATATATGCACCGGGCCGCAGTCGGCCGGCGCGGCGGCGCGCTGAGGTTGTTCCTGCAACAGGCGGATGAACGGGTGCTGCCCGGCGACGCCCAATGCGCTGGTCACCCGGCGCCACAAGTCACCCAGCCAGTCGGCAGTGTCGCGATCGTTTCCGGCGGGTAGCGGCAGTGGGCGACGCAGTCGCCACTGTTCCACCCAGTCGGGCCGGTAGGTCACGGTGTCCGTAAATACGCGGGCGACTTGCTCGGCGAGTTCGAAGCGCATCACCGCGTCGGCATCGGCAAGGTAGCCGGCAACGCCGGGGTGACTGCGCACGAAATCCCCGTCGTTCAATTGCACCAGAATCGCCCATGTCAGGCGGCCAGTGTCGAGCGGTGAGCGCTCTGGCGCCGGCATCCACTGCCCCACCTCCTGCCACAGCCACTGGCCGAGGAAGGGAAAGTCCACTTGGGCGCAGAGCCCGAAACGGTCCGCCATGTCGAGCTCGATACGGCGGCGCACGGCCGTATTCGGCACGATGACCGTCTGCCGGTCGAACGGGCCGGGCTGCTCGGCCTGAAGGCGGGCAAGCAGGATCTGTTCAAGGGTTTCGAAGCGGTTGGCGAAGCTGACGCGGATCGGCATGGGGCAAGTCTATCGCGAGCCAAGCTCGCCCGATGAGCCACGCCGCGTGGGGCGTGGCCGCCCGCGCGCAAAGTCGGCGACAATCAGGCGCTTGGTCTTGAGGTGATGCATTCATGGCTCGTATCTACCCCGACGGTTGGGAAGCGCTGGCGAACGGCGCATCGCCCAGCTTGGTTCGACTGCTCGACACGCTGCGCCGCCTGGGCGAAGCCTTGCCCGACGACTGGGCTGTGTTTCACGGTGTGCATTGGCAGCATGGCGCGGATGGCCAAGCGCTGTTTGGCGCGGTGGATCTGGCGCTGGTGGCGCCATCTGGCGCCTGCGTACTGATTGAGCAGCGCACCGGTTTTCTGCGCGAATCGGCCGAGGGCCTCCTGCGCGGCAGTGCGGCGCAGGCGGTGAACGTGGCGCACCACCTGGGGCGCGCGGTGGCGGTGCTGCGCGAGAAACTCGCGCGCGTGGCCAGCGACGCATCGGTGACTGGTCTGCTCTTCCTGCCGGACTATCGCGTTCGCCAACCGCAGACCGCGGGCCTGGACCCGGCGCTGATCATCGATGCCGATCGACGCGAGGCGCTGGTGGCGCGGGTGCAGGCGCTTGATGCCGGTGTCGCCTCAGATGCGGTACGTCACGCCGCGGTGTCGGCGTTTCTGGCGGACGAACTGTCGCTGACGCCGGACGTCGGCGCGGCCGCGGATGCGTCGCGCGCGCTCTACACCCGCCTCTCAGGTGGCCTCACTGAATGGGCGCGGCGGCTGGAAATGTCACCCCACCTGTTGCGGGTGGTGGGCACGGCGGGGTCCGGCAAGACGCAGCTCGCGTTGGCGGTCTATCGCGATGCGCTGGCAGCTGGGCGGCGGCCTTTGTACGTATGCTTTAACCGGCCGCTGGCGGACCATGTGGCCGCCTTGGTGCCCGCGGGGGGCGAGGTCACGTCGTTCCACCAGCTATGCCTGAGCATGTTGCGAACCACCGGTTTGCAGCCCGACCTGCGCCAGCCGGATGCCTTCTCGCGGCTGGAGATGGCGTTTGGGGTGATGGCGGTACCGGCGGAGTGGGTGTTCGACGAGATCATCATCGACGAGGGGCAGGATTTTTCGCCCGCCTGGCGCGACGCAGTTTTGCGCTTGGGCCGCCCCGGTGCGCGCTGCTGGTGGCTGGAAGACCCGATGCAGAACCTTTACGCCAAGCCCGCGATCGAGATGCCCGGCTGGGTAACGCTTCGCTCGGCAACCAACTTCCGCAGCCCGCGCGCGATCGTCGACATGCTCAATCGGCTGATGCCCGACGCCTTGCGCCAGGAGCCCGGCAGCCCGATCCGCGGCGACGCGGTGAGTGTGGTGCCCTACGCCGATCGCGAGTCGCTGCTCGAGCAGACGCGCCGGGCGCTCACGCAGGCAATTGGCTTGGGTTTCGAGCGCAGCCAGATCGCGCTGCTGAGCTTTCACGGCCGGGAGCGTTCGGCGCTTGTCGGGCTCGACCGGCTTGGGCCGATCCCGCTGCGACACTTCACAGGGCGCTACGATCTGCTTGGCATGCCTGAGTTCTCGGCCGGCGACGTGCTGTGCGAGACGGTCTACCGCTTCAAGGGGCAGAGCGCGCCCTGCGTGATCCTCAGCGAAGTGGACTTTGCGGTGCTGGACGACGCAGCCTTGCGTAAATTCTTCGTCGGCGCGACCCGCGCCACGATGAAATTGTTCGTGCTGGCGTCGGCTACCGCAGCCGGCTTGCTGAACGAAGCGGGTTTCGCCGACGACGCCTAAAGTCGCTTCATCCCCCGCCGTTAATCGGACGAACGGCGCCCGAGAGCGCGAGCGTGATCAACACGGCGAGGGTCGAATGAGGCAAATCGGGGCGATGATCGTCCTTGGCGCAGCTGCGGCGCTGGGGGCGGGGGCCGGAGCTTGGCTTGGGGGGGCGGCGGGGGCCGCGGTGGTTTCGGCCTTGCCTGTGATGGTGCTGTTCTGGTGGATACAGCGGCGACAGTGCGCCGGTCTGCAGGCGATGACCACGCTACTCACCGATATCAATCGAGACGGCGACCTCTCGCGCCGCGCGGCGGCCGGCAGTGGCGTCAGCGGCGAACTGGCCAGCGCCTTCAACTCGCTCCTCGATGTGGTGCAGGGTGTTGTCGCCAAGGTGATCAGCGATTCGCGTCGGGTTGCAGAAGTTTCCGATCAACTCGGTGCGCGCTCCGAGCGCATGAGCGCCAGTACCGGTTCGCAGCGCGACGCGGCGAACCAGATGGCGCAGGCGATCGAGCAGATGACCGCCAACGTCTACGAAGTCGCCGAACATGCCTCGCAGACTGCTCGCATTGCGCAGGAAGCCCGCGAGCTTTCGATCGCCGGTGGCGGCGTGGTGGCCAATGTGTCGCAGGAAATCGAGCGTATCGCCCAGTGGGTGGAACAGTCCGCATCCGTCGTGGCGTCGCTGGGCGACCGGTCGCAGGCGATCAGCGGCATCGTCAACGTTATTCGCGAGATCGCCGATCAGACCAACCTCTTGGCGCTCAACGCTGCTATCGAGGCGGCTCGGGCCGGCGAGCAGGGGCGCGGTTTCGCGGTGGTGGCCGACGAGGTGCGCAAGCTTGCGGAACGCACATCCAACGCTACGCGCGAGATCACGCAGATGATCGCGGCCATCCAGGGGGAAACGGCCAGCGCTATCGCGACGATTGAAGAAGGTAGCAAACAGGCGCGCAGTGGTGCCCAACTGGCCAGCAGCGCATCCGATTCCCTGCAGGCGATCGACCGTGGCGCGACCGAGACCATGGAGAAGGTCGACGCGATCGCGCTGTCGATACAGGGGCAGAGTCGTGATGCTGAGGCGATCCACGGCTCGGTGCAGCAGATCCTCAAGATGATCAACGAGAACGCCAAGGCGGCGGATGAGTCGCGCGGCGAGGCGGCGCGCCTCGCGAACCTGGCCGGCAACCTGGGCGAGATCGACAAGGTGTTCCGCCTCTCGGACGTTGGGCAGAACGCCGTGGCGGTGCATGCCGCCTTGCCAAGTGTGGCCATGGCGGCCGCCAAGGCGGTGGGCGAGGCGCTTGAGCAGGCGGTGGCATCCGGGCGCATCACGCTGGACGCCTTGTTCGACGACCGCTACGTGCCGATTCCCGACACCAAACCGCAGAAGTTCAACACCCGCTTTGATTCGCTGACCGACGAACTGCTGCCGGCAATCCAGGAGCCGATCCTGGAGCAGCACTCGGCGGTGGTGTACGCCGGGGCGGTGGATCGCAGGGGCTACTTCCCCACGCATAACCGGCGCTTCTCGCAGCCGCTGACCGGCGATTTCGACAAGGACATGGTCGGCAACCGCACCAAGCGGATCTTCGACGATCCGGTCGGCAAGCGCTGCGGTGCCCACGAAATGGAATACCTGGTGCAAACCTACCGGCGCGATACCGGTGAGGTGATGCACGACGTTTCGGCCCCGATTTATATCCAGGGCCGCCACTGGGGCGGGTTCCGGATCGGTTTTCGTGCATAAGCACCCTCAAGTCCGTAACCGCGCTGCCGTTAGTGTTATTGACGCCTGCAAGAATGCAGGCAGGGCCTGGAGTTGGAGAGACGAATGTCCGAACTACTGAAGAGCATTGACGCGCGGACGCGCCTGGCTGGTACGAACAAGCTCGAGATCCTGCTCTTCACCTTGGGCGAGGATCAACGCACCAATCGGCGCGAGACCTTCGGCATCAACGTGTTCAAGGTGCGTGAAGTCATGCGCACACCGCCTATCACCGCCGCGCCGGACATGCAGAGCGCGGTGGAAGGCATGGTTTCGCTGCGCGGGCAGCTTGTGCCGATCGTCGATCTGGCCAAGTACACCGGTGTAAACACCGATGGCAAGCGCGACATCATGATCGTGACCGAATACAACGGCCACACCCAGGGCTTCCTGGTTGAGGCGGTGGACACCATCCTTCGGCTCGACTGGGCGCAGATGCGGGTGCCGCCCGAAATGCTGACGTCGCGTCTGGGCGGTCTGGTAACGGCAGTCACCGAACTTGAAGACGGCCGGCTGATCATGATGCTGGACGTCGAGAAGGTACTGTCGGAAACCACCAAGTACGACGACGACTTCCTGTTCAAGGACTTGCCCAAGGTTCGCAAGAAAGACGCAACGGTTTTCTACGCCGACGACTCGGCCGTAGCGCGCAAGCAAATCGAACGCACGCTCAAGGAAATGGGGATCCGGTCGTTAAGCGCGGTCAACGGCCGCGCTGCGTGGGATGAGCTGGAGAAGCTGGCGAACCACGCCGATATCGTCGGCAAGAAGATGAACAAGCTGGTCACGGTCATCCTGACCGATATCGAGATGCCGGAAATGGATGGCTACATCCTGACGAAGAAGATCAAGTCGGACCCACGTTTCGAGGGGATACCCATCCTCATGCATTCCTCGCTGTCGGGCATGTCGAACCAGGCGCTCGGCAAATCAGTGGGTGTGGATGCCTACGTTTCCAAGTTTGAGCCGCACCGGCTGGCTGACTCGCTGTTGAAGTACATCGACGGCGACCAGGACATGCTCTGAGGGGAACCGAAATGGACCAGGCACAAAGCAATCTGCTCGATTCGGTTGATGCGCGTACCAAGCTCGCCGGTTCTAACCGGATGGAGATCCTGCTGTTTTCGCTCGGCACGACCGAAACCTTCGGCATCAACGTGTTCAAGGTGCGCGAAGTCTCGAAAACGCCGTTCATCACCAAGGCGCCGAATATGCCTGCCGGGGTGGAGGGCCTGATTTCGCTCCGCGGCAACGTCATTCCCGTACTGTCACTCGGCCGCATCCTTGGCTTGAATGGCCCCGAAGCGGGTCTGGGCGGCTCGATGATGGTGACCGAGTACAGCAAGCGAACGCTCGGGTTCCTCGTCAGCGATGTCGACCGCATCATCCGGGTTGAATGGGACAAGGTTCGCCAGCCGGAGAACGTCTCATCGTCGGCGGTCAGCTTCATCACCGCGATCACCGAACTGCCGGACGGCCGTCTGGTGTCGATCCTGGACGTCGAGACGATCCTCGCGCAAACCTTCGGCGAAGCGCCCATCGGGCAGATCGCCCCGCTCGGAAAAGACGTCGAATCGAACATCTTCTTCGTCGATGACTCGTCGGTTGCTCGCAAGAAGATTGTCGAGGTGCTCGACAAGCTTGGCGTACGCCACAAGCACGCGATGAACGGTTTTGAGGCTTGGACCCGGCTCGAAGGCATGGCCTCCCATGCGCAACTGCAGAAGCGCCGCCTGGCCGACGAGCTGAGCCTGATTCTGGTTGACGCGGAAATGCCGGAAATGGACGGCTACGTGCTGACCCGCAATATCAAGAGCGACGTTCGTTTTGAGGGGATCCCGGTGGTCATGCACTCGTCCCTCTCCTCGGAAGCGAATCGAGCAATGGGCAAGTCAGTCGGTGTCGATGCGTATGTGGCAAAGTTCGATGCTGAGGTGCTCGCCGAGACGCTGCGCCCATATCTGATGAAGTCGCACAGGGAATAACCCCGGAGAAAAATATGTCCGATCCCAAGATGAAATTCCTCGTGGTTGATGACTTTTCGACGATGCGTCGCATCGTCCGCAACCTGTTGAAGGAATTGGGCTACACAAACGTCGATGAGGCGGAAGACGGCGCCGTTGCCTTGCAGAAACTGCAAGGCGGTGGATTCGACTTCGTCGTCACCGACTGGAACATGCCCAACATGACCGGCATTGAGTTGCTGCAAGCGATCCGCTCGAGTTCTGCGCTGAAGGATCTGCCCGTTCTGATGATCACGGCAGAGGCCAAGAAGGAAAACATCATCATGGCTGCGCAGGCCGGTGCGAGTGGCTACATCGTGAAGCCTTTCACCGCGGCGACCCTGTCCGAAAAGATGGGGAAGATCTTCGAAAAAATGGGCAAGGCGGGCTAATCCGCGACATGCGTGGTGTGCGGCGCGGCTTTCTTTGCGCTGCGCATTCGGTGTGAAAGACCAACAGGAGCCGGAAATGGCAAAACGGCCAGCGAATGACGGATCAGGTGACAACGACGAACTGCAGGAGCTGTTCGACAGCATCGCGAGCGAGGCCGCAGCGCCCCGTCCGCCTGCCGACGAAGGCGACAGCGACGAATTGCAGCATCTCTTCGACGATGTAGCGTCGAAGTTCAATGCGGGCGGGCAGGACGTTCTTGAGGGCGAGGCGCGCGAGGTACCGGCGGAGCCCTTGACACCGGAGGAGCGCCAGGAATCGGTCTTCACGAAGATCGGCCAGATGACGCGGATGCTGCACGACACCCTGCGCGAGCTGGGTTACGACCGGATGCTTGAGGAAACTGCACGCCAGATCCCCGACGCACGCCAGCGCCTCTCCTACATCGCGACGATGACCGAGCAGGCTGCGAGCCGCGTGCTCAACGCGACCGACATCGCGCAGCCGATCCAGGATCGGCAGGAAGACATGTCGCGTCAGCTGCGCGAACGCTGGGACAAGCTCTACGCGAAGGAGCTGTCGGTCGAAGAGTTCAAGGTACTTGCTCAGGAGACCCGCGGCTTCCTTGGTCAGGTCGCCGACGACAGCAAGCTGGTCAATGAGCAGTTGCTCGAAATCATGATGGCGCAGGACTTCCAGGATCTGACCGGTCAGGTGATCAAGAAGATCGTCGACATGGCTGCCGTACTGGAAGAGGGCCTGGTGAACGTGCTGCTGCAGGTGGTGCCGGAGAACAAGCGCTCGTCGGCCAGCGAAGGCCTGCTGAATGGCCCGGTGGTCAGCAGCGAAGGGCGCGAGGATGTCGTGACGAACCAGGAGCAGGTGGACGATCTGCTCGAAAGCCTGGGCTTCTGACAGCGTTGCATGACCGACTTAAAGCCGGACTGGCGTAAGACATCGGTGATTCGGAGCGAGCTATGAGCGATTTTGCGGGGATGGAAGATCTCCTTCAGGACTTCCTGATCGAAGCGGGTGATCTGCTATCAGGCGTCGACAACAAGCTTGTCGATCTTGAGCGCACGCCGAACGACACCGGTTTGCTCAACGAGATCTTCCGCGGCTTCCACACGATCAAGGGGGGTGCCGGGTTCCTCAATGCGACCGAGCTGGTGACCTTGTGCCACCTGACCGAGAACCTGTTCGACAAGTTGCGTAACGCGGAACTCGCGATTACGCCGGATGCGATGGACGTCATCCTCGCCGCGACCGGTGCGGTGCGCGACATGTTCAACGAGCTTGAGCGCGGCCAGCAGCCATCCGCTGCGGACCCGCATTTGATCTCGCAGCTGAAGCTGGCGATTGCTGGGAATCTGGTTGGCGGTGCGGCCAAACCAGCCGCTCCGGCGCCGGCACCGGCTCCCGCGCCGAAGGCCGATACAGCCTTGGTTCCGGTGGCGCCGGTGGTTGTGCACCATCCGGTTGGCGACGACGGCATCGACTGGTATGCGCTTTACGAATCCGTGACAGGCGTGCCCTCGTCAGCAGTGGCCCCGGCCGCCGCGCCGGCCGCTGTTGTTACTGTTGCAGATCCTTCGCACGACCTCGACGGCAAATCTGCCGACGAGATCATCAAGGCTGCAATCGGGCGACGTGCCAGCGACAAACCGGGTTACAGCGGCCCGACCGGCCGGCGCGAAGTTGAGCGCACTCGCGACAACTCGATCCGCGTGGATACTTCTCGCCTCGATCAGGTTTTGAACCTGTCCGGTGAGATCGGGCTCACCAAGAACCGGCTCAATGCACTGCGTTCTGACATTCTGAACGGCCGCAGCGATTCGGAAACGCTGCACGCGTTGGACGTGGCAGTGAGCCAGCTCGATCTGCTGGTTTCGGATCTGCAGAACGCAGTCATGAAGACGCGCATGCAGCCAATCGGCCGTCTGTTCCAGAAATACCCGCGAATCGCCCGCGATCTGGCCCGCAGCCTCGGAAAGGATGTTGAGCTGATGCTCAGCGGCGAGGAAACGGAAATCGACAAAACGATGATCGAGGATCTCTCCGATCCGATCATCCACCTGATCCGCAACGCGGTTGATCACGGTGTCGAGCCGACGCACGAACGCCTCGCGGCAGGCAAATCGGACAAATCCGTAGTGCGCCTGGAGGCGCGTCAGGAAGGCGACCACATTGTCATCATCGTCGCAGACGATGGGCGTGGCATGAACGCCGAGCGGCTGCGCGCCAAAGCGTTGGAGAAAGGCCTCATCACTGATGAAGAGGCCAACACCATGGATGAACGTCAGAGCTACAACCTGATCTTCCTGCCCGGCTTCTCCACCGCATCGGCTGTGTCGGACGTGTCCGGGCGTGGCGTTGGCATGGATGTGGTAAAGACGAATATCCAGAAGCTCAACGGCACGATCGATATCCGCTCGACGCAAGGCAAGGGCACGACCTTCATCATTTCGCTGCCGCTTACTCTGGCAATTCTGCCGGTGCTTGTGGTGCGCCTTGCGGAGCAGCCTTTCGCCGTGCCCCTGTCGATGGTGCGCGAGATCCTGCCGATCGAAGCACAGCACGTGCAGGAGGTTGGTGGCCGCGCGACGATGGTGGTGCGTGGCGAAGTGCTGCCGATCTACACGCTATCTGGCCTGCTGGGCTGGCCGCAGGAGCACGTCGCCGAGTACGGCGTGCTCATGCAGACGGCCGAGCGCAACTACGTGCTGGCGATCGACTCGTTCGCGGGCCGGGAAGACGCGGTCATCAAGTCGCTTGATGCCTTCCGTCCGAAGGGCGTGGCGGGCGTGACGACGCTGTCGAACGGGCAGATCGTGCTCATTCTCGATATGAAAGAGCTACTCGGCAGCTCGTCGGATCAAGGCGGCACGACTCGAAAGGCGCTGTTGCGGGATCGTTTGCCGGTCGCCGCATGACGGATCGCTTGTCAGGGTTTTGAACCGTCGGGCCCACCTTGGTGGGCCCGTTCTTTTTGTGGTGCTTGGTGCACGATTGGCTGTTGGTTCTGTGCGGCGCAGGGCGTAGGATGACATTCCATCCCGTCGTCGGAGCCATCGCCATGACCGACACCGAATTTCGTCATCTCAAGGTTCTGGCGCAGACCGACGTTGCCGGCTTCGTGGCTGCAAGGCGAGAGTTGATCGAGCGCATGATCAGTGGCACTGATCCCGAGCGCCAGGCCAGGCTTTGGCAGCTGCAGGATGAGATAGAGCTGATGCGGGCCACGACACCGAACGCCGATCAGGTGACGCAGCGGCTTGCCCAGATGATTTCAGAGCGGCTTGATGCCCTTGATCTTGCCTTCTCGCGGCTGCCTACGGCCGCGGAACCTATCGGCGAGACGGTCAATACGGCGCACGGGGCCAAGCATCAGATGTGACCGCTGGCGCCGAGCGGCAGCGTGGCGATACGGTCGCCACGTTAATTCCAATCAGCGGATATTGGTTTCGGCCGAGCGCAATTCAGGCTGGTCTACGACCCGACGGGCGCCGTTGAAGCGCGTGCGCCAGTAGTCGTCAGACATGCTCTCCACGCGCACCTTGCCGCCAGCCGACGGCGAATGGAGAAAGCGGTTGTCGCCAAGGTAAATGCCGACGTGTGAGAAGGTACGACGCATGGTGTTGAAGAACACCAGATCGCCCGGCTTGAGCTCAGAAGGATTGATCCGCTCGCCGGTATTGGCCATTTCCTTGGCCGTACGGGGCAGATTCAGACCGAGCGCATCCATGAACACGCGGCGAACCAAGCCACTGCAGTCAAATCCGGTCTCGGCCGAGTTGCCACCGAAACGGTAGCGGATACCAAGGTATTGAAGGCCGGAATTCATCAGGTCACCGGCGCCGCGCGATGCGCGATCGAGGAGCGACTCCGAGTGCGCCACAATCGACTCTGAGGTCAATGCAGCCGGCGCACCCGGAACGTGCTCCGGCGGCTCCGCGGCAAGCGCTTGTCCGGCAAAGATCGCCAGACATGCAATACAGAGTGTTGTTTTTATGCGCATCACGCGACTATAACTTGGCAGGTGTGACCGGTAAACCCTTGATTTTGTGTTGACGTGTACCTAGATGTTACCGTTGGTCGCGGATTGCCGGCTAAATCAAGGCATTCCGTTGGAATACCCATAAAATCTCGCCCATTGTCTCGCCGCCTAGGTCCCCCGCCATGAAGGTGTTTTCTTACCTGCTATTTCTCGGCTTCGTTGTGCTTGGTGTCTGGTCTGTACGCCGCTGCATGCGCGCGATCCAGGTATCACGCATGCATGCGTCGTCGAGGGAAGAGCAGTTCCTCCTCGCCGCATCGGCCGACCTCGGTGGACCGAACAAAGCGCCGGATGCCGCACCGAATACAGTGCAGGCTCCCAAGACGAATAAGGCAAGTCCGATGGAAACGGAACTGCTTGCACGGGAAGAGCGGCTTGTTTACCTGCTCTTGAAGGTTGCGCTCCCCGAATTTGAAGTGCTGACCCACGTTAGCAGCGCAAAGCTCTTGCCCCGCGGGGAGCATCTTGGGCTGGCTGTGCTGGACTTCGTTGTTTGCCGAAAGGACTTCCGGCCTGTGGCTGTCGTGGTTCTCGACCGCGCAGGTGAGCCATCACATCCGGCTCGATCGCGTGCCCTGGCGGAGCTGGCGGGGACGGGCGTGAAGCTCGCCCACTGGCGGGTGGAGCAATTGCCTGGCCGCACGGCGGTTCGCAATTGGGTGCTGGACGATGCGGTCCCCGGCGAGCGTCGCTTCGCTGCCTAAGTGATCTGAGGGCGAGGAGCGGGGCTTATTCGTCCCGCGCGTCCTTGTACCGCTGATCGAGGCGATTCATGGCCCAAGTGTGCACGCCCACAATCGCCAGGTAGATCAACAGCGCGCCCTGCGCTGCAAAATAGAAGCCAAGCGGAAACCCGAGAAATTCCCATTCGTTCAAGCGCTCGGGCATGAAGCTGGTTACCAGCGTTACCACAAACCATACCGCCAGTAGCGCCAGCGTCAGCGCGAGCGTGCGCCGCCAATGGCGCCGCGCCGCGGCAGAGTCCGGGCGCGGCGCGTCACTCACAGAACTTCCCCTGCCCAGTCGGCAAGCCGCGAGCGCTCGCCTCGCTGCAAGGTGATATGGCCGCTATGAGCCCAGCCCTTGAAGCGATCCACCACGTAGGTCAAGCCTGAGCTCCCTTCTGTCAGATACGGTGTATCGATCTGCGCGATGTTGCCGAGGCAGACCACCTTGGTGCCTGGGCCGGCACGTGTGATCAGCGTCTTCATCTGTTTGGGCGTTAGGTTCTGCGCTTCGTCGATGATCAGGAATTTGTTGATGAAGGTGCGACCCCGCATGAAGTTGAGGCTCTTAATCTTGATCCGGGTACGGATGAGATCGCGTGTCGCGGCGCGCCCCCATTCGCCACCATAGTGGCCACCCTCTTCGGCGTTGCCGTTGAGCACATCAAGGTTGTCCTCCAGCGCGCCCATCCATGGCGCCATCTTTTCTTCCTCGGTGCCAGGTAGAAAACCAATGTCTTCACCAACCGGCACGGTCACGCGCGTCATGATGATTTCGCTGTAGCGCTTGGTTTCCAGCACCTGAGTCAGGCTCGCCGCGAGCGTGAGCAGCGTCTTGCCAGTGCCAGCCTGGCCGAGCAGCGAGACGAAATCGACGTCCGGGTTCATCAGCAGATTCAGCGCGAAATTCTGTTCCCGGTTTCGTGCCGTGATGCCCCAGACGTTGTTCTTCTGATGCGAGAAGTCGATCAGCGTTTCAAGGACGACGGTCGGCCCAGTCCTTTCCTTTACCAGTGCGTAGAGCGGCCGTTCGCCTTCCTGATACACAAATTCGTTGACCACCAACTCCGCGGAAAGCGGACCACGCAGCTTGTAAAACGTGCGGCCGTTCTCCTTCCACGACTCCATGTCCTTGCCATGCGTATCCCAGAAATCCGCAGGCAACTCTCTGACGCCGGTGTAGAGCAGGTCGGTGTCTTCCAGGACTTTGTCGTTGAAGTAGTCCTGTGCATCGAGCCCCATTGCGCGGGCTTTGATGCGCATGTTGATGTCTTTCGACACCAGGATGACCGGCCGCTTCGGGAACTTGGTCGCCAAGTAATGAACGACCGCCAGAATCTGGTTGTCGGCCTTGGCTGTCGGTACGTTCACCGGCAGTTGGATCGGAATCGCCTCGGTTTGCAGGAAAAGGCGGCCGGTTGCGAGTTCTCGCGACGGTTCCGTCAGTTCGATGCCGGTCTCGATGCCGTCGGGTGCGGAGGTCACGATGTCATCCATCATGCGACTCGCTTGGCGCGCGTTGCGTGCCACCTCCGACATGCCTTTTTTGTGGGCGTCGAGTTCTTCCAGTGTCTGAATGGGAATGAAGATGTCGTGTTCTTCGAACCGGTAGAGACAGTTCGGGTCGTGCATCAAGACGTTGGTGTCTAGCACGAAGAGCTTCGTCTTGGCGGCTGTGCTGGCTGGCTGGCGTTTTGCGTTCATGAGCTAGAGCTTCCGCGTAAGTTCGAAAGACAGAAGGGGTCAGAGCGACGTGACGAAGTCAAGCACTTCCTGCGCGTGACCGGGAACCTTGACGCCGCGCCACTCGCGGCAGATTTCTCCTTTCGCGTTGATGACGAAGGTGCTGCGTTCGATGCCGCGGACCTGCTTGCCGTACATGTTCTTCAGCTTCATGACCCCAAACGCCTCACACAGCGTCTCGTCCGGGTCGGACAGCAGGTCGAACGGGAATTCTTTCTTGCTCTTGAAATTCTCATGCGACTTGATGCTGTCGCGTGAAACCCCAAGAACCATGGCGCCACGCTTCACGAACTCATCATGCAGGTCGCGAAAGTTCTCGCCCTCGGTTGTGCAGCCGGGCGTGTTGTCTTTCGGGTAGAAGTAGAGCACCACTGTGTGACCGGCAAGATCAGCGAGACTGATCGTCTTGCCGCCGGTCGCGGGGAGGGAGAATTCGGGCGCTTTCGATCCTGTCATCGCGGTCTCCATGGGTGGATTCCGCACCAGAGTAGCCGAGCCGGATCGTGCCCCGCAAATGGCCGAAAAGCGTATGTCGCTAAGCTGCTGATTCAATGATCATTGCCGCGATCACCTTACGGCCCTCCGCGGCGAGGATGTTGTAGGTCCGGCATGCGGCCGCGGTGTCCATGATCTCGAAACCACGCTGCGCGTCGATCAAAGGCCTGAGCATTTGGGGCGACGGAAAGCGCTGCCGCTGGCCGGTGCCAATCAGGGTAATGACTGCCTCGTGGTCTGCGAGGGCGGCAAAGTCGTCAATCGTGAGCGATTCGAAGCGATCCTTGCCCCACGCGGTGTCCAGCAGCTGGGGGCCGACAACCAGGCTCGCTGTATAGCGCTGACCGTTGATGGCGATGAAGCCCGCTCCGTGCGCGGTCACAACGTTGGTTCCAGCCGACAGATCGAGGTTGAGTTTCATCGTTTGTTGCACCGCGATTGCGGCAGTGGTGAGGCTTGGCTACGATTATAACCTTTTGATTTGCCGCGCCTTGGCGTTCAGTCGAGGGCGGATGACGCTTGGAGAAGACTATGACTGCGGGAAATCTGTTGCGGATTACGGGCGAACACGGACTTGAGCCGGTGGCCGCCGCCCGCGCCGCGCGCCCGCTTCACAAGTCGGCGAAGCTCTCTAACGTGTGCTATGACATCCGCGGCCCGGTGTTGGCGCGTGCACGGCAAATGGAGGAAGAGGGGCAGAAGATCATCAAGCTGAACATTGGCAATCTCGCCCCGTTCGGTCTGCTTCCCCCTGATGAGATCGTGCAGGACATGATCCGTAACCTGCCGGACGCCGCGGGTTACACCGATTCCAAGGGTCTGTTCGCGCCGCGCAAGGCGATCGTGCATTACACGCAGGAAAAGGCCATCACTGGTGTCACGGTGGACGACGTGTACATCGGTAACGGCGCGTCTGAACTGATTGTAATGAGCATGCAGGCGCTCCTGAACTCAGGTGACGAGGTGCTCCTGCCGGCGCCCGACTACCCGCTCTATACCGCCGCGGTGAGTCTGTCGGGTGGTACGCCGCGGCATTACCTGTGTGATGAGGCATCGGGTTGGCTGCCTGACCTCGACGATATCCGCCGCAAGATCACGCCCAACACCAAGGGCATCGTGGTGATCAATCCGAACAACCCGACGGGGGCGCTGTATCCGGTCGAAACGCTGCAAGCCATTGTCGACATCGCCCGCGAGCATGGCCTGATCGTGTTCGCCGATGAGATCTACGACAAGACGCTCTTTGACGGCGAAGTACATACCAGCATCGCGTCCCTGGCCGACGATGTGCTCTTCGTGACCTTCAACGGCCTCTCGAAGAACTACCGTTCCTGCGGCTATCGTGCCGGCTGGATGGTCGTATCGGGCGACAAGCGCCGTGCGGCGGACTATATCGAGGGGCTGAATATGCTCGCCTCGATGCGCCTGTGCTCGAACACGCCGGGCCAGTTGGCAATCCAGACCGCGCTGGGTGGTTACCAGAGCATCAAGGACCTGGTGGCGCCCGGCGGTCGTCTGACACGCCAGCGCGACATCGCCGTCGATCTGCTCAATCAGATCCCCGGCGTCAGCTGTGTCAAGCCGAAGGCAGCGCTGTACTGCTTCCCTCGGCTGGATCCAAAGCTCTATCCGATCGAGAACGACCAACAGTTCATCCTCGAACTACTGGAGGAATCGAAGGTGCTGGTCGTTCAAGGGACGGGCTTCAACTGGCCGACGCCGGACCATTTCCGTGTCGTTTTCCTGCCGCACGAAGACGATCTGCGCGAGGCAATCGGGCGTATCGCACGCTTCCTCGAGCAATATCGGAAGCGGCATGGCGGTTGAAAACGCTAAACTGTCGCCTTTATGGGACGGCACCGGCAAGTTGGTGGCGTCCGACAATCTGTTGGCCATCGTTCGGAACCATGCGGATTCCGCCCTTGGCGAGAAGTATCTCTCCGACGACCTCGTAACCAACGGGGCGTCTCACTCACCGGGGGTAGGTCACCACCTGACTCCGGCTTTGAGTTCGGAAGCATTCGGCTCGGCCCATCGCACCGCGTTGTTTGAACCGGGTACGCCGCGCGATGGTGTGTACTGCTTCCCTTTCCGCAGAAGCTCGATCAACCCCTCCATCAATTTCAAGAAACACCTGTCATGAAACCGATCAACGTTGGCCTGCTGGGCATTGGGACCGTCGGTGGCGGCACATTTACCGTGCTGTCCCGGAATCAGGAAGAAATCACGCGTCGCGCCGGGCGTCCCATTCGAATTGCGTCGGTAGCGGACCGCAACGTGGAGCTCGCCAAAAAGGTGGTGGGCGACAAGGCCCGGATTACGGCCGACGCGTTCGAGGTTGTCCGTGACCCCGAAATCGACATCGTGGTCGAATTGATCGGCGGCTATGGTATTTCGCGCGAGCTGGTGCTCGAAGCGATTGCCAATGGCAAGCATGTCGTGACGGCCAACAAGGCGCTGCTCGCCTTGCATGGCAACGAGATCTTCGCTGCGGCCCAGAAGAAGGGCGTCATGGTGGCCTTTGAGGCTGCCGTCGCGGGCGGTATCCCGATCATCAAGGCGCTGCGTGAAGGCCTGACGGCGAACCGCATCGAATGGATCGCCGGCATCATCAACGGCACCACGAACTACATCCTGACCGAGATGCGGGACAAGGGTATTTCCTTTGATACCGCGCTCAAAGCCGCTCAGGAACTTGGCTATGCGGAAGCCGACCCGACGTTTGACGTCGAGGGTGTCGATGCCGCACACAAGCTGACGATCATGAGCGCGATTGCTTTTGGCATCCCGATGCAGTTCGACAAAGCCTACGTGGAAGGCATTTCGAAGCTGACTCGCGAAGATATCGCGTACGCCGAGGAGCTCGGCTATCGGATCAAGCTGCTCGGCATTACGCGTCGCACGCCGCGTGGCGTGGAGTTGCGCGTGCACCCGACGCTGATCCCTGAGCGTCGTTTGATCGCCAGCGTTGAGGGCGTGATGAACGCCGTGCTTGTGAAGGGTGATGCGGTTGGGCACACCTTGTACTACGGCCGCGGCGCAGGCGCCGAGCCGACGGCGAGTGCGGTGGTCGCCGATCTCGTCGACGTGACGCGCATGCACACGTCGGACCCCGAGCACCGGGTGCCGCACCTTGCGTTCCAGGCTGACCAGGTCTTCGAACTCCCGATCCTCGCGATCGGCGACGTCGAAACCTCGTTCTACCTGCGCATGCAGGTCTTCGATCGTCCGGGTGTGCTGGCTGATGTCGCACGCATCCTTGCTGACCACGGCATCTCGATTGAAGCCATGATCCAGAAGGAGCCGCCGGAAGGCGTCGACAAGGCCAGCATCATCCTGCTGACGCATAAGGTGTTGGAGCGCAACGTCGTCGCTGCGATCGAGCGTATCGAGCAACTCGCTACTGTCGATGGCTCGGTCACCAAGATCCGTCTGGAAGAGCTGGGCAACTGACATGGCGATGAACTACGTCTCGACGCGCGGCAAGGCCGCGCCGATGCACTTCCTCGACATCCTGCTCGGTGGGTTGATGGAGGATGGCGGTCTGGCGATGCCGGAAAGCTATCCCCGCTTCACGCCAGAAGAGTTGGAGTCACTGCGCGGGCTGAGCTATCCGGAGCTCGCGTTCGCGGTTCTGTCGCGTTTTGCGGACGACATTCCGGCCGATGATCTGCGGGCACTGATCAATCGTACCTACACCGCGCAGGTCTACTGCAATGCGCGCGATGCGGCCAAAACGGGTGAGATCACGCCCGTGACCACGCTGGAGCCGGGCCTGCACTTGCTGGAACTCTCCAACGGGCCGACGCTCGCGTTCAAGGACATGGCCATGCAGCTGCTTGGCAACCTGTTCGAGTACGCGTTGGACAAGACAGGCCAATCGCTCAACATTCTTGGCGCCACATCCGGTGATACCGGTTCGGCGGCCGAGTACGCGATGCGCGGCAAGCGCGGCGTGCGCGTGTTCATGCTGTCGCCCGATGGCCGCATGAGTCCGTTCCAGCGCGCCCAGATGTATTCGCTGCAGGATGCGAACATCTTCAACATCGCTGTCCGCGGCATGTTTGACGATGCACAGGACGTGGTGAAGGCGGTGTCGAACGACCTGGCCTTCAAGCGCAAATACGCGATCGGTACCGTCAACTCGATCAACTGGGCGCGCGTGTCGGCCCAGGTGGTGTACTACTTCAAGGCCTACTTTGCCGTCACGAAGGCGGCCGGCGAAGAGGTCTCGTTTGCCGTGCCGTCTGGCAATTTCGGCAACATCTGTGCTGGCCATATCGCACGCATGATGGGCTTGCCGATTCGTAAGCTGGTGTTGGCGACGAACGAAAACGACGTGCTTGACGAGTTCTTCCGCACCGGCGTTTATCGTCCGCGTGGCACGGCCGAAACGCACGCTACGTCCAGCCCGTCGATGGACATCTCGAAGGCATCGAATTTCGAACGCTTTGTTTTCGATCTGGTGGGCCGCGACGCCGACGTGGTGCGTGATCTGTGGGCCAAGGTCGATGCGGGCGGGGCCTTCGATCTGTCTGCCACGCCGTATTTCTCGAAGATCGCGGGCTACGGTTTCGTATCAGGCAGCAGTTCTCATGCAGACCGTTTGGCGACAATTCGTGCGACGGCGGAGCGCTACGCCGTCACGGTCGACCCGCACACGGCCGATGCGCTCAAGGTGGCAGCCGAGCACCGTGAAGCTGGCATCCCGATGGTGGTTCTTGAGACCGCCTTGCCGGCCAAGTTCGAGGAGACCATTCAGGAAGCGCTCGGCCGTCAGCCCGCGCGTCCGGCCGGCTACGAGGGTATTGAAGCGCTGCCGCAGCGTGTTGAGGTGATGGACGCTGACGCCGCTGCGATCAAGGCCTTCATCGCAGCGCATGTGGGCTGATCGCTAACGCGACCGATCATTCGAACGCTTCACAATCGAGAACGGCCGGGGAACTCCGGCCGTTCTTTTTTGTGGAGGCCGCCCAACTAAAGGTAGATCACGGCGGGGAAAACAGTGATTGCCAGAATATAGATCAGCCATTCGATGTTATGGCGACTCAGGAATCCGGTGAAGTGCAGCACCAGTACGATGATGGAGACGATGTAGTAGGCAACAAAGAAGACGGACATCGAGGCGATTCCTGAATCCACCCCTCACGGGACAGACGTGCTCAAAAGGGGCGGCAAAAGTCGATCGGCATATATAGCCTTAAAGCGCCTTTGCGGCAAGCCAGATTGGCATTGCGCTTCAGGCGCGATCTCAGCGCTCGGTGTGCCGCAGAGACAAGTCAATCGCATGGACATCCTTGGTCAGGCGACCGATGGAGATCCGATCCACACCCACCTCGGCAATCGCCCGTACACCCTCAAGGCCGACGCCGCCGCTGGCTTCTAGTTCGGCACGGCCGGCGGTCAGCTTCACTGCCTCGCGCATTTCATCGAGCGACATGTTGTCGAGCAGCACCATCCGGACGCCGGCGTCGATTGCCTCGCGTAGCTCCTTGAGGTTCTCGACTTCGACTTCGATGAAGACATTTGAAGGGGCAATGGCGCGCGCTGCCTCCACCGCTTTTGCGATGCTGCCGGCCGAGATGATGTGGTTTTCCTTGATCAGGATTCCGTCGTACAGACCGACGCGATGGTTGGTGCCGCCGCCGACGGCGACGGCGTACTTCTGCGCGAGACGCAGCCCCGGCAAGGTCTTGCGCGTATCAACAATCTTCGCTTTCGTGCCGGCTACTGCCTCGACGTAAGCGCTGGTCGTGGTTGCCGTTGCCGAGAGCAGTTGCAGGAAGTTCAATGCAGTGCGCTCGGCGGTAAGCAACGATCGCGCTGTGGCCAGCACATCGCAGAGCAATTGGCCCGGTTCGATTCGGTCGCCGTCCTTTGCGTGCCAGACGATCGTGCTATCCGGTTCCAGCGCAGCGAAGGTGGCGGAAAACCATTCGGTGCCGCACAGGACTGCGGCTTCGCGGGTAATCACACGGCCGCTTGCATTGCGGTCGGCAGGAATCAGGCGGGCGGTGAGATCGCCGGTGCCAATGTCTTCGGCAAGCGAAGCGGCGACGTTGCGCAGAATTTCGGCGCGGAGTTGTTCAGTGATTTGCATGGCAGGCTTTCAGGCTATCGCGCCCGTCGATCAGGGCGCGGTATTTCGCGGCTTCTCGGCCGCTACATCAAGCCGCTACGGTATACGGCGGCGACGCGGTCGCCAAGGATTATGCGCGATACGAGCCTTCAGTGTGCCCACTTGCGTTGTCTTGAACGAGAGTCGCCACGTCCGCCTCGCGTTCTACGCGGCCTTGGCGAATGGACGATTCTGGCCGAGCACGGCGGCAAAGGTGTGGGTGTCCACATTGCCGCCAGTGATGACGATTCCTGCCCTGCGACCGCGAAGGGCGGGGCGCTCTTGCAGCGCTGCGGCAAGCGACGCCGCGCCAGCACCCTCGGCGACGTTGTGGGTGGTCGCAAACAGCAGGCGCATCGCGTTCGCGATTTCATCGTCGGTCACCATGACGAAGCGACTGGCACCGCGACGAATCATTGCGAGTGCGGCGGGGTCGGTCCTCCGGCATGCGAGCCCATCGGCCAACAGCGTGTCAGCCGGCGCTTCGGTCTCGATGCCACTTGCAAAGGCCCGCGCGTAGGCAGGGGCATGCGCCGAGACCACGCCAACGATCTCGGTATGCAGCCCGAGCGCATCGCGCGCTGCAATCATGCCGCAAAGGCCCGATCCCATGCCCACCGGCACGTACACGATATCGAGCGGGCTGGCGCTGGAGAGGAACTCCCACGCATAGGTGGCGACACCGGCGATCAGCGCCTCATGGAATGCCGGCACCTGGTGCCAACCGTGCGTTTGCGCCAGACGGCCTGCATGCTCGCGCGCAGCCTGGAAATCGTCACCGTATTCGACCACCGAGGCGCCCAGCGCGCGCATCGCTGCGTTCTTCTCGCTGCTGTTGCCGTGTGGCACCACGACCGTGACGTCAAAGCCGTGCAAAGCGCCGGCCATGGCGACCGACTGGCCGTGATTCCCCCGTGTGGCGCACACCACTTTCCGTGATCCTGCGTGGCCCGCAAGTCGGCCAAAGTAGTTCAGGCCGCCGCGTATCTTGAAGGCGCCCGTCGGTGCGTGGTTTTCGTGCTTGACCAATGTCTCGCAAGCGAGCGCCTCACACAGCATGGGCCAGCGGTACTGGGGCGTTGCCGGCACGAGCGGGCGCACATGGCTCAGGGCTTGAAGGATGTCTTCGCGCGAAATCCGCATCGTCGTCTCCGCTTGTGGCGATTGGTGATGCATGGCATTTTGTAGGCACATTTGTTCGGATTGTGTGCATGACAACTTGGCTGCCCCGCGTCGCGGGCCTCGATGGTCCGGTCTACCGCGCGATCGTGGATCAACTCGCTGACGCAATTCGGCGAGGCACCCTGAAGGCCGGCGACCGCCTTCCAACGCATCGTCTGATGGCGGATCTGCTGGGCATCAACGTCAGCACGGTGACGCGCGCATACCGCGAGGCCGAACGGCGGCGCCTGATCGGCGGTGAGGTGGGGCGCGGCACGTTCGTGCTCGGCGGCGCGGCAGAGGCACGTCTCTTCGCGTTCGCCGACAGACCGCAGGATTCGCTGATCGACCTATCGACCAACACGCCGCCCAAGCTGGTGGGCGATGACGGCCTCGCAAAGGCTGTTGCAGCTTTGCTAGAAGAGGGCGAGCTCGAGCGCTTTGCCGACTATCCGACGCCGGGGGATCTTCATCTGCACCGCTTGGCCGCCGAGAGTTGGCTTGTCCAGCACGGCGTGAATTGCGTGGCGGAGCGCATCGTCCTTTGTGCCGGCGCGCAGCACGCGATGGAAGCGGCGCTTGCTGCGGCCGGCGCTACGGTCGTGGGGTGCGAGAGCCTTTGCTGGCCTGGCTTGAAGGCGATTGCGCGCAGCCGTGGATTACGGCTTCATGCGCTGCCGATTGATCGCGATGGCATCCTGCCGGATGCGCTTGAACGTGCTGCCTTGCAGGGGCTGAAATGCCTGGTCTGCATGCCGACCTTGCACAACCCCACCGCGCGCACATGGAGCATCGAAAGGCGTGAGGCGATTGTTGCCGTCGCGCGGCGTCATGATCTGATGCTGATTGAAGAAGACGTGTATGGCGCCCTGATGCCGATTTCGCCAACATCGTTGGCCAGCCTCGCGCCGGAGCGAGTCTGTCATGTCAGTGGCTTGTCCAAGACAGTGGCGCCTGGCCTGCGGCTTGGCTACCTCGTGCTGCCTCCAGCGCTTCACGGACGTCAGGAGGCGCTCGAGCACCATACGCACTGGTATGTCTCACCGCTTGGAGCGGAAATCGCCAGACGGTGGATCGTGGGTGGGGCCGCAAAGGGCCGCCTGACGCGCCAGCGGCGCGAATTGGCGGCACGCTGGAAGCTGACCCAAGCGGCCCTCGCTGATTACGAGCTCGAAGGGGCGACGGTGTCTCCGCATCTGTGGCTGCCGCTGGCGCGCGGTCGTGATCCGCAGCGCGTTGCGGAGGTCGCGAGGCGTGAAGGCGTTGCGGTGGTGCCTTCGGAAACCTTTGCGGCTGCGACCCATGCCGAGCCCGCCGGTCTCCGCGTCTCGCTTGGGGCTGCAAGTAGTCGAAGCCGTTTGCAGGAAGCCCTGAGCCGGCTTGCGCCGGTGCTCCAACGTTCGGCGTTGCTTCGTTAGCTGCTGCGCGTGCTGTCGTAAGCAATGAGCAAACCCGAGGCGCCGATTACAAGCATGCCCGCGATCGTGGCAGCAGACGGCGTGTTGCCGAAAACAAGCCAACCGAGCAGGGCTGCCCAGATCAACTGCGTGTAGATCAGCGGCGACAGCAATGAGGCTGGCGCTTCGCGAAACGCGCGCGTGAGCAGGTAGTGACCCGTCCCACCAAACAGGCCGAGGGCGACGATCATGCCGCCGTCCAGCCAACCGGGCCAGCTAAGCGGGCCGATCAAGGGCTGCGCCAGCGAGAGGCTGACGGTGCCAGCGAGCGCGGTGTAGTAAAGCATTGTGACGGGATGGCTGACGTGGCTCAGTGTGCGAGTCATCAACTGGTAGCCGGCGTAGGCGACGGCGGCCGCCAGCGCGCACGCGACACCCACCGGATCGAGCCCGCTGCCCGGTCGCGTCAGCATGACAACGCCGGTGAATCCGAGCAGCACGGCGGTCCAACGCAGCTTTCCGATGTGCTCGCCGAGAATTGGCCGTGCGAGCAGCGCGACCAGAAGGGGCGATGCGAAGAGTAGGGCTGTGGCTTCGGCCAGCGGCATGCGCTTGAAGGCAGCCATTGCAAGGACGGTTACGGCGACCAGGCTCAGGCCACGTACGCTCTGCAGTACTGGGCGTTCGGTCGCCAACAGTCGCCCTCGCCAGGTCGGTGCTAGGAAGGCTGTCATCAGCACGAAATGCACCACATAACGCCCCCAGGCGAGCATGGCGACCGGCCAGTGCTGCGACAGGTGCTTGGCCGTAGCGTCAAGACAGGCAAAGAGCACCACTGCGACGCAGAAGAGTACGACGCCGCGTATCGGGCGAGGAGCGCTCTGCTTACCCATTGCGTCGTCCCGCAAATCGCGGTCGCGAGCACCTCATGCAGACTCGCTGGTCCAGGCGTTTCTGATGCGACGTGCTGCGTCGATCACTTCGCTGGCGCGCAGCCCGACCGGACCGACGCCGTTTGCGACCAGCGCGTCCGCCGCGGCGCCATGCAGATGCACCGCAGCCTCAAGCGCCATCGGCGCGGGCCATTGCTGGGCCAGCAGGCTTGCAGCGAAGCCGGTGAGGGCGTCGCCCATTCCGGCCACGGCCATGCCAGGATTTCCGCTGGTGTTGATCGCCCAGGCGCCGTCGGGGTGTGCCACGACGGTACCGCAACCTTTGAGCGCAATGTGTGCGCGGTAACGCCGAGCGAGCGCCTTGGCGGTCGCGACGCGGTCCGCCTGAACGGCGGCGGTTGTCGATTGAAGCAGGCGCGCCGCTTCGGCTGGGTGCGGGGTCATCAAAGTATCGTGCGGACGGGCGATCAGAAGCGTTTCCAGGTCGGGATCGGCGCCAATCAGATTGAGTGCGTCCGCATCCAGCACGAGAGGGCCTGCAAACGCCAGGCAGCGCTTTAGCAGCGCGCGTGCTGGCTCGTGTTGTCCCAGGCCGGGGCCAACCGCCAATACGGAAGCCAATGAAGGCACTTCGTCGGCGCGGCGCATCATCAGCTCGACGGCGCTGGGGTCCAACGCCGGTGCGTCGGCCGCCAGGCATCCGACGAACACCCGCCCGGCACCGAGCGCCAGGGCAGCGCGGCCGGCGATCCAGGCCGCACCGACCATGCCGCTCGCGCCGCCGACAATGCCGACGTCGCCATAGAGCCCTTTGTGGCTGTTGCGAGGGCGCGGCGTGAGGAGGGTCTCGAAGTTGCTGCGGGTGATCAGGCGACCGGCGTCATAGTGCTGGTCCACCGTGACGTCCAGCGTTGCCAGATGGAGCCGACCGCAATGGTCAGGCCCGTCCAGCGTCATCAAACCCGGCTTCCAGGCGATGAAGCTCAAGGTGTCGGTTGCGCGCACCGCGCAACCCAGAGCGCGGCCAGTATCGGCATCGATGCCGCTTGCAATATCGAGCGACAGGCGGCGGCACTTGAGCGCGTTGAAGCGTCCGACCCATTCGGCGACCTGGCCAGTCAGCGGGCGCGTTAGTCCAATACCAAATAGCGCGTCGACGGCCAGCACCCAGCCGTCGGACTTGAACTCTCGTGCCAGCGCGCCGCCGCCCTGTAGCCACGCGGCCATTGCAGCGGCGGCATCGGGGGGCAGGCGGTCGGCATCGCCGAGAAAGGCAACAACGACCTCACGGCCTCGCTGTCTCAGTTCGCTTGCGAGAACCAGACCATCGCCGCCATTGTTGCCAGGGCCGGCCAGAACCAGGATCGGCCCCGGGGGAAGATGGAGCTGCTCGACGAGCCGGGCGGCAGCGTGGCCGGCGCGTTGCATCAGCGTGGGCGCTGCGTCCTTGTAGACCGACTCCACCGAACGTATTGCGGCGGTCGAAAGTATCCAGTTCGCGATTGTGGCAGTCACGCGCCATTCCTCCCTGAGTACCGCCATTCTAGGGGGTCGGCAAGCGGGACGCTCAGAAACGAAAACCCCGGCTCAAGGCCGGGGTTGTACAGCTGATCGCCTTGGCCCGAAGGCCCAATGAATCAGTGCGCGGCAATCGCCGAGACAGGTGCGTTGAACCACATTGCGCCGCGCGACGGATCAAGGCGCTGCGCTTCGCCGTAGGCTTCGTTGGCCTGGGCGTAGCTGTGCAGCTTGCGGTAGCAATAGCCGAGGCCTTGCCAGGCGTCGGTGCGGTCCGGAACGAAACTCAGGACGGTGCGGAAAGCTTCGACTGCTTCCTCGAAGCGGCCAGTGCGGGCGTGGTCAACCGCGGTGGCGAAATGGCTGTCGGCGTTGACCGTGGCACCCGCGGCGTGGCGGAAACGAAGGCTGATTTCGTTGTTCATGTTCAAAGTTCCTTGGTGTGGATTCCGGTGCCGGTGCGTACCGTCTGATGCGGTGTTTGCTTTCCGGCGGGGTTGAATGAAGTGTAGGTTCGGGGGGCGAGCCACACCAATTCAGGAATTCAATCTGACCAATAGCGGAACTCGCGCTGTCCAGGCAGCAAGCGCGCAAGCGGGCATGCGAACAGCCCTCCGGCGGGTAAACGCCAAGAGGGTTATCGGGTACGCAGAGGAAATGCGCGTCGCCGAGCCGGCGACGAGGTGGCGCGGACCATAAGGTCCGCGCAAGCACGGCAGCTCATCGACTGCCGGGCGGGGTAGGTCAGCGGCGCGGGCCGTTCTGGCCAGGCGCGGCGCCCATTGCGGGACCACGCTCGTCTTTGTGGCGGAACGTGATCCGCCCCTTGGTCAGGTCATACGGCGACATTTCCAGCGTCACTTTGTCGCCGGCGAGGATACGGATGCGGTGCTTGCGCATCTTGCCGGAGGCGTAGGCGATCACGCCGATGCCATTGTCGAGAATCACCTTGAAGCGCGTATCGGGCATCACTTCTTCGATGACGCCGTTCATTTCCAGCAGTTCTTCCTTCGCCATTCATGGCTCCTGTCCGATGCAGACCCGGACGTCTGCGTGTTTATTGGGGCGGCAACAAAAAAGCCCGGGCGAACCGGGCTTTTCGCAAGCATCAGCCCGTGGCTGATTACTCGGGGCGGATGTTCGACGCTTGCTTGCCCTTCGGGCCGGTCGTGACATCAAAGTTCACGCGCTGGCCTTCGGCGAGCGTGCGGAAACCCTTGGTCTGGATTGCGGAGAAGTGCGCGAACAGATCGTCGCCGCCCTCATCCGGGGTGATGAAGCCGAAGCCTTTGGATTCGTTGAACCACTTAACGGTACCGGTAGCCATGTATCTAGCGTCCTGATGAAAAAATTTGGGTATTCGCCTTACCCGGAAAAATTGAAAATCAAGACGGAAGTGATCGAGAACCGGAGAACCGCACGCAGAACTGCTGCGGGGCCTAGCTACTGCAACTGCACACTGCTTGAAATTCGGCGAACCGGTAGTGTGTATCTGCTTTCCGGATTTGGCAAGGATTATTTTTCCTTCAACGCATCACTCGCACCAACAATCCAACCCTCCACAGGGTCGAAGTTGCGCGGCAATCCATAGTTTTCGGCTCGCGCCGACCAGGCTGTGGCCGCCTGGGTGAGTGCGAGCAGGGCATCGAGCAGGTCGCCACTGCCGTCGGAACATGCCTCGACTTTTAGTTTATCTGGCAAGCGAACAGTCAGGCCGGGCGTCAGTTGGCCGCCGGACAGGGCTGCCACGATCTCGGACCGGACGCGCTCGCGCTCAGGCGTTTGCTTGGTGCGCTCGTCGCTCTTGTAGGACGCACCGCTCACCTTGCGCGCCACCAAGGCGGGGTAAGCCTCTACGGCGATACGCAGCGGGTCGGCCTGGCACATGCCTGGAATGGTGACACCGGCCGCGAGCAGTCGCGGGGCACCTTCAAGAAACATCATGCCGACGGGCGGATTCACAAGTTTGAACGGGCTGTGGCTGCGGGCCGGGATATCGGTGGCGCGATGTGGATAGCGCTCGCCGTAGGGGCGTTCCGTGCGATCTGCGTCGAGTGCTGACTTGAACGCCTGCTTACCGAGCGCGGCACAGTGGGCGACCAATTCCGACCAGCGATCGGGCCACCCCAGCTTGCTCACGCCGTCACGCGGCAATCCAAAGGGGAAATCGAAGGCCCCAAGCCAGGGGCCGGGCGCGCGCAGCAGTTGCTCGAAGCTGAGCCATGCCTCGTGACGGGCAAGCGCTTCGCATACGAGCGTGCCGCCTTCAAGTCGCCCGTGCGCCACGGTAATTGGCTTGCGCCGCGAAGGTGCGGAGGTGAAGTCGACCCCGAGGAGCTTCATCGGTGACGCGCGTCCGCGGCAGCGAAGAAGCACTGATGCGCACGCGAAACGGTTTCGCAGTGGATCGCAACCGTGTCACCGATATCGTTTGCGTAGCCGCCGGCCATGGCGATGGCGAGTGGAACACGATGCGCGAGACAGGCATCGAACACCGCCTGGTCCCTTGCAGCAAGGCCGTCGCGGCTCAGCGCCAGCCGACCAAGGCGATCGCCCTCGAAGGGGTCGGCACCTGCAAGATAGATCACAAGCTGAGGCCGTGACCGGTCAAACGTCGTCTCCAACCCATGCGCCAGCGCGGCCATGTAATCGGCATCGCCGGTGCCGTCTGGCAACTCAATATCGAGATCGCTCGTCTGTTTGCGGAAGGGGAAGTTCTTTGCCCCATGCATGCTGAAGGTGAAGGCGCGCGGATCACCCGCGAGGATTGCGGCGGTGCCGTCGCCCTGGTGGACGTCGCAGTCGATGATCGCAACGCGCGATAGGTGGCCTTCTGCCAGCATGCAGCGCGCTGCGACGGCGGCATCGTTGAACACGCAGAAGCCCGATCCGAAATCCGCATGTGCGTGGTGAGTGCCGCCGGCAAGGTTGGCCGAGCATCCATCCGCAAGTGCGCTGCGGCACGCCGCAATCGTTGCGCCCGTGGAACGGCGTGAGCGCTCAACCATTTCGGGCGACCACGGAAAGCCGATGCGACGAATCTCGTCGGCCGCCAACTCGCCGCAGACAACCCGGCGGACATAGTCGGCGGTGTGGGCCAGTTGCAAGGTCGCGTCGTCGGCGGCGTCCGGTATGCAGAAATCGCTTGCCGCAAAGCGGCCGGTGGCCAGCAAGGCTTCGCGCAGCATCCGGTATTTCGCCATGGGAAACCGGTGCCCCTCGGGCAAGGGCAGTACGAACTCGTCGGCGTAGTAAAGCTTCATCGTTGAGCTTGCGGCGTGGCGTCGTCGCCTTGCGGCCGAACGATCAATCGCTGCCCTGATTGAAGACTGGCGCCTGGTAGCCAATCTTTCGCAGCCCCTCGCTGAGCGCGCGAGAGAGCTTCTTTCCCTCGGGGGTGCGGCGGAAGGCAACGTGAAGGCTCTTGAGCTCGAGCAGGCGGGAGTTCATCACGAGCTGCCCGCGCATACCAACGAGCCGGTGGTCGTTGCCCATCAGATTGGCGAAGACTTTCGAGTCGATCACGGCAAGGTCGATGCGGCCCGCAGCGAGCTTCATCAGGTTGCTGACGTCGTCGAGGGTGCTGTCCGAATTCTGTTCGCCGCTCGCGATCCGTCGGTCCAGGGCGGTGGTGTTGATGTAACCCTCGACCACGCCGATCCGCAGTGATTTCAGGTCGTCCAGCGTTGCCCAGATGCTTGGCGAATCGGCGCGCTGGGCGAAGCCGAGCGGGCTTTCGCCGACAGGGTCGGAGAGTTCGGTGCGGCGATCCCGGTCAGACGAGTAGTAGCTTGGGAAGTAGCCAGCAAACCCCTTGCCGGTTTCTCCGAGCGCGACCGCCTTGGGCCAGGGGTGATATTCGACGACCAACTTGTAGCCCGATGCGGCAAGCGCTCGCCGCACGGTATCGGTAACGGTGCCGCCCTCGGAAATGTTCGCGCCGGTGTACGGCGGCCATTCGAGTGACGCCAGACGGACCACGCGGTCCTCCGCGCGAGCTTGAGATGAAGCGAATGCGAATACGACCAGCAACGCGGCAAGCAGAAAACGCATGAATCGGTCCACGGTGGGATCTCGGCACCGCCCCCCCGGCCGGTGCAACCGGCGCGTATGTTACTCAAGTTCCGGCCCGGCCACCCGCGCATCGGCGTCTAGCAGGTGGCAGAGTCGACTCAAGATGCGGTCCGCCGCCGCCCGGTCCGCTGGCGCGAGACCGCCAATCAGCGCTCGCGCCTCGGTGTCGAGCAACGCGGTGACTTGCCTCGCGAGCTGATGTCCACTTGGCGTGGCGGCAAGCAGCAGCGCGCGAGCGTCTGCTGCGTCGGGCTCCTTGGTGACCAAGCCCCGTGCGTGAAGTACGTCGGTCGCGCGGGTGACGGCGCTCTTCTCCCAACCGGTCTGCCGCACCAGTTCGCGCATCGCAATCGTGTTGGCGCCGGCAATGCGCAGCAGCAGGCCCATCTGGGCATCGCTGCAGTCCGACATGCGGCGAAAGAGGCGCCGTTCTGCGGCGAGCACGCGTTCAGCCAGCGTTCGTAGGGTTAGCGACGGCATCTTCGGTGCTCCAGGCGCAATCCGCCAACGGTATTTTTTTACGTTGCGACTTGCAACTAATGGTGCCGAGCTCCGGTGCCCCGAAGCGATACGTAACCGTACGCTGCGATGCCGCTACCGCATTGCAACGTGACAATGCCCTGCATGCCGCTATACCAATAAATCCGGCGTATCCGGAGTGGATGCATAGCTCTGCGTTCGACGTGGCTTGCCCGAGAGCAACTCGAACGATCGCTGCTAGCGGGCCCGCCATTCAAGCTTTCTGGTGCCGGCTATCGCTACGGGTGCGTACGGAAAACACAACAAACACCTGAAGGAGGAGAAGGTGAATCACAAACGCTTGCGCATCTTTGTCTGTTTCATTGCCCTGCTGTTGTCGCCAGTGGTTTCGGCCGACACCTATACGCAGACGCGGTACCCGATCGTGCTCGTGCACGGAATGATGGGTTTTGACTCTATCGGTGCGATCAATTACTGGTACGGCATTCCAGAGAACCTTCGCGCCGGCGGCGCCACGGTTTTTGTGGCATCGATATCGGCCCTGAACAGTAACGAGGCGCGCGGTGAGCAGTTGCTTCAATACCTTGAAACGCTGCGGGCGAAGTACGGCTACGAACGCTTCAACCTGATTGGCCACAGTCATGGCGGGGCGACTTCCCGCTACGTCGCCGGCGTGGCACCCGGCATCGTGGCGTCGGTCACCACGGTTGGTGCGCCGCACGACGGTAGCAAGGTGGCGGACCTCATCAAGGCGGGCACCAGCGTGACCGGCACGACCGATCTGGTTGCGGCCCTCGTCAACGGTCTCGGGCAACTGATCGGCTTGCTGTCCGGCAACGGATCGCCTCAGGACGCGCTCGGGTCGCTTGCGTCGCTCAATACGGCTGGCGCCCGCGACTTCAATAGACGTTTCCCGGCTGGTGCGCCGACTTCGTATTGCGGAAACGGTGCGGAGCTGGCCGTAAACGGTGTGCGGTACTACTCGGTGGGCGGCACCTCGGTGGCGACCAACGTGCTGGACGTCCTCGATCCGATGCTGGTGGCGTCGTCACTCGTGTTCGGTTTCGAGGCCAACGACGGCCTTGTGTCGCGCTGTTCCTCGCATTGGGGGCGTGTGCTGCGTGACGACTACGGGTGGAACCATATCGACGAAATGAACCATGTCTTCGGCCTGCGCGGGCTCTTCAGCACCAATCCGGTGTCGTTCTACCGCGCTCAGGCGAACCGCCTGCGGAACCTGGGACTGTGAAACGCATTGTCATCGCTACTACCGCCGCTTTTGCGGCGGTAGTTTTGCTGCTCTGCCTCGCTCGTGCGCCAAGTAGCGTGGTGCCCGCGCGAACCGAAAGTGCGCACCAGAAGCCGGCAGACGTGAGTGGCGCGAGGGGTTCCGCGGGCCTTCCTTTCCTGTCGAGCCAGCTTGCCCAACGCACACTGAGTGAGTTGCGGGTGGCCGCTCGCGGCGGTGTGCTCGCTGGGGTTGAGCCGGACGGAAGATGGGTCTGCGCGGCAGACGGTGGTTTGCGGCCCGATCGGCGGATTCGCGAGCGCATGGATTGGTACGGCAATCAGCTCGGCCCGATGTCTGCCGACGAGCTCGCCCTGGTGCTGTCGGCCGAGGCGGCCGAAGCTTGCGGCCCAAAGGCGGGGCAGGATGCATCGCAAGTGTGGCGCGTGTATCAGGACGCCATGGTCGCCGTGGCGGGCGTTGTTCCGGCTGACCGTGCGGCGCTTGAACAGAGCGCTCGCGCCGCGGCGGCGGCACGACGCCGCAGCATGGGCCCAAGCTGGGCTGAGGCTTTCTTCGGTGACGACGAGCGCTTGCTGGCGGCGCAGCTTGCGGGGCAGGGTAGCCGGGAAGTGGAGCCACAGCCTCTGCCGGATGCAGCGGCGCGCTCTGCCGCCGTCGATGCATCGTGGGCGAGCTGGCGTCAGCGCATTGAAGATGCGCAGCAAGCCGTTAATCAGCTGCGCAATGACCCCAGCCTTAACGCAGAAACGCGGGCGGGCAAATTCCATGAGTTGATCGAGCAACGCTTCGCAGAAACGGAGCGATTGCGCGCCGAGGGGCTCTTGCGCCCAACGCTGGGCGGTTAGCCGACCAGAACGCGACTCTGCCGCGGCACGTGCCGGGCAAGGAAGTCCATCTGATCCGCCAGGATGTTGCGGTTGCAGAGGATCAGGTACTCGGCCTTGTTCGGCACGTACGGGGCATAGATCAGCTCCATGCGCGCCTGCTCAGGCGTGCGACCGCCTTTGCGCTGATTGCATGGGCGGCAGGCGGTAACGACGTTCATCCAAATGTCTCGACCGCCTTGCGATACGGGAAGGACGTGATCGCGCGTGAGCTTGCCGGCGGGCAGATGCGTGCCGCAATAGCCGCAGACCTGACGGTCACGGTGGAAGAGTTCGCGATTCGAAAGCGGTGGAACCCGATGCAGCGCGCGCTGGCTGAGCGCCTTGCCGCGTATGGCGATGATGCTGTTTGCCGTGATTACGGAACGCAGCCCGGTATCACGGCGCATACCGCCCTGGATCATGAACTCGTTGTCGCCAGCGGACCAGGCGACCTGATCCCTCGCATAGTAGATCACCGCATGCTGCCAGCTGACCCAGCGGAAGGGCTGGCCATGCACATCAAGCGTGAGGATCAGCGGCCGTCGCGAATTGCCCGCGACCGTGCCGCGTTCAACGAGGATCACGGCGACTCTCTCTCTACAATCGTATAGAGCATACGCCTTGCATGTGTGATTTCAATGACTACTTCAATGTGTCGCGCGACAGGCCAGGGGCGTCCGTTGTATTGGGCGCTTTTGTTGTCGATTGCGGTACATGGCGCTGCGTTGTTTCTGTTTCCAACGATCGACGCCGGCGCTCGCAGTTTGCGGGTTCGGCTTTCGGCTCAAGGGGCTGGCCGTGGCGCTGGCGCATCGGGCGATGTTGCGGCCCCACGACTTTTGAGCGCGGCGGCGGTGCCGGCCGTGCCTGCACCACGCCAAGCAAACCGGTCGCTGCAGCCGACGAATGGGCGGGCTCGCACCGCTCGCGCGGTAGATATGCCCAAGCGTGCGCCCGACTCGGCGCCGCTGGCGCCCGAACTTCAGGGGCTCGATGCCGGGGCTTTGCGCGGCCTGAAGGTGGCACTCGCGAGCGGATTGGCCGGCGTCTCCTTGCCAGCAGATGCCGCGGGCGCCAGCACCGAGGCGCACCTGGTGTTCGGCGACGGCGGTCGCTTGCTTGCCGTGAGTTTCAGCGGGCAGCAAAGCAGCCGCGAGTTGGAGGCGCGGCTGCGAGAGGCGCTGATGAAAGCGGCGGCGCGGATTAACCTTCCGGCGGGGCTGCGGGATGCTCGTTTCGAACTTGAGCTCGCGTTTGAGCTGGGTGACGACGGGCGCTGAGGGTCAGTAGGCGGCAACTGTTGCGGCGAGCGCCTCTTTCACGGTGTAGCGAGGGCGCCAGCCAAGGCCGTGGGTCAGGGCGCTGATGTCGACTTCGAGCGAACCAAGCAGACGATCGGCTTCCGCTTCTTTGCCGCAAAGCGTCAGCACTCCTCTGAGCACTTTGGGGGGTACTGGAATCAGGTGTGCGGACCTTCCGAGCGCGTTGCCCACTGCGCGGATCAGCGCTGGCGTACTCAGGGGCTCGCCGTCACTGATGAGAAACACCTTGCCGACGGCGTCCGGATGCTCTCCAAGCAGGCACAGCGCGTCGGCGAGATTACCGACGAAGACCAGATCGCGGCGGTTCTGGATGGCGCCGAGCGGCAGCCAGTATCCCTTCCGTACTAAGTGCAACAAGCGCGCGAAGTTTGCGCCGACGCCAGGGCCGTAGACGAGCGGGGGGCGCAGCACGACGGCGTCCACGCACGAGGTCAGCACCGCCGCCTCGGCTTCCAGTTTGGAAACGGCGTAGGGGTCAGCGGGAGCGGGCGGGTCCTCGGGGCGGAAAGGATGTTCCGGTGCGCTGGATTCGCCATTGACCTTGACTGAGCTGAGGTAGACCAGGCGCCGCACACCGGCAGCCGCGGCTGCGGCACAGAGTTCCGCCGTTCGCGCCACATTGACGCGCCGGAATGCGGCCAGTGGGTCGCGTTCGCTTTCCTGCATCACGTGCACCCGCGCGGCCAGATGCCAGATAGCATCGACACCCGACACTGCGACACGCCAGTCGACCGGCAAATTCAGGTCGCCGACGACAACGGATTCGTCCCAGGGGCCCGGCCGAGGTTGGCGAAGTGCAGCGCGCACACGGTAGCCGCGTGCTTTGAGCTGTGGAATCAGTGCCGTGCCAACAAAGCCGTTGGCGCCGGTCACCAGCGCGATATGGCGGGAAGATGACGACATGTTCCCATTTTGCCCGAGCCGGGCGGGCCGGCGCCGCGACGCGCGTGGTGGCGTCGCGGCGGCGCGGTCGCTTACTCCTCGTCGACCGGTTTGAACGCAGCAGTCAATGCCTGCTGTACGTTTGGCGGGGCTGGTTCATAGTCGGCCATCTCCAGCGTGTAACTGCCTTGTCCGCCAGTGATTGACTTCAGGCGCCCCTGAAAGTCGTTCAGCTCGGCGAGCGGTGCTCGTGCATTGATGGTCACCATGCCGCCGCGTGCCGTGCCGGTCTGCGTGACCTGACCGCGTCGAAGTGCGAGTTCGCCGTTCACGTCACCGATGGCCATCTCGGGCACTGTGACCTCCAGGTTCACAATCGGCTCCAGCACCATGCCGCGCGCCTTGCTGATTGCATCGAGGAAGGCCTTCCGACCCGCCGTGATGAAAGCGACTTCCTTGCCGTCGACCGGGTGGGTCTTGCCGTCATACACGGTGACCTCCAGATCCTGCACCGGGAAGCCGGCAATCGCACCGCCACCGAGCACGTCGCGCACGCCTTTTTCCACTGCGGGAATGAACACACCCGGGATCGTGCCGCCCTTGACGGCGTCGACAAAGCGGAACCCTTCGCCGCGGGCGAGCGGGGCGATCTTCAGGTAGACCTCACCGAACTGACCGGCACCGCCGCTTTGCTTCTTGTGGCGATGGTGGCCTTCCGCAGCGAGCGTGATGGTCTCGCGGTAAGGAATCGTTGGCGGGTGACTGTCCACTTCGAGCTTGTACTGTGCGCGCATCTTTTCGAGGATACGGCTCAGGTGCAGCTCGCCTTGGCCGCGAATCAACGCCTCGTGGGTGGTGACGTCGTGCTCGACGTGCAGGCCCGGATCTTCCGCGGCCAGACGGTGGAGGATCTCGGCGAGCTTCTGTTCGTCTCCACGGCGTTTGACGCGTACGGCCAAGCCGTACACCGCATGCGGAATCGGCAGCGGGTGGAAGTGGATCACTGCGTCTTCCGGGGCATCGTGGAGGACAGCATCGAAGGCCATGTCGTCGATCTTCGTGATCGCGCAGATCTCGCCGGGGCCCGCGCGATCAATCGGGGTGAGCTGCTTGCCCTGCATGCGGAACAAATGAGCGACACGGAAAGGCTTGCGTGCCTCGCCGGCATACAGCTGGGTATCCGGCGTGAGCGTGCCTTGCAGCACTCGCACCACGCCGATCTTGCCCATGTAAGGGTCGACTTCGACTTTGAATACATGGGCCAGCGCATGGTCGTTTGGGTCGTGGCTGGCGATCAGGGGCTCCGCTGCGTCGGCATTGCCGCCTGGCCATTTCTCGAAAAGCGGCGGGTTGCCTTCGAGCGGGCTGGGCGCGAGGCGCACGATGAAATCGATCAGCTCCGGGATGCCGGCACCGGTGCGGGCGGATACGAACAGCACCGGAACCAGGTGATCCTCACGCAGCGCGCGTTCGAACGCGTCGTGCAGCGCTTCCGGTGCGATCTCTTCGCCTTCGAGGTAACGCTCGGTCAGCGCTTCGTCCACTTCGACGACCTGCTCAACCAGGGCACGGTGTGCGTCCTCGATTGAGCTGAAATCGGTTGCGTCTCCGCTCAGGTTGAAGAAGCAGTCGACGACGCGGCTTCCTCCATCGGCCGGCAGGTTGATCGGCAGGCATTCGCGCCCGAAGGCGGCCTGAAGCTCTTCAACGAGGGCGGGGAGGTTTACCCGCTCGGCGTCGATCTTGTTCACAACGACGAGGCGGCAGAGCTTGCGTGTCTGGGCCCAGAGCATTGCCCGGCGGGCCGTGATTTCGATGCCGTTCTGCGCGTTAACGACGGTGGCGACCGTGTCCGCCGCATCCAGTGCGGCAAGCGCCTGACCAGCGAAGTCGGGGAATCCGGGCGTGTCCAGCAGGTGCACCAGGGTGCCGGCGCGTTCGAAGTTTGCAACCGCCAGTTTGGCGGAGTGACCATGTTCCTTTTCGAGTGGATCGTAGTCGCAGACCGTGGTGCCGCGGTCTACGCTGCCTGCCTGTGGAATCGCGCCGGCGGAAACGAGGACTGATTCGATCAGTGTCGTTTTGCCGGCGCCCGCGTGGCCTAGCAGGGCGAGAGTCCTCAGATCTTGCGGGGTCGTCATGGCTGCCTCCTTTGTGAGTCTTCTTGGCTGTGACGCTACACCCGGCGCGGTGCGCTCAGGTTTGACGCGCGTCAGCGCGTTGGCGGGCGGTTTGCTGGACTTCGCCGCGGCGCTGGCGTAGCATCCGCGCCCCTTCAGAATAGACGCCACCATGCTTGACCACGCGGCCCGCGCTTGCGGCATTGACTTCGGCACCTCGAACTCCACCGTCGGCTGGCTGCGTCCTGGCGCTCCCGCCTTGCTGACCTTGGAAGACGGCAAGCCGACGCTGCCCTCAGCGGTGTTCTTCAATGCGGATGAAGACAGCGTCTGTTTTGGCCGCGCCGCGCTGGCCGAATACCTGGACGGCTACGAGGGGCGCCTGATGCGCGCGCTGAAGACGCTGCTCGGTTCCAGCCTGATGGACGGCAACACCGAGGTGCTTGGCCGCCTGTTGCCCTTTCGCGATCTGCTCAGGCAATTCATCGCCGAACTCAAGCGGCGTGGCGAGCTCGCGGCTGGCCGCAGCTTCGATCAGGCGGTGTTCGGCCGTCCGGTGCATTTCGTCGACGACGACAGTGCCGCCGACCAGCTTGCGCAGGACACGCTGGCGCAGATTGCCCACGCCGTCGGTTTCCGCGAGGTGAGCTTCCAATATGAGCCGATCGCAGCGGCCTTCCACTACGAACAGTCGCTCGACCGCGAAGAGTTGGTGCTGATTGCCGACATCGGCGGCGGCACCTCGGACTTTTCGTTGGTGCGCTTGTCACCGGAGCGCGCGAAGGTGGACGATCGCCGCGAGGATCTGCTCGCCAACGCCGGCGTGCACATTGGTGGTACCGATCTGGACCGCGCGTTCAACCTGGCGCAGGTAATGCCCCTGCTGGGCTTTCGCTCGAAGAAGAAGAACGGCACCGAACTGCCGGCGACGCCGTTCTTCAACCTGGCGACCTGGCACACGATCAACTTTTGCTACACCCGCGCCGCCTGGACCGAGTTTCAGGACATGTATCGCGACGGTGCCGAGCGCGAGAAACTGGAGCTGCTGCTCAATCTGATCGGCGAACGCGCGGGGCACTGGCTGTCCTTGCAGGTGGAGGAGGCGAAGATCGCGCTGTCCGACGTGCCGGAGGTTGTGCTGGATCTTGCGCGGCTGCACCGCAAAGGCGGTACGCCGGTGCACCCGACGATCACGCGTGCTGCGCTGGATGCCGCGATTGCGCCGCTGGTTGATCGCGTCGGCGACACCGTGGCGGGCATGCTCGATCGCGCGGGGGTGGCGCGTTCGCGCATCGATACGGTGTTCTTTACCGGTGGTTCGAGCGGCGTGCCCTTGCTGCGCCAACGCATTGCGTCGGAAATCCCAACCGCGCGTGCGGTCGAGGGCGATCTCTTCGGCAGCATTGGTGCGGGCCTCGCGGTGGATGCCGCGCGCCGCTACGGCTAGTCACGCGCCGTTCCTGCTGGTTTGAACCCTCACGCGCGCACTGCAGTGCGCCACGCAATCCAGAGTTTGCGAATCGGGCCGAGCGAGGTGCGGTGCGTCAGTACCTGGCAGCCATCGGCGCGGATCTCGCTCAGCAGCGTGCGGTAGATCGCGGCCATCACGAGGCCAGCGCGCTGCGATTTGCGGTCTTCCTTCGGCAGCAGCGCCATCGCTTGCTCGTAGTGGTGTTCGGCGCGGTCGATCTGGAATTCCATCAGCGCGCGAAAGTTCTCCGAGTGCTTACGGTCAGAGATCTCACGCGCGGTCACGTTGAAGCGCTGCAAGTCTTCCACCGGCAGGTAGATGCGGCCGCGGCCCGCGTCTTCGCCCACATCACGGATGATGTTGGTGAGCTGGAAGGCTAGCCCCAGTTCGTGCGCGTACTTCTGCGTCTGCCGGTTGCTGTAGCCGAAGATTTCGGCGGCGAGCAGGCCTACCACGCCGGCCACGCGGTGGCAGTAGAGCGAGAGCCCCTTGAAGTCGAGGTAGCGGGACTGCGTGAGGTCCATCTCCATGCCGTCGATGATCTCGGACAGGTGCTCCTGCGGCAGGTTGAACTGCTGCACCATCGGCTGCAGCGCCTTGCCAACCGGATGCTGCGGGGTACCGTTATAGACCGCGGCGAGCTCCTTTCGCCACCAAGCAAGCTTGGTCTGCGCGAGCTGCGGATCAAGCGTTTCGTCCACGACGTCGTCGACCTCGCGGCAGAAGGCGTAGAGCGCGGTGATCGCGCGGCGCCGTTCCGGTGGCAGGAACAGGAAGCTGTAGTAGAAGGAAGATCCGCTCGCGGCGGCTTTCTGTTGGCAGTATTCGTCAGGCGTCATGGTTTCATTCGCAGCGCGCGCCAGATCAGGCGCAGCCAGTCTGTCCGTGCCAGCGTGGGGCGGCGGCGGAACACGTCGTAATCATTGCTTTCGATGGCCTCGCAGATGCGCAGGCCGCCCTGAACTACCAGCCGCAATTCCCAGCCGAAGCGGCCCGGCAGGGCCAGCGCCAGCGCGGCCCCGTCCAGCATCATGGTGCGTGCGCGTCCGACCTCGAAGGCCATCAGCGCGCGCCAGTTTGCGTCAATGCGCCCATCGGCGATCTGGGTTTCGTCGACGCCGAAGCGGGCGAGATCTTCGGCCGGAAGATACACGCGGCCCTTGGCCCAGTCGATCGCAACGTCCTGCCAGAAGTTGATCAGCTGCAGGCTGCTGCAGATCTGGTCAGACCAGCGTACATGCTGCGATGTGTCGGCGCGGAACAGCCGCAGCATCAGGCGACCGACGGGGTCGGCCGAGCGTCGAGTGTAGTCGCGCAGTTCGACGAAGTCCGCGTAGCGGGTCTTGCCGACGTCCTGACTGAAGGCGTCCAGCAGGTCGCGTAGCAACACGGTGGGCAGCTGGTGCTCGCGAACGGCCGCCGCAAGTCGTGCGAACATCGGCAACTTCGGTGTCTCGCCGCGGTCGATGGCATTGATCTCGCGGCGGTAGTCGTTGAGCTGCGCAAGGCGCTGGATTGCTGGCGCATCACCTTCGTCTGCAATGTCGTCCGCACTGCGTGCGAAGGCGTAAAGCGCTTCCACGGCCGGACGCAGATGCCGCGGTAGGAGGACGGACGCGACAGGGAAGTTCTCGTAGTGGTCAACCGGCATGGGGGCCGCAGTATAGCGGAGCCGCGTGGCGCGGCCTGGTGCGGGGCCGGCTGCACGGGGTATTCAAGGGGGCAGGGTGACGCGGCAACTGGAAATTGAAGGCCTGGCGAAGCAGGTTGCGGGGCGGCCGCTTTTTGCCGGCCTGCAACTGACCATGAAGGCTGGCGAGTTCGTGGCAGTGATGGGTGAGTCCGGCACCGGGAAATCCACCCTGCTGAACCTGATCGCCGGGCTGGAGACGCCGGACGCTGGGGCAATTGCGCTCGCAGGGCAGGCGCTGGGCGGGCTCGACGATCGCGCGCTGACCTTGTGGCGTCGTCACGCGCTGGGTTTTGTGTTTCAGTCTTTCCACATCCTGCCGCACTTGTCGGTAGGCGATAACGTCGCGCTTCCGTTGCGGCTCAACGGACATCGCGCGCCAGCGGCCGCTAAAGCCGCCTCCGCGATGCTTGAACGGGTGGGCCTGGCGGCGCGGGCGACCAGCATGCCTTCGGAACTCTCCGGCGGCGAGATGCAGCGGGTGGCGATTGCCCGCGCGCTGGTGCACCAGCCCTTGCTGGTGCTGGCAGACGAGCCGACCGGCAACCTTGATCCGGACAACGCAGCACGCGTGCTCGCCTTGCTCGCCGAGCAGGTGCGCGAGCAGGGTGCGATGTGCCTGATGGTGACCCACTCTCACCAGGCTGCATTGGTGGCCGACAGGGTGTTGCGGCTTGCCGATGGCTGTCTGACCGCAGCATGAACCTGGTCGTCGGCCTCTTCATATCCAGCCTGCGCCGGCGGCGGTTTGCCACCGGCCTGAGCCTGATCGCCGTGATGCTGGGTGTCGCGCTGGGCGTGGCGGTTAGTGTTGTAAACCGATCGGCGCTCGACGAGTTTGCGCACGGCGTCCGTGTGTTGTCGGGCGACGCGGATCTGCAGCTTGTCGGTCCGCGCAATGGTTTCGACGAAAACATTTTTCCGCGCGTCGCGATCAGCGACGGCCTTGGGCTTGCAAGCCCGGTGGTGGAGCTTGATGTGCGCTTGTCGGGGCGCGACGCAACGCTGCGGGTGGTCGGCCTCGATCTGCTGCGCTCGATGCAGGTGCAGCCAGAACTTCGCCCAGAAGTCGATGCGTCTTTGGACGCAGGGGCGCTGCTCGATCCAGATGTGATCTACCCGTCGCCTGCCGCCCTGCAGGCCTTCGCGCTGCGGACGGGGCAGACGATCACGCTGCAAGCGGGCTTGCGGACCGTATCGCTTCGCGTCGGGGGGACGGCGGGCGGTTTCGCGCCTGGTCAGGTCGCCGCGCTGATGGATATTGCGGGCGTGCAGTGGCATTTGGGGATGCTTGGGCGCCTGACGCGGATCGATTTACGCTGGGCGACCGGCGGCGATACACAGGCTACCCGTGCGGCGCTGCAAGCACGGCTGCCGCCAGGTCTGCAACTCGTGGCACCAGTGCAGCGCGAGATGCAGGCCGCCGACATGTCGCGCGCCTATCGCGCCAATCTGACGATGCTGGCCGTGATTGCGCTGGCGACGGGCGCCTTTCTGGTATTCGCCACCCAGAGTCTTTCGGTGGTTCGGCGGCAGTCGGAGTTTGCATTGCTGCGAGCGCTTGGGGTGACGCGCGGCCAATTGCTTGGCGGCGTAATCGCCGAGGGCTGTGCCGTGGGCCTTGTCGGCGGCTTGGCAGGCGTGGCCGCGGGGCACGGCCTTGCGGCGATCGCGCTGCGCACGCTGGGTGGCGATCTGGGGGCGGGCTACTTTGCCGGTTCGCGGCCGGCGCTGCAATTTGATCTCACGGCGAGCGCTGTGTTCTTGCTGCTGGGCCTCGCTGCCTCTGCGCTCGGCTCGTGGTGGCCGGCGCGGCGTGCCGCCAAAGCGGACATTGCGCCGGCGCTGCGAAGCGCGCATCAGCCCTTGCTGCCGCCCGCTCGTGTCCATCACCGCGTCGCGCTCTGCCTCGCACTGCTCGCACTGGCCCTCGCAAGCGCGCCGCCGCAGGGCGGCCTGCCTGTCGGCGGTTACCTTTCGGTTGCCTGTGTGCTGGCGTGCGCGGTGGTTTGCCTGCCGGCACTGGCTCATCTCGTGACCCGCTTGCTCACGCGCTGGCCGGGTTTGCTGCTTGGGCTTGTTCGTGCGCGAGCGGCGGCCACACCCAGCCACGCCGTGATTGCTGCAGGGGGTGTTCTGGCGAGCGTTGCCTTGTCCGTGGCGATGGCGATCATGGTGGCGTCTTTCCGCGATTCCGTGGATGCCTGGCTGGGGCGGGTGTTGCCGGCTGACCTGTATATCCGCACCGCTCAAGGTGCGGTGGTGGTGGGGCTGGATTCAGCAGCCCTGCAGCGGCTTGCCGCGATCCCGGGCGTAGCGCGCGTCGAGCCGATTCGGCATGAGCAGATCAGGCTGGGCGACAACAGCCTTCCGGTTGCGCTGGTGGCGCGTCCGGTGCCAGCCGAGGGGGCAGACCGTGTCTTCCCGATGCGTGCATTGCGAGCGTGCACGGGCGATTGCATCTGGGTCTCCGAGGCCATGACCGATCTGTATGGCTGGCGCCCGGGCCAGCAGGTAACGATCCCGATCGGCGAAAGCCTGCGGCGGTTTGAAGTGGCCGGTATCTGGCGTGACTACGCGCGGCAGAGTGGCGCGATCCTGATCGACCTTGCCCGGTATCGCGCGCTGACCGGTGACCAGCGGGTGAACGATGTGGCGGTGTGGGCTGCAGCGGGTGTGGCGCCGGATGCGCTGCGCGGCCGGGTCCGGCAGGTCTTCGGGCCCGGTGTCGAGATCGCCAGTGCCGAACTCATTCGGCGCAGCAGCCTTGCGCTGTTCGACCGTACCTTTGCAGTGACTTACGCATTGGAGGCTTGCGCCGTGCTGATCGGCCTCTTCGGCATTGCCGCAAGCTTTGCAGCGCTTGCCGCGGCGCGGCGCCGAGAGTTTGGCATGCTGCGGCACATTGGCGTCACGCGCGGCCAGATCGGCAGCATGCTGGCACTGGAAGGTGCCTTGGTCGCCGGGATCGGTGTGCTCGGCGGCCTGCTGGCGGGCGCCGCGATCAGCGTGCTGCTGATCTATGTGGTGAATCGGCAGAGTTTTCACTGGAGCATGGACTTCGCGGTGCCGGGTGCCAGCCTTGCGCTGTTCTCCGTGGCAATGCTCTTGTTTGCCGCGCTCGCGGCACGCTGGGCCGGCAGCCAGGCAATGCGGCTGGATGCCGTGCGCGCCGTGCGGGAGGACGCGTAATGCGGCCAACGCGTCGTCGCCTGCTGGGCATGCTCGCCGCGGCACCGTTTGCGCCCGCCGTCGCGGTGCCCGAATACCCGAGCGTGCAGCGGCAAGTGCTGCGCTTTCCGGCAGACCATGGCGCCCACCCCGAGCACCGCATCGAATGGTGGTATCTCACCGGCTGGCTGGAGACTGCGGGCGTTGCGCCATTTGGGTTCCAGCTCACCTTTTTTCAGGTCCGGCCCGGCATTGCGGAGGGCAATCCGAGCCGTTTCGCCGCTCACCACATTGTCGTTGCCCATGCGGCCGTGGCATGGCCCGGCGCAGGGCATTTGCTGCATGCGGCCCGAACAGCGCGCAGCATGGCGGGGCTGGTTGGCGCAAGTGTTGGCGATTGCGATGTGCGCCTTGATCGTTGGCGCCTATGGCGGCAGGCGGACTCGTTCAAGGCGGATGTCGACGCTGGCGACTTCGCCTTGCAACTTGCTTTTGGGCCAAGTGGTGCGCCATTGCTCCACGGTGATGGCGGCTTCAGCCAGAAGGCGCCCGGCGCGCAACACGCCAGCCAGTATGTGAGCCTGCCGCAGTTGCCGGTGCGCGGGCAGGTACGTGCGGCAGGGCGGGCATTGCAGGTTGAAGGGCGGGCCTGGTTCGATCACGAATGGTCCAGCAGCCTGATGCATCCCGAGGCAGCGGGTTGGGACTGGACCGGCATCAATCTTCACGACGGATCGGCGTTGATGCTGTTCCGCATGCGCCGGCGCGACGGCAGTGCCTTATGGCACGGCGGTACCTTACGGCGAGCGGATGGGGCTATCCAACACTACGGCCCGACGGACATCGCGTGGCAAACGCTTCGCAACTGGCGCAGTCCGCGCTCAGACGTGCGCTGGCCTGTGTCGCAGCGCGTCCGATTTGCCGGTCGCGCACTGACGCTGACGCCCTTGATGGACGACCAGGAACTCGACACCCAAAGCACTACAGGTGCGATCTACTGGGAGGGCGCGGTACGCGCGCACGAAGGCGGGCAGGAGGTCGGCCGTGGCTATCTTGAGCTGACCGGCTACGACAAGGCGTTACGTTTGTGACGCCGGCTGTGGCGATTGATTCCATCAAATTGGGTAAGCTGGCCCCGCTGGCGCGCGCTTCAAGGCGCTAATCGGCGGCGCGCCACGATGGGCCGGGCGATATGAACTGCGATACTCTCGGCGCTTGGAAGGCTGTTTGGCTGGCGGATCGGGGTGATCGTCGCGAGCCTCTGTGCGGCTGTGAAATACCGGCATCGGGCCGGTGCGAATGCGGAGAAGTTGGATGAAGAAGACCCTGATGTGGATCGTGCTGTGGCTGTGCTCGTTGTCGGCCGCGTGGGCGCTGGAGTCGCCCGCGCGCACGCCGCTTACGCCTCAGCAGCATCAGGCTTCGACGGCCAAGATGGTCGCGACCTTGTTGTCGCGTTATCACTATTCGGCGCCGCCGCTGGATGACGCCTTGTCGGTAAAGGTGTTCGACCATTACCTCGAATCGCTGGATTCCGAGCGGGTGCTGTTCCTGCAGCGCGATGTGGATCTCTACTCCGCGGCCCGCAAGCGTCTGGATGACGCGATCCTTGCCGAAGACATGCGGGTGCCATTCGCGCTGTTCAACACTTATCGGGATCGTCAGATCGAGCGCTATACGTATTCCAGGCAGTTGCTCAAGGCCGGCTTCGACTTCACCGAGAAGGAGACGCTGGACTATGACCGCAAGGCCGCCGACTGGCCGCGCACACAGGAGGAGTTGCGCGATCTGTGGCGCAAGCGCGTCAAGAACGACTGGTTGAGGCTGCGCCTCGCCGGGCAGAAGGACGACGCGATCCGTACCACGCTGGACAAACGCTACGAAGGTTTCCTCAGCCGTATCGACAAGACCAATGCGAGCGACGTGTTCCAGGTCTTCATGGATGCCTACGCAACCGCCGTGGATCCACATACCAACTATCTCGGCCCGCGCGCATCGGAAGAGTTCGATATTTCGATGAAGCTCTCGCTGGTGGGTATCGGTGCAGTGCTTCAGACCCGTGACGAATACACGACGATCCGCGAGCTGGTGCCGGGCGGTCCGGCAGCGCTGTCGGGCAAGCTCAAGGTGGGTGACCGCATCGTCGGCGTGGGGCAGGGCACGACTGCACCGGTGACCGAAGTGCTGGGCTGGCGGCTGGACGATGTGGTCAGCCAGATCCGCGGCAAGCTCGATACTGTGGTGGTGCTCGATGTATTGCCCGGTGATGCTGGGCTCGATGGCAAGCGCAAGCTGATTCAGCTGACGCGGAAGAAGATCAGTATCGAGGAGCAGGCGGCCCGCAAGACGATCATCGAAGTGAAGGAGGGTGCTTCGGTACGCAAGATCGGCGTGATTACGCTGCCGTCCTTCTACGAGGATTTCGAGGCGCGACGCCAGGGCGACAAGGAATTCCGCAGTGCATCGCGCGACGTCGCGCGCCTGCTGGGTGAGCTGAAGAAGGACAAGGTCGACGGCGTGGTGGTCGATTTGCGTAACAACGGCGGCGGTTCTTTGCGGCAAGCGGTTGAAATTACCGGTCTGTTCATCGACCAGGGGCCGGTGGTGCAGCAGCGTGATGCACAGGGCAAGGTGGTGGTGGAGTCAGATACGCGCCCCGGCTTTGCGTGGAGTGGGCCGATGGCGGTGCTGATCAACCGCTTCTCAGCGTCGGCGTCGGAGATCTTTGCTGCAGCGATTCAGGATTACGGGCGCGGCGTGGTGCTGGGCGAGCCGAGCTTTGGCAAGGGCACGGTGCAGACGGTGGTCAGCCTCGATCAGTTGCTCAAGTCAGAGAAGCCGGTCTATGGCGAGGTCAAGCTCACGGTGGCGGAGTTCTTCCGCGTAAATGGCGATACCACCCAGCTGCGGGGCGTCAAGCCTGATATTGCCTTCCCGGTACTCAGCGACATCGAGCATCTGGGGGAATCCAGCTTCGATAACGCCTTGCCGGCGATCCAGATCAAACCGGCCAGTTTTGCGCCGGCGGGCGAGTTGGGCGGGCTGATTCCGGACCTGCGCTCGCGCTATCAGTTGCGCCTTGGAAGCGACCGTGCGCTCAAGCGTTTGAACGAGGATGCGGATGAGATTGCCGCGTTGCGCAAACGGACAACGGTGTCGCTGAACGAAGCGGAACGTCGCGCCGAACGTGACGCGCAAGAAGCCCGCCAGAAGCAGCGCGCCGCGGAAGACGCGCGGGCCAGCGGCAAGGCCGGTGCTGGCAAAACTGTCACGCGCGGTGCGGCAGCTGTCGATCCGGATGACGCCGATGACGGCTTGCTCGATAGCGAGCGCCCGGCTGGCCAGACGCGCACCGACAAAGCCAAGAAGAAACGTGAAGAGCCGGATGTTCTGCTGACTGAGAGCGCGCGGATCCTCAGCGACGAGGTCAGCCTGCTCAAGGGTGACGCACGCTTGGCCGCCAAGGTACTGCCACGAGCGGCTGTGACAGCAGGCAATCCGTAACGCGAAGCCTGTCGTTCAAAACTACCGCTTGCTTCGCTCGAATACTGTAATAAAATACAGTTGTCGCGCCGCCTTCGTGGCGCGGTATCGAGCGGAGCAGCGAACATGCACTATCACGGCAGTTGTCACTGTGGGCGGATCGCCTACGAAGTCGAAGGCGAAGTCGAGCAGGGCATCGAGTGCAACTGCTCGCATTGCAGCCGCAAGGGCTATTGCCTTTGGTTCGTCTCGCGCGAGCAGGTTCGTCTGCTGACCCCGCCGAGCGCGATGAGTACCTACACCTTCAACCGGCATGTGATCCAACATCACTTCTGCCCGGTCTGCGGCTGTTCCCCCTTTGGGTTTGGTCGTTCGCCAGACGGCAAGGAAACGGCGGCTGTTAACCTGCGCTGCCTGCAGGACTTTGATCTGGCCAGCGTGCCGCGCGTGCAGGTGGACGGGCGCAGCTTCTAACGACACCTGTCGGGACGCTGTGGCAAGGGCGCGCACCGTGATGCAGGCTCAAAAGTCGGACTCCGATACGGGTACCCGTAAATCTGCGCCCGCCATGTTCGCGCGCCGATCCGTTATCGAAAGCGCCAGCCTGCCCGCATGTCGACGAGGCATTGCTGCGGCGTTGCGTGCAAGCCTGACTGGGCCGGCCACAGCGCCATGAGCGGGCCGAGCTTGCTGATCTCCATACCGCCAGTATCCAAGCCCGCATTGCCTTCCTGCCATGTCTGCCGTTCCGCTTCCTCTTTCTGCTCTGTTGCAGCGCGCCGATGTGTGGCGTGGGGACGCGCTCGGCAGTGCGGAGCAGGCGGGGGTGGCGAGCGGCTTCGCAAGCCTTGATGCCCTGCTGCCCGGTGGTGGCTGGCCGCGGGGGGCGCTGACCGAATTGCTTTTGCCGCGCGCCGGATTGGGGGGCGGCCTTGGTGAGTTAGCCTTGCTGCGGCCTGCGCTGAAGGCGTTGGACGCTGATGCTGGGTGGGTGTTGCTGGTGTCGCCACCCTGGCGGCCGCTCGCACCCGCGTGGCAAGGATTTGGTCCCGGCCTGTCACGACTGCTCGTGGTAGAGGCCGCTCGCGACGATGCCGCCTGGGCGTGCGAACAACTGCTCGCCAGCGGCTCAGTTGCTGCGTTGCTGGCCTGGTTGCCAGACTCGGATGCAAAAGCGCTGCGTCGGTTGCAATTGGCAATGGCGGGGCAACAGACGCTCGCGTTTGTGTTCCGCCCCGATCAGGTTGTTGGCAGTGCATCCCCAGCACCACTTCGGATTTCACTGGAAGCAGATGAAGCGGGCCTGAAGCTGCACATCGTCAAACGCCGTGGGCCACCGCTGGCTGCACCGCTGACCCTGCAGGTCGAGCGTCCGGTCAGTTGGGCACGACTGGCTGCACGGCAAGTTCTTGCATCGCGGCAACCGGCCGTGGTGACGCGGGGAGGCGCCCCTGAGGGGCGGGTGGTCAATGCGGCAGATGCAGCCCGGGCTTAATCATCGGCGGCCTGCCAGCAAGCGTTTTTCCGGCTCGTGATCCTGGCTTCTGGAGGTTCCCGATGCGCTGGCTAGCACTCCGTATGTTTCGCCTTCCGATCGAAGTCTTTGCTGCTCGAGCCCCGGCTGTCGCGGTGACGCGCGGCCGCGTGCAGGCAGCGGACGCGGCGGCTGAGGCGCTCGGCGTGTTACCGGGGCAGAAGTTGTCGAGCGCCTTGGGGCTGGCGCCGCAGCTGACAGCCTGCGAACGCGATCTGCTGCGCGAATCGGCTGCCCTGGCCCGTCTGGCTTGCTGGGCCGGCCGCTTCAGCCCGCAGGTCTGCCTCGCGCCGCCAGACGAGTTGCTGATTGATATCGGTGGCAGCCTGCGTCTGTTCGGAGGACTCGCCCCCTTGCTGCAGCAAGCCGCGGCCGGCGTTGCAGCCGAGGCTTACTCGGTCAGTCTCGGGTTGGCGAGCACGCCGCTGGCTGCGCAGTGGTTTGCGCGCGCCGGTGTGGCACCTGAACTGACACAACGCCCCGCTGACGAACAGACGCAGTTGGCGGAATTGCCGGTCGCGGTGCTGGGCTTGGACGAGCGTTCAGCGCGCCGGCTTGCGGTGCTCGGGATCGAGCGCGTAGGCACGTTGCTGGCCTTGCCTGCCGCATCGCTTGCGCGCCGTTTCGGCCCCGCCTTGCCGATGCAGTTGGCACAGGCGCGCGGCGAGTTACCCGATCTGCGTCGATGTTTCGACTTTCCGGAACGTTTCTCCGAATACCTTGAATTGCCGGCGCGCGTCGAGCAGGCGCCGATGCTGCTGTTCGGCGCACGCCGGCTTCTGCAGGCGTTGGCTGGGTGGCTCAACGCGCGCGGTGCGGGCTTGCAGCAATGCGTGCTTGAGCTTGAACACGAGGACAAGGACGACTCGCGGCTGGTCCTTGGCTTTGCCGCGCCCACCCGCGATGGCGAGCGTCTGGTGCGGGTGCTGCGCGAGCGGCTCGATCGGCTTGAACTCGTCGCGCCGGTGGTGGGGCTACGTCTTGTCGCGGAGCGGATCGAGGCGATGCCGGGTGAGAGCGCACCAATGTTTGGCGAGGCGGGCACGCAAGGCATAGCACCGGTGATCGAACGCCTGCGCGCACGCTTGGGGCGTGAGGCCGTGCATGGCATTGCAACGGTGGCCGGGCATCGGCCGGAGTGCAGCACTGTCGCGCTTGATTGGCCGCAGGAAACCGCATCCAGTGAGGCGCCACTGCGCCCGCTATGGCTCTTGCGTGAGCCGCGCCCCTTGCAAGAACAAGCCGGGCGACCGCATCACGATGGCCCGCTGCAATTGCTCACCCGCCCCGAACGGATCGAGAGCGGCTGGTGGGATACCGGGGAAGGGCTGGGCGATATCCGGCGCGATTACCACGTCGCCCGCTCGGTTCGTGGCGAGTGGCTGTGGATCTACCGCGACGCCGGCGGGTGGTGGCTGCAGGGGCTGTTCGCATGAAGCCGCTACCAGCCTACGCCGAACTTCACTGCATTTCGAACTTCACCTTCCTGCGCGGCGCATCGCACCCGGAAGAGCTGGTCGAGCGCGCCTACCGGCTTGGCTACACCGCGCTGGCGATTACCGACGAGTGCTCGTTTGCCGGTGCGGTGCGCGCTTTCGATGCCTGGCGGCAACTGCGTGAGGCGGCGGGGGGCGATTTCGACTTCCGGCTGATCCATGGCGCCGAGTTTCGCTTCGAGTGCGGCCTGAAGCTGGTGCTGCTGGCGAAGAACCGCGCGGGCTATGGCAACCTCGCAGCGCTCATCACACTCGGGCGACGACGGGCTGAGAAGGGTGAGTACCGGCTGGTACGTGGCGATCTGGAATCCGTGTCGCCCAGCGGCGCAGTGCCGGACTGTTTTGCGCTATGGGTGCCGGATGAGCGCCTGAGTGTGGAAGACGGCCGCTGGCTCGCGCAGCGCTTCCCAGGCCGCATCTGGCTGGCGGTGGAACTGCACAGCGGGCCGGATGACGCGGCGCGGTTGGCTGCACTGCAGGCGCTGGCCGAAGCCTGCGGCATGCCCTGCGTGGCGAGTGGTGACGTGCACATGCATGCGCGTCTGCGCCGCCCGCTGCAGGATGTGCTGACCGCGATCCGCCTGAACACCACAGTGTTCGAGGCGGGCGACAAGCTCTACCCGAATGCCGAACGTCACCTGCGGCAGCCGCTGCGGCTATCGCGTCTGTACCCCGCTGCGATGCTGGAGGAATCGGCCCGTATCGCAGCACAGTGCAATTTCACGCTGGACGAATTGCGTTACGAATACCCGGACGAAATCGTGCCGAACGGCGAAACGCCGACCAGCTACCTGCGTCGTGAAACCTTCGCCGGCCTCGCGCGGCGCTATCCGGACGGCGTGCCGGAGATGGTGCTGGGTGACGTCGAAAACGAACTCGCGCTGATCGCAGAGCTCAAGTACGAGCCCTTCTTCCTCACGGTGTACGACATCGTCTGCTTCGCAAAGCGCGAAGGCATCCTGTGCCAGGGGCGCGGCTCGGCTGCCAATTCCATCGTCTGCTACGCGCTCGGCATCACCGAGGTCGATCCGACACGCGCCTTCCTGCTGTTCGGGCGTTTCATGTCGCGCGAACGAGACGAGCCACCGGATATCGACGTCGACTTCGAACACGAGCGGCGCGAAATCGTGATCCAGTACATCTATCGGAAGTACACACGGGAACGCGCCGCGCTGGCCGCGACACTGATCCGCTACCGCACCAAGGGCGCACTGCGTGACGCGGGGCGGGCGCTGGGTTTCGGCATTGAACAGATCGACGCGCTGTCCGGCTCACTGGCATGGTGGGACAAGCGCGAGCACCTGCCCGAACGGCTCGCCGAAATCGGGCTCGATGCGAAAAGCCCGCGCGTATCGAAGTGGCTGGCGCTCACCAACATGCTGCTCGGTTTCCCTCGCCACCTCTCGCAGCATGTGGGCGGCTTCGTGATTTCGCAGGGGCCCTTGGCCCGCCTGGTGCCGGTGGAAAACGCCGCGATGCCGGATCGCTCGGTGATCCAGTGGGACAAGGAAGATCTGGAAACCCTAGGCCTGCTGAAGGTGGATGTGCTGGCGCTGGGCATGCTCACCGCGCTCAAGCGATCGCTCGATCTGGTCAGCCAGCGGCGCGGGCGCCCGTTCGCCTTGCAGGACATCCCGCCCAAGGATGCCGCGACCTTCGAGATGCTGTGCCACGCTGATTCGGTGGGCGTTTTCCAGGTCGAATCACGCGCGCAGATGAGCATGCTGCCGCGCCTCAAACCGCGCACTTACTACGACCTGGTGGTGCAGGTGGCGATCGTGCGGCCGGGGCCGATCCAGGGCGACATGGTGCATCCCTATCTCGCCTATCGTGCCGACCCCGCCATGGCGCAGGCCGCCATGAACCGCCTGCCGAAAGAGGTGGCCGATGTGCTGACGCGCACCTGCGGCGTGCCGATCTTCCAGGAACAGGTGATGAAGCTCGCCGAGGTGGCTGCCGGCTTCACGCCTGGCGAGGCTGACCAACTGCGGCGCGCGATGGCCTCATGGCGGCATAAGGGGCATATCGACCGCTTCAAGGACAAACTGCGCGCCGGCATGGCCGCCAAGGGGCATCCGCCGGAATTTGCCGAAGCGCTGTGCCGGCAGATTGAAGGCTTCGGCGACTACGGCTTCCCGGAATCACACGCGGCAAGCTTTGCGCTGCTGGCCTACAGCTCGGCCTGGATGAAACGACATGAGCCGGAGGCCTTTCTCTGTGGGCTGCTCAACAGCCAGCCGATGGGCTTCTATGCGCCGTCTCAACTGGTGCAGGATGCGCGCCGCCATGGCGTACAAGTGCTGCCGGTGGATGTGATGAAGAGCGGCTGGGAGAGCGGTTTCGAGTACCTGCCCGGTGCGCGGCGGCCCGGGGTGCGGCTGGGCTTGCGCGAGATCCGTGGCTACCCGCAAGCAGCGGCAGCGCGTGTCGTCGCCGCACGCGAACGGGGTGCGTTCAGCTGCGTCGACGATCTCGCGCACCGCGCGATGCAAGGCGCACGTGAGCTGGAATTGTTGGCCGGCGCGGGCGCGCTGAAGCCGCTCGCCGGGCACCGGCGACAAGCGGCCTGGCAGGTCAGCGGCGTGCAGCGGCAGGGCGATCTGTTCGACAGCGCGCCGCCAGCCGAGGTGCCAGTGCAATTCGCTGCGCCGCGCGAAGGGGAGGAGATCGTTGCGGATTTCGCCGCCACGGGTTTGTCACTCGGCCGCCATCCGCTCGCGCTCTTGCGTGATCGCCTGAGTGCGCGGCGCTTCCTGGCAGCAAGCACGATCCGTGAGATGCAGCACCGTGCGCTGGTGCGCGCGGCAGGCATCGTCATCGGCCGTCAGCGCCCTGGCACGGCGCGTGGCGTGATCTTCGTGACGCTGGAAGACGAAACCGGGCAGGCGAATATCGTTGTTTATGCCGATCTTTCCGAGCGCCAGCGCCGCGAGTTGCTCGGCGCACGCCTGCTGGGTGTGTATGGCCAGCTACAGCGCGAGGGCGAAGTCGTGCACGTGCTGGCCAAGCGTCTGGTAGACCTCACGCCCTGGCTTGGCGCGCTACCTACAGCGAGCCGCGACTTTCATTGAGTTACGAGCGCTGCTGGCGCTAGAACAGTATCTTGACCAGACGAGAGATCAACTCTTCCAGCGGCATCATTGTCAGCACGAGCGGACTTAGTGGTGCGACGATCGCTGCGGCCAGCCGAATCAGGGTGTCGCGCGTAATCGGTGCGACGCGCATGCCGGCGATGATCTGCAGGCTGTTGTTCAGATCGGAGAGTGACTGGATGTCGGGGCTGCCGAGCAGCGATTCGTTCGCCGGCGCGCCGCCACGCAGCCACTTGCTATCGAACTCCTGCGCATAGCGCTGGGCGAGGGCGCCGTATTCCAGCAAGCCGGTGCGCTTCACTTCCGCGAGTCGCGGCGCAAACACCAGCAGCGGCACCAGCACAACGGCCAGCAGCACAATGACCAGCGCAATGATCTCGTACTTGAATGACAGCAACGGCGCGCCGAGGTAGAGGATGCGATTGGCGAGATTGCCGGCAAGCAATGCGCCGTGTGCCAGCAGGAGCGGCATGAATGCGAACGTGGTGCCGGCAAGAAAGCCCAAGCCACCGAGCCGATCCGGATGGATCGGCGATAGCACGAGCTCGATGCGCGACACCTGCCACAGGAAGCGCATCCAGATGAACAGGCGGAAGTACCAACGCAGCAGCAGGAACTGGAAGACCGGCAGGCTCACATAGCCTAGCCAGATCCCGGCAAGCGTCAGCTGCGAGCCGTCCGCCGACGCCGTCGAGTACCAGGTATTCGCGTCCAGCGCGGTGTATTGCCGCCAGATCAGTTGAACCCCGACGCCATACACCACTGCCAAAAGCAGCACTTCGGCCGCGGTCGAGTTGCGTAGCCGCAGCGCTGAATCGATCGCCGCATTGAAGCGTTCCATGGCGCCTGCGGGGATCAGCTTGCGCTCGACAAACTGCTTGACCAGCACCCGCATGCGCTGATGAACAATCAGTTCGGCAATGATCAACAGCGGAACGACAACCAGAAATCGACCGTGGGCTTCGAAATCGTAGAGGAAGGGAACCGCCAGCTTGCCCTGCAGCAGATTGCCCTGAAGCGCGGACAGCACCAGTAGCGGCAGCCAGCAGAACAGCGCGATCACACCAATACGCTGACCAACAAGGTGCAATTCATTGTCTGACAGATGCGCACGGCGCAGTGCCTGGAAAAGCGGGCCGCCCAGCACGAGCGAGAAGTCGGCAGGGTCCCGGAGAACCTCGTGATGCGGTGTGTGCTCGCTCATTCTCATTCTGGTTAGTCCCCGAACTCGATCGAATCCGTCGTCGGCCTGGCACGCGCTGGATCGGTGCCGCTCATCCATGGCCGACACACCGGACAGCCGCCTCCTACTTGATTGTGGGTCGTAGCGAAACGCAATGCCAGCGCGCGGCGCCTGCCCGGTTGACGCGCCTCAGCAGGCCGCCGGATAGCGCGGAGCGCAGCGTGGTGCAGTCGCGATGGAACGCGGGCGGCTGGTTTGCGGTCGAACCGCCGTTGTACGACACTCCATCAATCACCACATCACGACGGCCCATCATGAGCGAAGCCTTACAGAAGCCCGATACCGCTGCGATCCAGCCCGTGTCGGCGCGGATTCGCGAGCGGATCTATCGCGCAAAACAGCGCTTTCACGCCAACGACAACATCTCCGCCTTCCTTGAGCCCGGCGATCTCGAAGCCTTGCTGGACGAAGTGGAAGGCAAGATGCGAGGCGTGCTCGAAAGCCTTGTGATCGATACCGAGAGCGACCACAACACGCAGGACACCGCACGCCGTGTTGCAAAGATGTACCTCACCGAAGTCTTTCGGGGGCGTTACATGCCGGCCCCGGCGGTAACCGAGTTCCCGAACGCCGAGCGCCTCAATGAACTGATGATCGTTGGCCCGATCACGGTCCGCAGCGCCTGCAGCCATCACTTCTGCCCGATCATGGGGCGGCTGTGGATCGGGCTGATGCCCAACGAACACTCGAACCTGATCGGCTTGTCGAAGTACTCGCGACTCGCCGAATGGGTCATGAGCCGGCCGCAGATCCAGGAAGAAGCAATCACGCAGATGGCTGAATTGTTGATGCGCAAGGTGAGCCCGGATGGCCTTGCGGTGGTCATGGAGGCGGACCACTTCTGCATGCACTGGCGCGGAGTGAAGGATTCTGAGACCAAGATGATCAACAGCGTCATGCGCGGTTCCTTCCTCAAGGATGCAGCGCTGCGCCGCGAGTTTCTCTCACTCATCAACCTGAAAAACTGAGGCTCCGATGCTTGTTCGTTTGCTCTACGCCAGCCGCGCGGCATCGCCGCTTACTGCTCCCGTGGTGGACGCGATCCTCGCGCAGTCGCGCGACCACAACCCCAAGCTCGGCATTACCGGCATGCTCTGCTACAGCGACGACCTTTTTCTGCAGGTGTTGGAAGGTGGGCGCGATGAGGTGTGCGAGCTATTCAACACGATCGTTCGCGACGATCGGCACACCAAGGTCCGAATCCTGAGTTTCGAGGAGATCCCGGAACGGCGCTTCGGCGCATGGACCATGGGCCATGTCAACATCGCCCGCGTGAATCCTTCGCTCTTGCTCAAGTACGCCGAACGCCCGGTACTCGATCCGTTTGCCTGCTCGGGGCGCGCATCGATGGCGCTACTCGATGAGCTGATTGCAACGGCGTCGGTCATCGGTCGCTGTTGATCCTTGGACTCAATGGGCCGGCGTGCAATGCGCCGGCCTGGTCTGATCGCCGTTGAAGCAATGCAGACCGTGCAAATGCTGCTTGCAAGCCCATCGTCCTCCAAATAGACTCCACTCGATAATTCGAAAAGCATATCCGGCGCGCGGATCATCGGGAACGGACTACGGTTCGTGCTCGGCCATGCGCGTCGTCCTCGTCGCCCGGAACGGTCATGCCGGGTTGCTTGCTGCGCGCAGGTCGCCGCGGCGGACGTCACTCCCGAACACGCGTAGCGATGCCGGTCATTCCGGCACGCAGGGGCCAGTTGCCCCGTTTCGTTCAATCCAGAGGAGTGAAGCTGAATGAAGCGTTTCCATCGTTGGCCCACTGTGGCCATGACCGCCGTTGCAGCGGCGCTGCTTGCGTCGTGCGGCGACAACAGCGATCTTCCGTGCTGCGATCCACCTCCGCCTGCGCAACTGTTGCATGTGGCCTCGCCTGAATGGCAGGACCAGATCGTCTACTTCGTGATGACCGATCGCTTCAACGACGGCGACCCGAGTAACAACGACCAGGGCGCCGGCGAGTTTGATCCGGCCGACGGCGCGAAGTACAGCGGTGGCGATCTCCGCGGCGTGGAAGCCAAGATCGACTACATCAAGGGCCTGGGGGCAACGGCGGTGTGGGTGACCCCGCCGGTGGCGAACCAGTGGTGGGATCCGCTCAACAACTACGGCGGCTACCACGGTTACTGGGCCAGCAACTTCATGGAAGTCGACAAGCACATGGGGACTCTGGCCGATTACAAGAGCCTGTCGTCCTCATTGCACAAGTCGGGCATGTACCTGATTCAGGACGTTGTGCTGAACCACACCGGCAATTTCTTCAGCTATCGGGGTGGCTACGACGCGGCAGACCCGACCAAATTCCTTGTGATGAACACCGCGTCCAAACCCGGCGCCGCGCCAACGCAGTCGCCTTTTGAACTGAACGATCCGCGCAACGCGGACCATGTAAAGGCGGGCATCTACCACTGGACGCCCAGCATCAGCGACTTCCAGGACGCGGCGCAGGAGAAGAACTATCAACTCTCCGACCTCGACGACCTGAACACCGAGAACCCTGCGGTGCGCGACGCGCTGCGCAAGAGTTACGCGTACTGGATCAAGGAGGTGGGTGTCGACGGTTTCCGCATCGACACTGCATTCTACGTACCCCCCGACACCTTCAAGGACTTCCTGTACTCGACCGACACGACCAACCCCGGCATCGTCGCTGCTGCCAAGGCAACGGGCCGCGAGAACTTCCTCTCCTTCGGCGAGGGCTTCGCATCCGATCGCGCCTACGAAGACACGAAGGCGAAGAAGATCGACAGCTACATGACCGATCCGGCCACCGGCGAGACGATCCTGCCAGGCATGATCAACTTCCCGCTCTACACGTCCGCAGGCGATGTGTTTGCGCGAGGCCGGCCGACTGCGGAACTCGGCTACCGCATACGCGACGTGATGACCACGCACAAGCGGCCCCACCTGATGCCGAGCTTCCTCGACAACCATGATGTGGATCGATTCCTCGCAGGGGGTTCAGAGGCCGGGCTCAAGCAGAACCTTTTGATGATGATGACGCTGCCTGGTATCCCGGTGATTTACTACGGCACCGAGCAAGCCTTCAAGGAACAGCGCGCCGCGATGTTCAAGGCGGGCTACAAGTCGGGTGGGAAGGACAACTTCGACACCACCGCCCCGCTGTACCAGTACATCGCGCAAGTCAGTGCGCTGCGCAAGGCGAACAAGGTGTTCTCGCGCGGTACGCCGACGGTGCTGAAGGAGAATGGCGCTGCCGCTGGCGTGTTCGCCTACAAGATGAGCTGGAACGGCACGACCGCCTTTGTGGTGTTCAACACCGCCGACGGCGAAACCTTGCTCGACAACCTTGAAACCGGGCTCGCGGCTCACGCCGTGCTGAAGCCGTTGTTTGCAGCAAGTGGCACCGCAACGCAGGCCGTCGCGGACAAGAACGGTCGCCTCTCGATGAAGCTGCCCGCCCGCAGTGCCTATGTCTGGCTTGCGACGGCGGACACAGCGAGTGTGGTGGACCCGACCGCCACGATCAGCATGACGGCTCTGAATGACGCGAAAGAGGCGGGTGATTTCACCGTCAGCGGTGTCTCAACCGAACTCACGAACTTCAAACTGGTGATCGACGGCGATGTGGCGCACGCTCAGACCGTTACCCCGGCGGGCGACGGCAGCTGGTCGGCAACGGTGGACACCGCAACGATGATCGACCCGACGATCCGCCACAGCATCGTCGCCTGGAGCGAAACCTCCGCCGTGCTCTCTAACAGCGGTAGCTTCTTCGTCGATCGTCCGTTCGTGAAGCTTGCCGAGGTGGTGGACCCGGCCGGTGATGATGTTGGGCCGACGGGTGTCTACAAATACCCGACGAATGATTCCTGGGGCAGCAACCGCCAGCTCGACTTGCGCAAAGTCACGGTATCCGGCGCTGGTGGGGCGATGCGCATCGACGTGCAGACGAACAAGGTCACAACAGTCTGGAATCCGGCGAACGGCTTTGATCACGTGGCCTTTACGATCTTCATCGAAGTGCCCGGAAAGGCGGGCGGTGTGACAGCGATGCCTTTGCAGAACGCTGTGTTGCCAGGCGGGATGAAGTGGCATTACCGCCTTCGTGCGCACGGGTGGTCGAACGCCATCTTCACTTCATCGGGCGCGAGTGCCAGTAACGAGGGGACGAACGCCTCGCCCGCCGCCGGCTTGAAGGTGGATACCGCGACGAATACGGTCAGCTTCATCCTGCCCGACGCGTCGCTTGGGAAGTTGTCGTCGCTGTCTGGCGTGAAGGTCTACGTGACGACCTGGGACTATGACGGCGGCTATCGTGGTCTGTCGCCAACAACCCAGGAATGGGCGTTCTGGGGCGGTAATGGTGCGACTGACCCGCTGGTGATGGACGATACGACGGTGATCAGTTTGCCCTGATCGTTGTCGGTTCTTCTGCTGAAAAAACAGGGCGCCATCGGCGCCCTTTTTTTGGCAATTAAGGAGAGGTAATTCGGAATTGGTTGGTTTTGCAAACGAAACGAATAAGGGTGATTAATACTTTGTGCGTCCTGATTTTGAGTAACAACTGTAGGAATTGATATCCATGCATGACGGATAAATACCTACACACCAATTCAGAAAACGGAAAATGACATCTAAATGGGATATGCGCCCATATTTATGGTCTTGGTGTTCATTTGCCGTGCAGTACAAAGTCGCTTTACCAAGCTGCTTACGACAAGAACAGCCATGCAAAACAGTGCTTTATGGCTTCTTCCACGAGCCTTGATCGGTGCCGGATTGCTCAAATTGAATGACGCTCTGTGTCATTTTGTGGTGCAAAAGCGCGACCGTTCATTCGTCATAAAGTGCCGTTTGTCGCTTCGCAATTAATTCGACAAGCGGCGTTAAATATTCACGCCTAAATCAGAATGGAGGCGCTCGTTTGAGCTGACGGTTTGCAATTGAAAGCACTTTGCGTGGCGGGTTCGCAAGGTGGTTTCTTTCGATAAACCGTTGGATGGGGCGGTTCGATCGCTGCACTGACTTTGCCGCGCACGACGAATCGCAAGGGCGCCACCTTCATGGAAGGGGCGTAGGCAATGCTGAAACTTGGATTGGGCAAATACCGCTCGATCGTCGTTCTGATCACGCTGTTTCTGGTGTTCGACGTTGGCGTGCTCGGGATGACCTTCGTGATATCCCGCCAGCTGACGGCGGATGCGATCTCGATCAACCTCGCTGGCCAGCACCGTTATCTGGTGCAAAAGCTCGCCAAGACAGCGCTGTTGATCGATCAGGATGCCACCCAGGGCACCTTTGACAGCAGCGGCCGATCGAGCCTGAACGAGGTCAAGGACCTCATCGCAACCGCCGATCGCTTCAACGCGATCATCAACACGTTTGATGGCGGCGCGAAGCTACCGGACATGGCCGAAGAACTGGCGCTGACCCCGAGCCAGGACGAGCAGGCGGCCGCGATGTTCGCCTTGGTGAAGGAGCTCTGGGCGCCGATCAACAGCGAAGTGCAGTCGCTGAATCAGCCAAAGGATGGCCACCGTCCTGATGTCGGCCCGCTATTGCAGGTGCTGATTCCGAACAACTTGAACCTGCTGGCAAGCTCGCACCTGCTGACGAGCCGCCTCGAAGCCCTGTCTGCGGCAAAGGCCGCAAGGCTGCGCGCGGTGCAGATGGCCGGCATGGCGGCCGCGTTGATCAACTTCGCCTTCATCCTCTACAGCTTCCTCGGCCAGTTGCGCAAGAGCGACCAGGCGGTGGAGCGCGCGCAGCGTGAAACCGAAGACATCCTGCGGACCACACAAGAGGGGCTCTTCCTGCTCGACCCGGATTTCCGCATGGGGTCGCAAACCTCCCATGCGCTGTCGCGCATCATCGGCGTGGAGGCGAAGGGCGGCGAAAACTTCCTCGATCTGCTCAAGCCTTTGGTGACACCGAAGACTTACGACACCACCAAGGAGTACATCGAGCTGCTGCTGCGGCACGACGTGAAGGAAAAGCTCGTCGCCAGCCTCAACCCGCTCGACTGCATTGAAATCAGCGCTGTGAAGCCGAGCGGGGCGGTGGAGTCGCGCTTCCTGCAGATCCGCTTCAACCGGGTGCTGCAGGGCAACAAGGTCACGCACCTGTTGGTTACGGTCAACGACATTACTCGCCGCGTGAAGCTCGAGCGCGAGCTGAAGGACAGCGAGCGCCGCGTGCAGGATCAGATGGGCATGATGGTGAACATCCTCCAGGCTGATCCGCGACAGTTGCAGGACTTCCTGCGTGCTGCGAGCGACGGTCTCAATCAGATCAACGAGGATCTGCGCACCGCGAGCCCGACGACCGGCGTATCCACGCCGCGGGTCGACGCAATGATGCGCATCGCCCACCGCTTGAAGGGCGACGCCGCGGCGTTGCAGCTCGAAGCGGTGTCGCAGTCACTGCACGCCTTCGAGAATGTGCTTCAGGAGTTGCGCGTGCTGACTCGCCGCTCCAGTGAAGACTTGTTGCCCGTCGCGGTGCGGGTAAAGGGGCTGTATGCCGAGATCGCGGCAATCCAGGATGTGATTGCACGCATCGGTCAGGTGCGTGGCGTCGTCAGTGTCGAGCCGCCCAAACCGGCGCATGACCCCGAACTGGCGGCCCAGGCCTTCGTGCGGCAGTGGCGCGGCTTCGCGCAACAGCTCGCGCAGCGGCACGAGAAGCAAGTCGAGCTGAGTTATCAAGGCCTCGATATCGAACTGCTCAACCCGCAGTTGCGCGACGCGGTGAATACCACGGTGAATCAGTTCATCCGCAACGCCGTGGTGCACGGGGTCGAGAAGCCGGCGGATCGCAAGATGCGTGGCAAGTCCGAGGCGGGGCGGCTTTCGGTTTACGTCTCAGACCAAGGCGACGGCACGATCGAGCTGAGCTTCCGTGATGACGGACGCGGCATCAACCCTGAAAAGATCCGCGCCGCTGCCATCCGCTCCGGGCGCATCGCGGCCGACGCGGCGAAGGCGCTTGATGCGCGCCAGCTGACGTTGATGATCTTTGAGCCCGGCCTTTCCACCCGCGATCAGGTGGATGAAGACGCAGGGCGCGGCGTCGGCCTCGATGCAGTGAAAGACCTGATTACACGGCTCGGCGGCCGGATCCGCATCGGCACGACCAGTGGTGAGTACTGCCATTTCCGTGTGCAGCTGCCGATCAAAGTGGAGCCGCGCGACGACCACATTGATGCCCCGATCAAGGAGGTGGCCTGATGGCACTCAAGCTCATGATCGTGGATGACTCGAACATCATCCGCAGCAAGATCACCCGAACGCTCACGCAACACGATATGCAAGTGGTGGCGACGGCAAGCAACGGCGAGGAAGCCGTCAAGCTGTTCGGTGCCCACAAACCGGATGTCGTGACGATGGATCTGACCATGCCGCGCATGGATGGGCTTGAGTGCATCCGCGCGTTACGCAAGATCGACCCGGGCATCAGCATCCTCGTGGTCTCGGCGCTGGCGGACAAGGCCACAGCAATCCAGGCCCTGAAGGAAGGCGCTCAGGGTTTCCTGTGCAAACCGTTCTCCGAAACCGACCTCACCGAGGCGATGGAGGAACTTCTGGGGGAGGACGCTCATGGATGAGCAACAACTGCGTGTCTTCATCGACATCGTGAGCCAGTACTTCGAGCGCCAGACGGGCAAGGCGCCGGAGGTCGGAAGCCCGTATCTGGGCGATGCCAGCGCGCTGCCGATCTACGACTTCACCGGCGTGATCGGTATCTCCGGCGAGCGCCAGGGCTGCGTGTACGTCACCGCGCATCGCGATCTGCTGCGGCAACTGTTGCTGCACGTGGGCGAGGCCGATGTGTCGGATACCAATCTCTGCGATCTCGTTGGTGAGGTAGCCAACACCATTTCGGGCAACGCACGTCGTTACTTCGGGCCGGATTTCATGATCTCGGTGCCGGTCGTCGTGTCGGGCAACGCGCGTGCGATCCAGGTGCCGCGCAGCGTCAAGGCCTACATCCTGCCACTGCGGTGGCACAAGTTTGAGGCGGCACTGGTCGTGAGCCTTCAGTAGTCGGGCAACGCGCAGGGTCAAGCCAGGAGACGGAACATGACAAGCTGGGCAGCAAGAGCAGGGGTGTGGCATGTTGGGTTGGTACTGGGGCTGGTAGGTGTGTGCGGCGCGGGCGCAACTGCCCGTGCCGACACCACCCTGATCAACGCTTCGTCGAACATCAATCAGGAGATGTTCCAGGAGTACAACGCCGCGTTCACGCGCTACTGGCGCGGGAAGACCGGCGAGGCGGTGACGATCAAGCAGACACACGCGCAATCCACGAACCAGGTCGCGCGGATTCGCAACGGCGAAGAGGCGGATGTGGTGACGCTGGCGGTGTCACTGGATATCGACACAATCGCCGCCGCGGGCCTCATGCCGAGCGATTGGCAAGGCCGGCTGGCTAACCACTCGTCGCCCTTCACGTCGACCGTGGTGTTCCTCGTGCGCCGCGGCAATCCGCGCCAGATCAAGGACTGGAACGACCTCGTGCGCTGGGGCATCAACGTCGTCACGTCGAATCCCAAGAGCTCCGGCATTGCGCGCTGGGGGCATCTGGCGGCCTATGGCTATGCGCTCAAGCAGCCGGGTGGCAACGATGCGAGCGCGAAGCTCTTCCTCAAGCGCCTGTACGGCAACAACCGCGTACTTGAGTACACCGCGCGCGGCGCCAACAACGCTTTCACGAAAAACAAGATCGGTGACGTGATGATCACGTGGGAGAGCGAGGCGCTTCAGCTCGTTGCAGCTGCGCCGGACGACTACGAGATCGTGGTCCCGAGCGTATCGATCGTGGCCGAGCCGCCGGTTGCGCTGGTCGACCAGATGGTCGAGAAGCGGGGCACGCGGAAGCTTGCCGACGCCTACCTTAACTACCTGTACTCGCCCGAGGCGCAAGAGCTGCTGGTGAAGTACTACTACCGGCCCGCAGACGCCGCAATCGCCGAGAAGTACAGCAAGCGTTTCAAGCCCCTGAGCCTGTTCCGGGTGGATGAGGTCTTCGGCAGCTGGCAGCAGGCGTTCAAGACGCACTTCAGCGATGGTGGCGTGCTGGATCAGGTCTACGACCCGTATCGCAATGCGTCGTAAGCGCGCGATCGGGCAGACCGGGTGGAACGGAAACGGAAAGGAACGACAATGAAAACGCTGTTGTGTCGGGCCGTCGCGGCATGCGCGATCGCCGGGGTTTCGATCATCGCTCAGGCGGCGGAGGTGACGGGCGCCGGCGCATCGTCGCCGCGGCTGGTGTACCTGAAGTGGGCGGAGGCCTACGGCAAGGCAACCGGCAACACGATCCGCTACCAATCGATCGGTTCTGGCGGCGGCGTGAAGGAAGTGACTTCGAAGAGCGTGGACTTCGGCGCGTCCGATATTCCGCTGACCGAATCCGAACTCGACAAACGTGGCCTGGTGCAGTTTCCAGTACTCGTTGGCGCCGCGGTGCCCTTCGTGAACCTGCCCAAAGTGGCGGCCGGCGAACTGCGCCTGACCGGGCCGCTACTGGCAGACATTTTCCGCGGCCGCCTGACCCGCTGGGACGACCCGCGCATTGCAGACATCAATCCGGGCGTGTCCTTGCCGGCCATGTCGATCGTCGTCGTGCGGCGTGACGATGGCGCCGGCGTCTCGTACTTCCTCACGCACTACCTCGCCAAGGTGAGCCCGGAGTGGCGCGACAGCATTGGGGTGGGCAGCGCCGTGCAGTGGCCCGTTGGCCTTGGGGGTAAGGGTGATGAAGGCGTCGCCAACTTCGTCAAGCGTTTGCCGGGTGCCATTGGCTATGTGGAGTACGGCTACGCCCGCGCGAACAAACTGGCCTACGTGAGCATGCAGAACCGCAGCGGCGCGTTCGTTGCCCCGGATGAGAAGAGCCTTGCGGCCGCAGCGCGCAGTGCCGCATGGGACAAGAGCGCCTTCGGCGAGGTGCTGAGCGACCAGTCGGCACCCGAGGCCTGGCCGATCGCAGGCGCCAGCTTCGTGATGCTGCAGCGTACGACGGACAAGCTTGCGCAGGCGGCCGCCGTTGTGAAGTTCTTTGGCTGGTCTTGCCAGAACGGCGGCAAGTTTGCGTTGGACGGCGGCTATGTTCCGCTGCCGGGCGAAACGGTGAACCAGCTCGGAGCCGCGTGGCAGCGCATCAAGGACCCCGCCGGCAAGACCATCGCAATGTTGGAGTGATGGTGCGCGACGCTGAGAAGACAACTGCATCGCGAACGCGGAAGACGAGGTAAGCATGTTGGAGACTGATCCGGCACTCAGGGGTGTCTTGCCCCGTAAAGGGGTGCGCAAGAAGGGCGCGCTGGCGAGCGCGCCGATGCGCCCGGTCGGCGCCCTCTCGCACGTGCGGGTGCTGGATCTGTCACGCGTGCTGGCGGGCCCGTGGGCGACGCAGTTGCTCGGCGATCTTGGCGCCGAGGTCATCAAGATCGAACGGCCCGGCCGCGGCGACGACACGCGCTCCTACGGGCCGCCGTGGGCGAAGGACGAAGCGGGCGAAGACACCGATGTCTCCGCCTACTACCTGTGCGCGAACCGAAACAAGGAATCGATCACTGTCGATTTCACCCGCGCCGAGGGTCAGGCACTGCTGCGCGAGCTGGCTGCGCAATCCGATGTGCTGGTCGAGAACTTCAAGGTTGGTACGCTCGCGCGCTACGGCCTCGATTACGAAACGCTCGCGGCAATCAACCCGCGCCTGATCTACTGCTCGATTACCGGCTTCGGTCAGGATGGGCCTTACGCGGAGCGTTCGGGCTACGACTTCCTGATTCAGGGCATGGGCGGGCTGATGAGCATCACGGGCGCGCCGGATGGCACGCCGACCAAGGTCGGTGTCGCACTGGCCGATGTCATGACCGGGCTCTATGCCAGCAACGCGATTCTCGCCGCGTTGGCGTGGCGCGAGCGCAGCGGGGAAGGGCAGCATATCGATCTCGGCATGCTGGATGTGCAAGTGGCTGCGCTGGCCAATCAGGCGCTCAATTACCTTTCAAGCGGCAGAGCGCCTGCACGTGTCGGCAACGCCCATCCGAACATCGTCCCTTACGACGCGTGCCCAACCGCCGATGGCCACATGATCCTTGCGATCGGTAATGACGCTCAGTTTGCGCGCTTCTGTATCGAGGCCCGCACCGATTGGCTCGGTGACGCACGCTTCGGGAGTAACGCGGCGCGGGTACGCCATCGGGATGTACTGGTTCCACTGATACACGACGTCACCCGAACGCGTACCACGGCGGAGTGGATCGCAGCGCTGGAGGCGGCGGGCGTACCCTGCGGCCCGATCAACACGATTCCGCAGGTCTTCGATGATCCCCAGGTTCGCCACCGCGGCATGCGCATCGAAATGGCGCATCCGTCCGCTGGCAAGGTAGCGCTGGTAGGGAGCCCGATCCGTATGTCGAAAACGCCGCCCACCTACCGCCGCGCGCCGCCAAACCTCGGTAGCGATACGCGCGACCTGTTGGCGCGGCTGCTGGGTAAGGAGCGCCCGCAGCTCGATGCACTGCACGAGCAAGGCGTGATCTGAAGGAACAAAATAAAAACGCCCCGCATCTCGCGATGCAGGGCGTTCAGGCTCAGGTCATTGGCGGTCAGACTTCGACGGCCTTTGCTGCGTCCTGGTACTCGGCGATCTGATCGAAGTTCATGTACTTGTAGATCTTGCTGCCGTCAGCGTTGATCACGCCCATGTCAGCGTGGTACTCCTCGACCGTCGGGATCCGCCCGAGCTTCGATGCGATCGCGGCCAACTCGGCCGAAGCCAGATACACGTTGGTGTTCTTGCCCAAGCGGTTCGGGAAGTTACGCGTCGAGGTGGAGACCACCGTCGCACCTTCACGTACCTGTGCCTGGTTACCCATGCACAGCGAGCAGCCCGGCATTTCGGTGCGCGCGCCGGCGCTGCCGAAGACGCCGTAGTGGCCTTCCTTGGTCAGCTCGGCAGCATCCATCTTGGTCGGCGGCGCAATCCACAGTTTTACCGGGATATCGCGCTTGCCTTCGAGCAGCTTGGACGCCGCACGGAAGTGGCCGATGTTGGTCATGCACGAGCCGATGAACACTTCGTCGATCTTCGCGCCGGCGACTTCGGACAGCAGCTTCGCGTCGTCCGGATCGTTCGGGCAGCAGAGCACCGGCTCCTTCAGATCGTTCAGGTCGATCTCGATCACCGCGGCGTACTCGGCATCCTTGTCCGCTTCGAGCAGGTTCGGGTTGGCCAGCCATGCCTCGACCGCCTTGATGCGGCGTTCAAGCGTGCGCTTGTCCTGGTAGCCGTCGGCGATCATGTTCTTCATCAGCACGATGTTGCTGTTGAGGTACTCGATGATCGGTTCCTTGTTCAGCTTGACCGTGCAGCCGGCGGCCGAACGTTCAGCCGACGCGTCCGAGAGCTCGAATGCCTGCTCGACCTTCAGATCCGGCAGGCCTTCGATTTCAAGGATGCGGCCCGAGAACACGTTCTTCTTGCCGGCCTTGGCGACGGTCAGCAGACCGGCCTTGATCGCGTAGTAGGGGATCGCGTGCACCAGATCGCGCAGCGTGATGCCCGGCTGCATCTGGCCCTTGAAGCGAACGAGCACAGATTCCGGCATGTCCAGCGGCATCACACCGGTGGCGGCGCCGAAAGCCACGAGGCCCGAGCCCGCCGGGAAGGAGATGCCGATCGGGAAGCGGGTGTGCGAGTCGCCGCCGGTGCCCACGGTGTCCGGCAGCAGCAGGCGGTTGAGCCAGCTGTGGATCACGCCGTCGCCCGGACGCAGGGCAACACCGCCGCGGCTGCTGATGAAGGCCGGCAGCTCACGGTGGGTCTTCACGTCAACCGGCTTCGGGTAAGCGGCGGTGTGGCAGAAGGACTGCATCACCAGATCGGCAGAGAAGCCAAGGCAGGCCAGATCCTTCAGCTCGTCGCGCGTCATCGGGCCGGTCGTGTCCTGCGAGCCAACCGTAGTCATCTTCGGTTCGCAGTAGGTGCCGGGACGCACGCCCTGGCCTTCAGGCAGGCCGACCGCGCGGCCAACCATCTTCTGCGCCAGCGTGAAGCCAGCCTTCGATTCCGCCGGCGGCTTGGGCAGGCGGAACAGTGTCGAGGCGCCCAGGCCGAGGAACTCGCGCGCCTTGCCGGTCAGGGAACGACCGATGATCAGGTTGATACGGCCGCCAGCGCGCACTTCATCGAACAGCACGTCGGACTTGAGCTTGAACTCGGCCACCGTCTCGCCGTTCTTCAGGATCTTGCCGTCGTACGGCAGGATGTCGACGACGTCACCCATTTCCAGCTTCGAGACGTCGACTTCGATCGGCAGCGAGCCGGAGTCTTCCTGCGTGTTGAAGAAGATCGGCGCGATCTTGCCGCCGAGCGTGACCCCACCGAAGCGCTTGTTCGGCACGTACGGAATGTCCTGGCCGGTGGCCCAGATCACCGAGTTTGTCGCGGACTTACGCGAGGAGCCAGTGCCCACCACGTCGCCAACATAGGCGACCAGGTGACCCTTCTTCTTCAGGTCTTCGATGAACTGGATCGGGCCACGTTTGCCGTCTTCCTCGGGCTTGAAGGCCGCATCCGGGCGGGTGTTCTTCAGCATCGCGAGGTAGTGCAGCGGGATGTCGGGGCGGCTCCATGCGTCCGGCGCCGGTGACAGGTCATCGGTGTTGGTCTCACCCGGCACCTTGAACACGGTGACGGTGATTTTCTTGTCCACTTCCGGGCGCGTGGTGAACCACTCGGCGTCAGCCCAGCTCTGGATCACTTCCTTGGCCTTGGCGTTGCCAGCCTTGGCCTTTTCTGCGACGTCGTTGAAGAAGTCGAACATCAGCAGCGTCTTCTTCAGCCCCTCGGCGGCGACGCCAGCGACTTCGGCATCGTCCAGCAACTCGATCAGCGGGTGGACGTTGTAGCCGCCCACCATGGTGCCCAGCAGCTCGGTGGCCTTGGCCTTGGAGATCAGATCGACCTTGATGTCGCCATGCGCAACGGCGGCGAGGAAGCTGGCCTTGACCTTCGCGGCATCATCCACACCGGGTGGCACGCGGTAGGTGAGCAACTCCACCAGGAAGGCTTCTTCGCCTGCCGGCGGGTTCTTGATCAGTTCAATCAGGTCGGCCGTCTGCTTGGCATCCAGCGCAAGCGGCGGGATTCCAAGGGCGGCGCGTTCGGCGGCGTGTTGGCGGTAGGCTTCTAGCACGGTGAGGTCCTCCGGTTTGCTGTCAGGATGCCGTTCGGCATTCGGTTAATTGGGGTTGGGGGTGAAAAACCGTTGCTCGGCCTCGCTGGGCAGCGTCATCCCGGTAGACCGGGCGCGCACGAGCAAATTCCAGTAATGGCGGAACGAGCCGCGATCGTGCAATCGTGTGCCGACGCGGATCGGTCCCCAGTTCGCGTCCTGCGCAGCACAAACGATGCCAGCAGCCTCCGTCACTTCATCGGCGGCTGGGCGCATGCCTTGCAGGATCGGCTCAATCTGCGCGGGGTGGATGCTCCACATCCGCAGGTAGCCAAAGTCGTTACGAGCGAGGCGCGCATCATCGAAAGCGACCTGCGTGTCGTCGAGTACGGTGGTCACGTTGTGCGTCGGAATTACGCCGTGAGCGATTGCTGCGGCGACGACTTCGCACTTGGCGCGCACCACCATGGGGTGTGTGAACTGCCCGGGCGAGCGCATTGCCGAACCAGGAATCGCACCGTGGTGTTCCGAGACGAAATCCATCAGGCCGAAATCCAGCGTTTCGATGCCGGGCAGGGCGGCAATCTGCCACGCTTGATGCAAGGCGCCATGCGTCTCGACCAGCGCATGCAGCGGTATCTCACGCTTGAGACCAAGGCGCGATTCGATATTGCGCAGGGCGGCGAGCGCTGTTTCCACATCCGCAGCGCCGCGAGCCTTTGGTACGGTCACAAACGCGATCCGGTCGGCGGCGCGACCGAGAATGATCTCAAGGTCGTCGTGCCAGCTCGGATGTGTGACATCGTGAATGCGTGCGCCGATGCGTCCGAACAGATTGTCGGCGCCTGCGATCAGGCTGCCGCACAGCTCGGCGTGGGTGCGTTCAGCGCCAGCGGGGGCGCCATCTTCGCAATCGAGCGTGATGTCGAAGAGCGGGCCCATCCGTTGCTGCAAGGCGATCGCCTTGCGCATGTTCTTTTCGGAGCCGCAGTAATGGTCCACCGCGGGGATCGCCGGCAGCGGCCTGCCGCCGGCGAACAGCACGGCATCGGGATGGAGCGGTGAGCGCCCGCGGTCGCCATTCGGCGACCTGCCCCCGATGGGGGCGCCAGGAAACTCGGGGCGGCCCGTGGTTTCCTCGGGGCGTACGTTATCCATGAGCCCGACGCCGTTTGCGTTAAGCCAGCAGGTCTGCGACGCCTGCGCGCTCTTCTTCGAGTTCCTTCAGCGTGAAGTTCATGCGGTCACGCGAGAACTCGTCGATCTCCAGGCCTTGCACGATCTTGTATTCGCCGTTGGCCGTGGTGACCGGGAAGCCGTAGATGATGCCTTCCGGGATGCCGTAGGAGCCGTCGGAAGGAATGCCCATGGTGACCCATTCACCGTTCGAGCCCAGCACCCAGTCACGGATGTGGTCGATGGCGGCGTTGGCGGCCGAGGCGGCGGACGACAGACCACGCGCTTCGATGATCGCAGCACCGCGCTTGCCGACGGTCGGCAGGAAGGTTTCGCGGTTCCAGGTTTCGTCGTTGATCAGCGCCTTGACGTTGTCACCGTTCGAGGTGACATAGCGGTAGTCGGCGTACATCGTCGGCGAGTGGTTGCCCCAAACGACGAGGCTCTTCAGGCTCGACACGTCGCGGCCGGACTTGGCGGCGAGTTGCGACAGCGCGCGGTTATGGTCGAGGCGCAGCATGGCAGTGAAGTTGCCCGGCTTGACGCGACCGAACTTGGTAGCCGTTGCCTTGGCGATGTAGGCGTTGGTGTTGCAGGGGTTGCCGACGACCAGCACCTTGACGTTCGGATCAGCGTACTGGCCGATTGCGGCACCTTGAACGGTGAAGATCTTGGCGTTCTCGGTCAGCAGGTCCTTGCGTTCCATGCCCGGGCCGCGCGGACGTGCGCCAACCAGCAGCGCGACTTGGGTGTCCTTGAACGCAACAGCCGGATCGTCGGTGGCGATCATGCCGGCGAGCAGCGGGAACGCGCAGTCTTCCAGCTCCATCATCACGCCCTTGACCGCCTTCTGGGCCTGGGGCAGATCCAGCAACTGAAGGATCACCGGCTGATCCTTGCCGAGCATTTCGCCCGAGGCAATGCGGAACAGCAGGCTGTAACCGATCTGACCGGCGGCACCGGTGACGGTGACGCGAACGGGAGCTTTGGCCATGTGTGACTCCTTTATCTATGCTGGAGAGCGCGGCCCTGCGCGCAGGTTCTGGTAGGGCGCCGCGGCGCCTGCCGGCGGCAATGTGGCTATCATCGTAGGCCAGAAATCTCACAGTGTCAAAAGCTAACTTATGTCTTATATAAGACAGGAGATGCATTATAGACACACCGATTTTTCTGTGCTTGAATGCGGTCATGGTGAACCTGTCGCCCACCTTCAGCCCGCTCTACCAGCAGATCAAACGCCTGATGATTCAGGCGCTTGAGTCGGGGGAGTGGCGTCCCGGTCAAGCTATCCCCAGCGAGCAAGAGCTCGCCGTGCGTTTCCAGGTCAGCCAGGGAACGGTTCGCAAAGCGATCGATGAGCTGGCTGCGGACAACCTTCTGATCCGTCGTCAGGGCAAAGGCACGTTCGTTGCCTCGCACGCGGACCCGCGCGCGTTGTTCCGTTTCCTGCGTCTGACGCCGCTGTCCGGTGAAATCGTTCCGCTCAAGAGCGAGCCGCTGGACTGCTGGCGCGCCAAGGCGGGGCAGGAAGCGTCGCGCAACCTCGGCATCGAACTGTCAGCGCCGATCATCATCATTCGGCGGGTTCTGAAGCACGAATCCAAGCCGATCGTGGTGGATGAAATCTACCTGCCGGGGGAGATCTTCTCCGGGCTCAATATCGAAATGCTGCGCGACTGGCAGGGCTCGATCTACGGCCTGTTCGAGTCCCGCTTCGGGGTGCGGATGCTGCATGCGCGCGAAAAGATCCGCGCGGTGGCGGCCGACCGCAATGTCGCAGAAACCCTTGGTGTGCCGGAAGCCTCGCCGCTGCTGTCGGTTGAGCGTGTTGCCTATACGTATGGAGACAAACCGGTGGAATGGCGTCGCGGCCTGTATTCCACCGCCGAGCACTACTACCTGAATGAACTGAGTTGAGGCTGTAATCGGGCCGGTTGGCCGGTTGCAGGCAAGAGAACGGCGAGTCCAGCGACGCGCCCCTGTGAGAGGTGAAGCATGTCAGATACAACAATCAAGAAACCGAGACCCAAGCATCTCGACCTGAAGGTGATCCGTCTGCCGCTACCCGGATTCGTGTCGATCCTGCATCGCGTGAGCGGCGCCGGTTTGTTCCTGATGCTGCCGGTTTTGCTGTGGCTCTTTGGTTCCAGCGTTGGCAGCCCCGAGGCTATGGCGCAAGCCAAATCGGTGGTTGCGAATCCGCTGGTGAAACTGGTGCTGTTTGGTTTGCTGTGGGCGTATCTGCACCACTTCTGCGCCGGCATCCGCTTTCTTCTGCTGGACATGCACAAGGGCCTCGATCTGCCGACCGCGCGCAAGAGCGCCGGCGCGGTGCTGGCAGTAAGCCTGACTCTTACGGTGCTGATCGGCGCCAAGATTTTCCTGGGGTAAGCCATGCAAAACCGAATTGTCGTTGGTGCCCACTACGGCTTGCGTGACTGGCTTGCTCAGCGCGTCACGGCCACGGTGATGGCGCTGTACACCGTCTTCTTCGTCGTCAACCTGTTCTGTCTGCCGGAATTCTCTGCGGAAGCCTGGCGCGCCATGTTCTCGGGCGGGTTCATGCGTTTCGCGACCTTCCTGTTCTGGCTCGCACTGTTCTTCCATGCGTGGGTTGGCGTTCGGGACATCTTCATGGATTACATCAAGCCGGTCGGTGTGCGCCTGATTGCGCACTCGGTCGTCGCTTTCCTGCTGATCGGCTATGCGGGCTGGGCAGCCCAGATTCTTTGGAGGCTGTAAGTGAAAGTCGCTAAGCGTACGTTTGATGCGGTGATCGTCGGCGCGGGTGGCGCCGGGATGCGGGCCGCAATTCAGCTCTCCGAGGCTGGCCTGAAGACGGCCGTGCTGTCCAAGGTCTTCCCGACTCGTTCGCATACCGTTGCGGCGCAGGGCGGTGTCTCGGCGTCGCTCGGCAACTCGGAGCCCGATCACTGGCACTGGCACATGTACGACACCGTCAAGGGGTCGGACTGGCTGGGCGATCAGGACGCGATCGAGTTCATGTGCCGCAAGGCGCCCGAAGTGGTTGTGGAACTTGAACACTTCGGCATGCCGTTTGACCGTACCGACGAGGGCAAGATTTACCAGCGCCCCTTCGGTGGCCACATGTCGAACTTCGGCGACAAGCCGGTGCGCCGCGCCTGTGCGGCCGCTGACCGTACCGGCCACGCGATGCTCCACGCGCTCTACCAGCGCAACGTGAAAGCGAACACGCAGTTCTTCGTTGAATGGATGGCGCTGGATCTGCTGCGCGACACGGACGGCCGCGTGCTCGGCGTGATCGCGATGGAGATGGAAACCTCGGAAATCGTGGTGTTCCAGGCCAAGGCGACGCTGTTCGCAACCGGCGGTGCGGGCCGCATCTTCGCGTCCTCGACGAACGCCTTCATCAATACCGGCGACGGCCTGGGTATGGCGGCGCGTGCCGGTATTCCGCTCGAAGACATGGAGTTCTGGCAGTTCCACCCGACCGGCGTTGCCGGCGCGGGCGTGCTGATCACCGAAGGCGTGCGCGGCGAAGGCGGCATCCTGCGCAATGCCTCGGGTGAGCGTTTCATGGAACGCTATGCGCCGAACGCGAAGGATCTTGCCTCGCGTGACGTCGTCTCCCGCGCGATGGTCACCGAGATCAACGAAGGTCGCGGCTGCGGCCCGAACAAGGATCACGTGCTGCTCGACATCACGCACCTTGACCCGGATGTCATCAACAAGCGCCTGCCGGGCATCCGCGAGATCTCGATCCAGTTCGCCAACGTTGACCCGATCCGCGCGCCGATTCCGGTGGTGCCGACCTGTCATTACCAGATGGGCGGTATTCCGACCAACTACCGTGGTGAAGTCGTCGTCGACGGTGCCTCAGTGCCCGGCTTCTACGCCGCAGGCGAGTGCGCATGCGCATCGGTGCACGGCGCGAACCGCCTCGGCACCAACTCGCTGCTTGACTTGCTGGTGTTTGGCAAGAGCTCGGGCGAGACGATGGTGGAGTACATCAAGGGGCAGGGCAGCGCACAGCCTGAGATCCCGCAAGCCGAAATTGATCGCTCAGTCGCGCGCGTTGATCGCCTGCTGACGCAGAGCGGCGGCACCAACGTGCACGATGTTCGCGCACAGATGCAACAGACGATGCAGAAGCACTGCGGCGTGTTCCGCTTCAAGGACATGCTGGCAAGCGGCGTCGACAAGATCCTTGAAGTCGAGAAGCTGGTGCAGCGCACCGAAATCAAGGACAAGTCCAAGGTCTTCAACACCGCGCTGACCGAAGCGCTGGAGCTTGAGAACCTCATCGAGGTCGCCAAGGCGACGATGATCTCGGCGAACAACCGTACCGAGTCGCGTGGCGCCCATGTGCGCGACGATGCGACCGACACGCCGCAAACGCCGGACGGCCGTGACGACGCCAACTGGCTCAAGCACACGCTGTGGCATCGCGACGGCAATCGCATCGATTACAAGCCGGTGGTGATGAAGCCGCTGACCGTCGACACCATCGCGCTGAAGAAGCGCGCGTACTGATCTGCCATCGGAGGAACCACGCGTGGCAAACCGTACTATGAAATTCCAGATCTACCGCTACGACCCGGACAAGGACGCAGCGCCGTACATGCAGGACGTGTCGATCGAAGTCGACGCGACCGATCGCAAGCTGCTCGATGTGCTAGTCAAGCTCAAGGCCAAGGACGATTCGATCTCGTTCCGCCGCTCATGCCGTGAAGGCGTGTGTGGCTCCGACGCGATGAACATCAACGGCAAGAACGGGCTGGCCTGCCTCACCGATATCGCATCGCTGAAAGAGCCGGTGCAGTTGCGCCCGCTCCCGGGACTGCCGGTGATCCGCGACCTGATCGTGGACATGACCCAGTTCTTCAAGCAGTACCACTCGATCAAGCCGTACGTCGTCAACAACGACCCGCCGCCCGAGCGCGAGCGGCTGCAGTCACCGGAAGACCGTGAAGAGCTCAACGGGCTGTACGAGTGCATTCTGTGCGCGAGCTGCTCGACCTCCTGCCCGTCGTTCTGGTGGAACCCGGACAAGTTCGTCGGCCCCGCCGGTCTGCTTGCCGCCTACCGCTTCATCGCCGACACGCGCGACCAGGCGACCAGCGAACGCCTCGACAATCTCGAGGATCCGTATCGCCTGTTCCGCTGCCACACCATCATGAACTGCGTCGATGTGTGCCCGAAGGGTCTCAACCCGACGCGCGCGATCGGCAAGATCAAGGACATGATGGTCCGCAGGGCCGTCTGAGCACACGATGAGCGCACTCAAGGAACGCGTGAAGTGGCGTAGCCGCCGGGGCCTGCTGGAACTCGACATCTTCTTCACGCGTTACTACGCGAAGCATCTCGATGCCCTGAGCGACGCCGAGCTTGAAACGCTGCTCGACATGCTCACCACGGACGATATTGAGCTGTGGAAATGGGTTGGCGGCCGGGAGGAATGCCCGGTCGAAGAATGGAAAAGCTTGATCGCCGCCATCCGTCAGGCATGACGGGCGCGGTATCCGATGGATTACTGCAATCACTGGCACAGAAGGGACGAATCATGACGACTCAACGCACCGCTACGCTGACCATCGATGGCAATAGCGTCGAATTCCCGGTGATGTCTGGCGTACACGGGCCGGACGTCATCGACATTCGCAAGCTCTACGGCTCGACCGGTAACTTCACCTTTGACCCGGGCTTCCTGTCTACGGCCAGCTGCCAGTCGAAGATCACGTACATCGACGGCGACAAGGGCGAGCTGATGTATCGCGGCTACCCGATCGAGCAACTCGCCGAGAAGTGCGACTTCCTCGAAACCGCCTACCTGCTGCGCGAGGGCGAACTGCCCACGGTGAAGCAGAAAGAAGCCTTCGTAAAGTCGATCCAGCGTCACACGATGGTTCACGAACAGCTGACCCGCTTCTACCAGGGCTTCCGCCGTGACGCACACCCGATGGCCGTGTGCGTGGGTGTGGTTGGTGCGCTGTCGGCGTTCTACCACGATGCGGCTGACTTCTCGGATCAGGAACACCGCACGGTGTCCTTCCACCGCATCCTCGCGAAGATGCCGACCATCGTTGCGATGGCCTACAAGTACTCGGTTGGCGAGCCGTTCATGTACCCGCGCAACGACCTCGACTACACCGAGAACTTCATGCACATGATGTTCGGTACGCCGTGCGAGAAGTATGTGCCGAACCCGGTGCTGGCCAAGGCACTTGACCGCATCCTGATCCTGCACGCTGACCACGAACAGAACGCATCGACCTCCACCGTGCGTCTGGCTGGCTCGTCGGGTGCCAATCCGTTTGCGTGCATCTCGGCCGGTATCGCCTGCTTGTGGGGCCCCGCCCACGGTGGCGCGAACGAGGCCTGCCTCAACATGCTGGAAGAGATCGGCGATGTGTCGCGCGTTGGCGAGTACATCAAACGCGCGAAGGACAAGAACGACTCCTTCAAGCTGATGGGCTTCGGTCACCGCGTGTACAAGAACTACGACCCGCGCGCCAAGCTGATGCGCGAGACCTGTCACGAAGTGCTGCACGAGCTTGGCCTGCACGACAGCAAGCTGTTCAAGCTCGCGATGGAACTCGAGCGCATCGCGCTGGAAGATCCGTACTTCGTCGAGAAGAAGCTTTACCCGAACGTCGACTTCTACTCCGGCATCGTGCAGAGCGCGCTGGGGATTCCGACTTCGATGTTCACCTGCATTTTCGCCCTTGCGCGCACCGTTGGCTGGATGAGCCAGTGGGAGGAAATGCTTACCGACGCCGACTACAAGATCGGCCGTCCGCGTCAGCTCTACGTGGGCGCCGCAAAGCGCGACGTTACCCCGATCGGCTTGCGCTGACACAGCAGATGGCAAGTCGCAACAGTGTTTGACCGCGGGGCGGGCTGACGATCTGGGGGGAGAGTCTCCCCGTCCCGTTTTTTCCGGTGTGAGTGGCTTCCACCGGATCGCTGTGCGGCGTGCTTCATTCACCCGCAGAAAGACAGGTGGCTCCAATGATGAGACAGTTTATGGGCAACTCCTATCTGTTCGGGAGCAATGCGCCGTTCATCGAGGAACTCTACGAGTCCTACCTCGATAACCCGGCCAGCGTTCCCGAGCAGTGGCGAGATTATTTCGATGCCCTGCAGAACATGCCTGGTGCCGTGACGCGCGACGTCGCCCACGCACCGGTCATTGCATCCTTCGCCCAGATGGCGAAGCAGAACAAGCTCGCGACCTCCGCCGTCGGTATCGCCGACAAGCGTCAGATCGGCGTGCTCCAGATGATCAACGCTTATCGATTCCTCGGTAACCGTTGGGCACAGATCGATCCGCTCAAGCGCCAGGAGCGCCCGCAGATCGCCGAGCTCGAACCTTCGTTCTATGGCTTCACCGAAGCGGATTTGAGCCAGCAGTTCAACACAGGCTCCTTCCACTTCCCCAACGGTCAGCAGGCAACGCTGCGCGAGATTCTCGAGTCCGCACGCGAGACCTACTGCGGCACCGTTGCAACGGAGTACATGTACCTCTCTGACATCGGTCAGAAGCGCTGGATCCAGAGCAAGCTGGAACCGAACCGCAGCCGCCCGAACTTCAGCGTCGAGCAGCGCAAGCGCATCCTCGAACGGATGACCGCAGCGGAAACGCTCGAGAAGTACCTCCACACCCGCTACGTTGGCCAGAAGCGCTTCTCGCTGGAAGGCGGCGAATCGGCCATCGTTGCGATGGACACGATCATCAACCATGCGGGTACCGCCGGCGTGCAGGAAATCGTGATCGGCATGGCCCACCGTGGCCGCCTTAACGTGCTGGTCAACACGCTGGGCAAGCAACCAGCGATGCTGTTCTCGGAGTTCGAGGGCAAGCACGCGGCGGATCTGTCCGCCGGCGACGTGAAGTACCACATGGGCTTCTCGTCCGATGTCAGCACGCCCGGAGGCCCGGTGCACCTGACGCTGGCGTTCAACCCGTCTCACCTCGAAATCGTGAACCCGGTGGTCGAGGGCTCGGTGTATGCCCGTCAGCAGCGCCGCTCTGAAGCGGAGAAGCTCTGCGCGCTGCCGGTGCTGATCCACGGCGATGCGGCGGTGGCGGGGCAGGGCGTTAACCAGGAGATGCTGAACTTCTCGCAGACGCGGGGTTTTGGCACTGGCGGCACGATCCACATCGTCATCAACAACCAGATCGGTTTTACCACGTCCGATCCGCGCGATCTGCGTTCGTCGATCTACTGTACCGACGTGTTCAAGATGGTCGAAGCGCCGATCTTCCACGTCAACGGCGACGACCCTGAAGCGGTCGCGCTGGTCTGTCAGATCGCCGTCGAGTTCCGCCAGACATTCAAGAAGGATGTCGTGGTTGACATCATCTGCTACCGCAAGCTCGGCCACAACGAGCAGGACGAGCCGATGGTCACGCAGCCGCTGATGTACAAGAAGGTCAATGCGCATCCGGGCTCGCGCAAGCTGTACGCGGATCGCCTGGTCGGGCTTGGCGTGTGCCGCCCGGACGAACCGGACCAGATGATCACCGAGTACCGCGCCGCACTCGACCGCGGTGAGCTGCTCTACAACCCGGTGCTGTCTGGCTACACCCGCAAGTTCGCGCAGGACTGGTCGCCGTTTCTGAAGAAGGAATACACCGACGAGTGCGACACCTCGGTGCCGCAAGCCGAGTTGCGCCGCCTCGCGCAGCGCCTGACCGACGTGCCTTCCAGCATCACGCTGCACTCGCGTGTGGCGAAGATCATTGAAGACCGCAAGGCAATGGGTGAGGGCAAGCTGCCGCTCGACTGGGGCATGGGTGAGAACCTTGCTTACGCGTCGCTGGTGGCCGAAGGCTTCGGCGTGCGCCTGTCGGGTCAGGATGCCGGGCGTGGCACCTTCTTCCATCGCCACGCAGTGCTGCACGATCAGAACCGAGAGGTGTGGGACGAAGGCATCTATGTGCCAGCCCAGCACATCCAGGAAAACCAGGCGCCCTTCACGGTCATCGACTCCGTGCTGTCCGAAAACGCCGTGCTGGCGTTCGAGTACGGTTTCGCGACTGCGGAACCGAATCACCTGGTTGTGTGGGAAGGCCAGTTCGGCGACTTCGCCAACGGCGCCCAAGTGGTGATCGACCAGTTCATCAGCTCGGGAGAAGCAAAGTGGGGCCGTCTGTCGGGCATCACGATGCTGCTGCCGCACGGTTACGAAGGTCAGGGGCCGGAGCACTCTTCGGCGCGCCTTGAGCGCTACATGCAGCTGTGTGCCGAGAACAACTGGCAGGTCTGCGTGCCCTCGACGCCGTCGCAGATCTTCCACCTGTTGCGCCGTCAGATGGTGCGCAAGCTCCGCAAGCCGCTGATCGTGATGACGCCGAAGTCGCTGCTGCGCCACAAGGACGCGGTTTCGACGCTGGACGAACTCTCGGATGGCCGTTTCCGTACGGTGATTGGCGAGGTTGATCCGCTGGATCCGAAGGCCGTCACGCGCGTGGTGCTGTGCTCCGGCAAGATCTACTACGAGCTGGTTGCCGAACGGCGTGCCAAGGGCATCCAGAACACCGCCATCGTACGTATCGAACAGCTTTATCCCTTCCCGAATGAGGCATTTGCCGAAGAGCTTGGCAAATACCCCAACGCGCAGGAAGTGGTGTGGTGTCAGGAAGAGCCGCGTAACCAGGGTGCCTGGTACTGGATCGTTTCCCGTCAGCATCTCGCCCGCTCGCTGGGCAAGAGCCACCACCTCTACCTCGTCAGCCGTCCGGCCTCGGCATCGCCGGCGGTCGGCTACTACGCCAAGCACCAGGTGCAGCAGAAGGCGGTGATCGAGGGCGCGTTCGGTGAACTGAATCAGGACGTCGCTCCGAGCCGTTGAGCTGGCGCGTCAGAAAGCACATAGAGGGAAGAAAAAATGCTGATCGAAGTGAAAGTCCCGCAGCTTTCCGAATCGGTGTCCGAAGCGACGCTGGTGAGCTGGCACAAGAAGGAAGGCGACGCGGTTGCCCGTGACGAAAACCTGATCGACATCGAGACCGACAAGGTCGTGCTCGAGACCCCGGCCCCGGCGGCCGGCGTGTTGGTCAAGATCATCAAGGGCAACGGCTCGAGCGTTACCAGTGGTGACCTGATCGCACAGATCGACACCGAAGCGACCGCAGGCGCCTCTGCGCCCGCCGCGACTGCGGCCCCGGCCGCAGCACCGGCGCCCGCTGCTGCTGCGGCTACCGCACCGTCGGGCATGGGCCCGGCCGCGCGCAAGATCCTCGCGGAGAAGGGCGTCGATGCATCGAGCGTGCAGGGCACCGGCCCTGGCGGCCGTGTAACCAAGGCGGATGCGCTGGGTACGACGACCCACACCGTCACCAAGGCGGCGGTGGTGCCGTCAAGCCTTCCGGCAGTTGGCTCCACGGCGTCGGCATTGCCGCAGCCGCCGGCACCGGTGGCGGTGGAATCGGTGCTGGCCGATCGTCCGGAGCAGCGCGTGCCGATGAGCCGCCTGCGTGCCCGCGTTGCCGAGCGCTTGCTGCAGTCGCAAGCCACCAACGCCATCCTGACCACGTTCAACGAGGTCAACATGGCGCCGGTGATGGAGATGCGCAAGAAGTACCAGGAGAAGTTCGAGAAGGAGCACGGCGTGAAGCTGGGCTTCATGTCCTTCTTCGTGAAGGCGGCTGTTGCCGCACTGAAGAAGTACCCGGTGCTGAACGCGTCGGTCGATGGCAATGACATCGTCTATCACGGCTACTTCGATATCGGTATCGCCGTGGGTTCGCCGCGCGGTTTGGTGGTGCCGATCCTGCGCAACGCCGACCAGATGACGCTGGCGGAAATCGAGAAGAAGATTGCGGAGTTCGGCGCCAAGGCACGCGATGGCAAGCTTTCCATCGAAGACCTGACCGGCGGCACCTTCTCGATCTCGAACGGCGGCATCTTCGGTTCGATGCTGTCGACGCCGATCATCAACCCGCCGCAATCGGCGATCCTCGGCATTCACGCCACCAAGGATCGTCCGGTGGTTGAGAACGGTCAGGTCGTGATCCGTCCGATCAACTACCTTGCGATGTCGTATGACCACCGGATCATCGACGGCCGCGAGGCAGTGCTCGGGTTGGTCACCATGAAGGAAGCACTGGAGGATCCGGCGCGTCTGCTGCTGGAAATCTGACCGGAGGCAATCAATGTCCGTCGCCGATGAAATCGCCAAACTGCACCAGCTGAAAGAAAGCGGAGCACTGACGGACGCGGAGTTCGCTGCGGCGAAAGCGCGCCTCCTGGGCGATGAAACACCCCGCAGCAACGCTGCGGGGTCGGCGGCGATCAACGGATTGCGCCGTTCGCGTGACGACCGCTGGATCGGTGGCGTCTGCGGCGGCATCGGCCGGATGACCGGGGTAGAGTCGTGGGTCTGGCGCCTGCTGTGGGTGCTGATGGCCTGCTTTGCCGGTGTAGGTGTGTTCGCCTACGTCCTCTGCTGGATTTTTGTACCCGACGAGAACGCCGGGTAATCACGATCGGAGCGTTCAATGGCTCAGGAATTCGATGTACTGGTGATCGGCGGCGGGCCCGCTGGTTACGTCGCCGCCATCCGTGCGGCGCAGTTGGGGCTGAAGGCAGCCTGTTGCGAATCTGCGGCGTATGCCGACCCGAAAGGCGAGCCGCGTCTGGGTGGCACCTGCCTTAACGTCGGCTGCATCCCGTCGAAGGCGCTGTTGTATTCGTCGGAACTCTACGATCACGCAACCCACGCCTTCGTGATGCATGGCATCAAGGTCGAAGGTGTGTCGATCGATGTGCCCTCGATGATCCGCCGCAAGGACAACATCGTCACGCAGCTCACCAGCGGCATCAAAGGGCTGTTCAAGAAGTACAAGGTCACCTTCCTTGCCGGTCACGGCAGCTTCGTCGCGGAGGCCGACGGCCTCTGGAAGATGAAGGTTGGCAACGAAGATGTCGTCGCCAAGCATGTGATCGTTGCCACCGGTTCGCGTGCGCGGCATCTGCCGGGGATTCCGGTCGACAACGTCAACATCGTCGATAACGAAGGCGCGCTCAAGACGGAGTCCGTACCGAAGCGCCTGGGCGTGATCGGTGCTGGGGTGATCGGCCTTGAAATGGGCAGCGTCTGGAAGCGCCTTGGCTCCGAGGTCACCATTCTTGAGGCGCTGCCGGACTTCCTGGCGGCAGCCGATCAGGCGGTGGCGAAGGAAGCCTGGAAAGTCTTCACGAAGAAGCAGGGTTTGAACATCCAGCTTGGCGTACAGATCAAGGAAGTGACGACCGGCCCCAACACGGTCTCGGTGAAGTACGAGAACGACGAAGGCGACCAGGTCCTTGAGTTCGACAAGCTGGTCGTGGCGGTGGGCCGTACGCCGAACACCGAAGGGCTCAACGCGGCCGCCGTCGGGCTCAAGCTTGATGCCCGTGGCCGAATCGAAGTCGACGATCACTGCTCGACCAATCTACGCAACGTATGGGCGGTCGGCGATGTGGTGCGGGGGCCGATGCTGGCGCACAAGGGCATGGAAGAGGGCGTCATGGTGGCCGAATGCATCGCCGGTCAGGCGGGGCACTGCAACTACGACACGATTCCGTGGGTCATCTACACCCAGCCGGAGATCGCCTGGGTCGGCAAGACCGAGCAGGATCTGAAGGCCGCGGGTATTCCGTTCAAGGCGGGCCAAATCCCGTTCATGGCGAACGGCCGTGCCTTGGGGCAGGGCGACACCACGGGTTTTGTGAAGGTTCTGGCGCATGCCGAGACTGATCAGATCCTCGGTGCTCACATCATCGGCACCAACGCGTCGGAGCTGATCGCCGAGGCCGTCGTTGCGATGGAGTTCGGCGCGTCGTCTGAAGACCTGGCCCGCACCGCCCATGCCCACCCGACCCTGTCGGAAGTGATGCACGAAGCCGCGCTGGCAGTCGACAAGCGTTCGCTGCACTTCTAAAGCATTGCAACCGGACGGCCGTTCACCGGTCTATCGACCGAGAACGGCCGTTTTCTATTTCGATACGCAGCAGCCATGCCGCACCGCATCCTCAACGTTCCCGAATTTGGCGTCCGCGACGCCTATGAATCCCTGCTGAAGGCCCGTGGGTACAAGGCCGACGCGGCACAACGCGGCGCCATCGCGCGTTTGCAGGATCTCTACACCGATCTGCTGGCCTTCAAGGCAGTTCGCCGAACGCGCTTGCGCAAGCTGGTGTTCAACCCGCACCCGCCACGCAGCGTTTATCTCTGGGGGGGGGTTGGGCGCGGCAAGAGCTTCATCATGGACTGCTTCTTCGACGCGGTGCCTTACCAGCGCAAGCGTCGGGTTCACTTCCATGCGTTCATGCGGGAAGTGCATGAGCTGCTGCGCAGCTTCAAGGACAACGAAGACCCGCTGATCCGCGTGGCCGAGACGATTGCCCGCCAAACGCGGCTGATGTGCTTCGACGAGTTCCACGTTTCTGACATCGCCGACGCGATGATTCTCGGCCGTCTGCTGGACGCCCTGTTCGCACGCGGTGTGGTGTTCGTGATGACCTCGAATTACCCGCCGGACGGCCTCTATCCGAATGGCCTGCAACGGCAGAATTTCCTGCCAACCATCGACCTGATCAAGCGGCGCTTCGATGTGCTCGAAGTTGATCAGGGCACGGACTACCGCTTGCGCGCGCTTGAGCGCATGAACATCTACATCGTGCCAGCAGGCGCCAATGCGGACGAGCAGTTGGCCAATGAATTCAGGCAGGTGGCCGGTGGCAAGGGCATGCCGGGCGAGATCGAATTGCTCGATCGCCAGATTCCGGTACGGCGCCTGCATGAAGGTACGGTGTGGTTCGATTTTGCGACGCTTTGCGGCGGCCCTCGCTCGCAAAATGACTACCTTGACCTTGCCCGGCGCTACCACACGATATTCCTGTCCGACATTCCGGTCATGACGCGCGACAACGGCAACGAGGCACGGCGTTTTACCTGGCTTGTCGATGTGCTCTACGACTGTCGCGTGAAGCTGATTATCAGCGCGGAAGCCGAAGCGCCTGATCTTTATCGCGAGGGGCCGAATGCGCAGGAATTCCCCCGCACCGTATCGCGCCTGATCGAGATGCGCTCGCGCGAGTATCTGGCGGAGCGCCATCGCCCAGTGTGATCGGCCTGCGGCGGCCAGGGTCGTCCATCGGCCGTGCTAACATCGCCGACCCACGCGCCCGCCGCCATGAAAGAACTCTCCAGCTACTTCGCCGAAGACGGCGCGCTCGCCCAACGCATTGCCGGTTACCGGCCGCGGCCTCAACAGTTCGAGATGGCGCAGGCGATCGCCGACGCCATCAAGGGCAATCGGGTGCTCGTCGCCGAAGCCGGCACCGGCACCGGGAAGACCTTTGCCTACCTCGTGCCGGCGCTGCTCTCCGGCGGCAAGGTGATCGTCTCCACCGGCACCAAGACGCTGCAGGACCAGCTGTTCCATCGCGATCTGCCTGCGGTGCGCGACGCGCTACGCGTGCCGGTCAGCGTCGCGCTGCTCAAAGGGCGTGCGAACTATCTGTGCCACTATCACCTGGAGCGGGCACAGAGCGATGGCCGATTCGCCACCCGCGAAGATGCACTGCATTTGCCCAAAATCGTACGCTGGGCCAAGCACACCTCAACCGGCGATAAGGCCGAGTGCCCGGACGTTTCCGAAGACGCTGGGGTGTGGCAACAAGTCACCTCGACACGCGACAACTGCCTCGGGCAGGACTGTCCGAGCGTCAAGGAATGCTTCGTCCTCGCCGCGCGCCGCGCTGCGCAAGAAGCCGAGGTCGTAGTGGTCAATCACCACCTCTTCTTTGCTGATGTGATGCTGCGCGACACCGGCCTCGCTGAGTTGCTGCCGGCCTGCAATACGGTGATCTTCGACGAAGCGCACCAACTGCCCGAGACGGCCAGCCTGTTCTTCGGTGAGAGTATCTCGACCGGGCAACTGCTGGATCTCGCGCGTGACACTCGCAACGAGGCAATTGCCGGCGCCAAGGATTTCATGCCCTTGCAGGATGCGACCCGTACGCTGGAAAAGGCGGCCCGCGATCTGCGGCTTGCCTTCCCGGGTGACAACCAACGGCTCGGCTGGAATCAACTCGGCAGTTTGAAAGGTCTCGAGCCGGCGCTCGATTCGCTGGTTCGGGAGATGGACGCTTTTGCCGCCCTGCTCGAAACGCAGGCTGAACGCTCCGAGGGCCTTGAACGCTGCTGGCAGCGCACCTCCGAAATCGCGGAACGCATCACGCGCTGGCGTATGCCGCCGGGGCCGGAAATCGTTCGCTGGGCCGAGGTGTATAGCCAGTCTGCGTCGCTCAACGCCACACCGCTGCATGTGGCCGGACTCTTCCGCAAACAGCTGGAAGGCACCGCGCGTTCGTGGATCTTTACCTCGGCCACGCTCGCGGTTGGGCGCGATTTCCGGCACTACTGCGAGGAACTCGGCCTCGACGCGCTGGAACCGCCACCCGACACCGCGGTGTGGGGCAGCCCGTTCGATTACGCCACGCAGGCCTTGCTGTACGCACCAGAAGGCATGCCCGACCCGAACAGCCCCGGCTATGTGGACGCGGTGGTCGAAGCTGCGCTGCCCGCGATACGTGCTGCACAGGGGCGTACCTTCGTCCTTTGTACGGCTTTACGCGCGATGCAGCGCATCCATGAGCAGCTTGCGAGCCGTTTTGAGCGCGAGGCGCTGGATTTCCCGCTGCTGATGCAAGGGCAGGGTTCGCGCAGCGAATTGCTTGAGCGTTTCCGCAAGTTGGGTAACGCGGTGCTGGTCGCCAGCCAGAGTTTCTGGGAGGGCGTCGATGTGCCGGGCGACGCGTTGTCGCTCGTCGTGATCGACAAGCTGCCCTTCGCACCGCCGGATGATCCGGTGCTGGCCGCGCGTATCGAATGGATGCGTTCTGAGGGGCGAAACCCCTTCATGGATTACCAGCTGCCGCGATCGGTGATCAACGTCAAGCAGGGGGCAGGGCGTCTGATCCGCACCGAGCGCGACCGCGGCGTCTTGATGATCTGCGACCCGCGCATGATCGACAAACCCTATGGCCGGCGCGTCTGGCAAAGCCTGCCGCCAATGGCTCGCACGCGTCGCTCGTCCGACGCGGTTGCCTTCCTCGAGACGCTGCCGCCGCCGGCCAGAACGGACTGAGCGCACAAAAGCAAAACGGCCCGCGAGGGCCGTTTTGTTGATGCGCAGAAATCCGCTTACTGGATCTTGGCGGCCTTCTTTAGCTCGCCGATGTGCTTTTCGACGGCTTGCTGTTGCAGACGCTGCTGGATGTTGGCCTTGACCTGGTCATAGGCCGGCGGCGTTGCGTCACGCGAGTCGTCCAGCAGGATCACGTGGTAGCCGAAATCGGTCTTGACCGGCTCGGTCGTGTACTTGCCCTTCTGCAGCTTGCCGAGCGCTTCGCCAAACGGCTTAACGTAGGCATCCGGCGAATTCCAGCCGAGGTCGCCACCGTTGTCCTTGGAGCCGGTGTCCTTGCTGTCCTTCGCCAGGTCGGCGAATTTGGCGCCGCCCTTGAGCTTGGTGATGATCGCCTTGGCGTCGTCTTCCTTCTCGACGAGGATGTGGCGGGCCTTGTATTCCTTCTTGGCGCTCTTGGCGACGAGCTCGTCGTAGGCCTTCTTCACGTCGGCTTCCGGAATCGGATGCGTCTTGACGTAGTCTTCGAGGTAGGCGCCGACCAGGGCCGAGCGCTGCATCAGCTGCATTGCGGTCTGGAAGCGCGGGTTCTTGTCGACACCCTTCTTCTTCGCTTCCTGGGCGATCACTTCACGACGGACCAGCTCTTCGCGGATCGCGTTGCGCACTTCAGCATTGTCAGGCGCACCGCGCTGCATCTGCTCTTGCATGAACAGGTCGGCCTGTGCCTGCGGGATGGCAACGCCATTCACCGTAGCAACGGGGCCAGAAGACTTGGCAGCCGGAGCGGCAGCCGGTTTTGCGGCAGCCTTGTCATCGGCGGAGGCCGCAACCGAGATCGCGGCGGCAACGATACCGACGAGCAGTCGGCTGATTTCACGTTTCATGGAGTTCCTCTGGTTTGGTCAAGCGTGGGGTGAGGCAGATTCATCCGGGGTTCGCGCGTCGATGGCGAGCGCGTGAATCCTGGCCGGAATCATGTCGGCGAGTCGTGCATACACCGCGCGATGGCGAGCGATCCGCGACTTGCCGGAAAACTGGTGAGAAACGATGTGCAGGCGAAAGTGCCCGCCGCCGCCCGCGGCCCCGGCGTGGCCCGCATGGCGCGCGCTCTCATCTTCGAGCGTGAGCGCAAGCGGATCCAGTTCGGTCAGACGCGACCGGATTTCGTCGATCAGGGTGGTCATCAGGGGAGTACGCGCTTGAAGGGTCGAACGACGGTGCTGACAAAGACGCCATCGGTCACGTACGGATCTTGTGCCATCCAGGCCTCGGCTTCGGCTTGGCTCGCGAATTCTGCGACGATCAGGCTGCCGACAAAACCTGCGGGGCCCGGATCAGGGCTATCGATTGCAGGCATGGGGCCGGCCAACAACAAGCGGCCAGCATCAGCAAGCGCCTGGAGGCGCGCCAAATGAGCGGGGCGTGCAGCGAGCCGTTTATCGAGGCTGTTCGGGGTGTCTTCACCCATCAGGGCGTACAGCATTACTTCTTTTCCTCATCAAGGTAGCGCGAAAGCATCAAGCTTTGCGCCACCACGAAAACGAGCATCAACCCGGTCCCCCCAAACAGCTTGAAGTTGACCCAGGTCTGTTCTGAAAAGCGATAAGCCACTGCGATGTTGATCACGCCCATCACAGCGAAGAACGCCATCCAGGAGTAATTCAGCTTGCTCCAGGCCTCTTCAGGGAGTTCCAGCTGAGAGCCGAAGATCGCTTGCATCGGATTGCGACGAAATCCCCACTGGGTGACGACCATCGCGATGGCCATGCCCCAGTAGATGATCGTCGGCTTCCATTTGATGAACGTCGGATCGTGCAGTACCAAGGTCAGCGTGCCGAAGATCACAACGACAACGGCCGAGAACCACATCATCGGTTCGACCTTGCGATGGATGAAATAAGCCCACGCGAGCTGCAGTACCGTTGCTGCCACCGCCACACCCGTCGCGACGTAGATGTCGGCGAACTTGTAGGCGATGAAGAACAGCAGAACGGGGAGAAGGTCGAAAAGTATCTTCATATCAGCCGGCCATTATAGCGATGTCGTCGTTACGCGTTGCTTGTGGTGCGCGAAGCCTGCTGAACCAGGATTTGAGCAGCGAGTCCGCCGCCTTCACGCGGCAGCAGATCCAGACGTCCGCCGTGGGCACGTGCGACCCGATCGACGATCGCAAGCCCCAGACCAGACCCCATCGCATCGGTCCGCGCAGCCTCAAGGCGGGTAAAGGGGCGTTTGAGGCGCTCGACCTGATCAGGCGGAATGCCGGGGCCGCGATCCTTGACCGAGAAGATCAGTTGCCCGCCGCGACGTTCGCAGCCCACTTCGACGGGCTTCTCGTGGCCGGCGTAGCGAAGGGCATTGTCGATCAGATTCGAGATTGCGCGCCGCAGCGCTTTGGGTTTTCCGTGGAATGGCAGCGTGGTGCCCGTGATCTCGCCGGCGACGACATTTGCCAGGCCCCGCCGTTGATAGCTCTGGATCAGGTCGTTCGCGAGGGCAGCGCCGTCGAGTTCGGCCATCGATTCATCGGCGCTGCCGCGAGCAAAATCGAGGAACTGCCCGATGATCTTGTCCATTTCCTCGACGTCGGTGGACATCGCTTCAATGTCGTCCGGGTGCGCGCCGGTCATCTCGATCCCGAGGCGAAGGCGTGCCAGCGGCGTGCGCAGGTCATGCGATACGCCGGCGAGGATCAGCGCACGGTCGGATTCGAGCTGCGCGAGACTCTCCGACATCTGGTTGAACGCGCGGCTCACTTCGTTGATTTCGCTCGGGCCTTCTTCCGGCAGGCGAGGCGGTGGCTCGCCACGACCCACCATCCGTGCCGCCGCCGCAATTTGTGCCATCGGCCCGGCAACGCGCCGCACGATCAGGTAAGCGCCCAGCATCGCGAGAATGCCCGCGGCAATGCCCCATCCCAGCCATTCAGCGGTACGGACACGTTCAAAGCGCTCGCGCGGCAACATCACCCAGAACAGATCGTTCGGATCATCCGGGTCGATCCGGAAGCTGACCCAGATGCCTTCGATGCCTTCACGGCTGCCAGCGAAACGGGTTTCGCTGCCGAGCTGGCGGCTGACTTCGGCGGCGATCACACGAATCGTCGGGGAATCGGGAAGCGGCCCCAGCTCGTCGCCGGGTTCCGCTGGGTAGATGCGGATCCCTTCCTGGACCGACAGATCGCGCAACAGCGCAAGGCGCAGCAGCGGATCGGCATTGACCAAAGCGGCGCGAGTCAGATTGACCACGCTGACTAACATCTGGCCGAGCTGGCGTGCGCGCGGCTCCGATTCGAAACGCACGAACAGCTGGTACCACGCAGCCAGCGCGAGGCCGATCAGCAGCGCGATCAGGAAGAAGGTGCGCCACAGCAGGCTGCTGGGCGCAAAGCGAATCACCACTTAACGATGGGCGTCAGCTGCTGCGCTGACCATCCGGCACGAAGACATAGCCAAAGCCCCAGACCGTTTGCAGGTAACGGGGCCGTGAAGCCTCTTCTTCGACCAGTTTGCGCAGACGCGAGATCTGCACGTCAATCGAGCGATCGAACGCGTCGTACTCACGACCACGTGCCAGTTCCATCAGTTTGTCGCGCGACAGCGGCTGACGCGGGTGCTGCAAAAGCACCTTGAGCAGCGCGAACTCGCCCGTTGTAAGCGGCATTTCCTCGCCGTCACGCGTAAGTGAACGCGTGCCGAGGTTGACCGTGACACGACCAAAACTGACGACCTCTTCGTCTTCGGCTGGCGCACCCGGCGGCGTGCGTGGCTTGCGGCGCAGCACAGCGTGGATTCGCGCCACCAGCTCGCGCGGGTTGAAGGGCTTGGGCAGGTAGTCGTCAGCCCCCATTTCCAGGCCAACGATCCGATCGACTTCGTCGCCCTTGGCGGTCAGCATGATGATCGGCAGCTCGCTGCCGTTGCCGCGCAGGCGGCGGCAGATGGAAAGGCCGTCTTCGCCCGGCAGCATCAGGTCCAGCACCAGCAGGTCGGCGTGTTCGCGGGTCAGCGCGCGGTCCATGGCCGGGGCGTCGGCCACGGCCTTCACGCCGAAACCTTGTTCCTCAAGATAGCGCTCCAGCAGGTTGCGCAGGCGTGCATCGTCATCGACGATCAGGATACGGTGGCGTTCTTTGGTTTCCATGGGCTACATGCTAACGGCTCATCGCCGCGGTCGCCAGCGCATGGCAGGTAAAGGTTCGTTGCGGAAAGTGCGACATGAAACACCTCGTAACAAGGAACGGCCATCGCCAAACATATCATTCGCGGCGAGCGGTGAAGATGCGTCCATGAAAAGCGTGGATGTCATCCCGCACAAGCAGGGGATTCGAATGGTGAAGGTGATGTGGCGGAGCGTGGGAAGCGGGGCTTTTACAGCACTGCTGCTGGCGTTCGCTCATCCAGCGGTGGCCGAGGGCTTACGCTTTGGCCACAACTTCGAGAAACGTTCAACGCAGTCAGGCTTGCGTGAAGAGTTACGGGCCGAGCGTCAGGAGCAGCGCCGGGATGACTGGCGCGAACACCAGGCCGATCGCTTTGACGATAGCCGGCGACCCGGCAGGCTTGATGCGCGCTACGACAGCGAACCCACCCCCGCCGTAAGGCGGCTTAGTGCAGAAGAGCGCCGGCAACTCCGCCGCGACCTGCAAGGCGCCGCCCGCGACCTCTACGGCCGCTGATTGGTGCATTTGTCCTTCCGGGATTGATGACTGTCAAGCGGACGACACTCGCTGCGGCGTAGCGTGTCCTGCGTGAGCCGCCCAATGCAGGCGGCTGCGGGAACGCGAGGCCGTCATGACTCTTCCCCCAAAACTGGCACAGCTCCTTGAGGAGCGGCGCGCAGCCATTCTGCTTGCGGGCGGTGCCGACAAGCTTGAGCAGCGCCACAAGAAAGGCCAGCTAGGCGCTCGCGAGCGCCTCGACACGCTTTTCCAGCAAGGCACCTTCCAGGAATTCGGCGCGCATGTAACGCATGACGCGCATGCCTTCGGCATGGAAGGCAAGACACTCCCCTCCGACGGGGTGGTCACCGGCACCGGCTTTGTCGACGGGCAGCATGTTGCCGCGTTCAGCCAGGACTTCACGGTCTGCGCGGGCACGCTGGGCAAGGCGCACGCGAACAAGATCGTCCGGTTGATGAATTTCGCGCTGGCGCAGGGCATTCCGCTCGTTGCGTTCAAGGATTCGGGCGGCGCCCGTATTCAGGAAGGTGTCGAGGCCCTTTCTGGCTACGGTGAAGTGTTCTACGCGAACGTACTGCTTTCAGGAGTGGTGCCGCAGATCGCGGCGGTACTGGGGCCGTGTGCCGGTGGAGCCGCTTATTCGCCGGCGCTGATGGACTTCATCGTGATGACGCGCCGCAATGCGCAGATGTTCATCACCGGCCCTGAGGTCATCAAGGCTGTGACGGGGCACGAGACGACGATGGACGAAGTCGGCGGTGCCGAGATGCATGCGGCAGTGAGCGGCAATGTTCACTTCCTTGCTGAGGACGATGCGCACGCGATCGCGATCATCCGTTCGCTGCTCTCCTATCTGCCGGCCAACAACACCGAAGATCCACCACACCGGCTCGACCCAGGGCTGGATCTGTCACACGACGACGCGATCGATGCGCTGATTCCGGATCAGGCGAACGAGCCGTTGGACATGCCGGCCGTGATCCGCCGCATCGTCGACGATGGCGAGCTGCTTGAGGTGCATGCGAGCTTTGCGCGCAACGTCATCGTCGGACTCGCGCGAATCGGCGGCGTCGTTGTCGGCATCGTCGCGAACCAGCCGCAGGTGATGGCCGGGGCGCTGGACATCAACGCGTCAGACAAGGCATCGCGTTTTATCCGCTTCTGCAATGCCTTCAACATTCCGCTGGTCACGTTTGTCGATGTGCCGGGCTTTTTGCCCGGTGTCGAGCAGGAGCGGGGGGCCATCATCCGGCATGGCGCGAAGCTGTTGTTCGCATACGCATCCTGCACGGTGCCGAAGATCACGCTGGTGCTGCGCAAGGCCTACGGCGGTTCCTACCTCGCGATGTGTAGCCAGGAGATGGGCGCGGACATGGTGTTCGCCTGGCCGACTGCCGAGATCGCCGTGATGGGCGCAGACGCAGCGGTGAAGCTGCTCTACCGTCGCGAGATTGAACAGACCGAGGATCGCGCAGAGAAGGCGGCGGAATATGCCGCGGCTTACCGCGCTGAGTTTGCGTCGCCGTATGCCTCCGCCGCGCGCGGCTACATCACGGATGTGATCCAGCCCTCCGAGACCCGGGCTGCGCTGCGGCTTGCGTTGCGCAAGACGCTGGCCAAACGCGAACGCCGGCCGGCCAAGAAGCACGGCAACATTCCGCTGTAACGCCGCCATGAGTCTGCCGATCACGATCCAGATTTACTTGCTCGCTGCAGTTGTGAGCTTTGCCGTTGCGGGGCTCATCCATCTGCTTGTGGTCACGCTCGATGTGACACGACGCCGGCAGGTGACGATGGTGTCCTCGGCGCCGCCTTCGGTGGCGCCTCAGCCCACATCGCCGACGGCCGCTCAAGTGGCCGCCATCAGCGCTGCACTCAACGAGGTCCTGGGCAACTACCGGATCGTTCGCATCGAAACCGCCGAGCGTGGACACACATGGGTGTCCGGCGCGCGCGCAGCCCAGCACGATTCCCATCATCTGGCCCGTTCGCCGGGTCGTTCTCCCAGTCAGTGAGGCAAAGCATGGAGCGCAGCTTCCGCATAACGGTGGATGGTCAGGTATTCATGGTGACCGTCGAGGAGCTGGACGGCACGCCGCAGACTGCACTGCCTTCGCCAGCGCAGGCCTTTGCGCAGCCTTCGTCGGCCGTCGTCAGCGCGCCTGCCGCACCGACTGCGTCGCCGCCGGCCCAGGGTGCGGTGGTCAGCCACCTAGGCGGGACGGTCGATGAGGTTAGCGTGAAAGTCGGTCAACATGTCGCGGCAGGCGATCGCCTCGCAACGATCGAGGCGATGAAAATGAAGAACGCGATCTTTGCCAGCAGCGCGGGAACGGTGAAGTCGATTGAAGTCGCTGCGGGCGATACGGTGTCTGCTGGGCAAGTGCTCTTGCGGCTCGGCTGAGAGAAGCGCGATGCACGACATACTGAGCATGCAGCTGTTTCAGGGGGTGGCGACACTCATTGCGGCGGAACCGAAGATCGCGCTGGGCCGCATTGCCCTGATCGTGCTTGGCTGTGTCCTGGTCTGGCTCGGTAAGCGGGGGATTCTTGAAGAGCTTCTGATGATCCCGATGGGGCTCGGCATGGCCGCCGTGAACGCCGGTGTGCTGTTCATCAAACCGGGCACGTTTGGCACGCTGTTCGTCGACCCGCTCGCGAACGGAACGGACGCGGTGATGAACCAGTTGCAGATCGACTGGCTGCAACCGATCTATACGCTGATGTTCAGCAACGGTCTGATCGCGTGCCTTGTTTTCATGGGCATTGGCGTCTTGCTCGATGTCGGGTACGTGATGGCGCGGCCGTTCCAGAGCATGTTTCTCGCGCTGTGCGCCGAGCTGGGCACGGTGGTCGTCTTTCCGATCGCGATGGCGATGGGGATGACGCCGGGGCAGTCTGCATCGGTTGCGTTGATTGGCGGCGCAGACGGGCCAATGGTGTTGTTTGCTTCGCTGGTGTTGGCGCGCGACTTGTTCGTGCCGATCACGGTAGTCGGCTACCTCTACCTGGGCCTCACCTACGGCGCCTATCCCTGGATCATCAAGGCGCTTGTGCCGGAACGGCTGCGAGGCATTTCAATGGACGACGGGCCGGTGAAGCAGATCAGCGCCGGTCACAAGCTGATCTTCGCGGTTGCCGCGTGCGTACTGCTGTGCCTGCTATTTCCGGTCGCGGCGCCACTGTTCCTGTCGCTATTCATCGGTGTTGCGGTGCGCGAGGCGGGCCTCAAGCATTACACGGTGTTGCTGGGGGAACAGATTCTCTATGGTGCGACCCTCTTCCTCGGCCTGACGCTGGGTGTGCTGTGCGAAGCCGGTACGCTGCTCGACCCGGTGGTGCTGAAGCTTCTGTTGCTGGGCATGCTGGCGCTGCTGCTGTCTGCCCTCGGCGGGCTCGCGGGTGGCTATGCGATGTACTTTTTCACCCGCGGCCGCTTCAACCCGATGGTGGGCGTTGCTGGCGTGAGTTGCGTGCCGACGACGGCGAAGCTGGTTCAGAAGCTCGCAGCGGATGCTTCCCCCACGGCGATGATCCTCCCGCAGGCCCTGGGCGCCAATATCAGCGGCGTCATCACGACGGCCGTGCTGGCCGGTATTTACGTCGCGCTGCTGCGCTGATCAGTCTTTCTGAACAGCGCTGCGTGGCTTCACCGCAGCGCGTGCGCGTGAGGCTGGGCGCGACGAGACCGTTGCTTCCGGGCGCCCGGTACGGATTAGCTTGGCGCTGGCGACCTTCTTGCGTGTCGGGGTCGCCCTCTTGGTGGCGCGGCGTGCGTCGGCGATCGCCAGGTACTCCTGGAAGCTGTCTCGCACACTCTGCGCGAAGACTTCCGGCTCTGGCATCTGTTCACGACAGAAGGTCGGCGACACGATGATCTTGTCGTCGTAGCTCGTAACGGCGAATACCAGCCCCTGCCCGTCGGTGATTGGCATCAGGGCGGAGAAATACGTCATCCGCGCACCGATCAGGTACAGCGGTTCATCCGGCCCTGGCACATTGGTGATCGTGCAGTTCGCGCGCGGCGCGCGCTTGTCGACCTCCATTGCCGCGCGTGTCAGGAATTTGCTGGTGAATGCGAGCGTGGCGGCTGAGGCATGCAAGCGGCTGTCGGTCAGCTCACGCGCGCCGACACCACGTTCCATCAGTTCGCTGGCGGTCTGCTCGTGAATCGCACGCAGGCGTTCGACCGGGTCGGCGATGTCGGTGCCGAGCTGAACGCGAATCCACGCCACCTCCCGACGGGCGCCCGGTTCGCTCTCCGCATCACGCATGTAGACCGGCGCCATGGCCCACAGGCTTACTGAGGGCAATTCACCTTGCATGTCGAGAAAGTGGCGTAGCGCACCGCCACATACCGCCAGCACCGCATCGTTGATCCGCGCGCCAGGCACGAGATCGCGGATGCGCTTGAAATCGTCGAGCGGGAATCGCCGGGTCTCAAAGGCCCGGTACGGGGAAACTGGCGCGTTGAAGCGCGTGAGTGCGATCCGCGCCGGACGGTTGAGCACGTCGTTGACGAATGTGGTCACCATTGGCGCCAGGGTGCGCATGAGGTTGAGGCCGGGGCGGACCAGGCGGCTTGGCGGCCAGACGCTTCCGACGAGCCCGCGCGCCATCATCGAGAGCTCTCCCGGCGGTGTTTCCGGGAACCAGGGTTCAGGCGGTTCGGGCGGATGCGGTTTGGGCGTCGTGTCGTGGAGCAAGGACGTGATCTCGCTGCCTTCCTCCACATCCAGCGCGGCGTGGTGAAGCTTGGTCACCAGCGCGAAGCTGCCGGGAGGCAGATCCACGAAGCTGTCCAGCCCCTCGATGACGTACATCTCCCAAAGCGGCCGGTTGAGGTCCAGCGGGCGGGCGTGAATACGCGAGACCTGGATACAGAACTGCCGCCAGTCACCCGGCTTGGGCAGCGCGATGTGGCGGACGTGGAATTCCAGATCGAAGTTATCGTCTTCGACCCAATACGGAAAATCGAAGTCGAAGGGCAGGCGCTTGAGCTTTTGCCGGAAGATGGGCGAGCGGTGGAGCCGGCCTTCGATGTGCGCGAGGATGTCCTTGAAGCGAACCCGCCCGCCGGGCGCCGTCGACTGATCGTAGATGTGGATCAGCGTGACGTTGGAGTTGGCATGCGCCGAGTCCGAGTACAGGAAGGCGGCATCGTGTTCGCTGAGTTGTCGCATGGCGTCGTTGTGGCTTCAGATCGGCAGTGACTTGTGGGTCAACAGCCGGTAGAGGCGGCCGGTCAAGCCGCTCGGTTCGTAAGGGTGCCAGTCGCCTTCCGGTTGTGCGAGCCGATCGGCCACGATGTTGAGCACAACAGCGTTGAAGGCCAGACCAAGGTGGCTGCCCGGTACGCGAATGTTCTCGTGCAGCGTTGGGTCGCCATCAATGGTGGCCTCTTGTGGCGGCACCACGCCGTCGCTGAGCGAATACAGGCAGCTCATCGGAATCGGCATCCGTTTCTGCTCACGCAGGTCGCGCGCCTTGGGCTGCGCCAGGTGGCCGTGCGTGCCAAGCGGGTGGGCGATCAGTCGATAGATGGCCTTTACCAGCGGCGGTGACTGGCTGCCTTCGGGCCCCATGCTGACAGGGCTGCCCAGCGTGATGATGTTGCGCACGCATTCCGGCGCTGCTTTGGCGCCATACAGGGCGAACATGCCACCGAGGCTCCAGCCGACCAGGCTGACCTTGCGGCCGCTCTTGAAGTGCATGAAGCGGATCTTTTGCTGCAACGCGTTGGCGTGACGCGTCTGGAAGCCAAGATTACGCCCGAGGCCCCAGGTTTGGACGTCGTAGCCACGGTTGCGCAGGAAGTACTTGAGCGCGAGCAGGGAGCCCTCGTCGCCGAGGAAGCCGGGCAACAGCAGGACAGGGTGGCCATCGCCTCGCTCTGCGCTGGCAAGCAGCGGCAGCCCGGCGGGCAGGGCTGCAATTTCGAGCAGCGCGCGCGGCTCGATCAGCGAATGGAGCGGGTTCGGCGTGCCGGCGTGACTGTGTCGGGTCGTCATGACCAGACAGTTTGTTTCACAACCGGACTGATTGCAAAGGCAGCGGTCGTGCGGCAGACATTTTCTGCCGGCCTCGGGCTCAGGGGGTGCCAGCCGGCTCCAGATCCAGCGCGTTGCGCACGCGCGAGCAGATCTCCGCCGGGGTGCGGGAAATCAGTTCGTCCGGGACATCGAACTTCTTCGTCAGGCGCTTGTGGTCCTCAAACCCGTAGGCAGCGACGAAAGGGTGCATGCCGGCGGCGACTGCAGCACTGAAGTCGCTGAACTCGTCGCCACACGCATAGCTGCGCGCGGGGTTGATGCCGAACCGTTCGCGCGCCACGCGGAACGGATGGCGCTTATCGTCGCCGAGGGCAAGGCATGCGACGAAGTCCAGCGCAGTCAGGTCTACATCGTGCCGCGCAAACAGGCGCCGCAACGTGTGCGCAGGTTCGAAGGTGACGTTGCGGGTGACGAGGCCGACCCGCAGGCCCGGAGTAGCGATCAACTCGCGTAGCAGCTCGGCCATGCCCGGATAGAGTCTGGCCTCGTCGCGATAGATGTCGGTCAGCGTTGCCAGCACCTGCTTGCGGGTCTGCTTGCCGAACTGCTTCTTGAGGTTGCCGGGGAACTCCTTGATCCCGCCAAGGTACTTGAAGAGCTTGCGCCGCTTCTGGAAGCGTTCGAGGTCGCCAATTTCCATGCCATGGCGGGCAAAGGCGAGATCGATCGCCGCGAAGGCATCGACGGTGGTGCCGTCTGCGTCAAACAGGATCAGTCGTTCGCTGCTGTACATGGGCATCGTCTCCGACAATGCCCTGATTCTGGCCGGCGTGTATCACGGCAATGTGACGGTGCCGCGTAGCGCCGATCAGCCCTGTTGGGGGCTCAGGGTGGGCACCCAGTCGCCAGTCGGCGCGCGCCACGCACGCATCGCGGCCAGCAGGGCTGCTGGCGTATCGCCGACGCAGAACAGATCGAGGTTCTCCGGCTTCACGAAGCCTTCCTTGACCATGTGCCGCACCATGGCAAGCAGCGGCTCGTAGAAGCCTTCCACGTTGAGCAAACCTATCGGCTTGCGGTGGATGTGCAGTTGGCCCCAGGTGAGGATCTCAAATAGCTCATCCAGTGTGCCGTAGCCGCCGGGGAGGGCGATGAAACCTTCGGCGCGATCAGCCATCGCTGCCTTGCGCGTGTGCATGGAGTCTACGACCACCATCTCGGTGGCGCCGCGGTGTTGCAGTTCGCGTTCAACCATGAAATCGGGGATCACACCGAAAGCGCGCCCACCCGACTCGAGGCTCGCATCGGCCACGATGCCCATCAGGCCGATGTCACCGCCACCCCACACCAGTTCGATGCCTTGTTCGGCGAGCAGTTTGCCGAGCGCGATGGCGGATTGCCGATAAACCGGGCGCGTGCCAGAACGCGCACCGCAGAAGACGCAAATGGATTTCATCTGATCAAACCGTCTTGCTTGAGGGAGCGGCAGTATGCCTCGCCTCGCGCAACAGGGGGATGAAATGGCCCGCCTCACTCGCCTTGCAGGATCAATACACCTTGCTGGATAAGTGCCGAGAGCGTGTGCAAGACATCCTGGGCGGCGGTATCCGCCGGTTGGCTCGGAAAGGCATGTTCACAGGCGAAGCCGAGCGTTTCCCTGGCACCCAGGGCATCGAGCAGCTTGGCTTCGGGTGTGCCGAGGCTGCGAAATTGCACCGCGAGCCCGTGTCGCCAGACCAGCAACGCGTGCGCCGAACGCTCGGGCGCTTCGCTTTCGGTATCCGGGTCGGCTTGCAATTGGTGCCAGAGCGGTTCGATCAACCATTCCAGTGTCAGCACGGATACGCTTGGATGCACTGCGAACCGTAGAGATGGCCAGTGGTCGGGCGGATAGGTCGCCAGTTGGCGCAGGTCGGACATCGCACAATCCGCGGCATCAAAAGCGTGTCGCACAGCCCACTCCATGCGGATCAGGTCGGCCAGGGCAGGGTGAGGTAGTGCTTCCGGCTCACGGGTGACGAAATCGTACAGGGCGTCGCCGAACCACCGGATCGACGGATGCCGTGACGGATGGGCGCGGAGGTAGTCCACGCCCAGGTTCGCGAAGGCTTCATCCCCAAGTGCTGCGGCAAGCACCGGGTAGTTATCGCGCAGCGCGGCGACCATGCGGCCACGATAGGCATTGGCGTAGATCGCAAAGCGCGGTTCGACCGGCGTGCAACCGGCGGCGAGCAGCGCTTGTGGGCAGGTCTCCGCAAGCAAGCTGGCGCGAAATACGCGCTGCTGATCGAGCAATGAGGTCACGCGGCCACCTTGGTCGAATCTACACGCGAGGCAATGGCGCGTGCCTGATCGAGCTCCGCCAACAACTCGGGTAACGCCGGAATGTTGTCGTCCCGCTCGATCATCGTTGGCACCTGGCCGAGCCGCTCAACCGCATAGGCGTAGAGATCCCACACCGCGTTGCAGATTGGGTGATCGTGCGTGTCGATCAGGTAGTCGCCATGATCTTCGTGGCCCGCCAGATGGATCTGACGCACCCGATCGCCCGGCAGGCGATCGATGAAGCGGCGCGGATCGAAGCCGTGGTTAACGCTGGAGACGTATACGTTGTTCACATCAAGCAGCAACAGACAGTCCGCGCGCTGAGCTAACTCTGCCAGGAAGTCCCACTCAGCCACTTCATCGTTCGCAAACGCGATGTAGCTTGAGACGTTTTCCAGCAAGATCTGGCGGCCAAGGTAGTCCTGTACCTGGTCGATACGCTCCGTCAGATGCCGCAGTGCGGCCTCGGTGTAGGGCATCGGCAGCAGGTCGTGGAGGTTCTGATGGTCAACGCCGGTCCAGCACAGGTGATCGGAAATCCACGCGGGATCCACACGGCTTGCGAGGGCCTTGAGTGCAGCGAGGTAGTCGCGATCGAGCGGGTCGGTGGAGCCGATCGAAAGCGACACGCCGTGCATCACCATCGGATAGTCGCGGCGTATCGCGTCGAGATAGTGCAGCGGCTTTCCGCCCGGCACCATGTAGTTCTCACTGATGACCTCAAGCCAGTCAACGGCGGGCCGCGTTTCGAGGAAGTCTCGATAGTGCTCGACCCTGAGGCCGAGTCCGAACCCGTGCAGCGCATGGTTCATTGTGTGAGCGATCCCTCTGTATTTGATCTGGGGTGCCGGCACCGCGACGACTCGGGTGCCGGCGTGTTCGCATCAGGACTTGTCGACCTTGCCGCCGGCTTGGGTGCACTCAGCCGCAGTCTTCGTCTTGGTCCAGCCCTGGCCCTTGCAGGAGTTCTGGCCCTTACATTCGTTCTTTGCGGTCTTGCACTCGGAGTGACCTTTGCAGCTGTTGCCACCGACACACTTGACGCCCATGTCCTCGGCCGCCGCGACGTTCAACGGTGCAGCGCCCAGCGCGAACAGGGCTGCGGCGGCGGTTGCAATGGCGATTCCGGATTTTGCGTTGATCATGATGTTTCCTCTCTTTAGCGGGTTGTCGCCGATTGGGATCGGCTGCGATTGCACGAGGTGTGCAAGTGAGGTGATCGGACCAGGGGCGGATTCCTTACACAGCGGCGCCGGAATTTCTTTCCGCCATTGACTGCGCGCGGCCCAAGCGTGTTGAGATCAGATGGTCGAGCGACAAATAGCCGCCACCGCGGGCGATCAGTACCAGCAGCACCGTCGCCCAAACGCCGTGGGTGGGATAGGCATCCGGATAGACGAAGAGCTGGATCACCAACGTCATGCCGAGGAGCGCCGCTGCAGCGAATCGGGTGCCGAGCCCAATCAGTAACAAGATCGGGAACAGATGCTCGGCAAACGCCGCTGCCGTTGCCGCGAGAGCAGGATCCAGCAGGGGCAGTCGGTATTCGTCGCGGAACAAGGCGACGGCCGATTCGGAAAGCCGCGGCCAGCCGAAGTTGACGCTTCGGTCAATCAGGTCGATTGCAAAGCCGTCAACTTTCGTTTGCCCCGATTTCCAGAACACCGCTGCGATCGAGAATCGCCCAAGTGCGCAGAACAAAGAGTCTGGAATCCGCCCGGCTAAACCGACGGCCGTGTGTACGAATCTAGCGACGCTCGATGTTGAAGCGGTAGGCATCATGTGGATAGCTCCATGGTTGGGGTGATCGCTGCAACGCAGCGACACGCGATCAGGCTTGCAAAGCACTCGCGTAGGTCGAATGCGTGCGTGGTTTGGGTCGCACCGGCGCTCGCTTCCGCCAGGCATTCACCGGCGAGGAGGCGTTCGACCAGTGCGCCTGCCGGCTCACCGATAACGTGCAACGCGACCCGATCATCCGGCCGCAGGACAAGCACCGATTCGGGGTTGCTCACATCAACGCCTTGCATGGGATGTGCCCCCTGATGCGACAGCCAAATGCTGCCGACGGCCCAGTGCGAACGAACAAGGGAAGCAGACGGCAGCAGGCTGAAACGAAGGCCGGGCAGCAGCTCCGGTCGCGCGAGCCAACGGGCGAAGTCGGCGGCAGTGAGTGGGCTTGCATCGGCAGCATGCCAAGCCTGCACGCGCTGGTATTCCAGTCGTGCCACATCCGCCAGATACGGGTAATCGACCAGTTCCTCGAGCCCCGCGAGGCATGCTGGCAGCGCGTTGCCGTATTCGAACAGGGCAGGGGATTGCGGCGGGCTTACGTGGATGAAGTCGCGCGCGATGGCGCGGAAGCAGTCAGTACCGAGCAGTTGGCTGGTCACGGGAAAGCTGTCTTCCAGTGCACCAATCAGGCCCAGTACGCGATTGTTGCGATGGACTGCCATGCGCCGCGATAGCGATAGTTGCCCAGCATCGCGAAGACCAGACGCAGAGCAATCACCAACGTCGTGCAGCGCGCTGGCGAAGCATTCCAGCGCGCTCATGCTGCGTCCGATCTGCAGCGGCCAGCGTTGGCAAGCGTGAGGTCGACACGCCGGGCTTCCTGCAGCAAGCGGTCGAAACCGGGTAACGCGTTGTCCCACTCGATCAAGGTCGGTCGCGGGCCAATCCGTTCGAGTACCTTCCGATAGAGCGCCCAGACGCGATCACCTACAGGACCATTGTGGGCGTCAATCAGCAAAGCGACGCCGGTGTCGTCAATCTCTGTGGCAAAGCCCGCCAGGTGAATTTCGCCGACCGCATGGAGTGGCAGAGCCAGGATGTCAGCCCACGGATCGCGTCCGTGGTTGTTGGCCGACACGAACGCGTTGCTCACATCTAGCAAGAGGCCGCATCCGGAACGCGCCACAAGCGCGCTGATGAACGCGCCCTCGCTCATCGTGCTGGATTCGAATTCGACGTAGGTGGCGGGGTTCTCGATCAGAATCTGCCGACCCAGTCGAGTCTGCACCTGATCGATGTGGCGGCACACCCGCGCCAGCGTTGTTTCGTCGTACGGCAAGGGCAGCAAGTCGTTCAGGAACTCGCCTGCGTGGCTGGACCACGCGAGATGCTCGGAGAAGGCGGCCGGCTGGTATCGCGCGACGAGCGTGGCAACGCGCTCGAGGTGCGCTGCATCCAATGTTGCACCGCCAATCGAGAGGCCAACGCCGTGAATCGTCAGGGCGTGGTTGGCGCTGATCCATTCGAGCATCCGGTGCGCGGGCCCACCGGCGCCGAGATGGTTCTCGGCGTGCACTTCAAAGAACACGCAGCGGCCGCAATCGTCGCGCGCATCCTGCAGGTGTTGCGGCTTGAGCCCCAAACCAGCGCCGATGGGCAAGCCAGCGGCGCGGCGGCCGCGTGCGTCGACAAGCGGCATCATCACGAGTCACGCCTTTTTGGCTTTGAACGCCTTGAGTTGCCCGAAGCCGGTGGGTGATGTGGGCGACGGTGTCTTTTCACACGTGCCCTTGGGCACGTATCGCCATGAGTCAGCTTGAAAATCGACGCGCGACGTGCCGGCGCAGCTTGTGCCGGCGCCGGCGGCGCAATCGTTCTTGCCCTTCAGCGCGACGCCGAAGCACTTTTCCTTGTCATTTGCTTCTGCGGCGGACGCTGTCTGTGAGAGGGCCGCGCCGAGCGCTGCGGCAATGCAAAGGGCTGAAAAAGGGGCAAGTGCGTGATTGCGCGACATGTGGGACTCCTTGACGATAGGTGAGGAGCGCCCGCGTCTGCGGGCTGCTCGTATCGCAGTGGATCGGCCCAGCCCGCACTTCCTTACATACCCGAAATCAATTTACATAGCCGCGTCCCGTCATTGCCCGCGAACACAACGGCACTCAATTGCGCCACCCTTGGTTCAGCTGGCCGCACAGTCGATCACCTTGAATACGACGCGGCGGTCGAGCGCGTCGCTCGCATCATCACGTCCGTTACCGATGAGGTTTTCTCGCGAGCCCACGCCGTTGGCTATCGTGCGATTGCGCAGGGTAGGGGCGCTGGCCTCAAGCTTCTGCTTGATCGCTTCCGCGCGCAGCACCGAGATGCGCTCGTTCAAGGGTTCCGGGCCGCTGCGGCTTGTATGCCCGACGATCTCAAGGCAGGCCGAGCGCTGCGCAGTCCGCTGCGCCACCTCAGAGAGCCAGAAGGGGTACGCACTGCCGAAAGTGGGGTCCGCCGCAAAGGATGTTGAGCCTGGTTTGAACAGGAAGCGCACCGCCATGCGCTTCCGATCCAGGCCGAAATCCACGATTCGTTGGAAGACGACGCGAGCGGCGTCCTTGCGACCGAGTTTCCAGTTGGCCAGATAGACCCCGTTGAGGATCCGCAACTCATCGCCGGCCGCAGCCTGCATTGCAACGCTGTAGCTTTCGAGCGCCTCGCGGTAGCGGCCGCCGTTGTAGGCATCGATCGCGCGCTGCACGCTCGCTGCCGAGACGATCCGTGCGACATAGAAACCATCCATCGGATCGCCAATCTTGCTGCCCTGGCAGGTCTTGATGTAGCCCTCGGTCACGCTGTCCAGCGCCCAGGCAGGGCTATCGCGGAAGTAGGCCAGTGGGGTGATGTCTACACCCTCAGGTTTCGCTCGGGCGACCCCCTTGCCGACAAGCGTACGGGTGTCGAGGTCCGCGAGCGCGAGGCAAATCCGGTAGGCCTCGCGGACGCCTTGCGGCTTGCCCTGAGCGTCTATGCCGGTGAAGGTGCCAATCAAGACCAGTGGTTTGCGCTTGAGGTTATCCACCGTGAAGGGCTGGATCTCGAATTGCGCAAAGCGTTCATGCGCGATCTTGGCCAGACGCGCCTGCATCTGGCGGGTCGCCTGGGTTTGCTCGCCCGTTACGCCGTCGATCAGCGGGTCGATGACCACCAAGTGTTTCGTGCCGTTACCTGCCGCGGCAACACTGCCAAATAGTGCGTCGGCCGCCCGCTCCAATGCCTGCTCGAATGGCACCGGCGTCGGCGGTGGCGGCGGTGCGGGTGGCGTTGCCGCCGCGGGCGGAGCTGGCGGCGGCTCGGTTGCCGTTGCGCTCGGGGCAGGGCCTCCGCTCGAACAGCCTGCCAGCCCAGCGCACAGCAGGAAAAGCTTGAACGCGACCCGCAGGCTGCGCCCGATATCAAGGCTGTTTCGCAGGAACATGGCATCCCTCCAGTGAGTGCATGAACGACGAGATGCTGGCAGTGCGAACGCTCGCCTACGCCCTTCCTGATTGGTAGCAGGAGTTGGCCCGCTGCGCCAGCACTGCGTAAACCTTGCGTGTGGTGTGCAAGCTGTCGTTGCAGCCGGCGCGTTGGCTCGTGATAATCCGCTTGGCACTGATGACGAACGCAACTCTCCGAGGGTAGAACTGCATGAACTTCGTGTCACCGAAATCCCTGCTCGTTGCAACGCTCTGCGCGACGCTGGCAGCCTGCGGTGGAAAGGGCCTTGCCCCGCCACCGCCCCCGACGATAGTGCAACTCACCGTGGCCGCAGACAGCGCGGTCAACCCAGACGCCAAGGGCCGCGCGACGCCGGTTGTGGTGCGTTACTACCTGCTTGGCAACTCTGGCCCGTTTGAGGCCGCTGATTTCTTCTCGCTATTCGACGCTGACGAGAAGACGCTTGGCGCCACCGTGGTGTCACGCGAGGAGGTTGCCGTGCGTCCCGGCGAGCGCATCCAGAGCCGTCTGGCGCCGCAAGCGGAAGCGAAGGTGCTTGGTGTCTTCGTCGCCTACCGCGACCCGAACAAGACGCAATGGCGCGCCGTCGTACCAGTGCCCGCAAACAAGACGACCGCCTTCACGGTTGCTGTGCAGCGCGACCGTGTAACGATCACCCCTACACCCTGAGTTCGTTGCGCGGAAAACCTCATGTCCTGGTTCAGCAAGGTTGTTTGGTCCGAAGGCCTGTTTCTACAGCCGCAGCACTTCCAGCAGCAGGACCGCCATACCGAATGGTGGGTCGAGGCGCGTACCCGTCCGGTCTCTGCGCATTTCTGGGGGTTCAGTCACCTGGTCATCGACGAGGCTGCGCTGGCTGCAGGCAAGGTCGCGATACTTGAAGCGCGAGGCATCCTGCCCGATGGGACGCCGTTTGATTGCCCGACGATAGATCTTGCTCCGCCACCGTTTGATTTCCCGGCGGACGGCAAAGACGCGCTGGTCTGCCTCGCCTTGCCGCTGCGGCGCCCTCAGGCGGTCGAAGTCTCCGGGGAAGCTGACGCTGCCACACGCCTGGCGCGATACGAACCGGCCGAGGCAAACGTGCTCGATGCGCACACCGCGGATGCGGGTACGGTGCCGATCGAAGTCGGCCATCCGCGTCTGCGTCTCGAGTTGGCTGGTCCGCTGACCGAGGCGTTCGTCAGCATTGGGGTCGTGCGGGTTTCCGAACGCCGGGCGGACAACAGCCTCCTGCTTGATCGCGGCTACGTCCCGCCGGTACTGGGGTGCAAGGTTTCCAGCGTGCTCGGCGCCTACCTCAAGGAAATTTGCGCATTGCTGCGGCAGCGTGGTGACGCGCTTGCCTCGCGGCTTGCACAGCCGGGCGCTGGCGGCGTCTCGGAGTTCGCGGACTTCATCTTCCTGATGATTGCGAACCGCCATCAACCCGTACTCGATCAGTTCGCGCAGCTCAGCCTGCTGCATCCCGAGCGTCTACATGAACGGATGCTGGAGCTGGCCGGCGAGCTGGCGACGCTGACCCGTGCGGAGCGACGCCCGGAGAACTTTCCTGGCTATACGCACGACGCGCTCGACCAGTGCTTCCTCCCCCTGATGCGGGAAATCCGCCGAGGCCTTGCGACGGTGCTGGAACAGACGGCGGTGCCGATCGAACTGCAGGATCACAAGCAAGGGCGCTACGTGGGCATGATTGCCGACCGCGGCTTGCTGCGTCAGGCGGGCTTTGTGCTCGCAGTGAACGCCCAGGTGCCCGGCGAGGCATTGCGTGCGCGCTTCCCGACCCAGGCGAAACTCGGGCCGGTGGAGCGGATTCGCGAGCTCGTGAACCTGCAGCTGCCCGGTATCGCATTGCGACCACTGCCGGTTGCACCGCGTCAGCTGCCTTATCACGCGGGGTTCTCGTATTTTGAGCTCGACAACAGCGGCGAGCTCTGGAAGCAGCTCGACACTTCAGGCGGTTTGGGCATCTACGTGGCGGGTGATTTCCCCGGGCTGGAACTCTCGCTGTGGGCGATCCGCGCCTAATGCCGGCCGGCCCCGCTTGCGGAGCAGGTGAGCGCCCCCATACGACACATCATCGAATGCCGCACCCATACGCTGGGGCCGGCCACTGGAACGGGTGACAAGCGATGGCGCAAGACGATCCCTTCGGGCAGATGCCCTCAGACCGAACGCTGATTATTCCCTCCCCGGGTGCGCGGGCGGCTGCCGCTGCGCAGCCGGCATACGTGCCGCCGCCTCCCTCGGGCGGGCGCTTTGACAGGGTCGAACTGGGCGCGCTCGATTGGGATACGGGCCTCAATCCCTTGGTGGCGGCCGCGACCCCTTTGCTGAACCTTGTGCCGCAACTTCGGCAGGCCACCCACTCTGATCCGGCTGGCCTTCGCGAAATGCTCGGGCGGGCGATGCAAGAATTCGAGAACCGCGCGCGTGCGCGGGGTGCTCAGAACGAGCACGTGGTCGCTGCGCGCTATGCGCTCTGCACCTTCCTCGACGAGACCGCTGCCAATACCCCTTGGGGCGAGAAGTTGTGGGCGCAGCGCAGCTTGCTGGTTCAGTTCCATAACGAAGCTTGGGGGGGCGAGAAGTTCTTCCAGCTGTTGGGCAAGGTTGCCGAGCAACCGGATCAGCATCGGCCGCTTCTGGAGCTCTTTTACCTCGTGCTGTCGCTTGGATTCGAAGGGCGTTACCGCGTGCTGCAGAATGGGCGCGCGCAGCTGGACCAAGTACGCGAACGGCTAGCGCAGATGCTTGCCAAGGCGCGTGGCGAGCCAGACCGCGAGTTGTCGCCAAACTGGCGCACGACTGCGACGAGCCGCAAACCGCTACGTGACAGTGTGCCGCTATGGGCGGTGGCGGCGATCAGCGCGCTGGTGCTTGGGCTCGTGTTCGTCGCGCTGTCTTTCGCGCTGAACCGGCAATCCGACCCGACCTTCTCAAACATTCTCGCGCTTCGCGTCAAACCACCGACGCCGGTGGTGGCAAAGCCGGTCCAGGTGGCTGCGCCGGATCGACTTGCGAAGCTGTTGCAGGAGGACATCAACGCCGGACGCGTAGTCGTGCGTGATCTTTCGGACCGCAGCATTGTCACCGCACAGGGTGACGGCTTGTTCGAACCGGCCAGCGCGACCTTGTCGCCGAGCTTCGTCGCGATCCTCGACCGCGTTGGCGCCGCAGTCGCAAAGGTTGGCGGTTCGGTGCTGGTGCGCGGGCATACCGATAATCGGCCGATTCGTTCGGCCCGCTTCCCTTCCAACTGGCATTTGTCGAAGGCGCGGGCGGATGCGGTAGGCGAGGCGCTTGCGCCAAAGCTCAAGGGCGGTCAACGCGTTCAGACCGAGGGCAGGGCTGAGAGCGAGCCGGTCGCCTCCAACGAATCCACCGAGGGGCGCGCGCAGAACCGTCGCGTCGAAATCATCGTTTTCCCCGCCGCTGGCGGAATCTGAAACGGGTACAGGTCTTCCGATGAAACGCTTCTTCAAGGCGCTGTTGCATCCGGTGGTATTGGGCCTGCTCGGGCTGTTGGCCCTGGTGCTGGTGATCTGGTTCGTCGGCCCGCTGATCGCGATCGCCGGCCATGCGCCGCTTGAGCCAGAATGGGTTCGATGGACGTTGATCGCGCTGGCGGTGCTGATCGTCGTCGGGCGGTTTGCATACGTGAAGTGGCGGGCCCGAAAGAACAACGCGCAGTTGCTCGACGGGCTCGCAAGCCACGGCGGTGCGGAGGGCGACTCACCCGAAGTTCAAGTGCTGCGCCAACGTTTTGCCGAGGGCGTCGCGGTCCTCAAACACAGTCAGATCGGCGGGCCGAAGAAGGATGGCGCCTTTGCGAAGCTCGCCTCACTCGGCTCCAGTCGTTACCTGTATGAGCTACCGTGGTATGTGTTCATCGGCGCACCAGGTTCCGGAAAGACTACGGCACTCGTCAATTCTGGCTTGCGCTTTCCGTTGGCGGACAAGCTTGGTTCCCATCAGATCAAAGGGGTAGGCGGTACTCGCAATTGCGATTGGTGGTTCACCGACGAAGCGGTACTGATCGACACTGCCGGTCGCTACACCACGCAGGATTCCGATCAGGCTGCGGACCGCACCGCATGGCAGGGCTTCTTGGCGCTGCTGAAGAAGCACCGGCCGCGCCAACCGTTGAATGGCGTGTTGCTCACGATTTCGCTAGGCGACTTGCTCACGCAGGGCGAAGCGGCCGCAATGTCTCACGCGCAAGCCCTGCGCACGCGCATTCAGGAACTCTATTCCGAATTGGGCGTTCGTCTGCCGGTATACGTCCTGGTGACGAAAGCGGACTTGATTGCGGGTTTCACCGATTACTTTGGTGATCTGAGCAAGGAAGCGCGGGACCAGGTCTGGGGCACAACATTCGCCCCGGATGCACAGGGGGTGGATGCACAGGACCTCTCAACCCGCCTGCAGGGGCTTCAGGCCCGGGTCGATGGCTTGTTGCTTGACCGCCTGCAAACCGAACGTGACCTCGTCCGCCGTGGCGCGATCGCGGCGTTCCCGCAGCAGTTCGCGGCGGCTTCGCGCTTGCTGCGCGACTTCCTGGACAAAGTGCTCGCGCCGTCGGGCTTTGACCATCCCTTGATGGTTCGCGGCGTCTTTTTCACCAGTGGCACCCAAGAGGGCAACCCGATCGACCGCGTCCTCGCAAGCCTTGGCGGTGCTTTCGGGTTGGAGCGGCGCGTGCTGCCGCCGCAGGCCGGATCGGGCAAGAGCTTCTTCCTGACGCGTTTGTTGCGCGAGGTGGTGTTTGCCGAGCAGCGTTTGGGCGGCACCAACCTTAAGTGGGAGCGTCAGCGCGGTCTGCTTCGTCTCGCCGGGTTTGGTGCGATCGGCTTGGTGACGCTCGGGCTGCTTCTGGCTTGGACGCTGAGCTTTATCGGCAACCGCGGCTATGTGAATGAGGTGGATGCGCGCGTCGCAGAAATCGCACCGGCGGTTTCCGCTGCAGGGAGCGCACCGGTCGATGACATCGTAGGGATCATCCCGCTGCTTGGGTCTGTCAAGACCGTGTCGCAAACCGCATCCAGACCGGACGGGCGCTCCCCGTTGTCTTTGGGTTTTGGCTTGGGGCAGGGCGACAAACTGGACGCTGCGGGGGAGCAGGCCTATCGAAGTCTGCTGCGCGACGTGCTTTTGCCGCGGATCTCCAACCGTGTTGAAGCCCAACTTCGAGGCAGTCTAGACGGCAACAACCTTGAGTTCAGCTACGAGGCGCTCAAAACCTACCTGATGCTGCATCAGACCGCCCATTTCGATGCAGAAGCATTGAAGGCTTGGATCGCTCTCGATTGGGAACGTAATTTGCCGCAGAAGACTACGAGCGACCAGCGTGCGGCGCTGGCTTCCCACCTCGACGCGTTGTTCTCGGAAGGGCCGGTTGCATCTCCGGTTGAGGCCGACGCGGCGTTGGTGGCGCAGGCGCGCAACCAACTCCTGCGCCTGTCGCTTGCGGCACGGATCTATAGCCGGTTGAAGCGCCAAGGTGTAGGCAACGACATCCCGGCGTTCACCGTTGAACGCGCGGCCGGGCCCTCAGCAGCGCTTGTCTTCGTCCGCAAGAGTGGCCAACCGCTGTCGAGCGGGGTGCCCGGGCTCTACACCTATGACGGCTATTACAAAGGCTTTGACCGGGAGGTCGGCCGGGTTTCCAAGCAACTCGCCGAAGAGCAGGGTTGGGTGCTCGGCACCGAGGCCCAACAAGGCGGCGACGCGGCCAAGGTATCGGAAGACGTGCGTCGCTTGTACCTCGCAGACTACGGCAAGGTTTGGGAAGAATTCCTAGCCGACGTGACCTTGATCCGTTCGGCTTCATTGCAGCAGAGTATTCAGGTTGCTCGCGTCCTGTCGGCGCCCGACTCGCCTCTTCCGAAGTTCCTGCGCGCTGCGTCGCGCGAAACGACCTTGACGCGCCGAGCCGAGGATAAATCGGTTGTGGACAAGGCGGGCGAGAAGCTGAGTGGCGCCAAACAAGAGCTTGGCAAGATGCTCGGCATGGGGGACGCGGCGCCGGCGGCGCCCTCCGGCGCCGCGCTCGAAAGCCTCGTGGACGATCGTTTTGCGCAGATTCGCGCGCTTGTAACGGGCGATGGAAAAGCGGCGCCGATCGACGCTGTCACGGCGCTGCTCAACGATGTGTACGTGACCCTCACGGCGACCGAGACGGCCCTGCGCGACAAGGTTGCACCACCTCCCGGCGACACCGGGGTGCGGGTAAAGGCCGAAAGCGCCCGGATGCCGGAGCCGCTCCGCTCGATGCTTCAGCAGCTCTCTGCCGCAGGTACCACGCAGGCGCTTACCGCAACGCGAGAGAACCTCTCTGCGAGCGTTGGCGCCCAGGTCGGACAGTTCTGCCAGCAGGCCATCGAGGGGCGCTATCCCTTCGTCAAGGGCAGCAACCGTGATGTCACCCGTGAGGACTTTGCCCGCCTGTTCGCGCCGGGTGGTCTCATGGACGATTTCTTCCAGAAGAACCTCGCGCAGTACGTCGACATTTCAACGCGACCCTGGAGCTTCAAGAAGGTTCAGGAACAATCGCTCGGTGGATCGGGTAGCCTGATCCAGTTCCAGCGCGCGGCAACGATCCGCGACGTCTTCTTCCGCAGCGGAGGCTCGATCCGGCTCGATTTCAAGCCGCTTGAGATGGACCCCGCGATCACTCAGTTCACGCTGGATGTCGACGGCCAACTGGTGCGCTATGCGCATGGTCCGCAGGTGCTGCAATCGATTCAGTGGCCAGGTGCCAAGGGCGGGCTGGCCGCGCGGGTGCAAATCGCTCCGGCGGGTCCGAGCGGTGCCTCCGGCTTCAACACTGAAGGGCCATGGGCTTTGTTCCGGCTGTTCGACAAAGCCAAGGTGGAAGGGCTCGGCGCGCCAGAGAAATTCCGCGTCGTCTTCGACGTTGACGGTCGTACTGCGGCCTTCGAAGTCACTGCGAGCAGTGTGCAGAACCCGTTCCGTCTTCGCGACTTGAACGAGTTCCGGTGCCCGGCCGGCCTTTGAGCATGCAAGCAGCCGGTTGGTACGGAAAACTGCCCGCTCTCGGGGATTTCGCACAGCGACGCTTGGATGCCGAATTCGTCGCGGCGTGGGATCACTGGCTGCAACAGGCCATGCTGGAGAGCCAGCGCGTGCTCGGGGCCAACTGGCTGGACTGCTATCTCACCGCGCCGGTATGGCGCTTTGTGTTGAGCCCTGGCGTGATCGGCCCGCGTGGCTGGGCTGGCCTCATCGTGCCATCGGTGGATCGGGTCGGGCGATACTTTCCGCTGACCGTGTGTGTGCCGCTGGATGGGGTGGCTCTGGATCGCGCCGCGGTCGCGTCGCTCAAGCCATGGCTTGACCGCGTTGAAGCGGCCGCACGACGGTGCCTGTCGCACGACGCCACTGTTGACGGATTTGAAGCGGATCTCGCCTTGATTGGTTGCCCGGCATTCTTCCCAGACGCGCCATCGGATTCGGGGGCTGCCTTGTTGCAGCGTGCTTCCGTGGTCGAAGTATCGCGGGACGCCAGTGGCCCAGATCTCGCTACGCTCGCTGATAGCGTGTTGGCGCGCTTGCTTTCTGGCTATAGCCTATGGTGGCGGAGCGCCGGCAACGCCACCTTACATCTTCAATTGCCCTCAACGACGCGCTTCGGCAGCATGATTGGCCCGCAATAGCGGACCGATCGGCGGACTCGTGGATGAATCCAGTGTCAGATACAAACGACGACAAGACCGTAGTTCTCGGCGGCGCGGCGGCGATCCCCGCGCCACCTCCACCGCAACGCGAATCACACTCGCAGAACGCACTCCCAATCGGCACACGCCTTGGCGAGTTCGAGATTGTTGGGCTGGTGGGCGAGGGCGGATTCGGGATTGTCTATCTCGCGCACGACCACTCCCTTGAGCGCAAGGTCGCGCTCAAGGAATACATGCCGTCGTCTCTGGCATCAAGAGCTACCGATGCCTCGGTAGCGGTTCGCTCCGAGCGCCACCGCGAAACCTTCGAGGTAGGTCGCCGCAGTTTCGTGAACGAAGCGCGCCTGCTCGCCCAGTTCGATCACCCTGCGCTGGTGAAGGTGTATCGGTTCTGGGAAGCCAACGGCACCGCCTACATGGCGATGCCCTTCTACGACGGCATCACTCTGCGCGATGCGCTCAAGGCCCGCAACGGCGCGCCGGACGAGAGCTGGATTCGAAAGATCCTCTCGCCGGTGATGGATGCGCTCGAGATCATCCATCATGACAACTGCTACCACCGCGATATCGCGCCGGACAACATCATGTTGCTCCGCGACGACCGTCCGGTGCTGCTCGATTTCGGTGCCGCACGACGCGTGATCGGTGACATGACCCAGGCGCTCACCGTGATTCTCAAGCCGGGTTATGCACCGATCGAGCAGTACGCCGAGATGCCGGGCATGAAGCAAGGGCCGTGGACCGACATCTACGCGCTTGGTGCGGTGGTTTATTTCATGATCACCGGACGCACACCGCCGCCCTCAGTCGGTCGGATGATGCAGGACAACTTCGAACCCCTCGCGCAACTTGCCGCAGGACGTTACGACGACGCTTTTCTGCGCGGAATTGATCGCTGCTTGGCAGTAAAAGCGGAAGACCGCCCGCAATCGATCGCAGACATGCGCGCGCTGGTTGGATTCAGCAGCAGCTCGCCATTATTTGCCTCGACCAGCGCACCAATCGCCAACGCCGAACCCACTGCGAGCAAGCGCGACACCGGGGTGACGGTCGTTCAACCGACTGCGCAAGCCTCGTCACGCGGTGGTGCCACAGCAGAGGCGGCCACGCCGTCGAAACGGCCGAATGGCGTCTGGATCGGCGCCGCCGCAGGCAGCCTGGCGGTGCTGGGTATCGGGGCCTACTTTCTTTTTGGTCGTGGCGGTGCACCCGAGACACCAAAACCGGAGGCCGCAACGTCGGCGCCAGCGGTTGCGGCTCAGTCGGCACCCGTGACTGCCGAAACGCAAGTCGTGCAGTCTGCACCGGTTGCGCCACCTGCACCTTCGCGGCCAGTGAGTCTGTCCGCCGCTGAGCAGGCCCTTCAGGCGGGCGCGAGTGCGGACATTGGTGTGATGATCGACAAGGTCAAGAGCCCAGTCGTGATCGGCAAGGACGCCCTCACATTCAGCTTGCGCTCGAATCGGGGCGGCTATGTGTATGTGCTGTTGCACGACAAGGGCGCCGGCACTCTCTCCCGGATCTACCCGAATGCACTCGACCCGGACAACCGGATTGCTGCCGGCAAACCGATGCGTTTTCCGCGTGAAAACTGGACCTTCGACGCAGATCAGCCAAAGGGGGACTGGGAGGTCATCGGCATCGTTTCCGAATCGCCGCGTGAGTTCGACCAGCTGTCGCTTGAAACGCGCGATGGCATTGGGGTTGCCCCAATTAGCGCGGTGGAAGCTGCGTTGCAGCGAGGCGGCGCAGCTGCATTGGCGGGCACCCTGCATTGCACGGACGGAACATCGGCGTGCGCACCGAACTATGGCGTGGCGACCTTCACCGTGAGCGAAACGGATGTGGCGCCCGAGCCACAGGCTCGGAAACCCGCAGAGCCTGCGCCGCGTACCGAGAAACCGGCGCCGCAGGCGTCCAAGCCAAAGTCACAAGCTCAACAGCCAGGCGCAGAATCGGAAGCGGAGTACATGAAGAAGCTGAACAAGGATCTCGATCAGCTTCTTGGCGGCAAGAAGTAAAGTGTGGGCAGGCTTGCTGCCTGCCAGTTGGATGACGCCTGCGGTGATTACGCGCAGGCGCCGCTGTTGATGAGGAGCTTAAACGGTCTTCTGCGATGGCGCAGGATGCGGGCGTTTACACTTCAATCCGCGCCGGATTCTTAACCTCGATGGTGACGCGTTGCACGTTGCTCGGTGTGCGCGGATCGGTTACCACACTGCGCACCACCGCGCCCTTGCCAGCCGCTTCGCGCGTCTGCTGTGCGGCAACCTTGCTGCGGCCCGCTTTGTCCGGCGGCATCGCGATCGTCATCTCGACCGTCTCGCCCCGATCGGTTGCGACTTTACGGGCGTAGTCGTTCAACTTGCGCATCGCTTCCCGGCCGTCTGCCGTATTGACCTGACTGAGCGGGATATCGACTGAAACCGACTTGAACGCCTTTACGGATTCCGTTTTCCCGGTCTCCTTATCGGTGACCTGCACGACATCGGTTTGCACCGGCGCAGCCTTCGCACCTTCAACCGTTGTTGTCGCCTGCGCGGCTTTTTGCGCTTCCTCGATCTCGTTGCTCCGCGCGCGCTGGTAGCCAATCAAGCCGCCAACCACTGCACCGGCTGCGCATGCCGTGCCCGGGTCGTTCGAGGTGACCTGTGCAAGAACGGCGCCAGCCGCACAGCCGATTGCCGCGCCGATCATCGCGCCTTGGGTCTTTTCGTCCATGCTCGCGCAACTGCCAAGGAAGATCGGGACTATTGCAGCACTCAGGATTCGGATTCGTGTTGTCATGTTTTCGCTCCGGGAAAGGCGTGTCACTCGGCCGGCGTGCTGTCCGGCATGATGATCGTTGTTGTCGGCTCCCCCGAACCGACAACGACGCATACAGCGGTGAAGTTATCGTTGCCGCTACTTACTTTGGCGCGCAGCGCCTCACTCATCAAGCTTAGCCAGTGGGCGGGGGTGCTCGCCAGTTCAAGCAGACGGAGCATGTCTGTTTCTTCAACATACTCCCACCATCCGTCAGTGCACATGAGGAATGTGTCGCCCGACTGAATCTTGAGCGGCGTGCCTGCTACCGACAGTTCAATTGCCTCGGCCGAGCCGATCGCCGAAGTCAGCAGGCTTCGCTGCGGATGGCTGCGAATCATCTCAGTGGTGCCATAGCCGGCGTCGATGAGGTTTTGAACCAGGCTGTGGTCGCGTGTGCAGTAGGCGACCCTGCCGTCGCGGAACAAGTAAATGCGGGTGTCGCCTGCATGCCCCCAGATGGCCTCGTCCCGCTCGCGATCGATCAACAGCATCGCGGCCGTGGCGTGCATGTCGTCCTGCGTCGCACCACTTCTCTTGGCGTGAATGACCGCATCGTTTGCGCCGCGCAACAGTTCAACGGCGCGATCGGAACTGATCGCCGGGTCCGCCGAGAAGGCTTCCAGAATGCGGCTCACCACCAGGCGCGAGGCCATATCGCCGCTGCCGTGGCCGCCTGCTCCGTCGGAAACGACCCAGCAACCTCGTGTCTCGGAGCTCCAATAACCGCACGCGTCCTCATTGCGCGAACGGCCTCCGGGGTCGGTCAGGTACGCTGTCTCGAGCTTGAGCATCAATAGCTCCGCCGTTGCGTCAATCGCGACCGGGTTCGGACGCGAGTCGATCGATCTGCTCTTCATACGCGCGCAGGAACGCGCGCCCGAAGAGATTCTGGAAATCATCCTCCGCTTCGCGGGAGATGTCGGCGTAGTGCTGTTCGTAGAGATCCCAAAGGCGCGCCTTCCTTGATCCAGGCAGGACGTTGTCAAGGAAGCCGCGGTCGCTGATCCGCCCCTCAAGCTGTTCGGGTTTGAAGCGTTCGAGCACGCCGGTTAGCGCTGCGCGCATGCCCGCCATGAAACCGAACTGATGTGAGCGCAGGTCGTCATAGGCGTCGCGCATGGCCTTCACGGGCTCCATGAAACCACGCCCCTGCGGTGCCAGGAGCTGGACGAGCGCGAACTCGACATCCGGCGCAAATTTGAGGGGGTTGTTCTCCTTGCTGACGATCATCGTCACTTCCGCACGGATCTCTCGTTTGGTGAGCGCGCGCGCTGTCAGCAAGGCCATCGTGCCCGATACGGACTCGCGCAGCACCCGCCCGATCTGTTCCATGCGGTCCGGTGTCATGCCCTCCGGCAACTGCAGCGGGAAACCAAGACCCCGCTGGAATGCAGCAAGCAGCTCGTCCGGCGCCGCGCCAGGCGCAGGCGTTTTCGCTGCCGTCGCCGGTTGCGATATCGGTGCAGCTGGCGCTGGTGCCGGTGGGGCCATAGGCGCGACTATCGCCGGTTCTATGCGTACCGACACCCCCGGCGCAGCGGCCGGGCCGGGAACGACCCGTTCATGGGTGTCTGGCGGCGTCGGCGTAGACGCCTGGAGCGGTGACTCGGTCCAGGACACAACGATGCCCGCCGGTGGCGTGGCGTCGCCTGTGGGCGAGGCTGGTGCGGCTGCTTGCGCTTGCGCTGCTGGAATAGGGGCTGCTGTGGGGATGATTGGTTTCGGCGGCGTGAAATTCTCGGCCAGCATCGGTGCGTCGTCGCGAAGCGGTGCCGGGGTGGGGCCGGCTGCGGGTGCAGCGCCAAATAGCGCCAAGGGATCGGCCGCGTTGCTGCTGGCGGCAGGCGGTGCACTATGCGCTGAAAGTGCCGTGCCCGCGAATGGATCGGATGCTGAGTTCGCCGGGCCAAGTCCGAATAGATCGTCCACGCTGGCTGCAGGCGCAAGGTTGAGATCCATCCCCAGCGGTGGTGCCGGTTTCGGCGGGGGAGGCGGAGGCGCAAACGGGTCCGCCGTCGGGGCTTGAACGGCCGGCGCCGGCGTTGGCGCGGGCGCAGCCGCCATGAAGACCGCGAACGGGTCGTCGATCGGCGCAGATTGACGCGCGGCCTGCGACGGCGGGTTGGCGACCACTGGGGTTGGCGACGGTGTAGCGAACGGATCCGAACTTGGCCCCCCACCAAAGAGCCCCAAGGGGTCGCTTGCGATGGTAGGGGTGTTGACCGGTGTGACAAACTGTGCCGGCGCCCGGGTCGCCTCGGCACGCAACTCATAGCCACCAATCGCGAGCGTGTCGCCATCATTGACTGGCTGTCGATTTCCGCGCCCGACGGGCCGACCGTTGATCAGGGTGGGGTTGCCGCCATGATCCTCGATCAAGAAGACGCCGCCTTCGCAGAGCACTTGCGCGTGGAGGCGTGAGATGTGTCGTTCCGGGTCGGGCAACACCAGATGGTTTCCCGGCTCCCGCCCGATCGATCCTCCCTGCGGGCCAAACTCAACCTGAACCGGGCTTGGAGGTGGCGAACCTTTGAAGGTCAGTACCGTGAGACGCATAGCTTGAAGTCTTGCTCGCTGAATAAAGTGATCTTGTCGCTAAATGGCTGGCGGCGGCGGAAATACACGCGCTCCCGCGAGCGCTGCGCGGGCGCCAAAGTCCCATCTGGCCTCCAGGTCGATTGTCCGCTGTGCGGCCGAGGATAGGCTGACGCCAATGTCATGGCCACGGCACCAACGTGCGCCGGCAAGCCAACGGGCACCGTTTGCTGCCCATTGCTGCCGTGCCCGCGCCAGATCCGGCAGACGGACCTCCGGAGCGAATTCGCGATCGATTTCGTCCGCCTCCGGTCCGACCGGCACGCTTGCCCGCTCGCCTTCGACGTCAAAGCCAGTGACGCGAAACCAACCTGCGCCCGCATCCGCAGCGGCTGAAGGGTCTTCGCTCGACATCCATTCGAGCAGATTCTGGATTGCGGCTGGATGTCCGCTACGCGAGGCGAGTTTGCAGTGCCCCGCGTTCGCTTGGGGCGCGAGAGCTTTCAGCAGGCCCTCCGCGCCGGTCGCATCACCCACTGCCATGAACCATTCAAGGCCGAGTGCGTTACCGGCTTCCGCAAGCTTGCGTATGACCGTCGGCGCCCAGGGTTCGCCACGCCATATGCCAGCCTCCAGCGCGGCCGCACGGAGTTCCGGGTTCTCGTGGCCGATTGCCGCAGCGTAGGGCCGCGGGATGGGATTCGCCGCCGTGTCGACTTGAAGCAACGCTTGCCAGGCTTGCACTGCGATCGCCGGGGTAGGGTCGTCTAGCAGACGAGCGAGGCGCGAGTCGGCCGGATCAAGTCGGCGCTGCATCGCAAGCGCGAGGGCGGCGGCGGCGGCGTGCGCAGGGCTGCCGTGTGATAACGCGGCACGCAGGGTGGCTTCGGTGTGCAGCGGGGAAGCCATACCCAGCGCATCACGCAACCCATACAGTCGCGCGCCTTGGGCGAGGGCAAAGGCCGATAGAACAGTCTTCGCGGCCTCGGCGCTTCCGCTGCGTAGCAGGGGCCATGCCCCCGCAAACACCTCATCGCGGTCGTCGAGACCCAGCCGTTCGCCGACAACTTCCGGTAGTGAAGCAGCACAAAGCAGAAGCCCTTCGAGGTGGGCTTCGATGCGTTCGTTCAAGTCACCGAAGTCTCTGATCGTAAGTGTGGATGACCGAATCGCAGAACGACGGCGATGCCATAGATAGGCAAGCTCTTCCGCGTGGGTTTGGGCGAGCTCCGGAATGAACTCCCTACGACGAATCAGCGGCGTCGTGCGCATGGTTTCAGTTGATCGAGACACTGCCGGCTTTGATGCGCTGCAGGCCACGCGCGCGTATCAATACATCGTCGCCCTTCAACACCGCCTTGCCGTCGGCACGCAGATCGAGTGTCGCATCGCCACATTTGAGCGTGAGCACCTCGGTCGCTTCAAGCGTGAATCGGGCGGCCGGCGAAGGTGCGCGGTACGGACCAACGCGGCCTAGCACGACGCCACGCGCGTCACCATCAAAGAACTGGACCAGCACGGTGTCACCCACGTTGAGTGCGTCGACTCGCAATGCGTGGGTATCCAGCCAGTCGCAAGGGCGCTCCGCCCAAGCTTCATCGCGCACCCAAAGCGTGCCGTCTTCCGAGATCTGCGTGAGGCTGCAACGGCGGGTACCGGGTGCCGGGCGAGGGCCATTGACCGGAAGTGCGACGACGCTGCTGTTCTGTTTTGTCATGGCTTGTCAGCCTCTGCTCGGTAGAGTGTGGACGTATTGCGCTTTCCGATGCTTTGCCGCGCGGGAAGGCTGCGGCGATTCGCCATTGCCACGATCGGCTGGTGTCCGCATGCCAACCTGCGTCATACCATCACCCGCAGATGTTCTTCTTGTTGTGCCAGAGCGGGTCACCCATGCGGCACACGTTCTTGCCGTCCAGCATCACATTGAAGGAGTACATCAGGAATTCGCACTCCTGCTTGAAGGTGCCGCTCATGACGCCACCGACCGTGCCCGGTTCGTCACCGGCGCTCATCATGTACTTTGCGCCCTTGACCATCACCATGTTGCCGTCGGCCTTGACCGTCGAGGTGCCCGAGGTGGTATCGGCGGACTTGCCGATGTTTGGATACGGAATCGGAATTGGCGGCGCAGGTGGGGCAGGCGTCTTGCAGACGTCGGGAAATACCATGCTCATCCCTCCGCTGCCTTTGTGGGCGAACCCCTGGATGTTGTGAACGGTACACGGCATCGACGGTTACTCCGGCTGATTATGCGGCGCGATCCAGGATGGCTGCGGCGCGATCGGCGTGGTCGGATGAAGCATAGACCAGCGCTGGTGCGCGTCGGTAGCCCCGCGCGATGCCATGTGCGGCAAGTGCCGCAAGTGCGACACCGTGGGCCGCCCCAAGGTCGCCAAAGCACTCGGCGGGGTGCTCCATAGCGGCATCGTCCGCAAAGGCTGCGGCGTTCCGGATGCGTGCTACACCGAACTCTCGGGCCCAGTAGCGCTCGCCGTTGAAGGTGCAGAAAACGCTCGCGATTTGCGTCGGGAGCTCTGCCGCGTCGATCGCACTGCTTACAGCGCTAGCAAGCCCCTCGCCGAGATACGGTTCGTCTGAATACAGGTGGCCCGGCTCCTGACCAATCGCTGCGGCACTCACGTTGGCCAGGGCCGGAATGCCGTAGGCTCGAGTGGTGTCTGCATCACCAAGCAGAACAAAAGCGGCACCCTCCGAAGGCGAGAAGCCGTCGCTGACGGTCTCGCCGCGAACGCGATCCTCGCGATCGAACGTTCCCAGCAAGTGGAGATCGACAAGACTATCGACGCCACCGACCAGGACGAATTTCGACTGACCGCTCTCGATGCGCTGCAGGGCTTGCTTAATTGCCATTACCCCTGCGGCACGTCCGCGTGGTGCGGCAATACTGTTGCCAAGGTCAAAGCAGGGGCCGGCCTGAAGGGCCAGCCGTTGCAGAAAGCGTGCGGGCTCAATGGCTATGGTGGTGTGATGTTCCGGCAACGCGAGCAGTAGAGGGGGTGCCTCAATTTGCGGCGGCAAATCGCGGACGACATCAGCCAACGCCGCGTGCGCCAACTGGAGCATCCGCGACTCCCGGCTCGGACGCATTTGCGCCGCGAGGGCAGCATTGAGTTCCGGTAGGCCATCGTCGGGGACGCGCCCAACCACGAATGCATCGAATCGACGGTCGAGCCAGTCAATTGCTTTCAAGCGGGCTACGCGAGCACGGGTGCTCGCTGCGGTTTCGGCAAGCGTCAATCCGCCCGGGGTAATGCAGCCAGCAGCCAGGATTGCACATTTCATCGCCTCGCACCTCGCGGGTTGCTTACCTGGAAGCGTTTGAGCTTCAGCAGACGTTTGTCCACCACCAGCGGGGCGCGCCACACCATTTGCATGCGAGCGAGATCGGGCTCAAACAAGATCGTGTCGAGATGCGCCTCCGCAGCGATTTCTGCGCCGGCAAAGTCAAACGCAAGTTCAACGTCAGGAGTCGGAAGATCGAACGCTAGCGTGCTGGCGGCTACACCATGCAAGGCCACTGGCTCGCCGCCAACGAAGCGCCTCGCGGGTACGAGCGTAGAGGGCGCCGCGTGAAGGAAGCGTGGATCGAAATCCAGCGGGAGATGTGGGGCGCGGCCTTTTTGCCAAGCCGCATCGTAAGTGCCAGCGTACTGGCGACGCCCTAGCCAAGCCGGAGCGAGCGGGGCGAAGCCTACCGGCGTCGGGCGGTCGTACGGCGTCGTCATCAGGTTGCCCGGGTCTTCGATATTCGGAAGCGGACGCCCTTCAAGTTCGGTTTCCCATGAGGCGACGAACCCACGGCCCACCGGATTGCGGGGCTCATTTTCCAACGGATGATTTGGATCGGCGGGCGAACTGCCGCCGAAAGCAAACTCCCAACGCAAGGGCATGCGATCAAACGATAGAGGCTCGCTAACACGCCAAGCCTTTCCGTCGCGGAGCCAGACACGGTCGCCGGTTACGCGCAGCGCTTGCTGCACCGACCCCACCTGCATACGCACATCCATCGCTGGTACGGGCCCGGTGATCGAGACGGCTCGGCCGATCAACATGACATCCGTCGATGGTTTAAGCAGCGTAACGTCGCCCGCCGCACGCAGCGAGCTCTCCGCGGGGTCGGCCCAATAGACGTCGGCCGCAAGGAACCCGGCTTGGCGGGGCGAGGGCACCGGCCGGCCTGTCGAGAGGTCGTACGTGATCTTGACCGCACCGTATGCGGTCTCTACCCCGGATGGAGCCGGGAAGACCGAAAGCAGCGCGGCAAAGGGGGTACGGTTATCGACTTGAAGCATCGTGTTCCGTCGGTTGCTGGCGGTTTGAAGAAACGCATCGACCACTCAAGGCCATTGGGACTCGGGTGTCGCTCAAACGGACTTCCATACCGTGGAGGCCCGGAACACCAGACAGCATTCGCGTCCTGCTAGTTGTTCGCAATCTTGGAGCCTTTCATCACCAGGTCGCCCGATGCTTTGACGCCGATCTTGCCGCTGCCCTGAATCGTGATGTCCTTGCCCTTGATCGTGATCGTGCCGTCCTTCTTCAGCGTGATGCTCGCGTCACCTGTCTTGAGGGTGATTTCATCGCCCGCCTCAAGGTAGTACTTCTTGCCAACCTGAGCCTGCGCGTCCTTGCCGACCGATACGGACTGGTTTTCGCCGATGCTAACGGTGACGTTCTTGCTTACCGTTTCGCTCAGATCAGCGCCAATGTTGATCGTTTCATTCTTCCCGACGTTGCGTTGGCGATTCGCACCCACGTCGTGTGACTCGTCAGCGCCGACTGAGATACTTCTGTTCTTGGCGATCGTGGTGCTTGCGTTGGCGCCGACATCGAGGGTGCGCTCGGCGCCGATGGTGACGGACTCGTTCTTGCCAACCGATTCCGTACGATTGACCCCGATCGTGATTGTCTCGTTGTTATCGACAGTCTCGGTTCGGTCGTGCTTGACGTGTGTGGTCTCGTCGTTGCCGATCGTTTTCGTGCGATCGTGTCCAACCTGATGGGTCTCGTCGTTCTCGACAACGATGTCCTGATTCTTCTCGGCGTGGATGTAGACCTGTTCCTCGCCTTTCTTGTCCTCGAATCGGATCTCGTTGAAGTTGGCCGGCCCGCCCTGCTTGGTTGAGCGGGTTTTGATACCGGTTTGCGTCATGTTCGCCGGTAGCTCGTACGGCGGCATTTGCTCGGCGTTGTAGACGCGGCCGGTGATGATCGGGCGATCCGGGTCGCCTTCCAGGAACTCGACAATAACTTCCTGACCAATGCGCGGAATTGCCACCATGCCCCAGTTCTTGCCGGCCCACGGGTGTGATACGCGAATCCAGCATGAGCTGTTTTCGTCGCCGGTTGCATAGCGATCCCAGTGGAACTTCACTTTTACGCGGCCGTATTGGTCGGTATAGATTTCGTCGCCTGAGGGGCCGACCACAATCGCGGTTTGCGGGCCTTGTACAAACGGTTTCGGCGTCGTACGCGGCGGGTGGTAAGGCTGGCGACTCGGAATCGTTGTGATCGATACTTCGAAACGATCACCCTCGTCGTCCGTCGACTCATGGCCCGCATGTTCGATCGCGTAGCTCGCGCCAATGATCAGGTACTCACGGTTCTGATCCTCGCGCGGATATTCCGCGAGTTTGAACAGCGCGCCCGTGGTGAGCCCGCGAACATTGCCGTTGCCGCTGCAGACTTCGTATTGGTGACGTAGTTCTTCGATGCGCACGCGCGCCAGTCGCTCACCCTCGGAGCGCGCGACATATTCGCCCGGATAGTCAAAAACCTCGTGATCCGCCTGCGCGTGTTTGCCCGGAATCGAACCGGCCTTGCTCGCCAGGAGATTGGCCCCCGGTTTTGTGAAGTCGAAGTCGGTAACGGCGTATTTTGACGGCTGGATCTCGCGTTGCAGACGCCAGCCGCGCAAGCCGGGGCGCGCCTCGACACCGCGATCGGAATGCGGGACGAAATCGACCGTCTCGAAGCCAGGTTGTGCGCGGTGTCCGGCGTACGAGTCCGTCACCACCATCGTGTGCCGGCCGTTTGCATGCTTGAAGTAGAAGTAGATCCCTTCCTGTTCCATCAGCCGGCATACGAACCCGAGGTCCGTCTCGCGATATTGCACGCAGTATTCGCGTGTCGGATACGAATCGGAGAGCGAATACTCGACATCTGCTACGGCGTGGTCGGCAAATACCGCTTTGATGATGTCTGGAATGCTCTTCTGTTGAAAAATTCTGCAGTCAGCCGTGCGTGACAAGAGCCAGGCCCACGGGCGTACCGTGAGCTGATAGCGGTGAAAACGGCCTTCAATGCCGGTTTGTGCCATTGCAGTGACAAACCCGCTGAACTCCCGGAGTTTGCGCTCGGCGACCTGGACCTTGATGGTGACGGTTTTCCCGATCAGATCGTTGAGTTCAATCTGCTCTTTCTGTGAGAGCACGACAACCTGATACTGGAAAAGCCGACTGAGCTCTTCGTGGCCTTGCATCGACCGGAAGAGCAGATCCCCCCTCAGTGGTGAGGTGATCTCCACGAAGCTGTCTAGCTGCATTGATTCCTCCCGGCGTGCTCAGCGCACATCGGTTCTATTGCGGGTTGAGCCTCAAGAAGTTTGGCCAATGTTCGACTCAATTCTGTGGCTTGCGGGCGACCACCACTAGGCCTTCGACCGGTTTGCCGTTCTCCGTCCGCAGGATCGCAGAATCGACGGAACATCGCTCGAAACCGGACGCGCGCAAGCATGCTTCGATATGGCCAACCGTGTGGCTGTAGCGCCCGTGCGGATTGATTTTATGCCCTTCGTCCGCAATGGACTCGTCGGTTGCCTCGACGCTGAATGTGAGTACGCCTCCACCGCGCAATGCTCGCGCAGCCGCCTGAATGGGTTCGGCAAGCGATCCAAAGTAGCACAGCGTATCGGCGGATACGATCAAATCGAACTGCACCGGATGGGCCGCGATCCATGAAGTCAGTTCGGCTTTGATCAGCTCGTCATAGCAGGCCTTGCCAGTGGCTTTCTGAAGCATTCCCGATGATAGATCCACCCCAACCATGCGCCGCGCCCATGGCTTGAACAGCGGACCGCAGAGGCCGGTTCCGCAACCCGCATCCAGCACATCCAACGCGTGACACGGTGCGGGTAACACTCTGGCGCTTGCCTCCGCAACAAGCTCCGGCGCGCGATATGAGAGCTTCTGTTGGAGTTGCTGCTCGAAGCTCTCTGCGAAAAGGTCAAAGGTGCGCTCCACATAGTCGTCCGCTGCACGTACGGGCACGTCGATACCGCTGCAGGCGGCGTACATATGGCGTGGGGTAGGGTGGTCGGGCATGACCTCCATCCAGTGGCGGTAGACATCTGCCGCCTCCTGTAGGCGCCCCTGGGTGAAATAGAGTGCTCCGAGAAGATGGTGGCCGTCCGCGTGCTGCGGCATCAAAGAAATGGCCCGCGAGTAGTAGCCGATCGCGTCGTCGTGGCGTTCAAGCTGATCGCAAAGAAGTCCGAAATTATTGAGCGACTTGAGGTGATCTGGCGCGATGCTGAGCGCAGTGTTCAGCAAGGCTTCGGCTTCCCCGAAGCGATCCTGCGCCCGGCAAAGCGTTGCGAGGTTGGATAGCGTGTCCGGGCTCTCCAGTCGCAGTTCGAGTACACGTCGATAGTGTCGTTCGGCCTCGTCGAGTCGACCGGCAAGGGCGAGGATATTGCCGAGGTTGTTGTGAAAGTCTGGGAAGTCCGGGACCATCGCGATGGCTTGCTCAATAAGCGCTATCGCCTCGTCAGGGCGCCCTTTCTGATTAGTAAGAACGCCAAGAAAATGCAGCACATCGGGGTGTTCAGGAGCAACCTCCAGTATTCGGCGATACAGCGCCTCTGCCGGATCAAGCCGACGCTGACGATGCAGCGCTACCGCGTATGCAATGGCTTCTCCAAGGTTCAGCTCAGTAGCCACCTCCGCCTCAGCACTGGATGGAGGAGGAGCCAGACGTTCACTCGTATTCAAGGCTGAGATTCCCCCGGGTCGGCTTACAGATCAGAAATTCAGATTCGGTCGATTGGAGTGCGCAACGCTATGGTTGTTCTCCAGACGCAAGCTCAGCCAGTCGCACGTCTGGGCCAGACCATCGCGACTGGCGGCGGAGATGCTCCTCAAAACTCGCCATCTCCGCCTAGCGTTGCTGGCCTCTCGTGCGAGGACACTGTGGTGGTGGCAAACGCGTTCTAAGCCACCTTTCCGGCCTTAGCGTATGAACTCACCCAGAAAACGGTTGTAGTTCTCCGCATTCAGGGCCGCCTTCTGCGGGTCGTTTGCCGCATAACTCAAGCAGACATCGACCTTGTAGCTGAGATCGGTCGTACCGCCAACCTTGTGTGAGAGTTCGTGATACATGGTCTCCGCGAGATCGTTGATGTTCCCGTTATGCGTTTTGGGGACCATGAGTACGCGCATACCGCTACCGGCATGGATGGTTCGGCTGAACTGGTCCCCCGGGCCGTCGTTACGGATCTTCCAGACGTAGCCGCAGAGCCCACCTTCCTGCTTGTCGATCGCGTTCCCCGTAGCGTCTGCAAAGGTGATTGGACGCTTCTGGATTGCTTCGTCGATTTCCTTGACGATGCTTGCTACCTTCATCAGGTGAGCGTTTTTTCCGGTGCTATCAAACCACTTGCTGAAGGCCGTAAGGTCACCCGAAAGCAGGGCGTCCTTCGCCGCCGCCGATGCGGCCTTGAGAACCATTGTCGCCGCGATCAGTTGTTGCTGTTGAGGGATCGAAAAACCATCAAATTTGAAGGGCATGGCGGCATCCTCATTTAAGTTTCGGTCTGGACACGGAGCGGCCCGTCGGACCACGGGATCGCTCGACGAACGAGAAAGCGAGTTGAGGGCTCAGAACTCGTATTTGAAGTCTCCACTCTCCGTTCCGACGCGTACCCGTTGGATCGGTGTGCCTTCCATCATTCGGGTAAGGAATTCGCGCGAGATATCCGGCAGCATGGTGTTAGTCAGAATCGCGTCGATCATCCGCCCACCGGACTCGCTCTCAGTGCAGCGCGAGACCACCAGCTTGACAACGTCGTCGGCGTATTCGAACGGAATCTTGTAGCGAGCTTCAACGCGCTTCTTGATGCGGTTGAGTTGCAGCTTGACGATCTTGCCCAGCATCTCGTCCGAAAGCGGGTAGTAGGGAATCGTCACCAAGCGGCCGAGTAGGGCGGGCGGGAAGATCTTCAGAAGTGGCTCACGCAGTGCCTTGGCGAGGCCTTCCGGATCCGGCAGCAACTCCGGGTCGCGGCACATCCCGGCGATCATTTCGGTGCCGGCATTGGTGGTCAGCAGGATCAGCGTGTTCTTGAAGTCGATGAAGCGGCCTTCGCCATCTTCCATGAAGCCCTTGTCGAATACCTGGAAGAAGATCTCGTGGACATCCGGGTGGGCCTTCTCCACTTCATCGAGCAGCACGACGGAGTAGGGCTTGCGGCGCACCGCTTCGGTCAGCACGCCGCCTTCCCCGTAGCCGACGTATCCGGGCGGGGCGCCTTTGAGCGTGGAGACGGTGTGCGCCTCCTGGTATTCGCTCATGTTGATGATGATGAGGTTCTGCTCACCACCGTAGAGCGCCTCGGCCAGCGCCAGTGCAGTTTCCGTCTTGCCGACACCAGACGTGCCAGCAAGCATGAAGACGCCGATGGGCTTTTGCGGGTTGTCCAAACCGGCACGCGAAGTCTGGATGCGCTTTGCGATCATCTCCATCGCGTGGTCTTGACCAATGACTCGTTCGCCAAGCGTCTTGGCAAGATTGAGAATTGTCTCGACTTCGTTGCGTGCCATCCGCCCAACTGGGATACCGGTCCAGTCGCCCACAACACTCGCGACGGCTTGGTAGTCAACGGTGGGCAGGATGAGCGGGTTTTCACCCTGCAATTCTGCGAGCTGCCGCTGCACAGATTTGAGGGTTTCGAGGTGCGCCAAGCGTTCCGCCTCAGCGGCAGCATCGTCACTTGTCGGTGGGGTTGTGCTCTCTTCAGCAACCGCCTCCGCGGCGGCTTCGAGCTTGCTGCCGGTACCTTCCACCGGCTTGATGCCGGCGCGCAGTTTGGCACGCAGATCGAGCAACTGCGTAACGAGTTCGCGCTCGCCATTCCAGCGCGTCTCTAGCGAGGCCAGCCGCTCTCGCTCGTGGGCAAGCAGCTCGTTTGCTTCGACCTCACGCTTGCCGATATCGATGCCGATGGCCTTTTCGCGCCCAATGATCGCCAGCTCTGTTTCCAGACCCTCGATGCGCTTGCGGCTGTCGTCAACCTCCGCGGGTACGGCGTGCAGGCTTACTGCAACGCGCGCACATGCGGTGTCGAGGAGGCTTACCGACTTGTCCGGCAACTGCCTTGCTGGAATGTAGCGATGCGAGAGTTTGACGGCAGCCTCGAGGGCTTCGTCGAGAATCTGAACCTTGTGGTGTTGCTCCATTGTTGAAGCGACGCCGCGCATCATCAGTATCGCTTTGGGCTCGTCCGGTTCGTCGACCTGCACCGTCTGGAAGCGTCGTGTAAGCGCCGGGTCCTTCTCGATGTGCTTCTTGTATTCGGCAAACGTCGTTGCGCCAATCGTCCGCAGAGTGCCACGCGCCAATGCGGGCTTCAGCAGGTTGGCGGCGTCACCGGTCCCGGCCGCGCCGCCGGCGCCTACCAAGGTGTGCGTCTCGTCGATGAAAAGGATGATCGGCTTGGGACTGGATTGGACTTCTTCGATGACGGAACGCAGACGCTGTTCGAACTCGCCTTTCATGCTGGCCCCGGCTTGCAGCAGGCCAACGTCAAGGGAACGAAGCTCCACATCCTTCAGGCTGGGCGGTACGTCGCCACGGGCAATGCGCTGCGCAAACCCCTCCACAACGGCGGTCTTTCCGACGCCGGCTTCGCCCACCAGAATCGGATTGTTCTGACGCCGGCGCATCAGGATGTCGACAACCTGGCGGATTTCGTCGTCACGGCCAACGATTGGATCCATCTTGCCGCCGCGAGCCTGCTCGGTCAGGTCAACAGTGAATTTCTTGAGCGCCTCCTGCTTGCCGAGCGCAGCCGGCGCGATGGCACCGCTGGCTTCGCCAGGCGCGCCGCTGCCATCGCTCGGGACTCCGCCGTCTTCTGGCGAACCGGCAACGATGCGCGCGAAGTCGTCGCTCAAGGTGTCTGGCTTGATGCGATCGAACTGCTTGGAGATGCTGGAGAGTGCGTTGCGCAGGCTTGGCGTTTTGATTGCGCCAAGAATCAGGTGGCCTGTTCGTACCTGATTGTCCTTGAACAGCAACGAGCCATAGACCCAGCCACGCTCGACAGCGTTTTCCACATGCTCCGACAGGTCGGAAATCGCTGTGGAGCCCCTCGGCAAGCGGTCCAGCGCCGCAGTGATATCGCCAGCAAGTTTGCCGCTATCCAACTCAAAGTGACGCACGATGTGATGCACGTCCGAGTCGGGGTTCTGCAAGATCTGCGCAATCCAATGGACAAGCTCCACATAAGGATTGCCGCGGAGTTTGCAGAAAACCGTGGCGCCCTCGATGGCCTTGTAGCCTAGGCTGTTCAGTTTTCCGAAGAGTGCAACTCGACTGATTTCACTCATTGCTGTCTCGCTGTGGGGTGTAGGGTTGTGGAGTCAGACTTTGGATGCGTCTGGTGCGCTGCGCTTTCGCCTTACGAGGCGTTCGACGTCCAAAACGAGATCGGTCGCATCCTTTGTTCGATGCTGGCATCCGAGCCAACCACTCAAGCCGAGGCGACCTAGACGACCTAACGCCAGCTTGGGAATCTCGCCGCGCTTCAGAGTGAGCCGCGCATCCCAGTCATACTCGTGACCGGTGTAGTTCCGCACACAGGCTGCAAGCTTCGAGATCCCGACTGTGTCGGGGAGCAGCGCCGAGTATTCCGCAAACGATAGCGGACCGAGATGCAGGCGGAATTTATGCTGGCGATCCCAGATTCGTTGCCCCGCCAGCGCATTGCGCCCGAGGCGGGCGGTATTTCCACCTAGACGCGTGCGGTCGCGCGTTTCCATCGTCATCCAGTGACCGACAAACTGTTCGACCTCGGCGTGAATTCGGAAGGTGCCAGATACCAGCTTCGCGAGACCTTCTGCATTCCTGACCTGGCGGCTTAACAGCCCCGCATGGTGCAGCTTGGCAAAATCGGGCATCGCATCGCGGTTACGCAGCGATGGCAAGCCGACGCCAAAAAGGGCGCCCACCTGATAACCGAAACGATCTTCGTCGGGGCGGTCAAGGCTTACCGTTGGCTGCGCCTGTGCCCACGCACGGTAGAAGAGCGTGAGCAAGCGGTGGTGGAAGATGTCGGCGAAGCGGGCGAAAGTTGGATCGCCGGCATTCATCAGACGCCCGCGAGCGTACTCAGTCAGGTGTAGCGGCAGCGGGCCGTTTGGACCGAACAACCCGAAGAAGCGCACTTCGAGTCGTGGTGTAGGCGCATTGCTCGGGCGAACCAGCGCTGAGAGGCTTGCTGGCGCGAAGGACATGGCGGGTTCCTGCCCGAGCCGAATTGGCTCTTCCGCGGGCTTTAGCGCAGCCCCCCAGCGAGGACGCTCTGGATACAGACATTCCAAGCGCCTTAGGGTCTGGAAGAAGTCGTGTTTCCAGGGAGCCTGCGCGATCGCCCCAAGCAGCGCATCGCGGCTCGCTTGCCTTACAGCGTCGGTCGCAAGCCGCATCGCGCGCTCCAGTGCATCAGTTGTCCGCGCGACATCGAGTGCAGCACGGTCTCGGTGAAGCTGTTCAGGCTGACGTGGCGGGAGAAGAACCGCTCGAGCACGGCGCCAAGCAAGAACGCACTGCCCCCCTCAAAGGCCATTTCATCGACGGTCACAGCAATCTGAACGCCTCGGCCGAAGCAAAGCGGGCCCGGCATTGGCAAGCGGGTTACGACGGGCACGCTTTCGATCCCTCGAACGCCTTCGATTTGGCGTCGCATGCCGGCATCATTGGTGGAGGCATAGAGTTCGAGCAATTCGCGCAGAGCCGCGGCACCGGACTGTTTGTCCGTATCAAGCAGCGAAAGGTAGTTGAGCGAGAGGTGGCTAATCAGCTTCCAGGCCGTCACCCCATCGGCGATAGCGGCGTAGGGTTTTGAGGGGCCCTTGACGACCCGGATCGCGGTTACGGGTGCCGAGATGTCCAGCGTGAAGTCGCTCCGGGTCAGCCCGAACGGCATCAGGATCGGCAAATCACGGTTCGTGCACAACGCTTTCAGCGATAGCTGCCGCAGATCCGCGCGATAGGGTGCTTCGTTCGGGTCGACCAGCGAGATAAAGACCTCACTGCCGATATAACTCGACCTTGCCCCAACACGCTTTTGCTTCTCGGAGTAGAGACGGGGCTCCCGGCGCAGCGTATAAAAGCCGTGCGATGCGGCTTCTGCCGCCCCGATATCTGCATAAAAAGGCTCGAAACGCTGCTCACTATCGGGGCCGGTTCCGTGACCCGTGACTTCAACAAGGTCATAGACCTCGAAGTCCATCGGCCGTGTTCGGTCCACCACGACCTGAAATTCGTGGTTGCTGTCGTCAAGGTGGATACGGTCGGTGCGACGGGAGAAGAGATTGATCGCTGGGGTGCAGTTCAGCGCGAAATTGGCGGCTTCGACGACCCCCTCCAGCGCAGCATCGCCCCGCCCGAACAACAGGATCAGTTCAACTTCGTTAGCCTTGCAGCGAGAGAAGGCCCGCGCGAGTCCGCTGACATCAAAGAACAAGTAGCGCTGCGGGAATGAAAAATATTCCTGCAGCAGACGATAGCCACCGAAGGAGCGAGTCGATATCGGGAGAAGCGCGTCGGCATCATCAAATCCGGCGAGTTGAACCTGATCCGAGTCGAGGAATTCACTCCAAGACGGCGCGCCCGACGGTGGCGCAACGACTGCGCCCAGGCAGCTCGAGCCGATGAATTCGTGAAGGCGGTATGCGACCTCATCGGCTCCTGCCAGAAAGAAGCGCAATTGCTTGGTCTGCAGGTCAGAGAAGTTCAAACCGGCGGTGGTCCGCAACTGCAGCCGCACCCCGCCTTTCACGCGCGCGCCCGCTGGCAAGCGGGGTAGGGGTATGTCTGGCGCAAATGAGAAATAGCGTGCGCCAACCGCGTCGAGCGGCCACAGCGTCACATCCTGAGCGGTGGTGAATTCACAGGGCGTGATCTCGTTGCGTGGGATTACGCCTTGTAAGGCAGTGCCGCGAGGGATGATCACCCCCGTTCCCAAATTCGGGTCGCCCAACTCTGGTTGCAACTGCGCCACCAACATTGCCGGCGTGGGTGCCAGGTAGTGCGGGTACAGCATCTCGAGCAGACGCTGGGTGAACCTCGGAAACTCTGCGTCCAGCTTGAGCTGGACTCGCGATGTGAGAAAGGCAAAGCCTTCCATCAAGCGCTCGACGTATGGATCAGTCACTTCGATGCCATCAACGCCAAGCCGGCCGGCGATCTTCGGAAACTGCTGGGCAAACTCTGCGCCCATCTCGCGCAGATGCCGCAATTCGTCGTTGTAATAGCGAAGCAGGCGAGGATCCATGGGGCTACTTAGGCGTTAGCGTCGGCCAATTCCACTTGGCCGGTTTCGAGATCGACTTCCGTACGCAGCAGCAATTCGAGCGGTACCGGCTGAGCCCACAGTTGTGCAGAGATGCGAACACTCACGATGTTGTGCCAATTCAGAACGCTGTCCTGCGTAACCGCCTCAACCTGAAGCGTTTCGGGAAGGATTCGCGGTTCGAAGCGGACGATGGCTTCGCGGATTGCGCGTTCCAGGTCGCCCACTTCAAGGGTTGATGCTGTCTCGCCTGAGAATGCAGGTAGTCCGAAATTCAATACGGACGACTCGACGTCCGGATAGAGCGAGAGATCCTCGGTGGCCGACAGACGGGTTGCGTTCATGAGCCAAGCCAGATCGCGCAGCACCGCGGATCGAAGTTGGCTCTTGGTCAAGACGCGTCGCTCCCGCGCTTCGGACTGCTGGCTAGGCTCGTCGTCGGTGAGGCGGTCGAGCAACGCTGGTTGCAGCCGATCGAGCGGCGTTAATTCGGCCATGCCTACGCAACCGCAGTTGGTGAAAAGGCGATTTCCCGTATGTTCATCAACGGTTTCTCGCTGACGTTTGTCGTCAGCACCCGCTGTCCGAGGCCATGGAATACGCCGTTGGAAACCTCAACCCAATCGGTCTTCCGCGCCAGGCGGATCAAAGGGTCTGGGTCTTGCTCTGAACCGGGGTAGCGCGTCGGAATCACTCCAACCGCTTCACCGCCATTGGTGAACAAGAAGTGTGCAGGCATCCACACGAGATCACGCAGATCCTCCGGCGGCTCGATATCGATCTTCGCGAGTGCCGAATAAGGAACGAAGTAGTACTTGCCGTTGATGACCGCCTCACATACCGGGCCAAGGCGCATGTCAGCATCGGCAATCCAGGAGAAAGCTTCTCCGTCAATCGTGCCGGCCGAAGGCGTCGCATCGTTGAACGCCTGCTCTCGCAAGGCCGTTGCACGCGCCGCGTCGCCTTGGCCGGCCGCGAGCAAAGACTCAATTAGCAGCGCGAGCCATTGCTCCGGCATCCCAAACACGAGCGGGGAGCGACGACCCGCAAACACATCATTCCGCAACGCTTCGCAACGAAGCGCCTCACGATACATCTGCGCCATGGCAAGGGTGGATGCGTCGAGCTCTGCAGCAACGTTGAGCTGATTGAGAGCTCGATCCCACTGCCCTTGGACTGAGAGTAACTGGAACAAGAAAACGCGAAGTTTCGGATCGGCTGGGTTGCCCCTGACGCCGTCCTGCAGGTACTTGAGCGCGAGGTCAGGATCAGCATCGCGAATGGCTTGTTCAGCAGCGGCAACCGGATTCATAGGTTCGATCTCGCGCTAGGCGTGTCAGTCGGGTTGAACGTCAGTCTCAAAAATCATCGCGCCGCGTGAGCCACCAGTCTTGGTCTGTGGCTGATACTCAACGGCAATCTTCTGGAATCCCACTCGAAACACTTCACCCAGCACGGTGGAATCGGCATCCAGTCCGCCCTCTATGTGGTGGTGGGTAATCCGTGCTTTCTCCAGCGTGATCGTGAAATAGTCCAGGGCGTCGACACCGCCCGCTTTTCGAACAGAAAGCGTGAGCTTCTTGATCACCTCGTTGCTGCGCAATGCGGCCATCAGCGCTGTGGTCGCCGAATCCACACGCTTGGTGATTTCAAGCTCCTGTAAAGAGGTTCTCCCGCCGCGTTGGCCGAGCGCTTCGTGCGAAGCGTCCATCCCCCAAGCCCAGCTGATGACGTCTATTTCGTCCGGATGTTTGGGGTCAACCGATTCGCCCTTGATCACACCTTGCTTTGTGCCTTCGATTTTCACGAACATGTCGCGGTGTGACATGGGGTGCGAGCTCCAATCAAGCCGTTAAGTAAGACTCTCGACGAAACTTGGCACCCTGCGGTGATGTCCGCAGGGTGCCGGCTGCAGATCAGCCGAATGCCGTGTTCTCGGCAATGTTCCAACCAACGATCTTCGGACCGCCATCCGGACCGCCTTTTTCGTTCTGCGGTTGGTACTCAAACTTGACCTTGGCGAAATTCAGCGTGACGTTCTCAGTCAGACGGTCTTCGCCGCCGCTGCCACCCGTGCTGACGGAGGTGATGATCACTTCGTTCATCGTGATCTTGATGTACTCAAGCGGATCCTTGCCGGCCTTCCGGACGACAAGAACGGCTTCGTCGTGGTGCTCGCCGTTGCAGCAGGAGAGCATCAGTGCGTGGGTGGATGCGTCGACCCACTTGGTAAAAGAGATGTCCTGAACGCTCACCTTGCCCGAGCCGCCACCGCCACCCATGTGGGTTGTGCCTGATTGCGACATGCCCCAGCTCCAGGCCAGCACATCAATCTCTTTCTTGTGCGACTTGTCGGTGGACTCACCGTCAATGCCTTTGATCTTCATGAACATATCAACTGCCATGGTGCCTCTCCTTAGTGGGTTGCCTGCTGTTCGCGCCCGTTTCGGGCAGGTACGTCATGAGCACGAGACGGCGTGCCCGCCCAGATCCAACCCCGCCCGACGTGGGCGGGGTACTACCAGTTGTGCGCAATCGCCAAAGCGACGACCGGCACTAGCTTCAACAAACGATCCTGGCGTCCTGCGCGTCAGGCGCTCTTCTGCGAAGGCAGCTTCGAAACCAGTCGCAGAGAGACCGTTAGGCCCTCAAGCTGGTAATGCGGCCGCAGGAAGAACTTCGATGAGTAGTAACCCGGGTTGCCTTCGACTTCTTCAACCTTGACTTCCGCTGCCGCGAGCGGGCGACGGGCTTTCGTTTGTTCCGACGAGTGCGCCGGATCGCCATCGACGTAATTCATGATCCACTTCTGCAACCAGCGCTCCATGTCGTCACGCTCCTTGAATGAGCCGACCTTGTCGCGGACGATGCACTTCAGGTAGTGCGCAAAGCGGCAGCATGCAAAGAGATACGGCAGGCGCGCCGCAAGGTTTGCATTGGCTGTGGCGTCCGGGTCGTCATATTCAGCGGGCTTCTGCAGTGACTGGGCGCCGATGAACGCAGCAAAGTCTGAATTCTTGCGGTGAATCAACGGCATGAATCCGCACTTGGCAAGCTCGGCTTCGCGGCGATCACTGATGGCGATCTCGGTCGGGCACTTCATGTCAACGCCGCCGTCATCGGTCGGGAAGCTATGGACAGGAAGCCCTTCCACGGCGCCGCCGGATTCAATGCCGCGGATACGTGAGCACCAACCAAACTCCTTGAAGGAACGGTTGATATTGACCGCCATGGCATAGGCCGAGTTTGCCCAGGTGTACTTGCTGTGGTCGGCCGCGCCAGTGTCTTCTTCGAAATTGAATGCCTCGACCGGGCTGGTCTTGGCGCCGTAAGGCAAGCGCGCCAGAAAGCGCGGCATGGCAAGGCCGATATATCGGGCGTCATCGGAGTCACGCAGAGACCGCCATGCCGCGTACTCCGGCGTCGAGAAGATCTTCGTCAGATCACGGGGATTGGCGAGCTCTTGCCACGAACCCATCTGCATGACGGTCGGTGACACGCCAGCGATAAACGGCGCGTGGGCGGAAGCTGCGACCTTCGCCATTTCGCCAAGCATCTCGACATCCGGGGCGCTCTGATCAAAGTGGTAGTCCCCAACCAGACACCCAAAGGGCTCGCCACCAAACTGACCGTACTCTTCTTCGTAGACCTTCTTGAACAACGGGCTTTGATCCCAGGCGGTACCCTTGTACCGTTTGAGGGTCTTACCAAGTTCCGCCTTTGAGATGTTCATCACACGGATCTTGAGCTGCTCGTCGGTCTCGGTGTTGTTGACCAGATAGTGAAGACCGCGCCATGCGCCCTCGAGCTTCTGGAAGTCCTCGCTGTGCATGATCAGATTGATCTGCTCCGACAGCTTGCGATCGAGCTCCGCGATCATTGACTCGATTGACTTGATAACATCCGAACCGATCAACTGCGTCTGCGACAGCGCTTGTTGCGCGAGTGTCTGCACAGCGCGGCTTACGGCATCGCGCGCCTCGTCGGTTTTCGGCTTGAACTCGCGTTGGAGTAGCGAAGAAAAGTCGCTTCCTTCTGCTGCAACGGCGGCTTGCGATTCCGTTTGCATTTGCGGGTCGGCCATTAGGGTTTCCTCCGGCTAAATTAGTAATTGGACGGAACGGTATGCGCTTAGCTGCCTGACTCTTCAGCCGGCTTCGGTGTCGCGGCGAGCGTCTGGAGCAGGGCGGGATCACTCAGGACTTGCGAGATGAGCTCTTCAGCGCCGGTCTTTCCGTCCATGTAGGTAATCAGGTTCGAGAGCTGCTGACGCGCTTCGAGCAATTTGTTCAATGCATCTACTTTGCGAGCGACCGCAGCAGGCGAAAAGTCGTCCATGCTCTCGAACGTGAGTTCGACATTCAGGTTGCCTTCGCCGGTCAGCGTATTGGGCACGGCGAATGCGACACGTGGTTTCATCGACTTGAGGCGACTGTCGAAGTTATCGACATCAATCTCCAGGAATTTGCGATCGGCCACGGGTGCCAGGGGCTCCGCGGGCTTGCCGGACAGATCCGCAAGAACACCCATCACAAAAGGCAACTGGACCTTCTTTTCCGCGCCGTAAAGTTCGACGTCGTACTCGATCTGGACTCGCGGTGCGCGGTTCCGCGCAATGAACTTCTGGCTGCTATCGGCCATGTCTGCCTCCGGTCAGGGTATTAGCGTGATCCCCGTCGAGGGGACCGCGATGGTCATTACTCGTTTTCAAGCTTGGCTCCGACAATCTTCTCAGCCTGCGACAGGCCGTCTGGAGCAAGATCGTTCAGCAGCTCAAGGAAATTCATATTCATCATTCGCTGAGCACGTCGCAGGACCAGTTGCACTGGGTTGCTCGGCTCCGTTCTGGCAAGGTACTCGCACATCCGTTCAAGTGTCGTGACAACATCCTCGCGAGATCGAATTTCGCCTGGCCTCGTGACGACTACCCCTTGACGGTCGGATTCGCCGGGCTGCGCACCAGCCGTTTCCGACTCCGCGGCGGTCTCGGCCGTCTGGGGAGCAAGTCGATCGACGAACTGGCGCACTGAAAACAGCGTCCCCAAGATTGGTTTTAGATCAAGCGATTGGGCACCGCCAACCTTGTCGGCAATGTAGCTCTCGATGGCTTTGATGATTTCGAATGAGGCGCGGACTCGTGCCGGTAGTTCAGGATCGTCAGCGATACCTGCGGACAGCATGCCGCTCACTTGCGCTTCGCTCAGCGGACTCTCGGATCGCGGCGGCAGGCGACCAGCAGCCACCTCGATATCGCGTACGGTGAGGGCACCTGCCTGTCGCGAGCGGACCAACCATGCTTCGCGCAGATCACCGACGACAGCCTCTACCGCAGTCAGCGGCGTCAGCGCGTTGACGCGCATGGTCGGGTCATTGTCGTCCTCCGCATCCAGCTCGGGATGAAGTGCGTCCCAGTAGGTTTCGAGAAGCCGCTGAATCAGCGTAATGCCCTGGACAAATCCCGCAAAGCCGTCAATGTGGGTCGAAGCCCGAAGCAGTTGCATCGCAACGCGCAGGTCCTTCGAACGTGTTAGCAGCGAAGTGGCAATACGACTCACCAAGGCCCAGTCTGGGCCATTCCCTTCGATGCGACGCACGCCGGAGCCGTCGGTCGTCCCGAACTCCTGGTCTGGCTGAGCTTTGGCCGCTTCCTCCAGTTCCAGAAACTCTGGGTCGTACTCAAGGTTCGGACCACAGGGTGATGAATCTGACACTGGCTTGAGTGCTTCGTCGATATTCACTTTGTCCCCTCCGGAGTCACCGACCTGCGTGGCACGGCGCTATCCCGATATTCTGCACGCATGAGGTGCGTTACGACTACTTGCATGACAGCGAATTAGCGTCCGGATCACAAGTTTCTGGACGACGCAGCCCGTCAACGTCGGTCGTGGCGGGGCGGCCGGGGCCTACCTCAGCGATGACGCCGCTGCGCAGGCGCCGCGTAACGTTCTCCGTCCGCACCGCATCTTCAATCTTCTGGCGACGTGCATCCTCCGCAATGGCTGAGACGGCGGTCAGGGCGCCGACGAGGTTCGCGGACTGAGGCAGGGCGCCGTTGTAGAAGATCTGAATCTCAGTGCTTACGTTCGTGCCATCGTAGAAGGGAATCTGGCTCGTCGAACCACCGGCAAATACAGCGAAGTCTGGTCGAAATGCGCCCTTCGGGTTCAGCGTTACGAACCCGCCGCGGCCCTCGTCACCGATCTGGATCCGGATCCAGTCACCTTGAGACGGGGAGCCAAACCCTTGGCTCGTCAGCCCTGCAGGAAGAATGTCAAAGACCACGCCTGGCAACGAGGTAGGCACACCCTGGGCATCGATGTAAGGCAGACGGGCTTTGATGAGGCTGTCGGTGCCGGTCCGAAGATGGGTGCTGGTGATCTTAATGGCGTCGGCGAGCAGCCCTGACGCGGGGGCCGAAAGATCGGCCCTGGGGGAGCCGGCCACATTGATTTGGTCTGAGCTGAGCCGGACAAAGCTCACCGGGATTGATTTCGCGGTCTGGCTAAACCGATTGGCATCGCTATAAGTACCGCTGATGGCGGAGACGTCGCCATGTAGGGTGTTCGTTGTCCCTTCGATGTTGATAGAGCCGCCACCGGTGGATCGCAAGGCGAGCAGACTACCCGCGGCGGTATTGATGGACGAGCCCGCCTCTTGTGAGATCGTCGCGCTGTATTCCTGCAAATCGGCCGAACCAAAACGAAGTGAAGGAACGCCTGCCTGGCCGGCGCGGGCAAGGAGCGCGGGATCGGAGTAGTGGCCCAATACTGTTGGCGTCGCGTTACTTGTCACCACCAGCGTTCCGCCGTCCAACACCAGGTCGCCGCCAAAGGTGACGACCTGGTCGGCCGTGATGTCGCCGCCCGCGCGCAGATGGACGTCTCCAAGACGCAGCGAATTCGAGCTACGAACTTCTGCGCTGTTCGCGTCGATATTCAGAGCGTTGCCCGGTGCGGCCCAACGATTGGCGGTGTTGGTCGCAATAACGCTGCCACCGGCGTTCAAGGTCAAAGGACCGTCGCTTACCACTGCGTCTCGAATGACGATGTCGCCCGTCGTACGAACGGACGGGCCAGCGGTTCCAAAAGCGAACTCCGTTTTGTCACCGGCCGAACCCGAGTAATCAGTCGCGACGCGGCCCAGCGCGCCTTCGACTCCCAGGGCGCGCGTGAACCGTGTAACGCCTGCTGTTTCGGCCGTTAGCGACGAGCCGTTAGCACTATTGATGGCGCCGTTGAAAACGATCGACCCCGCTTCCTGGCTGACGAGTCGAGCGTCGCTATTCAGCCAAACGGCCCCATTCCAGTGCTGGTCTCCGCGTGTCGTGATGGACGACGCTGCAACGTCAATTCGGTCTACTGCGCTAGCTATCAGCGACGTCGGGGCGGCGGTTGCACCGACCGCTCCGCTGATCGTAATTCGCGTCGCAGCGTCGAGCATCAAAGCGTGTGGTCCGTCGATTGGCGCACGAACGGCCACTGTATTGGCGCGCACGGCGACATTTCCGCCTAACGTTACCGGACCGTCAAAAGTGATCGTGCCAGCTGAGGCGCCGAACGTGTTCGTCAGCAAAACAGCAGAGCCGTAGTGTTGCGAGCCACTTGTCTGCACGCCATGCAGGCTCGCTGGGCCCGTTACATCGAGCATAGTGAGCGCAGCACTGCTCCCAACCAGACTTGAAAGCTCCGTGGCCTTGGCGCTGTCGAGGATTAAACTGCGGCCACCGTCGACTCGATCGGAGAACGAGATTGAGCCGCTGCCAGTGCTAACGGTAGTGTCGCCGACGAGGGTGGTTGTACCCGTCACCGCAAACGCGTCGTTGCTGGTGGTGTAGCTGCCATCGAGCGTCGTGGCACCGTTGAGCGCCACATCGCCACCGGCGGTGAGGTTCTTCAGGCCAATGCTGGTGGCCGTAACGCTGACCGCACCGTTTGTGCTGATCGCTTGGGCTGCGTTGAAGCTGCCCGCCGAGGCGGTGAGGGTGGTGGGCGGGCTGCTGGCGCCGACCGTGCCGCTGAACGTGGTGCTGCCGGTGTTGGTGGTGCTCAGTGCATGCGCGCCGTCAACGGTGCCGCCGAAGCTGATCGCCCCCGTGCCGGTGTTGACCGTGGTGTCGCCGGCGAGGGTGCTTGCACCCGTGACGGCAAACGCGTCGTTGCTGGTGGTGTAGCTGCCATCGAGCGTCGTGGCACCGTTGAGCGCCACATCGCCACCGGCGGTGAGGCTCTTCAGCGCAATGCTGGTGGCCGTGACGCTGACCGCACCGTTGGTGCGGATCGCTTGGGTTGCGTTGAAGCTGCCCGCCGAGGCGGTGAGGGTGGTGAGCGGGCTGCTTGCGCCGACCGTGCCGCTGAACGTGGTGCTGCCGGTGTTGGTGGTGCTCAGTGCATGCGCGCCGTCGACCGTGCCGCCGAAGCTGATCGCCCCTGTGCCAGTGCTGACCGTGGTGTCACCCGCGAGGGTGCTTGCACCCGTGACGGCAAACGCGTCGTTGCTGGTGGTGTAGCTGCCATCGAGCGTCGTGGCACCGTTGAGCGCCACATCGCCACCGGCGGTGAGATTCTTCAGGCCAATGCTCGTCGCCGTAACGCTCACCGCACCGCTGGTGGTGATCGCTTGGGCTGCGTTGAAGCTGCCCGCCGAGGCGGTGAGGGTGGTGAGCGGGCTGCTGCCGCCGACCGTGCCGCTGAAGGTCGTGCTGCCGGTATTGGTGGTGCTCAGTGCATGCGCGCCGTTCACGGTGCTGCCGAAGCTGATCGCACCACTGCCAGTGCTGACCGTCGTGTCGCCGGCAAGGGTTGTTGCGCCGGTGACCCCAAAATTGCCACCAGAGGTGATGTAGTTGCCGCTGAGCGCGGCATCGCCGCCGATCGAGATCGCGCCGCCGCTCGTTTCGACGCCAATGAGTTGCGTGGTCCCGGAGCCCGTGCTGGTGAGGCTGGCAAGATGCATGGTGCTTCCAACCAGCGCGCTGAAAGTCTTGTCGAAGTTCCCGTTGAGTGTGAGTGCGTAGGCGCCGTCAACCAGTCCGCTGAAGGTGAGTGTCCCGGTGGCGTTCAGGGTAACGGCGCCGAGCAGGTTAAGACAGGGCATGCTGCCACTGGCTGAGAACGTGCCAGCGATACTGTCGCACCCACCAACGAAACCGTCGCGCTTTGCAAAGCCGTTGCCCGCACGGTCTAACGACACGAGTCCATTAATCGACCCTGAGATGCTCTTGAGGAAAGTCGGTTGCTCAAGCTGCACCGGGTCGTCGTAAGTCTGGTCGTACGTTGTTGTAACGCTTGCGATATTGGGATAGCTGGTGCCGGCCACCGCCAACTGCGTCAAACCGCCTCCCGTGATGGTCAGGCTTGAGAGTGGTGTCGTGGCGCCAACGGCGCCACTGAGGCGGGTCGTGCCGGTGTTCGTGAGCAGAAGCGAGTGAGCGCCGTTTACGGTGGCGCCAAAACTGATCGCCCCCGTGCCGGTGCTGACCGTGGTGTCGCCGGCGAGGGTCGTTGCGCCGGTGACTGCAAACGCGTCGTTGCTGGTGGTGTAGCTGCCATCGAGCGTCGTGGCACCGTTGAGCGCCACATCGCCACCGGCGGTGAGGCTCTTCAGCGCAATGCTGGTGGCCGTGACGCTGACCGCACCGTTGGTGCGGATCGCTTGGGTTGCGTTGAAGCTGCCCGCCGAGGCGGTGAGGGTGGTGAGCGGGCTGCTTGCGCCGACCGTGCCGCTGAACGTGGTGCTGCCGGTGTTGGTGGTGCTCAGTGCATGCGCGCCGTCGACCGTTCCACCAAAGCTGATCGCCCCCGTGCCGGTGCTGACCGTGGTGTCACCCGCGAGGGTGCTTGCACCCGTGACGGCAAACGCGTCGTTGCTGGTGGTGTAGCTGCCATCGAGCGTCGTGGCACCGTTGAGCGCCACATCGCCACCGGCGGTGAGATTCTTCAGGCCAATGCTCGTCGCCGTAACGCTCACCGCACCGCTGGTGGTGATCGCTTGGGCTGCGTTGAAGCTGCCCGCCGAGGCGGTGAGGGTGGTGAGCGGGCTGCTGCCGCCGACCGTGCCGCTGAAGGTCGTGCTGCCGGTATTGGTGGTGCTCAGTGCATGCGCGCCGTTCACGGTGCTGCCGAAGCTGATCGCACCACTGCCAGTGCTGACCGTCGTGTCGCCGGCAAGGGTTGTTGCGCCGGTGACCCCAAAATTGCCACCAGAGGTGATGTAGTTGCCGCTGAGCGCGGCATCGCCGCCGATCGAGATCGCGCCGCCGCTCGTTTCGACGCCAATGAGTTGCGTGGTCCCGGAGCCCGTGCTGGTGAGGCTGGCAAGATGCATGGTGCTTCCAACCAGCGCGCTGAAAGTCTTGTCGAAGTTCCCGTTGAGTGTGAGTGCGTAGGCGCCGTCAACCAGTCCGCTGAAGGTGAGTGTCCCGGTGGCGTTCAGGGTAACGGCGCCGAGCAGGTTAAGACAGGGCATGCTGCCGCTGGCCGAGAATGTGCCAGCCAGGCTGTCGCAGCCCGCTCCGCCTCCGTTTCTCGTCGCAAAGCCGTTCCCGCCCGTAACGGGGGCGTAGACGAGAACGACTGACGCGCCAGTACTTTTCAGAAAGGTCGGTCTTTCAAGCGTGACCGGGTCGGCGTACGTCTGGTTGCCGGTGGTCGTGACGGTGGCGATATTGGGATAGCTGACGCCCTCAACCGCTAGTTGGATCGTGCCACCGCCATCAATGGTTAGATTCGACAGCGGTGTCGCAGCACCCACTGCACCTGCCAGGCGAGTGGTGCCATTGTTGGTAAGTGTGAGCGACCGAGCGCCATCCACCGATCCATCGAAACGAATTTCACCGCTGCCGGTGCTGACCGTGGTGTCGCCGGCGAGGGTCGTTGCGCCGGTGACTGCAAACGCATCGTTGCTGGTGGTGTAGCTGCCAGCGAGCGTCGTGGCACCGTTGAGCGCCACATCGCCACCGGCGGTGAGGTTCTTCAGCGCAATGCTGGTGGCCGTGATGCTCGCCGCACCGTTGGTGCGGATCGCTTGGGCTGCGTTGAAGCTGCCCGCCGAGGCGGTGAGGGTGGTGAGCGGGCTGCTGGCGCCGACCGTGCCGCCGAACGTGGTGCTGCCGGTGTTGGTGGTGCTCAGTGCATGCGCGCCGTCGACCGTGCCGCCGAAGCTGATCGTCCCCGTGCCGGTGCTGACCGTGGTGTCACCCGCGAGGGTGCTTGCACCCGTGACGGCAAACGCGTCGTTGCTGGTGGTGTAGCTGCCATCGAGCGTCGTGGCGCCGTTGAGTGCCACATCGCCCCCGGCGGCGAGATTCTTCAGGCCAATGCTCGTCGCCGTAACGCTCACCGCACCGCTGGTGCTGATCGCTTGGGCTGCGTTGAAGCTGCCCGCCGAGGCGGTGAGGGTGGTGAGCGGGCTGCTGGCGCCGACCGTGCCGCCGAACGTGGTGCTGCCGGTGTTGGTGGTGCTCAGTGCATGCGCGCCGTCGACCGTGGCGCCGAAGCTGATCGTCCCCGTGCCGGTGCTGACCGTGGTGTCACCCGCGAGGGTGCTTGCACCCGTGACGGCAAACGCGTCGTTGCTGGTGGTGTAGCTGCCATTGAGCGTTGTGGCGCCGTTGAGCGCCACATCGCCACCGGCGCTGAGGTTCTTGAGCGCGATGCTGGTGGCCGTGACGCTCACCGCACCGCTGGTGCTGATCGCTTGGGCTGCGTTGAAGTTGCCCGCAGAGGCGGTGAGGGTGGTGAGCGGGCTGCTGCCGCCGACCGTGCCACTGAACGTAGTGCTGCCGGTGTTGGTGGTGCTCAGTGCATGCGCGCCGTCGACCGTGCCGCCAAAGCTGATCGCGCCACTGCCGGTGCTGACAGAAGTGGGGCCGGCGAGGGTGGTTGCACCAGTGACTCCAAAATCGCCACCGGTTGTCGAGTATGCGCCCAGTAGCGTCGCCGGCCCGCCGATGGCAATCGCGCCCGATGCGTTTACGCCACGCGCGTCCACTGGGCCTGTTACGGAAAGGCTGCCAAGCCGGGTACTGAGACCTACGCCTGCACCAAAGCTCGTACCAGCAGATGAGATGGTGGAGAGGGACTGCGCACCATCCACTGAACCGTCAAAAATGATGGCCCCACTGCCGGTGTTGATCGTTGTAGCACCCGTCAGGGTTGTCGCACCAAATACGCTCAATGCGTCATTCGACGTTGCGATGGCCCCCTTCAGGCTGACTGCACCGGTTAGTGTGATGTCACCGCCAGCAGAGATGCCGTTAGCACTGATTGTGGCTGCTGTGAGGCTTGACGTACCGCTTGTTGTGACGGTTTGCGCTGAATTCGCGATACCAGCGCTGACTGTCAGGCTGCTCAGGGGGGTGCTGTTGCCGACAGCCCCAACGAATGAGGTACTCGCGCTGTTCGATGTGCTAAGTGAATGGGCGCCATTCACCGTGCCGCTGAACGTAATCGCGCCAGCGCCCGCAGTGATCGACGTATCGCCGCCCAACGTAACCGCGCCACCCGCGGAAAAGTCGCCACCGCCCGTCGTGTAGGCGCCATTGAGTGTCGCAACGCCGTTGAATGTTTGGGCACCGTTGGTTTTGACCCCGAGTGCATTGGTTGCGCCACTCACCGTAAGGCTGGATAGCGGAGCCGTTCCTCCAACCGCATCGGAGAAGGAAGCGGTTCCGGAGGTGTTGATGGCGAGTGCGTGCGCGCCGTTGACCTTCCCAAAGCTCGCACCACTCTGGGCCGTGATCGTAACGTCCTTTAGAAGGCTCGTTGGGCCGCTAGCAGTGAAACTTCCATTCTTAAGATCAATCGTTGAGTTATTGAGCTGGATGCTTCCCGTTCCGCTCTGCAGCGTCAGATTGAGCCGGGTTGTGTCAGTGTCGCCGGAGATCTTCCCATTAAGAATGACGCTCCCTGCTGCATCCAGAACTAGCTGCCCGTTATCGCCAGTGCGTGTGTATTTGAGATCGGCTGTCAGGGTGATGTCGCCATTCTCGGCGGCAGAACCACTACCAACGGTCGTTACCGTGACGGTTGTCCCTGCGTCGAGGGCTCCTTCGATCTTGTTAACCCCAATTTGCGAGCCAGTTGCCGTCGGGCTGAACGGCGACGAGCCTGTCGCGTTGGTAACGCTGTTGCCCGCAACGATCTCGATGTTGAGCGGGTCGATCAACCAGCTTCCGCCAACGCCCGCATTTGGTGTGCCCGCAATATCGAGATGGCCCGCGGAGGACGTCTCAATAAAGCCGCCGGATTTACCCTGTGTGCTGAGTGCGCCGCCCACGTAGGTGCTTCGATTTGACCAAACGACAAGCGATCCACCAGCACCGAAGTCGCTGCCATCTGCTTGCAGAAATGCGCCATCGGCAATATGGACTTGATCGGCGTTCTCTATCGAGCGATCGGCCCCGCGGATCCCGCCGCCGATCCGGATAGCTCCGCCGCTTACCCCAGAACCGTCGAGTTTGCCAGAGGCGTCGATCAATACCTTCTCGCCCGTGACGCTTATGTCGCCGCCCCGGCCCTGCGATGACGTGGCATCGAGGGTTCCGGCCACGCGGGTGATGCCGGACGGACCACCATCCAGCACAATTCGACCGCTCTTCTGTCCGATCCCACGCGCCTGAACTACGCCCTCCATGTTCAGGACGGTGTCAGACAGCACTGCTCGTGCCTTTGCCTGCAGGCTGACCGAACCACCATCAGCCTGTATGCGCCCGAGTTGTTCGATGCGAGGCGCCAGTGCGCCACTTTCGACGCGGAAGGCCATCAACCCGTCGCCGTCAACATCCACCAGTACTGTGTCACCAGCGATCAAGCCAACGCTCGCCCCGTCAGCCCGCAAGTTGCCTTGGTTCGCGACGCTCGGCGCTATCAACGCGATCCCGCCGGAGCCGGCGGTGATGGCCCCTTCATTGCGGACAACGCCAGCGCTGCCATCGTTGGTGAAGCGCAGTCGATTTGCGAGGAAGTCTTGTGTAGAGAGCGACAGCGTTGATGCAACCAGCCCACCAACGTCGACCCGAGCATTGCGGCCAAACACGATGCCATTTGGGTTGACGAGGAATACGCGGCCGTTGGCTTTGAGGTCACCCAGCAGTTGGCTCGGATCCATGCCGAGAACGCGATTGAGGACGACGGCACTAGACGACGGCTGGGCAAACTCCACTGACTCTCCCGCGCCGATGCCGAAACTCCGCCAGTTGATGACCGCCTTGTCGGTGGTCTGACGGACTGTCAAGGCGTTGGGCGCAGCACTCTTGATTGCCGCCTGCCCCGTTTCCACGACAGGATCTGTGGGCAGTGCGTACGCAACGTCGCAACCCAACAGCGCCATTGCAATCGCGTTCGCAAGGATCGTTCGACGAGGCAGCGTGATAGTGCGGCGGGCGTTGGGGTTGTTTGCCATCGTGCTTGAGCCTTGGTCGGTTGGCGAACGGGATCAGAATGCTTGCGTTGCAACGAAGTAGAAGCGGGGCAGACGGTCTGCCGAGTCACTGGTGCCCGGCCCGGTCGCCCGCCAGGCTACTGACGCGCGAACCGTGCTGCGCTGCGGTCGTTCCCAGGTCAGGCCAAGGCCGCCACCGGCGAGGTAGACCGAATTGTCGAACCCGTGCGGCTGCCTGGAAACGTCGTGCCTCAACTTAGCGTAGCCCCAGTCACCAAAGGCCGACAGCGAAAGTTCGCGTGCGATGTAGAACCATTGCGCTGGCGGGAGAAAGCGGAATTCCAAGGTCCCGACGTGCGCACTGTCGCCGGCCCCTTCGCCTGGTGCGTAGGCGCGTACGCCAGACTCACCACCGAGGCTGAAACGCTCTGTCGAGTCCAGGTTCGCGAATGCAACCTGCCCGTTGTATCGCGCGAAAAGCAGAAACCGATTGGGAATGATCGCTTGAAGGCGTGATGCGGAAAGACCGAGCTTTGTGAAGCTTCGATGATTGTCGAGCCCCTCGGCTGGGTTCTCAGGCACCACCTTCCCGCTGGCAAGCAATGCGCTGAATGACATGATGCCGCCTCCGAGCAACAGGTCTCGCGAGTCGCCCGCGAGGCCCGTCCACACCAAGCGCGTTTGCTTCCGGCTCTCGATATCAAGGGCGGTCTGGCTATCGACGAAGTCTTTGCGGTCCCAGCCTAGTTGCGCAAACAGATTGAGGTTGCGCCCACGCACCACGGGATAGAGCGCGAACAGGGAATACGCGTCGGTGGTGCCCGTCAGCCCAAGCGGGAAGTCGTCCTCGTTCAGGCGATAGCGCATGTGCGATAGCGACACGCCGAGCTTGAAGCCGTAACGGGACACCGGCACCGTGTAGTTCAACAGCCCGAATCCAAGACCGCCGGTTTGCGACACCATGCCGTTCAAAGAAAGTCCGTCGCCAAGCCCCAGTGGGCTCATCACCGATCCGCCGACACCTAGCCGATACTCGCCGGAATAGCGCGACCCCAGGTTGTCCAGCGTGACCTGGCCGGTGTAGCGCGCGTCCGGCTCCGGTATGACCACCAAGGTGGCAGTGCCCGGAAGACGACCGGACTTGACCTCGAAACGAGCACTCCCGCCGAGCAAATCATTGAGAACAAAAACGAGGCGTTCGACGTCGCGCACCTTGATGATGGCACCCGGCTGGATCGCCGCCAGGTGCGACTCAATGACGCTCTGGCGAATCAGACTCTTGGGATTCCACTCAAGTGAGATCTGGTCAAGACGCCCCTCCATGACCGCAATTTCGATGATCCCGTCTTTCGGCGTCTGTTCCGGAAGGTAGGCGTAGCCAAGGTAATAGCCGAGTTCGCTTTGCAGATACTCGGTGGCGGCAGCGGCTGCGTTTGAGATGTCCTCATAGCTGCGTGCACTGCCCGAAAATTGCTGAAGCAGCTGCTCAAGCTCTTGCGGGTTTGCCTCGGTCAAGCCGGTGACCTTGTAACCGCGCACATCAATCCGCATGTCTTCCGCCGGCTTGCCCAACTCACGAGTCGGCGCAGCAGGCGCAGTCGGTGGCTTGGCCTCGTCCTCGCGCTGCGGGGCTGCCTGTTCCACGTCGCGCTTGAGCTCTTCGATTCGGGGGACGACGGGCCGAATGGGCGCTGTCTGTGCATGGGCGCTACCGACGACAGTCAGCAAGAGAAGCAGAGCCAAACGGCGTGCAGCGAGCGGCCAGGGCATCTTGTGTTCGGTGCAGTGCGGACTAAGCAGGTGACGCAATCGGAAACCTCGTTTGCTCGTTGCCGCACTTCCGAAACCGGGCGGTGAACCCTGCCTGCGACCGGAAACACTGGGCTGATTTGCAATAACCAAAACAACTGCTTATGCAGCAGAGCGGGTATTGCCGGGTGTCAAGGCGACAGCACGATAAAAATGCCTCGCATATTTGCGAAGTATGCCGTCGGCAAGCGGCGATGTGTGTGCAGCGTTACGCATCCTGCAAGATTATTGGCCGCCAACTTGCTCTGGTGATGGTGTTCTTGTGCCTACAATCCAGGCTCATCGAAACACTGGATCGCCCTCAATGCGCCGCACATCCGCCACGCTGTCGATCTCGCGCCGCCACTTTCTTGCGCTGCCCTTGCTCGCAGCGGCCACTCGGCTTGGCGCAACACAGGGTCAGAAGCGCCTGGCGCTGGTTGTGGGTAACCACCTGTACCCCGATCCGTTTGATTTGCCACCGATTCCGAAGAACATTCGCGACGTTAGTGCTGCGCTCGAACTACGCGGCTTTCAGGTCGCGACGGCCGCCGATCTGGTTACACCCGCCTTTCTTGGTGCTATCCGTGATTTCGCGAATCGCGTGCGGGCGGCGGGCCCAGATGCTGTGGCGCTGTTCTTCTTCTCAGGACATGGCGTGCAGGTGGAGGCCGAAAATCTGTTGTTGTCGGCGGGGCTCAATCCAGCGAGTGCAGCGCGCGATCTGTTGGGGCAGGCAATCCGGCTGCGGCGGGATGTTCTGGACATCTTGCCGCAGCGGCCGGAGGGTTTGACCATGGCCGTCATCGATGCGTGCCGGACGTCGATCAGTTCGGTTACGCGGGACACAGATGGTCTCAATCAGATCGAGCCACCGCCTGGCGCGCTGGTTGCCTTCGCCACCGGCGCTGGACGCCCGGCGATCTCACCGGTCGATCCAGCGCAGAACACTTTCTACACAGGCTCGTTCGTCAAGGTTTTGAAGCAAGCGCCGGACGACGTGTCGTTCTCCGACTTCTTCCGCATGGTCAAGACCGATGTGACGCGAACGATGGAGAGCCATCCTGTGCGCGCCATACGACAGATCGCGCAGATCCCGTATATCGCGGAGAACACCCGTCAACGTACGCGCCTGGGCCTTGGGACGGAGACTGTACCGATGGCCGCGGACGAGCAGGGCGCTTGGGCGGAGGTTGAGGCTGCGACGTGGCCAGCCGACGTGATCAGTCGCGCGGAGAATTACCTGCGCGCCTATCCAGAGGGGCGCTTTGCCGCAAGCGCAACGGTTGCGCGAGACGGCGCGCGCGAAGCAGCAACGGCGCTGGGATCGCGCGATGTGCGGTTGTATCGCAGTGCGTTCGCGACCGACGTCGGTGACAGTGATTACCGCAGCGATCTCGGCAAGGTTGTTCGCGGCGACAAGGACGCTGCCGCCCGCATCGGGCGCATGTATCGCGATGGCACGCACCGCATCGCGGCAGACTTGAAGCGCTGGGAGGGTTGGCTGCAGTTGGCCGTGGAGCTTGGCAACGGTATTGCAAGTTATGAGCTGGCCCTGCATTACCGTGCGACGGATCAGCCCCATCTCGCATCGCGCTACGAGGGGCGGGCGAGGGCGCTCGGCTTCACGCCGCCGCCCACGCTCGACAATACCCGGAAGTAGCCTTACTGCTGGCGGCCGATCTCAACACGACGGTTTTCGCCGCCGGCAGGATCCTTCGGGTTACGCAACTTCTTCGATCCCATGCCGGCCGCTTCGAGCTGCCCCGGCTGCGCGCCCTTTGCGATCAAGTAGCTACGCACCGCTTGTGCGCGGCGGAACGAGAGTTTGTCATTGAGTGCATCAGGGCCGGTAATGTCCGTGTGCCCTTCGATCACGATCTTGTAGCTCGTATCGGTCTTGGTCTTGAGTACTTCTGCAAACGCGTCGAGCTGGTTCTTGAGTTGATCGCTGAGTTCGGAAGAGCCGCGCGCGAAGGAGGCGCCGGGCAATGAAAAGCGCACCGCGGGCTTGAAGCCCATGCACTTGAATCCGCTCGCCTCGAGTTCCTTGCAGGTGTCTTCGGGGAACAACCCCTCAGCCACGGTTTTAGCGTCCGGCACTCGGGTCCCGAGGTCGATGACCTCCTCTGCATAGGCGCCAGAAACATGAAGCAGCATGCTCGCCAGCAAGGAGGGGGCAAGACGGCGGAGTTTCGATGACATTGGGAATTCCTGCTGTGTTGGGTGGTTTCGTTTGCACGTTAGCCCAGCAGGAATTTCTGTCAAGCTCATGGATCACGCTCCGCCGCATGCCCGAGAGTCGCGCGTCAATTGGCTGGCGCCATCTCCTCGTAGTAGCGCACCAAGCGCTCGACTTCAGACCGCGACCCCATCACCACCGGGATCCGCTGATCCAACGCGTCGGGCTGTACGTCGAGGATGCGGCCGGTCCCCGTCGATGCCATCCCACCGGCCTGTTCCACAATCATCGCCATCGGGCTCGCCTCGTATAGCAGCCGCAGCCGCCCAGGTTTGGTCGGATCGCGCTTGTCCTTCGGGTAGATGAAAACGCCTCCGCGCGTGATCAAGCGGTGCATGTCGGCGACCATCGAGGCCACCCATCGCATGTTGAAATCCTTGCCGCGAGGCCCATCCTTACCAGCCAGCAACTCGTCGATATATCGCTTGATCGGTGCATCCCAGAGCCGTGCGTTGGAGTGGTTGATTGCGAACTCCTTCGTCTCGGCTGGAATCTGCATATCCCGCTGTGTCAGGAACCAGGTACCGAACTCGCGATCGAGCGTAAAACCGACGACGCCGGCGCCAACGGTCAGCACCAACAGCGTCTGGGGTCCATAAAGGGCGTAGCCCGCGGCGTGCTGGCGGGCTCCTGGTTGCAGGAAGGCCTTGGTATCCGGCGTCTGCCCCTCAGGGCAGTGAAGCACGGAGAAGATGGTTCCGACGGAAACGTTGTATTCCAGGTTGTTCGTGGCATCGAGCGGATTGAACACCAGCAGGTATTCACCCTTCGGATAGCGATTCGGGATGACGTAGGGTTCGCTCATGGTGTCCGACGCCATCGCCGCGAGGTGGCCACCCCATTCGTTGGACATCAGCAGGATTTCATTGGCCACCTGGTGAATCGGCTCGGTGTGTGGTGGCACTTCGTCGTCCGACCCGTACCCGGCGCCGATCGTGCTTGAAATGTTGGCTTTGCCGACATTGACACTGATCGCGCGAACAGCGCGAGCAACCACTTCAATCAACAGTCGCAGATCGGCTGTGATGACATTGCGGTCCCGCTGTTGTTCGAGCAGGTATTGCGTGAGCGTGATGCGTTCCATCGTGTCCCCCATCCCCATGCGTCATGACGGGCCCTGCGATTCCCCCGAATCCTGCTGGCGCCCCGGTTGATTAGCGCCAGTATGTCGTTTCGTTGCCTGGCGCAATAGTGGGGATCCCCCGAGGTGCGGCGACCATTCCTGGCGATGCCAACCTTTGCGACTGCCTGCTGGCCCGATTTCCCTGACGCCGCGCAAAAGCACCGCTCACCCGGCGCCTAGAATGAACTGTAGCCCGACGCTGCCGGGCATACGTGCGGAGGAAAGCGATGCCGCTGTCGTCCAGCCTGGATCGGGTGCTTGCAAGAATATCTGCACGCTACCAAGACGATCCGTACCAGTTGCTGCAAATGCTGCGCGCGGTGCAGGCTTCGTACTCGCACGTGCCGCAGGCGGCGATGCAGTTCTTTGCGCGCCACTTGGGCGTGCCGCTCTCCCAAGTCCAGGGCGTGGTGGAGTTCTACGCCTTCCTGCATGAGACGCCCCGCGGCCGCTACGACATCCGCTTTTCGGACAACATCACCGACCAGATGCTCGGCGCCCGCACGCTGATGCAGCGACTGTGCGAGCGGCTGGGCGTTTCCGCCGGTGTGCCCCGCGGCGATGGCGCGGTCACCGTGGATCTCACCTCGTGTACCGGCATGAGCGATCAGGGACCGGCGGCCTTGGTCAACGGATTGGCCGTGACGCGGCTCGACGCGGCCCGCATCGATGAGATGGCCGACCTGGTTGATGCGGGGATCGCACTGGAAGCCTGGCCCCGTGATTGGTTTGCGGTGCGCGACAACATTCGGCACCCGGGCCCGATGCTGGAACTGGCGATGGCGCCTGGCGCGGCATTGAAGGCCGCCGTTGCAAGAGGGGCCGCCAGTACCTTGACCGAATTGGCGCATTCGGGCCTGCGCGGGCGTGGTGGAGCGGGCTACCTGACAGCACACAAGTGGCGCTTCTGCCTTGAGGCACCGGGCGTTCAGCGCTTCGTGGTGTGCAACGCGGATGAGGGCGAGCCCGGTACCTTCAAGGACCGCGTGTTGCTGACACGCTTTGCGGACGAGCTCTTCGAGGGCATGGCGCTGGCCGGATTCGTGGTTGGCGCACGCCAGGGCTTTCTCTACCTTCGCGGTGAGTATGAGTACATGTTGCCGCATCTCGAATCCGTACTTGAGCGGCGCAGGGAAGAAGGGCTGCTTGGCAGCAATGTGATTGGCGCTGGCTTCGACTTTGACATTGGGATTCACCTTGGGGCCGGCGCGTACATCTGCGGCGAGGAGTCGGCACTGATCGAATCGCTCGAGGGCAAACGGGGCCAGGCGCGAGTGCGGCCGCCATTCCCCGCTGTTCGGGGCTATGCCGACAAGCCAACCGTCGTGAATAACGTACAAACGTTCATCCAGGCAGCGCAGATCTCCGCGATGGGGGCGCCATGGTTCTCGTCGCTGGGCACGGAAAAGTCACGCGGTACGGTGCTGTTATCCATCTCTGGTGATGTGCCGCGCCGCGGTATCTTCGAGTATCCATTCGGCGTCACGATCAGCGAAGTGCTGGCGGATTGCGGCGCCACCGCGGTGCAGGCGATTCAGATCGGTGGGCCGTCGGGCCACCTTATTGGCGCAAGTGAATTCGGGCGCCGCATCGCGTTTGAAGACATGCCCACGACGGGTTCGCTGATGGTGTTTGACTGGAGTCGCGACGTGATCGCCGTGGTGCAGAACTTCGCGCGCTTCTTCCAGCACGAGTCATGCGGTTTCTGCACACCATGCCGTGTCGGCACGACGGTTCTCCGGCAACTGGTGGACAAGGTGGCCGACGGCCACGCGAGCGCAGCAGACCTTGTCGAGATTGAAGGTGCCGGCAGGGTGACGCGCGCACTGAGCCATTGCGGGCTCGGGCAGACCGCACCGAATCCGGTGTTGGACGCGCTGACACGCTTTCGTCCTGCGTTCGAGGCCCGCTTGACCAGCGCAAACGGCGATCCGGGTTTTGATCTGGATGCTGAGCTCAGCGAAGCGCGGCAGATGAGCGGCAAGGAGATGCAACATGGCGGATAAGGGCCACTTTTTGTTCGACGGCGCGCCGACTCCGTTCGTCGCGGGGCAGACGATCATCCAGGCTGCAGCGGCAGCCGGGCACTACATTCCGCACCTGTGCTATCGCCCGGAGTTTCCACCGCACGGCTCGTGCAAGCTGTGCTCGGTCAAAGCCAACGGAAAGTTCACCTCGGCCTGCTTCGAGCCGGTCACCGAAAGCATGAAGGTGGAGAGCGAGACGCCGGAGATCCAGGGCTATCGCAAACGCGTGGTGCAAATGCTCTTTGCAGAAGGCAACCATTACTGCCCGTTCTGCCAGCAAAGCGGCAATTGCCAGTTGCAAGCAGTCGCCTACTACCTTGGCATGGAAGACACGCACTACGCGCATCAGTACCCACGGCGCGAGCTTGATGCCTCACACCCGGACACGATGATCGATCACGACCGCTGCATCCTGTGCGAGCTGTGTGTGCGAGCAAGTCGCGATGTGGACCACAAAGAGGTGTTTGGGGTCTCCGGGCGGGGCATTCACGCGCGCCTGGTCGTCAATAGCGCAACCGGGCTGCTCGGCGATTCACGCTTCTCGGCGAGTGATGTGGCGGCGCAGGTGTGCCCAGTGGGGGCGATCGTGCCCAAGCGGGCAGCGTTTGCGGTACCGATTGGTCAGCGTCGCTACGATCACCATGACATTGGCGAATCCGGCGACGCATCACCAAGCGCAACCAGCCCGGAGTGAACCGCGATCCGGCAGGTTGACGCCGGACAAGAGCGCAGTCGTCCATGAGGGGTATCAATTCGCATAGCGAAACCAACCCACGGGACACGACATGGCTTCCCCCCTCGGTCAGTCCACAACGCTGCACGACATTGCAGCGCGTCACCTCCATGCGCGCCATCGCCTTCTGCAGATGCTGCGCGAAGTCCAGGCGACGCGCTCGTATGTACCGGAAGAGGCAATCCAGTTCTTCGCGCATGTGCTCAATTTGCCGATCGCCCGCGTGCGCGGTTGCGTCGAGTTCTATAGCTTCCTGCACACCACACCGCGTGGTCAGTTCGACGTTTATTTCAGCGACTCAGTTACCGACCGCATGGCTGGCAGCCAGATTGTGGCAAAGCGCCTTGCTGAGCGGCTGGGCGTGACGTTTGACAAGCCGCGGCCAGACGGGCGCGTCACGGTGTCGCTGACTTCATGTACGGGGCACTGCGAACAGGCGCCGGCCGGCTTGGTGAACGGCCGCGTCTTCACGCGGATGACCGAGGCGCGCATCGAGAAAATGGCGTCATTGATTGAGCACAGGGTGCCGGTCAGCGAGTGGCCCGCCGACTGGTTTCACGTCGACGACGGAATTCGCGAGCGCGGTATCACGCTCGATACCTTCATCCCGCCGGGTGAGGCGATTCGCACTGCGCTCGCTCGCGGCCTCCCCGCGACGCTCGACGAAGTCGAACGTTCCGGACTCCAAGGGCGCGGCGGTGCAGGCTTCCCGGTTGGGCGTAAGTGGCGCGGCGCCTATGAAATGAAGGGCACCCATTACATTACCTGCAACGCCGACGAAGGCGAGCCCGGTACCTTCAAGGACCGCGTGCTGCTGGCCAAGTACGCCGACGAATTGTTCGAAGGCATGACGATTGCCGGACTGCTTGTGGGCGCCAAGAAGGGCTATGTGTACGTACGCGGTGAGTACGAATACATGATGGAGGGCTTGCAGAACGTGCTCGCCGAGCGCCGCGCAGCCGGGCTGTTGGGCGACAACGTGTGTGAGAGTGGGCTGGATTTCGACCTGCGGATCCACCTTGGGGCGGGTGCCTATGTATGCGGGGAACAGTCTGCGCTGCTCGAATCGCTGGAAGGCAAACGCGGCATTCCGCGCGTACGGCCTCCGTCTGCAGTGAAGATCGGCCTCTTCGGTCAATCAACCATCAACAACAACGTTGAGTCCTTCGTGCAGGCGGCGCAGATCGCCTGGAAGGGCGCAGAGTGGTTCTCCAGCCACGGGGAGGCCAAATCGCGCGGCACCAAGTTGCTGTCGGTTGCCGGCGATTGCCTGCGCCCGGGTATCTATGAACTGCCACTTGGGACCACCGTTCGGGAGTTGCTCGCACGCTGCGGCGGGGAGAACGCCAAAGCGGTGCAGGTAGGCGGCCCAGCGGGTACCTGCGTCGGGCGCGATGAGTTCGACCGCCGCGTGAGCTACGCCGACCTCGCTACGGGTGGCAGCATCATGGTCTTCAATGACTTGCGCGACATGGTGGACGTGGCGCGGCAGTTCGCTCACTTCTTTGCCCATGAGTCATGCGGCTTCTGTACGCCATGCCGCGTTGGCACCCAGATGCTCAAGCACTATGCCGACAAGATTGCGGACGGGCAGGGCACCAAACGCGACCTTGAACAGGTGCGTTCGCTCTGTGACTTCGTCAAGGGCTACTCGCATTGCGGCCTGGGAGAAACCGCGCCGAATACCTTGCTCGACACCATGAAGAGCTTCCCAGAGGAATACTCCAGTCGGCTATTGGCGGAGGCGGACTTCGTGCCCGATTTCGATCTGGATGCCTCGGTGACCGAGTCGCGTGCGCTGACCGGGCGGCAGGATCAACTTGACCAGATTCACAGCGATTGAGAGCCCCATGAGCGACCCGAAGAACACCTTCACACTGGACGGCCAGCCCGTCGAATTTGAAGCTGGCCAGACGATCATGAATGCCGCGCTGGCCGCCGGTCACTACATCCCGCATCTTTGCCATCACCGGGAGTTCCAACCTCACGGCAGTTGCAAAGTATGCACGGTGCGGGTGAATGGCTGGCTGAGCGCCAGTTGCACCACACCGGCGAGTGCTGGCGCAAAGGTAGAAAGCGATGCGGCGGACATCCAGGACGCACGACGCCGCATCGTTCAGATGCTGTTCATCGAGGGCAACCACTTCTGCCCGTTCTGCGTGAAAAGCGGCAATTGCCAACTGCAGGCCGTGGCGTACCACCTCGGCATGGAGGACACCTCGCTGCCGCATCGATTCCCCAGCCGCGCAATGGATGCGTCGCACCCCGAGGTCGTGCTGGACCGCGATCGCTGCATCAATTGCTCATTGTGCGTCCGCGCCAGTCGCGACGCCGATGGCAAGGAACTGTTCGGCCTCTCTGGGCGGGGCATCGACACGCAACTGGTCGTCAATTCGCCTACCGGCTTGCTGAAAGACACCAATATCGAGGCGACCGACCGCGCGATCCAGGTGTGCCCGACGGGTGCCTTGCTCGTGAAGCGTCGTGGTTACGAACAGCCGATTGGCGAGCGGCGTTTCGACGCCCAAACCATCGAATGTGAATTCGAATCCAAATACTGAACGGGACTCCGCAACGATGAACGCGCCCAACGAACAGCCCCCACGCCTGACGGTTGCGACCTGTTCGCTCGCAGGTTGTTTCGGGTGCCACATGTCCTTTCTGGATGTGGACGAGCGGATCGTTCAGCTCGCCCAGCTCGTGACCTTCGACCGCACACCGCTCACCGATGTGAAGCACTGTTCGGAGCATGTCGACGTCGGCCTGATTGAGGGTGGTCTCTGCAATGTCGAGAACGTTGAAGTGCTCCGCGAGTTTCGTGACCGCTGCAAGTACATCGTGGCCGTGGGCTCCTGCGCGATTACTGGCGGTGTGCCGGCTGTGCGCAACAAGTTCACCCTTGAAGCCTGCCTGCGGGAGGCATACATCGACGCACCAGGCATCGAGAATCCGCATATTCCGTTCGATGCCGAGATTCCGCTGCTGCTCAACAAGGTGCGACCAATCCATGAGGTGGTGCGGGTCGACTATGTGCTGCCCGGCTGCCCACCGCCCGCCGACGCATTCTGGGAGTTGCTGACCGCCTTGGTGGAAGGGCGCGAACCGCAGCTTGCCTACGAAAACCGAAGATTCGACTGAGCCGGAGCGCAACGCATGTACGAAAATCTGGAGACGGCAAGCGAGTCGATTGGCCTGCAGCGCCTCGCGATCGAACCGGTCAGCCGGGTAGAGGGACACGGCAAAGTCACGCTGCTACTGGACGCCGAACGCCGCGTGCGGCAGGCGCGCCTGCACGTCGTGGAGTTCCGCGGCTTCGAGAAATTCATCCAGGGCCGGCCCTATTGGGAAGTACCGACGCTGGTACAGCGCCTCTGTGGCATCTGCCCGGTGAGCCACCTGCTTGCAGCGTCGAAGGCAACCGACTTCTTCGTCGCCGGCAATGTGCCGATCTCGCCCACCGCAACCAAGCTGCGCCGCCTGTTGCATTTCGGCCAAGTGCTGCAGTCACATGCGCTGCATTTCTTCCATCTCGCCTCGCCGGATCTGCTTTTTGGATATGACGACCCGGTAGCGCATCGGAACGTCGTCGGCGTTCTGCAGGATCATCCGGAAATCGGATTGATCGGCGTGAAGCTGCGCAAGTATGGGCAAGAGGTGATCCGCGTGCTGACAGGCAAGCGTGTTCACGGCACCGGCTCAGTGCCGGGCGGTTTCAACAAGCCCTTGTCCGCCGAAGAGCGGGACTACTTGAAGCAGGACATGCTCACCGTGCTGGGTTGGGCTTCACACGGTCTCGCGATTGCCAAGCAGCTCTATGTGGCCGATGAGGCCGCAAACCAAGGCTTTGCCGCGGCGCGCTCGAACTTCCTGTCGCTGGTGGCGCCGGATGGCGGCTTGGAGCTCTACCACGGCGGCATTCGCGTGAAGGACGCCGACGGCGGCATCGTGCTCGACCATTTTGACTATCGGGGCTACAACTCCATCCTTCATGAGGAAGTGAAGTCCTGGAGCTACATGAAGTTCCCGTTCCTGACCGCGCTGGGCAGGGAACAAGGGTGGTATCGCGTGGGCCCGCTGGCTCGCATCAACAACTGCGACCATATTCCGACGCCACGTGCGGAAGCCGCGCGCGCCGATTTCATGGCCCACGGCGGCGGCCATCTGGTGCAAGCGACACTGGGCTACCACTGGGCGCGCATGATCGAGTTGCTGCATTGCGCAGAGGCGATCGCGGAATTGCTGGACGATCCGGAAATCACCGGAACAGACCTCTCTCGCTCGGGTACCCCGCTGCGTGAAGGGGTGGGCGTGATCGAGGCGCCGCGCGGTACCTTGTTCCACCATTACCGGATCGACTCCAACGACCTCATCACGATGGCCAACCTGATCGTTTCGACGACCAGCAACAACACCGCGATGAACGAGTCAGTGCGTGCGGTAGCCGCCGAATGTTTCGACGGGCGAGAGGTTACAGAGGGTCTTCTGAATCGCATTGAAGTGGCGATCCGAGCATACGATCCTTGCCTGTCCTGCGCGACCCATGCAGTGGGCAAGATGCCGCTGAGCATCGAAGCCATCGCGCCAGATGGTGAGGTCGTCAGCCGCTTGGTCAAGAGTGGCGACGGCAGCTTTAGCCGCGAGGCCGAAGCATGAGCGCCGCTCCGGTGCTTGTCCTTGCGTTCGGGAATCCCGGGCGCGGTGACGATGCGCTCGGACCGATGCTTGCCGATCGGCTGGAAGACTGGCTTGCTGCCCAAGGCCGGGACGACGTGGAGGTGATCGTCGACTTCCAACTCAACATCGAACATGCCCTCGATCTGGCTGATCGCGAGCGCGTGCTGTTCGTGGATGCGCGCGCGTCGGGCGAAAACGGCGCCAGGCTGGATGCGATTTCCGCCCGAGCCGATGCCAGTTACTCCACGCACGCGGTTTCACCGCAAGGCTTGCTGGCGGTGCATGAGCAGGTTATCGGGGAGACGCCACCACAGGCGGAACTGCTTTCCTTGCGGGGGCATTCGTTCGAGCTGGGTGACCCACTGAGCCTTGCGGCACGACAAGCGCTGGAAGCGGGATGGAGCGGCCTACTCGGATGGCTGGATGCTGCGACGTGCAGTCGGACGACGGCCACCGTCTGAGGCCAACCGCCGCCGCGATGGCGTGACCTCATTAGGTTGCTGGCGAACATCCACGTTGTCGGTGTTTCCGTGCCGCGCTGTGCCGGCGCTGAGGCTATGGGCAACAGGGCTGCTGTGTGCCCGGTAAGGCCCCTACGTGATACGCGACCGGATAGTCGCTGGGCGATCAACAACGGTGAGTGGTTCGCGAGCCATACGCCGAGCGCCAGCGCCCCTTTGCCCCGAACTGACGCGTAGCCCCTCAGAGGTCAGCGGATGGTTGCGACGCAATCCTGCGCCAACTGCTGGGCGGCTACAAAACCATCGATCCGGTCACCCGTCGAGTCAAACAGCGCGTCCGACTTGATATGGCGAGCCCTGACCACGAACGACTCTTCAGCCTGAAGTTGCTTGACGAGCCTGGCCGTATCCTTGGCCCCGAATCGCAGCGTGCCACTCGGGCTCAGGTGCACGTCGGAGAGGAACGCCTGGCCGGCGATGTTGATGCCGACGCCGTTGGTGTTTGTGCTGAAGGGCATCGACGGCGTGCCGGGCTCTGCTGCCGAGACAAGTTCCGCGATCTCGCCTTCTTTTGTGTACTCGACACGTAGGCGTGCCACCGCAACCGGGCGATAACGCGAACCAAAGCCGATCGAAGGCGACTGCACAAAGCAGCCTGACTTGCCGTTGCCGTCGGTTCGCTTCTCGAATTGCCAAGCCGAGCCTGCATCCCGTTGGGCGCCAACATGCTCGGTCCGTGCTTCCGGCGCACATGGAATGTCCTGAAATACGGTCCGTCCGTCGGCCATCTTGCACTTGTAGGTGGTCGCAAATGCGACTGGCGAGGCGACGAGCAGGATACTGATAACGAGCAGGCGTGTTTTCATGGTGGCCGGAAGTTGGTGAGGTCGGATGCCTTGCGGATTGTAAGGCCTCGCAAGAGCCCGCCCCGTGCCTCAGTTCATTAAAGATTATCAATTGCCTTGTTCTGGAATCGGCGCATCATGTCGCCCGCAAAAGGCCCGCGTGGCCAACCAGGACAACGGAGGTTTGAAGCATGCGTATCGAACAGGATCTGAAACTGGACTTCAAGGATGTCCTGATCCGCCCAAAGCGGTCGACCTTGTCCTCGCGATCGGAGGTCGACATTTCGCGTGAGTACACCTTCCTGCACTCAGGGCGAAAGTACCGCGGCGTACCAATCGTGGCGGCCAACATGGACGTCACGGGCACATTCGAAATGGCCACCGCGCTCGACAAGCAGATGCTCGCGACCGCGCTGCACAAGCATTACGACGATGACGCCCTGGTAGCCCATTTCAGCGCACTCGCGGATAACGCCACCCGCTTCTACTCGATGGGCATTGGGGCCGCGGACATGGCGAAGTTTCGCCGGGTCATGGAGCGGGCAGGGCCGGCAATCAAGAGCGTCTGCATCGACGTTGCGAACGGCTATACCAAGGCGTTCGTTGACTTCATCCATTCACTGCGCGAGGCCTATCCGGCGCTGACGATCATGGCCGGCAACGTTGTTACCGGTGAAATGACCGAAGAGCTGGTGCTGGGCGGGGCCGATATCGTCAAGGTTGGCATCGGCCCAGGCTCGGTGTGCACGACCCGCAAGATGACGGGCGTGGGCTATCCGCAGCTCTCCGCGATCATCGAATGTGCCGATGCCGCGCACGGCTTGGGCGGTTTGATCTGTGCGGACGGCGGCTGTACGACACCGGGCGATGTGGCTAAAGCATTCGGCGGCGGGGCGGACTTCGTGATGCTCGGTGGCATGCTGGCCGGGCATGATGAGTGTGGCGGGCAACTGGAAGAAGTGGACGGCGTACGCAAGATGCGCTTCTACGGCATGAGCTCCCGCATCGCGATGCAGAAATACGCCGGGGGCGTAGCAGAGTACCGTGCCTCCGAAGGCAAGGAGGTGCTGATCGACTATCGCGGTCCGGTGGAAAACACCCTGCAGGATCTGCTCGGCGGCGTGCGCTCAGCTTGCACCTATGTGGGCGCCCGCAAGCTCAAGGAGCTATCCAAGCGCACCACATTCATCCGCGTCAGTCAGCAGCTCAACGAGGTTTTCGGCAAGTCCTGAACGAGTTCAGATCGTCTCCGGCACCATCTCGATTGCGCCGCAGGGGCACTCTGCGGCGCACAGACCGCAGCCCTTGCAGTAGTCCAGGTTGATCTTGAAGCGTTTGCCCGGACCAAGTTTGATCACCGCGTTGTCCGGGCAAACCCCGTAGCAGTTGTCGCATTCGAAGCAGTTGCCGCACGAGAGGCAGCGGCGTGCTTCGAACAGCGCCGTATCTGCGTTCAACCCGCTTACGACTTCGTCGAAGGTCGATTCGCGCCGCACCCGCTCCAGCTCTTGCTGCACCGAGCGCGGAGCGTCTGTGTAGTACCAGGTATTCAGACGTTCGAAGGGGGCCACCGGGTGCTTTTCGGGTACATCTGGGGCCTCACCCCGCAGCCATGCATCGATATGACGCGCCGCTTTCTTCCCGTGGCCGAGGGCGACGGTTACCGTGCGTTCGGCCGGCACCATATCGCCGCCGGCAAAGATGCCCGGGCACGCTGTCATCATGTTCGAGCCGACGCCGACCACGCCGTCAGTGAGCTGCAGATCTGGCACATCATCAAGGAGTGACAGGTCAACGTCCTGCCCCAGAGCGAGCACCAGCGAGTCGGCTTCGATCTGCTCAAATTCGCCGGTTGGCTGAGGAAAACCGGTTTCGTCGAGCGCCATCTTCTCGATGGTGAATTGCTCACGCGCTCCGGCGTCCGCCCCCATCTTGATCGTGGACAGCCACCGGAACATCACGCCCTCGTCCAGAGCTTCCTGAACTTCGGAGTCATGCGCCGGCATCCGGTCGCGCGTGCGCCGGTAGATGATGACTGCCTCCTCGGCGCCAAGGCGGCGTGCAGTGCGCGCAACATCAATCGCAGTATTGCCACCGCCATACACCAGCACACGGCGGCCGAGCAGGGGCTTTTCGCCGAGTTCCACACTGCGCAGCACGCTCAGTGCGTCCATGATGCGCGCAGCCTCGCCAGCGGGCACCCAGGCCCGTTTGGATACATGCGCACCGACGGCAACGAACGCCGCGTCAAAACCACCTTCGTCGCGCGCCTTGAGGAGATGCTCGACCTTTGTATTGAGCCGGATCGTCACGCCGAGTTGTTCAATGCGACGAATCTCGGCGTCCAGCACATCGCGCGGCAAGCGGTACTTCGGGATACCAAAGCGCATCATGCCGCCCGCCATCGGGCCCGCTTCCCGCACCTCCACCGCATGCCCCAGGCGCGCCAGGTGGTACGCCGCAGCCAGGCCAGATGGGCCTGCACCGACAACCAGCACGCGTTTGCCACTCATGGCTGGCGGTCGCGCGAACTGCCAGTTCTGCTTGATCGCTTCGTCACCGAGAAAGCGCTCAACTGCGTGGATGCTGACCGCGGAATCCAGCCGCGCGCGATTGCACGCCCCTTCGCAGGGGTGGTAGCAGACGCGTCCGGTCACCGCTGGCATCGGATTGTCCTGAACCAGCACCCGCCACGCCGCCTCGTATTGTCCGCTCTCGGCGTGGTAGAGCCAGCCCTGGATATTTTCGCCAGTTGGGCAGCCTTGGTTGCAGGGCGGAAGGTGGTCGACATAACTTGGCCGAGCGGTGCGCCAGCTGCCGGTGTGGTTGGCCAGCGACGAGCCTGGGTCAAGCGTGATGGCAAACGGTTTGTCCATGATCGGCTCCGCTCCTCAGGGCAGCAGTGCGTAACGCTTGATGTTGCGATCGGCCTGCGCCTGGATGACTGCAATCCGTTCGGTGTCGATCGTAGGTTCGAACAGATGCGCAAAGCGCTTTTGCAGGCGCAGGAACTCATCGACCGGAACTGGGCGCCGGATCGGGCGAGCCTCGCTCACCTCACCGAAGCGCGCTTCGAAGATCGGGAACAGGCCGCTCTCGGTTGCCAGTCGCGCCAGGCGGATCGTGTCGCTGGAAGCGGCGCCCCAACCAAGCGGGCAGGGCACAAGCACATGGATATAGCGCGCGCCGCGAAGATGGGTGGCTTCTTCCACCTTTGCCTCCAGATCGCGCAAGTCAGCAACGCTCGCGGTGGCGACATACGGAATCCGATGCGCCATGGCGATCTCTGGCAAGAACTTGCCTTGTCCGAATTCGTTGCCGGGCGCCGGCCCCATCGCCGGTGTTGTTGCGGTTCTTGCCGCTGCGGGCGTGGCGGACGAGCGCTGCACGCCGGTGTTCATGTAGGCCTCGTTGTCGTAGCAGATGTAGAGCACATCATCGTTACGTTCGAACATGCCGGAAAGGCAACCAAAGCCGATGTCAGTTGTTCCGCCGTCGCCCCCCTGTGCGATCACGCGGACATTGCGCCGCCCCTTTACGCGCAGGGCTGCGGCAACGCCTGTGGCAACCGCGGGCGCGTTGCCAAAGAGCGAGTGCATCCATGGCACCTGCCATGATGTTTCGGGGTAGGGCGTTGAAAACACTTCGAGGCAACCGGTGGCATTGACGACCACCATCTGCCTGTCGGTGGCATGCATCGCAGCATCCATTGCATAGCGGGCGCCCAGTGCCTCACCGCAGCCTTGGCAAGCGCGGTGGCCAGAAGTCAGTGAGTTGGCACGGGCGACGGTCGCCTGCACGGTACGCTGCGCCTCATCGAGCAACCGGTTGCCGACGGTGTAGGTGCCAGTCTGGTAGAAGCGGACAGGTTGGAAGCTCATGCTGCTCTCCTACTCGATGCGGACACTGGCACGTGCGATCTCTTGCACCATCCGGTTCGCCAAAGGCCCACTGCGGCGAACCTCGCGTTCATGCGCGAGAACGCGGTCGACCGCGCCCTGGTCGAGATCGAGGAAGCTCAGACTCGCCAACGCTCCTGCGAGCGCTGTGCGGAACAAGCGTTCGAGCGAGACAGCCGTGATCGGCCTGCCACCGAGACCTGCGACGACGGTGTGCGTTGGAATGTGCAGGCCTGCGAGTGCCTTGCGCAGCGAGTCGGCGACGATGCCCCCCTGGCCAATGGCAAAGCTGCGCTCAATTACAACGACGCGCTTTGCTTGAGCCAACGCTTCACGTACCGCGTCGAGCGGGAAGGGGCGGAAGGTCTTGATGGCCAGCACGCCTATCGAGGCCCCCTCAGCGCGCAGCGCGTCCACCACGTCCTTGATGGTGCCGAGCACTGAGCCGAGCGCAACGATCACGGTGTCGGCGCCCTCGCTGTGGTATTCGGAAATCAGTCCGCCGGCTTCCCGGCCGAAACACTGGCTGAACTCAAGCGCCAGTTCAGGGATCAGCGCCAAGGCCTGCAGTTGCCGCGCGTGGGCAAGGTAGCGCACCTCGGTGAAGGCCTCGGGGCCCACCATTGCACCAATCGAAACCGGATCGTCCGGGTCTAGGAGTTGGCGCGGTTCGTAGGGCGGCAGGTAACTGTCGACCAGCGCCTGGCTCGGGATGTCGACGCGTTCGTAAGCATGGGTAAGGATGAAGCCATCCATGCACACCATAACCGGCAGCGACAAGGCTTCGGCCAACTTGAAGGCCTGGATGTGCAGATCCAGAGCCTCCTGATTGTTCTCGGCGAAGAGTTGCAGCCATCCGCTGTCGCGCAAGGCCATCGAATCGGAATGATCGTTCCAGATGTTGATCGGCGCGCCGATCGCACGATTGGCTATCGTCATCACGATCGGCAGGCCCAGCCCCGATGCGTTGAACACTGCTTCGGCCATGAACAGCAGGCCTTGAGAGGCGGTGGCTGTGTACGCACGCGCCCCCGCGGCCGAAGCGCCGATCGCTACCGACAATGCGGCGAACTCCGACTCAACGTTGATGTATTCGCAGGGCCATATATCGCCGGTTCGCACCATCTCGGAGAGCGCTTCAACGATGTGCGTTTGCGGAGATATCGGATAGGCGCAAATCACCTCGGGCCGGCATAGCGCTACCGCTTCGGCGACGGCCCGCGAACCTTCGATCTGTTTAAGCACGTGAGACTCCCTTGCAGCCCGGTCGGCCAACTGGCAGTTCAGATTTCGGCGGGTTGGAGGGCCGCCATTGATCGCGCGGTGGCGAAGGCATCACTCGCGGCCGCGATGTTGGCCTCGGCGATGCGCGGATTGAACTTCTCGCGAATTGCGGCGTGGATGGATTCGAGTCGCACCAGGCCGGTAATCGCTGCGAAGCCGGCCAGCAGCGGGACGTTCGGGACCGGGCGACCAACATGCCGCAAGGCGATTTCGGTCGCGGGCATCGTGCATAGGTGCGCCGGCGGGAAGCGCTCTGCGACCGAGGCAAGGCCCAACTCTTCGAAACTGCTGCTCGAATTGATCAACACGTAGCCGGTACTGACCAGACCCGCGAACACGTCGATCTGATGGAGCAGGGTGGGATCCTGAATGATCAGCGCGTCCGGCTTCATGACCGGCTCACGCGACCGGATCTCCTTCTTGTCGATACGGCAGAAGGCGACTACGGGCGCGCCTGTGCGCTCTGAACCGAAGCTGGGAAAGGCTTGCGCCCATTCGCCATCAAGAAAGGCGGCGATCGAGAGCATTTCGGCGGCGGACACCACCCCCTGACCACCGCGACCATGGATGCGTATCTGGAACATCGCGCCTCCCCCGAAGCTGATGCTACCCAACCAACCTGAAACCCCCACGATGCCGTTAACCGCATCGATGAGCCGGATTGTGGGCGCCATGCAGGGCGCGACCTTGACATTGGGCAAAAGCAATGCGGCCCGCACGATGGCGGGCCGCAAGGAGGAATGAGGCTGTCCGGTCAGCGATTACTTGGGAAGCTGAACACCGTTCCTTCGCGCACGCCAGCCGACGGCCAGCGCTGCGTAATTGTCTTGCGGCGGGTGTAGAAGCGCACCGCGTCCGGGCCGTATGCCGACAGGTCGCCGAACAGCGAGCGCTTCCAGCCTCCAAAGCTGTGATACGCCACCGGTACCGGCAGCGGTACGTTCACGCCCACCATGCCGACCTTGATGTTGTCGGTAAAGTAGCGGGCTGCTTCGCCGTCGCGGGTGAAGATGCAAGTGCCGTTGCCGTACTCGTGGGCATCGATAAGGTCCATGGCCTCCTGCAAGCTCTTTACACGCACCACCGAGAGCACCGGCCCGAAGATCTCGTCACGGTAGATCTTCATCTGCGGGGTCACGTTGTCGAACAAACAGCCGCCAAGGAAGTAACCGGACTCGTGCCCAGGCACCTTGATGCCACGGCCATCGACGACAAGCGTGGCACCTTCCTCGACCCCAAGGTCTACATAGCCCTTCACCTTGTTGAAGTGCTCGCGCGTGACCAGCGGCCCCATGTCGTTGCTGTTGTCGGTGCCGGGCCCGACCTTCATCTTGGCCAGTTCTGCGGTGAGACGCGCCACGACGTCGTCACCCACCGCGTCGCCGACCGCAACGACGACCGGAATCGCCATGCAGCGCTCGCCGCAGGATCCATATGCTGCACCCATCAGCGCGCTGACCGCGTTGTCCAGGTCGGCATCGGGCATCACGATGGCGTGGTTCTTGGCCCCACCCAAAGCCTGAACCCGCTTGCCGTTGGCGCAGCCGGTAGCGTAGATGTACTCGGCGATCGGGGTTGAGCCAACAAAGCTCACCGCCTGTACCCGCGGGTCGGCGAGCAAGGTATCGACCGCGACCTTGTCGCCGTTGACCACGTTCAACACGCCAGGTGGAAGCCCAGCTTCCATCGCCAATTGTGCGATGTAGAGCGTTGAAGACGGATCGCGTTCGGAGGGCTTCAACACGAAGGTGTTGCCGCAAACCACCGCCATCGGCCACATCCACAGCGGCACCATGCAGGGGAAGTTGAAGGGGGTGATGCCCGCTGCAACGCCCAGCGGTTGGAATTCGCTCCATGAATCGATTGCCGGGCCAACGTTCTTGCTGTGCTCGCCCTTGAGTAACTCGGGCGCGCAGCAGGCGTATTCCACGTTCTCAATGCCGCGCTGGAGTTCGCCCATTGCGTCGTTGAGCACCTTGCCATGCTCGTCCGTGATCAGCGCGCAGATTGTGTCGGCGTGCTCTTCAAGCAACTGCTTGAAGCGGAACATGATGCGCGCGCGCTTGATTGGTGGGGTATCGCGCCAGGCAGGGAAAGCGGCCTGCGCTGCGGCGACCGCCGCCTGAACGGTGTCCGATGAGGCCAAGGCGACCTGCTTGGTCGCTTCGCCCGTGGCCGGGTTGTAGACGTTCTGCACGCGCCCGGCATCGGCAACCGCCTTGCCGCCGATGAGGTGACCTACGATATTCATGGTGCGATCCTGCATGTTCGTTTGAGTGGGCATCAGGGCAGCGACTGGATGACGTCGCCCAGGGCGTCGACCAGGCGATCGATCTGCTCTTTTTCGACAATGAATGGCGGTGCCAGCTGAATCGTGTCGCCGCCGTACCGAACGTAGAAGCCCTTCTCCCAGCACTTCATCGCGATCTCGTATGGGCGCCGCGCAGGCTCGCCCGGCATCGCTTCAATGGTGAGGCCCGCAGCAAGCCCGTAGTTGCGGATATCGCTGATGTACTTGAGTCCCTTCAGACCGTGCACCGCGTTCTCGAAGTACGGTGCAATTTCGGCGACGCGCGCCACGAGGTTCTCCTTCTCCAGCACATCCAGTGCCGCCATCGCTGCGGCGCAGGCGAGCGGGTGGGCGGAGTAGGTGTAGCCGTGCGGGAACTCGAGCATGTATTCCGGGCCACCGCTGTCGATGAAGGTGCGGTAGATCTCCTCGGTCGCGATCACTGCGCCCATCGGCACCGCGCCGTTTGTAATCTGCTTTGCGACGTTGAGGATGTCCGGCACGACGTCGAAAGCCGTGGCGCCGAACAGCGAACCGGTGCGCCCGAAGCCGGTGATGACTTCGTCGAAAATCAGCAGGATGTCGTGCTGCGTGCAGATCTCGCGCAAACGTTTGAGATAGCCCTGCGGCGGAATCACCACCCCCGACGAACCCGAGAAGGGTTCCACGATCACGGCCGCAATGTTCGACGCATCGTGCAGCGTAATCAGATTCAGCAGTTCGTCTGCGAGGTGCGCGCCGTATTCGGGCGATCCGCGCGAGAACGCGTTTTGCTTCAATTGGGTGTGCGGTAGATGGTCGGCCTCGATTCCTTGGCCGAACAGCTTGCGGTTGCCGGCAATGCCACCGACGCTGATGCCTCCGAAGTTGACACCGTGGTACCCCTTTTCGCGGCCGATCAAGCGTGTCTTGCTCGCTTTGCCCTTTTGCCGCCAGTACGCGCGCGCCATCTTCAGCGCGGTGTCGGCGGATTCGGAGCCGGAGCCGGTGAAGAACACATAGTCGAGTCCTGCTGGCGCCATCTCCTTGATTCGGTGCGCCAGCTCGAAAGCAGTAGGGTGCCCGAACTGGAACGCGGGGGAGTAATCGAGTGTCGCCGCTTGGCGTCGGATGGCTTCGGTGATCTCCGGGCGGCAATGCCCCAATCCAGAGCACCAGAGCCCGGAGAGCCCATCAAACACCTGTCGCCCGCTGGCGTCATACAGGTAGGCACCCTCTGCGCGTGTAATCAGGCGTGGGTTCTTCTTGAAGTCCCGGTTTCCCGTAAATGGCATCCAGTGCGCTTCAAGCTGTTCGGCACTCAGGCCGCAGTTCAGGCTTTCCATCTTCATGCGAACTCCAGTGAGCTGGCGAGTCTTCTGACGTAGCAATCTTCTCCCAAGTGCTTGCTTGCGTTAAATTGCAATATATCCATGTTTACTTGCCGAATCGTGCAAACAAGCGCCTATGAAACGGAAGCCAACGCTCGGCCAAGTGAGTGACCTTGATATCCGTCTGCTACGGGTCTTCCGAACAGTTGCGGAATGTGGCGGATTAGCAGCGGCGGAGCTTGAACTCAACATAGGCGTCTCGACCGTGAGTCGCCATATCAAGGATCTCGAAGACCGGCTCGGACTGGTTCTGTGTAGGCGAGGGCGGGGCGGCTTTGCGCTGACTGCCGAGGGCCAGCAGGTCTATGACGACGCCTTGCGGCTACTCGCCGCGATCGACGGGTTTCGAGCGGGCGTGGAGGAGATCCACCAGCGGATGACTGGTTCAATCGCGATTGCGTTGTTCGACAAGATCGTCAGCAACCCTCAGGCGCGGGTGAGCCACGCTCTGGGGGCCTTCGCAGAACGCGCACCCGATGTCGCGATTGAACTGCACGTTGCGCCGCTGAACGCGATCGAGCGTGGCGTGATGGATGGTCAGTATCAGATCGGCATCGCGCCGATGCATCGATGTTCGGCAAGCCTCGATTATCACCGGCTGTTTCCGGAGCGCATGTACCTCTACTGCGGATACGACCACCGTCTCTTTCGGGCAAACGATGGCACCCTGACCTGGGACGATATCCGTGCCGAAAGCTATGCCGGACTCGGCTACCACTCGCCGAACATGGAGCTCAGTCACAACGTGCAGTTGCGGCGAGCGGCCTCGGCATACGACCAAGAGGCGGTGGCGATGCTCGTGCAGTCCGGGCGCTTCGTCGGCTTTCTGCCCGATCACTACGCCCGCAGCTTTGAGGAGGATGGCGCGATGCGGCGTCTGCGCCCGGAGATGTTCAACTACGACGTTCAGTTCGCAGCTTTGGTTCGCCACGCACCAAAGCCATCACGCGTGGCGCAGACCTTCATCGACTGCCTCCTGGCCGCCCACCAGGTATCTCCAACGAACTGAGCGCATGCCATAAATAGCAACGGGCACCGGGGCCTTCACCGCCGGTGCCCGTTGGCAGGCATTGCTAACGCACGCCTAGAAGGCTGTGTCGTCCTTCACCACAAGAAGTGCTGTCTTGAAGATGATCCAGAGGTCCAGACCAGGCGACCACTTGCGCAGGTACTCGAGGTCAAACTCGATGCGCTTCTGCATCTTGTCGATGGTCTCGGTTTCGCCGCGGTAACCATTCACCTGAGCCCAGCCGGTGATGCCCGGCTTCACCTTGTGGCGAACCATGTAGCCTTTGATCAGCTTGCGGTACTGCTCGTTGTGCGCGATCGCGTGCGGGCGCGGGCCAACGATACTCATCCGACCCTGCAGCACATTGATGAACTGCGGCAACTCGTCGAGCGAGGTCTTGCGGATGAACGCGCCGAACGGGGTAATCCGCTGATCGTTGCGTGTAGCCTGCTTCACCACCGCACCGTCATCGCAGACAGTCATCGAGCGGAACTTATAGACCGTGATGTCCTTGCCATCGAGGCCGTAACGCCGCTGCTTGAACACGATCGGCCCCGGCGAGCTTCGCCAGACACCGATTGCGACAGCAATCAGAATTGGTGAGATCAGGATCAGGATCAAGATCGACAGGACGATGTCCTCAAACCGCTTGACGACGCCATTGAATCCCGAGAACGGCGTATCGCACACAGCCACCACCGGCATGCCAGCAACTGACTCGGTCCGTCCCTGGATCAGGTCGGTCACGAAGATGTCCGGCACGAAGTAGATGGATGCGGTGGTGTCCTTCAAATCATCCAGCAACGCGAGAATCCGCGGCTGAGTCGCCATCGGCAGTGCGAGGTAGATGCGATCGATGTGGTGCTGCTTCACGTAGTTGGCAACCTCGGACAGCGAACCCAGCAGTTGCACATCATCCTGGGCACCCAGACGAGCACGGCTGCGGTCATCGAAGAACCCCATCAGCTTTACGCCCAAGAAACGGTTGCTGAGGAAGTGCGACGACAACTGCGACCCGATGTCGTTGAAACCGCACACCACCGCTGTGACCTCCGCCTCAGAAAGCGTCAGCACCCGAGGGATCGCATAACGGGCCGCTGCATGTGTAGCAAACAGCACCACGGGCAGCGAAGCGAACCACGCAAACAGCACTTCAGCCGGAAAGTAGCTCGCGTAGCCGGTTGCATAACCGAGCAGCAGCAAGATCCCGGCAAGGATCATCGCATTCAGGAATGCATCTTTCGCCACCCGGCGAAGCGGGTCGCTCAGCAAAGTGTTTCCTGGAAAGCTCAAAGAAAACGCGATCAGCGAAAGGATCACATAATCAGCATCAACCGACTCCCCGAAAATCAGGGCCGAGACGAACAAGGTGAGGATCACCATCACCGGGTCGAGGAAAGTCTCCACCACGCCGGCCAGGGTGACATTGTTTCGCAGGGGGGTGCGTTGGGCTTCAAGTCGGGCAAGCATCGTTTAAGCGAGAATCCGTTGGCACAGAATTTGAAAGCTGGGCGTCATACTATCGACACCAGTGTTGCGAACATTCGATCGTGTCGCATGTTCAACACGAACTACTCAATTTAAGAAACAGATGAACATATCAAGCAAGAAATTCGCCCGTTGTGGCATCGCCAGTGTCATGAGCGTCGTGCCACTTGTCTTGACACCGCCTGCGCTGGCGGAAGATCCGACACCGCTTCGCTACGGTGCGGGTGTCACCTTCCAGAGGGACTCAAACCTTTTCCGAGTCGATTCCGAAGCGTCGGGAGGTGTCCAGTCTGACAACATCACCAACGGCTACGCCTACCTCGGCTTTGACACGACGCTCAGCCGGCAAAGGCTCTACGGAAACTTCAATTTCGGAAAAACGCAGTTTAGCCGATTTTCACAACTTGATTATGACAAACAGGACATCAAGGCAGGCTGGGACGGCGACTTCCCAGGCCAGGTCCGAACCGGTTTGGTATGGACACGGACGGCTCAACTCGCGAACTTCGCCGATCTAACGATTCCTCGCCGCAACGTCATCACACGCGACGCAGTGCGATTGGATCTTGATGTTCCCGTCATGGCGAACTGGCACATTATCGCAGCAGGCACCGTCAACCAAGCAAGGAACAGCAACACGCTCGACCGCGGGAATGATCTCGATGGGCGCTCTGTGGAGGGCGGCCTGCGCTACGTCACGCCCTACGGGAATCGACTCGATTTCGTTGGCCAGCAGACCAACGTCGACTACACGGAGCGCACGCCAAATCCATTCTCTGACTCTGCCTACCGCGAGCGTATGGGGTCGCTTCGGGCGCTTTGGGCTATCACTGGCGCGAGTCGTCTGGAGGGGTACGTTGGCTACTTGGAGCGTCGCAATGAGAACTTCTCCAACCGCGATTTCTCGGGTCCGAGCTTCCGTGTTGCATGGACCTGGGAGCCGGCCGGCTCCACCGTTGTCGCCATCACCGCATACCGCACGATGGGTGCAGCCGGTGACAACGAGTTCGATGCTGCGGTAACGAAGGCGCTGCGCATTGCGCCGGTTTGGGAGGTGACTGGCAAGCTCTCGCTGAATGCGCTGCTTGAAGCTGGCCAACGCCGCTACATCGGAAGCATCTTCGAGGGGCTGCCGATTGAAATCGAGGCTCCGGGCAGGGAGGACGACTTCCAATCCTGGGGCGTGGGCTTGCGTTATGCAGCGCTGCGCTGGTTGCTTGTGGACCTCGGATATCGCGGCGAACGCCGCGACTCAAATCGATATTTGCGCGACTACGACGACCACACTGGCACCGTGACAGTGCAGATCGGTTTTTGATGGTGCAGCGCAGCGCTGCGAACCCCGCATGGGGTGACCAGATCCGACTTGACGACGCCACTGACGATCCGCCTGATAAGGCCGCAAGATGGTCGCATAAACAGCTTGAATGGCAGTAACGGTAATAAGTCGCGCGCAATACCTTTGTCATGTTGCGACGCAATCCTTCACTCGCTAGACTCCGCGCTCCAAAGCGGTTCAGGCAGCGGAGTCTGGCGGTAGACGGTGTTCTTATGGCGACGGCGGGCTCTTTTGCACTTGGGTCCGAAAACAGGTCGCACTTGGCACGTCGATTGCATAAGTGAAGCTGCCCGACCAACACAACAGAGGTCATCCCATGAGTTCTACTGCAATCAAGATCATCGCCGCCGCTGTTGCGGTGATTGGCTCTGCCGCGGCATCTGCTGCGGTTACCACGCTCGACGGCAAGGGGTTCGATGTCAGCTTCAACGGCAGCACGTTTGCCCCCGGCGCCATCAGCCTCTCCGCTGACGGTAAGTCGGTACTGTTCGACACCGACGCACTGTCCGCCTTTGCGGAAAAAGGCGACTCCGACTTCGCATTCGACAAGCTGAACTTCTCGATCACGCTTGATTCCGGCTACACCTTCAAGTCGCTCGAGATGTCGCAGTCTGGCGACTACGCGCTGTTGAAGAAGAACAGCGAAGTGTTTGCTTCGATGACCAGCACCGTGTCGATCGCTGGTGTCGCCAAGAGCGCAGCGTACAAGACCGCGATCTTCGATCTTGACGGTGTGAAGAAGGGTGCGGATAGCTGGTCGCTGACTTCCACCTATAACCTCGCTGGCACGCCGTACGCCAACGCTTCGAAGCTCAACGTCTGGGCGCTAAGCCTCCTGTCCGCTGACGCGGCCAAGGGTGGCTTCGCATCCATCGCTGCGCATGACTACTCGCTGCAAGTCATGACTGCCGCTGTTCCGGAACCGGAGCAGTGGGCGCTGATGCTCGCTGGCATCGGCATGGTGGGCGCCATCGCCCGCCGCCGTTCCGCTCGCGTCTAAGCGCAACTGCCTGCATCGCACCGGGTCACAGTTCACACTCGGTGCGATGCAGGCGCCCGCCGTAATTTGCCACCATTGATATTTCTGGCAAATTGGCGGGTTCTTGCCCGACTTCCCGGGCGTCACCATCCAGAGGTCCCGATGTCTGCTGTTTCTGTTCGCCACGTTGCCTTGGCGCTGCTCGCTGCTGCCGTGCTCGCCGGTTGCGGATCCAAGTCCAAGGAACCCAGCGCAAGCCAGGTTGCTGCAAAGGTCAATGACGAAGAAGTGACCGTTCACCAACTGAATGGTCTGCTGGGCAAGGCGAACATCCCTCCTGGAACCGATGTCAACGCGGCACGCAAACAAGCGCTCGACCGCCTGGTCGAAGAATCCCTCCTCGTGCAAGCCGCAAAAGAGAAGAAGCTCGATCGTGACCCGCGTGTTGTCCAGGCAATCGAAGCCGCACGACGCGAAGTCATTGCCCGCGCGTATCTGGAGCAAGTAGCAAATGGCCAGGCCAAACCAACGGACCAAGCCATCTCCGCGTACTACACCGAACACCCCGAACTGTTTGCAGAACGTCGCATCTATAACTTCCGCGAACTCGCGGTTGCCGACGGCAGCAAGCAGGACATGATCAAGAGCCATTTCGATGCAGGCAAATCGATGGATGACTTGATCGCCGTACTTCGCGCCCAGAATGTTCGCTTCGCCGCAAACGCCTTCGTGAAGCCGGCGGAACAGCTTCCGCTCGACGCTGCGCGGCGCCTGCATGGTCTCAAGGACGGCGAAGTGTCGATCATCCCGCGCGGCCAAGGACTCATCGTCCTGCAGGTCGCTGCGTCGCGCACCGAGCCCGTGGACCAAGCGAAGGCCAAGCAGGCCATCGAGCAGTTCCTGACGAACAAAGCCAAGTCCGAGGCGGTCGCTGCGGAAGTCAAGCGTCTGCGCGATTCCGGAAAGATCAGCTACGTCGGCGAGTTCTCAAAAGACGCACCGGCCACGCCAGCGACTGAAACGTCAGCCCCTGTCGCAGACCAGTCCGCCGCGGCCGACGGGATGCAGCAAGGCATCAAAGGTCTCAAGTAATTGCCGCGTGTCGTAGTAACGAATAGAGGCAACAGAAGCATGTATTCACTTAGAGCATCCATTTCCGGGGTTCAGCGCATTGTCCGTCTAGCGGCGCTCGCCCTCTTTGGCTTTGCCATGACCGGCGTAAACGTCTGGGCTGCAACTGAGCAGCCTGCGGTCGAGAAGGGGGCTGAATACCTGCTAGGTCCGGGCGATGTCATTCGCATCAGCGTATTCCAGAGCCCGGATCTCTTGCTCGAGACCCGTGTATCCGAGAACGGTAGCATCAGCTACCCGCTGATCGGCAATGTGAAGGTCGGCGGGCTTGCGCTATCCGTGGCTGAGGCCAAGATCGCCAAACTTCTGAAAGACGGCGGTTTTGTCGTGCAGCCGCAGGTTTCGATCCTGCTGTTGCAAATTCGCGGCAACCAGGTCGCGGTGCTGGGCCAGGTCAATCGCCCCGGCCGCTACCCGCTCGAAACTGCAAATACGCGCCTGTCAGACATGCTCTCCCAAGCAGGCGGCATTGCTGCGACGGGCTCTGATGTTGTCATTTTCTCCGGCGTGCGCGACGGCAAACAGGTTCGTCGTGAAATCGACATCGCCTCGATGTTCCTCCGCGGCGATGCTCAAGACGACCTCGCGCTCAAAGGCGGAGACATCCTCTACGTGCATCGTGCCCCGGTGTTTTTCATCTATGGCGAAGTGCAGCGGCCCGGGGTCTTCAGAGTCGAACGCGATATGACAGTGATGCAGGCCCTGGCGTCAGGCGGTGGTCTCACCCAGAAGGGTACGCAACGTGGTCTGCGTATCCATCGTCGCGGCGCCGATGGCAAGGCTCAAATCATTGAGCCGGCACTCGACGAGCTTGTTCAACCGAATGACGTTGTGTACGTCAAAGAAAGCATCTTCTGAGAGACGCACTGACATGACATTTCAACAGTTCGTCCTGGTTCTAAAGGCTCGCTGGAAAATCATCCTGACGATTTTCTCGGTCGTAGTCAGCCTCGCATTAATCCTGAGCCTTGTCTTGCCGCGGCAATACACTGCGTCGGCGTCGGTTTTGGTCGATGTGAAATCCACCGACCCGATCTACGGCGCCATGATGCAGGCGCAATTGTTGCCTGGCTATATGGCAACCCAAGTGGACATCATCACAAGCGATCGCGTAGCACAGCGCGTAGTCCGGATGCTCGGTTTTGACAAGAGTCCCGAGGCAATCGCGCAATGGAAGGACGAAGGCGAAGAAAAAGGGACCGTAGTGAGCTTCTTTGCCGACCTGCTCCAAAAGAAGCTTGATGTTAAGCCTTCGCGTGAATCGAGCGTTATTACGATTGGCTTTACCGGAGTGGACCCGAAATTCGCCGCGGCCGTCGCGAATGCTTTCGCTCGGGCCTACATTGATACCAACCTGGAATTGAAGGTTGAGCCCGCTAAGGAGTTTGCGAACTGGTTCGGTGATCGCGCCAAGCAACTTCGCGACAATCTTGAGGCCGCCCAGGCGCGACTCTCTGCCTATCAGAAAGAAAAGGGCATTGTTGCTACGGATGACAGGCTTGATGTTGAAAACGCCCGGTATGCTGAGCTTTCGTCACAGCTCACGGCCATCCAAGCCCAACGCGCCGATTCATCGTCTCGCCAGCGTCAAGCCACCGGCCGGATGGATACGTCGCCGGACGTCCTAAATAGCCCGATCATCCAGTCGCTTCGCGCTGATGTGGCGCGCCAGGAAGCAAAACTAAAGGAAATGGCAGGCCAATTGGGTCAGAACCATCCGCAGTACCAGCGTACGCAAGCGGAGCTCGACGCACTCAAATCCAAGCTCGACGCCGAAATGCGTCAGGTGGCATCGTCAGTAGGCACATCGAACGTCGTGAATCTGCAGCGCGAACTCGAACTTCGCGCGTCGCTTGAAGCCCAGAAGAAGAAAGTACTCGAATTGCGCGCGCAGCGTGATGAGGCGTCCGTTCTTCTCAAAGACGTCGAGACTGCGCAACGAGCCTACGATTTGGTCGGACAGCGCTTGTCGCAGACAAGTCTTGAGAGCCAGACGCAGCAGACGAACATTGTCGTGCTGACACCAGCCGAACCGCCAATCAAGCATTCGAGCCCAAAACTGATCCTGAATTTGGTGGTGGCAGTGTTCCTGGGCACTTTGCTTGGAATCGGGGTTGCTCTGTTGCAGGAAATGCGTAACCCGAGGATACGGTCGCGTGACGGCCTTGCCGAGATGCTTGGTCTGCCCGTGCTCGCAGTGCTGGAGTCGGTCGCGTTGCCACGACCCAAACGTCGGATCGGCTTTCGAAACAAGGCGATTGCCTAACCGGCTGCACTGACTCGCGACGGTTTTCCGTGGAACCAAGAAACGACGAAGACGATTCGCGGATAGCAAAGCAACGGCGACACCATCGGGAGAAACATCGTCGTTCGCCGGTGGGCAACAAAGAAAGAGCAGGATCATGGATATGAATCAGCCCAACGTAATCGAAACATCGGCGGCGGCTCGAGCCGCAGGGACTTTGGGGCGCGACCGATCGATTGGTGCGATCCTGATCGATGCAGGTCGGCTTGATGTAGAAAGCGCCGAGCGAATCATTCGCGAACAGAAGGCGAAAGGACTACGGTTCGGTGACGCGGCTATCGAGCTCGGTCTCCTCAAACAGAGCGATATCGATTTCGCCCTCGCTCGCCAGTTTGACTATCCCTACTTAAACGCTTCGGATGAAACGGTAAGTCCCCAGTTGGTCGCCGCGTTCAATCCGTTTAGCCCTGCCGTTGAGCAACTGCGTGCGCTACGAAGCCAACTCATGGTTCGCTGGTTTGCGGAAGACCCCTCGCAGAAAGCCTTGTCGATCGTAAGTCCAGATCGTGGTGATGGGCGCAGCTATATTGCAGCGAACCTCGCCATTGTTTTTTCGCAACTCGGCGAGCGCACGCTGCTGATCGACGCAGACCTTCGCAATCCAAGCCAAGACAAACTGTTCAAGCTTGATCCGCGTGCCCCAGGGCTCTCCGCCGTGCTCTCCGGTCGCGCTAACGGTGAAGCGGTAGTGCGTATCCCGTCACTAGTCGGGCTTTCGGTCTTGCCGGCAGGTGCAGTGCCGCCGAATCCGCAGGAGCTGCTTTCTCGTCCTCAATTCTCAAGATTGATCGAACAGGCGAGCAAGTCTTTCGACGCCATCATCATCGACACGGCTGCGGCGAGTACAGGTGCTGACGCGCAGGTCGCAAGCGCACGAGCAGGGGCTTCGCTCTTGGTCGCCCGGCGTGACTACACAGCGACGGAGCAGTTGCACGCACTTATCGCTTCACTTCGGGGCTCAAGTGCACAGCTGCTCGGTTCTGTGTTGAACGCGTACTGAACGATGTTCGGCTTGGGGCGGGCGGTTGCCGCCGCTATTTGGCGGCGAGCAAAGCCGCGCTCGGCCGTCCAATAGCCTGGCCGCTCTGCCCGAAAGCGCGGTGATGCGGTTGCGGTCACGCCTACCGCATAGACATTCGCACTTAGCGCTCACTGCGTTTTCAGCAACAACAGAACTGACTTGCCGCCATGTCTGCCACAACATCCGCCGCTCCGAGCTCTAATCCTGACCCACTGATTGCACTCGTGGGTCCGTGGGTAGCAGTACTTATTGGCCTTGGTGTGCTCTACGTGCCTACATTCTCCGACTTGTTCAACGGCCTGTGGAGTACCGACCAGAACGCGCACGGGCCCATCGTATTTGGCGTTGCGATGTGGTTTCTCTGGTTCAGGGCCAGGGAAATTGCAGCAGACTCAAGCATCAAAGTCGTTCCTTCATCGTTTATCGGTGGCGTCACTATCTTCTTTGCCCTCGCACTCTATGTCCTGGGCAGGTCGCAGGCGGTCTATCTCTTCGAAGTTGGCTCGCTAATTCCCTTGCTCGCCGGTGGCGTCTTGCTGTTCTTTGGCGCTGCCGTGTTGCGAAAGCTGTGGTTTGCGTTCTTCTTCATGCTCTTCATGATTCCGCTGCCGGGATCGGTCACCGATACCCTTACCCAACCAATGAAGATTGCCGTCTCTTGGGGAGCAGAGCATGTCCTCTATTGGCTTGACTACCCCATTGCACGCAACGGCGTTGTGCTTAGCATTGGGCCCTATCAGTTGTTGGTCGCTGATGCCTGCGCTGGCCTCAATTCGCTATTTACGCTCGAAGCATTGGGTCTCCTCTACCTCAACGTTACCCGCCATGAAACGGCGTTCCGCAACATTCTTCTTGCCACACTAATAGTCCCAATCAGTTTCACGGCGAATTTGATCCGCGTGGTGACGCTCTCACTTATTACGTTCTACCTTGGCGACGCAGCGGGGCAGGGGTTCCTGCATAAGTTCTCTGGAATGGTGCTTTTCATCAGTGCGCTTGCTCTAATCATCGTGCTCGATGGGGTGCTACGTCGTGCATCCATCATCTGGTATCAGCGTAAGGGCCACAAAGCATGACCGCGGTTGCCAGCCTTATTCCCCGCATTTCGCTTCGCACGGCCCTGGCGTACTCGATAGTCTGTGTACTGGCGGCAGTTGGCGCTTGGGTGCTTACCCCTCATCCGGTCGCCGTGCTAAACGCGCAACGCCTTGAAGACAGTGTTCCACGCCAGTTTGGCGATTGGTCCGAATTGCCATCGCCGTTCACGCAAGTCAGCCTGAGCACCGGCGACGCACCGAACATAGATCAGCCATATGATCAGACCTTGATGCGTACCTACGTCAACGGGAAAGGTCAAATCGTCATGCTTGCGCTCGCTTGGGGCGCAACGCAGCGTCAGGAAGTCAAAGTTCACCGCCCGGATCTTTGCTACGTTGCTCAGGGGCACAAGGTGAAGCGAATGAGTCCGATGCAATTCTCGGCAATAGTTGGAACTGGCGGGCCGATAACCGGCACGCGCATGCTTACCGAGAGTCCACGGGGTGGCGAGGCGGTGATGTACTGGATTCGAATCGGGAACATCTACAGTGAGAGTGCACTAACCACGCGGCTTCATATCCTGTCGGAAGGAATATCCGGACGGATTCCGGATGGCATTCTCGTGCGCGCATCTGTGCACGTTGCCCGCGAAGATGATGCAAACGCTGCTTGGCCCCTGATGGAATCGTTTCTCAATGAGCTTGTTTCTGCCACACCAACGGAAGCCCGAAAGTTGATGGTCCGATAGTCATGCAGCCAACGAGCTCAAGGTCAAAATTCATTGCCGGGGTTGCGAAACTCCTGGGTGGAAACATGGCCGTCGTGGTCGTTCAGGCACTGCAATTTGTGCTGCTTGCACGAGTGCTCGGCGTCGATCAATTTGGCGAGATCGCTGCTGCAAACGCGCTGTCGGCGGTGCTCATCCCGCTGTCTGGTCTTGGCATGGGTAACGTCATGCTCATGGAGGTCTCACGTGATCACGCCGCTGGCCGTCTTTGGGCGGGAAATGCCCTTGCGCTGACCTATCTTTCAGGCGTTCTACTGGTTGCTGGCGGAACGATCGCCGCCTTTTACATCTACAAGATGGGTGTATCGCTATGGGTGGTTGCTGGGGTGCTATCCGTGGAGTTGCTGCTTTCGCGGACTGTGACGCTCGCAGCCCAGTATTTCTCAGCGCTCGAAGACTTCCGTCGTTCCGCAATGGCGACGCTATCGGTAGCGCTTGCACGTTTGGGCGCCACGGCCGCTTTGTTTTCGGGTTTGGTGCCACGGACTTCGTCTGTGTGGGTTCTGATCTCAATCGTCTTCTCGGCTTTCTTGGCGGCCGCTTACGTATTCAAACTGATCCGGCATTCCGGTGGTTTGTCAGTCAATATTGATTCGATTGCAAAGCGCGCGCGAATGGGAGTCGCTTTCGCATCTGGAATTGGCGCAAAAGCAGTCTATACAGATGCCGACAAGATAATGCTCGCGCATTTCGCGTCGGCGGGTGCGCTAGGTGCGTATGCCTCGGCCTACCGCCTCACCACCATGGCGTTCATGCCTGTCCGCGCGCTGCTTGACGCGAGTGCGGCACGTTTCTTCCGCGCGGGCGAGGGGGGCATGGGTGGCGCCGTCGCGTTATCGCTCAAGCTCCTGCGCGTCTCGGTCCCATATGGCGTTTTCGTTGGGGGCTCGATGTACCTCTTTGCTCCCCTTGTACCGCACATACTCGGGCATTCGTTCGCGACTGCGCCTGAGGTGCTCCGTATTCTGTGTCTGCTCCCATTCATTCAGTCGGTTCATTACGTGCTTTCTGATGCTCTTACGGGGGCGGGCCTTCAGGGACTTCGGACCAAGATACAACTCCTCGTCGTCGTCGCTTACATCGTCGCCGGGTATCTGGCAATCCCCGCCTACGGATGGCGAGGTGCTGCCGTGGTTTGCATCTCGGCCGAATCCCTACTCGCTGTCATGATCGCTCTTGCTGTGTGCTGGGAGCATCGGCGCGACCAACTGGAACGAGACCATAATCGATGACAACGCTGATGCTCACGCACGAATATCCACCATATCCGGGTGGAGTGGGTCGTTATTGTGCTGAACTGCTGTCCGCCGCAGAGGAAAGCGGCATTGATCTACATGTGCTCGCCCCCGAGTTTTCCAGCTACGGCGAATCCAGGCATCACGCACGAATCACGAGATTTCCCGGAGGGGTATTTCACCCTCGTGGCTTGTTAGCTGCTGTATCAGCGATTAATCGCGTTATTCGAACGAAGAAATTCGATCGAATTCACGTGGCGGATTGGCCCATGCTGATAGCACTTTACTGGTCGCGCGCGCCGAAAGATATTCCGGTGTCGATGACGTTCCACGGCACAGACGCGCTGATTCTTGGGCGTTCGAAAGTGCTACGTCTTCTTGGCGCGAAACGCGCTGCAAGGCGTGTAGATACAGCATTTGCGAACAGTGCATTTACGCTCGGCCTCGTACGGAGTGCCTTCCCCGAAGGGCTCGGAAAAAGGCAGGCGGTAACGCCGCTGGGAGTGGGGGCCCATTGGTTCGAGCCGCCGGAACCTTCGTGGTGTCAGTCGGCAAGGACTCTCGCCGGCGCGAAAGACGGCGACGAGATCATCCTGACCGTGGCGCGCCTGGATCGCAGAAAGGGGCACATAAAGGCCTTGCGTGCCATCGGGCAGATTGAAAAATCCGAACGCGATCGGCTCTGCTACTTGGCAATTGGTGGCGAAGTGGACAAGGGCTACAAGGCGGAACTGGAAGCCCTTGCGCGCGAACTTGAGGTGAGGGCGGTCTTTGCGGGGCGACAGCCCGACGAAATTGTGCGGGGTGCCTACGGCGCTGCCTCCGCCTTTCTGCTACCGGCAGAGCCGGATCCGAGTCGAATAGAAGGATTTGGGCTCGTCTTTCTTGAGGCGGGGGCGCAGGGTTTGCCGTCGATCGGCTGCCGTGTGCACGCGATTCCCGAGGTGATCGCGGAGGGCTCTACCGGGTGGCTTTGCGATCCAGATGACGTTTCCGACATTGCAGCGAAGATCAAGCTCGCCATTGTATTAGGCCGAGATTCCGCCGCGCGCCTTGCCTGTATTGAGCACGTTCGCCAGTACACCTGGGCTCGATGTGCCGCGCAAACCTACACGAGCTGAAAGCGCAGGATGAGAATCGCGATCGTAAATACCTACTACCACCCTCAGGACGTTGGGGGCGCTGAACGCTCCATTCGCTTTCTCGCGGAAGCCTTCGTGCAGCGGGGTGACCAAGTGATGGTTGTCGTCACAGGAGACACCGATAGCGAAGAGGAAATCGGCGGTGTCCGTGTGGTTCGCCGCCGTCGGCGCAACGCCGCCCAGTTGCTTCCGCTCAAGGGCGCAGCGGGAAAGCTCCTTTGGCACTCGGTTGACACATGGAACCACGCCGCGGCGGGTGACGTTGCTGCCGTGATCAACGCCTTTGCTCCCGACGTTGTTCATACGAACAACTTGTCAGGAATCTCCGTCGCGCTGTGGCCGCTCCTCAAGCGCGCGGGAATACCCATCGTCCATACCCTGCGCGACTATTACCTGCTGTGCCCAAATACCGCCATGTTCAAGCACGACAAGCAATGTCCGTCAGGGCGCTGCGCAGTTTGTCGCGGCCTTTCTAGCCCCCGAATACGAGCGACCAAGCATGTCGATGTGGTCGTTGGAAACAGCCGCTTTATACTGAATAAACATAAAGAACATGGGGCGTTTTCGAATTCACAATCCCATGTGATCTATAACGCCTATCAGCCAGTAAACGCGGAAGAAGATAACCGCGACCCCGGATTTGTGACGTTCGGCTATATCGGGCGTTTGGCGCCAACAAAGGGTGTTGGGATTTTGTTGGATGCGTTGCGCGCGGCAATGCCGTTTTTGCGGCCGATACGCTTACTCATTGCGGGCGAAGGTGATCCCGAGTACGTCGCAACACTACACCGAATGGCTCTCGATCTGCCGGTGGAGTTTCTGGGAAGAGTCTCTCCACAAGATTTTTATCCGAGAATTGATTGGTGCGTCGTCCCATCACTCTGGGACGAGCCTTTGGCGCGCGTTCTCTTTGAATCGTTCGCGCATGGCATACCTGTAATTGGCGCTAGAACTGGTGGAACTCCTGAATTGATCAACCACGGCAAAAATGGGTTCGGCTATGCCGCAACCGACGTGGCAGCCTTGGCTAAAACTATAAAGGATGCGACCGTCACGTCACGTGTTCAATGGCTTGATTTCAGCCGTCAGTCCCGAAATGACTCTACTTCATTTTTGCCGAGCCGCGTACTTCATGGTTACACCTTAGCGTATCAGGATGCCTGCAGTGAACCCTAGTGAGACGATAGGCAATACAAGGACGTCAGCCAAGCTAGAGAGGAATGTGCTGTTTCTCTGCTGGCTCTACCTAATTACGTTTGCGTTCGATGCCTTACTCCGTTTCGGTCTCAGCAGAATTGGATTGGCGACCCTCCTTTACGGTCGGGACTTGGTCCCGCTGGTGATAATTGCCGCATCAGTCGTCATGTGGAGTCGTCGCGACACAAGGTTCGTTTGGATCTTCGTCGCACTCTACATCTTGTGCATCCATGTTGCGATAGGTCTGCTATTTACGTCCGGAGTCGTTCAAGTCCTGTTTGGATTGAAGATACTGTCGTCGGTCTTTGTAGGGTTGTTTATCGGATGCGTTGCAAACGATACGGCTTTGTTGGGGTGGCGGACTGCCTATCTATTACTGCTTGTCTCGGTTGTAGGAATATTCGTTAACTACTTTGTGGCGTACCCGTGGGGTGGTGGCGAGTTCAGTTCGGCCTTCGGAACGGTCGCTATGGCGAAAGACTGGGCAATGGACGGTGTAAGACGGCTTGCCGGATTTGCAAGAGCCTCTTATGACGCTGCGTCCGTTGTTGGCGCACTAATGATTGTCGTGCTGTCTTACTGTAACCGGTTTTATCTGAAGTCTTTTGCTGCGGCACTCTCGCTCGCTGCCATATTTATGACGACTACCAAAGGTGCTGCCATCAGCGGAATGGTTGTCGTTGTTGTTTGGCTGACATACCTTCTGTTTGCTTCAGCCTTAGTCTTGCGGGTCGCTCTTTTGATCGTTGCCATCCTTTCGCTCGCGATTCCACTTGGCACTGTAGTGCTATTTCCATCTTCATTGTCAGTGGGTAAGTCAGCGCTCCTGCTGTCGTCCTTTGTGGAGCGGATTACCTACATGTGGCCAATGGCCTTGAAAAATGTTACGGAATCCGGAAGCTTAATCTTTGGACGAGGAGTTGGCGGAATTGGCGTTCCCCAGCTCTTTGGGGAATGGTGGATTCATAATGCCGCCGACAACATCTTTGTCTATGGATATTCGGTGTTTGGGATGGCGAGCCTTGTTTATGTTCTCTGCTATGTGGTCACCATCATTCGATCGCCGACTAAAAGCCGACACACGCTATTTGCGCATTTATTTAGCATCTTCACATTTTCTTACGGCATCACGGCTAACGTATTTGAGCAGCCGGTGCTTCTATCTGGGCTCGCGGCGTCGGCGATACTAGTGCTCGCAAATCGAAATAGAGGCTAATCAGATGAGGTACTCAACGTTCGTAGGTGTAGTTCAGATGCTATTTCTTTGGCATTGTGGAATTGCGCTAGCTAAAGATGATTTTGTGGTTGGCGTTAACGTTGCGACGGGTCAAAACAAAGTCCGATTCGAGGAGGCAAGAGCACTACTTTCTATGGCGAGCTTTACGTCTGTGCGAGTTGAATTTTACTGGCATCGACTGCAGCTACCCGGCAAATCGCTCTCGTTTCCAGATAGCCTCAATGATTCCAAGTGGACCGTCGAGTGGATGCGCAAGGCGGGAGGTCGGCCCCTAGTGGTTTTGGACTATGGAAACGATAATTTTGGGGGCGGACTTCCGCTAACTCCGGCAGCGAGAGCAGGATTCTCAGAATACGCCAAATTCCTTGTGCGAATCTTGGGCGACGCGGTTTCGTATTACGAGATTTGGAATGAGTGGAATATCGGCGCAGGAGCGCTAAAAGGAAGCCCTAGGTACGGGGATCCGGCGGCGTACGTTGAACTAGCAAAAACCGCGAGCGAGTCGCTGCGGAACGCTGGATCAAAAGCAAAGGTGTTGTGTGGCGGAATTGCAGATCTAAATCAATCTTGGGCGGAAGAAACGGTGGCCCTTGGCATCATGAAGTACTGCGATGGATATAGTGTCCATCCTTATGTCTTCGGTTTTGGGAGGACGGGAACGGCTGAGCGATCAATCGCATGGGTTAAGGCGCTACAGCGAAGACTTAGTGCGATTGCTGGCTTCGAGGTTCCGATCTACATAACTGAGATCGGTTGGCCAACAAGTACCAATCAAGAAGGAGTAAGTGAGGGCCGCGCAGCGGACGAACTGAAGAACCTTATCAGTTTGGCTAGAAATGATCCTCACATCAAGGGTGTCTGGATCTATGAGTTAGTTGATAGTGGAAGCAGCGATAACGAACGCGAGCATCGCTTCGGTCTTGTTCGGAGGGACCTAACGCCAAAGAGGGCGTTTATGACCACCGGTCGGGGTGAATAGCCCGCTTGCGCGCGCCACCGCCCGAGATGCAACGTTGTGATCTCGATTTGGTGAGCCCCAAATTGCGGGATCTGCAGGCGCCGAGAATCGTCACCGCAGACCCGCAACATAGAACTTAGGAAAATGGCGAATACCAGAATTGATTGGATAGATGAGCTCAAGGGATTAGGCATGCTGTTTGTTGTCATAGGACACAACGTTGGCATTTGGCTTAATGCACCGGACCTTGCGAGGGCAATCTATCTTTTTCATATGCCCCTATTCTTTTTTACGACAGGCTTGACAACTGACTTGCTTGGTGCGGCAGGCCTCAATGTTCGACGCGTCATTGTCGTCGCAATCCAGTATTTGGTTCTTTCGATCGGAATGATTCCGGTGGGAGTGCTCTTTAATGGCAACGGATCGCTAACGGCTCAACTCGCCGGAATTCTATATGGCACCGGTCATACAATTGACGTAACGCCACTGTGGTTTCTCCCGTGTTTGGCATGCGCCCTCACGTATATATTGTGCATTGGTAATGCAATGAAGCTGGTCGGCGTAAAAAGCATCGAGCCGCTCACTATTGTCTTGATTGCCACGGCGCTTTCTTTTGTTGGGGCTTGGGCTCTCAACTTCCTTCACGGTGAATATCAATACATACTTGACTGGGGTAGTGTGCATGAGTCAGGTACGTTCTGGGGCGCAGATGTAGCTATTTTGGGTTCTGCGTTCGTTCTATTCGGCATTGGATGGAGGGTATATGGAGCGCGTCTGGGAGGTCCGTTGTTGAATTTCGGATTTGTTGCGGGAGCTGTGATTGCGCTCGCATTTGCCGTTCGTTACGGAGTCCGCACGGACCTTCATTTTCGTCGTTTTTCGCCCAGTATTTTCGCTCTACTTTGTTCATTGATCGGCATTGTTGGATCCATAGGATTGATTAATCTGCTCGCTCGCATTGAGTATGTTGGTCGCGCTCTTAGTGTTGTTGGAAGATCTAGTTTGATTGTTTTGGTTCTTCATAATGGACTTCAGAATCGGGGGGCCAAAGTTTCTCTATTGCCAGTCTTGGGCGATGGCTTTCTATATTGGGCTGTTGCAGCATCCTTGGCAGTTGTGCTCCCGGTTGCAATCGATCGTCTGATCATCAGAAAGGTCGCCCTTCTGAATTCTATCGTTTATCCGAGAATACATTGGCTTGCTCGGTCTCATCGATCAGGAGTTGATTGTGCGCCTAGGTAGTGCTTCGATTTCGATTAATGGGCGTTTCTTAGGTCGCCGCGCAACCGGTGTCGATCGGTTTGCCTTGGAAGTGATTCGCGCTATTGATATCCTGATGACCGAGAGGTGTCCGGAAGTCGCCGGAATGAATATCGAACTCCTTATTCCGCATGGAGTGAAGTCGGTTCCGCCGTTCTCATCCATGACAGTACGTGCGGTCGGCTCGTTTGGTGGGCAGCTTTGGGAGCAGGTTGATTTGCCCCGCGCAAGCGCACGAGGGACACTGGTTTTGAGTCTATGTAACACAGCGCCGGTTTATTGGCGCAATCAGGCTGTCGTTATACACGATGCGGCGACAGCAGCAATTCCGCAGGCTTTTAGCCGTGGCTTTCGGTGGTGGTACCGTTTGTTAATGCCGATGCTTGGTTGGGTAAGCCGTTCGGTATTAACGGTTTCGGATTTTTCGCGGTCGGAATTGGTCGAGAGATTCAAGATTGCAGAGAATAAGATTCGAGTGGTAATGGAGGGCGGTGAGCATATCCTGCGTGTGCCGAGCGACGTGAGTGCGATTGACCGTTTCGGATTGGCGGAACGCCCATTTGTTCTAGCTGTAAGCAGTATGGCAGCCCACAAGAACTTTCAATTGGTACTCGATGCGATCGCAAAGCTCGACGACCCGCCTTTTGATATTGCGATTGCGGGCGGTGCGAACTCACGAGTGTTCGGCACCGCGGGCTTGGTGCATTCGGATCGTATTAAGTGGCTGGGCTATGTGAGCGACGAGGAGCTTCGCGCGCTGTATGAAGGCGCGATGTGTTTCGTGTTTCCGTCGCTTTATGAGGGCTTTGGCATTCCACCGCTGGAGGCGATGACGTGCGGCTGCCCGGTTTTAGCGGCGCGAGCAGCGTCTATTCCGGAAGTGTGTGGCAATGCAGCGGTGTACTTTGATCCACGCGATGCGGGTGAATTGGCTGCGCAACTGATGCGCGTTGCCAGCGATGCTGATCTGCGTGCTGAACTCGTAAATAGGGGGCGCGCGCAGGCGGCGAAGTTCTCGTGGGAAACTGCGGCCCGTCAGGTGCTTGCGGCCTGTCGCGAGGTGGCGAATTGAATGCTTCGTGTGGCGCGGTTTTGCATTGCGCTGAAACGATAAAGGGGGGCATCGCGACCTATTTGCGCGAATTGATCCCTTTGCAGCGCGACGAATTCGGCCCCAACAAGGTGTTCGTCGTGATACCAGAATCGCAGCGCATGGAGTTACCTGTGCCCAACGGCGTTACGGTGGTGACGTATGCGGACGGCGGCGGGCGGGCGGCCAATGCCATGCGACTGGCCCTCAGGTCTCTTGCTGTTGCACGTCGCGAGCGAGTTGCCGTGGTACACGTTCATTCAACGTTTGCCGGCGCTTTGGTGCGGCCACTGCTGGCCTTGGCGTATCGCTCTGCAAGGGTGGTGTATTGCGCACACGGCTGGGCGTGGGATCGCCCGCTGTCAGGCAAAGCGCGAGCCGCGGTTGTAGCGGTTGAGCGCTTGTTGTCGTTGCTGAGCGACATGATTGTTTGTATTTCCGAGCACGAGCGGGTGACCGCGATTGATAACGGCATTTCGCCATCGCGCCTCGTTGTGGTGCGCAATGGAGTTTCGCAGCAACGACCGGTGCCGCTTGGCGACGCACCGCACTGGCCGGAAGGGCGGCTGCGTGTGCTGTTTGTGGGGCGGTTTGATCGACAGAAGGGTGTTGATCTGCTTTTCGATGCCCTACGGGTGCTGGGCGACAAGGTTCACGCAGTGGTTGCAGGGGCTGCAGTGCTTGCTGACGGCACGGTCCTTGCGATGCCCGACAACGTGACCACGATCGGATGGGTGTCGCCTGGCGAACTGGAAACGCTGTTCGCTTCGGCGCAGGTGCTTGTCGTGCCCTCGCGGTGGGAGGGCTTCGGGCTTATCGCGGCTGAAGCGATGCGGGCGGGGCTGGCCGTAGTCGCTGCTCGCGTCGGTGGCCTACCCGAAGTGGTGGCAGATGGGGTGACGGGCATGGTGATCGACCCTGGGTCGACTGATGCGCTGGTTGCAGCATTGGCGCAGCTTAGCGCGGAGCGCGCGCGCGAAATGGGTGATGCCGGGAAAGCGCGCTTCCTTGAACATTTCACCATGGAACGCGTGCACCGCGAATTGCGCGAGGTTTATGGATTTAGTACGTGAAGGCAGCGCTGCTGTGCGGCCTGCCTTACAGCAAAAGACTATCGACTCTCTCTTCAAACTAATCGGAATTCAAAGCCATGAAAGTCACTGTAGTAGGAACCGGCTATGTCGGTTTGGTCTCGGGCGCATGCCTTGCCGAGATGGGTAATGACGTGCTGTGTCTTGATCTCGATGCGAACAAGATCAAGATCCTTCAGGATGGCGGCATTCCGATTCATGAACCTGGGTTGGATAAAGTCGTCGAGCGCAACGTGGCCGCAGGTCGCCTGCACTTTACGACCGACGTTGAAGAGGCGGTCCGCTTTGGGACGATTCAGTTCATCGCAGTCGGAACGCCGCCAGATGAGGATGGTTCTGCCGATCTAAAGTATGTATTGGCTGCGGCGCGCAGCATCGGCCGCCTGATGACCGATTACAAGGTCATTATCGACAAGAGCACAGTGCCGGTGGGTACGGCAGACAAGGTGCGCGCGGCGGTGGCAGACGAACTGGCAAAACGGGGTCTGGACCTTGAGTATTCGGTGGTATCGAATCCCGAGTTCTTGAAGGAGGGCGCGGCCGTTGAAGATTTCATGAAGCCGGATCGCATTGTGGTTGGCGCCGAGGATGATCGGGCGATTTACATGATGCGGGCGCTCTATGCTCCGTTCCAGCGAAACCACGACAAGCTGGTGGTGATGGATGTGCGTTCCGCGGAGCTGACGAAGTACGCCGCGAATGCGATGCTGGCCACGCGGATTTCGTTCATGAACGAACTGGCGCTTTTGGCCGAAAAATTGGGCGCTGATATTGAATTGGTCCGGCAGGGCATTGGCTCCGATCCGCGGATCGGCTACCACTTTCTCTACGCTGGATGCGGTTACGGCGGTTCGTGCTTCCCCAAGGACGTCAAGGCCTTGATCAAGAGCGGTGCAGATGCGGGGCAAGATCTGAAGGTGCTCAACGCCGTGGAAGCGGCCAACGATGCACAGAAGCTGGTGCTGGTGGAAAAGATCGTCAAGCAATTCGGTGAAGACCTGAGCGGCAAGCGCTTCGCCCTGTGGGGGCTGGCTTTCAAGCCGAACACCGACGACATGCGCGAGGCAACGAGCCGTGTAGTGATCAACGAATTGTTTAAGCGCGGTGCGACGGTAAGCGCGTATGACCCGGTGGCGATAACTGAGAGCAAACGAATCTTTGGTGACGAGCCACGCCTGGCCTACGCAAATAACCCGATGGAGGCGCTGGAGGGCACTGACGCCCTGGTTATCGTTACCGAGTGGAAGGAATTCCGGAGCCCCGACTTTGCGCGAATCAGATCTGTGCTACGCAGCCCAGTTATTTTCGACGGACGTAACCTCTACGACCCCGCAATGCCTCGTGCCGCGGGCTTGACCTACTTGCCCATCGGCCGCCCTTGAGTCGGCGAGAATGAAGGCGTTGGAGAAAGCGCCGGTTTGGATTGTTGGCCGCCTTCTCCTATCAAGGCTAATTTGCTGGATAAAATCATGACTGGAATGACGAAGGCGATCTCGATTGACGAGATCCAAAAGACACGCGGCGTACGCTTTGGAACCAGTGGCGCACGGGGTCTGGTGGCGGACATGAGTGACGAAGTCTGTTACGCCTATTCTGCAGCTTTCCTCAAGGCAGTCGCGGCGCGAAGTGGCGCGATCGCACTGGCTATGGATTTGCGACCGAGCAGCCCGGGAATCTCAGCTGCCTGCGCGGCTGCGATTCAGCAGGCAGGGTTGTCTGTGGATTTCTGTGGTGCAGTGCCGACACCGGCGCTTGCCTATCACGCTCAGACGAAGCATCTGCCGGGAATCATGGTAACCGGGAGTCATATCCCCTTTGACCGCAACGGCATTAAGTTCTATCGCGCCGATGGCGAGATCACAAAAGCGGACGAGGCGAAGATCAGCGAAGCCGTCGTCGATGTGCCGAACGTAGGCACTGCCGCAGTGTTGCCTGAAGTGAACCGTGGTGCCTATGACGCCTACGTGGCGCGCTACATCGACTTCTTTGCGCCACAGAGTCTCGCTGGAATGCGCCTCGGCTTTTATGAACACTCGAGTCTGGCCCGCGAAGTGCTTAGGACGATTCTCGAGCGGCTGGGGGCGGAAGTCGTCTCATTGGGGCGTACTGACGAATTCGTGCCGATTGATACCGAAGCTGTGAGCCGCGACGACATTGAGCAAGCTAGACGTTGGGCGACCGAACACGGTTTCGATGCAATCTTATCTACCGACGGAGACGCCGACCGGCCATTGGTTGGTGATGAGAACGGAGACTGGTTCCGTGGAGACGTCGTCGGCATCCTCTGCGCCCAGTACCTTCGAGCCAAGGGTGTTGTCACCACCGTTAGCTCGAATACCGCAGTCGAACGGTGCGGCGCATTTGCAAAGGTGTCCCGCACTCGGATCGGCTCGCCTTATGTGATCGAGGGTATCGAACAACAGCTCTCAGACGGTATTGCGCCAGTTGTCGGCTTTGAACCGAACGGCGGTTTTCTTGTGGGTTCAGTGATTGAGCGTGACGGTCGAACCCTCTCGCCTTTGATGACACGCGATGCGGTATTGCCGATCCTTTGCGTGTTGATGATGGCCCGCGAGCGGGGTGTAAAGGTTTCCGCGCTGCCTACAAACTTGCCTGCACGATTTACGGCTAGTGACCGGATCCAATCCTTCCCGACAGAATTAAGCCGCAAGTTGATCGCTGATTTCTCAACTTCGGACGACGCCTTTTCCAAGGTGTTCGAAGATTTGTGCGGTGAGTCTGTGAGTCAGGATCACACGGATGGTCTGCGCGTTACGCTGAAGAATGGGGAAATCATCCATCTGCGCCCGTCAGGAAACGCCCCGGAACTGCGATGTTACGCGGAAGCTGACACCCAGGCGCGGGCGGAGTATCTGGTCCGAGAGGCTCTGTTGCGGATGAGAACGCTCGGACCTGCGAACTAACCTTTTTTATGGGTCCTGGGACAACGGTCAGTGGCGACGTCGAAACATCAGAGAAACTAGGGGAAATAACAATGGCAAAGGCATTGATCCTTGCTGCCGGACAGGGCACGCGCGTAAGACCCTTGACGAAGCACACGCCGAAACCGATGGTGCCAATTCTCGGCAAGCCGGTGATGGAGTACCTGATCGATCACCTCGCGCTCTATGGCGTGAAGGAGATCATGGTCAACGTTGCTTTCATGCACTGGAAAATCGAGAACTACTTTGGGGATGGGCGCCGCTTCGGCGTCGAACTCGGATACTCGTACGAGGGCGTGCGCGAAAACGGTGAGGTGGTCTGCAAGCCGGTCGGTTCTGCAGGCGGCATGCGCAAGATTCAGGATTTCGGCGGCTTCTTCGATGACACGTTCATCGTGCTGTGCGGAGACGCAATCGTTGATCTCGACATCAAGGCCGCGCTATTCGAGCATAAGACTAAGGGCGCAATCGCCAGCGTGATCACGCTGGACGTACCTCGCGAAGAGACGAAGAACTACGGGATCGTTGTAACCGATGAAACCGGACGCGTAACGTCGTTCCAGGAGAAGCCAAAACCCGAAGAGGCCAAGTCAACGGCGGCGTCGACCGGCATCTACATCTTCGAGCCAGAAGTCCTTGATCTCATTCCGCCAGATACCGAGTTCGATATCGGTAGTCAGTTGTTCCCGCTCTTGGCTGAGAAGGGGTTGCCGTTCTTCGCACAGAAGCGGTTCTTCAACTGGATCGACATCGGTCGTGTGTCCGACTACTACTCTGTGCTGATGCGCGTTTTGCGCGGTGAAGTGGCTCAGATGGATATGCCGGGTAAGGAAGTCGCGCCCGGGGTGTGGGTTGGGCTTAACACATCGATTGCGTGGGATAGCGTTCAGATCGTCGGGCCTGTGTATATCGGCTCAGGCGTGAAGATCGAGCCCGGTTGTAGCGTGATTGGGCCGGCATGGATCGGGCACGGCAGTCATCTACGGCATGGCGCAAAGGTGATTCGTAGCGTGCTGTTTGAATACACCCGTCTGGGTGAAGACATGGTCTTCGAGGAGATGATCGCCTCTCCGCAATACTGCGTGGACAGGAAGGGCGAGACCATGTACGTCGGCGATGATCGTTGCCTGCTACGCTGGGGTGACGCTCGGGCCTAACGGACTAATGCGGGTAGTGCGAAGAGCCGGCCGAGCCGGCTCTTTTTTTGTTTGCTTGGTGACCCGCGAGATCCGAAGGCGTGACAGCGTAAAATCGGCAACTTTCGCTGTATTCGACGCCCGATAGGACTTCCAACGCTGTCGTGGTTCGACTGTTCGATCTTGACTAGAGACCCGATGACCATACTTGTAACCGGCGGCGCCGGCTTTATTGGCGGCAACTTTGTTCTGGACTGGATCGCCAACACAGGCGAGCCGGTTATTAACCTCGACAAGCTCACCTATGCGGGCAACCTTGAGACGCTCAAATCGGTTGAAGACGACGCGCGCCACACCTTTGTGCAAGGCGATATCTGCGACCGTGCGCTAGTCGATTCGCTCCTAGACGCCCACAAGCCGCGCGCAATCGTCCACTTCGCTGCCGAGTCGCATGTTGATCGTTCCATCCATGGCCCTGGCGAGTTTGTTCGCACGAACGTGGAGGGCACCTTCACGCTGCTTGAAGCCGCGCGAGCCTACTGGAATGGACTTGAGGGTGATGCAAAGTCGGGTTTCCGTTTTCATCACGTCTCGACCGATGAAGTTTACGGCTCGCTCGGCCCGAATGATCCGCCCTTTACCGAGACCAACACCTACGAGCCGAACAGCCCGTACTCGGCGAGCAAGGCCGCCAGCGATCACCTCGTGCGCGCTTGGCACCACACCTACGGTCTACCGGTCACGACTAGCAATTGCTCGAATAACTACGGCCCCTATCACTTCCCTGAGAAGCTGATTCCTCTGATGATCGCCAACGCACTGGCTGGCAAGCCGCTTCCGATCTACGGCGACGGCCAGCAGATCCGTGACTGGCTCTACGTCACCGACCACTGCAGCGCGATCCGCACGATCCTCGCGCAGGGCAAAGTGGGCGAGGTCTACAACGTGGGCGGTTGGAATGAAAAGCCGAACATCGATATCGTGAAAACGATCATCGCCCTGCTTGACGAACTGAGCCCCAGTCCCGAGGGTAGCTATGCGCGTCTGATCACCTACGTGACAGACCGCCCCGGCCACGACCGCCGCTACGCGATCGATGCCCGCAAGATCGAGCGCGACCTTGGTTGGAAGCCGGCTGAAACCTTCGAGACCGGCATCCGCAAGACGGTGCAGTGGTACCTCGATAACCAGGCCTGGGTGCAGAACGTTTTGAGCGGTGCCTACCGCGACTGGGTGGCGAAGAACTACGGCGACCGCGCGGGGGCATGATGAAGATCCTGCTACTCGGAAGGGGTGGGCAAGTCGGTTGGGAACTGCAGCGGGCACTGGCGCCGCTTGGTTCGATTGTCGCGGTCGACTTTGAAAGCGCCGATTACTGCGGCGACTTCACGGATCTGGACGGTTTGGCTGCGACCGTCCGGGCCGTGGCGCCGGATGTGATCGTCAATGCCGCAGCGCATACCGCTGTGGATAAAGCCGAGAGCGAATCCGATTTGGCGCGCACCATCAACGCGCTTGCGCCGGGCGTGCTGGCGCGGGAGGCCGCTGCGACGGGCGCACTGCTGGTGCATTACTCCACCGACTATGTTTTCGACGGTAGTGGTGACACAGCGCGCGACGAGTCAGCAGCCACGGCTCCACTGAGTGTTTATGGGGCTACGAAGCTCGAAGGCGAGCAACTGATCCAACACAGCGGTTGTCGGCACCTGATCTTCCGCACGAGTTGGGTGTACGCCGCGCGCGGCGGCAATTTCGCCAAGACGATGCTGAAGCTGGCGCGTGAACGGGAGCGCTTGACGATCATAGACGACCAAATCGGGGCCCCAACGGGCGCCGATTTGCTCGCTGACGTGACGGCCCATGCGATTCGTACGGTACAGGCGCGGCCGGATCTGTGCGGTCTGTACCACCTTGTCGCTGCCGGAGAAACGTCCTGGCACGGCTACGCGAGCTTCGTCATCGAGTTTGCCCGTCGTGCGGGGGAAGTACTCGCGGTCAATGAGATTGCGCCGGTTCCGACGACGAGTTTTCCGACTCCGGCAAAGCGGCCGCTCAACTCAAGAATGTCGACGGCGAAGCTGCGGAACACGTTCAGACTTACGCTCCCCGACTGGACGGTCGGCGTGGAGCGCATGCTCATCGAGACCTTGGGCAAATAGGTCTTCAGTCGAAAAATGGCGCTTGCTCGCACACGTTTCGATTGTTTGCGGGCCAAACACCAGCCGGAGAGGACATGACATCACGTAAGGGAATTATCTTGGCCGGCGGTTCCGGCACTCGATTGCACCCAGTGACACTGGCAATCAGCAAGCAATTGATGCCAGTGTACGATAAGCCGATGATCTACTACCCGCTATGCGTGCTGCTGCTGGCGGGGATTAGGGAGATCCTGATCATTTCAACGCCGCAGGATACGCCGCGTTTCGAACAGTTGCTCGGCAATGGGAAACAGTGGGGCATCGAGATCTCCTATGCGGTACAACCAAGCCCCGATGGTTTAGCGCAAGCGTTCATCATTGGTGCGGATTTCGTTCGAGATTCGCCGTCGGCTCTGGTGTTAGGGGACAACATATTTTACGGGCATGACCTGCAACGTCGGCTTGAAGAAGCCGACAAACGAACGGGAGGCGCGACCGTCTTCGCGTACCCGGTGCAGGACCCCGAGCGCTATGGCGTTGTTGAGTTTGATCCCGATGGGCGTGCGATCAGCCTTGAGGAGAAACCCACGGCACCCAAGAGCCGCTATGCGGTTACGGGTCTTTATTTCTATGACCAGCAAGTCGTAGAGTTTGCGCGCCAACTTCGACCGTCAGCCCGCGGCGAACTTGAAATTACCGACCTGAACCGAATCTACCTTGACCGAGACTTAATGGACGTTCAAGTGATGGGTAGGGGGGATGCTTGGCTCGATACAGGTACCCACGACAGCATGCTTGAGGCCGGTCAGTTCATCCAGACGATCGAGAGACGACAAGGTTTGAAGATCTGCTGCCCCGAAGAAATCGTCTGGCGCAAGAAATGGATCAATGACGCGCAAATGGCCGCGCTGGCGAGGCCGCTCGCAAAGAGCGGCTACGGCCAATACCTCGCGAGAATTCTCGAGGACAGGGTCTTCTGATGCAGGTAACCGCTACTGCACTCCCTGAAGTGCTAATCCTAGAACCGAAGGTATTCGGCGATTCGCGCGGTTTCTTCATGGAGAGCTTTAACGCGAACACGTTCCGTGAAGCCACCGGGCTCGACGTGCAATTCGTGCAGGACAATCACTCACGCTCGACGCGAGGGGTACTGCGCGGTCTGCACTACCAGCTGCAACAGCCCCAGGGCAAGCTGGTGCGGGTTCCGCGAGGCCGCGTTTTTGACGTGGCGGTGGATATGCGCAGATCCTCGCCGAACTTTGGTAAATGGGTCGGTGTCGAGCTGAGCGAAGATAACCACCGACAGTTGTGGATCCCCGCAGGCTTTGCGCACGGTTTCGTGGTGCTGTCGGACTCAGCCGATTTTCTCTACAAGACCACGGACTACTACGCGCCGGCGCATGAACGCTGTTTGAAGTGGAATGATACGACCGTGTGTGTTCAATGGCCACCCGAAGGGATTGAACCGTCACTGTCCGCGAAAGATCAGCTAGGCAAGCCACTAGCGGATTGCGACACGTTCGATTGACGATCTCGCCCTTGCCGTCATTTGCGCGACGGCCAGCCTCACGTACAACTGCAGGCTGGCATGAAGAAAAACGCCGACGATATGTCAGCATTTTGCTTTGCGGGTATCAGACCGAGTCAGCGTCTCGGTTTGCGCATCAGGGTCGACTTCCCGAAGAGGCTTTCGATCAGGTCCACCGCGAGTAGTGCCGTCTGATTCTGGCGGTCGAGGGCGGGGTTGAGTTCGACGACATCGAGGGAACCCAGCATGCCGGTGTCGGCGATCATTTCCATGCACAGTTGTGCTTCGCGGTAGGTGGGCCCGCCGCGAACGGTTGTGCCAACGCCGGGGGCGATTTCTGGATCGAGGAAGTCGACGTCGAAGCTCACATGCAGGTGGGTGTCGGGGTCCAGATCGTCCAGGGCGAGCTCCATCGCCGCGCGCATGCCGGCTTCGTCGATGAAGCGCATGTCGAAGACCTCGAGGTTCTTGGTGTGCACGAGGCGCTTTTCACCTTCGTCGACACTCCGGATACCGATTTGCCGAATGCAATCCGGCTCAATCGCGGGCGTCTGACCACCGATCTCGATCAATGCTTGCGGCCCGAGCCCGCACAGGCAAGCCACCGGCATGCCGTGGATGTTTCCACTCGGCGTGATCTCGCTGGTGTTGAAGTCGGCGTGAGCGTCCAGCCACAGGATGCGTAGCTTGCGGCCCGTCTCACGGCAGCGACGGGCGACGGCGCTGATCGAGCCGATCGCGAGGCAGTGGTCGCCGCCGAGCATGATCGGTAGCCGGTCGCGTTGAAGTTCGCCATAGATCGCGTCGTGCACGGCGCGGTTCCACGCGACGACTTCGTCGAGGTGACGATAGCCCTCAACCGGCGGCAGCCAAGGATTCTTCGGGCCGGCGATATTGCCGCGGTCTTCGACGTCGAGGCCGTGGCGCTGCAGCATCGGTCCGATATCCGCCACGCGCAGGGCCTCGGGGCCCATTGAAGCGCCACGGCTACCTGCGCCGATGTCGGTGGGTGCGCCAATCAGGCTGATGCGAGTTTTCATGTTCGGGCGAGCGGGCAGGTGAGCGATGCGTGATTTCACTCCGACAAGCTGATCCGCGCAATCGCCCTTGCGACATGAACGTCCGAGATCTGCGACGCGCGGTGTGACTCCGCGCGCTTCGGCCCGATACAATTGCCAGCTTTACCGAATTCGAGAGCCACCGTGTCTGATCGCCTTGCCGTGTTGCCGCAGTACCTTTTGCCGAAGCAGGCGCTGACGTCGCTCGCGGGGCGCTTTGCTTCGTGGCATGGCGGCAGTGTGACGCAAGCCGTTATTCGTCGTTTCGTCGCACGCTACGGGGTCAACATGGCGGAAGCCGCCAACCCCAATATTTCGAGCTACGCGAGCTTCAATGACTTCTTCACCCGCGCACTGAAGGCTGACGCGCGGCCACTAGCTGAAGCCGACCTGATCTGCCCGGTGGATGGTGCGATCAGCCAGTTTGGCGCCGTCGAGCGCGACCAGATCTTCCAGGCCAAGGGGCACAGCTACAGCACGACGGCACTGGTTGGCGGTGACGCGGCGCTTGCGGCCGAGTTTCAGGACGGCCATTTCGCAACGCTGTATCTGAGCCCGCGCGACTATCACCGCATCCACATGCCCTGCGCCGGTCGGCTGACGCGGATGATCCATGTGCCGGGCGATCTGTTCTCGGTGAACCCGACGACGGCGCGCGGCGTCCCCGGGCTCTTCGCTCGCAACGAACGCGTCGTCTGCGTCTTTGAGTCGGAGCAAGGTCCGTTCGTGCTGACGCTGGTCGGCGCCACCATCGTGGGCAGCATGGCCACCGTTTGGCACGGCGTGGTGAATCCGCCACGCCCCGGCGTAGTCCGTGAGTGGACCTACGCCGACACGCCGGTGGTGCTGGAGCAGGGCGCCGAGATGGGGCGATTCCTGCTGGGCTCTACGGTCGTGATGCTGTTCCCGAAAGGCCCCTTGCACTTCAACCCCGCTTGGGCGCCGGGCGGCGCGCTGCGCATGGGCGAGGCGATGGCCAGCCGGGGTTGAGCCCGGCTGTCGGTCCTACTCGTGGCGCAGCGCTTCGATCGGATCGAGCTGCGCCGCACGCCGCGCCGGCATGAAGCCAAACACCACGCCAACGGCCGCCGCGAAACCAAACGCGATCAGGTTGATGCTCGTGTCGAAATTGAAGGGCACGTTCATCGCGCCGGCCATGGCTGCTGACGCCACCAGCGCCAGCAGCACACCGACCAGGCCGCCGAGCGAAGACAGCGTCACCGCTTCGACCAGGAACTGCCACAGCACTTCGCGTGGCAGTGCGCCGATTGCAAGGCGGATGCCGATTTCCCGCGTACGCTCGGTGACTGACACCAGCATGATGTTCATGATGCCGATCCCACCCACCAGCAAACTCACGCCCGCCACAGCGCCGAGCAGTGATGTCATGACCCGGGTGGTGGAACTGAGCGCCTGAGCGATCTGGCGCGTATCCATCACCGAGAAGTCATCAGATTCATTGGCAGCGAGATTGCGCAGTTCGCGCATCACCGCGCTGATCTCCGCAACCAGCACATCACCATCGACACCGTCCTTGCCGGACACATAGATCTGCCCGACTTGCTGCGTGCCCTGGCGGCCTGCCAAGCGGCGCTGCAGCGTAGTGATCGGAAGAATGATCGTGTCGTCCTGATCCATCCCGAACGAAGACTGGCCCTTCGTCGCAAGGACGCCGATCACCTCGCAGGCCATCGTGTTGACGCGCAATTTGGCACCGACCGGATCTTCGTTTCCGAACAACTCCTTGCGCACCGTGTTGCCGATTGCACACACCGCACGTCCGCTGCGCACATCGGCGGCATTGAAGGCGCGGCCACTGGCGATTTCGCGATTGGCGATCGGGAAGTACTCGGGCGTCGTGCCAATGACGCTGGTCGTCCAGTTCTTCTGCTGGTAGACGATGCTGACGGAGCGGTTCGTGACCGGGGCGACCGATTCGATGCTCGATACGCGATCCGCCAGCGCGCTTGCATCGGTCATCTTGAAGCGCGCCACGCCCCCCTGAGGCATGCCGATGGCGGCACCCGGACGCACGATGATCAGGTTGCTGCCGAGGCTCGCCACCTGTGCCGTCACCGCATCGGTGGCACCTTGGCCAACGGTCACCATCGTAATCACTGCGGCAACGCCGATCACAATGCCAAGCACCGTCAGGAAGGCGCGCATCAGGTTGCGGCGGATCTCGCGTAGCGCAAGAAGTAGGGCGTTCAGTAGCATCACGCGGCCCCTGGCGGCAGTGAGTCCGCGTCGATGCGGCCGTCTTTCACACGAACGACGCGCTGCGCGTGCGCCGCAATGTCCGTTTCGTGTGTCACCATCAGCACGGTGATGCCGCGCTCGGTGTTCAGGCGGGTGATCAACGCCATCACGTCTTCACTCGTTTGCGTATCGAGATTGCCGGTGGGTTCGTCGGCAAACAAAACCAAGGGGTTCGTCACGATCGCGCGGGCAATCGCCACTCGCTGCTGCTGCCCACCCGAAAGCTCTGATGGCGTGTTACGGAGTTTGCCTTCCAAACCCACCGCGGCCAGGGCCTCGGCGGCCAAAGCATCGCGCTCCTTGCGCGGCATGCCTCGGTAAAGCAGCGGCAACTCGACGTTTTCCAGCGCTGAGGTGCGGGCAAGCAGGTTGAAGCCCTGAAAGATGAAGCCGTGATGGTGCCGCCGCAGCAACGAGCGCTGAATGCTGTCGAAGCGCTCGACATGCTGGCCATCGAAAACGTATTCGCCCGTCGTCGGCGTATCAAGGCAACCGAGAATGTTCATCAAGGTGGATTTGCCTGAACCGCTCGGGCCCATGACCGCGACGAACTGCCCGCGCGGGATTTCCAGATCGATACCGCGAAGCGCTTCAAAACGCGCCTCGCCCTGGCCGTAGTTCTTGGTGATGCCGGACAGGCGGAACAGCGGCTCGGGCGCCATGCTGGATTCCGTCATTTCTTGCGAGTCTCCGCGCGCTGCTCGGTAATCACTTCGAGACCATCCTCAATGCCAGCGCCGCTGACTTCGACCATACGGCCGTCGGTGAGTCCCACGGTCACTTTGATCGGCTGCGGGCGCTCATCGCGCAAGACCCATAGGGTTTGCTCACTGCCTTGCGCGAGCGGCCGGTTGCGCGAGGCAGCGTTCGCTGCGGGGCGAGGCGGGCGGGGCGGTTTGGGGATCAGGCTTGAGAGCAGCCCGCCGCCCTCGGTAGCGGCAGCCTCGGTGCGCGGCTTGAAACGCAGCGCCGTGCCAGGCACGAGCAGCACACCTTTGCGCTCGGCGATGCGGATATCCGCAGTGGCGGTCATGCCTGGGCGCAGGGTGAGATCCTTGTTGCTGACTTGCAGTTCGGTCTTGTAGCTCACAACGTTCTCGACCAAGGTCGAGCCGTACTGAACCTTGGTGACCTTTGCCGCGTAGTTGCGATCCGGCCAGGCGTCGACCGTGAACGAGGCGGGCTGATCGTCGTGCACCTTGCCGACGTCAGCTTCGGCCACATCCACTTTCAGACGCATTTGCGCGAGGTCCTCGGCCAGCACGAACAACTCCGGCGCAGTGAACGAGGCCGCTACGGTCTGGCCCGGGTCGATCTTGCGCGTCAGCACCACGCCATCGATCGGCGAGCGGATTGCAGCCTTGCCAAGATCGGTCTCGTTGGTGCGCAGGGCTGCTTCGGTTTCGGCAACACTAGCTCGGGCCGAAGCCACATCCGCCCGAGCACGCGCCGCCGTAGCACGCGCCGTATCCAACTCGCTCTTGGACGGCACCTTGCCGCCCGAGAGTTTCGCCACTTCCTCTTGCCGTGCGAGCGTCGCTTCGCTTTCCACTTGGGTCGCCTGCGCCTGTTCCAGCTTGGCGCGCGCCGCAGCGAGCACGGCGCGGGCCTTTTCGGTCTGATCGCGCAGCTTTGAGATATCGAGCACGGCGAGTGTTTGCCCCTTGCGCACCCGATCATTCGTATCGACGAGCACCTGCGCGACCGTGCCAGAGAGTTCGGAACCCACGGTCACCTGATTCGTAGGCTCCAACTTGCCTGTGGCCGTAACGGTCACCACGAGATCGCCACGCTTGATGGCGACGGTGTTGAACTTTGGCGCGCCATTGCCGGCGACCAGAGCCCGAATCCCAAAGCCGATAGCGCCAAGCACAACGAGCGCGATTGCTGCGACCACGATCACACGGCGGCGCGACCATGCGCCATCCTTGGCGGCGATGTGAAGGATCTTGCGGGTATCAACCATTGCTTGAATCTCCAACGGCGGGCGTCTTGCCCGCTGCTTCGGGCGACCATCCGCCACCCAGTGCCTTGTATAGATTGACCAGCGCTTTGGCGCGCTCGCCTTGTGCCGAGGTCTGCTGATCCTGCAGCGACAGGAGGGTGCGCTGGGTGTCGAGCAGAATCGACAGATCGATCAAGCCCGCCTTGTAGCGTTGCGATGCAAGTTGTTCCGCCTCACGAGCGGCCGCGGTCGCGGTGTCCAGACTCGCCAAACGCGTGTTGGTCGTGCGCCATGCCACGAGCGCGTTCTCGACCTCACTCAGGGCTGTCAGGACCGATGCCTGCCAGGCAATCAGCGCCTGCTGCTGCAAGGCATTCTGAATTGCGATGCTTTGCTTGATTCGGCCCGCATCAAAGATCGGGGCGCTCAGCCCGCCCGCAATGCTGGCCAACACGGCTTCGGGGCGGAACAGATCGCCTGCACTGAGTGCATCGACACCTATCGAGCCACTCAAGACCAGTTTCGGATAGCGGGCCGCCTCCGCTTCGCCAACACGTGCCGTCGCAGCGGCCAATTGGCGCTCGGCAGCGACAAGATCGGGGCGTTGTTGCAGGGTCTGTGCCGGAATACCAAGCCCGAGCGCAAACTGGAAGTCGGGCAGGGCGCGGCACGGCCCCACGAGGCCATCAATTGCACCCGGAGGCTTGCCTGCCAGCAGCGCCAACTGATTCCGAGCCTCCGAAATGCTGCGCTCAACACTCGGCAAAGCCGCTCGCGCCTGCTCGAGGCTGCTCTTGGATTGAGCGACGTCGAGGGTGGAGGTCAGTCCAGCCTGTTCGCGCCAGCGGGTGATCTGGTCGGTTTCATCACGGCTGGCGAGTGTCGCCTGGAGCACCGCCAGCCGATTCTCGGCCGTACGGAGATCGATGTAGGCACTCGCTACGGCCGCCACCAGACTTACCCGGGCTGCATACAGATCCGCCTGGGCCGCATCGACGTCGGCCTCAGCAGCCTCCACAGCACGACGTTTGCCACCGAAGAGATCAATCTCCCAGCTCAAGTCGGCTGAGGCCGAATAGCTGCGAGTGGTGAGCGTCTGATCGTTCGGGCGTGACGCCTGATTCCGCGCATTCGCTGAAGCATCGATTTCCGGCAGTTGCCCGGCCTTGGTCAGCCCGCGTCGCGCACGTACTTCCTCAAGCCGCGCTAGCGCGCTTTGAAGGTCCGTACTGCCCGAAAGCGCAGCGTCCACCAATGCGTTGAGGCTCGGATCATCGAATTGCTGCCACCAACGCGCCAGCAGCGCCGGTGTCGCCGGGCGGCTAACCGAATCGGCAGCTTGCGATTGCCAGGACGGATATTCGAAAGGCGTAGGCGTACGGTAGTCCGGTCCCACGCTGGCGCAGGCAGACAAGCCAAGTGTAAGAATGGCGGCGCAAACACTGCGCGGATTGAACGGTGGCAGACCGGATGCACGTGGCACAAACGGTGCCACGCGAGTACTGCGGTTCTTCAGTAAAGGCATGAATCAAGAATAGCCTTTACGCCCAATCAGAATGCTTCCCGCGCGTAGCAAACGCGAACTCAGTATGGCCAGTTGCGACTGATCGGGTGGGCGCTAACAAACCGATACATCCCAACCACACAGACTGCAATTGACATAATACAGATTATGCGGCTTTTACCTACCGTGGGCAGAGCGTGTACCGGCCATCTGATCCTGTATGCGATTTGGCCCCGCATCGTCCAAACATCACACCTTACCCAAGGCTCGGGCCGCTGCTGACGCTGCCGCCGTTCGCGTTTCCACGCCCAGCTTTTCGAAGATGTGTTCGAGATGCTTGTTTACCGTACGCGGGCTCATGCCGAGGATTTCGCCGATATCGCGATTGGTTTTGCCACGCGCCACCCACAGCAGAACTTCGCTCTCCCGCGCAGTCAGCTCGGCAGCGGCACGCTTGCTCGCGCCTGTGCCCGCGGCGGTAAGCGCGAAGACCGTGATGGCCTGTGCCGACTCGCTCACTCGCCGCGCTTGCAGGTTGCCATTAGAAAGCGATAGCGACGTGCTGGTCTGCTCGCCCGGCCCAGTCAGGAACCCCGCCAGATGAGGCGGCATTCTGAGCCCTTCGGTGAGGTTCAAGCCCGGCTCCAGCGCGCTGAGCAGCTGCCGCGCAGCGTCGTTGCACCACAGAAGTTGCGAGGTTTCGTCCACCGCCAGCATGGCATTGCTGCTGGCGTTCACCGCCTCGCGCGTGGCGCGCACCAGGCGCGCGGTGCGGGTGTGGGCCTGCAGCCGCGCGATCACTTCGGGCGGCGACACCGGCTTGGTGACGTAATCATTACCGCCCACCGCAAAGCCCCGCACGATGTGTTCGGTTTCGCCCAGGCCGGTCATGAAGATCACCGGAACGTCTTCACTCTGGTCGCGGATCCGCTCGCAGGCTTCAAAGCCATCCATGCCGGGCATCTGCACGTCGAGCAGGATCGCTCCCGGAAGGTGTTTGGCCAGATATGCAAGCGCCAGCTCCCCGCTGGCGGCAGTGTGCACCCGAAGGCCAACGGCCCCCAGTTCGAGCGACAGCAGTGCCAACGCATCAGCACTGTCATCGACAAGCAGTACGTCACAGGCTTCTTCAACTGAATGCATGGTCTTGCAAGGTCTGGCTGAGGGTTGCGGTAAGCGCGGCATCATCAGTGCCGATCAGCGCCAGGGAGCGCGCGGCCCAGGGTGCGAGGTCAGGGCTGTCGTCGCCCAATTCTTCAAGCCGCGCCCGCAACGCTCGCGGGTAGCCGCCAGCGGCCAGCGCCAGCAGTTCTCGCAGCACGTCGGGGCCGGGCGGGACGAGGCGTGGCGCTGCCGCCGGCGCGGCGTGCAACCACTCGATGCCCAGCGCACTGCGCACCTGTTCAAGCAGATCCGCCTCGGTCACCGGTTTGGTGACAAAGCCATTGCAACCGCTCTGCGCCCGCGCCTGCTCGGTGTTGTCGTGCGCGTTGGCCGACACCATCACGATCGCGAGTGTGCTGTGCCCGGCTTCGCGCAGTTGGCGGCAGATCACCCATCCGGTCGTGTCACGCAGGCTGATGTCGAGCAGCAGAAGATCCGGCGTGCGCTCGGCCAGCACCGCAAGGCAAGCGGCGCCGCTATCGACTTCTTCGATGAGAAAGCCGAGCGGCTGCAGCATCGCGCGCAGCACGCCACGATGCGCGGCTTCATCGTCCACGATCAGCACATGCTGCCGCCGCCCAAGGTAGCCACAGACCGGCGCCGCCAGCGCACTGACCTCGACACTCGGCAAGGTCGGCAAGGTCGGCAGGTAGAGCCGCACGACGAAACGGCTCCCTTCGCCCCGCTTGCTGTAGAGCTGAATGTCACCGCCCATCAATTCAACGAGCAGACGCGTGATGGTGAGCCCGAGCCCGGTGCCCTCCGCCCCCACCCGGCCGGCGCCACGTTCGAAGGGCTGGAAGATGCGCTCATGCTCGGCCGCATCGATGCCGACCCCGGTGTCGATCACCTCGATGTGCGCAATCTCGCGGCGGTAACGCACACGCAGGCAGACCTGGCCGTGCTCGGTGAATTTGACCGCGTTGCCCAGCAGGTTGATGAGGATCTGGCGCAAGCGCTTGGGGTCGGCATGCACGCGCTGCGGCAAGTGGCCGCGCGCCTCGTAGTGAAAGCTGAGGCCGGAACTCTCGGCGAGCGGGCGGAACATCTTGACGATCTCGGTGAAGAACTCCTCCAGGTGCAGCCCTTCCTGTTCCAACCGCAGCTTGCCCGCCTCGATGCGCGACAGATCGAGCAAGCCATCGACCAGGCTGGCGAGGTGTTCGCCGCTGCGGTGGATGGTGCTCACCGCATCACGCAAGCCGCCGGCCAGCGCCTGCTGGCGCAGGAGCACCTGCGAATAGCCGAGGATGCTGTTGAGCGGCGCGCGCATCTCGTGGCTCATGCCGGTGACGAAGCGGCTCTTGGCAAGGTTGCCGCTTTCGGCGACTTCCTTCGCTTTCTGCAGCGCGGCGTCGGTCTGGCGGTGGGCATCGATCTCACGCTGCAAGAGCTGGTTCTGCCGATCCGATTCTTCCTGCGCGACCACCCTGCTCTCGTTCGCCAGCACCAGCCACCAAGCCGCCACCGCGGTAAGCAGGAAGATCCCGGCGAACACTTTCCAGAACAGCGGCGCGAGGTCGGCCGACACCGGGCCACCGGGATGCAGCAACTCCTGTGCATACAAGAGCCAGAGCATGGCGCCGAACACGCAGACCATGCCGCCAAGCACGAGCGCAAACTGCCCGACGCGACGCGCCATCGGCAGCGACACGCGATGCGGTAGCCAACCGGCCAACAGATCGGCGAGTTGTTCGTGCACCCGCGCGCCGGTCTTGCAGCGGTCGCCACAACGCGCGTCCAGCGTGCAGCATAGCGAACAGATCGAGCCACCGTAGGCCGGACAGTGCGCCATGTCGTCCGATTCGAACTTGTTGCGGCATATCGCGCAGCGCATCACGCGGTGCCGCGGCCCGAAGTCCACCGGCGTGCGCGCAATCGTGTAGCGCTGCCGCGTGAGCAGCGAAATCAGCGGCGCGGCGAGCAGCGACACCAGCAAGGCGATACCTGTGGAGGCCGGGCGCAGGCCCTCGCCGAACAGCCCCACGTAGACCGCCACAGACAGCACCGACGCAATCAACATGGCGCCGAAACCGGAGGGGTTGATGTCGTACAGGTAGGCGCGGCGGAATTCGATGGTTCTGGGCGAGAGGCCCAGCGGTTTGCTGATCACCAGATCGGCCACCACCGCGCCGACCCAGGCCACTGCAAGGTGTGCGTAGAGGCCCAGCACCTGCTCGATCGCTTCGAACACGCCCATCACCATCAGCAGCACCGCGATCAGCACGTTGAAGGCCAGCCAGACCACACGCCCCGGATGGCTGTGCGTCAGCCGCGCGAAGAAGTTGGACCAGGCGAGCGACCCGGCGTAGGCGTTGGTGATGTTGATCTTCAGCTGCGACACGATGACGAACACGCCGGCAAGGAAGATTGCCCCCCCGTGATCGCCAACCACCTCGCGGAAGCCGATCAAGTACATCTGCATCGGTTCGAGCGCACGCAACAGTGGCATTTCGTGCTGCAAGACAAGGAAGGCCAGGAACGCGCCGCCGACCATCTTGGCCGCGCCCATCAGGATCCAGCCCGGCCCGGCCACGATCACCGCCAGCCACCAGCGCAGCTTGCGACCGGGCGTGGGCTCTGGCATGAAACGCAGGAAGTCCACCTGCTCGCCAATCTGCGCGATCAGCGATGCCGCCACCGTGGCTGCCGCACCGAACGCAGCCCATGAGAATTCATCGCTGCCGGCGCTACTGCCGTTGAGCGAACTGAAGGCGACGAAGGCATCCGGATTCTTGATTGCCACCGCGATGAAAGGCAGAACCAGCAGCAGCAGCCACACCGGCTGGGTCCATATCTGCAGACGGCTGATCAGGGTGACGCCGTGGGTCACCAACGGCACCACGATCAGTGCACTGAGCAGGTAGCCCACGCCGCGTGGCAGGCCGAACCAGAGCTCGAAGGCCTGCGCCATGATCGCCGCTTCGATGGCGAAGAAGATGAAGGTGAAGCTGGCGTAGATCAGCGAGGTGATCGTGGACCCGAGATAACCAAAGCCGGCGCCGCGCGCGAGCAGATCCATGTCGAGCCCGTGGCGTGCCGCGCGATACGCGATCGGCAGGCCGGTGAGGAAGATCACCAGGCTGACCACGGCGATCGCCCACATCGCATTGGTAAAACCGTAGCTCAGGGTGATGGCTGCACCAATCGCTTCCAGCGCGAGGAAGGACACTGCACCAAAAGCGGTATTCGCGACGCGGAACTCGCTCCATTTGCGGAAGCTACGCGGCGTGAAACGCAGCGCGTAGTCCTCCAGTGTTTCGTCCGACACCCAGCGGTTGTAGTCCCGCCGCACCTTCATGATGCGCTGTACCGGCTGCGCTTTGGCGACTTCCTGGTCCACCCGTAATCCCTCTGAAACGCGCGCGTCGACGCCAATGTTCACGCCGGAAGCACGCAAGCGGCGTGCCCGATTGCGTGCAGTCTGTGGCGCCGATTCTGGTGTGCGCAGTGCGTATGTGCAGTACGTCAAATGACTTATTTCGCGTCTCCGCCCCTGATCCCAAAGTGCATTCCAACAACGCAGCACATCACGACCGCCGCGGCGGCCAGTGCGGAACAAGAAGTCCGGCTGCGTTGCTTTGAAGCCCGCGTTCATCAGGAGAGACCATCATGCGTGACCACGCTTCGCCCAAGCCCCGATCCCCCCTCCGCCGCCATCTCTTGCAGGGCATCGTCACCCTGCCGCTGATTGGTCTGTCTGCCGTAGGCCAAGCAGCGCCGCCGGCCACCGCAGTGGTGAACACGACCAAGCTGGCGGTGACCGATACCGAAGTCACCGTGGGTCAGTTGCACTCGGCAACCGGCACCATGGCGATCTCGGAGACCGGCTCGATCCAGGCCGAACAACTGGCAATCGACCAGATCAACGCGATGGGCGGCGTGCTCGGCCGCAAGATCAAGGTGATCAAGGAAGACGGCGCCTCTGACTGGCCGACCTTCGCCGAAAAGTCGAAGAAGCTGCTGATCAACGACCGCGTCGCAGCAGTGTTCGGCTGCTGGACATCGGCCTCGCGCAAGGCGGTGCTGCCGATCTTCGAGAAGGAAAACGGGATGCTCTACTACCCCACCTTCTACGAGGGCCTGGAGCAATCCAAGAACGTGATCTACACCGGCCAGGAAGCGACCCAGCAGATTCTTTGGGGCCTCGACTGGGTGTCGAAGGAAAAGAAGGCAAAGACCTACTTCCTCGTCGGCTCTGATTACATCTGGCCGCGCACCTCGATGAAGATCGCGCGCAAGCACATCGAGGGCCACCTTGCCGACAGCAAGGTCGTGGGCGAGGAGTACTACCCGCTCGGTCACACCCAGTTCAACTCGCTGATCAACAAGATCAAGGCCGCCAAGCCAGACGTCATCTTCATCGCGGTGGTGGGTGGCTCGAACGTGTCCTTCTACAAGCAGCTCAAGGCTGCGGGCGTGACGGCCGCGAAGCAGACGCTGCTGACGATCTCGGTCACCGAAGACGAAGTGCTGGGTATCGGTGGCGAGAACATGGCCGGCTTCTATGCCTCGATGAAGTACTTCCAGTCGCTCGACAACGCCAACAACAAGGCCTTCGTGCAGGCCTTCAAGGCCAAATACGGCGCCAAGGCGGTGATTGGCGATGTGACGCAGGCGGCCTACCTGGGCCCGTGGTTGTGGAAGGCAACCGTCGAGAAAGCGGGCAGCTTCGATGTCGACAAGGTCGCCGCAGCGTCCAAGGACATCGAGTTCAAGGGCGCGCCTGAAGGCTACGTGAAGATCCACGCCAACCATCACCTGTGGAGCAAGACACGTATCGGCCAGGCACAGGCTGACGGCCAGTTCAAGGTGGTCGCCGAGTCGCCGGACCTGATCGAGCCGAATCCTTTCCCCAAGGGTTACCAGTAACAGCCTGACCCGTCACCCCGGCCCACGCGGCTCGGGGTGACGGCCGCCTCGCGGCAACGCAAACGCACTTCACTCTGTACTTGGGAGGTAAGCACCATGGCATTCGCCGACATGCTCAACATCGGAATGATGCAAGGCTTCGCAGGGCTTAGCCTGTTCGCGGTGCTACTGCTGATGGGCCTTGGCCTGGCGATCATCTTCGGCCAGATGGGGGTGATCAACATGGCGCATGGCGAGTTCATGACGCTGGGCGCCTACACCATCTTCCTGTTCTCCTCGCTCTCCGAGAGCTTCTTCCCCCAATTCACACAAACGTATTTTCTGGTCGCCATCGTCGCGGCCTTCTTTGTCACTTTCCTGGCGGGCTGGTTCGTCGAATGGGCCTTGATCCGTCACCTTTACAAGCGCCCGCTCGATACGCTGCTGGCCACCTGGGGCGTCTCGCTCGGGATGCAGCAGTGCTTCCGCAGCTTCATCGGCCCCAAGGAAGTCAGCCCTACCCTGCCCGACTGGCTGATGGGTTCCTGGTCGCCGCATGAGGGGCTCGACATCCCGATCAACGGCCTCTTCGTGATGGCCCTGACGCTCGTCGTTACCGGCGGCGTACTGCTGGCCCTCTACAAATCCCGCTGGGGCCTGCGCGTACGGGCCACGGTTGCCAACCGCGCGATGGCCAACGCGATCGGCATCAATACCAAGAAGACCGACCGCCTGACCTATGCCATCGGCTGCGGGATCGCAGGCGTTGCGGGTGCAGCCTTCACCACGATCGGTTCGACCGGCCCCACCAGTGGATCGCTCTACATCGTCGATGCCTTCCTCGTGGTCACCTTCGGGGGTGCTGCCAGTCTGCTTGGCACGGTGGCCTCGGCCTTCGGCATCGCGCAGATGCAATCGATCAGCGAATTCTTCATGACCGGCTCGATGGCCAAGGTGCTCACGCTGATGACCATCGTGGTGATCCTGATGATGCGGCCGCAGGGGCTGTTCGCCTCAAAGATCCGCCGCTAGTCATCGCCCCATGTATCCACCTGGCGCCCGACCTGCACAGCACTTCCGGAGAAACGCATCATGAACAAGATCAAGGCATTCATCGATCAACGTGGCCTCGGCAGTTTCCTCATACTCGCCGCACTGATCCTGGTGGTGTTCCCGCTTGCGATGGACATCTTCCGGCTCAATCTCGTCGGCAAATACCTCACCTACGGCTTCGTCGCCATTGGCCTTGTGATGTGCTGGGGTTACGGCGGCGTGCTGAGCCTCGGGCAGGGGGTGTTCTTTGGCCTCGGGGGCTACGCGATGGCGATGTTCCTCAAGCTCGAAGCCTCTGACCCGATCAGCACGAAGATCCAGTCCACACCGGGCATCCCCGACTTCATGGACTGGAACCAGCTGACCGCGCTGCCGCTGTGGTGGGCACCGTTCAAGTACCTGCCGTTTGCGCTGATCGCGGTGCTGCTGGTGCCCACGCTACTCGCCTTCGTGATCAGCTTTGCGATGTTCAAGCGCCGCGTCGGCGGGGTGTACTTCGCCATCATCACGCAGGCGGTGGCATTGATCCTCTCGGTGCTGATCATCGGCCAGCAGGGTTACACCGGCGGGGTAAACGGCATCACCGATCTGAAGACCCTGCTCGGCTGGGACATCCGCACCAACAGCGCCAAGTACATCCTCTACTTCGCCAACGCCGCGTTGCTGCTCGGCTGCATCTACCTTTGCCTGTGGGTGCAGAAAAGCAAACTCGGCACGCTGTTGCTCGCGATGCGCGACAAGGAAGACCGGGTTCGTTTCTCCGGTTACGACGTGTCGATGTTCAAGGTGTTCGCCTTCTGCCTCGCCGCGATGCTCTCGGCGATTGGCGGCGCGATGTTCACGCTGCAGGTCGGCTTCATGTCACCGAGCTTCGTCGGCATCGTCCCGAGCATCGAGATGGTGATCTTCGCCGCAGTGGGTGGGCGCATGTCACTGATCGGCGCGGTGTACGGCGCCTTGCTGGTGAACTTCGGCAAGACCTATTTCTCCGAGAGCTTCCCCGACCTCTGGCTCTTCCTCATGGCGAGCCTCTTCATCGGCGTCGTGATGGCGTTCCCGAACGGTCTGGCCGGTGTCTACGCCAGCCACGTCAAGCCCTGGCTCGCGCGCCGCAAGGCCACTCAAATCAGATCACAGGCCCTTGCGGTGCCGCCGGCAGACAGCGCGCCGCAAACCGAAGAGGCCGAAATCCCCGGCCTGATCCGCGCCACCTGATCGCATACCTGCTCGTTGAAGGGAGCCTCACATGAGCAATACCGACTTCGTACTCGCGGTGGAAGACCTGACCGTGTCCTTCGATGGTTTCAGGGCGATCGACGCGCTGAACCTGTATGTCGACAAGGGTGAGCTGCGCGTGATCATCGGCCCCAACGGCGCCGGCAAGACCACACTGCTCGACCTGATCTGCGGCCGCACCGCGGTCAGCGCCGGCAGCATCAAGTTCAAGAACGTGGAGATGACGCGGCTGGCCGAATACAAGCGGGTGCGCTCAGGCATCGGTCGCAAGTTCCAGACGCCTTCGATCTACGAAAACCTCAGCGTGTTCCAGAACCTTGAGGTGTCCTTCCCGCGTGGCCGCGGGGTGTTTGGCGCACTCGCCTTCAAGTGCGATCAGGAAGTGCGCGACCAGGTGCAGAGCGTGGCCAACGAGATCGGCCTGGGCGACCTACTCGACATGGAAGCCGGCCTGCTCTCGCACGGCCAGAAGCAGTGGCTGGAGATCGGCATGTTGCTGATGCAGGACCCGGAACTACTGATGCTCGACGAGCCGATCGCGGGCATGAGCGCACGCGAGCGCGAACTGACCGCAGACCTGCTCAAACGCATCTGCAAGAACCGCTCGATGATCGTGATCGAGCACGACATGGCCTTCGTTGCGCAGATCGCCCACAAGGTCACCGTGATGCACCAGGGAAAGATCCTCGCCGAGGGCTCGATGGAGAAAGTCCAGCAAGACCCCAAGGTCATCGACGTCTATCTGGGCCACTGAGAAAGGAACCCCAGCATGCTCAACGTATCCGATCTCGTCGTGTGTTACGGCCAGAGCGAAGCCCTGCATGGCATCTCGTTCGAGGCGAACAAGAACGAAACCGTGGCGATCATGGGCCGCAACGGCATGGGCAAGACCACGCTGTTCAAATCGCTGATGGGCGTGCTGCCCACCCGCAGCGGCTCGATCCAGGTGGCGGGGAAGGAAGTCTCGAAAGACGAGAGCTATCGCCGGGTCGCCAAGGGCATCGCCTATGTGCCGCAAGGCCGGATGATCTTCCCTACCCTCTCGGTCGAAGAAAACATCCAGACCGGGCTGGAGAACGCCGCCATCAAGAAGGTGCCGGACGAGATCTATGCGCTCTTCCCGGTGTTGTGGGAGATGCGCCGCCGCAAGGGCGGCAACCTTTCCGGCGGCCAGCAGCAACAGCTGGCGATCGCACGCGCGCTCGTCACCGATCCGAAGGTGCTGCTGCTCGATGAGCCCACCGAGGGGATCCAGCCTTCGATCATCAAGGACATCGCCAAGGCGCTCAACGAGATCCGCAAGATGCGCGAAATCACGATCGTCGTTTCGGAGCAGGTACTGAGCTTCGCGATGGACGTGGCCGACCGCCTCTTCGTCATCGAAGGCGGGCACCTGGTTCACGAGAGCCCGCGCGCCAGCACCGACGTTGCCCACATCAAACAGTTCCTGTCGGTGTAGCCCGCAGGGCCGCGCAGTCAATCAAGCGTTTTCATCGGGAGTTCCGGGGGCGGCCCCAGCGCCGCGCCCGCTTATCAAGGAGGTGTGCCATGCCTGAAACACTCATCAAAGTCGACCTGAAGCAGTCGCCCTACGAGAACGAGAACATCCACAACCGCTGGCATCCGGATATCCCGATGGCCTGCTGGGTCAAGCCCGGAGACGACTTCGTGCTGGAGACCTACGACTGGACCGGTGGCTACATCCAGAACAACGACAGCGCAGACGACGTGCGCGATGTGGATCTTTCCACGGTGCACTTCCTCTCTGGCCCGGTCGGGGTGCACGGCGCCGAGCCAGGCGATCTGCTGGTGGTCGAGCTGCTCGACATCGGCGCCAAGCAGGACAGCCTGTGGGGCTTCAACGGCTTCTTCTCGAAGAACAACGGCGGAGGCTTCCTCGTCGATCACTTTCCGCAGGCGCAGAAGTCGATCTGGGACATCGAGGGCATGTTCACCAAGAGCCGCCATGTGCCCGGTGTGCGCTACGCGGGCCTGATCCACCCTGGCCTGATCGGCTGCCTGCCCGACCCGAAGATGCTGGAAACCTGGAACACGCGCGAAGTGGACTTCATCGCCACCCAGCCCGATCGCGTGCCGCCGCTCGCCAACCCGCCGTTCGCCAAGACCGCGCACGCCGGCAAGGCCAAGGGCGAGGTGGCCGCGAAGATTGCCGCCGAAGGCGCGCGCACCGTGCCGCCGCGCGAACACGGCGGCAACTGCGACATCAAGGATCTGTCGCGTGGCTCGAAGATCTTCTTCCCGGTCTACGTTGAAGGCGCGGGCCTCTCGGTCGGCGACCTGCACTTCTCGCAGGGCGATGGCGAGATCAGTTTCTGCGGCGCGATCGAAATGGCCGGTTGGGTGCACATGAAGGTCTCGCTGATCAAGGGTGGCATGGCCAAGTACGGCATCAAGAACCCGATCTTCAAGCCCAGCCCGATCACGCCCAAGTACGACGACTACCTGATCTTCGAAGGCATCTCGGTCGACGAGCAAGGCAAACAGCACTACCTCGATGTGCATGTTGCCTACCGCCAGGCCTGCCTCAACGCGATCGAGTACCTGAAGAAGTTCGGCTACTCCGGCGCGCAGGCGTACTCGATCCTCGGCACCGCGCCCTGCCAGGGCCACATCAGCGGCGTCGTCGATATCCCCAACGCCTGCGCCACGCTGTGGCTGCCGACCGACATCTTCGAGTTCGACATCAACCCGAGCGCGGCCGGGCCGGTGAAGTATCTCGACGGTTCGATCGACATGCCGATCTCGCCCGACCTTTAAGCGCATGAGGCCCTCTCCGCGCCGCGGAGAGGGCAAGTCCCACGGATCAGGAGTTGAGCCATGCCTCTCTACGACTACGAGTGCCCGGACTGCGGCGGCTTCGAGACCCTGCGCAGCATCGCCAGCCGCGACGCACCCACCTTCTGTCCGCGCTGCGGTACACGCGCCTCACGGGTGCAGACCATTTCCGCGCTATCGCTGATGGACGGCAATACCCGCAGCGCCCACGCCACCAACGAGCGCGCGCGCCACGAACCCAAGCGATCCAGTACGCATGTTCACGGGCCGGGCTGCGGCTGTGGTAGCGGCATCAGCAAGAGCACCGCAAAAGCGCCCGACGGTAGTAAATCATTCCCGGGAAAACGCCCTTGGATGATCAGCCACTAGAACGCGCTCACCGATAGCAAAAGACCGAATCGCGGTGGGTTCTGAGGACGCACCCACGCTTGAGAACATGGAGGCATGGAGAAATCCCCTAGCTTTCCCTTGGTGCGTACCGCAGACGCTGCATGCCGCGGTCGGGCAGCATGAGGCCGATGCCAGCCTGTGTAATGGCGTCACGACCGACGAGCCTCAGCACATCATGGACCTAGAGCGCAAGTTGCGCGAGCTGCGCAAGGCGAACGAGATCCTCAAGCCGGCCAGCTCGTTTCTTGCGCAGGCGGAACATTGGCGCCAGAGCAGTTCAACGCACATCGAGTGCGTATTCGAAAAATCACGCCCCCAATCGAGCTTGCATGGCTCCGAGTGTACGACCGACGCTACGGTCAGGCCTATCGCGTGCTCCAGAAAAGCCGCTGCATTGCGATGGTCTCGGCGGCAATCTCGAAGACGGGGCCAATCAGCTTCACCGGCTTCTGTGAGTGCGCGAATACGTAGGCGGACGACACGCTGAGGGTCGGGTTTTCGGCGTGGTCGCCGGTCGCAGAAAGCAGCTGGGCTTCGGTCATGCCGAAGACGACACGGCCGATGTTGGCCCAATAGGCGGTGCCAGCGCACATGCAGCACGGCTCGACAGCGGTGTAGAGCGTGCAGCCCCACAGGTAATCCGCGCTGAAGTTCGTCGCCGCTATTCGAGCCAGCGTCGATTCCGCGTGATTCACGGTGTCGATATTGCACTGTTCGAGCAGCACGGTTTCCTGATCGGGCCCGACCAGGATTGCGCCGAAAGGGTGGTGACCCAGGCTTACAGCTCGTTCGGCCACAGCGTTGGAACGCCGAAGATGCCGCAGGATCTGCTCCTGGGTGGGCTCAAGGCCTTGGGCGGGATAGCGCATCGCGACTCCTTTGGGTGATCCAGCGAAAACGCCCGGCAGCACCGGGCGTTTCGTGTCAATGGTGCGAATACAGCCAGCGGCTTACTTCGGCACTGAGCCTTCGACGCCTTCAACGTAGAAGTTCATCTTCGCCAACTCGCTATCCGGCAACGACTTGCCGGCAGCAACGAACTCCTTGCCAGACTGGTCCTTCAGCGGGCCGGTGAAGGGGTGCAACGTACCGCCCTTGATGCCGTCGCGGCGATCTTCGGCGAGCTTCTTGACGTCCGCCGGCACGGCCGGGCCAAACGCTTCGATGTTCACCGCACCCTGCTTCACGCCGTACCAGATCGGCGTCGGCTTCCAGGTGCCAGCCATGACCTTCTCGACCGTCTCGTTGTAGATCGTGCCCCAGTGCAGTACCGAGGCAGCCAGATGCGCCTTGTCGCCGAACTTGGTCATATCCGAGTCCCAGCCGAAGGCATAAACGCCCTTCTCTTTCGCAGCCTGCACGATGGCCGGCGAGTCGGTGTTCTGCATCAGCACATCCACGCCTTGCGCGATCAAGGTCAGTGCTGCTTCACGCTCCTTGCCCGGATCGAACCAGGTGTTCACCCACACCACGCGGGTGGTCACGTTGGGGTTCACGCTGCGCGCGCCGATGGTGTACGCGTTGATGTTGCGGATCACTTCCGGGATCGGGAACGAGCCCACCACACCCAGCTTGCCGTTCTTGGTCATCTTGCCGGCCACCACACCCAGCATGTAGGCCCCTTCATAGGTGCGCACATCGTAGGTGCCGAGGTTCTTTCCGGTCTTGTAGCCCGTCGCATGCATGAAGACCGTCTTCGGGAAGGCCTTCGAGACTTTCTCCATCTGGTTCATGTACCCGAACGACGTGGCAAAGATCACCTTGGTGCCCTTGCTCGCCAAATCGCGGAACACGCGCTCCGAGTCGGCCGTTTCAGGCACGTTTTCGATTCCCTGCGTCTTCACCTTGTCGCCGAACTTGGCATCGACTTCCTTGCGGCCCACGTCATGCGAATAGGTCCAGCCGTGATCGCCGGTCGGGCCGATGTAGACGAAGCCGGCCTGCAAAGGCTCGGCCGCCTGCGCAGCACTACTGATACCCAGGGCCAGCGTGACGCCAGCCACAAGACACTTGAATCGGGACATTGAACGCTCTCCTGTTGGAATTTCGCCGCCGGTCCCGTGACCGGATCGCGGACTGGAATCGACTGTATCGACTCGTCGCCGCGCAACCCATCCCGCAGCGCTTATGAGCGGTATTCGTCCAACGCAGGTCGCACGCTCGAAGCGCTGCCGCCAGACCTTCATAAGCGCAGGCGGATAACCCCTATCCGCCTTGCCCGGCTTCGCACAGCCAGCGCACCTGATAACTTCGAATCACCCCGGCGCACATGAGCTTGCGCGAGAGAAGACACAATGACCGCACGACCGATCCAGTTCTATTTCCGCGGCGCTGTCCAACAAATCAGCGGCAAACCCACCACCCGCAGCGTGCTGCAGTGGCTGCGTGAAGACGCCTGTGCCACGGGCACCAAGGAAGGTTGCGCGGAAGGCGACTGCGGTGCCTGCACCGTGGTGATCGGCGAACGTGATGACAGCGCGCCCAGTGGGCTGAAGGTCACCGCCGTTAACGCCTGCATCCAGTTTCTGCCCACGCTGGACGGGAAGGCCCTGTTCACCGTGGAAGACCTCGCCGACGGCGGCGAACTGCACCCGGTTCAGCAAGCCATGGTTGATTGCCACGCGTCGCAGTGCGGTTTCTGCACGCCCGGCTTTGCAATGAGCCTGTGGGCCGATTACGAAACGCGCTCCGGCACGCCGACCCGCGAACAGACGCTCAGCGTGCTCTCGGGCAACTTGTGCCGATGCACCGGCTACCGGCCAATCATCGACGCCGCGACAGCTGCCCATGCGAGGCCGCGCGTAGCCATGGACCGCGCCCCGGTGCGCGCTGCGCTCGACTTGCTCGCCGCCCTGCCCGCACTTGAATACCAGAGCGACCACACGCGCTTCTTCGCCCCGCGCACCGTCGATGAACTTGCAAGCACCTATCTCGCTCGACCGAGCGCGAGGCTGCTCGCCGGCTCCACCGACATCGGGCTCTGGGTCACCAAGCAAATGCGCGACTTGCCGGATCTGATCTACCTCGGTGCCGTAACCGAGCTGCGCACGATCACGCGCGACGATGATCAACTGGTGATCGGCGCAGGCGCGACGCTGACGGAGGCCTTCGCCGCACTGGTCGCGGCGAATCCCGCCTGGCAAGAACTGGCCGAGCGATTCGCGTCGATGCCGATTCGCAATGCCGGCACCTTGGGCGGCAACATCGCCAATGGCTCGCCCATCGGCGATTCGATGCCCGGCTTGATCGCGCTCGGCGCGAGCGTGTTGCTGCAACGTGGCGACGCGACGCGTGAGATCGCGCTGGAAGACCTCTACCTCGGTTACCAGAAGTCAGCGCTGCAGGCGGGCGAATTTGTGCGCGCGATTCGCGTGCCCTGCGGCCCTGCAGCACCCACGATGTTCCGTACCTGGAAGGTCAGCAAGCGCGCCGATCAGGACATCTCCGCCGTCTGTGCCGGCATCGCCGTAAGCGTGCGCGACGGCCTGATCGAGTCCGCCCGTGTCGCCTTCGGCGGCATGGCCGCGACCCCCAGCCGTGCACCGCGTTGCGAAGCCGCACTGCTTGGCCAGCCCTGGTCGGCCGAGTCGGTACGCGCAGCAATGCTGGCCCTCAGCGCCGACTACATGCCGCTCACCGACATGCGCGCCACCGCCAGTTATCGCAACGCCACCGCACGCAACCTGCTGTGGAGGTTCTGGCTGGAGACCGCAGCCCCAGCGAACGCACCAACCCGACTCGCGGAGGTTTCAGCATGATGGTTCCGCGTGGCGTCATCGGCGCCTCTCTGCCGCACGAAAGCGCGAAGCTCCATGTCAGCGGTCGCGCGCAGTACACCGACGATATGCCGCTACCCGCCGGCGCGCTGCACGCAGCGTTCGGCAGCGCCCCGGTCGCGCACGGGCAAATCACTGCGATGGATCTGGCGGCCGTGCGTGCCGCGCCCGGCGTGGTCAAGGTGCTCACCGCCGCCGACATTCCCGGCGAGAACAACTGCGGGCCGGTGCTGCACGACGACCCCATCCTCGCCGATGGGCTGGTGCAGTACTGGGGCCAACCGCTGTTCCTTGTCGTCGCCACAAGCCATGACGCCGCACGCCGTGCTGCGCGCCTCGCGAAATTCGAGTTCGAGCCCCTGCCTGCGGTGCTGACCGCTGAAGCAGCGATGGCGGCCGAATCCTGGGTATTGCCGCCGGTGGAAGTACGCCGTGGCGATGTGGTCACCGCACTGGCCGCCGCCAAGTACCGGCTGCAAGGCGCGGTGGATCTGGGCGGACAGGAGCACTTCTACCTCGAAGGCCAGATCGCGATCGCGACGCTGCGCGAAGACGACTCGATACACCTGAACGTTTCGACCCAGCACCCGACCGAGATGCAGCACATGGTGGCCCATGCGCTTGGCTGGCGGGCGCACCAGGTCAGCGTTGAATGCCGGCGCATGGGCGGCGGCTTTGGCGGCAAGGAATCGCAATCGTCGCAGATCAGTTGCGCCGCCGCGCTCGCTGCCTGGCACACCAAGCGCCCGGTGAAGTTGCGGCTGGATCGCGACGACGACATGACGATCACCGGCAAGCGCCACGACTTCCGCATCGAGTGGAACGTGGGATTCGATGCCGAAGGTCGGATCGAAGGCCTGGCGTTGACGCTGGCCTCGCGCTGCGGTTTCTCGGCCGACCTTTCCGGCCCGATCAACGACCGAACGATCTTTCACGCCGACAACTGCTACTACCTCGATGCGGTCGCCATCCGTAGCCTGCGCTGCAAAACCAACACGGTATCGAACACCGCCTTCCGCGGCTTCGGCGGCCCGCAGGGCATGTTCGCAATCGAGACCATCATCGACGATATCGCGCGCCACCTCGGTTGCGATCCGCTCGATGTGCGGCGGGTGAACTTCTACGGCGACAGCCGCGGCACGCAGCGCAACGTCACCCACTACGGCATGAAGGTGGAAGACAACATCGCCCCCGCGCTGGTCGAGCAACTGGTGCGCGACTGCGACTACGCCGCGCGGCGGGTGGATATTGCCCGCTTCAACGCCAGTAGCCCCATCATCAAGCGCGGGCTGGCGCTCACGCCGGTGAAGTTCGGCATCTCCTTCACGGCGACGATGTATAACCAGGCCGGCGCGCAGGTGGCGGTGTATTCGGATGGCACGGTGCTGCTCACCCACGGCGGCACCGAGATGGGCCAGGGGCTCTACACCAAGATCCGCCAGATCGTCGCCCATGAGTTCGGCCTGCAGGTGGAGGATGTGCGCCTCTCGCCCACCGACACCAGCCGCGTGCCCAACACCTCGGCTACCGCTGCTTCGAGCGGCACCGATCTGAACGGCAAGGCAGCACAGGCCGCCGCACAGGCGATCCGCGCGCGCCTTTCGGCCTTCATCGCGGCGCGCAACGCGGTCCCCCCGGAGCATGTGCTGTTCACGGGCGGTCGCGTCATCGCGGGCAGCGAGATCATCCCCTTCGTCGATCTCGTCGGGCAGGCCTACCGCGCCCGCATCCAGCTATGGGACGCCGGCTTCTACGCCACGCCCAAGATCCACTACGACCCGCACACGATGATGGGCCGGCCGTTCTACTACTTCGCCTACGGCGCAGCCTGTGCCGAAGTGGCGCTGGACACCCTCACCGGCGAGAGCCGCGTGCTGCGCGCAGACATCCTGCACGACGTCGGCCGCAGTCTGAATCCGGCCATCGACATCGGTCAGATCGAAGGCGGATTCATCCAGGGCATGGGCTGGCTCACCAGCGAAGAACTGTGGTGGAAGCCGGATGGCCGGCTGATGACGCACGCGCCATCCACCTACAAGATCCCGGCGGTGTCCGACTGCCCGCCTGTCTTCAACGTGAAGCTGTTCGAAGGCGAGAACGTGGAAGACGCGATCCACAAGTCAAAAGCGGTAGGGGAACCGCCGCTCATGCTGGGCTTGTCCGTGTTCTTCGCGCTGCGCGATGCCTGTGCGGCTGCGACCGGCGGCCCGGTCGAGCTCTCTGCCCCTGCCACGCCGGAAGCGCTGCTGCGCGCTATCGGCGGCCTCGCCATACCCGCGGAGGCGGCATGAACGAGTGGCTCACGCAAATAGCCCCCCTGCTCGGCGCCGAGGGGCCGCTGGTGTTGGTCACCGTGGCGCAGACCTTGGGCTCGACGCCCCGCGAGGCGGGCGCGACCATGCTCGTGGGTGCGACACAGACGGCTGACACGATCGGCGGCGGTCACCTGGAGTGGGAGGCCACCGCAATCGCACGCGCCCTGCTGCGGGACGGCACCCGCCTGCGCACCGTTCGCTTCTCGCTCGGCGCAAGCCTCGGGCAATGCTGCGGCGGTGCAGTGTGGTTGCTGTTCGAACGCATCGACGCAGACAGCGCGCTCATGTGGCGCCACCGCGCCGCCGCCGTGGCGCGCGGCGAACACCTCGCACGCGCGGTCGCGAGCAGCGATGCCCACTCAGTCTGGTCGCTATGCCCCGCGGGGCGAACCGGCACCGACTTCTCACGCGAGCCCGACGGCCACTGGCAGTTCGAACAACACATCGGCGAGCCGCCGTTCCCGATCAGCATCTTCGGAGCCGGCCACGTAGGCGAGGCACTGGTGCGGGTGCTCGCTCCGCTCGGCGCCCGGATCGCGTGGATAGACACCCGCGAGGATGTGTTCCCCGCTGAACTGCCCGCCAACGTCCGAGCGATCAGCACCGATGTGCCCGAGCAAGCAGTGGTCGACGCGCCGCCCGGCACCTGCTTTCTCGTACTGACGCACAGCCACGCACTGGACTTCGAGCTGTGCATGGCGATCTACCGCCGCAAGGACTTCGCCTACTTCGGCCTGATCGGCTCCGACACCAAGCGTGCCCGCTTCGAGCATCGCTTCACCGAGCGCGGCATTGCCGCGGAGCGCCTCGAAGAACTCACCTGCCCGATCGGTATCGCCGGCATTCAGAGCAAGCTGCCGCAGTCGATCGCCATCGGCGTTGCCGCGCAACTACTGCAACTGCGCGAAACGCGGCTGCTGTTGCAGCACGCTTCGCAACATGCAGCGTCGGCCCTCGCCGACATCCATTGCAAATCCACCGGAAGCCCGCGATGAACCCTGAGCCAGCGTCTCCAATCCCGCTTCACGGCGAGCCGCGTTTGCAGTTGCTCCACATCTCGAAACGCTACCCGTCGGTATTGGCGAATGACGACGTCAGCCTGGTTGTGCGACCGGGCGAGATCCACGCGGTGCTGGGTGAAAACGGCGCCGGCAAGAGCACCTTGATGAAGGTGATCTACGGTGCGGTGAAAGCCGACATGGGCGAGATCATGTGGAACGGCCGTCAGGTCGATATCCCCGACCCCGCCGCGGCTCGCGCGCTGGGCATCGGCATGGTGTTCCAGCATTTCTCGCTGTTCGAAACGCTGACCGTGGTCGAGAACATCGCGCTCTCACTCGGCGGTGAGTTCGATCTCGCAAGCCTTGCGGTCAAGGTCAAGGAAGTGTCGCAGCGCTATGGCCTGCCGCTCGATCCGCTGCGCCATGTGCACAGCCTTTCGGTGGGCGAGCGGCAGCGGGTGGAGATCGTTCGCTGCCTGCTGCAGAACCCGCAATTGCTGATTCTCGACGAGCCCACTTCGGTGCTCACGCCGCAAGCCGTGCGCAAGCTGTTCGAAACGCTGCGCCAGCTTGCCAGCGAGGGCGTCAGCATCCTCTACATCAGCCACAAGCTCGACGAGATCCGCGAGCTGTGCGAACGCGCCACCGTGATGCGCGGCGGCCGTGTCACGGGCGAAGCCGACCCGCGCCAGGAGAGTTCGGCCAGCCTCGCCCGCATGATGATCGGCCGCGAACTACCGCATTGCGAAGCGCCAACTTACGAGGGCGAACGCAAGCCGCTGCTGGAGATCCGCGCGCTATCACGCGAGCCGGACGATGCCTTTGGCACACGCCTCACCGACATTGCGCTCACCGTTCACAGCGGCGAGGTGGTCGGCATCGCCGGCATCTCAGGCAACGGCCAGGCCGAACTGCTCGCTGCGCTATCGGGCGAAACGCCGGTCGCGCGCGACATGGTGCAGCTGTGCGGCGAGGCCGTGGGCCACCGCGATGCCGGCGCGCGGCGCGATCGCGGGCTCTCGTTCGTGCCGGAAGAGCGGCTCGGGCGCGGCGCGGTGCCGGCGATGTCGCTCGCCGACAACGCGCTGCTCACCGCACACCGGCAAGGGCTGGTGCGCCACGGGCTGCGCCGCCTCGCCGCAGCGCGCGAATTTGCCCAACGCTGTATCGAGCGTTTCGACGTGCGCTGCGGTGGTACCGGCGCGGTGGCGCGCAGTCTTTCCGGCGGCAACCTGCAGAAGTTCATCGTCGGGCGCGAGATCATGCAGGCGCCCAAGGTGATGATCGTCGCTCAGCCAACCTGGGGCGTCGATGTCGGTGCCTCGGCCTTCCTGCGCCAGACCCTGCTCGACCTCTCGCGCAGCGGGGTCGGCGTGCTGGTGATCTCGGAGGAACTCGAAGAGCTGTTCGAGATCTGCGATCGCATCGCGGTGCTGGCCGGTGGGCGTCTCTCGCCCGCGGTGCCGCGCGAACAGACCAACGCCGAGGCGATCGGGCTTGCGATGTCCGGCCTCTTTGCCCAACCCACGCCGGAGAGCGCCCATGCTGCTTGAACCCCGCGCCACCCCGTCGCGCTGGATGAGCTATGCCGCGCCGCTGCTGGCGATCCTGCTCACCCTTGGCGTCGGCGCCCTGCTCTTTCTTGCGCTCGGCAAAGATCCGCGCGAGGCCTTCCATGTCTTCTTCATCGGCCCGCTGGCCGACGCCAACGGCTGGAGCGAACTGCTGCTCAAGGCTGCCCCGCTGATCCTGATCGCACAGGGGCTGGCGATCGGCTTTCGGGCGCGCATCTTCAACATCGGCGCCGAGGGCCAGTTGATCATGGGCGCAATCTTCGGCGGCGGCGTCGCAATTGCCTTCCCCGAATCGCAGAGCGCCTGGTTGCTGCCGGCAATGGTGCTGGCCGGCGCGGTTGGCGGCGCCTTGTGGGGAGCCATTCCGGCGCTGCTGAAAACCCGTTTCAACGCAGAAGAAACGCTGACCACGCTGATGCTCGCCTATGTCGCGAACTTCATTCTCTCGTGGCTCGTCAGCGACCCGTGGCGCGACCCGGCCGGCATGAACTTCCCGCAGTCGGTGATGTTCGGAGACGCGGCATTGTTCTCGATGCTGTTTGAAGGGCTGCGCCTGAACACCTCGGTGTTCATCACCGCCGCCGCGGTGCTGTTGTTCTGGCTGTTCGTATCGAAGAGCTTCCTGTCGTACCAGGTCACGGTCGGTGGCCTTGCGCCGCAGGCGGCACGCTACGCGGGCTTTCCGGCCAGCCGCACGGTCTGGCTCAGCCTGGTGCTCTCAGGCCTCACGGCAGGGCTGGCCGGCACAGGCGAAGTCGCCGGCCCGGTCGGGCAACTGAACCTGAACATCTCACCGGGCTATGGCTACGCCGCGATCATCGTTGCCTGGATCGGGCGCCTGCATCCAATCGGCATCGTGTTCGCCGGACTTTTGATGGCGCTGATCTACCTTGGCGGCGAGGCGGCGCAGATGGCGCTGCAAACACCGGCCGCGATCACCGGCATCTTCCAGGGCATGTTGCTGTTCTTCCTGCTTGCCTGCGACGTGTTCATCGACTTCCGCCTGCGCAAGCCACTCGAAAAACGCCGCGCCGCCGCACTCGCCAAAAAGGCCATCGCATGATCGAACATCTGATTCCGATTCTCGCCGGCACCTTGGGGGCTGCCACGCCACTGATCTACGCCGGCCTCGGTGAACTGGTGGCCGAACGCAGCGGCGTCATCAACCTCGGCGTCGAAGGCATGATGCTGATCGGCGCGGTCGCCGGCTTTGCCGCCGCAGTGGAGACCGGCGGCGGCGCGGGCGCCGGCTTCCTTGCAGGCGCTGCCGCCGGCACGCTTGCCGCGCTGTGCTTCGCGGTGCTGACGCTGTCGCTGGCCGCGAACCAGTCCGCCGCGGGGCTGGCTTTGACGATCTTCGGCATCGGCCTCTCCGCCTTCATCGGCCAGCACTATGTCAGCCACAGCCTGCCCGGCCTCAAGCCGGTTGCGCTGCCGCTGTTGTCGTCGATTCCGCTGCTCGGCCCGGTGTTCTTCACGCAGGACATGGGCGTGTACCTGTCCTTCGTGTTCTTCGGCATCGTGTGGTGGGTGCTGGCGAAGACCAAGCTGGGCCTGATGCTGCGCGCGGTCGGCGAATCACCCGAATCGGCGCATGCGCTGGGCTTTCCAGTGTTCGCGATCCGCTATGGCGCCGTGCTCTTCGGCGGCGCGATGGCAGGCATTGCGGGGGCTTACCTCTCGACCGTCTACACCCCGATGTGGGTGCAGAACATGAGCGCCGGGCGCGGCTGGATCGCCGTGGCGCTGGTCGTGTTCGCGACCTGGAAGCCGGGCCGCCTGCTGCTCGGCGCCTGGCTGTTCGGCGGCGTCACGATCCTGCAGTTCCATGCGCAAGCGCTGGGCGTACGGGTACCGTCGCAGTTGCTCTCCGCGCTGCCCTACATCGCCACCATCGTGGTGCTGGTGCTGATCTCGCGCGACCGCAAGCTGCTGCAGCTGAACCTGCCGGCCTCGCTCGGCAAGAGCTTCGTGCCAGGGCGCTGATTCCCAAATCAATCCGGCGACGCCACCTGAAGCGTCGCCGCGCAGGACCTGAGCCATGACGACCCTTTTACTGCAGCACGCCGATGTGCTGCTGACGATGGATGCTGCGCGCCGCGAGATCGCGGACGGCGCAGTGCTGATCCGCGACGGCGTGATCGAGACCGTCGGCACCACCGATGAACTCGCCGCGCTCTGCGCGCACGCCGGTGTGGCGCCGGACGAAACGATCGAGCTGCGCGGCCATGTGCTGATGCCCGGCCTCGTGAACACCCATCACCACATGTACCAGAGCCTGACCCGCGCGATGCCCGCGGCGCAGGACGCGGAGCTGTTCGACTGGCTGCGCGCGCTCTACCCGGTGTGGGCCGGGCTGACGCCGGAGATGATCCATGTCTCGACGCAAACGGCGATGGCGGAGCTGATCCTTTCCGGCTGCACGACTTCGTCCGACCACCTCTACATCTATCCGAACGGCAGCCGGCTCGACGATTCGATCGCCGCCGCGCAGGAGATCGGCATGCGCTTCACCGCGTGCCGCGGCAGCATGAGCGTGGGCCAGTCGAAAGGCGGCTTGCCGCCGGACGAAGTGGTGGAGCGCGAGGACGCGATCCTCGCCGACACCCGGCGACTGATCGAGACCTGGCACGACCCGCGGCGGCATTCGATGCTGCATGTGGCGGTGGCGCCCTGCTCACCCTTCTCGGTATCGCGCGAGCTGATGCGCGAATCGGCCGAGCTGGCGCGCCACTACGGCGTGCGCCTGCACACCCACCTGGCCGAGAACGACAAAGACATCAGCTACAGCCGCGAGGTCTTCGGCATGACGCCGGCCGAGTACGCCGAGTCATTGGGCTGGACCGGCGACGATGTATGGCACGCGCACTGCGTGAAGCTGGACGCGCCGGGCATCGCACTGTTTGCGCGAAGCGGCACTGGCGTGGCGCACTGCCCATGCTCGAACATGCGTCTGGCCTCTGGCATCGCGCCGATTCCGCAGATGCGCGCGGCGGGTGTACCGGTGGGTCTGGGCGTCGACGGTTCGGCATCGAACGACGGCGCGCACATGCTGGGCGAAGCGCGGCAAGCGATGCTGCTGGCGCGCGTCGGCCACGGTCCCGCTGCGCTCACCGCCCGCCAAGCGCTGGAACTGGCGACCCTGGGCGGCGCCCGCGTGCTGGGCCGCGACGACATCGGCGCGATCGCGCCCGGCATGAGCGCAGATTGCGTGGCCTTCAATACCGGGGGCGTCAGCCTTGCGGGCGGCGCGGTGCACGACCCGGTCGCTGCGCTGCTGTTCTGCACCCCGCCGCGGGTGAGCCTGTCGGTCATCAACGGCCGAGTGGTAGTGCGCGAGGGTCAGCTCACGACGATCGACCTGCCTCGTGTGCTCGAACGCCACAACCGCTTCGCGCTTGCCCTCGCTGCGGGGCACGCATGAACCAGCAGATCCACCTTGTCCGTGGCGCGGTACTGCACTTCCTCCGCGATCCGGGGCCGGTCGACGACGCCTCGGCCTGCGAGTTCTTTGAAGACGGCGCACTACTGATCGAAGCCGGCCGTGTCAGCGCTGTCGGCGAATGGGGGCACATCGCCGCCGCGCTTGATCCCGCTGCACGTGAGCATGCGCAGTTGCATGACTACCGCGGCCACCTGATCCTGCCGGGCTTGGTCGATACGCACATCCACTACCCACAGGTTGGGGTGCTGGGTTCATTCGGGCGGCAACTGATCGACTGGCTCACCGAATTCACCTTCCCGGCCGAATCCGCCTTCGCCGACCCGGCGGTCGCGCACCAGTGCGCCGAGTTCGTGGTGCGAAGGATGCTCGCGCACGGCACCACCACCGCATCGGTCTTCGCGACGGTGCATCCGCATTCGGTCGATGCCTTCTTCGAGGCCGCCTCGCACTTTGATCTGCGCATGTTGTGCGGCAAGGTGATGATGGATCGCAACTGCCCGGATTCACTGCGCGACACCGCCGTGAGTGCCGAACACGACAGCCGCGCGTTGATCGAGCGCTGGCACGGCCATGGCCGCCTGCGCTACACGCTGACCCCGCGCTTTGCGCCGACCTCGACGCCGCAGCAGCTGGACGTGGCCGGCGCGATGTACGCCGCGTGGCCGGATCTGCATGTGCAATCGCACCTCGCGGAGAACAAACGCGAGATCGAATGGGTACGCGAGCTCTTCCCGGATCGGCGCAGCTACCTCGATGTGTATGCGCACCACGGCTTGATCGGGCCACGCACGATCTACGGGCACTGCGTGCATCTGGATGAGGCCGAACGCAAGTGGATGGCCGACACCCAAACGGCGGCCGCGTTCTGCCCGACGTCCAACCTGTTCCTCGGCAGCGGCATGTTCGACTACCGCGCCGCACGCGATGCCGGCATGGCGGTGGGGCTGGCGACCGATGTGGGCGGCGGTACCTCCCTCTCGTTGATCCGCACGCTGGGCGAGGCCTACAAGGTGTCGCAGTTCTGCGCGCAGCCGCTGGCGCCGCTCTCGGCCTGGTATCTGGCCACGCTGGGGGGCGCCAGGGCCTTGGGGCTTGAACACTTCATCGGCAACTTTGAAGCCGGCAAGGAAGCGGACTTCGTGGTGCTGGACCTGCACGCCACCGAGGAACTGGCGTGGCGGATTTCGCATGCGTCAACGCTGCAGGAGCGCCTGTTTGCGCTGCAGACGCTTGGTGACGAACGCTGCGTGGTGGCGACCCACGCGATGGGCCGCCCGGTGTATCGGCGCGATTGAACGACGGGGCGCCCGAAACGGCGCCCCGCTTTGTCAGAGTGCCGCGCCGGCGCCGCGATGGGCCCAGCCGGTGAGGCGGCGTTCAAGCGCGGCAAAAAGCTCGTACATCACCACGCCCATCGCGCCGATTACGATCAGCCCGGCGAACACCAGCGGCATGTTCATCGACGAGCTGGCGGACATCATCAGATAGCCAATGCCAAGGTTCGAGGCGACGGTTTCGGAGATGACCGAGCCGACAAAGGCGAGCGTGATCGCCACCTTCAGCGAGGCAAAGAAGTAAGGCATCGCGCGCGGCAGCCCAACCTTGCGCAGGATGTCTAGCCGCGATGCGCCGAGCGAGCGCAGCACGTCTTCCAGTTCCGGCTCCAGCGTCGCCAGCCCGGTCGCCACGTTCACCACCACCGGGAAAAAGGAGATCAGGAAAGCGGTGAGGATCGCCGGCACCGTACCGATGCCGAACCACACCACCAGCACCGGCACGAAGGCGACCTTTGGGATGCTGTTGAAGCCCACCAGCATCGGGTAGAGCGCCTTGTAGACCAACGGTGAGGAGCCCACCACCGCGCCGACCACAAGCCCCACCACCACTGCCAGTGCGAAGCCGACCAGGGTGGTGAAGAAGGTTTGCGTCGCGTGCTCGAAGATCGGCCCCGCGGTAGCAAGGCCGGCCTTGAACACCGCGCTGGGTGCCGGCATGAGGAATTCGGGCACCGCGAAGCTCACGCAGATGCCTTCCCACATGATGAGGATGAACAGGGTGACCGCCCATGGGGCGAGCCGCATCAGGGTCTTCTGGCGAATGGCCATTGCGCTGCCTCAGTGCTTTCGGACGTGGCCGATGTGCTCACGCAAGGCGTGCACATGGCTGGCAAAGTGGTCGGTGTAGGTCAGATCCAGATCGCGCGGGCGCGGCAGGTCGATTTCTCGCCGGACGAGGATGCGGCCGGGGCGCGCACTCATCACGTACACCGTATCGGCAAGGAAGACTGCCTCGCGCAGATCGTGAGTCACCAGAATCACCGTGAAGGGCTGCGTCTGCCAGAGGTCGCGCAACATGCACCACAGCTCTTCGCGGGTGAAGGCATCGAGCGCACCGAAGGGTTCGTCGAGCATCAGCAGGCGCGGCTTGTGGATCAGCGCGCGGCAGATCGAAGCACGCTGCTGCATGCCGCCGGAGAGTTCCCACGGAAACTTGTCTTCGCAGCCCGCGAGGCCCACTGCAGCCAATTGCGCGCGCGCACGTTGCTCGAATTCGGCGCGGTGGCTGCGCAGTTCGCTGCGGTAAGGCTCGACGATCTCCATCGGCAGCATCACGTTCTGCAATGTGGTGCGCCAGGGCAGCAGGTTCGCTGCCTGAAAGGCCATGCCCACCAGATTGAGCGGCCCGCCCACCTGACGGCCATTCACATAGACATAGCCATCGTTGGGCAGGCGCAAACCGGAGACGAGCTTCATCAGTGTCGATTTGCCGCAACCGGATGGCCCGACGACGGCGACGAACTCGCCTTCACGCACATCAAGGTTCACATCCTCGATCGCTCGGGGGCCATCGTCCGTGTAGGCAAGGCTGACGTTCTCGAAACGGACGAAGCTCATTCGCGCCTCACTTGACCATCCGCTCGGCCTTGGCCGGCAGGAAGGCGGGATTGAAGAGTTCAGCGCCGCTCGGCACCTTCGGCAGCGCGTAGGCTTCGGCGGTTTCGGCGATCGAACGCTGCAGGCGCTCCGGTGTAACGCCGCCGAGCCCGTTGGCCTTGACCTCCGGCGTGACCACGTTGGCCGCGAGTGCGAGCTTCAGGCGGCGGGTTTCGAGCGCGGCATCGACCAGCGCATCGCGTTCCTTCACTGTCATTGCGGCAGCATCCGGCGAGGCGATCGTCTCCTTGAGCGCCTTGTTGAACGCACGCAGAAAGCCAGCCACGGCTTTCGGCTGTTCGGCCGCGAACTTCGGCGCGACGATGATCGCGTTGCCGTACAACTCCACGCCGTTGTCGGCGAAGGGCATCACGGCAATGTCCTGTGGCTTCACGCCCCGCGCTTCAAGGTTGAGCAGGCTGGTGAAGTAGAAGCCGGTGATCGCATCCACATCGCCGCGCGCCAGCAGGGTTTCGCGCAGTGCCGGTTCAACCGACTGCCACTTCACAGCATTGGGATCGAGCTTGTTGCTCTTCGCAAACGCTGGCCAGGCCTTGCGGCCCGCATCGAACACCGGCGCCGCGAGTGTCTTTCCGAGCAGGTCGGCCGGCTTGTTGATGGCGGACTTCTTCAGCGAAAACACGGCGGCCGGCGTGCTGTTGTAAACCATATACACAGCCTGGATCTTGGAGCCCGGCTGCTTGGCATCGTATTCAACCAGTGCGTTGAAATCGGCGAAGCCCATTTCGTAGGCTCCGGTCGCCACGCGGGTAACCGCGCCGGCCGAGCCGTTGCCTGCATCGATCGAGACATCCAGCCCTTCAGCCGCGAAGTAGCCTTTCGATTTAGCCAGCAGGAATGGTGCAGCCGGGCCTTCGAAGCGCCAGTCGAGCGTGAACTTCAACTTCAATGCCTCGTCCGCAAGAACGCTGCCACCGTTGAGTAGCAAGAAAGCGGCACCAGCAAGCTCAATGACTGTGCGGCGAGTAAAACTGAAAGGCATCGGGTTCTCCTGAATTGGCAACGTGAGCAGTTGCACCAACTCAGCAATCCGTATGCCACACCCTATTTCCAGTCAAACCGCCCGAGGCAGCCGGCCAACCAATTCAATGACGCCAGTCTGGTGCAATAAAACCCGAATTGCATTTCAATCTGGTGCGCACGGCAAATTGCTGCATCAATTCGGCGCATCGCTCAACCGATGATCACGAAACCGAAAACCGCAATATCCCGGAATCGCATACCAAGCTGCCGCAAACCCAGTCTGCACAAGACCTTTCCGCCTCTGTCGCAAAAACAACGACAATTCACGGAACTCAAACCGGTTAATCCACCGTTAAGGTTCGTGTATTACGGAATCATTATCCCGGGTATAAGCACCCCCACTCCCTTGCACTGCTAGCATCGAATCGAATCAAAGCGCTGCCGGCACGAAGGCCGTGACCGCAGGCGAGTTTCCGATTTCATTCAAAGCCAGCCCGAACAGACAGGGAGATTCACATGAAAGCAAAACTTTCGCTCGGCGTCGCCGCCGTACTCAGCGCAATAGCCGCCGCCCCCGCCTCCGCGGCGGATTGGAGCGATACCTCGGCTAGCTGGCGCTACGGCACGCAGTTCGCCGAACCCGCGATCGACAAGGACATCAAGAAGAACATCTTCGCGCTGACCCATGTCAGCGGCTACAAGTACGGTAGCAACTTCTTCAACGTCGACTTCCTGCTGTCGGATGAAAACGACCCGGCCGCGGGCGGGAAAGGCGGCGCGCAAGAAGTCTATGCCGTCTATCAGAACCAACTGCACCTGGGCAAAGTCACCGGCGCCGATCTGTCGTTTGGCCCCGTGCGTGATATCGCGATCACGACTGGCTTCGACGCCAGCGCGAAGAACACCGACTTCGCGGCGCGCGTCCGCAAGTTCACGTTTGGCCCGACCTTGAAATTCGGCGTACTCGATGGCTGGGTCGACTTCAGCCTGATGTACTACAAGGAAACCAACCACAACGGTATCGTTGGCAAGGATGTGAATTTCGAGAGCACCTACCGCGTAGCCGCCGCATGGGGCATCCCCTTCAACGCCGGCCCGCTGCCGATCAGCCTGAACGGCTTCTTCACCTACACCGGCGAGAAGGGCAAAGATGGATTCGGCGCCGACACGAAGCCTGAAACGCTCACCGACATCTTCCTGATGGCCGACCTTGGCGCGCTGGCTGGCAAGAAGGGCACATTCCTGGCGGGCGTCGGGTATGAGTACTGGCAGAACAAGTTCGGCAACGACCATGAACAGGTTGTCGGTTCAACCGGCAAGACGCCGATGATCAAGGCGGAAGTGCATTTCTGATTCGGATCCGCGATTGGAATGAACAAAGGCCCGCGTTCATGCGGGCCTTTTCTATTTACTCGCCGGGAGAATTACATCGACACCGAACATCAAGCGAAGCCAGCACGGCGCCCCCTTGTTGGAACGAGATTCGGTCGCTGCCGCCGCGCTCAGCGCGCGGCGAGATAGGCGCGCCAGCCGCCGTAACCGGTGATGTCTTCTGCCCCGTCCGCTGCGAACGCTTCACAGACAAAGCCTTGCACACTTGAACCATCTGCAAGCTTCACAACGCCAATACCAAGCGGTGCGGGGATCCCCGCGACGAAACTACCGAATTCGCGCGCAGGCATCTCCCAGACTTCCATCTGCACCGAGCCACCCCCCTCCCCGACTCGAATCATGCCGGGGCGAAACGGTGGCCCGCCGGGTAGCGCGACGAGGCGGTATTCCGGTGCCGACATCACGTCGGCCACAAGACGTGCGGCACGGCTCGTGAGTTGCGTGTTGAGTGGCAGGCCGCTCATGTGGGCGCCGCACACCGCAACACGCACTTGCCCGCTTGGGAGCAAGGGGTTTGCGAATGCACCGGGCATCGGCAGCCCGGTTGCACCAAGTTGCGCCCCCAGCGCGCGCTGCATCCGCGCCGCAAGGCGCAGCAGAGGCCCATCCTGGTGTGCACACGAAAACAGGGTGACGCCGAATGGCAGACCATCGGATTGAAAGCCCACGGGTACCGCGGTGGCCGCATAGTCCAGCAGGTTCATGAAATTGGTGTAGGTGCCGAGATTCGCGTTGAGCCGGATCGGATCCGCGAGCATCTCGGCGATCGTGTAGATCGTGCCCGCAGTTGGCGTAAGCACGCAATCGATGCGTTGCCAGATCGCATCGCACTGTCGCTTGGCGGCTTTCAATCGATAGCCGAAGGTGTAGGCGTCGGCTGCTGACCATCGACGGGCACCGCCGATAATCGCGCGGATCACCGGTAACGGGGCCGCTGGATTGGCGTCGAAGAATTCGCGAATTGCCGCATAGCGCTCCGCCACCCAAGGGCCGTCGTAGAGCAGCTTTGCCGTATCAAGAAAGGGCTGCAGATCAACTTCGACGACCTCGCCTCCGAGCGACTCGATCCGCGCGATCGCTTCACCGAACAAACGTTTCGCTTCGTCGTTGCCGAAGAAGGCCCGTTGTTCGACCGGCGGCACGCCAACCCGGAAACGGCTGGCGCTGCCGAAATCAAACCCGTGGCCTTCAAGCTTGCGGGCGAAACAGTCGTCGGCATCGAAAGCCGCGGCCACGCTGGTCACCGCCTCGGCATCGTCGGCGGTCAGCGCGAAGACCGACACGGTATCGAGCGAGCGGCACGCCGGCACAACGCCGGTTGTGGACAGCCAACCCAGGGTCGGTTTGTGCCCGACCAGATTGTTGAAGGCCGCGGGGACGCGACCGGAGCCCGCGGTGTCGGTGCCCAGCGCGAAGCTGACATAGCCCTTCGCCACCGCAACCGCTGAACCAGAACTTGAGCCACCCGAAATGTAGTCGGGGTTGAAGGCGTTGCGACACGCGCCCCAGGGCGATCGGGTGCCGTTAAGCCCGGTGGCAAACTGGTCAAGATTGGTCTTGCCGATCGGAATCGCGCCCGCTTCGATCAGACGCTGCACGACAAATGCGCTGGCCTGCGGCGTGTAGGCAAACTCGCGGCAGGCGGCGGTCGTCGGCACACCGGCCAGATCGATGTTGTCCTTGATCGCAAACGGGATGCCGTAGAGCGGCAGCGACGCGGGGTCGCGCCCGGCGAGCGCCTGCGCGTAGCGGCGGATGGCGTCATCCGAGAGCCGCGTGATCCACACGCAGTTCGGATCTTCTGCGGTGCGCCGAAGCACCTCGTCCACCACATCTAGCGGTGTCAGCCTGCCTCTGAGATAGGCCGTCTGGAGACTGGCGATATCCAGGCTCTGCGCGTGCAGCTCCGCTTCGGGTTTGCTCATGCGCGCCCCTTTGCGAGCAGCGTTTCTCGGGCACCAGTGAGCGCCGCGAGACTCGCAGTCCAGCCCACGATGCCGCCTTGCGCTCGCACCATATCAAGCGTCGCCTGCTTGAAGTGCGGGAAGTAGCTGGCGGTGGCCTCTTCGACCAACAGGCAGTTGTAGCCGCGGTCGTTCGCTTCACGCATCGTCGTCTGCACGCAGACCTCGGTGGTGACGCCGGCAAAGATCAGGGTATCGACGTTGCGGCGTGCGAGCCAGTCGCCCAGGTCGGTCGCATAGAACGCACCCTTGCCCGGCTTGCGCAACACACGCTCGCCCGCCAGGGGCGCCAGTTCGGGCACGAAGTCGCTACCGACTTCGCCGTCGATCAGGATGCGACCCATCGGCCCGGCATCGCCGATGCGCTTGCCGGGCGCACCGCGCTGCAGCTTGGCGGGCGGACAGTCAGACAGGTCCGGCGCATGTGCCTCCTTGGTATGCACGATGCTCATGCGCACACTGCGCGCCCAATCGAGCAACTGCCGCGCAGGGGCAATGCACCCCGCAAGCTGAGACACATCGTTGCCCAGTGCTTCGCCAAAACCACCCGGCAGCAGAAAGTCGCGCTGCATGTCGATCATGATCAGCGCGCTGCGCGTGGTCTCGAAGCCGAACGGCGCGGGTTGTGCGTCGATGAGCAGTTCCATAGCCCCTCCTAAGCGTGCGCCTCACCGGCCATGTAGCGCCCCAGTGTCGCGACATCGGCGCCGGCGCGCGGGCACTCGTACCCGACCTGCCCTGCGTGCATCACCAGCAGGCGGTCCGAAAGCTCCAGCAGTTCGTCCAGATCTTCGCTCACCAGCAGCACCGCGCAACCGGCATCGCGCGCCGCGCGCAGCCGGGCATGGATCGCCGCCACCGCGCGGAAGTCGAGCCCGAACACCGGATTCGCCACGATCAATACCCGCACCGGGCCTTGGGCGCCGGCGCTCAGCTCACGCGCCAGCACGGCGCGCTGCACATTGCCGCCGGAGAGCGAGGCAATCGGCGCGCCCGGCCCCGGCGTGCGCACACCGAAGTGTTCGATCATGCTGCGCGCCTGCTCGGCGAGCGCCTTGGGCCGCAGCCAGGGGCCGCGTGCGAGCGGCGCTTTGTCGAAACTGCGCAGTGCCATGTTGTCCGCTACACTCATCTCGCCCACGCAGGCATTGCGCAGGGGCTCTTCCGGCAGGCTGCGAACGCCCAGCGCCTGCATCTCGTGGCGCCGCTGGCGGTAGGGCTTGCCGTCGATCGTGACGCTGCCGCTGAGGTGCCGGCGTTGCCCGAGCAGGGCTTCCACCAATTCGCGCTGGCCGTTGCCGGAGACGCCCGCAACGCCGACGATCTCGCCCGCCCGAACGCTGAAGCTCGCCTTGTCCACCGCCGGCACGCCGCGATCACCAATCACGGTGAGCGCGCTGACCCGCAACACTTCGTCACCGGTCGTGTGGCTGGTCGCGGGCAACGACTCGGCTTCGGTCGACGCGTCGTCGGCGCCCATCATTGCGACGGCCAGGCGATGCGGGTCGGTTTCCGATACCTTTGCCCCGGCCACATGCTTGCCGCGCCGCAGCACCGTCACGGCGTCGGCAAAACGCATCACCTCGCGGAACTTGTGGGTGATCATCAGCACCGTCAGCTTGCCGGCCTGCGTACGTGTCTGCAGATAGCCCAGCAGCTCGTCGGCCTCTCCCGGTGTGAGCACGGAGGTCGGTTCGTCGAGGATGATGAAACGGCGCTTGAGGTAGAGCTGCTTGATGATCTCGACCTTCTGCTTCTCACCTGCCGCCAGTTCGCCGGCGAGTGCATCGAGCGGCACGCGGAAGGGCATCTCGGCGAGCATGGCTTCAAGCGCAGCGCGCTCGTGCTTCCAGTCCAGCAGTGCGGGGAGGCGCGGCTGCGCAAGCAACAGGTTTTCGGCCACCGAGAGATTCGGTGCCAGCGTGAAGTGCTGGAACACCATGCCGATGCCCAGCGCGGCCGCTTCGCGCGGGCTGCCGATGCTGCGCTCGCGGCGGTCGACACTGACGCTGCCGCTATCCGCCGGCTGATAGCCGATCAGGCATTTGACCAGGGTGCTCTTGCCGGCGCCGTTCTCGCCCAGCAGCGCGTGGAAGCTGCCCGCGGCGACATGGATCGACACATCGTCGAGCGCGACGAAGTCGCCAAAGCGTTTGGTGAGGTTGAGCACCTCGACTTCTGCCGCCTCGCCTTGCGGGGCTTCAACCCCCGGAACAACGATTGCCGATTCGAACATGGCGCGCGCCTCAGGCGTCCGGCCATGCGGCCAGCGCTGCGAGCACCGCGGCCGAATCCGCCACCGCCCCGAACACGCCGCCTTGCATCAGCACCATGTTGATCGCGGCAAGGTGATTGTTGTAATCGGTCGCGCCGCAACCATCGGTGACCAGCAGGCATTCGAAACCGCGATCGTTCGCTTCGCGCATCGTGGTGTGCACACACACATCAGTGGTGATGCCGGTGAGCACGATATTGCGGATACCGCGGGTATGCAGCACCAGCTCCAGATCGGTCGCGCAGAACGAGCCCTTGCCGGGCTTGTCGATGATCACTTCGCCCGGCAGCGGGTAGAGCTCGGGGATGATGTCCCAGCCCGGCTCGCCGCGTACCAGGATGCGGCCACAGGGCCCGGCGTCGCCAATCCCCGCGCCGATGCGCTGCGAGCGCCAGCGCTTGTTCGCAGGCAGATCCGACAGATCGGGGCGATGGCCCTCGCGGGTGTGGATCACGTGCGCACCGGCAGCACGGAACTTCGCCAGCAGCTTGCCGATGGGTTCGATCGGCGCGCGTGTCAGCGAGATGTCGTAGCCCATCGTGTCGACATAGCCGCCCTTGCCGCAGAAGTCGGTCTGCATGTCGATGATGACCAGCGCGGTGTTCGCGGGCGTCAGCGCACCATCGAACGGCCAGGGATAGGGCTTGGAATCCAGGGTCAGGCTCATGGTCGTGCCTCGGTCATCAGCGATTCAGGGAAAGCTCGCCCGGCGCACCCTTGAGGCTGGTATCGCGCGAACAGGTCAGCGCCATCAGCAGCAGGGTCAGCGCGTAGGGCGCAGCATTGAAGAGGTAGTAGCCGGACGAGATGCCGACGGACTGCAAGGCCGGCCCGATCGCCCCGGCGGCGCCGAACATCAACGCTGCCAGCACACAGCGGCGCGGCTGCCAGCGCGCGAAGATCACCAGCGCAACCGCCATGATCCCCTGCCCGTTCGAAAGCCCCTCGTTCCAGCTGCCGGGGTAGAACAGCGAGAGGAAGGCACCGCCCACGCCCGCCAGCGCGCCGCCGATCACCGTGGCCGCCACGCGGGTCGGGATCACCGCGGCGCCGGCCGCGCGTGCGGCGGCCTCGCTATCGCCAACCAGGCGCAGCGTCAGGCCGAGTCGGGTATTCGAGAACGCCCAGTGCAGGGCAAACGCCAGCACCAGACCCGCGATGAAGAGCGGGTTGATGTCGAGCGCCGAACGCAGCGCGGGCGAATCGCTCCACGCCCCGAGGTGAAACGCGGTGAGCGTGGGCGCCTGCGGCTGTATGTAGGCCTTGCCCCAGTAAAAGGCCAAGCCGGTGCCAAGCAGCATCAGGGCAATGCCGAGCGCGATGTCGTTCACCCGCCGTAAACTCGCGAGCAGGCCGTGCAACAGGCCGAACACGGCGCCGGCACCGGCCGCGGCGAGCACCCCGAGCCACGGCTGGCCGCTATGCAGCGAGGCGGCGTACGCACTCATCGCCCCCATCACCAGCGTGCCTTCGAGGCCCAGGTTGATGCGCCCCGCCTTCTCGGTGATCGTTTCGCCCAGGCTCACGAACAGGAAGGGCGTGCTGACGCGAATCGCGCCACCCAGCATGGCCAGCAGCACCGCAGTGATCGCATCGACGTGCATTGGGGCCTCCTCAAACGCTGACGTCAGTCTTGGCCGCCAGAGCTGGCGTTGGCGAATGCCGCGGCGTTGCCAGCTGCGGCAGCCGCCACGCATGGCCGCGCAGGGTTTCGATCGCGATCAGCACGACGAACAAGATGCCCTGCAGCACCAGCACGGTGGCGTCCGGCATGTCCAGCCGGCGCTGCAGCAAGCTGCCGGCGGCGCCAATGCCCCCGATGAGGATCGCGGCGGGGACCACGGCCAGCGGGTTCTGCCGTGCGATGAATGCGATCAGGATGCCCGCATGGCCGTAGCCGACCAGCACCGACGCGTTGCATGCGCCATGCACCGCCGCGACTTCGATCATGCCGGCAAGCCCGGCCATGGCGCCGCCAGCAGCGCACAGCCCGATCACCCAAGGCGTGACGGCAAGCCCCGCCATTGCCGCGGCGCGCGGGTTGCCACCCACCACGCGCACAGCAAAGCCCCACACGGTGAAGCGCAGGAAGACCCAGGCCAGCAGTGCACACACGACACCGACCGCAAGCCCCACATGGACATCGAGCCCCGGCAGTGCGCCCAGCATCGCTTCCGGCGCCAAGGGATAGGTCGAGGGCTTGTTGAGACTGGCGGGATCGCGCAGCGGACCCTCGACAAAATGATTCATCAAGGCCACTGCGATATACGACAGCAGCAGGCTGGAGATGGTCTCATTGACGCCCCGCCACTGACGCAGCGCACCCGCAAAGCCAATCAGCACCCCACCGGCAAGCATGCCGGCCAAGGCCATGGCCAGCCACAGCAGCAGGTTCGGGCTGCCCGCCAGGGGCACGGCCACCGCCGCGGCGCCCAGCGCACCAAAGGCCAGCGCCCCTTCGCCGCCGATGATCACCAGGCCTGCGCGTGCTGGCAGCGCAACCGCAAGGCCGGTGAGAATCAGCGGTGCCGCGCGCAGCAGGGTGTTCTGCCAGCCGAATGCATCGCCAAACGCACCGGCGAAAATGGTTTCGAGTACCTCCAGTGGCGCCTGCCCTTCCAGCGCCACAAACAGCGAGAACAACATCAACGCGATCGCCAGCGCTGCAACCGGCAGCAGCGCATCGATCAACGGACGTGGGCGGGCAGGCGCGACGCTCATCTGCGTGGCCTCAGACCGAACCGATCACGCCTTCGACGAGGTAGTTCATGCCTTCAAGCTCGATCGCCTGCTGCGCGAAGCTCTTGCCTGCGGCGATCACTTCCTTGCCGGTGTTGTCCTTCAGCGGGCCCTTGAAGATCACGAATTCACCCTTGAGCATCTTCGCCTTCACCTCGTCGGCGGCCTTTCGTGCCTTGTCGCCCACCGCGGCACCGTAGGGCGACATCTTCACGAAGCCCTCTTTCAGACCGCCGCGCACGAAGTTCGGAAAGGGTTTGCCTTCCTGCAGCGCCTTCACGAAGGTGGTGTTGGGGGTCACCCAGTCCCATTCCGCGCCGGTGAGGTAGCCCTTCGGGGCCAGCTTGGCCTGGCTGGCGTGGTAGCCACAGCTGAAGGCGCCACGGCGCTCCGCGGTTTCGACCACGACCTTGGGGCCATCCACATGGCAGGTCAGCACGTCGCAGCCCTGGTCCAGCAGGCTGTTGGCCGCTTCCGCCTCCTTCACCGGCATCGCCCAGTCACCGGTGAAGATCACGCGGGTCGTTGCGTTCGGGTTCACCGAGCGCGCGCCCAGGGTGAAGGCGTTGATGTTGCGCAGCACCTGCGGAATCGGCTTGGCGGCGACGAAGCCGAACTTGCCCGTCTTGCTGGTGAGTCCGGCGACGATGCCGCTCAGGTATTCACATTCATCGATGTAGCCGAAGTAGCTCGCGACGTTCTTAGGGTGCTTGCCCTCCGACCACAGGCCACCACAGTGCGCGATGTGCGCGTTGGGGTACTTCTGCGCCACTTTCAGGACGTGCGGATCGAAGTAGCCAAACGAGGTGGCGAATACCACCGCAGCCTTGTCCTGCACGATCATCGCTTCCATCGACTTCTGCACCGCAACGGTTTCCGGCACTTTCTCTTCTTCGATGACCTTCACGCCGGGCAGCTTCTTCAATGCCGCAGCGGCCTGCGCGTGTGCCTGGTTGTAACCGAAGTCGTCACGCGCACCGACATAGATGAACCCGACCGTGATGCCGCCCGCCGCCAGCGCGTCGCGCACCGACGCGGGCAGCAGCCCCAGCGCAGGCGCCGCCGCCGCGGCCTTGATGAAATTGCGACGCGAAAAGCTGGAACGATCCTGCATGGCGTTTCTCCCTGATCGATGTCATTGGCCGGAGGGCGTATCACTTACGGCGCAGTTCTTGTACGCCGTCTTGTATGCAAGATACGCAAAGCGCGTGCCAGTCTTGCCATCGAAACCACCGCGATGTGCCTGCCAAGGCTGGAGGGCGCGCGGGCAGTACGCAGAAGGCTGAGCGGGCATCACGGGTCGTACGGGATGCGCCTGCGGCGCAATCAGGAGCACGTTGGAACCGCCCGATTTGCGAGCCGCCTTGGTGCGACGCGCACCGTTGGCGTGCTCCATCGCGCAGGAGATCGAGGCGTGACGACGACGAAGGTGTCCGGCGCGGGAGGCCGCACTCAAGTACCGCAAAAGCAGGCAGCGCGACGGCCGCCTTGCCACGTTTCGCGCACAAGGCGACTCCGCCAACGCGAAGAACGGACTTGGTGGCGGAAGCGTCGCGCTTGAGCTGCGCCTACCGAAGCAGCCGACCTGCTTAACCGCGCCCTGTCCGGCGCGCTTCGTAGAGCTTATGCAGCGTGATCTTGCGCACCTCTGCGCGGCTCGCCTCGATGTGGGCCGCAAGTAATGAGGTCGCCCGCTCGCTGCTGCGCCGCCGGATGGCGCGCAGGATCGCGGCGTGTTCCGCGTAGGTGGTCTCGATGCGCTCGCGCTGCGTGAAATCGAGGCGCCGCACGATCCTGATGCGCTCGGTCACGTCGGCATGCACCCGCGCCATCTCGGGATTGCCAGCGGCCTCGACCAGTGCCATGTGGAAGGCTTCGTCCTGCAGCGCCACGCTGCGCCCGTCGTTGTCGCGCTCCGACTCATCAAGCAGCCAATAAGCTTCCAGACGGGTCAAAGCCGAGAGGGATTCCTTGCGATCGCACAAGCGGCGCACCGATTCCAGTTCGATCAACTGACGCAGGTCGTAGAGGTTCTCGAAGCGATCGAAATCGTAGGGGTTCACGCTCCAGCCATTGCGGAAATGAACGCTGAGGAAGCCCTCGCGCTGCAACTGGTACAGCGCCTCACGCACCGGTGTGCGCGATACGCCGAGTCGTTCGGCAAGCTCCGTCTCGGTAAAGCGGTCGCCGGGAAGCAGCCGAAATTCAGCAATGTCGTCCTTGATCGCGGCATAAACCGCCTGGGCTCGGGTCGCCGGCTGTTCCGCAGCACGGGCGCTGGCAACGCTGCGGCGCCCCCTTTTCGACGGCAGCTTGGGCTGCGAGGTATGACGCGCTGTCATGCTTGCGACTCGTTCTTCAGGCTTACATGCGCAGCAACGATGCGCCAGCCACCATGCTCCGGGAGATCCGATCTCACCCAGGTCTGGCTCTGTCGCCCACCGCCTTCCCGATCGGTATAGCGGAACACCAGGTTCACGGTACCCAGATCCGTGCCGTACGTGCTGACCTCGCAACGCACGATCCGCCTTGGCGGGCTCTGCAGCGGCAAACTGGCGCGGAAGGCGACCACTGCGTCGTAGCCGTACTGCTCGTCTGCCAAACCGAAGCGCAGTGTGTTTTCCCCCGGCATGAAGAAACGATCCAACGCAAGGCGATCGTTACCCACCAGGGCCACCTCATAGCGTTCGGCAATCGCCGTCAGCTCATTGCAGATGGCAGGAATATTGATCTGATCCGCAGGAATCGGCATCACTCACCTTGCGTGCAGTTTTGTGTACAAGATAAGAATAACGCAGGTTCCGAGCCACCGCGTCTGGCGCGCGATTGCGCGTTTCGGGATAGCGCCGCGCGCCAACACGCTGCTCGCGGATACCTGCGCCCGCGACCGTCGGCTCACGCGCGTCAGTCCTCGCCTAGCTGCGCATCCATGCACCATACGCCAGCGAAGGGACACCGCCAAAGGCACCACCTCGGTGCCGTGAGGCCAGACGTTTGCCTCATCAATGCATGGGAGATGGCCACCACGTCCGTGGAACGAGACTTGCATAGCTTGCTGCGTTGCAACGTACAAACGGAAAGAACATGGCCAACAACTCCTGGGACACGATGGACGTCCACCTGCTGCGCGTGCTCCACGCAGTGCTGGCCGAATGCAGCGTCACCAAGGCGGCGCTGCGCCTGAATCAGTCGCAACCAGCGGTGAGCACCGCGCTTCGTCGGCTGCGCGATATCACCGGCGACCAACTCCTGGTGCGCTCACGCAACGGCATGACTCCGACCGAACGCGGCGCCGCGCTGCTTGAGCCCGTCAAGCTGGCGCTGGCGCAGATCGAAGCAATCGCAGTACGCCAGGTGCGTTTCGATCCGGCAAAGTCGCGCCGCGTCTTTAACATCGCCACGCCGGATTACCTCAACGCTGTGGTGTTGGGCGAAATCGTCGCGCGACTGCGCAAGTTCGCGCCGCATTCTCAGGTGGTGTTCCACTCGCTCGGGCCCGACAGTGACTTCACACAGGCCCTCGAATCCGGCGAACTCGATGTCGTGATCGGCAACTGGCCACAACCGCCCGAGTTGCTGCGTATGACCCCGCTATTCGAGGATGATCTGGTGTGCGTGATGCGCAAGGATCACCCACTCGCCAATCGCCCACTCACCACCGAACGGTATCTTGAGGCCGACCACCTGGCGCCGACACCCTATTCCGTTGGTCGCCGCGGCGTGATTGACATGCATCTTGCGCGCGAGCGGATCAAACGCAATGTCGTGGCGTATGTCCCCTACTTCGGCTTGGTGCCCTACCTGCTCTTGCAGACCGACATGATCTTCACCGGCCCGCGCGTGTTCGCCGAGCACTTCGCGAAGCTGATGCCGCTGGCAGTAACCGAGGTGCCGATCGATTTTCCGAAGATGGCCTTCTATCTTCTGTGGCACGACCGCACGCACCTTGCAGACGAATGTCGCTGGTTCCGGGAGCAGATCGTCAACGTCGCGCGCAAACCGCAGGAGCACATGCTGACGGTAGCCGCCTAGCAGAACCGGGGCATGCCTGGCGTGCCCCCACCACTCACGGATGCCGCGCCCTGCCTCCACAGCAACGGCGTTAAGTAAGTCGCTTCAGATCACGCGATCAGCGAGGCGCAAGGCGGCGATCCTTGCGATCTGTGTCAGCGCTTCATCGAACTCGGCTTCCGGTGTATTGCCCAGACGCGCCGCGAAACGCTCGATGATCCCGGCACGGTCATAGCCACGAACGGCGAGGATGAACGGGAAGCCAAACTTAGCGATGTAGCGCGTGTTGAGTTGTTGCAGGCGCTCGAATTCTTCGGCGCTGCAGGTATCGAGCCCTGCCCCCGCCTGTTCTCCACGCGACTCCACCGTCAGCTCACCGCGAACCGCGGCGCGCCCGGCAAGTTCCGGATGCGCGCGAATCAAGGCCAGTTGCAGTGCTTCCGGTGCGCTTCGCATTGCAGTGACTAGAGCATCGAGCAAGTCATTGCGATCGGCAAACGGGCGTGCAGACCAAGCAGCATCCGCCACCCAAGGCGAGTGTTCAAAGATGCCGTCGAGGGCTGCAACAAACGCCTCGCGCTCCAGGGCGGACAGGGCGGCAACGGAAACAGGTGTGCAGGGCATTGAGATGTCTTCAGGCATCGGTTGGGGCACAGGCCCGATGGAATCAGACTAGGGAGCCGCAACATCCGCCGCAAGGCGCCAAATCGAATAGCGATATTCGCCAATTGCGGATGACAGGCGGCGGAGCCCGATCGTGCGAGGCGTTTCACCCGTAGGCCGGCGCTCATTCGAACTTGTGGATAGCGGGTATCCACCGATCAGGCGAGCCCCCTTCCTACAATCCCGCCATGTGCCGACTTCCCGCCGGCCTCCCCCAGATCGGAATCAAGATGGGACGACTGACAACCCATGTACTCGACACCGCCCACGGCTGCCCGGCCGCCGGCATGCACTACGCCCTCTTTGCCGCTGACGGCACGACACCGCTTGTGCAAGGGGTGACGAATGCCGATGGGCGCTGCGACGCGCCGCTGCTCGAGGGCGAGTCGCTCGTAGCCGGCCGCTATGAGCTGCGTTTCGAGGTCGCGGCGTACTTCCGTGCCGCGGGCGTGCAGCTCCCCGAACCGCCATTCCTCAGTGAAGTCAGCATCGCGTTTGGCGTGGCCGACACCGCAGCCCACTACCATGTGCCGCTGCTGGTTTCGCCCTGGGCCTACAGCACCTACCGGGGTAGCTGAGCATGGATCACGCATACATCATCGAAATCGCCAGCATGTTGCTCCGCTGGCTGCACCTGATCGTCGGCATCGCCTGGATCGGCTCATCGTTCTACTTCGTCTGGCTCGACAACTCGATCAAGCCGCCGACCGACCCGAAGCTCAAGGAGGCCGGCGTCGGCGGCGAGCTGTGGGCGATGCATGCCGGGGGCTTCTACAACCCGCAGAAGTACCTGGTCGCGCCCAAGGAGTTGCCGAAGGAACTGCACTTCTTTTTCTGGCCGTCGTACTCGACCTGGATCACCGGCTTTCTGTTGATCTCGGTGCTCTACTACTTTCAGGCAGCGACTTGGATGGTCGACCCGGCGGTTGCGCATATCAGCGCGACGCAGTCGGTACTGATCGGCCTTGGCACGTTGGCCGGGGGCTGGATCGTATACGACCTGCTCTCGCGCCTGCTGATCGAACGCAGTCAGCTCGTGTTCGCGGCGATCTACACGCTCTTCGTCGCTGCAGTGGCCTGGGCGCTGACGCACCTGCTGGCAGGTCGCGCCGCATATATCCACGTCGGCGCGATGATCGCCACGACGATGAGTGGCAACGTGTTCTTCATCATCATCCCGAACCAGCGCAAGCTCGTCGCGGCGATGAAGCGTGGCGAAGCGCCCGACCCCACGCTGGGGAAGAAGGCCAAGCAGCGTAGCGTGCACAACAACTACCTGACGCTACCGGTACTGTTCGCGATGATCAGCAACCACTACGCCTTCACCTACAGCCATCCACAGGGCTGGCTGGTGCTGGTGCTGATCATGCTGGGCGCGGCACTGATCCGCCACTTCTTCAACCTCAAGCACAAGGGCGAATGGCGTTGGGAATACCCGGTCGCCGGTGGCGCGATCCTGCTCGCCGTGCTCTGGTGGACAGCGCCGGCGCCGGTCGTGCGCGACGTGTCAAAGCCGGTGCCAACGCTCGCGCAAGTCATGCCTGTGATTCAGGCCCGCTGTACCGCCTGCCATGCTGAGAAGGCGACGATGATGCCGTCCGCCCCCGGTGGCGTGATGTTCGATACCGAAGCGCGCGTCCGTCAGCACGCGCAACGGATCTTCGCGCGCGCCACGCAGACGAAAGACATGCCGCTGGGTAATATCACCGGCATCACCGATGACGAGCGCGCGCTTATCGCCGCCTGGTATCTCGGCGGCACACGCTAGGGTAGGTGCAGCGATGACACACCCGACCTACCCTCGCGACCTGATCGGCTACGGCCGCACGCCACCGCATGCGCACTGGCCCGGCGACGCGAAGATCGCGGTGCAGTTCGTGCTCAACTACGAAGAAGGCGGCGAGAACTGCGTGCTCCATGGCGATGCCGGCAGTGAGCAGTTTCTCTCGGAACTGTTCAACCCTGCGAGCTACCCGGACCGCCACCTTTCGATGGAGTCGGTCTACGAATACGGCTCACGCGTCGGCGTGTGGCGCATACTGCGCGAGTTCGAACGCCGCGGCCTGCCCCTCACGGTATTCGGCGTGTCAATGGCCCTGGAGCGCCACCCGGAACTCACTGCCACCTTCAAGGAGTTGGGCCACGAGATCGCTTGCCACGGCTGGCGATGGATTCACTACCAGACGCTGGACGCAGCCACCGAACGCGAACACATGCGCATCGGCATGGAGATCATTGAGCGCCTCACCGGTGAGCGCGCGCTGGGCTGGTACACCGGCCGCGACAGCCCCAACACCCGGCGCCTCGTCGCCGACTACGGCGGCTTCCTCTACGACAGCGACTACTACGGCGACGATCTGCCTTTCTGGACGCGAGTAACCAGGAGCGACGGCACGACTGCCCCGCAGCTCATCGTGCCCTACACGCTGGACACCAACGACATGCGCTTCTCGCTGCCACAGGGATTCAGCCAGGGCGATGACTTCTTCACCTACCTGCGCGACGCCTTTGATGTGCTCTACGCCGAAGGTGAGGAAGCACCGAAGATGTTGAGCGTCGGCATGCACTGCCGCCTGCTCGGCCGCCCCGGCCGCATGCGCGCGCTGCAACGATTCCTCGACCACATCGAGGCGCATGATCGCGTTTGGGTTTGCCGCCGGGTCGACATTGCACGGCACTGGCATCGTACGCATCCATTCAACACCCACGAGCACGCCGAACAGGAAGCCTGATCATGGCCGTCGTCACGCTGGACCCGGACGCCCCGGACTTTACCCGCCACTTCACCAACCTCGCCGATCCGCGCCTGGGTGCCGAGGCCATCGCTTGCAGCGACGATTTCTTCGCCGCCATGGCGCGCATGCTCGCGCCGGACGAACCAGTCTTCGTTCCGGGCAAGTACGACACACACGGCAAGTGGATGGACGGTTGGGAATCGCGCCGCAAGCGCGGGCCCGGCAACGACTGGTGCGTGGTGCGATTGGCGCGCGCGGCAACGATCGTTGGCGTCGACATCGATACCCGTCACTTCACCGGCAACTACCCACCGGGCGCCTCCCTCGAGGCGTGCCATTGCACGCACGGCGACCCGGACGCCGACACGCTTTGGACTCCGCTTCTTCCCACCGTTGCACTGCAAGGCAACGCTCACCATTACCACTCCATCGCGAGCGACGCGGTGTGGACGCACGTTCGCCTCTCGATCTATCCGGACGGTGGCATTGCACGCCTGCGTGTGTATGGACGCCCCGCTGCAAATCCGATAGCGGGCGCCGAGCTCGACCTCGCGGCAGCCATCAATGGCGCCCACGTTGTCGCCACCAACAATGAACACTTCGGTCGAGCAGCGACAATTCTGTTGCCGGGGCGTGGCGTCAACATGGGCGACGGTTGGGAAACGCGGCGGCGCCGCGAACCCGGCAACGACTGGTGCGTCATCGCACTGGCCGCACCTGGCATCATCCACCGCGTGGAGGTCGACACCGCGCACTTCAAGGGCAACTACCCGGACGCGTGTTCACTTCAAGCCGCCCACATGCCCGGCGGCACGCCACAATCCTTGGTCACGCAAAGTATGTTCTGGCCCGAACTGCTGGCACCGCAAAAGCTGCAGATGGACGCAGTTCAGAGCTTTGAAGAACTCACCAAGCTCGGCGTCGTAACGCACGTGCGCTTCAACATCTTCCCGGATGGCGGGGTCAGTCGATTGCGTCTGTTTGGCAAGGTGGCCTCGGCGTGAAGGTGCTGCCGGTAGAAGAACTCACCCGTGAAGCCTTCGCGCCTTTCGGGGATGTGATCGAGGCAAGTGACTCAGCTCACCACTTCGCCATCAACGGCGGCAACACCGAGCGCTATCACGATCTTGCTCGGCTGGAGCCGGGCGAAGGCGGCCGCATCATCGTCAGTATCTTCCGCGCCCAGCCGCGCCCCCTCCCGTTCGCGGTCACACTGCTCGAACGCCATCCACTCGGCTCGCAGGCCTTCGTACCGCTCAGTCTGCGCAACTATCTTGTCGTCGTCGCGCTGGAGCCTACGCCGTCGGCGCTACGCTGCTTCCTTGCGCACGGCGCCCAAGGCGTCAATTACGCACCGGCCACTTGGCACCACCCCCTGCTTGCACTGGACGAGATCAGCGACTTCCTGGTGCTCGATCGCAGCGGCACGGGAAGCAACTGCGACGAAATCACCCTGACCGAACAAGCCCTTGTCGCACCATTCCGCGGGACATGCCAGCCTTCATAGGGGACGCAACACACATCGATTTAGAGCACGTTCGATACTTGCCCCACGCAGCTCAGCGATGCGCGTTGCGATAAAGCACCTTGTCAATTGGCTGCGACGCAAACAGGTCACCGCGATGGACTGTGCGCTGACCGCTATCTAACATCGGCGCCATAGCGATCCGACTAGTGCCAAGCGCCCGCAGCGCAGCGCTTGCGGTCCTTGGCGTGCCAAGAATGAGCGACATTCCATCGGCTATTTATGGTCTCTCAAGATCGCGCAATCGCGCTGATCGCTCATCTCGACACCCGTCATTCCGCGCACCGAGGTGGTTGATCCATATAGCCGACACGACGCGTCGGTCTGGCGCCCGGAGTCGTCCTGCGCGATTGTGCACTGAGCCTTATCGCTTCCGAGCCATAACGAGCAGTTACGATTGCTTTGACTCGTTCGGTCGGGGGTTACGCGCGATCGTCCGCGTGCGCCACGGCCTGCGTTCCACTCGCTCTGGTACGCAGAGATCGCGGCGGACAATTTCACGCGACTCCAAGGACCTGCCCCGCGCACTAACACACGAGAATCGATCGAATCTGCCATCAGCCCAAGCTCAATGAACAAGCAGCCTTCGCATCCAGTCGAGCAATGCGTTGGGCAAACGGTCCGCGTCTTGTAACAGCGCATATTGATGCGGACCGAAGATGTGCGGCAGATAGGCAGCCGCGTGACGGTCCACCGTCAAACAGAACGCGGATTGTCCGGCGCGCCGGATTTCCTGCACTGCCTGGCGCATGTCTTCAACCCCGTAACGCCCTTCGTAGTCATCGCAATCGTTCGGCTTACCGTCCGACAACAACACGAGCAGCTGATGACGCGCCGGCTGTTGCGCCAGCAGGCGGCTGGCGTGCCGTAGCGCGGCGCCAGCCCGTGTGTAGTGCTCAGGCTCAAGCCCTGCGATGCGCCGGGCGACCGGATCGCCATGGCGTTCGTCAAACCGCTTAACGGTGCGCACCGTGACTTGCTGCGGACCATGCCCGGAGAACGCGAGGATCGCATACGGGTCACCGCTCCCGTCCAACGCCACTGACAGCACGAGCAGCGCTTCGCGTTCGACGTCGACGATGCGCCGCTGGCCTGCGACCCAGCTATCGGTCGACCCACTGACATCGACGAGCACCAGCACCGCGCAATCACGCTGGGCGATACGGCTAGTGCGATAAAAGGCCTGCGCCACGCCAACACCTGCGCGCCGATCGGCATAGGCCTCGATGCAGGCGTCGAGGTCGGGCTCGTCGCCATCCGCTTGCTTGCGCAACACGACGCGCGCCGCCCGCAGCATTTCGAAGCGCTGGCGCACCGCTGCAAGCAAGGTGGCCTGCGCCTTCAGGCAACGGGCTACCCATTCGGCGGACCCTGCTTGCGCCTCAGACTCCCAGACCGTAGCGCCAGGGTCCCGATAGGCCTGGAAGCGGTAGTCCCACTCCGGGTATCGGATGCCGCCGCCCGCTGCAAAGGCTTGTGGCGGACCGGCGTATGCGGTCGGGGTCGGCGCATCGTCAGACAGCAGCACCTCATTGGAACGTTGTGCGCTGCGCACCAGGCGGGCCTGTTCCAGTTCGGACACCGAATCGGCATGCCCCTCGGCGGCGGAGTAGTCGGTATCGCGATCGCCGGGGCGCTGCAGTCCCATCGGGTCTTCAGCGTGCTCTTGCGGCTGCGAGGTCTGGATCATCCATGCGCCGGGTTTCGAATCCTCTTCTTCCGGCTGCGCTGCAAGGACGGTCGGCCGCCTGGCTAGGCGCGCGCTGCGCACCGGAGCACCGCCCTCCTCTTCCTTTGGCGCGGCCTTACCGGGCACATCCGAACTGCCCGGCTCATCGAGCGGCCAATCGCCGGTCCACCAGTCTTTGAGCAACGCGGCTGGATCATCGTCGGGCCACTCGGCCGCCAGCTGCCCCGAAGCGAGCGCGAGGGTTTCAACGGACACCGCAGCAGGCGGCCGTTCCAGCGGAGCCATCAGGCGGTCGCGCAGCCAGCGCTCCAACGAGGCTCGTGCGGTAGGGAAGCGCTCCAGCGACGGCCGCCTTCGCAGCACCTCGGCACGCAACTGCGCCAGCGCGCGTTGCAGCCCAGGGAGCTTGATTATCAGCGCTGCATCCGCCAGTTCAGCCTCGAGCACCAGTGCGAAATCGCGTGCCAGCCCTCCCGCGGGCATTCCATCTGCCCATTCCCTGCGCAGCAGCACGCGCTGCGCTTGTTGCAGCGCCATCGCCCGATACAGTACCGGCGCATCGGCGCTGCTCACCCCTGCCAGCGTGCGTGGCAACCAGATGGCATGTGCATCGGCGGAGGGCACCGTGTCTAGCTGATACGGCCCCTTCTCACGCGAGAAGAGACGCTTGAGTGCCGAAGCGGGGATCGGCGCGCGCGCTACGCGCAGCGGCCACGCGCGCCCATGAATGGCGGATAGTAGAAGATCAAGCCGCGGTGCGAGCTCGAGTAGCGTGGCCGCGTGCTCGGTGCCAGTTACAGCGGCTCGGCGCCGCTTCAGTAGCGCCTGGGCATAGACCGTCGCATGCCGGGCTGCATCGACGATAACGTCTTCGGCTTCGGCCACGGGCTTTACAAGAAGCTGGCGTCGACCAGATCCCGCATCGCACCGAGCAGCGCGGGGTCGTCCGACAGCGGGCCGACCAGCGCGGCCATGCAGGCTTCGGGCAGCGCAATGCCGGCCCGGGCGAGGCGCGCCGCGGCGACCAAAAGTCGGGTGCTGGGCACCTCGGTGAGCCCCCGGTCGCCCAGCGCCCGCAGGCGTTGCGCCAGCGCGACCAGCGCCACGGCGTCGGCGTGGCTGACGCCGCCCTCGCGGATCACGATGCGGGCCTCGAGCTCCGGCGCAGAAAAATCGAACTCGAGCGCGACAAAGCGCTGCCGAGTGCTGGGCTTCAAGTCCTTGAGCATCCGCTGGTAGCCCGGGTTGTACGAGATCACCAGCATGAAGCCGGGGGGCGCGTGCAGAATTTCGCCAGTCTTGTCGATCGGCAGGCTGCGCCGGTGATCGGTCAGCGAGTGCAGCACCACAACGGTGTCCTGGCGCGCTTCGACGACTTCATCCAGATAGCAGATCGCGCCAGCGCGGACGGCGCGGCTCAGGGGACCGTCGTGCCACACGGTGCCTTCATGGTGGATGAGGTAACGCCCAATAAGGTCGCTCGCCGACAGATCATCGTGGCAGGCCACGGTCATCAAAGGCCGGCCCAAGCGCCACGCCATATGCTCGACAAAGCGTGTCTTGCCGCAACCGGTCGGGCCCTTGAGCATCACCGCCAGCTGTTCGGCATGGCAACGCTCGAACACCTCGACCTCTCGCGCGACAGGCAGGTAGAACGGCTCGTCTGCCTGGCCCGTCTCACGCGCGGTTTCAGCCATTGCAGGGTGCCGTCATGCCGGCTTGGGCGAATGCCGCCCGCTGGCGACCGGCGCGCGTGACGCCGGGTCGGACTCGTCTGCGCCGATGAAATCGAAGCTCGGACGGAAACGGAAGAAGTCCCAGATGAAGAGCGCCACGCCGGTCGAGAACACGCTCGCGGTGGCCAGCAGCATCAGGAAGTGCACCTGGATCTTGAGCTGCGCATCGAGATAACCCATGCCGAGGATGCGCTCCAGGTAGACCTGCCCGATGCCCGCCGTTGCGAACGACAAAGTCATACCGAACATGCCGGCGATCTGCAGCCAGAACGCCCAATATCCAACCGCAGTACCTTCTTCACGGCGCCCCGGGGTCAATGCGGGCAGCGCGTAGGTAATCATGGCCATCACGATCATCGCGTAGGCGCCATAGAACGCGGCGTGGCCGTGCATGGCGGTGATCAAGGTACCGTGCGTCCATTTATTGACGCCGGGCCAGGTATGGGCCAACCCCAGCAAGCCGGCACCGAACAAGGTGAACACCGCGCTGCCGATCGTCCAGTGGAGCGCCAAGGTATTCGGATGTGCAAGCCCGGAGCGCCGCATCGCGGTGTAGGCGTACATCGCCATGCCGATCAGGGCTAGCGGTTCGAGCGCGCTGAACAGGCCGCCGATCGGGAGCCAGTACGACGGCACACCGACCCAGTAGTAGTGGTGGGCGGTCCCCATGATGCCGGCGATGAAGACCAGCCCGACGATCACGTAAAGCCACTTCTCCATCACCTCGCGGTCAGCACCCGAGAGGCGGATCAGCAGATAGGCCAGAAAGCCGCCCTGGATCATCTCCCACACGCCCTCCACCCACAGGTGGATGGTCCACCAACGGTAGTAAATGGAGATAACGTAGTTGTTGAAGCTCAACAGCGAAGGCAGGTACAGCACCGCCGCCAGCGCGAGCCCCAGCAGCAGGACACCCTCACTGGTGGTCAGCCGGCTGGCCTTTCGGATCGTCATCAGGATGTTGTAGAGGAACATCAGCATGACCAGGACAATGATCAGTTTCGACACCAGGGGCTGTTCCAGCAGCTTGTTGCCGGTGCCATAGCGGAACAGGTATCCGACGATGGTGCCAACGCCCATGGCGGACCACAGGCCCAGTTGCCAGTAGGCCAGCTTCACGCTGTAAAGCTCCGTGCGTGATTCGTCGGGCACCATCCAGTAGGTTGCACCCATGAAACCGGTCAGCACCCACACCACCAGCAGGTTGGTGTGGATCATCTTGGTCACATCAAAAGGCAGGATGTACAGCAGGGGGTCCGGCCCCAGGTACTTGGCAGCGGATAGCACGCCAAACACGAGTTGCAGGCCAAACAGGGCCATTGCGACCGCGAAGTACCAGTAGGCGACCGATTGGGAACGGTATCTCATCGAGTCTCTCTCCTTGTATCCGGCGGGCTATTTCAACGTGGCCAGATAGGCCACAAGCTGGTCGATCTGTTCAGGTTTCAGCGACGAGGCATAGGTCGAAGGCATGAAACTCTGTCCGTTCGACGAGTACATGGTGCCCGGCACGATGTAGGCGCTTGGGTGTTCTATCGACTCACGAATATAGGAAGGCACGTCCTTGGCACGGCCCTTGTAGTCCGCCGTCGCGATTCGCTGTTGAGCGCGGGTGGCGATGCCACCGAGTGAAGGCCCTGCCATATTCACGCCAGGCGTCACCGAATGGCATACGGCGCATGGCGGAGTCACCGCGCTGAACAGCGCTTGCCCAGAGGCGATGGGATCCTGTGCAGACGCCGCCGAACGGTCAGCGGTCGGCGCAGCAACGCCAGACTCGCGTTTGGCGGCCTGATCGGCGCCCGGAAGCGCGGTTCCGACGACCAGGATCGGGCGCGGCGGCCAGTCTTGGTTATCAACCTTGCTGACCCAGTCGAGGAAGGCAATCACGTCCGTGATTTCGCTCTCCGACAGATTCTGGGTGGGCATGAGGCGGCGGCTGCGTTTCTCGTCATAGAAGCGCGCCGGATCCCGCAGATAGGCCTGAAGGTAGGCAGCGCCACGGTGCTGCGTGATCTTGGTCAGATCCGGTGCGTAGTAAGCGCCCTCGCCAAACAGCGTGTGGCAGTTGATGCAGTTGTACTTGTGCCAGACATCCTTGCCGTGCGCCACGGCTGGCGTGATGTTCTCGGCATGGGTCAGGGTGCCGAACTGGCGGTGACTGTCGATCGTCAGCCCAAGGAAAGCGAGGGCCGAGAGGGCTGTGGCCCCGATTGCGAAAAGGCGGCTTTGACGTTTGTTCATGGATGACTCACACGCCGATGCCCGACCAATGCACGATCGACATGTAGCCGGCATACGCCAGCGCCACGACCAGAACCGCGATGACAATCAGAGCCAGGGCCTTCAATGACCCGTACACCAATGAGGTATGCATAGATCAGCCTCTCTGGGCATCGTGAGTGGGCGGTGGCATGGAAGGCACAAGAAGCGCAAATCCTTCGTGCAACCCAGAACAACTACCGGTGATCGAGCAGCAACGTGACAAGCACTGAGCCATCCTCAACGCCTTTAAGCGCATGAGGTTCGCCCCCCTCCAGACAGATCAGGTCACCCGGGCGCATCAGCCGGCTGCTACCCGCAGCCGTAAACTCAACGATCCCCTCCAGGCACTGAACGGTGAGTTCCCCTGGCACCCGATGCTCAGGAATCACCTTTCCGGCAACCAGAAAGAGGCGGAAGACTTCAAGGCCCTTTGATTTGTACAGCGCCTTGCTGAGTGCGCCTTCGATCTTGCCTTGGCGAGGGCGAATGTCGATCAGTTCGCCCGGTGATGCGTGGTGGATCGCCATGAACGCTCCGTGAACAATGAGCCAACTTCCCTGAGCGCTGCGAGCGATCGCTCTGCTTCAATCGTGCTTGGCAGCAAGCTCATTCAGCAGGGCTGCCAGATTGGGTCCGATCCTGTGAAGTTCATCGAGGTGAGCGGCTGACAGGTCAACAAGAATGCGCTCCGCTTTCGCAGTCAGTCTCAGACGGACCTTTCGCGCATCCTCGACGTCAGGCTCCCGTACAAGCAAATCCATCTTTTCCAATCGATCGACCAGCTCTACTGCGGTGTGATGCCGAACGCATGAATGTTCGGCAAGCTCACCAATACTCATTGGCACGTCGCCCGGCTTACCCTTGATCGACAACAGCGCTTGATGTTGTTGAGGTGTCAAGCCCGCATCGGAGGCGGCCGAACTGCTGAACTCCAGGAAACGACGCAGCGCCAGACGAAACGCAGCCAAGCGTTCGTAGTCCGCCGAGGTGACCGACTTCTCGGGAAGCCGGCCCAATGCGTTCTTCGTCCTCGCCATCATTGAAGTTGAACCCTGCCCTGGACATCGTCCGTACGCGATACGCTCGAACCACCCGCAACCAACGCGCTGCTCTCTAATCCGCACGTACAGCAATCGCTTCAGTTGAAGCGTAGTTCAATATATCGCCCTACGATATATTTAATTTGTGCCGAGGCGGTGGCGGTGTGGTCCGAGCTGCGGGGTCAGAAACCAACGTTGAGTACACGAACGTCGTACAGGGCGCGCAGCGCATGTTCGCCGCATTCGCGTACTCATTCGCGCAGAAGTCCTCCACGCGTTTCGAGCCGGATCCCCAACGAATCGCTTCGTCGATGCCGCGTTGTGGCAGCGCCGAAGCAGCTGCTTTGGCTAACGATCGCTGGCGCCGACCCTACCGTCCGGGAAGTTTTCCAAACACCCCAAGGGACCGCGCAGATTTGGTTGCGATGAGCAGGCCACCGCGGCTGCGCTCGCATGTGCCTTCTTCGGTTACCGAGCTTCAACACAAGGGAAAGACAGGTACTGCGTTTTGCCCAGCCGATATTCGTTCGCTCTGCCTGCAGCAAGGCAGGAAATGGTTCGCGCGGTCGCTTCGTGACTGAGCGCAGGCCAAGCACAAGCTCGGTCACCTTGAGCGCGAGTAAAATGCGCACCCATGCCCTACTTGCACACTTGGGAGCAGCACGGTTTGCTGCGCGAATTTGGCGGTCATGTGACTAGCGCAGAGATCGCTCGCGCAGTCATCGAGAGTCATGAGGCACCGGCGTTTGACGAATACCGCTATGTGATCAACGACTTCCGGGCTACACGTTCAATCGAACTGGACGCCGAGGTCATGGACGAGGTCGCGGCCATGGACCGGGCTGCGTTTCTGACCAATCCGCGTGTACGCGTGGCGGTCGTACAGGGGCCGCAGGCCGTGATGGACACGGTTGCCGCCTACTCGGCATCGCACCTCAGCCCCTACCCTTTGCAGGTCTTTCAAGACATGGAATCGGCGCGTCGCTGGGCCTGCGCGCCGCTCGTCACCACCGCACAGAGCGCGGGCACGCACAGGGATAAGTGAATCGCCCCACCCTCCCCTGGCCATGCTTTACGACCTGCCACTTGGCCTGACGAACTCCCCCGCAACTGGCGCCTCGGGCGAAATTCAAGGCCCGCGGAATCGCGTCACAGATCGTCGTTGAACGCCGAGATCCGCTCGACCCGGAACGTACTCTGCAAGGACTTCAGCTCCGACGAGCAACACGTCTGATCCCCCTGCCCCGCGAACATCAACCGGCCTTGCAGGTGGCGTCGCTCCTGCGTCACGCGCACTCGGTGGATACCCTCGCACGCGCGGTTGCGGCAGCGTTGGCGCTCAAGCCCTCATTGATGACACCCTTCAAGGTCGAGGAAACAGAGCTGACGCAAGAAGACGGCTAGATCTCAGGCTGGCAATCAAGCCAGAACGGCTGCACGACCGGACCGATGGTTCGGCGGCAGTTCTTCGGTTGAGCGCACAATCTCGAAGTGCTGTGCCGATCGGACAAGTTGGTTGTCGAAGACGCAGGGGAGAATTCGAGAGCAAGGTCCCGCTCCGAGGGCCATAGGTCTCTCGTTACGCGGAGTACGCCGCCTGGGGTGAGTGGTCTCACCGTCCCGGGCTGGCACCCACCGGAGAGGTGTGGCAACAATGACGGAAGATCAATTCGCGGCGACGGTCCTCGCCGGCAAAGGTCTGGTGGCGGCGATGCGCGCACGGGACCACACGACCGTTTGGCATCAGGATCGGGTTGCCTTGCTTGCCGAGCACCTTGCGCGTCAACTCGGTGTATCGGACGCCGAGGCCCGTCAAGCGCGGAGCGCAGGCCTGCACCACGACATCGGCAAGATCGCCATCTCCGACGCAACACTGTTCAAGCAAGGCCCCTTGACCCAGGCCGAATGGCTTGAAATGCAGGCGCACGCAGAGATTGGCGAACGCATTCTTCGCGCGACCGAGCACCCCTTGCTTTGCTCAATTGCCGGCTACGTCCGCCATCACCACGAACGGTTTGACGGAACGGGCTATCCGGACGGTTTGCAGGGCAGCGAGATCCCTCTCATCGCGCAGATCGTATCGATCGCCGATGCCTACGACGCGATGGCCGCGGTGCGCGCCTACCGCCCGCCCCGGCCGCATCGCGCGATCATCGCCATCCTTACCAGTGAAGTTGGCCAGAAGTGGGACGGCGCCATGTTCGACGCCCTGGTGCGCTTGTTCGAAGTCGATTCGGAAATCGTCAGCGCGTATCTGGCCAAGGATTAAGCGCGCGCGAAGGCACGAGGAGGACGTTCGCGACCGACAGCCGCCTCGGCACGGAATCGAACGTGCTTGCCTTCGATTCCGCACATTTCTGAGTGGTTTCTTGCTGGGTGCCACACTTTCGCAGGCTCGTCCCGGGCATGAGTCCGTCTTTCCGGTCGAATCCCGAAGACCTGCCCAACCGCGGGTTCCACGGCTACGGGAGCAAGCTCAAGCAGCTCGTGGTCACACACGACAGCGCTCCGCGAAAAACGCCCGCAGCGACAGCCCGCTCCGCGGGCGACCTACAACCAAGTCAATCTGGTGGCAGCGTTGGCTTTGCGTCTGGCCCAGCAGCCGCCACGCAAAAAAACACAGTCGGTTATCGGCAGACGGCTATCATGCCGGTCCTCTTCGAAGTAGTCCCTCATGATTTCCGTTCGTAATGTCACGCTGCGTCGCGGCGTCAAGGTCGTGCTTGACCGCGCATCCGTCACCTTCACCCCGGGCGAAAAGATCGGGCTTGTAGGCCGAAATGGTGCTGGAAAGTCCTCCTTCTTCGGCCTGCTGAACGGCACGCTGCATGAAGACAGTGGCGAGTTCTCCATCCCCGCGGATTGGAAGATGGCGCAGGTGGCGCAAGACATGCCGGAGACCGAGCAAAGCGCGACGGACTTCGTCATCGAGGGCGACACTGTACTGCTTGCCGCGCAGGCAGAAGTTGCGGCTGCCGAAGCCAGTGACGACGGCATGCGCATGGCACACGCCTACATGGATCTGCACGACGCCGGCGCGCATGACGCTGCCGCCCGCGCTCAGGCCCTGATTCTCGGCCTCGGCTTCTCGGCCGCGCAGCTCGATGAACCGGTGAACAGCTTTTCGGGCGGTTGGCGCATGCGCCTGCAACTCGCGCGCGCGCTGATGTGCCCGTCGGACCTGCTGCTACTCGACGAACCGACCAACCACCTCGACCTCGATGCGCTGGTGTGGCTGGAAGCCTGGCTCAAGCGCTACCAGGGGACCATGGTCGTGATCAGCCACGACCGCGAATTTCTCGATGCGGTAACGCAGGTGACGGTGCACGTCGATAACGCCAAGCTGGTGCGCTATGGCGGCAACTACAGCAAGTTCGAAGACATGCGCGCCGAGCAGCTGGTGCTGCAGCAGGCCGCCATGGCGAAGCAGGCCGACAAGATCGCCCACCTGCAGAAGTTCATCGACCGCTTCAAGGCCAAGGCATCCAAGGCCAAGCAGGCGCAAAGCCGGGTCAAGGCGCTCGAACGCATGGAGAAGATCGCGCCGGTGCTGACGGACGCCGAGTTCAACTTCGAGTTCAAGGAGCCGCTCAACGTCCCCAACCCGATGCTGTCGATGCTCGACGCGAGCTTCGGCTACCCGGCGCCGGACGACGCCCCCGCGGGTACGCCGCCAACGGTGATCGTGCGCAACATCAACCGATCCGTCCTCGCCGGCCAGCGCATCGGCATCCTCGGCGCCAACGGCCAGGGCAAGTCCACGCTGGTGAAGACGGTGGCGCACGCGCTAGCGCCGATCGCGGGCGAGATCAGCGAAGGCAAGGGTCTTAACATCGGGTACTTCGCGCAGCAGGAGCTGGATGTGCTGGATCCGGCCGCCTCACCGCTACTGCACATGACCCGCCTCGCCAAGGACACGCCAGCGCACCTGCGCGTGCCGGGGCAAAGTGGTACCGAACAATCGCTGCGGACCTTCCTTGGCACCTTCAATTTCAGCGGGGACATGGTGCACCAGGCCGTCGGCACCATGAGCGGCGGCGAGAAGGCGCGCCTGGTGCTGTGCATGATCGTGTGGCAGCGCCCCAACCTGCTGCTGCTCGACGAACCGACCAACCACCTGGACCTCGCCACGCGCGAAGCACTGGGCATGGCGCTCAACGAATTCGAGGGCACCGTGATGCTGGTCAGCCACGACCGCGCCCTGCTGCGCGCGGTGTGCGACGAGTTCTGGCTCGTCACCAAGGGCGGCGTGGAACCCTTCGACGGCGACCTCGACGACTACCAGCAATTCCTGCTCGACGAGGCCCGCCGTATGCGCGAATTGGCGGCAGCGAAGCTGAAGAAGGCCGCGGCCTAAGGAGGCGGCGGCGCCGCAACGGGTCGCGACCGCTGGCCAAGCCGAGGCCGACAGGCTGTCGCACTTGCCACACTAGGCACGCCCAAGTCGAAGCGGCGCGCGATGAGCACGTCGCACGATCGCCCCGGCCACCGGTGGCTCAGTTGCGCACTGCTCGCCGCCCCCTGCCCTGCGCCATCGCCGAATTGGGCCGCTCGCCCGGTTGTAATGGCCCTCGGCTGACAAGCGCCCGCCTCACGTCAGGTGTGGGCGAGCCGTGCGCCGGAGGAAACGTAGCTGTCGCGGCTGCTTGGTCATTGGTGCCGATTCGCCTGTGCCGGCGGGGTCGGCCTACGCTTCGGACACGTCCTGCGCAACGCCTTCGAGCGCCAGCTCCTTGCGCATGAAAACACTGAGCGGGTGCTCTGGGTAGTCGCCAAAGGCACCGCACCGAACAAACCCTTGCTTGCCATAGAAAGCGAGTGCGGCCGGTTGGTACGGGCCGGTCTCGAGCATGAGGGTACGACAGCCCTTGGCATGCGCAGCATGTTCCAGCACGCACAAGATTGACTGCGCGGCTCCATCGCCCCTGGCCTCAGGCCGAACATACATGCGCTTGACCTCACCATAGGATGTGCCGAGCACAATGGCCCCGCACCCGATTGCCACACCACCGGCAGTTCGCGCCACAGCAAACAGTACGTTGGCTTGCGTCATGGCACCGATGTCCAGCGAATATCTGCACTCCTGCGGATAGAGCGTGTCTTGATAGGCATCGAGTTCGGCGATCAGTGCGATGATCTCCGCCTGATCGGGGGGTTCAAGATTGGTGCGGGTCATCTAGTCCTTTACGGGCATGGGGTCGAAAGTGGCTCCACCTGCTCAAATCGCAAGCACGGGCAGTCAGTTCCGCATTATCCGCAAACGGCAAGGTTTCCGATTTGTCGATCTTCCTGGCGCTCGCTCGTCGTAGCTTTACCAAGGCCAACCCAGATTCGGAGAGCAAGCCATGCGGTTCATCATCACAGCGCAGCAGAGTACGGAGCAGGAAACGACAAAAGAACAGGCAGACTTCGACGTCGAGCTGTTCAAGGCCTACATGCGGTTCAACGAGGACATGCACCAGGCTGGCGTGCTCGTCGCGTCCGAGGGGCTCAATCCTTCGGCGCCGGGCGCCCGCATCGCCGTCGCAAATGGCAAGCGCTACGTTGTGGACGGCCCCTTTGCCGAGTCGAAGGAGCTGGTGGGCGGCTTCTACCTCATCGAGGTGCCCTCACTTGAAGAGGCTATCCAGTGGGCGCTGCGAGCGCCGTCCGGCTTTGGGAAGGACGATGTTCTGGAGGTTCGCCAACTTACTGGCGCCGGGGACCTTCCTCCCGAAATACTCTCACTGATCGCCGAAGCCGCGCCGACATGGAGCGCTTCGGCGTGGCAGTCGCGCGACGCGAAGTAGCTGCGTTCGATAGGCGCCGCCTGACACAGCGGCCGCGGCTGGCCGAGGGCATTCGGCAAGCCGTGGCAGCAAACCTGCAAGGTCGCCCGGGCAGGCAGGTGCTGCTACAGCGGAATCAGAACGATCGAACGGCAGCCCCATCTTTGAGAGCCGTCAATCCCACAAGCCGCGCGCCGTTGGGAAATTGAACAACCGGCCGGCAGGCGGTCGCCTTGAGTGATACCCTGCGTCCGGTTTTAACGCATCGTGCCTTTCGAATGACCACTACACCTCAAGTACAGTCGCCCCGGGAAGTGCTGAAGCTGCTCGCCGGCAAGTATCCGGTTTTGCGCAACTGGCAGCCGTTGGCGATCGGAATCGACAAGCAGTTGATCGCACTGCATCCGGAGTTTGCACCGAAGCACCTGCGGACCGCGCTGCTGATCCACACGCGCGCCTTGCCCTACCTTCGCTCGGTCGCGAAGGCGAAGGAACGCTTCGCACTCGATGGCTCAGCTGCTGGCGAGGTCACCGAGCAGCAGCGCGCGCATGCAACGGAACAGATCAAGGAAGTCCAGCGCAAGCGTGCAGAAGCTCGCCGACAGGCCGAGGAAGCAGAGAAGGCCCGCAAGGCCGAGGAACTGCGCCAGCAAAAGCTGCAGATGCTCGTGTCGAAGTTCAGCGGCTAAGCAGGGGCATCAGGGTGTCCGGCCGCCGTCCGGCTAGCGTTTGAACGTGCCGGCACCCAACACCCCGCTTGAGTCACTACGCACCCGCCCCTCCCCGGGCACCATCACCTTGGCCGCAATGGCCCCGGTGATTGGCGGAGGCTATTCGCCATCCCAATAGTTGAGCGAATCACCTGCCCGACCGACGTACACAAACCGCTGTGGCTTGCCGTCAGCACTCGGCGGCAGTTCGGCGAGGACACCAAATTTTCCCGAATCCGGATACTCGGCGATCTCCGGGGAGAGTTTGGTGCTGACAGCCAGGTAACGCAGTTCCTCCGTGCCAGTGTTCGTAATCTGGTGCGCCGCTTCGCTGCCACCCGGCGGACATGCGATTACGTCACCGGTGCGAATGGCATAGGTGTCCGCGCCAATTCGCACCTCGCCTGAGCCCTGAAGCACGAAGAACATCTCCTCGTTGGCGTGGTGGTTGTGAAACGGGAACGCTCGCTTCCCCGGCGGTACCGCCGTGATGTTGTACCCAAGCTTCTGCGCACCGATCCTCGGGCTGATGTAGGCCATTCGCGCATCGAATTTGTCCGCCGCAGCACCCGTCGGGGCAAATACGGCTGGGCGCGGTTCGAATTCGATGTCAGCAATGTTGATAATGGGTTTCGTCATGGCTGGGCTCCAGAGTGCCGAGTGAGCGGTTGTCGGGGCAAACGGATCGCGCCCCTTCCTTGGCCCGCAGATTTATAGCACCGCCAGTTGAGTTTGGCGCCACGCCGATCCGGCTCCGCGCTCACTGGCTTGCCAGCCCGTGGCGTAACGCGTGCCGCGATGCAGGCCTCTGGTGCCCGAGCGCACGGAGCCTGTGGGGCACGAACGGCAGGCGCGCACAGCACTCTACTGCCCCGGCAGGCTCATACGGGTATGTCGCGGCTTCGATAACATTACGGGGCGGCGCCTTCTGACGAGTGACGTCCGTATGGTGCCGAAATCACTCACTGCGGCGGCCTGATTACACTCTTTCCGAGTACTGTCGCGGCCGTGTCGCAGCTGATCGGTACAATCTCGCCAGGTTCCAACAGAGATATGCCCGCCAAGGGCTGAAAACGCGGGTGCGGCGGCGCACCTCGAATAGCAAAAAGGATGGTCATGAAGTGCGTGGATGATTTTCGTCTCAAATTTGGTCAGCGCGAGGTGGTGCCGATCATCATCGGTGGCATGGGTGTCGACATCTCGTCTGCCGAACTTGCGCTCGAAGCGGCGCGGCTGGGCGGAATCGGCCACATCTCCGATGCAATGGTCCAGACGGTTTCCGACCGCCGCTTCAAGACGAAATTCACGCGCGACAAGCTGCAGCAGTACAAGTACAACGTCGCGAACTCCGACAAGTCCGACGTGCAGTTCAACCTCGCCCAGTTGGCGGAAGCGACCCGCCTGCATGTCGGCTCGACGATGGAGGCCAAGCGCGGTGACGGCATGATCTTCATCAACTGCATGGAGAAGCTGACGATGAACGCGGCGCGCGACACTTTGCGCGTGCGCCTCGCATCGGCTCTCGATGCGGGAATCGATGGCATCACCTTGTCGGCCGGCCTGCACCTTGGCTCATTTGCGCTGATCGAAGATCACCCGCGTTTCCGCGATGCCAAGCTCGGCATCATCGTGTCGTCCTTGCGCGCGCTGCAGCTTTTCCTGCGCAAGAACGCCCGTCTGAATCGCGCGCCGGACTACATCGTGGTGGAAGGCCCGCTCGCTGGCGGCCATCTCGGTTTTGGCCTGACCGATTGGCAAAACTATGATCTGGCGACCATCGTTGCCGAGATCATCGCCTGGCTGCAGAAAGAGCAGCTCGATATCCCGGTAATTCCGGCCGGCGGCATCTTTACGGGTTCCGACGCTGTTGGATTCCTCGAAAACGGTGCGGCCGCGGTGCAAGTTGCGACGCGCTTTACTGTCACCGACGAATGCGGCTTGCCGGAAAAGGTGCGTCAGGAATACTTCCGCGCCAGTGAGGCGGATGTGGAGGTAAATGGCGTTTCACCGACCGGGTACCCGATGCGGATGCTGAAGAGCAGCCCCGCCATTGGTGACGGCATTCGCCCGAACTGCGAGGCCTATGGCTATCTGTTGGACGGTGCCGGCTCCTGTGCCTACATCACGTCGTACAACCGCGAGGTCGCTGCACACCCCGGCGCGCGCCAGATCAAGGTGATGGACAAGACCTGTCTCTGCACACAGATGCACAACTTTGACTGCTGGACCTGTGGCCATTACGTGTACCGCCTGAAGGACACGACCAACCGCCTCGCGGACGGCAGCTACCAGGCGCTTTCGGCAGAGCATGTGTTCAAGGACTACCAGTTCAGCAAAGACAACAAGGTCGCCCTGCCCGCGCAGACCTGATCTTCGTCTGCCGTTTGCAGTGTCAAATGGGGCAATGGTTGCCCCATTTGTTTGAACATCGGCCTTGAACTTCCGTCCGTGTCGTGCCGTTATTGCAGTTCCGGCTCGACAACGTACGGAGGCGAAAATGAAACCTGGCGATCCAACCCAGCGTTCCTTCGGCCAGTTGCTCTACCGTTACTTCTGGCCGTTCCAGTACTTTCGCGATGTGACGCGCGGCTCGCAGCTGGAGCAACTGCAGAACTACCGCTTCAATCGTACGATGCGCCGTTACCTTCCCGGATTCGCGGTGAAGTGGTGTTGCCTATCCGCGCTTTGGTTTGGCGCGGGAGCACTCTGCGAGACGGCGTTATCGGTCGTTGTGCCCGCCGCCTGCTGCTATCTCACCGCGACCGGCTCGTTCATGGTCGTCGTGCAAGTCGCAGTTGCCTGGGTCTGGCTTACGCATTTTCCCGAACGATTCTGAACCGAAGGCGCAATGAAAAAGGGCGCCGGGGTTGCCGGCGCCCTTGCTGAAAGCACTGTTCCGGGTCAGAACAAGGCTTCGTCGAGCGCCATCGCACCCGCCGCACCGCAGCAGACGGTGTGCGATAGGCCACTAACCTGCGACATCACGTGGTCCGCGAAGAAGCGTGCTGTGATGATCTTGGTACGGTAGAAGTCGGCATCGCCTTCGCCCGCCTCCAGTTTGCGCTGGGCAATCAACGCGGCGCGAGCCATCTGCCAACCGCCGCAAACGATACCCATCAGCTTGAGCATCGGCACTGCGGCGACGTGAGCGGCCTTGATATCGGTGCCAAAGGTCGTAAGCACATACTCAACCGCTTGCTCTGCCGCCGTAACGCTGTCCGCCAACGCCTTGCGGATAACCGCGAGGTGCTCGCCCTGGCTGCCTGCCGCGGCTTCCGCCAACTGGCCGTCGAGCCGGCGCATCATGCCGATCACTGCCTTCACGGTGAGCCCGCCTTCACGCGCCATCTTGCGGCCGATGAGGTCGTTCGCCTGAATGCCCGTGGTGCCTTCGTAAATCGCGGAAATTCGGGCATCGCGCAAATACTGTGCTGCACCGGTCTCCTCGATGTAGCCCATGCCGCCGTGCACCTGTACGCCGAGCGAGGCCATCTCGATACCGGTTTCAGTGCACCAGCCCTTCACGATCGGAATCATGAAGTCGGCAAACGCCTGCGCCTTGGCACGCTCGGCCGCATCAGCATGGCAGTGCGCGGTATCCAGTGCCGCTGCAGTCACGTAAGCAATGGCTCGCATCGCTTCCACATGCGACTTCATGGTCATCAGCATGCGGCGGATATCCGGATGCTTGATGATCGCGACCTTGCCGCCACCCTTCACGCCCAACTCCGTGCCCTGTGTCCGCTCGCGCGCGTACTGCACCGCCTTCTGGTAGGCACGCTCGCTGATCGCGAGCCCTTCAAGGCCTACCGAGAAGCGCGCTTCGTTCATCATGATGAACATGTACTCGAGGCCGCGATTGGCTTCGCCAACCAGATAGCCAACCGCGCCGCCCTTGTCGCCGTATGACATCACGCAGGTCGGACTGCCGTGGATGCCCAGCTTGTGCTCGATCGACACGCAATGCACGTCGTTGCGTGCCCCCAGCGAGCCGTCGTCGTTCACCATGAACTTCGGCACCACGAACAGTGAAATGCCCTTCACCCCCTCTGGCGCGTCCGGCAAGCGGGCGAGCACCAGGTGGATGATGTTCTCGGTCATGTCGTGCTCACCGTAGGTGATGAAGATCTTCTGACCGGAAATCAGATAGCTGCCATCGGCTTGCGGCACCGCTTTGCTCCGCACGGCGGCAAGGTCGGAGCCGGCCTGCGGCTCGGTCAGGTTCATCGTGCCGGTCCAGACGCCGGCGACCATCTTGTCGAGGAACTTCGCCTTCAGCTCATCCGAACCGCGCAGCACGAGCGCTTCGATTGCGCCTTGCGTCAGCATCGGCCCCAGCGAGAACGCAAGGTTGGCCGACTTGAACATTTCGGACACCGGCGTGGATGCGAGTTTGGGTAGTCCTTGGCCGCCGAACTCGACAGGGCAACCGATCGCCGTCCAGCCCCCCTCGGCGAACTGCTGGTAGGCGTCCTTCCAGCCCGGGGCGGTCGTGACGGTGCCGGCATCCCACTTGGCGCCGTTGCGGTCGCCGACGACGTTGAGCGGTGCGAGCACGCCGGCGGCGAACTTGCCGCCCTCCTCCATGATCGCGTCGACCAGATCAGGTGTTGCTTCCTCGCAGCCGGGCATGCTGGAGAGTTCCCCCAAACCAGCAAGCTCGTTGAGAACAAACTGCATATCGCGGATCGGTGCAGTGTACTGGCTCATAAATCACTCCCCCCAAAAAACACCGCGGCGAACTGCCGCGCAGATCATTTGTTCAACAGATAGCGGCGATCGTCGAAGCTCGCGACCCAGCCGGGGCAAAAGACCACCAGCAAGGTTGCCGCCATGCCGCTTAGCCACGCCTCGGCGAAACCAAGCAGCAGGAAATACGGCAGATAGTCTTCGAGGATCGGTCCGATCGCAGCGCCCCCCAGCGCCTGAACCAGACTTGCGCCCACACCAACAGCCAGCATGCACGCGGCTGACACCGCACACGCGTTGGCAAATATGAAAACAAACAGGTGGTTCGGCAGCCGTGCTTGCAGCAGCCGATCCGCCACATGGCTCAACCAGGCGGGCAGCACGCCGAGCAAGACAAAATTGAAGGGCCAGGCCGCCAGCTCGGTCGACGTGCCGATCGCGGAAGCGAGGCTGCCGATGGCGATCGCGAAGATTGCCCGTGCGCGGCCAAACGTGAGGACGGCAACCGTTACGCCGAGAAGATGTAGGCGAAACCCCGGCGCCAGATTGGCTTTGAGGCTCCAAAGCAACATCAGCATGACCGCCGCCCCAAGCAAGCGCCCGAGTACCGGCCCGCTAACCAGCGTTCGCCATTCCGCCTGCCGCGCCTCGTAAATCAGCGCGGCAAGGGCCAGCACACCGCCGGCCCAAGCCAGCCCGCCAGGGAGGGTGTCGAGGCTGAAATCCACCGCCCCTCCCTGCCCCGCTTAGTTGATGGCTGCGGTGAGCTGGGGCACCAGCTCGAACAGGTCACCCACCAAGCCGTAGTCCGCAACCTGGAAGATCGGGGCGTCCGGATCCTTGTTGATCGCGACGATCACCTTCGAATCCTTCATGCCGGCGAGGTGCTGGATCGCGCCCGAGATGCCGATAGCCAGATAGAGCTGCGGCGCGACGACCTTGCCGGTCTGGCCGACCTGGTAGTCGTTCGGCACATAACCGGCATCCACCGCGGCGCGAGAGGCGCCCATGGCAGCGCCGAGCTTGTCTGCAAGCGGCTCCAGCACGGCGTGGTAGTTCTCGCCACTGCCCAGGCCGCGGCCACCCGAAACGATGATCTTCGCCGCACCAAGTTCCGGCCGCGCGCTAACGGTAAGCTCGCGCCCCACCAGCTTCGCGACGCCGAGATCCGCGCCGGCAGCGATCGCCTCGATCGGCGCCGAAGCGCCAGTCGCAGCGGCGTCGAACGCCGCGGTCCGCACCGTGATCACCTTGGTCGCATCACTGCTCAGTACCGTCGCCAGTGCGTTGCCGGCGTAAATCGGGCGGACGAAGGTGTCGGCCGATTCCACCGCGATGATGTCCGAGATCTGGGCGACGTCCAGCAGTGCTGCGACGCGTGGCATGAAGTTCTTGCCGAAGGTCGTAGCCGGTGCCAGTACATGGCTGCGCCCCTCAGCCTGTGCGACGACCAGCGCAGCGAGGTTCTCGGCGAGCTGATCCGCATAGTGTGGCGCATCGGCAAGCAACACCTTGCTCACGCCAGCCACCTGCGAGGCCGCTTGAGCGGCGGCGCCGGCGTTGTGCCCGGCCACGAGCACATGGATATCGCCACCGATTGCGGCAGCCGCCGTAATCGTGTTGAGCGTGGAAGCCTTGAGCGAAGCGTTGTCGTGTTCTGCAATTACCAGGATCGTCATGCTCGGGCTCCTCACAGTACCTTGGCTTCGTTCTTCAGCTTGGCGACCAGTTCCTGCACATCGGCCACCTTCACACCGCTCGCGCGCTTCGGCGGTTCTGCCACCTTCAACGTCTTGAGGCGCGGCGCCGGGTCGACCCCCAGATCAGCCGGCTTCAGCGTATCGAGCGGCTTCTTTTTGGCCTTCATGATGTTCGGCAGCGTCGCGTAGCGCGGTTCGTTCAGGCGCAGGTCCGTCGTCACGATCGCCGGCAGCGCAATTTCAACGGTCTCCAGACCGCCGTCGATTTCACGCATCACCACGGCGCGGCCGTCGGTGATCTGCACTTTCGATGCGAAGGTGGCTTGCGGCCAGCCAAGCAGCGCGGCGAGCATCTGCCCGACCTGGTTCGCATCGTCATCGATGGCCTGCTTGCCGAGGATGACCAGCTGCGGCTGTTCGCGCTCAACAACGGCCTTGAGGAGTTTGGCAACCGCGAGGGGTTGGAGTTCGACGTCACTTTCGACGAGAATCGCGCGGTCGACACCAATCGCCATCGCAGTGCGCAGGGTTTCCTGGCTCGCGGTGGTACCGCACGATACGGCCACGGTTTCGGTTGCGATGCCACCTTCGCGCAAGCGAACGGCTTCCTCGACTGCAATCTCGTCGAACGGGTTCATCGACATCTTGACGTTGGCGAGTTCAACGCCGGTGCCGTCGGATTTGACGCGCACCTTGACGTTGTAATCAACGACTCGCTTCACCGGAACAAGGATCTTCAACTCAATCTCCTTCAATCGGATGCGGGATTGGCGCCAGCGGCGCAAAGCACGTCATTATCGCGCCTCCCGGCCAGAACATTGACAGTGTCGGTCTTGGGCCGGACAATCACCCATACGTTCGCGTATGGTTAGCCATACGGTAACGTATGGCCTTTCCCCCTGTCAATCGCGAAAGCAATGGAAAAGACACCCCCGAAATCGCGCGCCTCGGCCGCCACCCGCCCTCCACTTGACCGCAAGGCGTGGATCCAAGCCGCAACCGATGCGCTCGCCGAGGAAGGCCTCGCAGGTTTGCGCGTTGAAGTGCTCGCCAAACGCTGTGGCGTCACCAAGGGCAGCTTCTATTGGCACTTCCGCGATCGGCAGGAGTTGCTCGACGAAGTGCTGAATCTCTGGAAGGAAGGCCGCATCCGCGACGTCAGCAAGCAGGCGCGTGGCGAACCCGGCAAACCCTTGGAACAACTCGTGCGCGTGATCGACGTCTATTCCTCGTCGCGCAACCGCCGAGGCATCCAGATCGAACTCGCGGTGCGCGATTGGGCGCGTCGCGATCCGAAGGCCGCGAAAGTCGTCGAAGAGGTGGATCAATGGCGCCTGAAGAGTGCGAAGGATCTCTTCATCGCGTCGGGCATGGGTGCGCAGGAAGCCGCGAGCCGCTCACTGCTGCTTTACGCCTACTCGTTCGGCCTCAGTCTGATGATCTACGAGCACTTCGATGGCGACGTCGGCGCACTGCGCGCGCAGATAGCCGACTTCATCGCCCGCGGCGCTACGCCCGCCTGAGGTAGCGTTCGAGACCGGGCAGCGCTTCGCAAGCGTTACGCCCGGTCTGATCGATAATCCTTTCGACCGGCTCATTGCGCAGTTCAGCCAGAACCGCGGCGTAGCGCACCAACTCTGCAGGCAGCGAAGGCCCTTGGGGGCGCCAGGCCGGCGGAATGTCAGGCCCGTCGGTTTCCAGCACGATCGATTCCAGCGGCAGTGAGGCCGCCAGCGCGCGTATGCGGGTCGATCCGCTGTAGGTCATCGCGCCGCCGAAGCCAAGCTTGAACCCGAGCTTGATGAACGTATCCGCCTGCTGCCGGCTGCCGTTGAATGCATGCGCAATCCCGCCGCGAACGCGGATACGGCGCAAGTGCTTGAGCACATCGTCCTGCGCGCGCCGCACATGTAACAGAACCGGCAGATCGAACTCCCTCGCCATCACCAGCTGGGCCGCATACACGGCTTGCTGGCGTTCTTGGTCCAATCCCTCGACGAAGTAGTCGAGCCCGATTTCTCCAACGGCAATCGGTCGATGATTGCCAAGCTGGGCTCTCAGCAATGCAAGCGAGTCGTCACCCACACGATCAATGTAGAGGGGATGGAATCCATAGGCCACCGCTATATCATCGGCCTCGCTGGCCAAGCGCGACACCACAGGCAAATTGGCCGGTTCAACCGCGGGCAGTACGAATGACTGCACGCCCGCATCGCGCGCTGAGTCCATCACCGCCTGCAGCCCAGACGCGTATTCCACCGCGTCGAGATGGATGTGCGTATCGATCAGCACGCGGTGCTCAGCGCCCCAGCCAAACGGGCGGCCGCTTCGCGATAAAGGCGTCGATGCCTTCGGCGGCGTCCTCGGCCATCATGTTGCAGGCCATCGTCTCGCCAGCGACCTGGTAGGCCGCTTCAATGCCCATTTCCAGCTGGCTGTAGAACAAGCGTTTGCCGATGGCGATCGCGTGGGGGCTCTTCGCGCAGATCGACTGGGCGAGGCGCGCAATTTCATGATCCAGCGCGTCCGCGGGTACGGCACGATTGATCAAGCCAGCCTGGCTCGCGGCTGCGGCATCGATGAAGTCGCCGGTCACCAGCATCTCGAACGCACGCTTGCGACCAACATTGCGCGAGAGCCCAACCGCCGGCGTGCTGCAGAACAAACCCACGTTGATGCCGGACACCGCAAAGCGGGCCGTATCCGCCGCAACCGCAAGGTCGCACATCGATACCAGCTGACAGCCGGCTGCGGTGGCAATGCCGTGCACGCGCGCAATGACCGGCTGAGGCAAAGCCAGCAAGCTCGTCATCAACTTGCCGCAGCGGGAGAACAGCGCCTGCTGGAAAGCCTTGCTCGGGTTGGCGCGCATTTCCTTGAGGTCGTGCCCGGCGCAAAACGCCTTGCCGGCCGCCGCCAACACGACAACGCGGATCGCGCGGTCTTCGGCAACCGCTTTTAGCGCGTCAGCCAGCGCTCCGATCATTGCCGATGACAGCGCGTTGTATTGGCCAGGCCGATTGAGGGTCAGCGTTGCGACGCCAGCTTCGTCCTGGCGCAGAACATAGGCTTCGGATTCAGTACTCATCGATCCATCCTCAAGACAGTCTTGCCAACGCTGGCGGAGATCGGCCGAAAGCGCTGTCTGTTCAGTGACAGCGCTGCGCCGTCATTCGATCGCGTCCGTCGATTTGGCGCGTTGCCGCAGCACGTACTTCTGGATCTTGCCGGTCGAGGTCTTCGGCAGTTCGCCAAAGATGATGCGTTTCGGGGCTTTGAAACGCGCCATGCGTTCTCGACAGAAGTCGATCAACGTCGCCTCGTCGACCCGCGCATCCTCGCGCAGCTCCACAAAGGCGCACGGCACCTCGCCCCATTTGTCATCGGGCACGGCCACCACAGCAGCGGCCATCACCGCCGGGTGCTTGTAGAGCACATCCTCCACCTCGATTGACGAGATGTTCTCGCCACCTGAAATGATGATGTCCTTCGAGCGATCCTTGATCTTCACGTAGCCATCGGGCTGCATCACGGCAAGATCGCCGGTGTGATACCAGCCACCGTGGAATGCCTCTTCCGTCGCCTTTGGATTGCGCAGGTAACCCTTCATCACGAGGTTGCCGCGAAACATGATTTCACCCATCGTCTCGCCATCGCGCGGCACGGGCGTCATGGTCAACGGATCGATCACCTCGATTGCCTCCTGAGCGTGATAGCGCACACCTTGGCGGCCGTTCAGGCGCACCTGCTCATCCAGTGGCAGATCGGCCCATTCGGTGTGCTTGGCGCAGACCGATGCCGGGCCATAGGTCTCGGTCAGACCATACACATGAGTAACATCGAAACCGATCCGCGCCATGCCTTCGATCACTGCCGCCGGCGGTGGCGCCGCTGCGACAAGCCCCGCCACCGGGTGGTCGATACCGTCACGCCAGCTTGCGGGTGCGTTCGCCAGCATCGAATGGACGATCGGTGCGCCACAGTAGTGGGTCACGCGCTCCTGGCGAATCGCATCGAAGATCAACCTGGCGTCGACGCGGCGCAGGCACACATTTGTTCCGCAATTGGCGGCCATGGTCCACGCGAAGCACCAGCCATTGCAGTGGAACATCGGCAGCGTCCAAAGATAGACCGACTGCGGCGGCATACCCCAGGAGACAATGTTCGACATGGCATTCAGATAAGCGCCGCGGTGGTGATACACCACGCCTTTCGGATTGCCAGTGGTGCCCGAGGTGTAGTTCAAGGAGATTGCATCCCACTCGTCCTCGGGATAGACCAAGGGTTCGCCCGCGGCGCCTTCAGCAAGGAGGCTCTCATAGTCCAGGCTGCCGATCGCCTCGCCAATACCCTGGTACTCGCTGTCGAGCACATCGATGACGAGCAGCTCAGGGCGATTCGCCAGCCGGACGGCCTCACGCACGGTCGCCGAGTATTCGCGGTCGGTGAGCAGCACGCGCGCCTCGGCATGGTTCAGGATGAACGCGATCGCTTCGGCATCAAGGCGAGTGTTGATGGTGTTGAGCACCGCACCGGCACCCGGCACGCCGAAGTGGCACTCGTACATCTCGGGCGTGTTGTTGAGGACTACCGCGACGGTGTCGCTCTTGCCGATCCCGCGGCGGCGCAGCGCGGAAGCCAGCCGGCGTGCCCGTGCTTGGGTCTCTGCCCAGCTGTAGCGGCGTTTGCCGTGCACCACCGCGACGCGATCCGGATAGATCGACGCAGCGCGTTCAAGAAAGGTCAGCGGCGTGAGCGCGACATGATTTGCCGCGCATTGATCGAGCCCACTTGCGTACGGGCTGCCAGGTCGTTCCATGAATCCCCCCGGATCTGATCGCTCCTCCCCCGAAGACGCGATCGTGTTTGACTATCCTGCCGTGCAGCGCCTCGCATCCTGTGTGGCGAGCCACCGCGCCGCCTGTTTGCCGACCATCTCGCTTGCACCGCGCAGGGCTTGCGCCCCTCCGCTGGCATCTGCACTCGGCGCGGCCTGGCGTGCCTCAAATGGCGTTTGCGCAAGCACTTCGTCGGCCCGCTCACCGATCAGCAAGAAGCTGCCGGCGACATAACCCGCGCTGCTGCCATCACGCGCGAACACCTGAACGAACTCGTCGAGCCGAAGCGTCAGCTTGCAGCGTGACGGTTGTGTCGGCCCGCTCAACATGCGCGACACCACGCCCTCAAGCAGCTGTGCCGGCGTAGCCGACCACCGATTGTCAGCATAGTTGAGGCGCCGCGTGGTTTGGTCTTCGGCATAGCGGTATTGCATCGCAAGGCCGCCCAGCGCAGCGTTGCCCAGCACTTCCACGCGGCGCAATGGCAGCGGACTCGGCGCGCTACCGGCAAGGACCGGCAACCCAAGGTCGTGAACAGCGGACGGCCCCGTCTCAGCCGGCAGCGATGTGCAGGCAGCAAGGGTCAGTACGGGAAATACGAAGCCGAGGAACTTGCGCATGGTCAGTATCTTCATGGTCTTGCGGGCGGGCTGTAGCCGCGTTCGCCCGGGCCCGGCGTCGGGTGCGGGCGTCCGAACACGATGGACTGCGGATTGCGCTCCAGCGTGTTGATCAGTGCGGACAGTTCGCCGCTCGTGCGACGCAGGTCATCCAGCGTCTGGCCCAACTGGCCGCCGCCGTCAGCGATCAACCGGGTCTGCACGTCGCTGCCGAGCGCCTCCCAGCGTGAGGTCAGGCTCTGCAGGCCACTCAAGGTGGTGCGCAAGGTCGCCATCGTTTGCGGCAGCTCGCCCGTTGTGCGCTCCAGATTGCCAAGCGTGCGGTCGAGTTTATCCGAGTCGAAGCGCGCGACTACGTTGTCGGCGTGCTCAACGAGTTGCGGCACTTTGGCGAGCGCCTCGTCGAGATGCTTGGTAGTCGCCGCGATGTTGGCGAGACTTTGCTTCAGGTTCCCGCGATTGGTGTCATCCAGCACCAGGGTCAGCCGGTCCGCGACATCGCGGATACGGTTCAAGGCGTTGATCGCCGCTTCCACGGTGTTGGTGTTCGACGGATCGAGTGCAATGCGCGGCAATTCACCCTGCGGCGCCTCCAAGGGGCGCGGGTCGCTGCCGTCGTCTTCAAGCTGGACGTAGATGAAGCCGGTGAGCCCTTGCGTCGCCAATCGCGCGCGGGTTGCATGGGACAACTGCAGGCTGGCGTCGAGCCGCAGGCGGATCAGGATCCGGCGAGGCGTTGAAGGGTCAAGATCAATATCCGTCACGCGCCCCGCACGAATGCCGCGAAAGCGCACTGCCGCTTGCTCGTTGAGGCTGCCGACGCTGCCATCCGTGTAGAGATACACGTCGTAAGTGCGTTCGGTGCGGCCGGCAAACCACCAGAAGGCAGTCGCGGTAGCGAGGCCAAGGATGATCGTGAACAGCCCGACCGCCAGCGCATAGGCGCGGTTTTCCATCAGTCAGTACCCTTGCCGCGGCGCAAGGCATGCATGCTGCGCTCGCTGAGGAAGAAGCGTTGGATGAACGGATGATCGACTTGCACCACCTCGTCCAGCGACCCGGTGGCGAGTATACGTCCCTCGGCCAGCACGGCCAGTCGATTGGCGAGTGCAGCAAGGGTATCCAGATCGTGCGTAACGAAAACCACGGTCAGGTTGAGCGCCTGATGCAGCGTGCGGATCAGTGTGACGAAGGCCGCTGAGCGATCCGGATCGAGACCGGCTGTCGGCTCGTCGAGCAAAAGCAACTCAGGGTCGAGCGCCAAGGCACGCGCCAGGGCGATGCGTTTGATCATGCCGCCAGAGAGTTCGGCGGGCATCCGCCAGGCCGCATCGCGGTCGATCTCGACCATGCCGAGCTTGGTGAACACCAGGTCACGGATCTCCGACTCGGGCAGGCAGCGCATCTCGCGCAGCGGGAACGCGATGTTGTCGAACACGTTCAACGCCGAGAACAGTGCGCCATGCTGGAACAGCATGCCGAACCGGCGCCGCCGCGCGGCAAGTTCATCGCGATCCCCGTCGTGCAAGGATTCGCCGAACAGCTTGATCTCGCCCTCGGTCGGGGCCAGCAGGCCGACAATCTGGCGCAGCATGGTGGTCTTGCCGCTGCCGGAGCCGCCAACCAAGGCCAGCAATTCCCCGCGCTGTACGGTGAGGTCGACGCCACGCAGCACCCAGTGACGGCCGAACCGCGTTCCGATGCCGCAGAGTTCAACAGGCGGTGCGCTGATCATCCGCGCCCCAGCCCAACGTTGCGCGTGGCCAACGCGAACACCGCATCGAGCAAGATCACCAGTGTGATCGCCGCCACAACCGATCGCGTCGTATTGCCAGAAAGGCTCTCGGTGTTCGGTTCGACGCGCAGCCCGAAGTGGCAAGCTACCAGGGCAATCGTCATGCCGAACACGACGCCCTTGGAAATGGCGATCCAAAGGTTCGGCAGCGGAACCGCGCGCGGCAGGTTTGCGATAAAAAACTGAAAGTCCAAGCCAAGCTCGAAATAGGCCGCAATCATGCCGCCGGCCAGCGCAATCGCGCAGGTCCATGCCACCAGCAGCGGCATCGCAATGCCCAGCGCGACGACCTTCGGGAACACCAGACGCAGGTGACGCGGTACGCCCATGGTCGCCAACGCGTCGATCTCCTCCGTCACCCGCATGGTGCCAAGCTGGGCGGTCATCGCCGAGCCCGAGCGGCCCGCCACCAGGACCGCAACAAGCACCGGCCCGAGTTCCCGGATCACGCCGATGCCCAACACATCGACGATGAAGGCTTCGGCGCCAAAGCGCTTGAGTTGCAATGCGAACAGGTAGCTCAGCACCACGCCGATCAGGAATGCGACCAGGGCGGTCACTGGCATGGCTCTAACCCCAGCCTTATGCAAGTTAGCCGAAATCTCAAGCCAGGGAATCCGTCGCGGCGTGCGCAAGACGTAGAGGCACTCGATGACCAATTGCCCCAGCAAGGCAACGAAACTCGCGAGGTGCGACGCAAAGGTCATTGCCAGCACCCCGGTCGCCACGACCCAGGCAAGGGGATCGCGCTTTGGCCGCGCAGCGGGCGCCTCGGCAACGTGCTGATGGAGTCGTTCAAATAGGGCCTGGTACTCCGGAGGGATTGACGACGCGGCCGGGATCGCCCGCTTCCACGCTCGCCACAAGAGCAGGGCGCCGTACGTATCCAGCGCGACGACGTCTTGGAGATCCCAAACCGCTTCGCGTGGCGCTTTCGCGATGGCGGCCCGCAGCCCTTGCGGGGCACGCGCCAGCGTCGCCAGCGTCCAACACCCAGCGAGTCGAACCCCCTGCTCCGTCTGGGCGAGCGTCGGCTTGGCGCGCTCAGGCATCGCGCTTCCCGGTTGGCCCACGACCGACACGCAGGCGGACCGGCATGCCGCAGGCCTCCCATTGCGCCCCCTCCTCCTCAAGCAAGGCAGCGGTCAGTGGACGATCCTGCAGATCGGCAGCCGAGGCGGACAATTGGAAGCCCTTGCGCGAGGCGGTCACGACAAGCTCTGGTGCGGGAGTGAGGTCACGCGTGCGATGCAGGATGAAGGCCACCCGCAGGCATAGCATCAGCATCCAGTCCGTTTCAGTTGGCCCGAGGGGCAATACCCGCTCAAGCTTCCCGCGATGTCCGAGGGCGAGACAAGCCAGCCGCGCCTGATCCTTGCGCGAGAAGCCCGGCATGTCGGCGTTGGCGAGGATGTACGCGCTGTGCTTGTGGTAACTCGAATGCGCAACCGAAAGACCCACTTCGTGCAGCCGTGCCGCCCAGTTGAGGAAGCGGCGATCGATATGGTCCGGGTCCGCGGCCGCGGGCATTGCCTGGATCAGCAACTTGCAGGCGGTATCCGCAACACGTAGCGCCTGGGCCGCGTCGACCTCGTGCCGACGCATGAAGGTCTCGACGGTGGCATCGCGCAGATCGTGGTGGGTATAGCGGCCGATCAGGTCGTGCAGCACGCCTTGCCGCAGCGCACCATCACAGAAGGTAATCCTGTCGAGATCCAATGCCTCCATCGCAGCAGACATGATCGCGAAACCGCCCGGCAGCACCGGCAGACGGTCTGCCCGCACGCCTGCAATGGCCAGGCGATTTACATTGCCTGCCTTGATCAGTTCGTTGCGCAGCTTGGCGATGCCATCGCGGGTAATGCCACCCTCGGAGAAATGGTTCAGTTCGAGGATTTCGGCGATTGCTTTCGCGCTACCGCTGGAAGCAATCGCGAACTCCCAACCGACTTCTCGATAGGTGCGCGAAATGGTTTCCAGCTCACGCATTGCAGCAATTTCGGCGGCACGCAGCCCGGCCTTGTCGATGCGACCGTCGGGAAAGAAGCGCAAGCTGTAGCTCACGCAGCCCATGTAGAGCGACTCGAGTACGATCGGCTGCAAGCCACGCCCGATGATGAATTCGGTCGAACCGCCGCCAATATCGAACACCAATTGCTTGCGGCCCGGATCGGGCAAGGTGTGCACCACGCCGAGATAGATCAGGCGGGCTTCTTCACGACCGGAGATCACTTCGATCGGGAACCCGAGTGCCTTCTCGGCCTGCTCCAGAAAGCTCGTGGCGTTCTTCGCAACACGCAGGGTGTTGGTCGCAACAGCACGCACCTCTTCCGGTTGGAAGCCCCGCAGACGTTCACCGAATTTCCGCAACGCCGTCAGGCCGCGCGCTTGCGACGCGATGTCGAGATGCTTGTCAGCGGACAGCCCGGCAGCCAGGCGCACCGGTTCCTTGAGGTTATCGAGCGCAAAGATCTGGTCTCCGACGACGCGGCCGACAATCAAGCGAAAGCTGTTTGAGCCCAGGTCGACTGCAGCGATAAGCTCGTGTTTCATATGTTTTGCCACCAAGGCGGTTGGAGCTGGCGGCCGATTCTAGCCCGGATGCTCGCCGCCCTGCGTGCGCGACGCGGATTCGCTTGCGGATAGCCTCATGTCAACGAACCGTAACGGAAATGTCACACAATAGTGCATCGCTCAGAACGGACCGTGAAATGACTCGTACGCCCTGGCAACGCCAACACCCTGCCGAGCATTACCTGAATCGTGAGCTGTCGCTGCTGGCCTTCCAGCGCCGCGTGCTGGCGCAGGCCGCGGACCCCACCGTGCCGCTGCTGGAGCGGCTGAAGTTTCTCTGCATCGTATCGAGCAACCTCGACGAGTTCTTCGAAATTCGCGTCGCTGGTGTGCGCGCCCAGAACGCCCTGGGCGCCAACTCGAACGCGCCGGACGCAATCCAGCCGAACGAGCTGTACCCGCGCATCTGTCGGGAAGTGCACGGCATCATTGCCGAGCAGTACTCGCTGCTGAACGACACGATCCTGCCCGCACTTGCAACCGAGGGCATCCGCTTCCTGCGGCGCAGTGTATGGACACCCGAACAGCAGGCCTGGATTCGCGATTACTTCTATCGCGAAGTGATGCCGGTGCTGACCCCGATCGGCCTCGACCCCGCTCACCCGTTCCCGCGCGTGCTCAACAAGAGCCTTAACTTTGCAGTCGAACTCGAAGGGCGGGACGCATTCGGCCGCGTCTCGAACGCGGCGATCGTGCAGGCGCCGCGCGCCTTGCCACGCGTGATTCACATTCCGCCCGAACTCGGCGGCAGCCCGCACACCTTCGTGTTCCTTTCCTCGATCCTGCACGCGCATGTAGGCGCGCTGTTCGAAGGCATGACGGTGCTCGGCTGCTATCAGTTCCGCGTTACCCGCAACAGCGACCTGCTGTTCGACGAAGAAGACATCAAGGATCTGCGCACCGCTCTGCAGGGCGAACTGCAGCATCGCCACTTTGGCGATGAAGTGCGCCTGGAAGTGGCGGACAACTGTTCCGACGCGATGGCGGACTTCCTGTTGCAGCAGTTCGATCTGGGGCGCCAGGAGCTCTATCAGGTGCCCGGTATCGTCAACCTCGTTCGCCTGATGCAAGTGCCCGATTGGGTCGATCGACCCGATCTGAAGTTCCGTCCGTTCAAGCCGGTGGTCCCGAAGGATCTCGACTCGCGTTGTGACATCTTTGCGGCAATCCGCAAGCGCGACCACCTGCTGCACCACCCGTTCCAGAGCTTCGCGCCGGTGATCGACCTACTGCGCAACGCCGCGGACGATCCGCAGGTTCTGGCAATCAAGATGACGGTCTATCGCACCGGCACCGATTCCGTGCTGATGGAGCACCTGATCCGGGCCGCGCGCAAAGGCAAGGAAGTCACCGTCGTCGTCGAGCTGCTGGCGCGGTTTGACGAGGAAGCCAACATCAGCTGGGCTTCGCGCCTGGAGGAAGCAGGCGCGCATGTGGTGTATGGCGTGGTGGGCTACAAAACGCACGCCAAGATGCTGATGGTCGTTCGCCGTGAGGATACCGACAGCGGCGGCGGCGGGGTTTTGCGGCGCTATGTACACCTTGGTACCGGCAACTACCACCCGCGCACCACGCGTTTCTACACGGACTTCGGGCTGTTCACTGCGAATGAAGACATCGGCGCAGACGTCAGCGACATCTTCAAACAGCTGACCGGCCTTGGCCATCCACGCGCGCTCCGGCACCTCTGGCAGGCGCCCTTCACGCTGCAGCCCAGCGTCGTCGCAGCAATCAGGAATGAAGCCGAGATCGCACGCGCTGGCGGCAAGGGTCGCATCATCGCCAAGCTGAACGCGCTGCTTGAGGCTGAGACGATCGAGGCGCTCTACGATGCGAGCGCGGCTGGCGTGGAAATCGATCTGATCGTCCGCGGCCCCTGCGCGCTGCGCCCTCAAGTCCCGGGCCTGTCGGACAACATCCGCGTCCGCTCGGTCGTTGGCCGTTTCCTCGAACACACCCGGGTGCTGTATTTCAGCGCGAACGGTGAGGACCGCGTCTATCTCTCGAGCGCGGACTGGATGGAGCGCAACTTCTTCCGGCGGATCGAGACAGCCTTCCCGATCCTCGACCCGAAACTCAAGCGCCGGGTGATCAAGGAAGGCCTCAAACCTTACTTGGGCGACAACTGCCAAGCTTGGGATCTATCGGGCGACGATGGCAGCTACCGTCGCAAGCAGGGGCGCACGATCCGCCGTTCGGCGCAGGAAATCCTGTTGTCAGAACTCGTCGGTGGCGCGAGCGGCGCCGCGAGCTGAACGACCTACGCGCCGCTCAAGCGCGGCGCGCACGCTCCACGCCTTCAACTTCACCGATCAGGGTCAGCGCACGCTGGCTCTGGCTCGCGTTTCGCACCTCGATCGTAAAGCGCATGAAGGCGCGTCCACCTTTGGACATGGTGTTCACCGCGATCACATTGAGCTTTTCGCGCGAAAGAATCTCTGAAATGTCGCGCAGCAGGCCTTGCCGGTCGTGTGCGTCAACCGCGATATCGATCGGATAGACGTCGCTGACCTGAGCAGCGGTATCTGCCTCGCCCCAGGCGGCCTCGACCACACGCTCAGGATGCTTCAGCGCCACATGCTTGAAGTCGCGGCAATCGCTACGGTGAATGGAAACCCCTTTGCCACGCGTGACAAAGCCGGAGATGGCGTCCGGCGGCGCCGGTTTACAACAGCGGCTCAGGGTGGTCATCAGCCGCCCTACCCCGACGATCAGAATCTTGTCGTCGCGCCCCCGCCCGCGACTCCGCCCGATCACGACATCCGGGGCAGGCTCGGCCGGGCTGACGTCGCCATGCAAGGCAATCTGGATCTGGCGTGTGCCTACATCGCCACGCCCCACCGCGATCAGGAAGGCATCCGTGGTCTTGAAACCGAGCCGTGAGGCGAGATCATCAAGACTGGAATGCGCCTGCCCTTCGCGCTGCAGCTCCTTGAGGGCGATCGTGCGCCCCTGCGACAAGGTTTCAGCCTCTTCCTGCAACGTGAACCAACGCCGCACTTTCGAGCGCGCGTTCGACGTGGCAAGGTAGCCAAGCTGTGGATTGAGCCAATCGCGTGAAGGCCCGCCCTGCTTCGCCGCAATGATGTCGACCACCTGGCCATTGTCGAGCGCGGTATTCAGCGACACCATCTGGCCGTTGATTTTCGCGCCGCGGCAACGGTGTCCGAGGTCCGAATGAACGCGGTAAGCAAAGTCGATCGGCGTCGCGCCACTCGGCAAATCAACCACCCGCCCTTGCGGCGTCATGACGTAGATGGTGTCGTCAAGCGAAGCGTTCTTGTAATGCGATTCCCATTGTGCGGAATCACTGATCTCGTCGCGCCACGAGAGCAGCTGGCGCAACAAGGCGATCTTCTCGTCGTACTCGCCTGTCTCGCGCGCGCCTTCCTTGTAGCGCCAATGCGCAGCAACGCCGAGTTCGGCATGCCGGTGCATCTCCATCGTCCGGATCTGCACCTCAAGCGCCCGCCCGTCCGAGGCCCGCACAGCGGTGTGCAGACTCTGGTAGTTGTTGCCCTTGGGCTTCGAGATGTAGTCGTCGTACTCGCCGGGAATCGGTTGCCAGATCGTATGCACGATCCCGAGGGCGGTATAGCAGTCGCGCACATCGCGCACGAGCACGCGGAGCGCGCGCACGTCATACACCTGGGAGAAGTCCAGATGCTTGGCCCGCATCTTGTTGTAGATGGAGTAGATGTGCTTGGGCCGCCCATACACATCGGCCTGTACGCCGGCAGCGGCAAGGTCATCCTTGAGCCGCGCGATCGACGTCTCGATGAACGCCTCGCGCTCAACGCGGCGCTCGTCGAGCATCTTCGCAATGCGTTTGTAGGTTTGCGGCTCAAGGAACCGGAACGAAAGGTCTTCAAGCTCCCATTTCAGCTGCCAGACGCCGAGCCGGTTTGCCAACGGCGCGTACAGATCCATGCTCTCGCGCGCAAGCTCTTCCTTCGAATCCGAATCATGCTCGGTGAGGTAGCGCAGCGTCTGCGTGCGGCTTGCGAGCCGCAGCAGCACGACGCGGATGTCCTCCACCATCGCAAGCACCATCTTGCGCAGGACTTCGGTCTGGGCTCGTACGTCGGTAGCCGCCGATTGCGCCGCCTTTCGGGTGATCAGGCGCAGGCCGTTGAGGCGCGCCATGCCGTCCGTCAGCCTTGCAACATTGCGCCCGAAGCGTCGTTCGACCTCCTCGCTGGGCTCATCGACGTACTCGACGACCGCAAAGAGCAATGCCGCCAAACGGGTGTCGAGATCGAGCTTGAGTGCAACGGCAATGAGCGCCATTCCCAACGCATGTCGCAGCGTCGGTTCGCCAGTTCGCAGCGTGTGCTCGCCGTATAGCGGCACGATCCAGTCCAACGCAGACTGCAACGGCACCAGGGCGTCGCCGCCGAGCCCTTCCGCCAAGGCTGCTGCGCTTGGGACCGACGAATCGGAGCTATCGAGAGAATGGGCAACTTGAACCATGGGCGCATTATTCCACAAGCCCTCGACCATGCTCCCCGACGCCATGCCAGCTAGACTTGCGGCATGAGATGGCTCAAACGTTTTTGGTCGGCGCCGCAAGCAGATCAACCGGCAGCGGAGGACGTCCTCGCTGAGGCGGAAGCCGCCCTCCCTTTCATTGAAAACTTGACCCCCGACGCGCGGGATCGGCTGCGCCAGATGGCGCTGGATTTCCTGGCCGGAAAGGAGTTTTCTGGCGCTGCGGGTCTTGAAGTAACCGCCTTCATGCAGGCATCGATTGCATTACAGGCCTGTTTACCGGTACTCGAGTTGGGCCTATCGGCCTACGACGGCTGGGTGGGCATCGTCATTTACCCGGGCGACTTCGTGATTCCGCGCCGTACGATGGATGAGGATGGCGTCCTGCATGAATACGACGAAGCGGCGCTCGGCGAAGCCTGGGATGGCGGCCCGGTGGTGCTGGCCTGGTTCGATGACCCCGAGGAGTACGAAGGTGCGAACGTGGTCGTGCACGAGTTCGCACACAAGCTCGACATGCTCAGCGGCGAGGCGGACGGCCTGCCACCTCTGCATGCCGGCATGTCGGTCGAGGCTTGGGATGCCGCACTCGGCGACGCGTACGACGACTTCTGCGATCGCGTCGACGCGGGCGAAGAGACGCAGATTGATCCTTACGCCGCTGAACACCCGGCGGAGTTCTTTGCGGTGGTCAGTGAGGTGTTCTTCGTCGAGCCGGAACTTCTGGACAGCACCTACCCACGCGTCTACGAACAGTTGGCGTTGTTCTATCGACAGGATCCGTTGGCTCGCGGGCAATCAAAAAGGGGCCTATAGGCCCCTTTCCGACTAACGCGGTTCGCTCAAGGCAAAGGCTTGTCAGCCGGCCACTCCGACATGCGCGGGAGCTTGTCAGCACCGGTCCGCGAGGACAAGGCGCAGAGTTCGGCCAGACGACGCGCCGGCTCAGGACCCACATAGTCCCACTTGAAGCGCCAAGTCCAGCAACCGACCTGACCCGGCGTGTTCATGCGGTGATAGCCGTCCAGACCAAGCACGTCCTGGAACTGGTAGATCGCCATGCGGGCAACGGACATCGCAGCCGCACGAATCATCGTCCAGTGAATATCGTGACCGTCGGTTGCCAGGTAGTGACGCGCGAAGTCGCGTTCACGCTCGGTACAGGTCGCCCACCATCCGCGAATCGTGTCGTTGTCGTGCGTACCGGTGTACACAACGGTGTTCGGCACGTAGTTGTGCGGCAGGAAGTTGTGATCCGGGCCTGCAGCGAATGCGAACTCCAGGATGCGCATACCCGGCAGCGCGAAGCTGTCACGCAGATCTTCGACGTCAGGCGTGATGACACCGAGGTCCTCTGCGATGATCGGCAGCTTGCCAAGCGCCTTCTCGATGGCGGCAAACAGCGCCTTGCCCGGGCCGGGAACCCAGCGCCCGTGAATCGCGGTCGGCTCCGATGCGGGGATCTCCCAATAGCCGGCAAAGCCACGGAAGTGGTCGATACGCACGACGTCAGCGAGTGCAAGCTGACGCTTGATCCGCTCGATCCACCATGCGTAGCCATCCTTGTCCATCGCAGCCCAGTCGTACAGCGGGTTGCCCCAGCGCTGGCCGGTTGCGGAGAAGAAATCGGGCGGCACACCGGCAATCACTGTCGGCCACTTGTTTTCGTCGAGGTAGTACAGGTCCGGGCGAGCCCAGCAATCCGCGCTGTGGTGCGCAACGAAGATCGGCATGTCGCCGATCAGCTGAACACCACGCTCGTTTGCGTAAGCCTTGACCGACTTCCACTGACGATCAAAGCACCACTGAACGAACTGCCAGAAGGTGATCGATTCGGCCAGATCCTTGCGTGCCTTGGCCAACGCCTTGGGCTCGCGCTTCGCAACGCCCTTGTCCCAGTCCGGCCAGAGCTTTCCGGCAAAGCGCTCATCGAGCGCCATGAACAGTGCGTAGTCGTCGAGCCAGCTTGCCTCTGCCTTGCAGAACGCTTCGAACGCGGCCTTGTCGGCTGCGGACGCCTTGGCCGCAAAACCCGCGGCAGCCTGGCGCAGCTTCTCATTGCGGAACGGAACGACCTTCGCGTAGTTCACGCGCTCATCGCTGAAACCAACGCGTTCGGCATCGGTGATCGGAGCAAGCCAGCCCTTCGCAACCAGCTCGTCGAGATCCACCATCAGCGGGTTGCCGGCGAACGCCGAGACGCTCATGTACGGCGAATCGGCCGGGCCGATCGGCATCAGCGGAAGTACCTGCCACAGTGTCTGGCCGGCACCAACCAGCCAATCCACAAAGTGATAGGCCGCTTGACCGAGATCGCCACAGCCGTTCGGGCCAGGAAGCGAAGTCGGGTGCAGCAAAACGCCGCTGGTGCGTCTATCAAAGACCATCTGCGAGTCCTTTCTTTATTGTCGTGATCTATCTAGCGGGCCATTTGGCGTTCAGGGGGCGCCAACCGGCAATGAGAAAAGCGCTGCTACGGCGCGATGCGCCAAGGTGTAGCGCGTTGTACAGCTCGCGGGCTGGAAGGGTTCATCCAGATCCGTATCGAACACCCGCTGCCAAGGGCCCGATGGAAGTTCGAACTGAACGGCCTGAACATCGCCATTGAGCAGCAGCGCGAGTCGCGGTCCACGCGTCCCCGGTGACGGGGTAAAGATCGCGCTGAAGCTGTGTTCGTGGCTCTGATTCCAGTCTTCCGCGGTCATCACGCCGCCATGCGGGTTGTACCAAACGAGGTCATAGGGCGCGTGGGCAGCGTCCATGCGACCGCCCCACATGGCATTCGGCATGGCACCGTGGACGCCGCGCAGGCGAATCAGCAATGCGACGAACTCGCACAACTTCTCGTCGAACTGCGACCAATCCAGCCAAGAGATCTCGTTGTCCTGGCAATAGGCGTTGTTGTTACCGCCTTGCGATCGGCCAAACTCGTCGCCAGCCAGCAGCATGGGCGTACCGCGTGAAAGCAGCAGCGTTGCCAGCAGCGCGCGCTTGAGGCGGCGACGCTCCATCAGCACGGCGGGTTTGGTCGTCGGACCCTCTTCGCCGCAGTTCGTGCTGAGGTTGTGAGAATGCCCGTCGCGGTTGTCCTCGCCGTTCGCCTCGTTGTGTTTTTCCTTGTACGAAACAAGGTCTTCGAGGCTGAAGCCATCGTGCGCGGTGATGAAGTTGACGCTGCACAGCGGCGCTCGATGCGAGCCCTGAAAGATGTCGCTCGACGCCATGATGCGCCGCGCGTACTCGCCACGGCTGCGGTTGTGCTGTAGCCAGAACCCGCGTGCGGTGTCGCGAAACTTGTCGTTCCACTCCATCCACGCAGTCGGGAACTGCCCGAGCCGATAGCCGTCGTGGCCAAGATCCCACGGCTCGGCGATGCGCTTCACGGTGGACAGCACCGGATCCTGCTCGAAGGCCACGAAGAACGCGGCATCCGGATCAAAGCCATGCGCCCGCCGCCCGATGGCCGGAGCCAGGTCAAAGCGGAAACCGTCGACGCCAAAGTTATTGACCCAATACCGCAGGGAATCCAGCACCAACTGCGTGACGCGCGGATGCGCCACGTTCACCGTGTTGCCGCAGCCGGTGAGATTCTCGCAATGCGATGGGTCGTTGGGCTGCAGCCGGTAATAGCTTTGGTGGTCAATGCCGCGGTAACAAAGGGTGGGCCCGGTCTCACCTGCTTCGGCGGTGTGGTTGTACACCACATCGATCACCACTTCGAGCCCGGCAGCATGGAGGGTATCCACCATTTCGCGGAACTCAGCCTCGGGCGACGAGGTGGTACGCGACCAGTAACGCGGCTCGACTGCGAAATACGCGAGCGGGTTGTAATTCCAGTAGTTGGTCATGCCGCGCGCAACGACATGCTGCTCCGGAACGCCAAACTGAACGGGCAGCAACTCGATGGTCGTGACGCCGAGCTTCTGCATATGCTCGATGACCGCAGGGTGGCAGACGCCCAGATAGGTGCCACGCAACTCGTCGGGCACCTTGGGGTGAAGCATCGTCAGCCCCTTGACGTGGGCTTCATAGATGACCGTCTGCTCTGGCGGTACTCGAGGGCGAACTTCACCCGTCGAGGGCAAATCAAGGACTACGCGGGCCTTCAGCGCCGACCGGCCATTGTCAGTCGTACTGAACGACCGGTGACCGTCGGGGTGACGCATCTCGAAACCGAAATGCTCGTTCTTCCATCGAAACTCGCCAACGATCTCACGTGCGTAAGGGTCCAGCAGCAGCTTGTTCGGGTTGAACCGATGGCCGCGCTCCGGCTCGTACGGCCCGTGCACCCGGTAGCCATAGACCAAGCCAGGACCAACCGATTCCAGATAGCCGTGCCAGACGTCGCCGGTCCGCGCCGGCATCGGAAATCGCGTGATCTCCGTGGTGCCGTCGTGGTTGAAAATGCAAAGTTCTACCCGGGTCGCATTGGCCGAAAAGAGGGCGAAGTTTACGCCCTCACTATCAGCAGTTGCGCCGAGCGGCCATGCGCGCCCATTTGCGAGTCGGGAAGGAAGATGCATCAGCGCGCGTATTCAAGAACGATCGAAGCCAGCGGCGGTAGCGTCACCACGATCGATTGTGCGTGACCGGCCCACGGCACCGGTTCGGTGACGATAGGCGCGTTGCCGTTACCGAGATTGGACCCGCCGTAAATTTCGGAGTCCGTATTCAAGACTTCTCGATAGCTGCCAGCACGCGGCACGCCAATCCGGTAGCCGTTACGCGGTTCGGGCGTGAAGTTGCAGGCCGTTACAGCCATCGCATCGTCATCACGGCCGAAGCGCGCAAAGACAAGCGTTGACCAATCAGCATTGTGCATGTCGAGCCAGGCGAAACCCTCGCGCTCGCAATCCCGTTGATGCAATGCCGGCAGACGCCGGTAGAGCGCATTGAGATCCTTTACCAACTGCTGCATGCCGCGATGAAGCGGATGCTCAAGGAGGTGCCAGTCAAGGCTGCGATCATGGTTCCACTCCCGCCCTTGGGCAAACTCGCCACCCATGAACAGCAGCTTCTTGCCCGGATGACTCCACATGAAACCGTAGTAAGCGCGCAGATTCGCGAACTTCTGCCACGCATCACCCGGCATCTTGTCGAGCAAAGAGCCCTTGCCGTGGACGACTTCGTCATGCGATAGCGGCAACATGAAGTTCTCGTCAAAGGCATAGACGAGACCGAATGTGAGCTGATCGTGGTGGTAGCGACGATGAATCGGCGCACGCTTCATGTACTCAAGCGTGTCGTGCATCCACCCCATGTTCCACTTGTAGTGGAAGCCAAGCCCGCCAGCGTAGGTCGGCCGCGAAACCGCCGGCCAGGCCGTCGACTCTTCAGCAGCCATGATCGCGCCGGGACAATGCTCGCCAACAACTTCGTTGGCGCGCCTGAGGAACCCGATCGCTTCAAGGTTCTCGCGCCCGCCATAAACGTTGGGCACCCACTCGCCGGCTTTGCGGGAGTAGTCGCGGTAAAGCATCGACGCAACCGCATCAACGCGCAGGCCATCCGTACCCCAACGCTCGATCCAGTAAAGCGCGTTGCCCACCAGATAGTTACGGACTTCCGTGCGCCCGTAATTGAAGATCAGGGTATTCCAGTCTGGGTGGTAACCCTCGCGCGGATCCGAGTGCTCGTATAGGGACGAACCGTCGAATCGGCCCAACCCGTGCGAATCGGTCGGGAAATGGCCCGGCACCCAATCAAGCAGCACGCCTAGGCCCGCCGCATGGGCCGCATCAACGAAGCGCCCGAACCCATCAGGCGAACCAAACCGAGCCGTCGGCGCATACATGCCAACCGGCTGATAGCCCCAAGAACCATCGAACGGATGCTCGGAAATCGGCATCAATTCGAGGTGGGTAAAGCCCAGATCCTTGGCGTACGGAATCAGATCCGCAGCCAATTCATCCCAGTTCAGGAATCGGTCACCGTCTTCAGGGACGCGCTTCCAGGAGCCGAGATGTACTTCGTAAACGCTGATCGGCGCATCGAGCGAGTTGGCCTCTTTGCGGCCATCGGGCAAGGCCCGGCGTGCAGGCAAATTCGCCACCACACTCGCAGTGCGTGGCCGCAACTCGGACCCGAAACCGCAGGGATCCGCCTTGCTCATCAACTCGCCGCTCTGTGCGCGGATCTCAAACTTGTAGAGCGTCCCCACACCGAGACCCGGCATGAAGATTTCCCAGACACCGCATTCCCGACGCAGACGCATTGGGTTACGCCGTCCATCCCACTGATTGAAGTCGCCAACGACTGACACGCGTTGCGCATTGGGTGCCCAGACGGCAAACGCTGTGCCAGCAACACCCTCGATCACCCGCGGATGGGCACCAAGGACCTCAAAGGGACGCAGGTGCGTACCCTCGGCCAACAGCCAGGCGTCTGTCTCGCCAAGGATCGGCGGAAAACGATACGGGTCTTCGATGTCAGACACCGTGCCGTTGTGCCAGGTGACCCTGTAGCGATATGCGAAGACCTCCCGCTTGCGCGGAATGATGCCTTCGTAGAAGCCGTCGGCGTGAAGGCAGTCGAGCGCGACAACATCACGTCCGTCCGCCGTGTCCACGCAAACGACTTCCGTTGCGCCAGGAAAAAACGCTGACAGTCGCAAGCGACCGTCAGCGTCCGTGTGCATGCCGAGCACGGCGAATGGATCACCGTGCCTGGCTTCGAGCAATGCCGCGATGTCGTCGGCTGTCAGCATGTCAGCGAGTCTTTATGCCCCAGATGTTTTTGCAGTATTCGCCAATCGTACGGTCTGACGAGAACATCCCCATGCCGCTGATGTTGTGGACCACCTTGGTCAGCCAGTTGGCGCGATCGCGGTAAGCGGCGTCAACTTGGCGGTGGGTCTCAACGTAGGCTGCGAAGTCGGCAAGCAGGAAGTACTGGTCGCGGCCGAGCAGCGTTTCGACGATTGCCTGATAACGGTTCGGCTCTTCCGGGGTGAAGTAGCCGCTGGCGATCATGTCTAGCACTGCTTTCAGATCGGCGTTCCCCTCGTACCACGCACGCGGATTGTAGCCCTCTTGCGACAGCTTCTCGACTTCTTCGGTGCGCAGACCAAAGATGAAGATGTTGTCCAGACCGACGTTCTCGGCGATTTCGATGTTGGCGCCGTCCCAGGTGCCGACAGTCAGTGCGCCGTTCAGGGCGAACTTCATGTTGCCGGTACCCGAAGCTTCCGTACCCGCGGTCGAGATCTGCTCGGAAATGTCCGCTGCCGGGAAGATCTTTTCTGCCACGGAGACACGATAGTCAGGCAGGAAGACAACCTTCAGGCGATCCTTGATGCGCGGATCGTTGTTGACGGTGCGGGCAACGTCATGGATCAGGCGGATGATCAGCTTCGCCATCTTGTAGGCCGAGGCGGCCTTGCCGGCGAAGACGTGAACACGCGGCTGCCAATCAGCATCCGGGTTCGCGATCATTTCGCGATAGCGCTGAATCACGTGCAGCACGTTCAGCAGCTGGCGCTTGTATTCGTGGATACGCTTGACCTGAATGTCGAACAGCGCATTCGGATCGACCACGATGCCGGTCTCACGCTTGATGTAAGCGGCCAGGCGTTCCTTGTTCGCAAGCTTGACCTTGGCGACTTCGGCGCAGAACGCTTCGTCATCCGCATACTTCTTCAGCTTGCTCAGCTGATCAAGGTCGATCTGCCACTGACCGCGCAGCTTCTTGCTGATCAGCTTGGTGAGGCCCGGGTTGCACTGGCCAAGCCAGCGACGCGGCGTCACGCCGTTGGTCACGTTGGTGAAGCGATCCGGATAGATCTTCGCGAAGTCCGCGAAGATCGTCTGCACCATCAGATCCGAGTGCAGCTTGGCGACGCCGTTGACCTTGGTCGAAGCGACGATCGACAGGTTGCCCATGCGGACACGCTTTTCGCCATCTTCAGCAATCAGCGAAACGCGGCTCAGCAGCGCGGTGTCGCCAGGGAAGCGAGCAGCAACCATCGAGAGGAAGCGACGGTTGATCTCGTAAATGATGTCGAGGTGACGCGGCAGCAGGTACTGCATGATGCCGACCGGCCAGGTCTCGATCGCTTCCGGCATCAGCGTGTGGTTGGTGTAGGAGATGATGCGCGAGGTCTGATACCAGGCATCATCCCAGGTCAGATCATGCTCATCCATCAGCAAGCGCATCAGCTCAGGCACAGCCAGGGCCGGGTGCGTATCGTTCAGCTGGATGGCGGCCTTTTCGTACAGGTTGTCGAGGCTGCTGTAGGCGCGGATGTGGCGCGCGATGATGTCCTGCAGCGAAGCGGTGACGAAGAAGAATTCCTGACGCAGACGCAGCTCGCGACCTTGCGGGGTGCTGTCATCCGGGTACAGAACCCAGGAGATGTTCTCGGCCTTGCTGCGCGTTTCGGCAGCACGGGCGTAGTCGCCGCGGGTGTGTGCCGACAAATCCAGCTCTTCCAGCGCGGTGGCCTTCCACAGACGCAGCGTGGACACGCGCTCGGTACCGTGGCCCGGGATCACCATGTCGTAGGCGCGCGCCATGATGCGCTCGGACGGGGTCCAGACTGGACGGCCATTCACATATTCCACCCAGCCGCCAAACGGCACGATGTAGTGAATGTCGCGACGCGGGAATTCCCACGGGTTGCCGTTTGCGAGCCAGTTATCCGGCGTTTCGACCTGCTTGCCGTCCTGGATACGCTGCGTGAACATGCCGAACTCGTAACGGATGCCGTAGCCGAACGACGGCACGCCGAGCGTTGCGAGCGAATCAAGGAAGCAGGCTGCCAGACGACCCAGACCGCCGTTGCCGAGCGCGGCATCCGGTTCGGTTTCGAGCACGTCGGAAGCTTCAAGCTTCATCTTCTTCATTTCCGACGCGAAGTCCTTGTCGAGGTTCAGTGCGGCGAGCGCGTTGCTCATTGCACGACCGATCAGGAATTCGGCGGAGAGGTAGTAGGCACGACGCGCACCCACGGCGTTGTCGTCATGCTGGGTCTGCAGCCAGCGGGCTGCCAGACCTTCACGGGCGGTCAGCGCGGTTGCGCGCATCCAGTCCGTCGGGGTTGCCGTCGCTTGGGTAGCGCCGACTTCATTCTTTAGGTGACGCTCGACCGAGACGTCGAAGGTGACATCGATACCGCCCTGATCGAGAGGTTCGGAGCCCATCTTGTTCATCACTGCTCCTTGTAGGGACAACAGGCCAGAAATTCGGGGGGACATGGGTTTGACTCCTTTGCGCTTACTGCGCATTTGTCTGCCAAACCGCTCCGGTGGTGCGTGTATCCATAGATAGCACATTTGCTGGTTGCAAAGCTGTCTGTCTGAAGCAACCAAGCAGGTACCGGGGCGGTAACGTGGGGCGGAAGTTACCGGGGTGCCCGATGGCCTTCTTGATCTACATTGCTTGATAAACGGTGTTTATCGCGCTGCATTGCAGCAATCCGACACGGCAAAACCGGCTTTGCTGCCACTCAGGAAGCTGTCACCTGCACATCGCCTTTTCCTTCCTCGAACGAGGGTCTAGTCTGGAATTTCGTGCCATTCGGCGCGATTCGAACCCGTGAGGAGGATTGATATGTCGATTACCTGGGTGCTCGTAGCCAACGCCCGTTCCGCCGCGCTTTATGAGAATCAGGGTCCTAACAAGGGTTTGACCCTGGTCAAACAGATCGAGCCGGAGAGCGATGGCCTGGTCGAGGACCTGTCGATCGGCGCGATGGATCGAAGTGCTTGGCACGGCCCTGGAGACCTGCGACGAAACCGCGCCAAAGGGTTCGCGCATCGGCTTGCGGGCGAACTCAAGAGCGGGCGCAACCACAACCGTTTCTCGCGCGCGGTGCTGGTGGCACCGCCCACCTTCATGGGCTTGTTGAATGCCGAACTCGATTCACCAACCCAGATGAAGGTCAGCGGACGCCTGGAAAAGGATTACACGAAGAACACCCCTGCCGACCTGTGCGGCAAGCTGGGCGACTGCCTGTGCCCGTGAAATAGCCCTCACTCCCCTCCCCCGGCGAGCGGCCATCGCGCGAGCACTTCATAGCGCGAACTGCTCGCCTCTTTTTTTGCTGCGCAGGCCAGGACGAATTCGGCGCAGCACCACGCGGCGGGGTCAGGTTCGGGCAATACGCCTTCGGGACGCGCGTGGCGCAGCAGCGTGATGTGCGGCATCGTCAGCGGTGCGAGCGGGCCAAAGCCCGCCGAATGCAAACCAGCGTGTAGCTGACTGGCGAGCCGAACGAGAGCCGGAGGCACTGCCGACATACCCGCCCAGACAATGCGGTTGTGCGGCCAATGATTGAGCTGATCGAAGCGAACGTCGAACGAGCCGCCGCGTACCACTGCGGCGACTGTCATCAGCCGCCCGAGCGAGGCAGCATCCTGATCACCGACAAAGGCCAACGTGCAGTGCAATGAGTCCGTCGGCATGGCGCGGCCGGCGCGGACCAGCGACGCGTCGTCGCGCATGCTGGCAAGCGCCTTCGCGGCGCGCTCGGTCGGCCAAAGCGCGAAGAAAAGACGAGACGCTGCCTCAGGCGACCCCATCGCGAACCAGCAATGCGACTGCCTCAGCCGCAATACCTTCGCCACGGCCGGTAAAACCAAGGCGTTCGGTGGTCTTGCCTTTCAGGTTTACAGCGTCTGCGGCAACGCCCAGATCGGCTGAAATGTTTGCGACCATCGCCGGCACGTGCGGAAGGATCTTCGGTGCTTGAGCAATCACCGTTGCGTCGAGGTTGCCGACGCGCCAACCGGCCGCATGCACTGAGGCCACAGCCTCGCGCAGCAGAACGCGACTGTCCGCCCCTGCAAAACGCTCATCGGTATCGGGAAAATGCCGACCGATATCACCCAGGCCAGCAGCGCCCAGCACGGCATCGGTGATGGCATGGAGCAGAACATCGGCGTCGGAGTGCCCGAGCAGCCCGCGATCAAAAGGGATGTCGACACCGCCGATAATGAGTTTGCGGCCCGGCACCAGTGCGTGCACATCGAAGCCCTGGCCAACACGGAATGGAATCATTTCTGGAGCTCCGCAGCGCTGCTCAACAAAAGGCGCGCCGCCATTGCGAGGTCATCGGGAAAGGTGACTTTGAAGTTGGTCGCATCGGACGCAATCAAACGCGGGCTCAGGCCGCAGGCCTCAATCGCCCCGGCCTCATCGGTCACATCGGGATACGCAGCAAGTGCCTCGCGCAACATGCCGAGGCGGAACATCTGAGGTGTTTGCGCCTGCCACAGGCCTGCACGGGGGATTGTCTGCGCCACGCGGCCGTCGTCCCCCGCGCGCTTCAAGGTGTCCGCCACCGGCACGGCGAGCAAACCGCCGACAGGGTCATCGGAGAGCTCCTCGATCATGCGACCAACCAACTGGGGCGATACACAAGCCCGCGCCGCATCGTGCACCAGCATCCAAGCGGCCGGATCCGTCTGCTTGGCGACGTCCTGCAAGGCGTTGGCAACACTCTCGGCGCGTGTCGCACCACCACAACGGAGTACGGTGATACGTGGGTCGCTGGGCCATTGGTAGTTGGTCCAGTGTGCGTCGTCGGGCGCGAGCACGACCCAGACACGGCTCAGGGCGCCCACAGCAAGCAGGGCGTCGAGCGTATGCCGGATCACCGGGCGACCAAGGAGGTCGATGTACTGTTTCGGCAGCTCACTGCCCATGCGCGAGCCGCTGCCCGCGGCGGGAATCAGCGCGTGAAAGCTCGGTTGAGGATTGATAAGCGTCATCGCCGAATTCTAGCGTGACGTGCGCTGGCGGCGATGCCGCCGTATGCTGGCAGCCAGAGGGAGGATCACTTCATGGAGTTCGCCCAGACGCCAGTATTGGCCAGCCTTCAGCCCTTGATCGTGAGTGGCGGCATTGGGTTCTTGATCGGGCTTGAGCGTGAACGGAACAGCTCGGCTCAAGCCGGTGTGCGCACCTTCACGCTGGTTGCCCTCCTGGGCGCCCTCTCAGCGCTGGTCGCACAGCAGCTCGCCAGCCCTTGGCTGATTGGCGCAAGCCTGCTCTCGGTCGCGGTGATGATCATCGCGGCCCATCTGCGCCACCCGAACCCGGCGGATTCAGGCACCACCTCTGTGGTCGCGCTGCTCGCTTGCTATCTGCTTGGCGTGCTGGTGTGGCTCGGGCAGACGCCATTGGCCGTGATTCTCGCAGTGCTGATTACCGCCCTGCTGTACTTCAAGACCGAGTTGTCCGGGATCGCGAGCAAGCTGACCCATGCCGAGTGGATCTCGATGCTGCAGTTCGCCACCTTGAGCCTGGTGGTGCTGCCAGTCTTGCCGGACAAGGGGTTCGGCCCATATGGCGCCCTTAACCCCCACCAGATCTGGTGGATGGTGGTCTTGATCTCGGGCGTCAGTCTGGCCGGCTATGCAGGCTTGCGGCTCTTCGGCGATCGCTACGGCACGCTGTTGCTGGGGTTTGCCGGTGGGCTTGTTTCCTCAACTGCGACAACGCTGATCTTCGCCCGCCATGCGCGCGGCGACGCGAAGTTCGCCGGTACAGCGGGGCGCGTGATCCTGATCGCCAACCTGGTGATGCTGGTGCGGCTGAGCCTGTTCGCTGCGGTGGTTGCCCCGGCAGCGCTGTCGCCCGTAGCCCTCATGATGGCAGCTGGCCTGGTGCCGGGCATGCTCTATCTGCTTGCGTCTTGGGGCGCCGCCGCCAGCCCCGGTAGCCTGCCCTTGCCGCAGACACGCAACCCGACCGAAGTACGGGTGGCGATCGGTTTCGCGGTGCTCTACGGCGGCGTGCTGCTTCTATCCACATGGCTGACTGAAAGCGTTGGTACGCGCGGCCTCTACGCCGTGGCGCTGGCCTCAGGGCTGACGGACGTGGACGCAATCTCGCTATCGAGCCTGCAACTGGAGGCGGCAGGCAAACTGGCACCGACTGCAGCGGCGACTGCGATCGCGCTTGCCGCGCTATCCAACCTCGTCTTCAAGGCCGGCACCGCGCTGGTCGTCGGCGGGCGTGAATTAGCGCGACCGGTCGCGATTGGCATGGGTCTGGTTGGCGGCGGTCTTGCGGTCGCGCTGGCCTTGATGCACACGGCGCAGTAGCGCGCCGGCCAGTTTCTATAATTGAATCGCAAGGGCCGCCCTCCGGCCCAATCGGGAGTTGCCATGGCGTCAGCGAGCATCCGTCCCCCCGCAGTCGCTGGATTCTTCTACCCCGGCGATCCGCGAGAGCTCGACGCCATGCTGGAGCAGCTGTTTGCCCGCAACAGTGCGCCCGTGCCCGGCAACTGCCCGAAAGCACTGGTGGTGCCACACGCCGGCTACATCTATTCCGGGCGTACCGCAGCGCATGCGTTTGCTTGCCTCAAGCCTTGGGCCGCCCAGTATTCGCGCGTCGTGATCCTGGGGCCCACGCATCGCGTGCCATTGCATGGCATCGCCCTTCCCGCCTGCGACGCCTTCGCGACCCCATTCGGTGTTGTGCCGGTAGACCAGGAAGCGCTGGCCGGCATTCGGGCCATGCCGGGTGTCTGCGTATATGACGCTGCGCACGCCGCCGAGCACAGCCTGGAAGTGCAGCTGCCATTTCTTCAGGCAGTTCTCGACCACTTCAAAGTGGTTCCGCTGGCGGTAGGGAAAGCGGATGCTCAAACGGTCGCCAGCGTGATCGAGCACCTGTGGGGCGGGCCCGAAACGCTCTTCGTGCTCAGCACGGACCTCTCGCACTACCACGGCTATCGCGAGGCGCAAGAGCTGGACCGCGATACGGTGCGACGCATCCTGGATCTGGAGTCGAATATCGAACCTGAACAGGCCTGCGGCGCCTACCCGCTGAACGGGCTATTGCAGACCGCGGCGCATCACGCAATGCGCACCCAGCTGCTCGACCAATGCAGTTCCGGTGACACGGCCGGTGACCGTGCACGCGTGGTCGGCTACTGCGCGGTCGCTCTGTTTGAAGGGGAACGAAATGCTCACTGAAAACGGATCGCTGCTGGTTGCCCATGCCCGACACGCCATTGCGAGCCGGCTGGGGCTGGATTTCCCCGTACCGGACGATGCGCCGGCCCTGCACAAACCGGGCGCGGCTTTCGTCACCCTCACCCACTTCGGCCGTCTGCGCGGTTGCATCGGTTCCTTGACGCCGCAGCGCGCGCTGGGTGAGGACATTGCCGCCAATGCGGCCGCCGCTGCCTTCCACGACCCGCGTTTCCCGCCCGTGGCACCAAACGAATGGGGCGATCTGCAGGTCGAGGTGTCGGTGCTCGGGCCTACGGAGTGGCGCGTCTGTGCGACCGAGGCTGACGCGATCGCCTGGATACGCCCCGGGGTCGACGGCGTCATCCTTGAATACGGCGCCCACCGCGCCACCTTCCTGCCTCAAGTGTGGGAATCGCTCTCCGAACCGTCGCAGTTCCTCACCGAGTTGCGCCGCAAAGCCGGCATGCGCCTGGAGCACTGGCCGGACACGATGCACGTTGGTCGTTACCAGGTTGAGAAATTCCATGATGCGTGAGCGTGTCGGCCCGCCTGCCGACTACCCCGCGCGCTGGTGGCACTGGCTCGACGATGGTCGCATCCAGTGCGATCTGTGCCCACGCGAGTGCAAGCTGCATGCCGATCAACGTGGCGCTTGCTTCGTCCGCGAGCGTCGCGGCGATGCGATACTCCTGTCGACTTACGGGCGCAGCTCAGGCTTCTGCATCGACCCGGTCGAGAAGAAACCGCTGAACCATTTCTACCCCGGAAGCAGCGTGCTGTCCTTCGGCACCGCGGGCTGCAATCTGGCGTGCAAGTTCTGCCAGAACTGGGACATTTCGAAATCGCGCGACATGGATCGGCTGATGGACCAGGCCACGCCTGATCAGATCGCATCGGCCGCGCAGCGCTACGGCGCAGCCAGTGTGGCGTTCACATACAACGACCCGGTGATCTTTGCCGAGTACGCAATCGACACGGCTGTGGCCTGCCATACGCGCGGCGTTCATACCGTCGCGGTGACAGCCGGGTACATATCGCCGGCAGCCCGCGCCGAGTTCTACGCCGACATCGATGCCGCTAATGTCGATCTGAAAGCCTTCTCCGACGATTTCTACGTGCGGCTGACTGGGGCCCACCTCGCGCCGGTGCTCGACACGCTTGTGTGGTTGCACCACGAATCCAAAGTGTGGGTGGAGATCACCACCTTGCTGATTCCCGGCGCGAACGACAATCCGGCAGAACTGACCGCCATGGCGGACTGGATCCTGCGCGAACTCGGGCCCGATGTGCCGCTGCATTTCACCGCGTTCCACCCGGACTTCAAACTCACCGACCGGCCGCCGACGCCACCGGCGACGCTCTCGCTCGCCCGACGCATCGCCCGAGACGCCGGGCTGCATCACGTCTATACGGGCAACGTTCACGACAGCGAAGGCGGAACAACCTATTGTTCCGGCTGCGGTGTGCCGTTAATCGTCAGAGACTGGTACAACATTCTTGATTATCGGCTCGCCGATCAGGGCTGCTGCATCGCGTGCGGCACGCGATTGGCCGGGCGTTTCGGCAAGTTTGAAAAACCGTTCGGTGCGCGACGTATTCCCGTCCACCTGGGTACGGCCCAGGGCTGAAGGCCAGGGCCGGCGCACCGGGCACCGTTGGCAGAAGGAAGGTTTGCGGTACCCATGGCCGGCTTCATCCATCGCACGACTGAACTGAGCATTCCCGCCAAGGGCGCCTGGCTGAGCGCCCTGCTGTCGCATATCCCGGATGCGAAGGCGCTACTTGTCTGCGTTGCCGCAGCGCCAATCGCGCGGGCCGACAGTCGCGAGTTCGTCTTCACCGAAGTTTTCCGCAAAGCGGGCTACGCCACGCTTCTGCTCGACGGCCTGACTGCATATGAAGAGAAGCGCGACCCGGATGCGCGATTCGATGTACCCAAGCTGACCGAACGCCTGACCCAGGTCATCGAATGGGCCCAGCACCAACCGCAGCTTGGCCAGCTGGCGCTCGCCATCAGCGCCGTCGGAACCTGCGGTGCCGCTGCCGTCAAGACCGCCGAGGTCATCGACCCGCAGCCCTTCGCGCTCGTCACCCGTGCCGGCCGCATCGACCTCGCCGGCGCCGCCCCACTTCGGCGTAACCGGGTGCCCTTGCTTGCCATCGCCGGCGGCAGCGACGACCCGACGCGCGACCCGGCGGCTCACGCCTACCAATTGCTCGAAAGCGACAAGTCCTGGCTTGAGATTTCGCGTGCGAGTGAGCGCTTTATCGAGCCCGGCACACTGGACGAGGCCGCACGCGCCGCCCTGCAATGGGTCGAGCAATGGCGCCCCGCTACGCTCGATCTGGCCAGCAACGGATAATTGCCCAGGCACCACAAGCAGAGTCGTACCCTCGTCAGGCGCCTCCCCACGTTCTAGGCTTAGAACTGGAGGCCCAGAATGATTGGCGGAGTGGATGCCAGTTTCGTCGCGCGTACCTTTGCGTCCGCCCCGACGCAAGGAGCCTCTCGCGCTCAAAAATCCGACACTGCATCGAGCGGCGAACTCAGCGAGGAACAGAAGAAGCAGGTCGAGAAGCTGAAGAAGCGCGACCAGGAAGTTCGTGCGCATGAGCAGGCGCACGTTGCCGCTGGCGGCAACCTGATTCGCGGCGGCGTCAATTTCAAGTACGAGACGGGCCCCGACGGCCAACGCTACGCGGTGGGTGGTGACGTATCGATCGACGTGTCGAAGGCGCGGACGCCACAAGAAACCGTGCGCAAGGCCGAGCAGATCCGCAACGCAGCCATGGCGCCGTCCGACCCATCGGCACAGGATTACAGCGTCGCCGCCCAAGCGGGCCGCCTTGCAGCGAAAGCTCAGGCGGAGATGGCACAGAACACGCAAGAGTCCCAGACCAAGGCAGCCGGCATCAGTTCGGCTGCGGCCAGCGCGGTCAAAGCCTACCAAGCTGCGGAAGAGGCCTTTTCGGCTGTCGCAGGTAACCTGATTGCCGCGCGCGCTTGATTCGCGCCGGGCGTAGCCCGCCGCGGCGGCGCCAGTGGGCACGGCGCGTATAATCCTGCGCCTCGCTCATATGCCCCCGCGCCCATGACCCAGCCGCTCCCGCTTCGCCTGCAGGCGATCGACGCCAGTCCTATTCCGGCCGCCGGCCGCCGCATCGATCTGCCTCGCCTGCATGGCTCTGCCGACGCGCTGGCGCTTGCACAGCTGGCGGGCCAACAGGCGCTGGCCGTCATCACCGCCAATCCGCTCGACGCGCAACGCCTGCGCGATGAGATTGCGTGGTTTGCACCAAATTTGCGGGTACATCTGCTGCCGGACTGGGAAACGCTGCCCTACGACGCTTTCTCGCCACATCAGGATCTCGTTTCGGAACGGCTGGCGACGCTTTACGCGATCCAGCGCGGCGATGCGGACATCACGCTGGTGCCCGCGTCGACGGCGCTTTACCGGCTCTGCCCACCCTCATTCCTCGCCGCGCATACCTTCTTCATCAAGCAGGGTGATCGGCTGGATACCGACGCGTTGCGCGCGCAGATGGTGGTGGCCGGCTACGAACATGTGACACAGGTGGTGCGGCCGGGCGAATTCTCAGTGCGTGGCGGGCTGATCGATCTGTTCCCGATGGGCTCGCAACTCCCTTTCCGGATCGAGCTATTCGACGAGGATGTGGACACGATCCGCACCTTCGATCCGGATTCGCAGCGCACGGTGTACCCAACCAAGGAAATCCGGCTACTGCCGGCGCGCGAGTTCCCGCTCGACGAAAAGGGGCGAACCGCCTTCCGCGCGCGCTTCCGCGAAGTATTCGAGGGCGATCCGTCGCGCAGCCCGATCTACAAGGATGTATCCAACGGCCTCGCACCCGCCGGCATCGAGTACTACCTACCACTCTTCTATGAGCAGACCGCGACGGTGCTCGACTACCTTCCGGCAAACGCAGCGCTGACCCTGCACGGCAACGTGCCCGCCGCGTTTGACGACTTCTGGCGCGAGACCAACAGCCGCTACAAGCTGATGGCGGGCGATCCGGCGCGGCCACTGCTGCCCCCGGCACAGCTGTTCCTGTCTGCCGAGCAGTTCTTTGTGGCCACCGGCGAGCGGCCACGCATCGTCATTGGCGACAAGGGCGCGGGCGAAGCCTCGGCAGCCCTGCCTGAACTGGCGGTCGAGCGGCGCGCTGCGGACCCCTTGCACCGCTTGAAGGGCTTCATCGGCGGTTTCGCGGGACGCGTGCTCGTCGTGGCCGAATCGGCTGGCCGACAGCAGACGCTGCTCGACTACTTCGGCGAGTACGGCGTGGCCGCCAGCGCATCCGCCGATCTGGCTGCGTTTGCTGCTGGCGATGCACCGCTGGCGGTTTTGCACGGTCCGATCGCGAGTGGCTTTGTTCTGCCTCAGGCGAATATCGCACTGGTCACCGAGGCGGAGCTCTACGCCACGCAGGCGCGCACCCGATCCCGGCGCGACAACCGCAAAGCCGCCACGATGGAAGGCTGGCTGCGCGATCTGTCCGAACTGCGCATCGGCGACCCGGTGGTGCATGTCTCGCACGGCATCGGCCGCTATCTGGGCCTCGTTCACCTGGACCTTGGCGAGGGCGAAACCGAGTTCCTCGATCTCGAATACAACGGCGGCGACAAGCTCTACGTACCGGTCTCGCAGCTGCATGTGATCAGCCGCTACGCCGGCGCAGACCCGGACAATGTTGATCTGCACCGCCTCGGCAGTGGCCAGTGGGAGAAAGCCAAACGCAAGGCCGCCCAGCAGGTGCGCGACACTGCCGCGGAGCTGCTGGCCCTGTATGCGAAACGGGCGGCGCGCGAAGGCCACCGCTTCGACTTCAAGCAGCACGACCTGGAAGCCTTTGCCGAGGGCTTCGGCTTCGAGGAAACACCCGACCAGCTCGCCGCCATCGAGGCGGTGGTCGCCGACATGCGCTCGGGCCGCCCGATGGACCGCCTTGTCTGCGGTGACGTCGGCTTCGGCAAGACCGAGGTTGCGCTGCGTGCCGCTTTCATTGCCGTCGCGGACGGCAAGCAGGTGGCGGTGTTGGCGCCGACCACGCTGCTGGCTGAACAGCATTACCAGACCTTCGCCGACCGGTTCGCCGACTGGCCGGTGAAAATCGCCGAGCTCTCCCGTTTCCGCAGTGCAAAGGAACAAGCGGACGCCCTGAAGTTGCTCTCGGAAGGCAAGGTCGACATCCTGATCGGCACGCATCGCCTGCTGCAAAAGGACGTTGAATTCAAGCGCCTTGGGCTTGTGATCATCGACGAAGAGCACCGCTTTGGCGTGCGTCAGAAAGAGGCGCTGAAGACGCTGCGTGCCGAAGTCGACATTCTCACGCTGACCGCCACCCCGATCCCTCGCACGCTGGGCTTGGCGATGGAAGGCCTGCGCGAGTTTTCGGTGATCGCGACCGCACCGCAGAAGCGGCTTGCGATCAAGACCTTCGTTCAGAAGCATTCAAAGGGCGTGGTACGCGAAGCGGTACTGCGCGAGTTCAAGCGTGGCGGGCAGGTGTACTTCCTGCACAACGAGGTAGAGACGATCGAGAACGTTCGCCAGCAGCTGACCGAGATGCTGCCGGAAGCACGCATCGTGGTGGGCCACGGCCAGCTGCCGGAGCGCGAACTTGAGCGTGTAATGCGCGACTTCACGACGCAACGCGCCAACCTGCTGCTGTGCACGACGATCATCGAAACCGGCATCAACATCCCGACCGCCAACACCATCATCATCCATCGCGCCGATCGCTTTGGCCTCGCGCAGCTGCACCAGCTACGTGGTCGCGTCGGGCGATCGCACCACCAAGCCTACGCCTACCTGCTAACCGACCCCCACGCAAAGCCCACACCGCAGGCGCAGAAGCGGCTGGAAGCAATTTCGATGATGGAAGAACTGGGCTCCGGCTTCTACCTTGCGATGCACGATCTCGAGATCCGTGGCGCTGGCGAGGTGCTGGGCGAGAACCAGAGTGGCGAGATCCAGCAGATCGGTTTCTCGCTCTACAGCGAAATGCTCAAGCGTGCGGTGCGCGATCTGCAGTCGGGCAAGGAGCCGGATCTCGCGCAGCCGCTGGACGTGACCTCCGAGATCAACCTGCACGCGCCGGCCCTGCTGCCAAACGATTACTGCAGCGATATTGGCGAGCGCCTGACGCTGTACAAGCGCATGGCTAACGCCGATGGCAATGACGAGCTGCAGGCAATCCAGGAAGAGCTGATCGACCGCTTCGGCGAAATGCCACCGCAGACGCAGACGCTGCTCGACACGCACCGGCTACGTATCGCCGCGCGGCCGCTTGGCATCATCAAGATCGACGCATCGGAAGCGCGCATCAATCTGCAATTTGTACCCAACCCGCCGATCGAGCCGATCCGGATCATCCAGTTGATCCAGAAGCATCGCCACTTCAAGCTGGCCGGGCAGGACAAGCTAACCGTCACGATTGCGTCCGAAACGCTGAAAGACCGTGTCGCGCGGATTCGCGACGTATTGAAGGCGCTGGGCGGATAAGCCCAGCGGGGCGCCTCGCCGTTCGGCTGTGGCGCGTCTCCAGCCGCGTGATCCCCGATTCCGGGCCTGCGTCTTTGCGTATTCGCAAAGCCTGGTTCGCGCCCGCCGCAACAGTGCCGGTGTGCCTTTGCCATGGCGCAAGCGTGGCGGCTGCAAGCGATGCTAACCTGCGAACTCCCCGAAAACACCCGGCCAAAAACGATGACCAACGAAGCCATCGCAGCACAACGGGCTCCCGCCGCCCGTGCGCCTGCAGCGGGCCTGCCCGACTACATGACCGAAGTCTATGACTGGGCCTATGTGAACCCGCGCTGGGTAAGGTTCCTCGATCGCAACGCGGTTGTCAGTACGCTCCTGTTCGGCAATGCAGGTCGCCTGATGCGCGCCTACCTGAAGCGCATCAAGCCGGGCATGCGGGTCTGGCAAGTGGCTCATGTGTATGGCGATCTGGTGCAGCGCGTCGCGCAGCGTGTCGGGCCGGAAGGCCACTTTGACCTGACCGACGTCACGCCGATTCAGATCTCGCAGGCACGAGGAAAACTCGGCGGGATTCCGCAAGCCCATGTCACTGAACATGACGCGTCGACCTGGGCCGGCAGCGCAGACTACGACCTCGTCTGCAGTTTCTTTCTGCTGCACGAAATCCCTGACGCGCTCAAGCACGCGGTGGTCGATCGCATGCTCAGTCGTGTCGCGCCCGGCGGTACCGTTTTCTTCGTCGACTATCACCGCCCTGCCCTGTGGCAACCCGTGGGCTGGTTGCTGCGTCTCGTGAATCACTACCTCGAGCCCTTCGCTTACGCGATGTGGGGCCGCGAAATCCGCGACTTTGCAAGCAACGCGGACGCCTTCACCTGGCACAAGACGACGTATTTCGGCGGCGTTTACCAGGCCGTGGAAGTACGGCGTCGCGAGGCCTGAGCGTTCCGCTCGGTCGCGGGAAGGCCGTGATTGCCGAGGCAACCACGGCCGATTCAACTGCTGCCCCTTGTGCGTACCGCTCAAGCCGGCGACGACGCGGCCGTTGACTGCGGCAGGAGGACAATTTGGCCGTCATGTCGGGATCCACTGAAGCCCATTACATCCACCCTGACCAGTTGCGGATCGGGCTCTACATTCATCTCGACCTGTCGTGGATGGATCACCCGTTCTCGTTCTCGTCCTTCAAGATCCGCAACGACGGCCAAATCGCCCAGCTGCGCGCCCTGAAGCTTCCGCGTATCCGTTACTCCCCGGAACGAAGCGACGCCGAGCCGGCACCGCTTCCGGCTGCAACGCCAAGCCCAGAGGTGAGCACGGAAACGCCGGAGCTGGCAGTCGAAGCGGTAGCGCCCGCCAGCACCGCAGAGGAAGACCCCGCAATTCAAGCCAAGCGCGATCGCGCTGCGCGCCTCAAGGCGAGGCGGGATCTGTTCGCGCGCTGCGAGCGCGATTTCATGCGCGCTACGCACACGGTCAAACTCGTCGCGCAGAACGTCATCAACAAGCCAGAGTGGGCGAAGGAAGAGACCACGGTGCTTGTCGGCTCGCTGGTCGACAAACTGCTGGTCGATGGCGACATGGCCGTCAACCTGATGGCGGATCGAATTGGCGGCGAGGACGTCTACGTCCATTCGCTGAATGTGGCCGTGCTCTCGCTGATGCTCGCGCGTGAGCAAGGCATGGGGCGCGAAGAACTGGTTTCTCTAGGCCTTGGCGCGTTCTTTCACGACATCGGCAAGCTCGATGTGCCGCCCAAGGTGCTCCTCAAGCAGGAGCCGCTGACCCACGCGGAAAACCTGTTGCTGCGCGAACACGTAGTGTTCGGCAGCAAGATTGGCGCCCGGATCGGTTTGACGCCGGAGGTGCTCTCCGTCGTCGCGCAGCATCACGAACATGTCGATGGCAGCGGTTATCCGCGCGGCGTGACCGGCGAACGCATCACGTTGCTGGCGAAGGTCGTCGCGATCGCCAACACCTATGACAACCTCTGCAACCCGGCGAATCCGCAGCGGGCGATGACGCCTCACGAGGCGCTGGCGTTGATGTACGCGCAGTACCGGAATCGTTTTGAAGCCGCGCCGCTCAACACCTTCATCCGCTGTCTCGGCGTCTATCCGCCAGGCACGATCGTGGTGCTGAATAACGACGCCTTCGGCCTGGTCGTCTCGGTCAATTCCAGCCGACCGTTGAAACCCGATGTACTCGTCTACGACGCTGCAATTCCGAAGGATGACGCGATCATCCTGAGTCTGGAGCAGGAACCCGAAATCCAGATCGCACGCACGCTGCGCCCCGGGCAATTGCCGAAGACAATTTTCGACTATCTATCCCCACGCAAGCGGGTCGCATACTTCTTCGACACGCCCAAAGTGGCCGGCAGGGAAGAGTCCGTCAGCAACGCCTGAGCGGCTTCCGGGAACGTTTTGTCGCGAACCGCACTGGCGGCGCTTGTGAGGTATCAACCCGGTCGGGCCTCGATGCCTTAAAATCCGTCGCCTATGACGCGACAACTCCAGCTCCCCTCACCCTCGCCTGTTCAACGCATCGTCGGTTTAGTCAAAGGCTGCATCACCAGCCTCATCGTTGCGTTGAATACCCTGATCGTATTCTCGGCAATGATTCCGTTCGCGCTGCTGAAGGCCGCGATCCGTACGGCCGGCGTACGTCGGTTTTCCGACCGTATTCTGAATGCGCTCGCGGCAACATGGGTGCGCATCAATGGTTGGTGGATCGGTGCCGCACAGCCGATACGCTGGGATGTCGAGGGCGTCGACACCCTGAATCCGCGCGGTTGGTATCTCGTCAGCAGCAATCATCAAAGCTGGGTCGACATCCTCGTCCTCCAGAAGATCTTCCAGGGCCGCATCCCTTTCCTGAAGTTCTTCTTGAAGCGCGAGCTGATCTATGTGCCGGTGATCGGGCTTGCATGGTGGGCACTCGACTTCCCGTTCATGCAGCGCAAAGGCGGCATGAGCCGTGGCAAGACGGACCTCGCGACAACGCGCAAGGCCTGCGAGCGCTTCCGCCTGATTCCGACCTCGGTGATGAACTTCCTTGAGGGCACGCGATTTACGCGCGAAAAGCACCGCACCCAACGCTCCACGTTCAAGCACCTGCTCAAGCCCCGTGTGGGCGGTATTGCGACCGCACTGGGAACGATGGGCGACATCTTCGACGCCCTGCTCGACGTAACCATCGTGTACCCGCAGGGCGTGCCGACCTTTTGGGACATCTTGTCGGGGCGTGTGCGTGAAGTGATCGTGCGGGTGCGGCCGATAGAGATCCCGCGCGACCTACTCGATGGTGACTACGAACGCGACGCCGCCTACCGCGCTCGTATCCAGGCCTGGATCGTTGAAATGTGGACGCACAAGGATCAGCAGATTGACGAACTGTTGACCAAGTTTGCACCGGCCGCCCAAGCGCGAGCCTGAGCTTTTGACCTGAACCGCCTGCGAATCGCGTGGGCGGGCCCTCCGGCGCGGGAGGTACGGCGCCGGATCGCGTAAAATCTCGCCTCCGCAGTTTTTAGCAGGAGAGCGAGATGATCGCCCAAACCGAAAACCTCAATGTGCTCGGCCTCGATCCGATGCCGTCGCCGGCTGAAATCAAGGCGTGCGTCCCGCTTACCGAAGCTGCCGCTGCAACCGTTGTGCAAGGCCGTACCGTGCTCGGCCGTATCCTCGACCGCCAGGATCCGCGCCTGATCGTCGTCGTTGGCCCGTGCTCGATCCATGATCCGGTTGCCGGCCTTGACTACGCCAAGCGCCTGAAAGCGCTCGCCGACGAGGTGTCGGACACGCTCTACATCGTGATGCGGGTGTACTTCGAAAAGCCGCGCACCACCACGGGCTGGAAGGGGTTCATCAACGACCCGCATCTGGACGACTCCTTCCGGATCGTCGAGGGCATGGAGCGAGGCCGTCGCTTCCTGCGCGATGTGGCCGAGATCGGCCTGCCGGCAGCGACTGAAGCGCTCGACCCGATCGCGCCGCAGTACTACGGCGACCTGGTGAGCTGGACGGCCATCGGCGCGCGCACCTCCGAATCCCAGACGCACCGCGAGATGGCCTCCGGCCTATCGACACCCGTCGGGTTCAAGAATGGTACCGACGGCTCGCTGGATGCTGCAATCAACGGCATCCTCTCCGCCGCCGCTGCACACAGTTTCCTTGGCATGAACGATCGTGGCGAAGCCTCGATCATCCGTACCGGTGGCAACAAATACGGCCATGTGGTGTTGCGTGGCGGCGGTGGTCGGCCGAACTACGACAGCGTCTCGGTGAAGCTTGCCGAGCAAGCACTTGCCAAGAGCGGCCTGCGTCAGAACCTGATGGTGGACTGCTCGCACGCGAATTCCTGGAAGAAGCCCGAATACCAGCCGCTCGTGTTGCGCGACGTGGTGCATCAGATCCGCGAAGGCAACAGTTCGATCATCGGCGTGATGATCGAGAGCTTCATCGAAGCGGGCAACCAGCCGATCCCGAAGGATTTGTCCGAGCTCCGCTACGGTTGCTCGGTCACCGATGCCTGTGTCAGTTGGGAGACCACCGAAGAGATGCTGCGCCACGCCCATGAAGTGCTGGCACCAGTCATCGCCGCACGAGGTCGCGGGTGAGCAATATCCTGATCGTGCAGGGGGCGGATGTCGCAACCCCTGCCCTGAAGTCGATTGCCCGCCTCACCGGCGCATCGGCGATCGAGCAGATTCAGCCGAACGCATTTCGCCTCGTTGGCGCCACAGCTCATGCCGAACTGGCCGCACAGTGCGCTGCTGCCGAGCTGGATTTCGGTTGGATCCCCGCGGACCGGAAACTCAGTCAGTTCGGCCTCTTCGTCACCGACATGGATTCGACGTTGATCACGATCGAGTGCATCGACGAAATCGCGGACATGATCGGGGTGAAGCCCCAGGTGTCTGAAATCACTGAAGCCGCGATGCGCGGCGAACTGGATTTCTCCGAGTCGCTCACCCGCCGCGTCGCCTTGCTCGCCGGGCTCGAAGTCAGTGCGCTCGATCGGGTGTATGCCGAACGTCTGGCGCTGAACCCTGGCGCCGAACAGCTGATGCGACGGCTCAAGGCCGCGGGACTGCGCACGGTGCTGGTATCGGGCGGCTTCACGTTCTTTACCGATCGGCTGAAAGAGCGCCTGGGTTTCGACCACACCTTCGCGAATCAGCTCGAAGAGTGCGACGGCAAGCTCACTGGACGCGTCAGCGGCACGATTGTCGACGCGAGCACCAAGCGTAACGCGCTCGAGACCCTGCGCGACCAATATGGCATCGCGCCAACGGCAACCATTGCGGCAGGCGACGGCGCAAACGATCTGGAAATGTTCAGCGCCGCCGGGTTGTCCTTCGCTTTCCGGGCCAAGCCGGTGGTGCGCGCCAGTGCCAGCTATGCGCTGGACTTCAGCGGTCTCGACGGCATCCTGCCCTTGCTGGGCGCCTGAAACCAAAGAAAAGGCCCGGAGGATTCCGGGCCTTTTTTGTCACTTACGCGATTGGCTCAACTCGGCTTCCGGAAGGTGATACGGCCGCCCTCCGCGTCGACGACCACGGTGTCTTTCGCACCGAAACGGCCCTCGAGGATGAGCTTGGCGAGCGGATTCTCGATGTGCTCCTGAATCGCCCGCTTGAGCGGCCGCGCGCCGAACACCGGGTCGAACCCCGCCTTGGCCACTTCGTCCAAGGCTGCGTCGGAAGCGGTGAGGCCAATTTCCAGTCGCGCAAGGCGCTTCTCCAGATACGCCAGTTGGATCTTGGCGATCGAACGGATGTGCGCATCGGCCAGTGCGTGGAAGACCACCACTTCATCAATCCGGTTGATGAACTCCGGCCGGAAGTAGGTTTTCACCTCCTGCATCACCGCGTCCTTCACCGCCTCGTAGGTCTGCCCCGCCATCGCCTGGATCATCTGGCTGCCGAGGTTTGAGGTCATCACGATCACGGTGTTCTTGAAGTCGACCGTGCGACCTTGCCCGTCGGTCATACGGCCGTCGTCCAGCACCTGCAGCAGCACGTTGAAGACGTCCGGATGAGCCTTCTCCACCTCGTCGAACAGAATGACGGAGTACGGCTTGCGGCGCACCTGTTCGGTCAGGTAGCCACCCTCCTCGTAGCCGACATATCCGGGCGGTGCCCCGATCAGGCGGGCGACGGAGTGCTTCTCCATGAACTCACTCATGTCGATGCGGATCAAGTGCTCTTCGCTGTCGAACAGGAAACCTGCCAGCGTCTTGCACAGCTCGGTCTTGCCGACGCCGGTCGGGCCGAGGAAGAGGAAGGAACCGTAGGGACGATTTTCTTCCGACAAACCCGCACGAGAGCGACGAATCGCATCCGATACCCGCTGCACGGCTTCATCCTGGCCGATCACACGCTCGTGCAGCTTCTCTTCCATCTTGAGCAGCTTCTCGCGTTCGCCCTGCATCATTTTGCTGACCGGAATGCCGGTTGCGCGTGACACCACTTCGGCAATTTCCTCTGCGCCAACCTGGGTGCGCAGCAGTTTGTTGGGCTTGGCATCGCCCTCCTTGCCTTCTGCAGCCTTGAGCTGCGCCTCGAGTTTCGGCAGTTCGCCGTACTGAAGCTCGCTCATCTTCTGCCAATCGCCCTTGCGCTTCGCGTCGTCCATTTGCACGCGCAGCTTGTCGATGGCTTCCTTGATGTGCTGGCTGCCAGCCACCTGCGCTTTTTCGGCCCTCCAGATCTCGTCGAGATCCGCGTACTCCTTCTCCAGACGGGTGATCTCCTCTTCGATCAGGCCCAGCCGGCGTTGCGAGGCTTCGTCCTTCTCCTTCTTCATCGCCTCGCGTTCGATCTTCAGCTGGATCAGGCGGCGGTCGAGTTTGTCCATCGCCTCCGGCTTGGAATCGATCTCCATCTTGATCCGTGCGGCGGCTTCGTCGATCAGGTCGATCGCTTTGTCTGGCAGGAAGCGGTCCGTGATGTAGCGGTGGCTCAGCTCCGCGGCCGCAACAATCGCAGGGTCGGTGATATCGACACCGTGGTGCAGTTCGTACTTCTCCTGCAGACCACGCAGGATCGCAATGGTGGACTCCACCGTCGGCTCGTCGACCAACACCTTCTGGAAGCGCCGCTCCAGCGCGGCATCCTTCTCGATGTACTTGCGGTACTCATCCAGCGTGGTGGCGCCAATGCAGTGCAGTTCGCCACGCGCCAAGGCGGGCTTCAGCATATTGCCGGCGTCGATGGCACCCTCAGCCTTCCCGGCGCCAACCATCGTATGGATCTCGTCGATGAAGACGATGATGCGGCCCTCTTCCTTCGCGATATCGTTGAGCACCGCCTTGAGGCGCTCTTCAAACTCACCGCGGTACTTGGCGCCCGCCAGCAGCGCAGCCATGTCAAGCGACAGCACCCGCTTGCCCTTGAGGGTTTCGGGCACTTCGTCATTCACGATGCGTTGCGCAAGGCCTTCCACGATTGCCGTCTTGCCCACGCCGGGCTCGCCGATCAGCACCGGGTTGTTCTTCGTGCGCCGCTGCAGGATCTGGATCGCGCGGCGGATCTCGTCGTCGCGGCCGATCACCGGGTCGAGCTTGCCACTGCGCGCCCGCTCGGTCAGATCGAGGCAGTACTTCTTAAGCGATTCGCGCTGCGCCTCGGCATCCGCACTGCCCACACTGGCGCCGCCGCGCACCGCCTCAATCGCGGTCTCAAGCGCCTTGCGCTGTAGACCGTGCTCCTTGGCCAGGCGCCCCGCCTCACCCTTATCCTCGGTGAGCGCAAGCAGGAACATCTCGCTGGCGATGAACTGATCGCCGCGCTTCTGCGCCTCCTTGTCGGTGAGATTCAGTAGGTTGCCCAGATCGCGGCCGATCTGCACTTCGCCGCCGGCCCCTTGCTGTTTGGCGATACGGTCAAGCGATTGCTCCAGCGCACGCTTGAGCGGCGGCACGTTGGTGCCGGCACGCTGCAGCAGCGAAACCGTGCTGCCGTCGTCCTGATTGAGCAAGGCCAGCAACAGGTGTTGCGGCTCGATGGTCGGATTGTCGTTACCCACTGCGATGCTCTGTGCATCGGCAAGGGCGGACTGGAATTTGGTCGTCAGCTTGTCGAAACGCATGGTGGCATTCCTCCCTGTTTCATTGAAGCGAACAATGGGGGGGCTTGCCGACATTTCAACCACCGCAATTCATCGCTTGACGACTATCAACCGGCCGCCGCCAGATTTTGCAGTGCAGCAATCAAACTGCTATGGTTAAAGAGTGACGCCAACCAAACGGGGAGACACCATGAGCAACAAGACAGACGCAGGTATGCAGGCAGTCCATCAACGCAACCTCGAACTCGCGGCCAAGATGGCGCAGATGTCGTTCGAGAATGCCCGCAAGATCATTGAGTTGCAGGTCAACCTCGCACGTGAGCTGTTCGAAGACGGACTTGCCAACGCAAAGGATGCCACCAGCGTCACCGACCCCGCCGAAGCACTTCAGGTGCGTTCGCGCCTGGCACAGAAAACGGCGGAACGGATGCTTGGCGTAACGCGCGAGATCGCTGGCATGACGGCCAACGCACAAGCCGAATTCGGCAAGATTGTCGGACAGCAACTGACCGGCGGCACCGATCTCGGCGAAGCAATGCAGCAAGCCTTCAAGGGATCCGGCTTCAACCCGGCCGATGCGATGGCGGTTGCGCAAAACGCCTTCGACGCCGCGCGGGGCATGTACGAACAAATCGCCAAAGTGTCGATGGACGCCCTCTCGGCAACGACCCAGGCCGCCACCCGCAAGGCCAAGTGACCGAAGACCGGCCTGGATCAGGCCGGCTCGCCGGGTCTGTCTAGGCTCGGTTCGCTCTGATAAACGCGCCGCTTGCCGGCGCGTTTTGCTCTCAGCAGGGCCGCATCAGCAAGCGCCAGAACAGTTTCGGCGTCGGCTGAATGGGCCGGATAAGCAGCAATACCCGCCGAGTAGCTCAGCCCCAGGATCTGTTCGCCGCCAGCCGCTTCGAAAGACAGCTCCGAAAACGCTTCGAGAATGTCCCGGATCCGCACCGCGGCCGCCTCCGCATCGAGCCCGGTCAGCAACACACAGAACTCCTCGCCGCCAAAGCGGCAGCAGTAGTCCGTGCCTCGCGTGTTTTCGCGCAGCAGCATGGCCAGGCGGCGCAGCACTTCGTCCCCAACGGCGTGCCCATGCAAGTCATTCACACGCTTGAAGGTATCGAGGTCGATCAGGGCGACCGCGACTGGGTGGCCCTCGCGCGATGCACGTTCAATCTCACGTGGCAAAACCTCGGCGAGAAAGCGTCGGTTGTACAAGCCGGTCAGCGGATCGGTAATCACCTGTTCCTGCAGCGCAGCCTGGAGCGCCTGGATCTCATCGAGCCGCTGCGAAAGGCTGTGGTTGAGCGCCTGAACGGTGGCATGGGCACTTTCGGCCGCTTCACGCTTGCGGCGCTCGAAATCACGTTCAACCTGGTTGCGGTAAAGCTCATAGCGCGCCTGCAAGGACAAGCGTTCAGCGTTCGCGGCGACTTTCTGCAACGCGACGTATCGATCGCGATGACGCCGCTCGTACTCATAGGCTGCATCCCACTCCTCGCGATCCGCAAACAGCGAGGCGGCCTCAGAGAAAAGATGCAGCGCATGCGTGTGAGTCAGGAACGCGGGCGGATCGGCCTCCGCCCGGCGCAGTTCGGCGAGCGCCTCATCCAGCCGCCCCTCCGCGCGCAACAGCGCGAGGTTGGAGAGGCGTGTCTGTGGCAGAAGCTGCCCAGGCGCCGCGGTATCGATCGTCGCAATCACCGCATCGAGCCAACTACGGGATTCGTCGAGGCGGCCCAGCGCACGCAACGCGTCCGCCATCATCAGCTGGTAATGCAAGCGGTCGTTGCCGGCGTCGCTCAGGTCGATCAGCGGTGTCAGCGTATCGAGCGCACGCTGCGGGGCACCGAGCTCAATCGCTGCGGAGGCGACGTTGCTCGCGACCAGGTAGTAGCGCTCCTGCATCGCGAGTTGCTGCGCCGCAGCCCACGCCTCGGACAGCAGTGCGTCGGCGCTTCGCAAGTTGCCAAAACGCAAATGCGTGACGCCCAGATTCATCAATGCGAACACAAGTTCCGGCGCGGGCTCGGCCCTTCGTAGCGTTTCAATGCTGCCGTAGCGCAGGCGGAATCCATCCTCCTCCTGCCCTTTTCGGACGAGCAAGCCACCGAGCGTGGACTGCGCCCATGCCTGATCCTGCAATGCGGCCGTCTGGCCACAACCATCAATCCATGCGCGCATGGCCGGTTCGGCCGCGGCATCGTCTGCCATCAGCAGGTCACGCGCCACATGCAGCCGCGCCAGCGTCAACCACGCGGAATCACCGGCCGCTTCAAAGACGCCTGCGAGGCTCTGCGCATAGGCGGTCTGCTGCCGCACGGCCTGCCGATCAAACTGTTCCAGCGCAAGCAGCACGAGGTCGATTCGCGCGGTGTCTACCGCCGCCCCCCGCCGCACAGTGCGCTCGCGAATCGGCAAGGCCAGCCGCCTGACTGTCTGCGGCCATCCGAGTCGCGCACGCCAGAGGTGTTCGGCAATCGTGCGCCAGTCGCCTTCGATCGAGGCGAGCTGTTCAAGACCTCGCGGCAAAGGCGGTTGCACACGGTCCATCAGTCGCATCGCAGCCTTTCTGCAGCGATCGCAATGCGGTTGCGGCCACTTTGCTTGGCGCTGTACAAGGCCTCGTCTGCAGCCGCAATCCAGCATTCCACCGCGCGGGGGTGCTGATGAATCCAGTCGCTCAGCGCCGCGACGCCGCCCGAGAAACTGACGCGCAGCTCGCTGCCCAATTGCGGCAAGGGTGATCGCGCGCTGAATGCGAGCCGAAGTCCATCGACCAGACGCGCCGCGGCAAGCGCATCGCAGTCCGGCAGCACCACGCAGAACTCCTCGCCGCCAAACCGCGCGACAACGAGTCCATCAACCGCCAGGGTGCTCAGGGCCGCAGCCAGGGCGCACAGCACCATGTCGCCATGGCCGTGGCCAAGTTGATCGTTGATCTGCTTGAAGTGATCCGCATCGACCAGGCACAGGCTCAGTGGCCGGCCCTCCCGAACACACCGGGCAATCTCCGTCGGCAGAAGCTCTTGCAGAAAGCGACGGTTGTAGACGCCCGTCAGCGGATCGCGGATCGCCTGCTCGCGCAGTTCGCCTTGCAGGCGTTCAATCTCTTGCACGCGCGCCGCCAATGCCGCGTTCAGCGCTTCAATTTCGAGCCGCGCTCGCTCGGCTTCTTCGCGGCGGCGTACCTCGAAGTCGCGGTCAACGATCGTCTTACGCACTTCGTAGCGCGTATGCAGCGAGATGAAATCGGCGCGCTGGAACTCGCGATCCATCTCGATCGAGTACATGTGATGCTGGCGGGCGTAGCGGAATGCGGAACGATCGTCGCCACAGCAATGCATGATCTCGGAGGCTTCAAGCAGCAGCTGGAGTTCGTAGATCGGATCGTCGATATGCATCGGATCCGCTTCGGCTTGCAGCAGTGCATTGCGCGCTTCATCGAGTCGCTCCTCGCGGCGCAGCAAGCGCATGTCGGCAATGCGCAGGTACAGCACGTTCTGCAGATCCAGCGCACTCGCGCCCAATTCGGCCACTTCGGTGAGGCAAGCACGCGCGCCATCAAGCTGGCCGATGGCTGACTTTGCCTCAGCCCGCACGATCTGGAAGAAGGCGTATTCGCGCAGGTCGTAGTCGCGCTCGACACGCGGCGCGAGCGCCTCCATGAAGCGCGATGCTTCGTCCGCGCGCCCGAGCTGGATCAGGTTGTAGGCCAGGTTGCCAGCGCAGATGTTGGTCATACCGAGCAGCGACTGCTCCTCGACCAGACTCAGGGCGTCGCGCAGATGCGGCTCCGCCGCGGCGAAATTGCCGAAGCGCACGTACATCACACCGACGTTGAGCATCACCATGGCCAGCACGGCCGTAGGCGGAACGCCATTCAACAGCTCAAGCGCCTCGTACCACGCGGTCACGGCTTCGACATGACGCCCTTCGTCGACCTCGATGGCGCCGCAGGAATTGAGTAGCCGCCCGAGGTCGGCCGCGTCCAGCAGCTCGCGCGCAGCGGGTAGCGATTCGCGGATCAGTGCCAGCGCGTCGGCGCGGCGTTCGAGGTCGGCCAGCGCGTTGGCTTCGGTCACCACGCAGCGCAGCGCGTTACGCAGGTCTCCTTGAGCCGCCAATTGTCCCCGGATGCGTTGCGCCTCGACGACGACCGCCTGCGGGTCATGCGCCATGCGGGCACGAATGGTCAGCAGCAGAAGTTCTGCGAGTAGCAGGCTGTGCGGATCGCCCGCCATGCGGCCGGCGCGCTCAAGCCCAAGGGCAAGGTCGTGGGCCTCTTGGGGTTCGCGCAGCAGCAAACCCCATACGCGCTCGAACTGTGTCTGGAGATCGGCCCAGCGGTGTGTCGAGTTTGAAGAGGCCGCTGGGGTCACGTGATGGTTACGGACTGATCGAAGAGCCCCAGTTTACGGCAAACCCGTGCAAGCCTGAAGAGCTCCTGATCACTCGTTGAAGCTTGATTAGGGCTTTTCCCAGCGCGCGGCCGACTCATCGTCGGCTTCACGTGCGTCCACCCACCGTGCGCCGTCGGGCGTCTCTTCCTTCTTCCAGAAGGGCGCGCGTGTCTTCAGGTAATCCATGATGAACGCACATGCGGCGAAGGCCACATGGCGATGCGAGGCGGTGACGCCGACGAACACGATCCGCTCGCCCGGCAAGAGCCGGCCGATCCGGTGGATGATCCGGACTTCACCGAGCTTCCAGCGGCTGCGCGCCTCGGTTTCAATCGCCGTCAGTGCACGCTCGGTCATGCCCGGATAGTGCTCAAGCGTCATCGCAAGCACGCCGTCGGAGGCACCACGCACCAGGCCAACAAAACTGGCCAGTGCGCCGCAATCGGACCGGCCCGATGTGAGCGCCGAGGATTCGATGCCGACGTCAAAATCCTGTGTTTGAACCGAAACGCTCATGTCGCGAACTCAGCCACCGGTTACCGGCGGGAAGAAAGCCACTTCGTCCCCGTCCCGCAACGGATGGGCAGCATCCACCATGTCCTGGTTGACCGCCGCCCGCACTGCCCGGCCCGGTGCCAGGGCAAGCCAGTCACCGCCCCGCGCGGCAAGCGACTCACGCAAGGCCCCGACGCTTGCGACTGATGGCGAAAGCTCGCAGCTCAGTGACGTCATGCCAACGGCCTCACGCAACGACGCAAAGAAGAGAACCTGGACTGCCATGATCTAGTTAGCCTCCCGCAGGCTGATATAGGGCAAAAGCTCCCCGGCGGCAAAGGTGCGATCCGGCGCGACGTCCAGCAGACCATCGGCCCAAGCGCAGGAACTCAGAACGCCGGAGCCCTGGCGCGGATGCAGCACGGCTCGCCCGTCGGCATCCAATTGCACGCGCACGAATTCGCGCCGGCTCTCTGCACGTGGCCAATCGAATGTAGTCGGCACCTCACGGCGCACTGGACCGACATCACGCAGACCCATACGACGGCACAAGAATGGCTGAACCAACATCACGAAAGTCACAAAGGCGGACACCGGATTGCCGGGCAGCCCAATGAAGTCGGCCTCGCCAACGCGACCAAATGCGAGCGGCTTGCCCGGCTTGATCGCGATTTTCCAAAGGGACAGCGCGCCTTCTGCCTCGACTGCCGCCTTCACATGATCCTCTTCGCCAACCGACACGCCGCCGCAGGTCAGCACCACATCGTGCGCGGCCGCGGCGCGGCGCAGCGCGTCCCGGGTTGCGGTCAGGTCGTCGCGCACGATGCCCAGGTCGGTGACTTCGCAGCCGAGCATGGCGAGCAGACTGCGCACCATGTAGCGGTTGGAGTTGAAGATTGCGCCGGGCCCAAGTGCTTCGCCGGGCTCGCGCAGTTCATCGCCAGTGAAGAACACCGCAACGCGAAGGTGGCGCAGCACGTTCAGCTGAGGCACGCCGATCGACGCCGCAAGTCCAATCCGCGCGGCATTGAGTCGCACCCCCGCACTCAGTGCGGACGCACCGACCTCAATATCCTCGCCGCGCCGTCGTATGTTCTGCCCCAGGCGTGGCAGTTCATCGATCGCCACGCCGTCGGTATCGGCGTGGCAACGCTCCTGCATCACGACGGCATCCGCCCCGGAGGGAATGGGCGCCCCCGTGAAGATCCGCGCCGCGCTGCCGGCGGCCAGAGGCGCCGGGCTCGCGCCGGCCGGGACACGCTGGCTCACCGGCAGGCGAACGCCCGGCTGCTTGACATCGACACAGCGCACGGCGTAGCCATCCATGGCGGAGTTGTCGTGCGGTGGCACCGCAATGCTCGACACCAGATCGCTGGCAAGCACGCGGCCGGTTGCATCCAGCAGGCAGACCGACTCGTGCTCGGGCACCGGGCGCGCCGATGCCAACAACTGGCCCAGCGCTTCTTCGAAGGTCAACAAAGGCGCCTTCATGCGAGATCGACCGATTTGAGAATGAACATGGCGATTTGACCCGGATCGTTGAGATCAAGTTGCGGCAACTGCACGTCGAGCGGGGTATCCGACGCAATCGCCACGATGTTCGGGAATTTGTCGTGCAGCAACGGGTGACCCGCAGCCGGGCGATGGATCTCGATCTTCGGAATCGGCGTGGTACGGAAGCCTTCCACAAGAACGAGATCGACGGCAGCAAGCCGAGCCAACTGACCTTCCAGCGTGGGTTCCGGTTCGTCGCGCAGTTCGTGCATCAGCGCCCAGCGCTGCCCACCAGCAAGCAGCACCTCGGTGGCGCCTGCTTCGCGAAAGCGGAACGAGTCCTTGCCCGGCTTATCGATATCAAAACCGTGGTGGGTGTGCTTGATCAGGGAAACCCGCAGGCCGCGCGCGCGCATCAAGGGGATCAGGCGCTCGATCAGTGTTGTCTTGCCGGAGCCAGAGTAGCCGGCGAATCCGAATACCTTCATGGGAACAATCGAGCACGAAAAGCAGCAAGGATCGCAGAAGCGCCTTCAGCTGCCAACGGTGCGCATCAAGGCAAAAGCCAAAGCAGCTTGGCGCACCCGGCCTTTTCAAGATACCGTACCGTATGGACAAAGGGACGATGGAGAGGCAGGCGTGTCACACAACCCACTGATTGCAACCGAGACACTGGAGCGCGTGCGGATCATCCGGTTCAACCGGCCGGAGAAGAAGAATGCGCTGACCGCAGAGATGTATGAGGCCCTGATCACCGCGTTCCAGGACGCCGAGGCGGACACCAATATTCGCGCGATGCTGATCACCGGTAGCGAGCATGCCTTCAGCGCCGGCAACGACATCGTCGACTTTCTCGCCAATCCGCCATCGGACGACCAGGCGCCCGTGATGCGCTTGCTCAGCCTGCTTACCGAGTTGCGCAAGCCCTTGGTCGCCGCCGTATGCGGGCCGGCAGTTGGTATCGGCACAACCTTGCTGCTGCACTGCGACCTGGTCGCTTGTGGCGAGCAGACGAGCTTCGCGATGCCCTTCGTCAACCTCGGCCTGTGCGCCGAGGGCGGCTCCAGCCTGTTGCTTGCCCAGCGCGTAGGGCAAGCCCGCGCGAATGAATGGCTGCTGCTGGGCGAACCGGTCAGCGCGGAGCGCGCCGCGGCAGCGGGCCTCGTCAATCTCGTACTGCCAAATGCAGATGTGTTCGCGCACGCGCTCGACTGGGCGAAACGTCTCGCGAGCAAACCGCCACGGGCCCTGCAAGGCACACGGGCCCTGATTCGCAGCGCGGCGGCCGATGCAGCGCTGCGAGCAATCGCAGCCGAGGGCGCGATGTTCCGGGAACTCCTGCAGTCGGACGAGGCCAAGGAAGCCTTTGCGGCATTCGTCGAAAAACGCAAGCCGGATTTCAGCCGCTTTTGATTGCTTGAGGGCTTGACTCCGGGTGGTCAGCCCCGATACTCGGTGGTGACACCACTCGGGAGCCCACAACGTGCCCACCCCCCACGCCCAGCGCTCCAACAGCGCGTCGATCGCGTCCTGGCTCAATCAGCGCTGTGCGTGCGTGACCCTGAATCGCAGCCAGCTGCAGCGTGAGCTTTGTGGCGACCCGCAGGATGGCGCGTTGCTAGCGATGGTCGAGGACGCGCGCCCCAACCTTTTCTCTGACACCACCGTCTTTGTCGGCGAGCGTGATCTCGCAACGATGCGAGCCTTTGTGGCCGCGCACGAACGCATCGTTGCCCTGCCCGGATGGCAGTCCCGCGTGCTGGCCGACGCGCCTGCCAGCGCGGTCACCGAAAGCGCTGCGCGCAGCGTCTTCATGGGTTACGACTTCCATCTCGGTGACGAGGGCCCCCGCCTGATTGAAATCAACACCAACGCGGGCGGCGGGCTGCTCAACGCAGCACTCGCACGGGCCCAGTTCGCCTGCTGCAACGCGGTGCGGGGGGACGGCGGAAAGCTTGAATCCGGTGCCGACGTCGCGACCGAGTTCCTGCACATGTTCCGCAAGGAATGGCAGCTGGCGCGCGGAGATGAGCCGCTGGCCCACATCGCGATCGTGGACGCGGCGCCGGCGTCGCAATACCTTCTGCCGGAATTCCTGCTCTTCCAGCGCCTCTTCGAGCGCGCGGGGATTCGCACCAGCATCTGCGACCCGGCCGAACTGCGGGTTCGCGACGGTCGGCTATACCTGGGCGACGACGGCATCGATCTGGTCTACAACCGCAGCACCGACTTCGCTTTCGACCAACCCGAGAGCGCCGCGTTGCGCCAGGCGTGGCTGGGCGACCTCGCGGTCATCACACCCCACCCACGCGCCCATGCGCTGTACGCAGACAAGCGGCATTTGGCATTGCTCTCCGACACTGACTTCCTTGCGTCGATAGGCGTTGCCGCAAGCGACATCGCCTTGTGTGAGCAAGTGGTACCACCCACGCGCAGGGTTGAACGCGCCGAAGCCGATACCCTGTGGCAAACGCGACGCGAGTGGTTCTTCAAACCCGCAAGCGGCTTCGGAAGCAAGGCCGCCTATCGCGGCGACAAACTGACACGACGGGTGTTCGACGAGATCCTGGCGGGCGACTACGTAGCGCAACGCATCGTCTCACCCTCGTCGCGCGTCAAGCGGGTTGACGGCAGTTCAATCGAGCTCAAGAGCGATTTGCGCGCTTACGCCTACTGCGGGCAGGTTCAACTCTTCGCCGCCCGTCTCTATCGTGGGCAAACGACGAACTTCCGCACGCCAGGCGGTGGCTTCGCCGCAGTGGCGTCGGTTCCCGAAGCCCAGCGCCACGCCCAGTGCGACGCACTTGAAGCAGCGCCGGCTAAGAATCGGTGACAGCGGGTGCTAGTCGACCGCGCCCGCGCGGCGCAGACAGGACGCGACCTCGGCGCGATCGTTGGCCAATGCCCAGCCTAGTGCGGTGAGACCGCGGTCGCTACGCAGGCGTATATCGGCACCCGCGTCGAGCAGCTGCTCGACGATCGCGAGATAACCACCACGCGCCGCCAGCATCAGCGCCGTCGCGCCGTTGTCGGCGCGCGCATCGACTTGCGCTCCGGCCCCGAGCAACCGCTTGACGATGGCCTCATGCCCCATGTACGCCGCGTAGTGGAGCGGCGACCAGGCATTCGGCACTTCCAGCGGCGCTTTGGCGGTGATGAAGGCCTCCACAGTGTCGAGATGGCCGTTCATCGCCGCGAGTGAAATTGCGCTCTCACCGGCACCGCTGCGCACGGCCGGGTTTGCGCCACGCGCGAGCAGCAGCGCCACCACCTCGGTCTGGCCCGTCCTTGCAGCCTGAATCAGGAGCGTGCTGCCGCGGAAATCGAGGGCATCAACGGCGCCGCCTTCGTCGAGATAGTCCCGTACCACCGACACACGCCCCATTTCGGCACCGGTACGTGCGGCATCAAGACTGGTCGCCAGCGCCGGACCGGCCACCGTGAGCGCCAACAGCAGCGCCGAGACGAACCTCATCAGCGGCCAGCCGCCGCGAACAGGCGGAAGAAGTTGTCGGTCGTTGCCGCCGCGACCTCATCGACGGCGATACCCCGCAGCCGCGCGATCTCGTGTGCGACATGCGGCACGTAGGCCGGCTGGTTGAGTTTGCCTCGATACGGAACCGGCGCCAGATACGGCGAATCGGTCTCGATCAACATGCGGTCGAGCGGCATGCGTGTCGCAACATCCTTGATCTGCGCAGCGTTCTTGAAGGTAACGATGCCGGAAAAGGAAATGTAGAAGCCCAGCTCCATCGCGCCGGCGGCGACATCCCAAGACTCCGTAAAGCAGTGCATCACGCCGCCACATGCATCGGCGCCCTCTTCGCGCATCAACCGCAAGGTGTCGTCCGCCGCATCGCGCGTATGCACGATCAGCGGCCTGCCACAGGCGCGGGCTGCGCGGATATGTTGGCGAAAACGCTCGCGCTGCCATTCCGGCTTGTCCTTGTGCCAGTAGTAGTCGAGCCCGGTCTCGCCAATCGCCACTACCTTCGGGTGCGCTGCGAGTGCCTGCAGACGCGCGGCATCCGGATCCTCACCCTCGGTGTGTTCCGGGTGCACGCCCACGGAGCAGAACACGTTGGGGCGCGCCTCCGCAATCGCGAGTACCCCCGGGAGGCGCTCGATGCTGACGCCAGCACAAAGCGCGTGCGTGACGCCCGCCTGATGCATATCGGCGAACAACTTCTCGCCAAGGTCGACCAGATCAGAGAAATCGATGTGACAGTGTGAATCTACAAACATGGCTATCCAGGCGCGCTACGAGAAGCACGCGACGGCCCGCCGACGCGATAAACGATCGGGGTGGCACGACGCGGCGCGAACGCCAAATCAGATGGTGTGGGTGGGGCGATTCGAGCCGATATGCGCGCCGAGCACTTGCTCGATCTTGGCGCGAACGGTGGAGCCGCTCTCGTCTTCGGTGAACTGCACGCCGACGCCCTGGGTACGACCGGCCTGAGCGTTGGGCGGCGTACACCAGACGACCTTGCCTTTGACCGGCAGCTTGGCCGGATCGTCCATCAACTGCAGCAGCATGAAGACCTCGTCGCCCAGACCATAGGTCTTGTTGGTCGGGATGAACAAGCCACCGTTGCGGATGAAAGGCATGTACGCCGCGAACAGTGCGGACTTGGAGTTGATGCTGAGCGACAGCACCGCTGGACGCGCAATGGTCGAGGGCTGGGGCGTACTCATGCGGGTCTCCCGGTAGCGAGGCGGCGACAGTATCGCAGCAGGGTATCTTCGAGCAGCAAGCGTGCGTTGAGCGGGTGCGCCGCCACGCGGCGCAGGTTCAATCCGTCATTGTAGCAACCGAGCGCTTCTTCGGCGTTCCAGCCGCGCGTCAGCCCACGCAAAGCGGATTCTGCATCGGTGAAATACCGAAGCGGCGCACCGCTGGCTGCTGCAGCAAGGTCGGCATACCAGCGCAACAACCAGTCGGCCAGGCGCGGCATGTCGAATGCGGCCGCCTGAGCATCCTTGCTTCGCAGCCAGGTATCCCATGTGCCGGCAAGTTCGACGGGGTCGCGTTGTGGCAGGGTCGTGATGTCCTTGACGAAGCGAGCGCGACAGGCCGCCAGCGGGCCGGACGAAAGCTCCTCGGCTGCAACCGGCATACCGCCAGCAAAGCCGAGCCAGGTCGCCGAATCCTTGACCCCCTGCTCGGCCAGCCAGGCCGACGCCTGAGCGGCATCCGGGGCTGGGAAATCCCAACGTTGCGCGCGGCTGCGAATGGTCGGGAGCAGCCGATCCGGCGCGCGCGTGATCAGAAGGAACAGCACGCCAACCGGCGGCTCTTCGAGCAACTTGAGGAGCCCGTTTGCGGTCACGGCGTTCATGGCCTCCGCAGGGTCCACCAGCACCACGCGGCGATCGCCACGATGACCCTTGCGGGTGAGCGAATCCTGGAGTTGCCGGATCTGCTCCACCTTGATCTGGCGTGACTTGGCACTTTCCTTGTCAGCCTCGCTGACGTCGTCCGCGGCCTCGTCCGCCTCCGGCACAAGCCGGAACAGATCCGGGTGGGTACCCGCTGCGCGCCAGGTGCAGGCCTCACACTCACCGCAGGCGTATCCCTCTGCACCAGGCCGATCGCACAGCCTCGCAGCGGCGACCGCATCGGCGAACTGGCGCTTGCCGCCACCTGGGGGGCCGGCCAGCAACAAGGCATGGTGCCCGCGTTCGCCCGCGGCGGCCAGACGTGTCCACAGCGTTTGATGCCAGGGAAGAATCATGCGAAGAAGCGCTCCCGGATCACCTCTTCCACCTCTCGCTGAATGTCATCCGGCGTCCGGGTGGCATCCAGCACATGAAAGCGCGTGGCACAGTCACGAGCGCGCGCCAAGTAGGCGGCACGCACACGCGCAAAGAAGTCGGCTTGCTCGCGTTCGAAGCGGTCGCCTTCGCTGCGGCTTGCCGCCATACGCGCGGCGGCGATCGCGGGATCCAGATCAAACAGGAAAGTCAGATCCGGCTGGCGATGTGGATGGACCCATTGCTCAAGCACGGCAAACTTGTCCGCGGCGAGGCCACGCCCGCCCACTTGGTAGGCGTACGTCGCGTCCGAGAAGCGATCGCAGACGACCCACTGCCCGGCAGACAGCGCCGGCTCGATCTTCGCGGCCAGATGTTCCCGCCTCGCAGCGAACATCACCAGCGCCTCGGTCTCAAGATGCATCGGTTCATGCAACGCCAGTTCACGCAGTTTTTCGGCCAACGGAGTACCGCCAGGCTCCCGCGTCTGCACGACCTGAAGGCCTCGGCCAGCGATCAATGCCACCGCGGCTGCGATCTGGGTGCTCTTGCCGGCACCGTCTATCCCTTCAAAGGTGATGAAGCGTCCGCTCATCGGTTGTTGCCCTTGCGTTTCTGATAGCGCGCGACGGCGCGATTGTGTTCGTCCAAGGTACGGGAGAATTCACTCGACCCATCGCCACGTGCCACGAAATACAGGTAGGGCGTGCGCGGCGGGTGCAAGGCCGCAGCCAGCGCTGCCTCGCTCGGCATCGCAATCGGTGTTGGCGGCAAGCCGCGACGGGTGTAGGTGTTGTACGGCGTATCGGCCTGCAGATCGGCCTTGCGCAGGTTGCCGTCGAAATTAGGGCCGAGACCATAGATCACCGTGGGATCGGTCTGCAACGGCATACCGATCCGCAAACGATTGTAGAAAACCGACGCGATGCGTGGCCGGTCCTCCGCGATACCGGTTTCCTTTTCGATCAGCGAGGCCATGATCAGCGCCTCGTAAGGCGAGCTGACAGGCAGATCCGGATCCCGCTTCGACCATGCACCATCGAGATGGCGGGCCATTGCGCGCTGGGCACGCGCGAGCAGCGCAAGATCGCTGCCGCCCTTGGCGTAAAAGTACGTGTCCGGCATGAACAAACCTTCGGCGTTGCTGGCGCTGACACCCAGGCGCGCAAGCACCTCCTGGTCACTCAGATTCGCCGTATCGGCTTTGAGCCCAGGCAGGCGAGCCAGCTCTTCGCGCAATCGGCGGAAGGTCCAACCATCGACGAGTACGAACTCGCCTTGAGACGCGTCACCGCGGACCAGTTTCTGCAATAGGGTCCACGGTGTCACGCCCTCCAGGATCTCGTAGCTCCCTGCCTTCACTCGCGACGCATGGCCGCTTGCACGAGCCAGGGCTTCGAACAGCCATGGATTGATATCCACCCCGGACGCGGCGACCTGACGCGCCACCTGGCGCATCGAACTGCCCTGCTCGATCTCGATCTCCAACGGCGAGGAACGCAGCGCAAGCGGCGTATTGACCCGCCACGCCAGCACCAGCGCGAAGATCAGGCCGAGGAACGTGACAGCAAGCAACAAACGACGGAAGAAAAGGCGCATCAAGGGAACCGCGTGGCGGATTAAGGGCCGAATACGCAAAGGCGCCCCGCGGGGCGCCTCTTGTGGGCTCGTATAATAGCCCCACATCCGCTTTACCTGAATCCCGAAACGAGGATCGATCACTCCATGCAATCACCTTGGCTGCTGCACCTCGACCAGATTGGGGCCCGCTTTGCGGAAGACGCACCCGGCACGGTTTCCTTTTCGGACGACCCGCGATCGGAGGTTGCGCGTGCCGCAAGCGGTACCGTGGTGGTGCCGCTCACGCATTTGGGGACCTTGCGCGCCTCTGGCGAAGACGCTTCTGCCTTCTTGCACAATTTGATGTCGAACGACATCAAGAAGCTCGAACTGCATCGCGCCCACTGGAACAGTTTCAACAGCCCCAAGGGGCGGATGCTGGCCAGCTTCCTGGTATGGCGGGACGGCTCAGACTTCCTGTTGCAACTGTCGGCCGATCTGCTCGCGGCAATGCACAAGAAGCTCAGCATGTACGTCCTGCGCTCCAAGGTGCGGCTGACCGATGTGACACCCGAATACGCGGCGATCGGCCTCGCCGGTCCGGCGGTCGCCACGACCCTGGACGCGGCTGGGCTGACGCTGCCGCCGGAAGCGATGAGCGTTTCCCAGGGCGGAATCCAGGTGATACGCATCGACGCTGCTCGCGTTGAGATCCACTGCCCCGTCGCACAGGCCGGTGATCTGTGGAAGAAGTTCGTCGGCGCCGGAGCAAGCCCCGCTGGCACAGCAGCCTGGCGTTGGCTGGACATCCGCGCCGGCGTCCCGGTGGTCACGCAGGCAACCCAGGACGAATTCGTCGCCCAGATGCTCAACTTCGAGCTGATTGGCGGCGTCAGTTTTCAGAAGGGCTGCTACCCCGGCCAGGAGATCGTTGCGCGAACGCAGTATCTCGGCAAGCTGAAGAAGCGCATGTTCCGCGCGCAGGTGGCAAGCGTTGAGCCGCCGCGCGCCGGAGACGATCTTTTCGCGCCAGATTTTGGCGAACAGTCCTGCGGCAAGATCGTCACCGCGACGCCCGCGCCGGACGCCGGCTATGAAGTACTGGCGGTATTGCAGCTTTCAAGCCGCGAGGCCAACGAGGTGCATCACGCCACGCCGAGCGGCCCGCTGCTGAAGTTCGAGCCCCTGCCCTACACGGTCTCGTAACAAGCGCACCAAGCTCAAGCCCCAAAACGCTGTGAGCCACCTCTACATCTACTACCGGATCCAGCCTGGCGCCGACGACACGGCGTCGGTGCTGGCGCACGCACTGCTCGCCTCGCTCGCCCCGCATGCGCGGCATGCCCGTCTGATGCGCCGTGCCGACGATCCCGATACCTGGATGGAGGTCTACGAAGACGTGACCTCAGCCCCCGCGCTCCTGGCAGCACGCGAGCACGCTGTCGCGAACGGTGGCCTTGCTGAATTCATCGTCGGCGGTGCAATGCATGTGGAGCACTTCGTGCCACTGGAAGCACCAACGTGTGCCTGATTCTCCTGGCCTGGCAAACGCACCCCGACTTTCCGCTTCTGGTCGCAGCAAACCGCGACGAGTTTCATGATCGCCCGACACAGGCCGCGCATTGGTGGCTCGATGAACCTCGGATCTACGCTGGCAGGGATTTGCGCGCTGGCGGAACCTGGATGGGCGTCACACGAAACGGCCGCTTCGCCGCGCTGACGAACATCCGTGCGCCCTCGCGGCAGCGAAGCGATGCGCGCAGCCGAGGCGAGATCGTCACAGCCGCCTTACGGGCGCGGTGCATCGACGCTTTCCTGCTTGATATCGAGCGCACTGCCCACCAATACAATGGCTTCAATCTGCTCGTGGGTGACCGCGAAACGCTTTGGCACTTCAACAGTGAGCAGGCGTGCGCGGAGCGCGTCGCGCCCGGCATCCACGCGCTATCCAATGCCAGCCTCGACACACCCTGGCCCAAAGTGATCCGAGGCTCAAATGCACTCGCCGAAGCGGTCGAGCGACGCGCCGATCCCGAGGACCTGTTCACGCTGCTTTCGGACGACCGTCTCGCACCCGACGACTCGCTGCCGAACACTGGCGTACCGCTGGACTGGGAGCGTTGGCTGTCGGCTATCCGGATTGCCGCGCCCGGATACGGTACCCGAAGCCAGTCCGTCGTTGCGTTACCGCATGCCGGGGAGCCTCAATTGATCGAACGCGTGCTGATCTAGCGCGCGGCCAGCGCCAAGCTCATCGGGACGTGCGGAATCCCCGCCTCCCAGAATCCATCGCCATCGATCTGGAATCCGAGCCGCTCATAGAAACCCGCTGCGCTCTGCTGCGAGTTCAGCGCAACATATGCATGCCCGGCCTCGCGCGCCGCGTCGATCATCCAGCGCATCAGAGCCAGTCCGACACCGTAGCCACGCCACTGCGCGAGTACCGCGACGCGGCCGATATGGCCGTCCGGAAGAAGCCGCGCAGTGCCGATCGGGGCTCCCGCGCTATCAAACGCCAGTGCATGCACGCAAAGCGGATCTATCTCATCCCACTCAATTTCGGCAGGCACGTGCTGCTCCTCAACGAAGACCGTCGTGCGAACGGCCCTCAGCAAGTGTTGCTCGCTGGACCAATCTGCGCGGCGTACCGAAAAGGCCCGCTCGTTCATGACGTCGTTACTCCTTCAAGCCGGTAATCGAGGGACCAACCGCCCTCATCACTTTCCAGCGCCGCGATCCCACCAAACGGTAGCGACAACTTGTCCGCGACATGGCCGAAAGGCAGGCCGGTCAATATCGGCACATCGAATCGCTCACGCAGGTAACGCACCATCGCATCGAAATCAAAGCCGTTATCGGTAGCGCCGGGACGGTAGCCACCGAAGTCGCCAAGCAGCAGCGCACGCTGACGGTCGAGTACGCCGGCAAAATGGAGTTGATGCAGCATGCGTTCGATCCGGAACGGCGGCTCGGCCACGTCTTCAAGGTAGAGGATGCCACCATCAACCACGGGCATCCACGGCGTGCCGACCAGATGCGCCAGCATGCTCAGGTTGCCGCCCCAAAGGGGACCCTCAAGCGCACCACACCACCCCTGTGCCACGTCGATCCGCAGCCCGTCATGTCCGGTTTCGAGCATCCGACCAAAGTGTTCAAGGGTGAAATCACTCACTGATTCCGCCCCAAAATCGGATACCACCATCGGCCCGTGCAGGCTAACGCCACCAGCAGACAGCAAACCACATTGAAATACCGTGAAGTCACTGTGGCCAACCCACACCTTGCCGCTGCCGGCCAAGCGCGCGAAATCGATGCGATCGAGCAAGCGGGTCAGCCCATAGCCGCCGCGTAGCGCAACAGCGACGTCGACCCGAGAGTCTGCCGCGATGCGTTCTATCGCCGCCAACCGAGTGTCGTCGTCGCCCGCAAAGCGGGTGTCACAGCACAGTAGCGACTCGTCGAGCACGACGGTGTGGCCAAGGCCGCGCAAGCGCTCGGCCGCGCGCTCAACGGCCTGCGTATCACGACTGAAGCCCGAGGGCGCAAAAAAACCGAAACAGGCCATAGCAGGCGGAGCCTCAGTTGGTATCGCGGCGCTTGCGGCGCGCCGCGAAGAAGGCCGAAAGCATCGCACCGCATTCGCTGGCCAGCAAGCCACCGCGAATGCCGGCATGGTGGTTCAGCTGCGTCTGAGCATAAAGATCCATCACGCTTCCAGCCACGCCGGTCTTCGGATCTGTTGCACCAAATACGATGCGTTCAACGCGCGCGTGAAAGATCGCACCGGTGCACATCACGCACGGCTCCAGGGTCACATACAGCGTCGTGCCCGGCATGCGGTAGTTCTGAAGCACCTGCCCGGCGTCGCGCAGCGCCATCACCTCAGCGTGCGCGGTCGGATCGTTGGCGAGGATGGGCTGATTGAAGCCGCGGCCGACGACGCGCCCGTCCAGCACGACCAGAGCACCAACCGGCACTTCACCCGCGTCCGCTGCCTGTCGCGCAAGCGCGAGCGCCTCGCGCATGAAGGCTTCATCCGCGGCGTCAAACAAAGCGTCTTGATTCATCGTTCTGTTGTCGGCGCGTCCGGTTCCCTCCGCTTGCGTATGGACCCGAGCAGCAGCGTTCCCAGCGCCAGCAGCAACTCATCGACGAAAGGAATGAAGTCCGGGATCAGCAGATCGAAAACGAACAGCGCCAGCGTCAAAAGAAAGAGCTGCGGGAAGCGCAGCCGTTCAGCGAAGCGCAGCAGCGCGCCAGGCAGCAGGCGCAGGAAGAAGCCGGGAATGGCCATCGAAGTCTCCCAGAGCCAGTCGTCAGCCGCAGAGCGGCCATCGACCGAGAATTTCGTAGGGGCGCCCGGACAGCACCCGGTTGCGAATCAGCACAAACTCGCGCGCGGTCCAGCAGATCGGCTCAATAGCGTGCTCAGGTACGACCTGCGCGTCGTACGCAAGCGTCAGATGGGGCGTAGCGACAGCACCACCGGGGACCCGCATTGCTGCCGCGAGCTCGGTGCCCAGGTTCGCAGCGCCGGTATTACCACCTTCGCCCCTCAATACGACGGGCACAGCGTCGCCGGGTGGTTTGCGCCCGGCGAAACTCAATGCGCGTTCAAGGCCAAGGGCAACAGCATTTCGGCGGATCTGAGCAGCAACACGCGTCGCGGTGTTGGCGAGCACCTCGGATTGATCCGCCGGGATCCTTACACCCCACAGCGAAACGTGTAGCCGATCAACCCGCTGCATCCGGCCTGAGAGTCGATACTCGCTATGGAGTAGCTGCGCAGCCTCCATGATCGCCGGGATGACATCCGATGATGGCTGGAGTGCGAAGAACAAGTCGTCGCGCGGCACCCGCTCGGATGGTGGTTCAAAGCCCGCCAGCACCAGCTGGCCGGCCCCTGCCCCACTGTTTTTCCTCATTGGCGCCGCGCGCGCGGGAACGAAGTTATTCCCACTCTATCATCAACCGAGCTGCCAAGCCCCCGCCCCCCATAAGAACAAGAAAGTACAACCCGTCGCATACCGTCATTGTTACCGCCAGAACGCGAGGGTGCTTTTGTTACGGCGAAATCACTACGCATCACTGAAGGAGATGTCAATCAACATAATCCACATTCCCGATTGCAACTTAGTCCGCAGACACCATGCCTGACTTGTAACACCTGCCGATCGACGGCAACGGTAGCAGAAGATCCGACTTCATCGTCGTTCTACGCCGAGCAACCCACTGAAGGCGCCTACCATGGAGCGAACGGACTTGAGCCGTTCTAGCACGTTACCTTCGTCTTTCGCTCCCAGTCGCCATGAACGTGCTGCGTTGCGGCGCCGGGGACAGCCCGGCAGGGCTAGATCGCTACCCGTGCGGGAGCTGCAGAGCAGCCTGCGACAAAACGCACAATTCGGCAAATATGGACAATCCGAGGGGCATCGATTTCCGGTAGCATTACACAGTGTAAAAATTCGCTTCGAAGCATTCCACTCTACGTGCACTCCATTGCCTCCCCCGTCGATCTACTATCTTCTACGCTGCGCACCGGCCTGATGGTGTCGCTTCCGATTTTATTCGTCGTGCTTGTGGTCGGGCTGTTGGTCAATATCGTCCAGGTCGCGACTCAGATCCAGGACGCCTCGGTCTCCTTCGTTCCGAAGTTGGTTGTCGCAGGCATCGCCCTCATGCTGCTTGCGCCGTGGATGCTGCGGCGGCTTGCAATGTTCGCGACTGATGTCATTTCTTCGATCCCCCTGATCGGCTGATCCGAAAACAAGTATTAGAAGTACCCGGCATGCCGATTTCCAGTCTGTTGTCCACCGGCGCCGCTACGCTTATAGCGGCCTCGCGCTTGACTCCCGTGTTCGCCACCAGTCCCGTACTGGGCAGCTTCAGGGTACCCATGCCGGTGCGGGCTGTGGTCGTCTTGGCATTGGCCTTCGTCTTCTCGACAGCGCTAGAGCCGGCGCTGACTGGGATGTCGGAATCCCGCCTGCTCACGGTGTGCGTATCTGAAATGCTTGTCGGAGGGGTACTCGCCTTGGGGGTTCATGCGAGCTTCGCAGCCTTCGCGCTTGCGGGACGCGCGGTGGACGTGCAGTCTGGATTGGCGTTGGCCTCGGTCATTGACCCGGTCACCAAGGCGTCAGGAAGTACGCTGTCGCAGATTTTCACGACGACTGCGCTGGCCTTGTTCTTCTTTTCAGGTACCCACCTCGATCTACTTCGCGCCCTCGCGATGTCGTACGAGTGGGTGCCGGCGGGCAGCTTCCTGCCCGACAGCGCCCTTCCTGAGTTGGCAGCGCGCGCGTCGCAGATTTTCGTCTACGGTCTCGCACTTGCCGCTCCGGTCATGATGGCGCTCTGGCTCATCGACGTCGGGGTGGCAGTGACGTCGCGCTCTATGCCGCAGATCAACGTGTTGGTGCTTGCGACCCCGGTGAAGGCGCTCGTGGCTGTCACGATCCTCTCGCTGACCTGTCGCGGATGGACTTCCGAGGGTTCTGCCCTGCACTTGTTCGAATACTTTGTCGTGCGCTGACCATGGCGAATCAGGAAGAACTCGACAAGAGCGAGCAGCCCTCCCCGCACAAGTTGGAGCGGGCCCGAGAGCGCGGTTCATTTGTCCGCAGCCAGGACACGACCTTCGCGCTGGTGCTGGCGGCAGCAGCCGGCGGCACCTATGCGCTGGGTGAGCGCACGCTGGCTGCCGCGGCACGGTTGACTGTCGGGGGGCTGCGACTGGGCATTGAGGCTCCGCCCTTCGGTGCACGCATCATGTCGCTCGGTGCCGATGCACTCGCGTTGGCAGCCCCCCTGATCTTCCTGTTTCTGATCGCGGCCCTTGTGGGAGCTGGTATCCAGGCGCGCGGAGTGCTTAGCGCAGAACCGCTGAAGCCGGATTTCAGCCGACTCAACCCGGCCCAAGGACTCAAACGCCTCTTTTCGTTGCGCGCCCTGCTCGATCTCGGTCGCTCGCTCTTAAAGCTCGCTGCAAGTGGTGCGCTCTTGGGGTTTTGGCTGCATCACCGGTTTGCTGAGGTACTCGGTCTCGCGCATCGTGCGCCGCGGCGAATCGCGGCCGAAGCGGTATCCCTTGTCGGCGAGTTGCTCTCCTTGCTCGCACTTCTCTACGTGGGCTTCGCGTTGCTCGATTGGCTCGTTGCCCGCTGGGATTTCATGCGGCAGATGCGCATGTCCAAGCGTGAGCTCAAGGATGAATTCAAGGAGCGCGAGGGCGACCCGCGCATCAAGCAACGTCAGCGCGAATTGCGCAATGAGGTGGTGCGTCGCGCGCGCTCCCTCGCACGCGTGCCGGCAGCCAGCGCAGTCGTCACCAATCCGACGCACTTCGCGGTGTGCATCGAGTACGACGAGGCGAACGATCCGGCGCCACGCGTGACGGCGAAGGGCCGTGGCATCCAGGCTTGGCTGATACGGTCGATCGCCAGACGAGCCTGCGTCCCCGTGGTCGAGAACCCGCCGCTCGCGCGCGCGCTGTTCCGCGCGGTGGATGAAGACGCCTACATCGCAGCCGAGCACTACGGTGCAGTCGCGAAAATCCTGCTGTGGGTTGCCGCAACGCGACCACGAAAGGCGGGTGCGCGGTGAGCAGGTCGTCGCTGATGCGCGCGAACTCCGATCTGGTGCTCGTCGCGCTGGTGCTGGGCATCCTCTTCTTGCTCTTCGCGCCGATTCCTCCCGGCCTGCTCGATTTCCTGATTCTCACGAACTTCGCGCTGGCGCTGCTGATCCTGCTGCTGACCTTCTATGCGCCGCGCCCGGTCGACTTCTCGACCTTACCGGCAGTATTGCTGGTGGCAACGCTCTTTCGATTGTCGCTCAACGTTAGTGCGACGCGCCTTATCCTCACCGAAGGCGACGCCGGCCGAGTGATCGGTGCGGTGGGAGCCTACGTGGTGGGCGGAAACTACGTGATCGGTCTGATCGTCTTCCTGATCCTTGTCGTCGTGCAGTACGTCGTCGTGACCGCCGGCGCGCAACGGGTTTCGGAAGTTGCAGCACGTTTCACGCTTGATTCGATGCCTGGCCAGCAGATGAGTATTGACGCCGACCTAAACATGGGGCTCATCGATCAGGACGAGGCCAAACGCCGTCGCCGCAACCTCGAACGGGAAGCTGGCTTCTACGGTGCGATGGACGGGGCGAGCAAGTTCGTGAAGGGCGACGCTATCGCCGGCATCGTCATAATGCTGATCAATATCGTCGGCGGTCTCGTGATCGGCGTCATCCAGCACGGCATGGGCTGGGCGGAGTCCCTGCAACGCTACACGCTGCTGACCATCGGCGACGGCATCGTCACGCAAATTCCGGCGCTGGTGATCTCGGTCGGCACTGGTCTTATTGTCACTCGCTCCGCGTCCGACACGGAGCTGGGCAAGGAGGTGCTGCGACAGTTGCTGACGCGCCCGCGCACGCTGGTCTTGGCTGCTGGAACGCTGTTGGCGACGGCCTTCCTGCCGGGCATTCCGGCACTACCAGCGCTGGCAATCTCGACAGCGCTCGGTCTCGGATTCTGGCGGGCGCGCGAAACCTCGACCCCGACTAATGATAACGAAGCCGATGCGACGACCGACGACGTGAAAGCCAATGCGCTCGAATTCGCACCGCTGGAGATCCAGTTTGGTCGCGGACTATCCGGCTTGGTCGGTGGCGAGCAGGGTGCACTCGCCGAGCGGGTCGCAGCGTTCCGCACCCAGTACGCAGGCGACATGGGGCTGCACATGCCCAAGGTGCGCTTCCGCGAAGTCGCCGAACTCGGTGAGGCGCACTATCAGATCTGCATTCAAGGTGATCCGGTGGCGTTCGGCGAATTGCAGCCCGCGCGCACCCTCGCGATCCACCCCTCGGGCGACCAGACCCTGATACCTGGCATCGCAACGCGCGACCCGAGCTACAACCTGCCGGCCCTCTGGATCGAGGACGCGCAGCAAGTAGCGGCGCGGGCAGCACGATACACGCTGGTCGACCCGGCGACCGTTCTGTTCACTCATCTGTGTGAAGTCGTACGCCAGCAATCGGCATCGCTCCTGACGCGCAGCGAGACGGACCGATTGCTCGGTCGCGTACGCAGCGCGTCGCCCGGCTTGGTCGAAGAACTGGTTCCCACCGTTCTTACTGTCAGTGACGTGCAAAAAGTGCTGCAAAACTTGCTCCGCGAGAAGGTGGCGATCCGCAACGTCGAGGCAATCCTTGAGGCCCTCGTCGACGCGGCGCGTCAGAGCAAGGACTCTGGCACGCTCACCGAGGCCGTGCGGCAGCGCCTGGGGACTACAATCTGCAACGCGTTGTCGTCCGACCACAAAACCTTGCACGTGATCACCGTCGACCCAGCCATCGAACGCCTGCTTGTGCCGGGGGGGCACGACGCGGCCCTGCCTGCGGTCGCCTCAGACCCGCGCGCCGCCGAGAGCTTTCTGCTAAAGCTCGCCGGCCAAGCAGAGCGGATGATGAAGAGTAGCCTGTTGCCTGTCGTGCTGTGTTCGCCCGACGCACGACGCCAGATTCGTGCGCTCTGCGAGCGCGCGACTCCCCATGTACGCGTGCTGTCGGTGGCGGAGATCCCGCCGCACTACGAGTTGCGCGCCTTTTCCACCGTATCGCCTTAACTGCCATGTCCGACGTACTTGAGATCGCCCGCATCGGTCTGTCCTCACTTCAGGCGCGCGTAAGCGGCAGTGCCGCCAACGCGGCGAACGCGCTGACCCCTGGCTACCGACGCAAGGTAGCGGCCCCTGCGCCACAGTTTCACGTTGCCATGCGCGATGCGGCTGCAACGACGGCCACCGCTCCAGCTCACCCCGAGTTCGCCCGCGACGCAAGCGCTGGATCGATGCGCGCGACGGGACGCACTGCTGACGTCGCGATCCCCACGCCGAACGTGTTCTTCCTGCTCTCCGACGGCGCACGCCAATTTGTGACGCGCGCCGGGAATTTCCGCACCGATGCGGAGAACCGGCTCGTCGCATTCAACGGTCTGCGCGTCCAGGGCGAACAAGGCGACATCGTGCTGCCGCCAGGACGCATCGAGATCGACGAACGAGCGCGGATCTCGGTGGAGGGCATCCCGGTTGCAAGCCTCGCGCTCGTGACGCCCGAATCGCCCGAAACACTCGACTTCGCTGACGCTGGGGTGATCGCCCCAACCACGCGCTGGCACGCGGCAGGCTTGGACGCCATGCGCGTGAGGCCAGGACATCTCGAAGAGAGCAACGTCGATCACGGCGCCGAAATGCTTGCCCTGATGGCCAACGTCCGCCAGTACGAAAGCCTCGTGCGCGCGAGCCAGGGCTATGACGACATGCTCTCTCGCGCGATCCAGAAACTGGGCGACCTGCAGGGGTAATCACATGTTCGAATCATTGCGTATTTCCCAGATCGGGTTGCAGGCGCAGAAGGCACAGCTCGATGCCGTGGCGCAGAACCTCGCCAACGCCAACACCCCAGGCTACAAGCGCATCGGAGTAGATTTCGGTGCACTGATGGCCCCCTCCCCCGCCGCGTCGAACGAGGACGCACCGCGTCCTGCGGCGCCTTGGCGCATCGACCTGACAACCGGCGAACTGCGTGCAACGGGTAATCCGTTGGATCTCGCAGTTTCCGGTGATGGTTTCATCGAGGTCGCTGCCGAAGGCCAACGAACAGTTTTGTGGCGTGGCGGACGGCTGCAGGTGCTACCCGATGGCACGCTCGCGACCGACTCAGGCCATGCGCTGCGCGCCGACATCCGCGTCCCCGAAGGTGCGCGCGAACTCGCAGTGCTGCCCGATGGCACAGTCGTCGCGCGCTTGCCCGGCGCCGAAGCACTCAGCGAGATTGGGCGTATCGAACTCGCATCGATTACCGACCCGAGCGCGCTCGAGTACCTCGGTGATGGCTTGTTCGCGGTCGCCAGCGACTCGCGTCTGCTGCGCGGACGCCCGGGGGAACTGGGGCTGGGTCACGTCATTGCAGGCAAGCTCGAATCCGCGAACGTGAAGCTCGTCGACGAGACCGTCAACATGATGCTCGCGCAGCGCATCTACGAGCTTAATGCCAAGGTGGCACAGGCTGCGGACGAGATCATGGCACTCACCAACGGCCTGCGGAAGTAGGAAAGCAATGAAACGTATCATCGCCCTGGCGCTCGCTTCGGCAACCGCCCATGCCGCGCCGTCGCAGGTGCTGCTGAACGCGTCGGATGCGTCCGAGTTGCGACGCCTCGTCGCTCGCCAGGCAGAGACTTGGCTTGCCGGAGAGCGGGAGCGCTACACGGTGGTCGGACAGACCGACGAGGGCGCCGCGCAGTTCGACTTCGCGCAACCGGTGCGGCTCACGCTCTTCCATCCGCAGGGGCCGAACGCCGTCCCCACAAGCGTCGACGTCGCGCTTGAACAGGCGCTGCCTGCGACCCGAAGCGTGCGTGCGCGGCTCTTCCTGCGCCGCGCCGTGCGGGGCCTCGTTGCGACCCGAACGCTGGAGCGCAACACATCCTTCCGCTGCGAGGACTACCGCGAAGGCTTCGTCGTAGTCGAGCGCGCCGGGGCCGAGCCGATGTCAGCACCATGCGTGGCGCCCACGCAGGCGATGCGTTTGCGCAACGCGCTCTCGCCTGGCCAGACCTTGCACGAAGCCGACCTGCGCACCGCCCCCCTCGTCGCCGAGGGCAACGATGTACCGGTCCGCGTGCAAGTTGCATCCGTCGTGCTTGAACAGCACGGGCGCGCACTGCGCGACGCTCAGCCCGGCGAACGCCTCAGCGTGCAACTGGCCAACTCGACCACTCCCGTCACGGGTCGACTCCGTGCCGATGGTGTCGTGTTGATCGAAGGACCGTCGCAATGAATGCCATGTCGCGCCTGATCGTCATCGCGACGCTTGCAGCGTCGGCCGCTCACGCACAGTCGGTGTCGCTGCTCGCTCCGACCGAATTCCGCTCGCTCACTGCCGATCGGCGCGCCTGGCGTGTCGGCGACGTGCTTACCATCGCGATCCAGGAAAACGCCACGGCCACCACCGCTGTCGACCTCGGTACCCACCGGCGCAGCGCGGCCAACGTCAATGTCGACCCGATCCAGGGCGCCAGCGTTTCCGCCGGCGCAGGGCTGGACAACGACTCGACGGGCGCGGGCCGCATGCAGCGCAGCGGGCGCCTGCTCGCGCAGATCACCGTCGCCGTGACCGAGATCCTGCCAAGCGGCGACCTCGCCGTCGCCGGCGAGCAGCAACTCGACCTGAACGGCGAAGCGCAGACGATCCGAGTACGAGGGCGCTTGCGTTCGACCGACATCGACGAGCGCAACGTCGTGCAGTCGAACCGACTCGCCGATGCACGCATCCAGTTTGTTGGCGACGGGTTCCTCACCGATGCGGGCAAACCGGGCTTGCTCTCGCGTCTCCTTACGCTCTTCGGGCTCTGATAGCATGAATCTCCGGACCCGCCTCCTCATTATCGGTTTGCTGGCACTCGCCACCGCTTCCGCACAAGTCTCTGCCAGCGGCTCCCGCATCAAGGACATGGCGCGCGTACAAGGCGCGCGCAGCCACCCGTTGTATGGCTATGGCATCGTCACCGGACTGGCCGGTACGGGCGACGCCCCCGGCAACAAGGCCACCCGCCAGTCGCTGGCGAACCTTTACTCGCAGTTCGGCGTTTCGATCCCCAGCGACTCGGTGAGTAGCCGAAACGTCGCCGCCGTAATGGTCAGCGCTGCGTTGCCGGCTTACGCGCGCCAGGGAGACACGCTGGACCTTACGGTGACCTCGGTTGGCGACGCGCGCAGCTTGGTTGGCGGAATGCTGCTGATTACCGCCCTGCAAGGGCCTGATGGCAAGGTGTATGCGCTGGGTCAGGGTCCGCTGACGGTGGGTGGCTACAAGTACGACGCCAACGGCACACTGGGACAGAAGAATCACCCAACAGTCGCGACCGTGCCCGGTGGTGCCAGCGTCGAACAGGAGCCGTTGCACGCCGATCTAGGCAAGCGTGACAACCTGACGCTGAGTCTGATGGAGCCCGATTTCACGAACGCCGCGCGCGTCGCTGACGCGATCAATGCCGCCTTCGCCGGCGCGCAGGCGACGCCCACCGACAACGGCGGCGTCACCGTGCGCGTGCCGGCGAGCCACCAAGGACGTTTTGTCGACTTCGTGCGCCAAATCGAGGGCCTGGAATTTCAACCAGACGCGCCCTCACGAGTGGTCGTCAATGAGCGCACCGGCACGGTCATCGCTGGTGCGCGGGTGCGCGTTTCGTCAGTCGCGATCTCCTATGGCGACCTCAAGATATCGATTGCCACTGACAACAGCGTGTCGCAACCGACGCTGATCGCTGGATTCCAGCCTGGCGTCACAACCGAGCGCGTCTCCAATTCGCGCGTCGACATTGAAGAGCGCAGCGGTGCGACCCTCGTCACCCAACCCGGCGGCACAGTCGCTGATCTCGTCCAGGCGCTCGGGCGTCTGCGCACCAGCGCCCGCGATATCGTATCCATTCTCAAGGCCCTGAAGGCCGCCGGCGCCTTGCACGCCGATCTGATCGTCCAATAAGTGAGCAACAGTGAAGATCGATTCCCAAGACCTGCTCGTCGAACGGCTCTCCGTTTCGATGTCGATGGCGAGCTTCCAGCATCGTGTCATCGCCCACAACGTCGCCAATGCCTCGACCCCGGGCTTCGTGCGCCAGCGCGTGGCCTTCGATGCCGCATTGACGGCTGCGGCCGATGCCAACGCCGGCGTGCGGCCCGGAAGCCAGACTGTGGCCGCGCATGCACGCATCATTGCCGAACAGCCGACGCCGTCCAGCGGCATCGAGACAGACATGATGGCGCTCTCGACCAACGGTCTTCGTTACAACGCGTTGGCCCGCGCGCTGTCGCGTTACCTCTCCATCGCCTCCGCCGCGGCTACGGCCAGCAAGGTATGACATGAACTTCTCGGAAATCGCCCGTATCTCGGCTTCCGGCCTCGCCCTTCAGAAGGCGCGCGTCGAAGCCGCGACGCTGAACCTCGCCAACATCGGCACTGTGGCCGACGCGTCAGGCCGTCTGTATCAGCCGTTGACCGCCGTCGCCGAGCCTTCGCAGCCTGCCTTCGCCGGCACCCTGACTTCGTTACGTCGGGCCCTGCTGGGCGCTGGCGACGTGCGCCTCGTTGCCTCCGAGCGCGCACCGGTAAAGTCCTACGAACCCGGTCATCCCATGGCTGACGCGCAGGGTTACGTCAGCCACCCCGACATCGACCACCTTAACGAAATGATGACCATAAACGGCGCCGTGCGCGCCTATGAAGCAAATCTCGCCGCCGTGCAGACCGCGCGCCAGATGTGCAGCAAGGCACTTGAAATCGGGAGTGGCGCATGAGTGAGGCGATTGCGGCCATTGAGGCCATTGTCGCCTTCGCGCCAGAAGGCAAGCTCAATCCGACGAGCGCGAGCGTCGCGGCACCGGACTTCGCAGAATTCATGCGACCGCTCGCACAGGCGGACGAAGCGCTGAAGACGGCCGAGGGCTCACTGCAGCGCATGGCGGCCGGCGAGCCACAGGAATTACACGAGGTCATGATTGACTTGGAGCGCGCTCGCCTGTCGGTGTTGACCCTGATCCAGGTGCGCAACAAGGCGCTCGAAGCCTGGCAAGAACTGACCCGGATGCAGGTGTAAGGCGCGACCATGAAGACGTACTGGAATGCGCTCGGCCGTCGAGCGCGCGTCGGGCTGGCCGTTGGCGCCGGCGCGATCCTCGTGGCAACCGTCGCGCTGGGCTATTGGGCCATGCGTGATCGCCATCTGCTGCTGGCCGACGATCTCACCGGGGAGCGCATCGAACAGGCCACGCGTGTCCTTGATGCGGCCAAGATTCCCTACCGCATCGGCGCCGACGGCGCGAGCATCGAAGTGCCCGAGTCGCAGATGGGCCGAGCACGCGTCGGCCTGGCCGGCGCTTCAGTGGGGATTGCCCCCAACCTCGGGCTCGAGCTCTTCAACAACTCCGACTTCGCGGCGACCGATTTTACGCAGCGCGTGAACTACCAGCGCGCGCTGCAGGGCGAGCTGACACGCACCATTACAGCTATGGACGGCGTGAGGGCCGCGCGTGTGCACCTCGTGCTGCCCGACCCCAGCCCGCTGCGCAAGCACGCCACCCGACCGAGCGCAGCGGTCGCGCTGGCCGCGAATCCTGGACATGACCTCGACGCCGCCCGTGTGCGCGGCATCCAGCGCCTGGTGGCCTCGGCCGTGCCGGGTGTCGGGGCGGAGGAAGTAGCAATCGTCGATTTCGGCGGGCGCCTGCTTTCGCGTACTGCGGACGGCGGCAACGAAGACCTTACCAGCGGTCCTGTAGCGATAAAGCGCGACGCCGATGCCTACCTCGAGACAAAGCTCAAGCGTCTGCTCGCCGACGCGCTGCCTGCGGGCAGCTTTTCGGTCAGCGTCGACGCAGTGCTCGACCTCGACCGCGTGAAGATCACGACCGAACAGCCGTTGGCCTCCAAGGTACGGGGCGACGGCGAGCGGGAGGTTGGGGTAGCCATACGCGAGCGCCAGAGCCTGCGCAGCGGCGCCGGTGGCGATCAGAACGTCTCCGAAGTGACCGACAGCGAATACGAGTACCGCGTCGGTCACCGATTGGAAGAGACGCTGCAGGCCCCCGGCAGCATCCGCCGTTTGTCGGTCGCGGTGCTAGTGCACGGAGCTCCCGACGGCCTGCTGCCCGAGATCGAGCGCCTCGTGGCACACGCCGTCGGCGCACAAAGCACGCGCGGCGATGCAATCGCAGTGATCGCGTTGCCGGCGGGCGGTGTCGCCGAACCAGTGAGCACCGGGGGTGAGACCGCGATCCGGCCTCCACCCGTTTCGCGCACGGCCAGTGACCGCGCGACTGCATTTGCTCTTTACGAAATGTGGATCGTCATTCCGGTTGCGCTCGCGGCCCTTGTCGCGTTCCTCTGGATGGGCCGCGCGCGTCGGGCGCAGCCCAAACCGCTGTCAGATGCGGAAGTCGATGCGCTCAGCGCGACCCTTGCCGACTGGCTGCGCAAGGACGCCCCGACCGGAGCAGGCGATGTACGCGGCTGAAACGCAACCTAACGGCCGTCGCGATGCGGCACTCGCCCTGCACGCACTCGACGCGCCATCGCGCGAGCGGGTGCTGACCCGCCTCGATGAATCCACCTGCCGTGAGTTACGTGACTTGCTGGAGGAACTCACGGTGCTGGGCATACCACGCACGCTTGCACAGGACGCCCTCGCCCGCGCCCGTGCAACGCAGAGCACCACGTCGCTCGCACCAGACGCCCTGCTGGCGGCGAGAGCGCTAGACGGTCTCGCGAGTTCGACTGTTGCGGCGATCCTTCGTGCCGCAAAGGGGCCGTTGCACGACGCCTGCCGCGAACAAATGACGCCCGAACGCTTTGCCGAAGTCGAAGCGGCGTTGGCCGCTGCACCTGCGCTCTCGCCGCATGCTGCACAGCGGCTGCTAGCGCACTTCGCCGAACAACTGCGCAGCCAGCCCGCCCCCGTCGAGGCGGTCGAACGTACCCGCGCAAAGCGGGACTGGCTCGCCACCATCCGGAACGGACTCCGATGGAGTCGATAGTTCGAGCCGCCGCCGTGAGCGGTGCGCGCAAGCGCTTGCGCCCAGAGACGGTTGCGCCAGTCGCATCGGCCACACCGGAACCGCCGCAATTCGACGAAACGGCGCTACGCGCCGCGCTCGAATCGAAGCTGCGCGTCGAATTCAAGCGTGAGGCCGACGCGCTCTACGAGAGCGAGCGGCAACGCGGCTACGCGGAGGGTCTTGCCTCGGGCAACGAAGAATTTCGCCGCCTCGCCGCGGAGCGTGCGGAAAGAGATCACAGTGAACGCACTGCGCTGCTCCGCGACACGCTTGCACGCATCGATGCCAGTCTTTCCGACCGCCTTCGTTTGCAGGAGGCTCAGATCGTCGAGCTCGTGACCATCGCCGCGACACGTATCCTCGGCGAAACCTTCGTGGACGCCGAAGCCGTCGCTGCGGTCGTCCGCCACACGCTCGCCGCAGCTCACGCCGCTGGTCGCGTCCGTGTGCGCCTGCATCCCGACGATCTGACTCGACTCACCGAGCTGATCGATCCGCAGGAACTCGCGACGGCATCGCAGCAGCTCGAATTCGCGGCCGATGCGGGCCTGGCGGGCGGCGGGTGCATCATCGACACGCCAATCGGGCAGTTCGATGCATCGCTGGACACGCAGCTGCGCGTGTTGCACGAAACGCTGGCGGCCGCGCGCCGCGGCGCGCGGAACGATACGTGAATTCCCCCCTCGTACGCGCCCTTCGCGAAGCGGAACTGATCGTGCGTCGCGGCCGCGTGGCCGAGGGGCGCGGCTACTTCCTCGAAGCTGACGGGCCGGCCGCCAGCGTCGGCGAGGTGTGTCGCGTCGAACCGAGCGGGCGCGATCTGCCCGTTACGTGCGAGGTCGTCGGCTTCCGCGGCGGCCGCGTCCTGATGATGCCCTACCACGACACCGACGGCATCCACGTAGGCGCGCCTGTCATCGCTACCGGCAAACGCTTCGAGGTCGGTTTGGGCGACGGCCTGCTCGGTCGCGTCGTCGACGCCTTTGGCGAGCCGCTGGATGGTAAGGGTCCGATTGCCCACACGGCGCGTCGCCCCGAGCGCGCAGCCGCGCCCAACCCGATGCGCCGGGCACGAATCACCGAACCGCTCGTCACCGGCATTCGCAGCATCGATGCCCTGCTGCCGCTCGGCAAGGGCCAGCGCGTGGGCCTCTTCGCCGGCAGCGGCGTTGGCAAAAGCACACTGCTCGGGCAACTCGCCAAGGGCAGTTCCGCGGAGGTCTGTGTCATCGCGCTGATCGGCGAGCGTGGGCGCGAGGTACGCGAGTTTGTCGAAGATCACCTCGGCGAAGAAGGCGCTCGCCGCGCCTGCGTCGTCGCCGCCACCTCCGACACCCCGGCCCTGCAACGCATCAAGGCGGCCTATGTCGCGACCACCATCGCCGAGTACTTCCGCGATCAAGGTCGTGACGTGCTGTTGCTGATGGATTCGCTGACCCGGCTCGCACTGGCGCGACGCGAAATCGGTCTCGCCGTAGGGGAGGCACCGACCTCGCGTGGCTACACTCCTTCGGTATTCGCAGAGATCCCAGAGCTGTGCGAGCGCAGCGGCATGGGCGAAGGACGCGGTTCAATCACTGCGCTTTACACTGTGCTAGTCGAAGGCGACGACCTCAACGAGCCGATCTCCGACGCCATCCGCGCCACGCTCGACGGCCACGTCGTATTGTCGCGCGCGCTCGCCAATGCGGGCCACTATCCAGCCATTGATCCGCTGACAAGCATCAGCCGGCTCGTCTCGCAAATCGCCAGTAGCGAGCACCGCAAAATCGCAGCACGAACGCTGGCCTTGCTAGCGCACTACGAGCGCAACCGCCAGTTGATCGAGGTTGGCGCCTACCGCGCGGGGGTCAGCCGAGAACTGGACGAGGCAGTCGCGCTGGCTCCCCGTATCCGCGCCTGGCTGACCCAGCGCGAAACGATACACGCCACGCTCGAAGAGGCCTTCCGAGCATTAGCGGCGCTGCTGGGAACCAACGCCACATGAAGCCCGAACGGCTGGCTGCCCCCATCGAAGCATTGCTCGTTCGCCAGCGGTGGGAGGTGCTCGAGTCAGGTGCCGCGCTCGCCGACGCGCAGCACGTGCTCACCCACCAAGAAGCGCAGGTGGCCAACGCGATCCGCGCGCACGAGGCGTGGCAGGCCGAAGTCGCCCGCGTGGCTGGCCAAGGGGCTGCGCTAAACCCGGCGCTCTTGCATTGGCTGGCCGGCAATGCAGGGCGGCAGGCGGCGGCGTTGAATGCCGCGCAAACGGAATGCGCCCGGGCACTTATGGCGGTGGAAGAGAAGGGATCCGAACTCGCGCGTCATCGCCGCGTCGAAGACCTGCTGCGCGACGAGCTGCGCGACATCGCGCGCGAGACACAAGGCCGGCGCGACGCGCGCGAAAGCCAGGACGCGAATGATCTGTGGGCGCAATACCGACGCTCGGACTCGGGAGCATGATGTGACGAACGCCATCGAAGCGTCCCGCCAACCCACCGCTCCGGGCGGTACCACCTCCTCCCAGATCGATCGTTTTGCTTTCGAATGTTGGCGCGCGCTCTTCAACGCCCTGCAACGTGACGAGGGCGTAGACTCCGGGATCAACGGTCGTCCAGTGCCCCACTCAGGCAAGGGTCCATCTGAGCACACTCCGGAGCGCCAACCCGACCAACTTATATCGCCGCGCGCTGCTATGGAATCGCCGATGCGCGAAGCTGACGCGGGTGCGCGTGTTAGCGCCGCGCAGCCCAGTGTGTCCACTGCGCCAAGCACGCGTGAGCCCGCGACAGTGGCCGCAAACCACGCTCCCCAAGATGATAGACGGGCGCCCCCGGCGCTCTTTGAGGCGTTGTCCGTCGGTGCCAATGACGACGGGACGCAGCCGATCTCGCTTGTACCGAATGGTGAACCGGACAACTCCTTCGTGTCGGCAACGCGCGCGCAAGCGTTGGTCCGGCGGGATATGTATGAGTCATGCCGTCTGCCGCAGCTGCCCGCCGGTCTCCCACCATCACCCGGGCTTCCGGCATCCGTGTTGCCCGACACGCGCACGGCTCATGTGCCACGCCCCCGCGGTGCCAACCCCGACCAAGCGACACGTGGCGGCGAACGCCCGTCGCCCACCATCCCGCCCCCCACGCCCGAAGGCGTCGTCGTGATGCGCGAGCGCGAAGGCTATGCCGTTTACTTCCGCAGCACCGCGGTCAGCACACAGGGCGCGCTCGCCGCCGCACTTGCGGCCGCGGCAGCACTGCCCGAGGGCCCCGACGCGCTGCACCGCGTATACGTTAACGGACGGCTCGTCCACGCACGCCACGCCGACACGTTCGGGGGCGGCGAACGCCCCTCCCATCCCATCGTTTCCTTTACCTGCTGAGACCCGCCATGGCTTTGTCTTCCGTCTCTAACGTCGCGAGTTCCGCCTCGACCCAGCTCAAGCTCGAAGACCTGCTGCGCGTAATGCTCACCGAGCTGAGCTACCAGGATCCGCTCAAACCCGTCGACAACAAGGACTTCATGGCGCAGGTGGCCCAGTTCTCGTCGCTCGACGCGACGCGCCAGTTGAACGGCCGTCTCGACACGCTGCTGTCGCTACAGTCAATCAACCAGACCGTCGGCCTGCTCGGCAAGACCATTGATGCGACAACCGCCACCGGCCAGACCACGGGCAAGGTTACGGCGCTCTCCATCGTCGGAGGCGAACCGAAGATGACCATCACTACCGCCAGTGGCGAAGTCGTCAGCGGCATCGCCTTCTCGCAACTGCAGAACATCCGCTGAGGCCCCACCATGCTTGATTCGATCTACATCGCCCAGTCCGGTCTGGCCGGTCACCAGAAAGGGCTCAAGACAATCTCCAACAACGTCGCCAATATGAACACGGTTGGCTTCAAGTCGAGCACGGCGAGCTTCACTGACGCCTACGTCGCCGATCGTGCCGCCGGTAACCCACTGGGCGACGCGCCGGGTTTCGGTGGTGCGGGGCTCGACGCTCGCACGGCGACACTGGACTTCAGCTCCGGCGAACTGCGCCAGACAGGCAATGCGCTCGACGCCGCGATCGACGGCGACGGCTTCTTCGCGCTGCAGGATGCGGACGGCAACACCGTCTACACCCGCGACGGCCAGTTCCAGTTCGACGCCAAGGGCTCTTTGGTCGGGCGCACCAACGGCATGCAGGTCATGGCGCGCGATGCTGCCGGCAAACTTGTGCCGCTCGACCTGTCGAAGCTGCGCACCAATCCGCCGAAGGCCACGGCGACCGTGATGCTTGACGGCAACCTCTCCTCGAGCGCGACGACGCACAGCATCGAGACGCTCAAGGTCTACGACGCGCTCGGCGGCGAACACACGATCAAACTTACCTTTACATCCGAGGCAACGACGACGCCCGGCTTGTGGAGCCTTGTGGTGCTCGAAGGCACCACGGAACTCGCCAAGGGTGAGGTGCGCTTTACCGGCGGTGTGAAAGACCCAGCCACGACCAGTCTCAAGTTCGACCTCGCGTCCAACGGTGGGGGTACCACGAGCGTCGAGCTGAAGCTCGCCGATAGCACGACGTCGTTCTCGACCGGAACGACCTCAAGCCTCGCGATGAAGGAGCAGGACGGCTATGGACTGGGGCTCGTCGCGAACACCACGCTCAACGCCAAGGGCGAAGTCGAGCTGACCTACTCCAACGGCAAGAAAGTCACCGCCGGTCAGCTCGCCATCGCCCGATTCGCCGCCACCGATGGGCTGCGCGAGGTCGGCCAGGCGCTGTTCGCGAGCACAGGCGCCGCGCCCGAAATCCGCGTCGCCGGTGACGACTTGAAGATCGCCACGCAGACGCTCGAATACGCCAACGTCGACCTCACCGGCCAGTTCAGCAACCTGATCCTCATGCAGCGTGGCTACCAGGCGGCCTCGCAGGTGCTGTCGACCGCCAACGACATGATCCAGGAATTGTTCGACATGAAAGGCCGCCGATGAACGCCACGGCGCGCCCATGGCGTCTCGTAACCGACGGCGCACTGGAACTAGCGGCGACGGCGCTACGCGAGGCTGCACAAGGCTGGCAGGCGCTATGGTGCGTGAGCGCCACAGCGGCATCGCAGGTGCGTGTGGCGCGGCTCGCGCAGCCCTTGTCGGGCACATGGTTGCGCTACGACGCCGCGGGCGACGAACACACCCCGCTATGGGCATCGTACCGCTCGCGCGACGAATCCGTCGCCCGCGTCGTGCTTGGGAACTCCCACGCGCTCGCCCTGGCTAGCCACCCGGATGACCTCGCCTGGGAGGTCGTCGCGGAAGCTGGCGATGCCTTGCTCGCCACCTGTGTCGACGCTCTTTCGCCCGGTGCGCGCGCGGCCGGCGAAGCGCCCCTGCCGCGCGAACTGGCGCTCCCCGGTAGCGGCTATGTGCTGTGCGAGTTGCCGGGCTGGGGCCTGCGAATCGTCGTTGCGGCGCCGCGGCACGATAGCCGCGCCCGCTCGACCGCGCCCGTAAAGCTGGTCGATGCGCTCGCGCGCCAGTCCGTGCGCCTATCTGTCGTCCTCGGCGAGGTCGAACTCTCAGTGGGCGAGCTTGCCTCGCTGTGCGCGGGCGATGTCGTGCGCCTGAACACGCGCCTGGGTGACGCGCTCGCGCTGCGCGGCCCCGCCAACGAAGCCGTGGCTCTCGTTCAGCCCGCGCGGCGGGGCGAGCACTTGGCCGTCACCCTTACCGATCCACACCCCGAAGCCGCAAAACCATGAGCGACACTACCGTACGCGAAATCGATCTCCCCCCCGTCCAGCAGCCCGCCGCTGGCCAACCCGCGTTGGCGTTGGACCTTGCCTTCGTTCCCTCGCTGAGAGTGCGTGCGCAAGTCGTTCTAGGCCATGCCGAACTGACTGTCGGCGCGTTGCGCGCGATGAAACGCGACGACGTTGTCGAACTCGACCGCTTCGTCGACGCCCCGATCGATCTTGTTATCGACGGCCACGTGGTCGCGCGCGGTACGTTGGTCGCCGTCGGCGAGCACTTCGGCCTGCGCGTGCTCGAAGCCCCGCAGCCCTGACGCGGGCTGAACATGTACGCCAATCAACTCGCTGCGCTCGCGTGGGCGCTTCCGGTTGTGCTGCTGCTCGCCGTCCTGGCCGTGCTGGCGCTCAAGCGTCTATGGCCAGGCGCTGTGATGTCGGCAAAAACCGCCGTGATCGCCAACGAGAGCCTGCGCCTATCAGACACGGCCATCGCCCACGTACTGACCATCGACGGTCGGCGCTGGCTCGTCGTCGAATCCGAACGCGCGACTGCCGTGCAGGCCCTCGATACCGTGCCCCAGGTGTCGCGCCCCTGGATGAGACCCTTGCGATGATGCGTGTTCTTCGCCTGCTCGCCGTAGTGCCGTTGCTGCTGGCCGCCGCTGCCGCTTTGGCAGCACCCGAGACGACGCTCGCGGCCGCGATCCCCAAGACCTCTGCCGAGATGAGCCCCATCCTGCGGACAGTCGTACTAGTGACGCTGCTGGGTCTCGTACCGACACTGCTGATCGCGATGACCTCGTTCACGCGCATCGTCATTACGCTGTCCTTCCTGCGCCACGCGCTGGGCATGCCCGAGACGCCGCCCAACGCCGTGCTGGTCACGCTGGCTATGATCCTGACGCTCTTCACGATGGCGCCGGTCACCGAGCGCGCACGTGCAGACGGTCTGCAACCCTGGCTCGACGGCAAGGTTACGCTCGAAGCGGCCGCGCCGCGGGCGCTCGCGCCCTTCAAGGCATTCATGCTCGATCACGCCCGCGAGGAAGACCTCGAGGCCATGCGCGAGCTCGCGCACGCGCCCGAACCCAAGGCCGTCGCCGACACGCCGATGACCGTGCTGCTGCCAGCCTTCATGCTCTCAGAATTGCGCGCAGCCTTCATCGCAGGCTTCATGATCTTCCTGCCCTTCCTGCTTATCGACCTCGTGGTCGCGACGCTGTTGATGGCGCTGGGCATGATGATGGTGCCGCCGGTCACGATCTCGCTGCCACTCAAGCTCCTGCTCTTCGTCATGATCGACGGATGGGGTCTCGTGGTTCGCGCGATCGCAAGCAGCTACGCGGGGGCATGATCGCAGTGAGCGCCTGCGCCACGGAAGATGTGCACGCAAATGACGCCGGGGAGTCCGCAAGCGCGCTGGCTGTGCAGCACCTCGATCTGGTGCGCATCCTTGCCGCCAAACTCTACCGCCGGCGTTGGAGCGAGGAAGTCCCGTTCGATGACTACCTGCAGAGCGGCATGGTGGGTCTGCTCGAAGCGGCGCACCGCTTCGACCCACGGCAAGGCACCTCATTCGCGTCCTTCGCGAGTCCGCGCGTGACCGGTGCCATTATCGACAGCCTGGCCGATGCCACCGAGCGAAACTGCCAGCTGGCCACCGCGCGTCGCTTGCGCCAAGAGCGCGCGGCCAACCTCGCCGACACGCAGGATACGCGCGACGATAGCGCTGAAGGCGCGCTCGCGCGCATCGCCGAGATCGTCGTTGATCTCGCCGTAGGCTTCATGCTCGAAGACTCGCCGTGCTTCCGCGACGGCACGGAAACCGTAGAACCGCAGGGCTACGCCAGCGCCGCCACCCGTCAGGCGCGAGAGCAACTGCGTGCCGCTTTCGCACAGCTCGATGAACGCCGACGTGAGATCATCGAGCGACACTACTTCCAGCACGAAACCTTCTCCGACATCGCCCAGACTATGCAACTCACCCGCAGCCGCATCGCGCAGTTGCACCGCGAAGCCCTGAGCCAACTCAGGCAACACCTGCACCCAGCCCTCTCGGATTTCGCCGCATGATCACCACCTCCGATCCCGCTCGCCTCGATCGCCTCACCGGTTACCTGGGCGTTGACCCCGACAACCCACACCTGCTGCGCGACCACGCGAACTGCGCGCTAACGCTGGGTTACCCCGAGGCAGCCTTGCCCTCACTCGCGAGACTCTGCGCGCGCGACGACGCGCAAGCGGACGACTTCGCCGCGCACATCTCCGCGCTGCGCCAGACGCGCCAGCCTGAGGCCGCCCGGGCAGCCGTCGCTTCCGCGCTCGCTCGCTGGCCCCGTCACGACTGGCTGCGCCTCGAGGCCGCGCTGCTCAATTTTGCGGCCGGAGAATTGGAGGCGGCGCTTGAACACCTGCCGCAGGTCACCGACGACGCCGGCCTCTATCCCCGCATCGCCGAGACGCGCATACGCCTGCTGCACCACCTCGGCCGCATCGACGAAGCGCTCGCCATCGGCGAAGCGATGCTCGCCGACTTGCCCGGTGCGACGTCCGTCAAGGCGGTGCTATGCCCCGTGTTGCTTGACGCAAATCGCCTCGACCGCGCGCAGATGCTCGCGCGCGAGGTTCTCGCCGAGAGCGGCCCACTCTATGACGTGCTCGAAACGCTCGCCGGCGCAGCACTCGACGCGGGTGATGTCGAAGCCGCCGGTCCCTGGCTCGACCAAGCGCTCGCTGCCCGCCAAGACGACGGCCGCATCTGGCTCCTGCGCGGCCTGACGCACATGCGCGCGCACGACTTCGCTCGCGCCGAACCAGCCTTCGCACAGGCCGTTGCGCTGATGCCCGCGCACGCCGGTAGCCACCTTGCGCGTGGCTGGAACCTCTACGCGATGGGGCGTACCGACGACGCAATGGCGGCCTTCGAAGGGGCGGCAGCGGCCAGCCCGGCTTTTGCCGAAGCCTATGGCAGCCAAGCCGCCCTGTTCGCGCTGACCGGTCGCCCGGAACGCGCGCAGGAACTCCTGCGCAAAGCGCGTCTGCTCGACCACCAGGCCGCCTCCGTGCAGTACGTCGCCGCCCTGCTGCGCGACGCCAAGCCCGAGGATATCGCCCTGCTCGCCGAACAGGTGATTGTCCGCGCCCGCAACCCCAACCCGAAGTGAAGCCCGCCATGCAGACACCCCGCGCCTTCGAGGCCCTCGACGCCGAAGAACTCTTCACACTGGGCCTGCGTGCCTCCAATACCGACGATTCGGCGGGTGCCATCAACCTGCTGAAACTTGCGGTCGAGCGCGATCCGCAACACGCGCGCGCCGCGTGGTTGCTAGGCGCCGAGTATGCCCAGATCGGCCTTACCGAACGCGCACTGGCCGCACTGACGCGCGCCGTCGAAACCGACTCTTCACTCGTTGGCGCCCGCTTCCAGCTTGGGCTCCTGCACCTGACTTCGGGTCACGTCGAACAAGCCTCCGCCGCCTGGGCACCACTTGACGACCTGGCCGACAACGATCCACACCGCCTCTTCAAGACCGGCATGCTCGACATGGTTGCCGATCGCTTCGACGCCGCGCTCACCACCCTGCGCCGCTGCGCCGCCCTTACGGGCATCGATGCAGCGCTGAAACGTGACGTCGAAATGGTCATCGAGCAGATCGAAACGCGCGCGAAGGTGCCCACGCATGCCACCTCGGTCCCGAGCGACACGTCCCCCGCGACGAACGCCACCGACCCTAGCGACCATCTGTTCCTGACCGCCTACCGCGGCAATCGCGGCTGATTCCGCAATGGTCGACGCGCTCCGCGGAACCGAACACGTTCGCGCGCTCGCGGCCGCGATCCAGCGCGCCGTGGCTCAGCGCCAGCCGCGCGCGCAGCGCAGGGCGAGCGCCAAGGTGCGCGGGCAGACGCCACGGGCGAACACGGCGCTGGCAGGCCTGATCGACCGCGCGCGCGCCATCGACCCGCAGAATCCGCAACGCGAACAGCTGGCGCTACGGCTGTTCATCGAAGGGGTTCTGATCGCTGAACTCGGCGAGCGCATCGCACTGGAACCCGCCTTCGCCCAACTCGTGCGCGACGTCGAAGACACCCTTCGCGCCACGCCGGCCATCCAGGCCGATTTGCGCCGTGCCGCTCAGGCACTCACGTCGCCCGACACCGAAACTTGAACTCGCACCATGACGCTGCCTACCGCAAACCTCGTCTTTCTCTGGCACTTCCACCAGCCCGAATACCGCGACGCTGGCGGGCGTTTCGCGCAACCCTGGGCCTATCTGCATGCGCTCAAGGATTGCACGGACCTCGCCGCCCACCTGGAACGTCACCCGTCCGTTCGCTCCATATTCAACGTCTCGGGCGTGTTTCTCGATCAACTCGCCGACTACGCATCGCAGTGCGCAACCGGCACGTGGCGTGACCCGCTGCTTCAACTGCTCGCTTCGCCAGAGCGCGCACTGACTGAGGCAGAGCGCCTCTACATCGCCGACCAGTGTCTTCGAATCAACCGCGCGAGCATGGTCCGGCCCTATGCCGGCTTCGCGGCTATCGAGCGCGAAACTGCAGCCGCCGAACAAGGCGGTCCGTCTTTCTGGACACGCTTCGACGACGCTCTCTTCAACGACCTTCTAACGTGGTACCACATCGCATGGTGCGGCGAATCGCTCAAACGCGAGGACCCCACCGTCCGTGCGCTCATGGCCAAGGGGCGCGGCTTCGACGCTGCCGACCGGGCAGCCTTGCTCGAGGTAGTGCGCAATGCGCTGACAGGTCTCCTGCCGCGCTGGCGTGCGCTGGCTGAGCGCGGCCAACTGGAGTTCTCCGTCACGCCCTACGGTCACCCGATCGCGCCACTGCTCGTTGACTTCGCCGCCGCTCACGCTGCCCACCCCGGCGTGCCACTACCTGCCGCACCCGCCTACCCTGGTGGTGCTGCACGTTTGCATTGGCATCTGAAGCGTGCCATCGAGTTGTGCCGCGAACACCTCGGCCGATCGCCGCAAGGCATGTGGCCCGCCGAAGCTGCGGTGTCATGTGAGGTCATTGAGGCGGCCGAGGCGCTTGGCCTGCGCTGGGTCCTCAGCAACGATACGGTGCTACGCGCGAGTCGTTGCGCGCTTTCCGACGCTGCTGACGCGATGCAATGCTGGACACTTACAGAGCACGCGCCACGCCTGTTCTTCCGCAATCAAGAAATTTCGGACCGCATGGCATTCGAATACGGTCAGCGCCCCGCGCAGGAGGCGGTCAAACACCTACTCGACGCTGTTCGCCGTGAGCTTGCCGGCGCAAAGCCTGGCGCCGTCATGTCGCTTGCGCTCGATGGGGAAAACGCCTGGGAGTTTTACCCCGACAACGCGTGGGACTTCTTCGACAGCCTGTACACCGCACTCGAGGATGCGCCGGATCTCAGCACCACGACCTACTCGGCGCTGGTCAATTCCGTGCAACCGGTGCCACTAGCCGCCCTCGTGCCCGGGAGCTGGGTGCTCGAGGGCTTCTCCATGTGGATCGGCGACGAACGCCGCAATCGCGCCTGGGACGCGCTCGTTACACTGAAAACTGCCTTCGACGCACGACTCCCCCATCTAGACCCGGTCGCACAAGCGAACGCCTCGCTGCGACTGGCCCGCTGTGAAGCTTCCGACTGGCTGTGGTGGCTGGGTTTCGATGAGCCGCGAAGTTCTGTATGTGACTTCGATGCACAGTTCCGCCAAGCGCTGGCAGAGGCTTGGCTAGCGCTGGGCATCGCGCCTCCAGCGGAAAGTCAGCGTCCGTTGTCTCGGCTCGGGCAGTTCCATGACAGAGCTCCATCGGTGCATCGCATCGCTCGCGCCCTGGCCGACCTCGAAGGCGCAACGCTGACCGCCCGCCTGCCCGACGGCCCTGTTGAGTGGACGCTCTGCACCCCCTGCCCGCAGCTCGACGCATTGCTCAGCGGCATATCGGGCACGGGCTGGTCGTTCCTCGTGCCGTGGTACGGGGCCGTCGACGAAGACATTTCGGATGCATTTAAGTATGCCGAAATCCGCATCGCCCTGGAAAAGGCCGAACTGCGCTATTTCGAAGGCCAGGCAAAGCTGCCCAGCGGCGCCGGCTACCCCGCGCTGCTCGCGCTCGGTGCGGACACCGACGTCGCGCGGCATCTGGCGCAGCGTTTTCGGCTTGCAGTGGTGGCATGCGGGGCCGTCGGCGAGGCAGGAAGGCTCGTCGTTGCCTCGTAGGGGGCTTACACCGAAATCCGACGCGGACACCGGGGGCTTAGCGTAGGCGTTGGGCCTGAAACCGTGCAGATCGATCAAGCCACCCCGCCCTGTACGGCATACCCCCGCCCCCGAAAGCGTAGGGCGAGTTAGCCTGAAGCGTAACCCGCCATTCGAGGGATCATCACTTGGCAAACCGCTTCTTCCGCGCGGGCTCGCCTACAGGGAACCAGCCCTACCGGGCTTGCGAACCGGAGTCGGACGCCGGTCGGCTGACTATGCGACTAACGCTGGCATAGTGCAGCGAAAAGGCGACGGCGATATGTTGGAGAGTGAAGTCGCCACCGGCCCATGCCCGTCGAAGCCCGCACGAAGTCTTCATAGCGGGCGACCGCGGCACGACGAGTCGGCGCAAAAAATCGCACAACCGAGTCGCCGGCTAACCAGTCGGGCGGCGTTTCGCGCCCAGTCATCAGCACATAGGAAGACCAAGCCAATCGCCCGGAGCGGCCACCATGCGCGCCCGCACCGGATTCAAGACCACCTAGCGACACAGCTCAAGCAAGTAACTGTCGCGTTCAACCAAGATAGCCTTGTAGTGCCCCTGAAACACGTGGCCCACGCGACGATGGCGTCGATTGAAGCGCTGGGTGTACACGCCGCCCATATGGCGCACCCCTGCGGCGAGGTTAGCCTCTGGCGTCTCAACAAGCAGGTGGTAGTGGTTGCCCATCAAACACTGGGCGTGGCAAACCCGATTCGGATGCCGGCCGGTCAGGGAAACGGGAGTCTGACCGGCCAGTTCGGCGCATGACGGCAGTCAGACCCTGGTGAGCGACCTCGGTCGTTTGGACCAAAGTAAGCTCTCCCACCCATCGCATAGCAAGCGCCGAGAACCGCTCGCTGCAAAGCGTAAGGCCTGACCCCTTTGCCGCGTCCCCACAAACATCTTAAACAGAGGGTGTCTGAGGATACGTGGGCGATTCACGACAATGATTCAGGGGCATGACTCCAAGTTGTAGTACTGCCCAACCGTTGCCCACGCACTGGTGAACTGCGGGATGCCACTCAACAGGAAAGCTTTGACAAGCTGATAGCTTTCTTTGCCGTTGTACGGATAATCACGACCAGCAACCCACGCAAACTTCGCGTAGCGCTTCTGATTCCAACACACGGTCGCACCAAGTAGGCCATCGTATGCCGCTTTTTGATCTGCCTCCGTACGCACGTTGGCTGGATCGCTCGAGCGATAACCCGCTCCGTACTCGTCAATCCACAGCGGGCGGGTCGTGGCCGCGTGGTAGCTCTTCAGCACCGCGTCAACGGCATTGGCATAGCCGGTCCAAGGAGTCCCTGCCGGAAGCGCGACATACAAAGACGCGCCGAGTGTCTGCAGCGACGGTGTATTGGCATCCGCCCATTTGGCAAGCATTCCAATAAGTCGGGGATCGTTGTTGGACTGATCCTGAATGCCAATGACCTCATAGCTCGCGTTAAGCTTGGGGTATGTAGCCTGCTTCCACTTCCAAATTTCGCGGACAAACGCACCGTGGTTTCGCGGCAGCGCCTCAGCCGTGCTAGACCCCTCGCAGCCAGACAACCAACAGGGGCTCAGGTCGCCGCCCAGCATGATCATGCCAACGTTTGTGTAGTTGATCTGTTGAATCCACCCCGAGAACCACGCCTTTGACGTAGCAAAGGCGTTGGTCGCGTCAAATAATCCGCCAGTGGTCGGTGGTACCAGCACAATCTCGGCCGTCAGGCCATTCCGATTCAAAATTCCAAGGAATGCATTGAGCTTGGCGACGGTTTGACTGCTCGGCGGTTGCCGCCATTCCGGTCGATGATCTCCAGCCACCAGAAGCCGAACCCAGTTAACCCCAGACCGCTTGTATTGCGAGAAAAGGTTGGTGAGCTTGAGTGTGACATTTGGGTCGGTTTGATTGTCGAGAACCCACGGGAAGTCTTGCGCAACGCCGTCCAAATAGAAGAACGTAACTCCGCGAACGTCGCCGGAGACTGGCGTCGCCCGTGCGATAGGAGAAGCGGAAAGGAAAAGTACAAAAATCGCAAAATATAACTTCAGCCATCCTTTGGCCATTGTTTGCTCCTCAAATAGGTCTACATAAAGCGTGTGAGGTTCGCACGATATATTTAAATATGCCGCCTGCATGTGCGGTTATTCTCAGAACGCCCGCGACGTTGGCTTTGCCGGAAACAAATAAGCAAAGGCTGCGCTGTTGGCCAATGATTTGGGGTAGGCAATGGGGAATGGCGTCTTCGCCCCCCCGGCAAAGGTCCGATCGGTATGCCACTGCCGACGATTACGCGCCCGCCCTTTTTTAAGACGGTGCGGCGCGCGCGTTCGGGGGTCCGGGGCGTGGCTCAGTGTTCAACCACAAGGTCATCAAGCGACAGGCGCCGCACGGGGGGCTGCGCGGAGAATCGTCGAAGATTGGTCAATGATCCCGGCAATGAATCCGCCCAGCTCTGTGGCCGGGTTTCGTGGCCGCTGGCGTCAGCAATGGGTCAGGAGGCAGTGCAGAGAAACGGGCGCCCGGCAGCCCACTACGGTGCACGGTGGGGGTGAGGCAGTGCTGCGGGATACGGTGAGACAGGAGGCTCGCGGGTGGCCGCGATGAAGGTGTTTCTGGATACGGAGTTCACAGACTTCGGGGACTGCGAACTCGTGAGCATTGCGCTGGTGGCCGAGGATGGGCGGACGTTCTATTCGGAGCGCTCGGATTTCCGCCGCGCGGCGTGTTCGGACTTTGTGCGCGAGGCGGTGCTGCCGCACCTGGGGGCGGTGTCGGGGGCGAGCATGACACGGGCAGAACTGGCGCTGCGGCTGCGGGCGTGGCTCTCGGCCTTGCCGGCGATTGAGATGGCCTGCGATTCAGTGCATGACCGCGATCTGTTTGCCGATGCGCTCGATTACCAGCCCACGCCGAATGTCGTGGCTTGGGTGGATCTGAATGCGGTGGCGGGCGAGCCGGCGTTTGCGCAGGCGGAAGCCGATTACCACGCCCAGCCGGGCCAGCCCTGGCACCATGCTTTGCACGATGCGCGGGCGCTGCGGGCCGGCTGGGAGGCATGTAGTTCCGACGCAAAAGCCAAGGGCTTGGCGTAGGCGTTGGACTTCACACGTTCAGCCCAACCTGCCAGGCTAGACCGAAAATGTTGGAATGCAAGACCTGACCCCGCAAGAAATAGATGGCCGTGGCCCAGGCACGGCGGGCTTTCCGCGGCATGCGCCCCTTGCCCCGCAGGGGTCGCGCCGTAGGCTCGCGCAGGGACAGCGGTTGACCCATCGACAGCCGTGGTCGCGCGGCCGAAGCCGGCGCGAGGGCATGCCGCGGCGCGCAGGCGATCACTCAACCGGGCGGCAGCAACAGCACGTCAAATGTAAGGCTTGACCCCAGCGCCATATGACCCCGCGGTCCTCACGCCAACGGCCTGCTAGACATACCCCAAGACTTTTAGCAATACAGCCGCCGCTAGCAGAACTGCTCCGACAGACACCATTGCCACATATGCAACCTTCTCCCCGCGATTCATTCGTTCCCAAACTTCCTTGCTTGGGCCTGATGGCGCAACCATGAATTACCTCCGCCTCCCTATTTCTTTCCAGACATCATCTTGTCCATTGCGCCTCGCCAATCAAGCTGTGTCGCGTGGCTCCATGGAGAAATACCGCCTGTAAGCTCCCCTTTTGTCGCAATTCCGAGCTCTACCGCGGTCGCGCCACCGTAGGAGTGACCAATCGCTGCGTACAGATTCTTAGCCCAAGGAGTGGGAATAGAAATGTATGCGGAGTTCCCATCCCCCCCAAGGTAATCACTTGTGTCCTTAGGAACAGTCGCACCAAAGACCCAGCCAAATGCAATTGCCGAACCCGGGCGCCAACTATTTGCAGCACCGCGAGGATCTGCGAATGTCACTCCGCCGCTTAAGAAGGCCTCGTCGTTATGCAGGTTCAAAGCCACAGCACCAGATCCCGACAGTGCTCCAGTACTGTAAACAACGTAGTCAGCAAGCGGAGCATGTTGCATCCCAATGCGGTCCTCTCCCGTCCCGAATCCCGGATAGAAGGTGTGCTTTCCAAGATAGACGTCCGCATCGTTCGGGTTGCGGCTGAGCACCATCGCTTCCCGACGCGCGTCGCGCGCACCTTGCGCGGCATCCTGGCCCATCTGGCGATAGGTGTCGCCGGTGGAGATATCGCCTTTACCGTACGCCCAGGCGGCAGCATTGCCGAGCGTCTTGGCTTGCGACTCCAGCGTATCGGCCCGCGTCGTGTAATCGGCTGCAGACACGTAGTGAGAGTTTGTCGGAGCCGACGCGCCGGCTCCCGTGGGCGCATCCGATAGCGCGTGTTGAGCCGCGCGGGAGGCCGACTCAGCCGCAATCATCTGCCCGCCAACTCGCGCAGATGCGGCGCCGTCGAACTGTGTAGCTGGCGGAACCCAAAGCTCCTGCCCAACCTGAAGGTTGGTCGAATCCAGACTGTTGTAGCCCGTGATGGCGGCCATCTGGCGACTGTCGCCGTAGTACTTCTGCGCCAACCCGGTGACCGTGTCGCCCTCCTGCACGGTGATGCGCCGCGCGCCTTCGTACATCCCGGCCACACCCAGCGCTTCCTGGTTCGTCGCGGTGGGCGTCCAGCCCTCGGCGAAGGGGGCAATGTTGCTGGGTAGGCTGCTCTTCGTCGGCGCAGGGACGTCACCAGCATCAATCGGCTGCGCTGTTTGGGCCTCGTTCGGATTAAACCGACGGCTCTCGCGATCCAGATCCTGCTGAGCTTCTTCAGGCGAATACCCAACCGACGATAGCTGGTCAGTCGCCACATCGGCCATTGCGTTACCAAGCGTGCTTGTAAACAGGCTGCGCGAATCCACCCTGCCGCTACCGACCAGTTGGCTAATTACGGTGCCTCCCATACCTTGAAGCATCTTCGTACCAGCAGCGCCAAGCGTGTCCGCAAAACTGCTTCCCTGCAGGGCTCCACCAACGCTTGCTCCGGCTGCAGACCCCGCAGCGGACGCTGCGACGCTCCGCCAACTAAACTTGCCTTGCAGACCCTGTGTAATCGCACTCGACGCAGCTCCGCGCAACGCCTGGGCGCCTACGGCGCTCCAACTGAATTCGCCCACCTTTGAGGCCGCGTTCAAGGCCGTGCCGGCACCCCCCATCGCACTTGCGGCGGCGCCGACGCCCGCGGTGACCGCACTACCCAACGCAGAGAGCCCGACGGACTTCCAAGAGAACTTCTCTTGCATTCCGATCGCCATGCCTACGCCCTGCGACGCGATCGAACCAACCGCCCCACCTACCGCGGCGGCTGCCATGCCGGCCAGACCAGCGGAACCAGAAAGCGCGGCCATGCCGCCTGCCATGATTCCGCCTGCGGCAGCAGACGCGGCCGGCGCCAGAACCGCCAGCGCAGCCCCAGCCGTAAAGATTGTCGCGACGACGGCAACAACGATGATGAGGATCATCCCAATTCCACCGCACCCGCTGTCTTGCTTCGGTGGCGGCGGCATCGCTGGCAAGGTGGGATCGACCTTGCCCATTGCCTCGCCTGGGTTGTACACCCGGCGTGTATCGGCGTTGTGGTGGATGTTGGTGACCTTGTTGGGGATGCTCAGGACCTGGCCGGCGACGAGCTTTTCGTCGCCATTGAGGCCGTTGGCATCTGCAATGAGGTACCACATGCTGCCGTCGCCCCACAGGGCTTGGGCGATGCCTTGCAGGGTGTCACCCTGTTGGGTGGTGTAGCTGCTGCTGGCGCTGCCGGGGTAGCTGGCGCTGATGGGCTCGTAGTTCTGATCGAAGTCGGCCGCGTAAATGGGTTTGAAGTTGCGGTAGTCCTGCTCCTGGCTGGTGTTGGAGAGTTTGGCGACGGCCTGGGCGTAGTCTTCGCGCGAGGGGCCGTCGTTCGAGACGTCGCCCATGCGTGCGCCATTGAAGTAGAAGTACATGCGCCAGCGGGCGAGCTGGCTGTTGACCTGCTCGTCGCGCCGGAGAATGAGGCCCTGGGCGTCGGTTACGTATTTGAAGGTGCGGTTGCCCCATTTGTCTGCAATGGTTGCGCCGCTGGCGTGCCCGTTGATGTCGTAGCTGAAAGTGGATGTGCCCGGCGCCCAGCCCTGGGTGTTGGGGGCAACGCCGGATACGGTGATGGTCTTCTGTTTTGCGGCATCCCAGTATTCGTAGGTGTAGCTGGTGGTAATGGTGGCGCCGCTGCCGGTTTGGGTGGTCTGCTTGAGCGTGCCGTCGGCGAGGTAGCCGTAGTCCGTCGTGGTGGTAGTGCCGCTCTGCACGTCGACCGTTTTGGCCACCCGGTTTCCGGCGCCGCCCGTGCTGTAGGTGGTCGTTAGCACGTCGGCCTTGGTGATGCCGTCGGCCGCGTAGCGGACGTTTTCGAGTACACGCCCCGCGGCATCCGCCTTGCGGGTGTTGACGAGCTTGTCGTTGATCTTGACGGTTTCAAGGTAGCCGTCGGTTGTGTAGGTATAGGTTTCGGTGTGCGCGTCGGTGGAGTAGCCGGTAAAGCTCTCACCCGCCCCTGCACCGTATTGCGCCGATACGCGCTGGCTGAGTGCGTTGTAGCCGATTCGGATACCGCTGGCGCCTTGGGTAATGACGGTGCCCGCCGCGCCGCGAGCGCCCACGAGGGTGCCCTGGGTGATGGTGAAACGGTTGAGGCGGTCGTAGGTGTACCAGTTGTCCTGCACCTTGGTTTCGGTGCCGTTGCCGGTGTTGTATTCCGACCGGATGTGGCGCACGTTGCCCGCGGCATCGTATTCGTACTGGATGTCCGCTCGCGGATCTTTGACGCGGACGATGCGCCGCAAGCCGTCGTATTCGATCTGGGAGGTCTGGAATACGTCGGGCGCGTTACCGGCGGCGACAATGCTCTGGCGGCCTTCGTAAGTGCGGTTGCCGTCTTTGTCGTAGTCGTAGCGGGTTTCTACACGCAAGGTGTTATCGCGGATCGTGGCGATATAGCCGTTGGTGTAGTAGGTGTAGTCGATGTTCTGGCCGGCAGTGCTAGTTTGCTTGGTGAGCCAGCCGGCGCCGTTGTACGACATGGCGTAGTCGTGCCCGCCTTGATCGCGGCGCCATGAGGCGTGGCCAAAGTAGTCGACGTTGTCGTAAGTGGTTTTGGCATCCGCGGTGCCAGCACCAGTGGTTACGACTTTCTGGTAGCCACCGACGCGTTTATTGCTAACGCCCGTGATGTCTTTGCTGTAGCCGTAGGTGGTTGTCGTGATGGTGTTGTCGGCGTCGATGGTCTTGCTGACGCGCCCGGCATCGTCGAAGTACGTACGGTTGCGCGCACCCACGGCGTTGGTGTGGGCCACCTGGTGGCCCAGCTCGTCGTATTCAAATGTCTCGGTCGGTGCTGCGGCGAGCGCGCTGAGCGAGCCGGCTGCCCGTTGCGGCCGCGTGAGGCGTGTGAGTTGCCCGGCTGCGTTGTAGTCGTAGTACGTGAATGCGCGTGCTTCGTCTTGCAGACTGCGTTGCTGGCCGAATTCGTCGTATTGATAATCTTTCGAGTAACCGTCGGCGTCGCGTTGCCACGCCTGCAGGGACTGCCCTTCGGTATCGACGCCGGCGTAGTAGCCGTAGGTGGTGGCGTTGCCATTGGCGTCTGTCTTCTTGAGCAGTTTGCCACCAAGGCTATAGAGGTAGCCGGTGGTTGGCGATGCAAGCGACTGCGCACCGTTTTCAGCCGTGACGGTGACTTGCGGATCGCGCTTTTCGATCAAAAGACCGAGGGTGTTGTACTTGAGGGTGTTGCCGTAGTCGCGGCCATCGTATTCGGCCTTGATCTGCCCGAATGCGTTGTATTCCACCCGACGCGCGATGGTGATGTTGCTGGAGGTGGTGTTGAGCGTCCAGCGCACTTCGCTGACACCTTGTGGGGTGCCATCTCCGAGATTGAAGGTGCCGGTACGCCGGGTGATGCGATTGCCGGCTGCATCGAAGAGGTCGTAGAAGTACTCGAAGGTTTGCGAGCCCGAACTGGGGCGAATGGCTGATGCATCCCAGACGACCTTGCCACCGCTGAGCGTAAGGCCGGACACCTGGGTGAACGGGCGCGTAGCGCTGGTGCCAAGATCGGCATCCACCGCCGTCGCGGCGCTATCGTCGCTGGGCTTGACGCGGTAGTACAACTGCATGGAGGCCGCGCCGGTGTCGGGTGGCGTAAACTCAACTTTGGTGGGCGAGCGTGTGGAGACGGGATCGCCAGGGACGTTGGCATTCGCGCCAAGATAGATCTGCCCCGAAGCCTGGTTTACGACCAACCCGCCAGCATCACGTGCGGTGATGGTGTACTTGTAGAGATAGGTGCTGAGGCTATCGGGCACCAGGCCGGAGGCATCCCAAACAAAGGTATTGGCTTCGGCGCCCGATTTGCTCGCGGAAATGCTGCCGGTATAGCCGGTGAACAGTGTTTTGCCGTCGTTGGGGTTAACAGCTTCGTAGGCGACAGTAAGCGTCGTCGCCGTTACTGGCTGATTGCGGAAGGAGACCGTTGAGGGTTGGCTGGCGAACGGGGCGTAGCTGGTTACTTGCGGCGCGCCGCCAAGCACAACGTGGCCTGCCACGCGGTTAGTGATGTTGCCGGCTGCGTCCTTGGCGGTGAAGTCGAAATCGTACTCGCCAGAGTAACCGCCCCAGTAGTAATTGAACCAACCCGGGACACCACCCTGCTGCACGAGGCGGGTTCCGGTGGGATCTGCGTCGAACCAGTTCGATGCCCCCTTAGCGCGCAGCCGAAGGGTTGCGGTGGTGGTGCTGATGGAGCTGGCGTTGCCACGACCTTGGTCAATGAAGCTTAGCTGGTTGCCGGCGCGGAACAAGGTGTATCCGTCGCCGCCGAGCTTGGACTGAGTGCCATCAATCGAGAAGTTGCCGCCGCTGGCGCTATTGAACAGTGTTCCGCCTTGATGCGAGCATATGACCGACTGCCCGTAGCCAGACGGCTTCATGGCGAAGTACTGGAATTCGTACGTCACCCCATTCGACAGACCAAGCGAGGCTGGTTCGAAAGCGTAGTAGGGTGCGGCAACGCTTTGCGATCCATTGCTATGGACGTACTGGCTCAACGATGCGACGGTGAACTCACTATTAGAGCCCGCCACGCGATATGCGAAGTTGACGCCGGAGACGCCAGTCTCGAGCCCCTTGATCAGGTAGACCTGATTGATCGCATCGGTTGTGAGCGTTGCCGCCGCGGTACTTGCAGTAGATGAGGTCGGCGTTCCAAAAGATGTCGGCCGGGTTGTACCGATCGTCGAGAACGTTCCGGAGCCCACTGCCACACGCCGTTCGACGCCCTTGATGTTTAGGTAGAGCGAGGCGGTGTAGCGCGTAAGTGGCTGGCCAAGCGCAACGCTGATCGTACTGCTTGGCGCGTTGCCGTAGCCCACCGTCTGGAAGGTAGTACCGTCGTCACGAACGCCGTCAATAACAAGGCGGAAGTCGTTATAGACGTCAGTGCCATCCGCCAGGTTGGCAACGCCGGGCGGAAGGTTGAAGGTCATTGAATCAGCGACAAACCGAACGTAGGTGTACGACGGATGCGAAGTCGCCACCTGGTCGGTCCACGTGTATGTTTGCGTCCTACCCGATACGCTGCCACTGAGCGTGTTGCCGGCCGACTGCCCGGCAACCGAGGTCGCACCAGTGGCAGCGGTGGCAGCGGAGGGCTTACTGCTCGTCGAGCCTGAAATCGATCCGGCGACGGTGGCGGCGCCGTGGGTAATTGACGCTGTGCCGCTTGCGACGCTCATCATGCCCGACGCGGTGTTCACCGTAGCCCCGGCACCATTCTTGGCAACGTAGGTATAGGTGTAATCGCCGGCCGCCCAGCCGGAATAATCCAGAACGAACCAACCTGGCACGGCATGGCCACCCTGGACCATTTGCGTTGCGGTGTAGTTCGAGACGGCACCACCAGCATTGGTGACGGCGACCGAGACGGAAGTTGTGTCGGCGGGCTGACCGGCGATCTGGAACTGCCTGATTGTGCTGGCGTTCAGATTGCAGACAACGGAAGTTGCTTTATCGGGCGGCGGCGCGGCCCCAAGTACCGAGAAGCTGCCAAACCCGGAATGCGTGCCGCTGCCGGTTGCTACGAGCGCACGCGCAGAGCCATCCACCCACTTGTAAACGTTGATGGTGTAACTGCCGGAGACGTTTCTCGCCAGCGCGATCGAGGCGTTGTTTGCACTGGCGATGACGTTGACTTCAGCACTTCCGGCTGCGTCGGTATACACAACCTGATAGTTGCCGTCACCGTACCAACCGAGGTTCGGCAAATTGACGGAGATGTTGTTGACGTAGAGGCTGTAGTCGCCGGAGGCGGTTGCTAACGAACCGGCGGTGACAGACTTGACGACGCCGACGAGCTTACCGTTGAAAGTGCTGCTAACGACCGTGCCTGCAGCGATGCTGGTTGCGTGGACATGGCCGGCCGGCGGCGTAGCCGACACAACGGGCAGCGTATTTGACCGGACAACACCAACCGTGCCACCGACGTAGTAGGCGCCACCATTGACCGCGCTCGCTGCGTTACTAATGGCCGCCGCGGCTTCAACCGCGGTGAACGTCGGCTGAATGGTCTTGATCGCGAGGTTGCGTTTGTCATAAACGCTGATCGTCTTTGCCGTGTCTGCTGCGTTGTAACCGTCGCTGACGCTTAGGCTGGAGATGTCGGCACCGGTAGATGCGATGCTCAGCGTGGCATTGCCGTTTGCGTCGTAGACGTACAGGCGAGTGACGCCGTCACCGGAGTTGCTCTTGCTTACACGGCCAAGTACGTCGTACTCGCTGGTTTCCTGCCAGTCAGCATCCAACCCACCTTGGCCGATGCGTTTACCGGTGATCTCGCCGAAGGCGTTGTAGCGCACTTCGTTTGCTTCACCGTACACCCAGACCGGGCTACCCGCCGGATCGCTCGAAGGATGTGACTGCGTGCGGCGCCAGACTTCACGCCCCGCGCGATCGTACTGAATCGACAACGCTTGGACGCGATAGACGCCGTCAGCGTCCTTGACCTGGCTCTCTTGCCAAGTAAGGTTGCCCGCTGCGTCGTAGTAGTACTTCGTTGCGGACAACGGGCGCGCAATCTGGGCTAGTTGCCCCGCCTTGTTATAGCTGTATGCCGTAACGCGATCGCCTGCGGCGGTAAGGTCGTCGCGATCGAGTTGCGTTTCGCGTGCGACCAAACCGATGCCGTTGTAATCCGTGGATGTGCGTTTGGTAACCGTAGCGCTGCCCGTTCCAACGTAGCTCCCGACGGTTTCGAGCACCTTGCGGCCCAACTTGTCGTACACGTACGAAGCCACGGTGCCGTCGGCATCGGTTCGCGCGGTGATGTTGCCGAGCGCGTCATAGCTTGTATAGGTAACTGCGGCGCCGGTTTGCTGCGCGTAGTCCCTGGTTCCGGCTGTGAGCTGCCCGTAAGCCACGTTCAGCACGCGCGTTTCAACAACGCGCCCGAGCTTGTCGAGAATCGAAACCGTCGTTCGGTCGTCGGCCGCATTCGCGGTGGGAACCAACGTGGCCGGGTTTGAGTCCCGCGAGACGCTAAGGCTTAGCGGGTTGGCGTAGCGCGTTTCCGTAACGCTGTTCGGTGCGTATGTCCATGCCGTGACGTAATTTTCTGCGTCAACGCTGAGGATCTTGCGGCCAGCGGCATCGTAGAAGTGGTAGGTGGAATTGCCACGCGCATCAATCTCTTGTGTGACGTTGCCTGCTGCGTCGTAGTACTTCCGGGCAACAACGTCGCCAACGTAGACACCGTAGACGCCGTTGGTTTGGTTTAGCTCGCCCAACAACACCGACTTCACGGTCTGGCTGATCTGGCGACCCAGTCCGTCGAACGCAAAGCGGGTTTCGCGGACGTTGCTTGCGTTGGCCGGGACGGGCGCAGCCCCACCCGCAGTAGCCGGCATCGCCACCAAATCACCATATGTGCGGGTAATAATTGCATTGCCGGCGGCGTCGTAGGCCCACGTTTGAAGACTTCCGGTCGACGAGGTGACTTCCGTTACCTGCGCTGTCCTGCGGTTGGCCGTATCGTAGTAACTCAACGTGCGCGCGCCGTTGGCATTGATGCTCTCGATCACATTGCCGAATGCGTCGTACTTCGTCGATTGGGTCGGCGCTATAGACTGTGTGCTACCAGTACCCGTGACAACGGTGATAGTTTCGCCAGTCTTGGTGATTTGCCGGCCAAGCCTGTCAAACTCGTTACGTGTTACGCGCTGTTCCGCCAGCCCTTCCGCCTCGATGGACTGAACGCGGTTGCCGTTGGCATCGTAGACATAACGGTTGCGCACCAGTCCGCTCAACGTCACGTTGTCGACGGCCGTTATGTAAGTCGGATTGCCAGGGTTGCTGATGGTGTAGGCACTCGCAGTGACGCTTGCCCAATCTGCGTAATCGCGTCGGTCAACGACGCCCTCGGCGCGGCTCAGCCCCTTCTCATATACGTAGAGCGTCGAGCCCGACTTGTCGACCTCAACCTCAACGACATATGTCGTGCCTGGTTTGAACGTCCCGATCGTGGCTGCGCGGTAGGTCGAAGGGCCTTCCATCCAGCTCACCGCAATTGAGTTGCCGGTGAAGAAAGCCATATGGCGACGGTTTTCCACGCCGCCCGGCATGGAACGCGCACCGAACAAGGCGTTGTACACGCCGCTCGCATCGACCGGCGGCGTGATCTCGCCATAGAGCCGAGCTGGGACAGCCCACGCACTCTTTGTCGCTACACCGGCCGTTCCGGCAGTTGTCACACTTGTTTGAGCCAGAAGCAGCTTGTTATCACCGCCGACGGCCGACGCAGTTGCCGAACTTGCACCGGTGTTCCATACGGACCAGTTGCTCAGTGAATCAAAGCGCTCGGTCATCACCGCTTGAGCACTAGTGGGCAGCGTCTCCGAAACCATATGACCAAGGCGGTCATAGCTAAAGTAGGCGGTGCCGCCTAGCTTGTTGGTGACAACTCGTTTATTGCCGAAAGCATCCAGAACGAAGGATTCACTCTGGTTACCCGCATCGGTGTCACCGACAACCCTGTCGAGTTTGTCGTAGGCGGTGCTATTGGCCGCCTTGTTGGCGGCCACCTCAATTAGGTAGGCGCCACTCGCAGGAGCGGCTGAACCCGCAGCGAGTACAGCAACAGGCGCGCTACCTAGCGTGCCTTGCACCGGATTATCGTATTGGGTTGTTTGGGTAAGGTTTCCGAAGGCATCGTAGCTAAAGACCGTAAGCTTGCGCGCCGCGTCGACCTTCTGAATGACGCGCCCAAGTTTGTCGTAGTAGCTATAGCCAACGTTGTCGTTTGCACTCTGCGTAACACGTGGCTTCCATTCGCTGGGGCCTGTCGCGTCAAGTGCGATCTCTTCGAACTGGGCTCGGGTGGCAAACAGGTACGAATCGCTCTGCCCGGCTTGGGTGTTCAGTTTGCGCAGCGTGACCTGAGCGCGCACAGCGCCAACCGGTGCCGTTTCGGTTACCGAAACCCGTTTGTACCCGGAAAGGGCAGAACCACCGTATTGGTCCGTCGCCGTAGCGGTCGCGTCGAAACCGGAGACCTTCAGCCAATTTCCGGCGGCATCAATCCAGGCTACATAAGCGACGACGGATGTGCGGTGTGCTGCAACGTACGCAGAAAAGGCGTATTTGCGGCCTGCTTGAACGGATACGACCTGCGACGTGTCGGTATAGGGGTCGGAGTACCCCGAAACACCGACCTGTTGAATGTAGACGGTCTGCTCTCCGTAAGGGGCATCGGCTACTTTCCAGTCGGGGCTCAGATTGGCTCCCCGGTTGATCGTGCCGGTGCTGCTGGCTGTCACTGATGAACTGCTCGTCCAGCCGGTCGGGACACCGCTGGTATCAACGTTCGCAAACTCGGGGTTTTGCAACAAGTTCGCCGCCAGCCCGAGGTTGCTGCCCGTCTTCGGCGCCTGCGCAGCGTTGCCCGCCCCCACCTTGTTGGCGTAACGGCGTTCGCCGATGCGGTCGCCGGTGGCGTTGTAGGTGTATTCGGTGAAGTAACCTTCGGCGTCGATTTGTCCGGTTAGGCGCCCGGCCGCGTCGTAGCCAAACCGCGTTGTGGCATCCCGCCCTTGGACACTGGCCAAGGCGCGCAGATCGTTCAGGCTGCTGGCGCTAAGGTACGCCCGTTGCGCTGGATCGCCGTAGGTCGTCGTCCAGTTATCGATGTAGCTGTTGTTGGTTGTCGCGCCAGGGCCCACAGAGGTGTTCGCGTAGGCCTTCGCAGCGGTCCAGAGCGCGTTCGTGAAGGTGCCGCTATACCCGCTGCTGCGTTCTGTCCCCTTTTCGTAGACGTAGGTCGTTGCTACGCCATTACGGATTTCCTGCTCAATGACATAGGTGGTGTTGTCCTTCACCGCGCCCAATGTCGTGACAGTCGAGTTCCCGGCTTCAGTTTTCTGAAGGTTGACCTTGCCGTCGGAACCGAAGTTCACTGCAGTCAGTACCCAACCTGCGGCGCCCCACGGCCCATTGTTGTGGACCGCTACACATAGAGACCTACCAGCGCTTCCGGTCAGGGTAACTTCCCGTCGGTATGCCACTGCATGATTGGCGTCAACGGCATAGACCTGTGGATTGTCGATGAGTGGCCATCCCACTTGGGTATAGGGGCCCGCCTGCAATTGGACTCGCCCCCCTATCCACGCGGCGTTCGCATCCGGCCCACTGTTTCCGCTCAGACTGAAGCCGGCAGTGTTGGCGTTGAAATCCTGCAGCGTGCGCTGATCGCCAATCGGTAGCGGATTGGTATAGCGCGTGCTGCTTGTAACCCGCCCAAGCTGGTCGAACTTGTACTCTGTCAGATACCCTGCGGCATCGACGTCTGCAATCTTCCGACCAGCGGCGTCGTAGGCCGCGCTTTTGATTTCATCCGCAGTGCTCTGGGCGACACGTGGCTTCCATTCAGAAGGGCCTGTCGCGTCAAGTGCGATCTCTTCGAACTGGGCTCGGGTGGCAAACAGGTACGAATCGCTCTGCCCGGCTTGGGTGTTCAGTTTGCGCAGCGTGACCTGAGCGCGCACAGCGCCAACCGGTGCCGTTTCGGTTACCGAAACCCGTTTGTACCCGGAAAGGGCAGAACCACCGTATTGGTCCGTCGCCGTAGCGGTCGCGTCGAAACCGGAGACCTTCAGCCAATTTCCGGCGGCATCAATCCAGGCTACATAAGCGACGACGGATGTGCGGTGTGCTGCAACGTACGCAGAAAAGGCGTATTTGCGGCCTGCTTGAACGGATACGACCTGCGACGTGTCGGTATAGGGGTCGGAGTACCCCGAAACACCGACCTGTTGAATGTAGACGGTCTGCTCTCCGTAAGGGGCATCGGCTACTTTCCAGTCGGGGCTCAGATTGGCTCCCCGGTTGATCGTGCCGGTGCTGCTGGCTGTCACTGATGAACTGCTCGTCCAGCCGGTCGGGACACCGCTGGTATCAACGTTCGCAAACTCGGGGTTTTGCAACAAGTTCGCCGCCAGCCCGAGGTTGCTGCCCGTCTTCGGCGCCTGCGCAGCGTTGCCCGCCCCCACCTTGTTGGCGTAACGGCGTTCGCCGATGCGGTCGCCGGTGGCGTTGTAGGTGTATTCGGTGAAGTAACCTTCGGCGTCGATTTGTCCGGTTAGGCGCCCGGCCGCGTCGTAGCCAAACCGCGTTGTGGCATCCCGCCCTTGGACACTGGCCAAGGCGCGCAGATCGTTCAGGCTGCTGGCGCTAAGGTACGCCCGTTGCGCTGGATCGCCGTAGGTCGTCGTCCAGTTATCGATGTAGCTGTTGTTGGTTGTCGCGCCAGGGCCCACAGAGGTGTTCGCGTAGGCCTTCGCAGCGGTCCAGAGCGCGTTCGTGAAGGTGCCGCTATACCCGCTGCTGCGTTCTGTCCCCTTTTCGTAGACGTAGGTCGTTGCTACGCCATTACGGATTTCCTGCTCAATGACATAGGTGGTGTTGTCCTTCACCGCGCCCAGTTGAGTGAAGGACGAGGTCCCGGCCTCGGTGTTTTGAAGCACCACCTTTCCATCGGAGCCAAAGCTGACTAGGGTTTGCACCCAACCCGACGCACCCCAAGGACCATTGTTCTGTACCGCGACATTAATCGCTCGCCCCGCTGTACCAGTAAGGGTCAGTTCGCGTCGGTAGCTGACTGCTTGCTTGGCATTCACCGCATAGACGGTGTTGTCTTCGATGATCGGCCACCCAGTTTGGGTGTACGGGCCCGCTTGCAGCTGCACGCGCCCCCCAACCACTGCGACGTTCGCGTCTGGACCACTATTGCCACGCAAGGTGTAGCCAGTGGTATTGGTGTTGAAATCCTGCAGCGTGCGCTGGCCACCGATTGGCAGCGGATTCGCACGACGAGTCTTGCTTGTTACGCGCCCCAGGGCGTCATATGCATAGTCGGTGACGTAGCCCTCAGCATCGACGTTCGCTACGAGACGCCCGGCGGCGTCATAGGCAGAGTTGGTTGATTGATCCGCAGCACAGGGTGACACGAGCGCCTGCAGCGCGGACAAGTTGCTCGTCGTGCGCGCATCACGCAATGCCTGATGACTTTCAGTGACAGCAAGGTTGTCAAGGTAGGTCGTGTTGTCGGCCACGCCTGGGCCGTTGCTGGTGGCAGAGTAAAATCGGGCAGAAGTCCACAGCGCTGAGTTACACGTATAGCTGTAACCCGCAGCGCGACTTTGTCCCTTTGCGTAAACGTAGAACGTGGCGGAACCCGCACGGACCTCTTGTTCGACGACATAGGTGGCTCCGTCAACGAGATCCGCTAGGCGCTGGCGGCTATAGACCCCATCGACGCGTTGCGAGCCGTAAAGTCCGTCGGGGCGGAACTCTACATAGGCGCCACTCCAGCCAGCACCACCCCAGTTAGCGCCCTGGTTGAATACGGCGAGGTCCAGAAATCTGCCCGAGGCGCCGGTCAGCGTGACTTCGGTGCGATAGCTGACCATGTGTGCGCTATCGAGCGCGTGGCCGTTGTTTTCCCATAGACCAGGGAACCCGGCTGTGCTGTTTGGGCCCGCTTGGAGCTTGAGGCGGCCGGAATCGAGGGTGACGCCAGTGGTTGAACCACCGTTGACGTTGAGCGCGAAGTTGGTGGGTGTTTGGCTGAAGCGTTCAACAACCGTGCGTTCAGCGGCGGACACCGGGGTGGCGTAGCGCGTTGTTCCGATGACGTTGCCACCAGCGTCGTAGTCACGCCGCGTGACATAGCCCAGCGGATCAATGTCGTAGGCCGGCCGATTGGCTGCGTCATACACGGTGTAGCTAGTGCGATCAGCCGCATCCGGAACAAGCAGTGCAGCCAGGTCTGAAGCTGTTGTCCATGGGGACGTTACGGCATTCGCATAGCGCGTAACTTGGGTAACGTTGCCATTGCCGTCGAAGACGCGTGCTGTAACTTCACCCGATGCATCGACCGAGTAGACCGCCCGACCATCGCTGTCGTAGGCGGTACGGCTAACTTGGTCTGCCTTGTCGTAAAGGGATACCTTGCTGAAGAACGCAACACTGTTCGCATAGCCGGGCAAAGTGCCCGATTTCTCGACCACGACTTGAGCGCGTGTCGCCCCGGCTGGCGCGGTTCCGCTGACTCTTACCAAGTCGTACTGGTCAATCTCCTTGCCATTTGTACGATTGTTGCTGTCGCCTGCAGTGGCGGAATCGATGCGAAGCACCCCACCGTTCGCATCGATCCAAAGTATTTGCAGCGCCGTATTCGCGCGACGTGACGCGATCAACGCACTGGCTTCATAACTCCGGCCTGGAGTAACCGTAACCCATTGGTTGGAACGCCAAGACATCCTGCCCGCGACATCGGCGTTCTGTTGGCGCAGGTACAGACTGTGGTCGCCACGAAGCGTCCAGTCGGGATGTTCGTCTATCCCCTTCAGGCCCTGGGTCGCATCAAGATTGCTTTCGCAGTACCAATTCGCAAGCGACGCATACAACTCGCCAGTATGCGGCACCAATGCGTCTCCGGCTTTGGCGGGAGCCGACCAGCTTTGGGATGAAATAGAGCGTGACAGCACGCGGCCGTCCGCATCATAAGTCGATTGGGTCAGCGTCCCAACGGGGTCTAGCTGAGCAATCAAGCGGCCTGCATCGTCGTAATAGAAGTACGTCTTTGCCCCGGCTGCATCGGTCTTGAGAACGACATTCCCCGCCTTGTCATACTCATAGCGCGTCCGCAAGGCCAAACCGGTCGGGTCAACCACCTCTTGCGTGCGTCGCCCAAGCGTGTCGTAAACGTACTGGGTCTGCCGGGCGCCAGCGGTACCAGCTCCTTCAACGACCGAAAGCGTTTTGCCGTCTGCGTCGTAGGTGTATTCGGTGCGTAGCGTCATGCCATTGGCGTCACGCACGACGGCAGTCAGCTGACCAGCCTTGTTGTATTCGTTGCGCGTAACCGCGCCCATTGGGTCGGTTACGGTGAGGCTGCGGCCCTGACCATCGTAGCTATATCGGGTGGTCAGGTTGAGGCCGTTCGGGTCAACTTGGCGCGCGATCTGGCGATTTGCAGCGTCGTAGGTGTACCGAGTCACCGTGCCGTTGCGATCAGATGCTTCCGCAATGTTGCCCAACACGTCGTAGGTGTTGGAGGTCTTGTTGCCGAGCGGGTCGCTAACGCTGAGCAACTGACCCTTTTTGTCGTATTCGTATACGGTCGCTTTGCCATTCCCGTCAGTGACGCGCACGCTTTGTCCAAAGCGGTTGAACTCGGTCACCGTCGTAATGCCAAGACCAGTCTTGTGCGTCAGCCGCCGGTTGGCAGTGTCGTGAATGTAAGTGTCAACATTGCCTGACGCATCAGTCTGAGTAAGAACTCGATCAAACGCATCGTAAGTGCTTGTGCGAGCGGCATTTGCCGGATCGGTAACGACTACGGTACGGCCGAGCTTGTCGTACCCGGTCGTCGTGGTTTTACCACGCGGATCTGTCGTCGCAACGGCTCGGCCGAAAGCGTCATACGCGGTGACCGTCATCGCATTGATCGCCGCCGAATCCCGTGTGACAGTCGTAACGAGTCCTCGGCGGTCATATCCGGTCACGGTTGTCAGCGTCCGTGTCGCCTCAAGCACTACGACCGAGGATGCGACTTGCCCAAAGGCGTTGTAGGTCCAGTTGGAGGCGTTGCCGAGCGCATCGGTGCGCTTCTTCAGCAAACCTGAAGCGAAGTATTCGAGGGTATCGCGCCGGTCGAGGGAGTCGTTCTCCAGCGCAGCCACGGTGGTGTCCAGGCTTGCCGTCGCAAGCCCGCCGTTGAGCGTGGCGAGCGTTGCGGACGCGATCCGCGCCGAATATGTGCGCGTGCCGCGCACCTGGCCGAGCGCGTCATAGCTGTTGCGCGCGACTTCGCCGAGCGCGTTGATCGTGTAGACGAGCCGCCCGGCTGCGTCGTAGTAGAACCGTGTTTTGTTGCCGCGCCCATCGGTGGTGCTGATGCGCCGGCCGGCCGCATCGTAGGCATGACGCAGCGCATGCAGGTTGGCGATCGCGTCGCGCTGCGTGGCGGTCAACGAGGCGAGCGCTGCGGGGTAGCCAAGGTCCTGACGCTTCTGGCGCGCGAGCGCGTCGTCTGATTCAAGCAGGTACTGGCCGATCGCGTCAATGTCCCGAATCTCGCGGCCCACGCCGTCGAATTCGCTCACACTGCTGCGCCTCGCTGCGGCATCGTTGTCGGCGACGTCGCGGCGCAGGAGTTGCCCGGCGACGTTGTACGTGTAGCGCGTGACGGTTCCGTCGGGCGCAGTCTCGGTTTCGAGTTCGCCGCGTTCGGTGTACGTGTAGCGGTGTGTCTGTACTTCGACACCCGTCGAGCGCAATGCGGCGAGCGTGAGGGTACTCGCTGCGAGGTAGCTCACGACCCCACCCGACTCGCTGACCGTGCTCACGACCGACTTGTTGTAGCGCTGCTTTGCCTGAACACGGCCGTCGGCGTCATAGACGGTTTCGGTGAAGAAGCCGGCCGCATCGACCGCGCCCACCACGCGCCCCAAACCATCGTAGAGCGTGAGCGTGCGCTCGTCGTCCTTGTGCTTGGCGGGACTCAATACGGCGAGTGTGCCGCTGGTGCGCGCCGCGATGGGCGTCGGCGTGAAGTGCCGCGTCTGCGCCACCAGTCGTCCGGCCGCGTCGTACTCGTTCTCGGTGAGATAGCCCTCGGCATCGAGCAAGCCCTCGACGAGGCCGTCAGCCGAATACAGCGTGCGCGTGCGGCGGTCGTCCGCCTGGGCAGTCATGTTCAGACTGGCGAAACTTGGCAGCGCGGTGCTCGCAGCGCGCGTCACGGTCTTGGTGGTCGCGTAACGTACCGTGCCGACTGCGCGCCCCGCTCCGTCGTACTGCGTTTCGGTGACGCGGCCGTCAGCGTCCTGCTCGCCGATCAACATGCCACCAGCATCGCGCCACCAAGTCGTGACGCGGTCGGCTGCGTCGTTGCCAGGGCGAATGCTGCCCACTGCCGGGTACCGCGGCGCACCGTCGGCATCTCTAAGCAGAGCCAACTTGGCCGCGTCCAGGGCCTGCGCATAACGCACTTCCTGCACCGCGAAGCCTGCCGCGTCGCGGACGGTTTCCACCAGGGCGCCGGCCGGATCGACACGGGCCAGTTCGCGTCCCGCGGCGTCGTACAGGTAGTACGTCGACAGTCCGCTCGGATCCTGCACGCGGGAGAGCCGGCCGAGAGAATCGTAGGTATAGGTGGTCGTGGCGACCGCCGTTACGGCGGCCCCCGGCGCGTTGCTCGCAGCGATGCCCAGAACCGACGTGAGCAGATGCCCCTGCGCATCGAAGGTCGACACGCGTGCCGTGCGATCCGCCGTCACCACCGTCGTGCGGCGACCCGCGTCGTCGTAGCTTGTGGTGGTGAGGTTGCCCAGCGCGTCGCGCTCAGTCAATACACGCCCGAGCCCGTCATATGTGCGAACGAGCCCCTGGCCTCCGGCGTCCAGCGTCTGCAACAGGCGCCCCGAGGGGTCGTAAACGTAGCGCGTAACCGTCTGCTTGCCGTCGGCCAACCCCGCGCCGCTGGAGTCCGCTGCCGCCCACGCGGTGACCGTGTCGAGCTGGCCGCGCAGCGCATCGTAGGCATAATCGGTACGCTGAACCTTCGACTTGTCGGCGAGTCCAGCGACCCAACTCGCCAGCGCAGACAGCGTAGCGGTGCCTGAAAAACAGTCCGCCGTGTAGGCGTGCGCACTGATGCGCTGCCCCTGCGCGTTGTAGCGGTACTCGGTGACACGACCTTGTTCGCTGACCGAGAAGCGCAAGTGCCGCACCGAGTCGTAGATGAAACGCGTTGTCGCGGCACCGCCTGGCTGGCCTGCGCCGGAAGCCCCGTCGGGGTCTGCGACGCTGTAGACCGTACGCGACGCGAGGTTGCCGGCGACGTCCCAGCTCTGCTGGATCACCCGCCCGGCCGCATCCGTGCTGCGGGTCATCCGTCCGTCGGCCCACGCGTAGGTCGTCACCTCGCCGCGCGGGTTGGTCGCAGTCGAGAGGTTGCCCTGCGCGTCATACGCGTAGCGCTGGGTCTCCCCGTCGAGCATCGCGCCGACCACTGAAGTCAGGCGTCCGGCCGTGTCGCAGGCGAGCATAGTCGTCTGGCCGGCAGCATCGGTGATCGTGGTGGTCCGAGCAGTCGTATCGTAGGCGAACTGAGTCACGCGACCGGCTTCGTCGGTCAGCGTGCCGACACGCCAGTCGGCGCCGACCTGCACGTAGCCGATGGTCAGCGCTGCGCCATCGCTCTGCAGCACCGTGCGCACCCGCGTGCTGGTGCCGTCGTAGCCGTAGGTAACTGTGTAGACCTTGCCATCGGCGATACTAGCGTCGTCGGGAGATAGGTCGGTCGTAACGGTCGAAAGCCGCCCCTGCGCGTCATAGCCGTAGCGAGTTGTCACACGCGTATGCATGGACGCGCCGTCCGACCACGTGGTGCGCACCGCCGCGAGCTGCTTGCCTGCGCCCCAATCGAGGTAGACGATGTCGCGCGCGGCCGCCTGTGTGGCGCTCCAGGTCTCGATGCGGGCAAGGGTGCCGTCGGCGTTGTAGAAGACCTTCTGGCGATTGCCGTCGGGGTCGCCCACCTCAGTCAGGCGCCACGCGCCGCTGCCTGAGCTTGTCTCGCTGTAGCTCTCGCGCAGGTCGGTTGCGCCGTCCTGCCAGGTCCATACGCGCGTCGTGGTATTGAAGCTCAGCGTGTCCCACGCGCCGCCGCCCGCTCGCCCGCGGTAGCTGGCCGTGGCCGCATCCCAGGAGTAGGTCGTCTGGGCGCCATCGGCGTCGGTGCGCACGACGGTGCTGCCCGCAGCGTTCGCCGTGCCGGTAAGGCCCGCCACCGTGCGGAAGAAACCGATCCGCCAGCCGTCGTTGTTGTCGCCGTCGAGGGCGCCCAGGCTGTTGTAGGTGCGCAGCAGCCCCGCCTGCAGGCCCACGCCAGCAAGCAGATCGTCCGTGTCGGTGAGCACCAGGTTGCCGTTGGCCGCATTGACGCGCACTAGCTCGCGCGCGCGCCCGACTGCCGCGTCCCCAAGTTCCCCACCCGCGCCAATTTGCTCGCGCGACGTGTTCGACAACCCCAGCCCTGCTCCTGCAACAATTCCGACCATTCCGCACTCCGAGTCCGATTCGGGCGGCACCCAGCGACGCCCTCTCTCAGTAGTTCAGGAGAAACGAAAAATTGTTTAGGGCTGGGGCGTGAAGAATTACACGGACTCCTGTGGGTATTGCGATCCCCCGCGCCGCAGACGCTCAGCATGCGGCGTCGCGCCAGATTGGCCGCATACGACTGACGGGCGCGTGTTCAGCATCGCCGCTTCATGGCCTATAGGCGCAATCGCCGTGGCTCCTGTCCGCACCCCATGGGGGGAATCGTCGAAGAGCGGTCAACGATTCGGCCAACGAAACCGTCCAGCTTTCGGGCCGGTTTTCGGCGGCATCCGCGTCAGCGAATGGGACATCGGCCGGAATGGGAAACTGGAGCGCCGCCCACAAACTGGTACACGGCACGCGCCAACCGTCGGTAAGCCAACCTCAGTGTTTGCAGCATGTGCGACCTGCACCCAGATTCCGCTTGGATTCCTCTGACCTTTGGGATCCCTGCGGATTTCTGCAACAATGCGAAACTCCAGGTTCCCACCATATTCATTCATCGCGCTCATCGAAAGATTTAGCATACGATCGCGCAAGAAGAATGCGCGCACCAGCGCGTCTGTCTCATGAACCGCGGCAGGCACACCCTGCGACGCGGCACCCAAATTGATGCGATGTGATGGCTAGAGTACTGATCGCTTGGGAACTTGGGGGCGGCCACGGCCATATTCGACTCATTGCACGTGTTGCAGAGGCACTTGTAACCGCTGGCCACCGAGTATATGTGGCCAGCGCGTCGCTGGAACACGCCCAAGCGCTACTTGGAAGCACTGGAGTTACGCTGCTGCAAGCCCCCCTCTCGCGCCGACCGGAAGCGCCACTGGGTCCAATCCTGAACTTCCCTGCCATTCTTTCGAGTTGCGGCTTCGCAGAGCCTTTGCGTCTACTTGCCCGCACGCATGCATGGCATGCCTTGCTCGAACTTGTAAAACCAGACCTGGTGGTATCCGACTATGCGCCAGGCGCGCTGATCGCGGCCAAAGCGCTGGGAGTCGATACGTTTTCGATTGGCAACGGATTCACGATTCCGCCCGCAGTTCGCCCATCGCCGGTTTATTTCGGCCAACGCCAGTTCGCTGCGGAGGTTCTGGCCCAAGCGGAAGCGCCGCTGATCTCTTCGATCAACGCAGCGCTGGCAGCGTTTAGTAAAGTCACCGTTAACTCGGTCTCCGACCTCTACCCCGCCCGAGACTGCGCCTTGCTAACGTGGCCTCAACTTGATCATCACGTCCAGCGTCCGGGCGCTCGCTACTTCGCTCAGGAATATGCTGAAGTGCGAAGCGCATCACCGCCGTGGCCGGCGAGCGGAAACGTCAAGGTATTCGTGTACTGCCACCCGCACTATCGTCACCTTGCCCCTCTGATGGCGGGCTTGAAACACAGCGGCGCAAGTTGCATCGTAGTGGCTCCTGAAATACCGGAAGCCATTGCCGCAACCTTTAGCGGCCCAACGATCAAAGTCGTGAGTCAGCTTGTGAACATCCAGTCGATGATCTCGACCGCGGACATTGTGGTTACCAACGGACACAACACATGCGCCATCGCGCTAGAACAGGCGACCCCAACAATTGTGCTACCAATGCACACAGAGCAAGCGATCGTGGGCCAGCGTCTCGCCAGCCAGAACCTTGGAAGCGTACTCGCAGCTACACCAAGTCAGGCCCTCACATCCGGCGCGATTGCCACCGAAATCGAAGAGTTGGCGGCAAACGACTCGGTCCGCCACAGCATAGACGCTGCATCAGCGCACATTAACGCGATCAAGTCAGGCTCGGCTCGTACAACGGTGTCGGATGAAATCCTCAATCGTCTGACCTGACAGCGCTGTACCGTAAATCGCCCGCATCAACTTGATTGGATCGGTGCACTGCACTGGACCTCAATCCACAGCCCGCCCGGTCGCCACGTCCACCACTTTGGGCACCAGCGCCAACAAGCTGTCGCGCAGCCCTGGGGCGGCGTTGTCCAGATCCTCAAGCAAGCTCTCGTAGCGGTTGTAGGCGAGGCCGGGGTTAAATCCGCTGAACGAAAAGGTCTGCATTCCCAGAAATGCTTTCGTGCGCCCGTTGAACAGCGCAACGCACACCGTGGTGTTTCGCCGGTAAGCGTTAAGTGGCCCCGGCGCCATGTAGTAAGCAATCGGGCTTATCTGCATTAGTACATCAGCATCCACTGCCGGGTAGCGGTCAAGGTCGTCCGCCGGCACGGGCATGAGATCCTTGTTGTACCTAGCCCAGCGCAAGCGCGGTGCTTCGGCAGCAGCATCCCGCGTTACCGACACGGCAACGCCCTTGGCCTCCAGACCCTGCTTCAAGGCCGCTACAAACTCCGCCCCCATGTCCAGCTTGGGCAACCGCTGGCGCACCGTCGCGTCAAACTGCCGGCTCTTCTGCTGCGTATCGTCAGCACTGGCCTGCAAAATACCACCCACAATCATGCCGCCGGCGATTCCGGCCCCTAACGGTACCCCGCCCTGTGCCGGCGAAGAGCTAGCCACCACCAGACCGGAATTGAAGCCCTGCGTAATGTAGTCCCCTTTGGCGTTGACGTGCAGCTCCGGCACAAAGAACGGATCGGCCTTCGGCGAATAGTGAAACCCCTGTAGCACCGGCAAGATGACCCCGATATTCGCCACGTATCGCATTGGCGGCACATCAACAATCACAATCGACTTAGGCGGTTTGAACGACGTCACATCCACCTTCGACACTGTGACGCACCCACTCAAAAAAAGCCCCAAGACCACGGACAACCCAAACCCTACAAGCCCGCACCTACCGCGAAACCATGCTGATCTACACATCCGAACGAAGACTCCTGAACAATTGGAACACCGGGGAAGCGCTCGCGATGACTACGCACATTCCATCCAAAACCCACCGCGCCAAACACCCAATACCGGCGCCTAACAGTCCAAACACCCCGCAAAGTGGGCGAGCATGTTGGGGCTGTAGAAGATGCTGCGTTGGCGGACGAGCCAGCGCTTGCTCCGGCCGAAGCGGAATACCATGCCCGGCGGGGGGCGCCCTCGCAACATGCAATGCACTCGCGCTGCAGGCCGGCCGGGAGGCGTGAAAATCAGAAGAACACCAAGGGCTGGCCATCAACACCAATAACGTGACGACCACAGCCCTGGATCACTTCATCGATTCAGAACGGACCCCGGATTCCGTCCAACAAGCGCTCCAGACGTCCCGGGACTTTCCGGGCGGCGCGGGCCATCGAATGCGCCGCCCGCCCATTGGGTTTGAGCAACTTAGCTGCGCGCTTTACGACGGCGAGCCATCACGCCCATAAGCGCGAGCCCGCACAACATCAGCGAATAGCTCTCCGGCTCCGGCACCGCAGCGACGTTCGCGGCAGCTGACGTATAGACATTTAGCCAACCCTTATAGCTACCTTCGCTGTAGAGCGCAAAGTTCAATACGCCGCTTCGTGACGACACCGGATCCCAATTGCTCAAGAAGACGGCCGCGTTGAGGCTGGAATTTGTACCCGCTGCCGATGAGTAGATCTGACCAAACGCGGACACGTCGCCGCCACCGGTACGATCGACTGTAAGGGTGTACGGCACCTTGATCAGCAGAAAACCAGTACCCGATACCGACAAGGCGCCCCAATTTTGAGACACGGCATTCGCCTGTGCAGGGAATGCGCCAGCAGAAACCGATGCCTGCGTGGTCCACGTATTGGTATTCATCAATGCCGTGGCCGTCGCGTTGCCGTTGGTATTAATAGCTGAATAGACACCGTCTTCTGCGTCCCAATATGTCGGGTCGTAATTCGTGGTGCCGTTGGCGGTCGCTGCGGCCATGCCGTGCGCGTCCCATGTATAACTGATTGCGCCGCCGTCCGTTGCAAACGTACTAAAGCTGGCGTGGGACCAATCGAACGAACTGGTTGCGCTGGCGGCCTGAACTGGGGCCGAGCCCAAGGCGGGAACGGCAATGCAAAGCGACACAACTACACTCTTAAAATGCAATTTGGATTCTCCTTGAAACGTTAAAGGTCACTACTGAACGAATAGCCGGTGTTATGCAAGCGCGTGGCGCTGTAACCGAATTATCGCCTCGATGACACGAACACTTCAGAAACCCAAAGACAGATTGATGTTTGACCCGCGAACTAATGCACGACGCTGTGTAGGCAAAGCAAGGAAAGTTCTCGCGTGCCCACCTCGCGTTCCCTCGCAAAGCTCCGCGCCCACGGCCGACTGCCCGCCAGCACGCTGGGCGATGCGGCGCTTGCGGCGCGGATCGAGCGGGCGGTGCGCCGGCAATGCAGTGGCGAGCGAGCCGGCGCTTGCGCAAGCGGAAGCCGATTACCACGCCCAGCCGGGCCAGCCCCGGCACCATGCTTTGCACGATGCGCGGGCGCTGCGGACCGGTTGGTTCCGACGCGGAAGCCAAGGGCTTGGCGTAGGCGTTGGGCTTCACACGTTCAGCCCAACCTACCGGGCTGGTCGATGCGGCCCAGCTCGGGGAGATCGAGATTTTTACCAGCCGCCCTTTGCTGGTTGAACTCGCCAGCATCTTGCCGCGCCGCAAGTTCGCCAAGGCCATCGCGGCGTCAGGGCTGTCGATTGAAGAGCTGGTGTTGGGCTATGCGGAGCTGGCGACGGTGGTGGAGCCTGTGCAGATCGCGCCGACCATCAAGGCGGATGCCGACGATGACCAGGTGTTGGCCTGTGCGCTGGCGGCACAGGCGGATGTGATCGTGTCAGGGGACAAGCATCTGCATACGCTGGGTGGCAGCTATCAGGGCATCAGGATCGTGCGGCCTGCCGAGGCCGTGGCGATGTTGGAGGCGGGGTAGCGAACGGCAGCGCGCAACGAACAATAGCGGCTAAAGAAGAAGCCCCACCGGCCCGCGACGCAGCGGGTGGGTGGGGCTTTTGTTTCTTGAGAAGCTACTTCTACTCGCTGAGTCGCTGCACTAAATCGGCTTCAATTTTTTCCAACAGCGACTGATCAGCAGAGTCGTCCTCTCTCAAGAAATAATTCCCGATCTGGCTGTCGTGATAGATCGTTATAGGGACGTCGCCCGAGCGCAAGACCTTGCGTCTGGAATAAACACCATCATCTGACTCAACTACTGCCGCATGCCAGTACTTTTCAAGGTATTTGATCAGAGAGTCAAACCCATCCCAATCCGCAACAGCATTGACGTGGTACTCAATACAGCCATTTTTGTTGACACCCTTTGAGATCACAGGAAGCTCAAGTCCCATCATTCAACTCCTAATTGCTTATTGACCGAAGCTCGGGTTTTTTTGGAGCTTTGGAGAATGCTTCGATAGGCATCATCTCCTGTAAGGCCTTTATTCCGTCTCTGGTATTCCAGCATTTGATTCCATGTCATGTTCGGCTCTTCCCGGATAAGTCGATCCGCGGTAACGCGGTCAGACATGAACTCGCGAGCTTGGGTACGGTTGGCATTGCGCAAATCGAAGGCTTGGCGCGCCTGACTCTCCAGTGATGCAGAGGAATCGATGCGGTTCAAGATTTGTGCGTCTTGAGCCAAATACCACTGACGGGCTTCCACGTTCGACATTGTTCCGCGCGCCGGATTATCACCGTACAGGCGGTAGAAGTCTGCGCTTCTGGCATTAACAACATCTGCGTTGTAGACGCTGCCTTCAAGCGACGGAGCGCCGCCTGAGAATTGGCGCGCTCCCCTGTTTGGGGCGCCCTGCTCGAACACCCCAATTCTGCCTTGGTTCCCGAATGACTTTAGCGCACTTATCTCCGCTGACGCCACCTTCGCTGAAGCAAACGCCATTGTTGCATTATCGAGATGACCAAACGCTGTAGCCGCATGGATTTGATCTCTCGGGCTGGAGTTCCGCGTGTAGATCACGGCGCCGGCGCCAAAGATACCGCCGCGCGCTGCGTCAACCTGCACATACATCGGGTTGTTGGCCTCGGCTGAATTTGCCGTCGCCAAGATACCCAAGAGATCAGCGCGCTCCCGCTCTAGTGCTGGCGTGCGGATTGGATCCGCCTTTCCGCCAAACAGCCCGTATAGCGAGTCTTTCAGCTCATGCATGAACCCCGGCGTATCGTAGTCCCACGTTATATCCGCCGCTCGCTGCGAAATTCGGCCGTATTCCTGACGCGACACGTCTGCACCGAAGGGCGCCATGTCTCGCGCCACAAAGTGCGGTGCGTCATCCTGCGGCCCTTGCTCACTGTAGCCATCGGCGAAGTATTCGACCGTTGAACCGTCGCCCGTCTCTGAGACCCTGATCGGACGCCCGGAACCGCCGGAATACAACATGGATTCGTTTGTGGAGCGCGTCCCTGTAACAACGATCCTGTCGACCGGGATAGTGTCCGTCGAAAGCCCAACGCCGAAATTGTTGTCCGCTAGCAGCACCGGGCTGCCATCGGGGTAACGCATCACCCCCGGAAGATCAGCCAAGTTCGCGGGCAAGGCATTCACATCAACCGGCTGCGTTGTTTGGGCCGCCCACCCTGAATCCAGCCGTCCTGCTGCCCCGCGATCCACTAACGAGTAATCCGTTCTGGTCAAGGAGTACGGCGAAGGATCGTTTTCGCTTGCAAAGCGCGGCCCAAAGGACTCCGAGTTAGCCTGAAGCCCTGAGCCTGAAGACCGAACATCGGATACAGGGGCCGTGGAGCCGGATGACGACGAGGCGGACGCCGAGACAGCAGACGCGACAGTGCTGATAAACAAGCTTGTCGGATCGACCTGACCCCGTCCCACAAGTTGGCTGACGAATCCACTCGTGAAGCCGCCAACCAGCCCGCCACTAAAGCCTGAGCCCCCGACGGCACTGCCGACAGCCCCGCCCGCGGCAGCCGACGCGACCGTCTTCCAGTTCCACTTCCCTTGCAGCGCCATTGACAAGCCGGCGCTGGTTGCGGCGTTGACGGCTCCGGTGACGAAACCTTTGCTGATGTTAAAGACTTCGCCGGCAAATCCACCCGCTTCGGCAAAGGGGGTACCAGGCATGCCATTTATGCCGGCGGTAATTGCGCCGACGAGCGCGCCTTGGCCGACGGCTTTCCACGAGAACTTGTCTTGCACCCCCATGGCCATGCCAACACCTTGGCTGGCAACGGATGCGGCTGCGCCGCCGACTGCGCCTGCAACAAGCGTCGCGGCTCCGACCCCAATCACCCCCTCAAGCAGCGCAAACACTGCTGGGCCGACGAAGCAGCTCACGACCGCCGCAACTACGACCATGATCATCTGTGCGAGCGCGCCGCAGTTTTCCTTTGCCACGGGCGCCGGCAAATTCGGCTGAACGTCACCGATCGCTTCACCCGGGTTGTAGACCCGGCGCGTGTCGGCGTTGTTGTGGATGTTGGTGACCTTGTTGGGGATCACCAGCACCTGCCCTTCGGTAAGGCTTTCTTGGCCGCTCAGGCCGTTGGCGTCGGCAATGAGGTACCACATGGCCGAATCGCCCCACAGCGCGAGCGCGATCTGCGGCAGGGTGTCGCCCGCCCGCGCGGTGTAGTGGCTGGCGACTGGGCCGGGGTAGTCGGGGCTGATCGGTTCGTAGCTTTGGTCGAAGTCTGCCGCGTAGATCGGCGTGTAGTTGCGGTGGGCCTTGTCGGGGTGCGGTGCGGGGCCGCGCTGAGCCAGGGCCTGCACATAGTCACGACGCGAGAGGCCGTCGTTCGACACTTCGCCGAGTACGGCACCGTCCAGATAGAAATACTTGTGCCAACGCTCAAGATGCTGGTCTGCGCCGATATCGCGCAGTTCGTCGCGGCGCAGGATCTGGCCCTGAGCGTTGTTGATGTAGATCTGGGCGCGCTTGCCTGCTACGTCGTTGACTCGGGTGAGGTGGCCATTGACGTTGTATTCAAACTTCGACTGGCCAGGCGCCCATTCCTTGTATTCGCCGCTGTCAGCTTTGACGCGCAGTTCGGCTTGCTGGGCCGAGTCCCACCAGCTGTAGCGTGTGGCGGTATTGGTGGTGGTCTTGACGTACCGGGTCGTGCCGTCGCGGCCGCCGTAGCCGTATTCGACGGTTTCAACGCGGTCTACCAAGTTGTCGTTTGCGCCCCGGCTGCCGTCTTCGTTCTCGTTGTAGTAGTGGGTGGTGGCGGAGACCAGCTTGCCGTCTTCTTCCCGTGTTTCGGAGAGGACAAGGCCGTCTTTGTCGTAGTGACTGACGGTATGGCTGCTGTAGGTGCCCCCGCCAGCCGTTGGCAGCGCGAACTCGTCGTAAGCCTGTGTTCGCCCGGCGAGGTCGACGTCACGCGCTGCGCGTAGCTGAGCGGCGGTTTCGCTGTGGGTGGCAAGCCAAGCGCGCCAACCTTCTTCGGTTGTGGTGCCGGACTGATCGGTGACGATTTCAACCGCTTTGAGGTAGCCGTCTGAGGTGTAGCTGTACCGCTCAAGGTGGCCGTCGGCCGAGCTCCAGGTGCTCTTCTCACTCTGTTTGCTGGCGCGGCCGTAGAGGGCCGTGCGCCGCTGGCCGGCGTCGTCGTATGAGATTTCGACGCCGTTTTCACCCGCGCGAATCGCGCCACCGATGAGCGCGCCCATGGTGACGGTGAAGCGATCCATGTTGTCGTAGGCATACCAGTAGGTCTGGTCCACCCACTGGCCACCCACGTTATTGTCGTAGTGGGCGTGCATCATGCGTCGGTTGCCCACTGCGTCGTAGCTGTATTCGATGGTGGCCTGGTCTTTATCTTCGAATTTGGTGACGCGATTGGCTGCGTCGTACTCGGTCCTCGCCGCCTGGTAGACGGTTGGTGCCTCACCCGGGATCTTTGTGAGATCGAGGTTGGCTTCGTAGGTGCGGTTGCCCTGTTTGTCGTACCCGTACTGGGTCTCGATACCAAGTGCGATGTCGCGAATGCTGGCGACGTAGCCGTTGGCGTAGTAGCTGTATTCGATGTGCTGGCCGCTAGTACCGGTTTGCGATTCGAGCCAGCCTGCACGGTTGTAGTTGTAGAAGAACTGGTGACCACCCAGATCTTTCTTGAAGGTGACATGGCCGAAGTAGTCTGCTTCTTCAACCTGGGTACGGGCGAGGCCGCCAGCGTCTGCAGAGGGTGTGGTTGTGGTCTTGCGCCAGCCACCAACGCGAAGGCCGCCGAGCCCCTTGATGGTTGCGTCGTAGGCGTAGTCGTAGGTGGTGACCCGTGCTTCAGCCGATACGGTGCGAACAATCCGACCGTCTGCATCGTAGAAGGTGGTACTGCGGCCACCGAGCGTGTCGGTCACCGCGATGCGGCGGCCGAGCTCGTCGTATTCGTAGTTCTCCACCGCGCGGCTGCCGGCTTGGGTGTCCCGTACGTCGCCATGCGCAAAGCCGGCTGCGTAGTCGAATGCCTCCCGCACCGGGTGCAGTACGCGAGTCAACCGACCGCCGTTGTCGTATTCGTAATCGGTACGGCGGTTGAGTTCGTCGATGACATAGCGAAGCTGGCCGAAGACATCATAGCCGTAGGTTTTTGACCGATAGGCCGCATTGGCGCTTTGCGCCAAGAGCTGCCCACCGGTATAGAGATCGAGAGCGGCGATCTCGTTTCCGGTGGCATGCTCGTTTGCATCAACGGTGCCTAGCTGCTGCCCGCCAAGCGAGTAGTGATACGTAGTGCTGGTGGCCGTATGCGTCACGGTGCCCGATTCAGACGTGACGTCGACCTCCGGCCCGGTCTTGCGTATCAACTTGCCTGCCGTGCTGTACTCAAGGTAGGTGTCGTTACTTCGCCCGTCGGACTCGAGGTCGACTTCGCCAAACGCATTCCAATGCTGTTTGCGATGAATGACGACGTTGTCGCCAAGGCGCGAAAGACCGCTGACATGCTCTTGACGGAAGGTTGACTTGTCACCGGGCGTGAGGGTGAGCATTGCATCGTCTTTCGACAGCAACGTCGTGCCCGCATAGATCTCCAGCAGGATTTCGTATTTCTGTGTGACACCCGGCGAAATCAGGCCCGCGATATCCCACTCGAAGCGCCCGCCTCCTCCAGTAAGTTCGGTCTTCAAGAATGCCGGGGCAAGGAGCTTGTCGTCCTGGTATGAATCGTCGGTGTTGTGCTGCGGCTTCAGACGATAGTTGATGACGATGCGATCCGCGCTCGGCACACCCGTGTCGATAGTACGCGTGGTGCCGAGCGTGACCGGCTCGAGCATGACGCCGGCGGACGCATGCTTGCCAAGGGTGATAGTGCCAGTCCCCGTGCTGACGGTGATCGCGCCGTTGGTGGCGGTTACCTTGATGTCGAAGGCGCAGTCGTCCGCATGAACGCCAGCTGCGATGCCGATCAACGCATCGCTGAACCAGTACGCCGTACCGTCTGAAGCAACCGGGATTGGGGCGCTTGTGACAAACGGATCGGTGCTGCCGTTGAGGCGGTATTCGACTGTCAGCGTTGACGCGCCAGCCATGTTGCTGAACCGGATCGTATTTGCGCGTTCGGAAATCGGTGCACGGGTAATGATTTCCGGTGTGCCACCCAAACGCATTTGCCCACCAACGTGGACAACCTCCTGGCCGTCGTTCGTAGTGGTGGTTAGCTCATAGTCATAAAGGCCGCTGAAACGCGCATCGGGTTGCCAACCAAACCAGTCGGCAATACCAGAGCTGAGTGCCCCTCCGGCGGCTGCACCGAGCGCGCGCTTGGTCAGCGTTATCGTTTCCGGGGTGGCGAATGGGCCGGCGTCGCTACGCTTGATGCTGAGTGTTGCCTTGCTGGCGCTGAGCGTGCCGTTCACACCATCGATAAAGTTGATGTAGCCGGAGTCATCAACCAGGGTGTATCCATTTCCCTTCAGGGTTTCAGTCTCACGCGACTGGACGGTTACTAGGTCACCCGAGAGATTCAGGATGACTCGGCCGCGCTCAAGTACGCGGTTGATCGAACCGTCTGCTCCAAGCCCAAGGTAGAGAATTTCCACGTTGCCAGACGGCAACTGCGACGGATCAATGGCAAACGAGCCAGCAATCGTCGACCGTGCGCCTTTGCCCGCCGTATCGAGACCACTGAACGTATACGTCGGCAAACCTACGCTCCCGCTGGAGATGAGCGTATATGGCCCCGAAGAGCCGGCTGGGCGGTAGTAAGCGCGCATCGCGCTGACGGCGGCCAGCGATGTTGTCAGAACGACGCTTGGGTGGGATCCGGCGAGATCCGAGTACATCGTTTCGGTATGCGCAACCCCTTTGAAGGTAGATGGGTAGCTCTTCTCAGGAAGTGCGTATACGGCCTCAGCGACGGTTTTGCGTACCCCCCCCGCTTCGAGCTCAAGACGAAGCTTGACACTGCCTGATGCAGGCGTTGTCAGACCATCGAGGTCGAGGTCAACGACCGATTCAGAGGCCGAAACCGCCTTCTGGCCGAGCACCGTTTCCGCGCCATCGACCGAAATCACGGTAAGCCAGACTCGGTTCCCGGAACTCCGCGCACCAGCCACGTCATCCAGTGCGTTCAGGTAGGCTCGTGCAGCGTCTGGTGCGAGGCCCAATTTAGGCGGATAGCCTTCGTAGCTGGGGCCATATTCAACAACCCTCGAAGCAAGATCAAGCGCAAATTCGATTTGCTCGCCAGTGCTACGCAAATCGGGCGTCACCGTCACCGGAACTGCTGCGGGGGGCGAGCCGTAGTAATGAAACACGCGTGGCGTTGGGGCATTGAATTCGGTTCTGGCGACCATCTTCCGAATGCCGGCGCGATCAACGAACAAGCGAATTTCGGCCGTTGCACCGGACACCAGATTCTTGCTGTCCGCCGCATCAAAATCGACGTTGAACGCTTGATCGACCGCTGGGCGGCCTGTCGCGGAATCAATTACCTTTGCTTCGCCGAGTCGTATACCGCGACACCAAACCTCCACCACGTAGTTACCGCCTCCGCTCAAGAGCGACTGCGTCGTGAGGTTGCTTGGAACAGTTAAGGTTAGCTTGTCGAGGCTGTAGCTTCCCACGAAGTCATCGGGAACACCTGGAGCAACGTAGACGCGCTCGAAGCGCTCCGCCAACAACGCTGATGCAGCAATCGGCATGCCACTTGAGTAGCCAGTAACCCCTGCACTCGTGAGCGCCGGCGAAGCAATTTCGCCGCCACCCACGTCAATTCCTCGAGCCGTCGTCACCGACTGCACGAGACGTTGCCCAGAAGGCCCAAGCACAAGAGCTCCCCCACCAGTGGCGACCTTGGTTGTGCCATCGGCAGCAAGCGCGACATAGTTGAACGTATAGATCCCGTCGCTAACGCCTGCAATGTCGAGCGCCCACCACCCTGGCTGCGTTACCCCGCCGACAAGCTTGCGCGCGGCCGATGCCGGCCGTTCGATGCCATCCGCCCCTTTCAAGAAGAATGTCACCGTTGCAGCGGAATCAGGGATACCCGCAAGCTCGATCTCTCGGCGCGACACGGGATTCATCGCGACGTCAAGGCCCAGGGTCGCCACAGGCGGCGTTGCTGTTCGCGTTTCGACACGTTGTGCGGCCGGATGTTTGCCCGAGCCAGAGGCGATGAGCTCTCGAGCGCCAGAGACGCGTTTAAATATGTTGATCGTGTAGTTGCCGCCAACGCGCCGGTTCATCGGCACGCTCAGCATCAGGGATGTGCTACCGCCGACGAGGTAAGTGCTCGTTCCACCCAACGTATCCGAGTACTCAACTTCATACTGCCCATCGCCGTACCAGGAAATGGGGGGAAGAGCGACATCTATCTTCTTTGCATATCGATTTGCATCACCGAGGTAGCGCAGCCCCATGTAATCAGCACCAACCATCGAGAGGTTTTCGATCCGTGTTTCCACGGTGAAGTCGAGGTTGAAACCGGCAGCAGGAATTGACACGAGGTGGACGTGTCCGATGGCCGTGCTTGCGTCGTCGCTTGGCGCCACTGAGCCCCCGGCGGGGACAACGTCAACGCTCGGTGCGCCAACCGGATTGCCCAGCGCACTAGAAGTCGATTGCTCCTGAAGATTCTTCAGAATCTCTCGACTTGTAAAGTTCGGCTGAATTGTGTCGACCAGTTGGTCGCGCCTGTCAAAAACGGCCCAAGTCCGATTCGCATCGGCCAACGCAGACGAGTACGCCGTATCCGTCAACGCGCGATAGAGGCCAGCTTGGTCAAGATCTGGCATCGCCGATGCCGCATCGAGGGTCAGCGTCGTGTTGCCGTTGCCGTCGTGGACAAAGAGTTTCGTAGCGCCACCGCTCGTGTTGCTACGCCACATGCGTCCAACGTTGTCGTAATCGGCAGTCTCCTGCCAGGCAGCATCCGCTCCACCACCATTCAGGCGGCGGCCGGTAACCTCGCCGAACGCGTTGTAGCGCGCTTCGGTCTGCGTCGACACGACAAGATCACCGTAGGCACAGCCGGCTGTGCCCACAACCGTCATCTGCTTCAAGGCAAGGCCACGGCGATCGTAGTCAATACGTTCGCCTCGTTCGTGAAGACCTTCCGCCGCATCCCTCACCGTGGTCACGGTAAGCGTGCGATTTCCGACTGCGTCATACGCATAGCGGGTCGTTCCGACGGCCGTCACTTGAGCGTTCAACCGCCCCAGCGCATCGTAGGCGTCTCTCGTTACGCGATCACCAACGTCTGTACTGTCGTCGTCATCCAACTGCACAGTGCGGTCGACCAGACCGAGGCCGTTGTAAACAATCTGCTCTCGCTGACGAACGCCCTTGCCGGTGTAGTCAGTGAACTCCGCCCCGCTTCGCTCGATCATTCGCCCAAGCGCGTCGTATTTGTATTCGATAGTGCGGCCGTCTGGATCTTGCTCCAGCGTCACGTTGCCAAGCGCATCGCGCTCGTAGTACGTCACGGCATCTGCATGCCCCACATGGAAGTTATTCGCGACTTCATAGGTGCCGCTGCATTCGACGTTCAACAATCGGAGTTCTTTGACTCGCCCCAATTCGTCAAGCGTTGCAACGGTCACTCGATCCTGGCCACTCGCGAATCCACCCTCTCCCGCCCCTTCCTCAAGGTAGTCCTTGAGTCGCTCGAGGGACCAAGTGTCCGGTGTGACCGCCACAGGCATTTGCCGTGCGAAACGTCGAGTCACGACCTCAAACGGCCCGTATGTGCGATAGGTAACGTAATTCTCGCGGTCAATGGTAATGACTTCGCGATTCATCTCATCATAGAAATGGACGGTCGATGCACCATTTCTATCCGTCTCGCGAATAACGTTACCGACTGCGTCATATTGCTTGGAGCTCTCAAGAGTACCCCGCGAAAACCATTCTGCCTTTGCATCGGCATCGAAGCCGCCGATCAGGTTTACTCCGTCAATCCATTCTTTGGTCTGGTGACCCAGGGAATCGAACGAATAGTTCGTCCGACGCGCATCGGCGGCACTGGGAACCTCAAAGCCCCGCCCCTCAGAAGGCATAAGAACGAGCTGACCATAGACAGTCGAAGCAATTGCATTCCCGGCTGGGTCGTACTCCCAGGTGGAGAGAACGCCAAACGCGCGGCCATCGCGCTGTTCAGCCTCGACGATTTGAGCGGTCTTATTCCCTAGCGCATCGAAGTAAGACAGGGTCACCGCGCCATTTGCGTCGGTATGCTTGATTAGGTTGCCCTGAGCGTCGTAGGTTGATGTTTCGCGTGGCGCGACGATACTAGTGACGCCGCCTTCAAATACCGCGACTGGCGCCCATTGTTTCGCGGTAGTACGACCCAGTCGGTCGTATTCGTAGGTCATCGTCCGCTGCTCGGCAAGGCCGACAGCTTCATCCGAACCAACACGATTGCCACGTGCGTCGTAACGATAGTTGTTCACGACCGATTGGCCGTTGACAGTTACCGGAAGCGTCTCGGACGTCATCCGGCCTAGTTTGTCAAACCCGTACACCGCGCGGCCGTGCAGCCTATTGGTAACAGCCCACCGTTGGCCGAAAGCGTCAAGTTCGTAAGTTTCAGAAGGAGCCGACCCTCCTTCCAAATCAACCCCCCAGTTCCGTTTCGTGAGCCGCCCAAGTCGATCGTATGCGCTTTGCTCAACGCTGCGTCCGCCCCCGCCGTACGTACCATCCAAATCAAGTGTGAGTGGCGATGTAAGGTTCTGGAGCGATGACTCGCTACTGAGCAACAAGGTGTCTCTAGCATCTGCCGCGCTAATCAACCCGCGCGAATCCGACGCTACACGCAGTGCGTCAAGTGTTGTGAGCCCTGCCGCGGCGGGATCGGCGTGAAACTGGATCGCCAAGTCACCGGCATCCCGCACAACTAACGTCAAGGCATAGCTACGCCAACCATCGGCCTCGCCGACGATCTCCATACGCTGACACTCTTCGGAGACGACACTCCACGCCCCCCTGACCTCCGAACCATCAGCCGTCGACGCTGAACGGACAAGAAATTCGGGCAACGGAACCGCGTCGCCATAATCCGATCGAATCTTGAAATACGCAGTAACGGTTTCGCCCTTCGCGGCCTCCCCGAGCTCACGGCGTATTGACTTGTGCCAAGTTCCGTCCGAGTTGTGCTGCGAGACGACCGACAGGTGTTCCTCTGATGACGCGTAGTCGAGTACCCCCCGGTTATCGCTTTCCAGCTTGAATTCTTGAATCGCAACCGTTCCAAGACCGGAGCCATAGGGAACTATTTGCGTGCGGACGTAGTTTGTGTCTCCGTAGAGGTTCCCGGTATTCGAGAAACGAGCTCGATAGATGTATCCATCGCCGTCCGGCTCCCACGACTCGCTCTCAGGATCGATCTGGAACCACCAATTGCCATAGCCAGGACTATCCGCCGCCCATCCCGGAACACCTTCGAGAAGGACACGTGCCCCGGGCTGGTCCATTCGCATCGTGACCGTAAACGCATCGCCCCCCCCTACCACCTGCTGTTCGCGCGCAAGCCCATCCATGATATCGGAGCGCTCAGACAGGGGAACGCTAATCGGATAGTCGTAGCCCAGACGTTCGATGACGTCGCCGAACGCGTTGTAGCGCACGGTGTGCAAAAGCCGATCAGGGCTAACGGTGGCAATCAGGCGATTCAGGCGATCATAGTAGAAATGAGTGACACGACCGAGCGCGTCGTCGCGCATGATGATGTTGCCGAAAGCATCGTACCCGGTATTTACACGGCCACCCAATGCATCAACTTTGAGGCTCTCGCGACCTAAAGCGTCGTACTGATAGCGCGTGGTATATTTGTCGCGAAGCTGTTGTCGTTGAGAATCGGACAAACCAGAAACGTCGCCCGCATATCCCAATGCTGCGCGTTCACGGCGGGCCCAGTCGCTGTTACTTTCGGTCAATGCAATGCCGCATGCGCCAATCTCAGCGATCTTTCGGCCGCACGCGTCGTAACGATACTCACAGGTCGCCGCTATCGATGATCCAGCAGCCTTCGTAATACGCGTCAGCCTACCGGCCGCGTCAAAGCAATAGTCCGTACTACTAGCATCCGAACGACCAAATCCGACGGTTATTGATGTAGCGCGCCCTTGGGCATCAAGAACGCGATGCGTTACGATGCCTTCAGCGTCAGTAGTGTCAACCAATCGGCCCGCGCGATCATAGTCAGATCGGACCAGCAAGGTGCCGAACGTGGGCACTGCAGGGAGCAATGCTTTTATTGACGTCGCATCGATCGAAGGCGGCAGCGCGAAAGGTGTTGCATAACGCGCACGAACGCGCTCGCGACCTGCGTCGTCATACTGATATTCAGTGATGTAGCGTTCCGGATCGATTTCATATTTAACGCGCCCGGCGCTGTCATACACGACGTAATTAGTTCTATCATCTTCCGATGCCGTGATTGCAGCACGCACGACATCCTCACTGAGAACGCCATCGGCAGAAAGACCGCTCGTACGGGAGGCAAATCGCGTCGTCGATATAATGCGACCGCCGTTGTCGTAGCGACGCTCACTAACATATCCTTCCGCGTCGACTTCGAGAACAAGGCGATTGGCCTTGTCAAATACAAAACGATGGGTGCGGTTGTCGTCGCTATCGGAGGGCAGCGCAGAGAGCTTTGCCACATCAGCCGCAAAGTTTCGAATTGAAACAGGCTGAGCATACTCGGTGGTTAGAACAACATTACCAAGGCCATCGTATTCATTGCGCTTAACGCCCATATTGGCGTCGACGACATAATGAATCCGCCCGTCACGGTCATAGACATAGTGTGTAACTTCTGAGCGGACAGCGCTACCGACCAGCCGCTGCACAAGCTCCGCGGGATATCCTATGTTGTCGACACTGCCAGTAGCCGAGAGTCCCGCTGCAGAAGCCACGCTGTCAGGGTACAACCGCGTCGCATGGCGGAGGTCCGCGATTACCCGACCGTCGGCGTCGTACTGCCTTTCGCGCACGCTTCCAGTCGCATCGATGGTGAAACGCAGTTGGCCCGCAGCGTCGTAGCTGTAGATCGTGCGCTGTTCAAGCGGATCGATTCGCTCAGTTAGATTCCCGGTGGAGTCGTAGCGATATGCAGTCGCAAGCGCCAAACCTGCCGGGTCTACAACTTCGCGGACCCTTCTACCAAATTCGTCGTACGAGTACTCAGTTAACTTGGCCACGGCCGTTCCGGCGGCCTCAGTGACACGAAGCGTGTTACCCACGGCGTCATACTGGAACTCCGTCCGTATTGCAAAACCCGTGGCGTCTCGGACAACTGCGGACAGCTGACCGAGCCGGTTAAACTCATTTCGCGTGACCGTACCGTCTGGATTCGTCACGGCAATAGTGCGACCTATTCCGTCATACTCGTATCTCGTCGCCAAGTTAAGGCCTAGCGGGTCCGTCGTTTTCGTAACCACACGGTTGAACGCATCGTACTCGAACCGTACCGTTAGGCCATTTGCGTCTTTAGTCTCAATAAGGTTTCCGACGACGTCACGGGTTTCTGTGCTGACATTGTTATTCGGATCTATGATCGACCGGAGTTGGCCGTCGGGACCATACTCGTAGCGAGTCACACCGCCATTCCCGTCAGTAATCCTGAAAACGTTTCCAGTTCGGGTGTATTCCGTGATCGTGGCCACACCCTCGGCGGTAGTCATCGTCACTTTTCGGGCGGCGGTGTCGTGTACGTAGGTAACGCTGTTATTCAACGAGTCGGTTTGGGTTAGCACACGCGAGAAAGCGTCGTACGCTGTGGTATGTTGATAACCCAACGGGCCGCTTGATACGACCGTGCGACCGAGCTTGTCATACGTGGTCGTACGCTTTACGTCGCGTGCATCGGTAGCCGTTTCCACGCGGCCGAAAGCGTCATAACTCGTTGAGTTCTTGACACGTTCGCCATCGGGGTCCTGCGTTGTGGAAACTCTCAGCCCGCGGCGATCGTACGTGAAGACGGTATTGAGCGTTCGAGTGGCTTCCAGCGTTACCAGGCTGCTCGACAACTCACCAAACGCGTTGTAACCGAACTTGGTCGCGTTTCCCGCTGCGTCCGTGTGCTGGATTTGCTGGCCACGAGTATTGAAAGCTGAAGCGCCGAATTGATCCTTATCGTCGTTTCGAAGCGTTGCAATTAAGGACAAGAACGCTGGTGTAACGACGCCTCCGGCCAGCCCGGAGAGAGCCGACGCACTCAGCTTTGCTGCATAGCTGCGAGTCCCAATCACGCCGCCGAAGCTGTCGTAGATCAGCTCCGACACATTTCCGTCTGCGTTAATCGTGTGTGTCTGACGCCCAGCAGCGTCAAAATAGAACAGCGTACGATTATTGCGCCCGTCTCGCTTTGCGATTAGACGCCCTGCCCCGTCATACCCATAACGGATCGCATACTGATCCCTCAGTTGCGTCTTCTCTGCGGACGTAAGGGCCGAGAGCACTTCCGAGTAACCAAGACGCTTGCGTTCCGCTCTGGCAGCCGCGCTGTCTTGCTCCAACAGATAGAGCCCCTCGTAGCCCAGTTCGCGAATCAGGTGTCCGCCCTGGTCATATTCGTACTGCGTCTTCAAAGGCTCGTCGACACCACCGTTATCGGCCAACCGCGAACGAATCAGGCGATTCGCCGCGTCATATGCATAAGTAGTTAGGGTGCCGTCGGGCGCTGCCTTGCTAACCACGCGCGCAAGTTTGTCATAGGTGATGCGGGTAACCTGGACCTCGCCTAGATCTGTGAGCGGTGTAGGCAGACGAACATCCGTCGCCTGCAAATAGCGAACCGCACCGCTTGCAGCGTCGACCGATACCGTCGAAGTGTAGGGTTTTGCGTAGCGACTTGTGGACGTCAAGCGCCCATCCTGGTCGTAACCGTATCGCGTCAGATAACCTTCTGCGTCGATATCCGCGTCCAGCCGGCCCAGGTTGTCATAGATCTGGATCGACCGAATATCCTTGTCGCTCTTTTGCGGCCGCAAGTCGTCGATGGTGCCACTGACTCGGCTACCGACGCGGGTCGCGTTCCAATAACGGGTTGAGGAAACCAAACGTCCGGCGGCGTCGTATTCACGTTCAGTAAGAAAGCCCTCAGCGTCAAGGCTCCCAACGTCAAGACCATCTTTATCGTAGAAAGTCCGTACGACCCGATCATCGGAGCTTTCTGGCGGAAGAATGCGCAAGCACGGGTCTATACCAGACACGCCTTCCGCGATCCAATCAGCACTGAGTGTCGCACCAGACAACGATAGGCCGGACACCGACAGATCGAGACCAACTTCGCCCCAGCCAGGCGCCACGTCATCTGAAAAATCAGTAAATTGCGCAGAGGGGCCAACTCCATCAGAAGCAATAACGTTAAGGTATCCCCCCTCAGCGTCCGGCGTATCAATGTCCAACGCTACATATACCGTCAATGTGGTCGTCGGCTTGAGCACGAATCCGGCAATTGACGGCGTGAGCGCCCGGACAACTGTTTTCCCGGCACTCGAGTAGCGCGCATACAGCTTGCCGCTTGAGACTAGCAAACCGTACTCCTGCAGAGGGGCATCCTCTGGTGCAGTCCGTCGATTCGATATACCGATAAACGCCTGTGACGCCCCCGTCGTCACAGTACCCTTGAAGTTGACAGTGAGTCCGTCGCTCGATTTGTAGCTTCGATTGCCGAAGACCTGGTTCAGAGCCGCTACTGGAAGACTCGGGCTGCCTGTGACCAAGCCCATCTTCATCAGGCCACCAGCAACGGCCGTCGTCGCTCCATAGCCCGCTGTCGTGAGGCCTGTGAGCCCGCGATCAAAACCTTGAAACCAGACCGCCGATGAGTCAGTGCGTTTGGCTGAAAACTCAGGAACATCCACCGTCGTGGCGTAGCGACGTTGTGATGTCAGGTGTCCTAGTCCGTCATGCTCGAACGTTGTGACGGCCCCTCCAGCATCAATCGTAGCGGATATATTTCCAGCGCGATCGTAATAGGTGGTGTCAATGCGATCAGATATTGACGCCGTCGGCCGAACCGCATCCAGGAGGTTTGTCGCGGGGGCCGCAGCCCCATCTGCAGCGGCGAGCGTACTCATCTGGCTTGCTGAGAGGGCGTTCGCATAGCGAATGTGTTGGAAAACACGACCATTCGCGTCGTAGAGCCACTCCTGCATTTCTCCAGCCGGATCGATTTCAGCAACCTTCCTTCCGTTGCTGGAATAGATACTCCGGGTTCGCTGCCCCGCTCCGTTCTCTACGTAGCGCCGGTTTCCATTCGCGTCATATCCGAACCGTTCAACAGCCGCGCCAGTTGTACCATCGCTCCCGCCTTGGATTTCTTGCAAGGCCGTCACATAGGACGGTGCGCTGACCGTAGTCGAAGACCCTCGAGCCGTCACCTCAACGCTTGCAGTCCCCCAGTCAGCCATGCTGACGGTATGTGAGAAACCCGACGATCGAGACGTGCCGGATTCGTAGACGTACAAGGTACTTCCGGTTGCGGACGTCTGCACCTCAACCGTGTATTTCGTGTTGTCCTTCAGTGGCTTGGCTGCCGTAGACAAGGCAACGAGTTGTTCAACACCACTGCTGTTCAGATAGCGCGCGTATAGCACTCCACCTGAAAACAACGCAGCATGTCCGCGCGCAGCGGCACCACTTGCGCCATTTGTTGCGCCGAGGCGTAGGTATCGTCCTGCAGAGGCAGCGCTCGTGAGCACATCGATCTTGAACAAAACCGATTGTGACTGCGCGTAAACGGCGCGACCAACTACCGCTTGCGTCGTGTCAGCCGTTAGCCCCGCGTTCACGGTATCCACGCGCAAACGACCGCTTTCGAGAACCAATAGCGGGTTGGATGAAGGCAGCGGCGACAAACCCGCTGGCGCGCTCATGAATCCTTCGCGCCACAGATTTGAACCGCTTTGGTTAATGCGATATTCAGACAGATTGTCGACGTATAGATCCCGAGCGGTTCGCCCGGAACTGCCATACGTCCCGAAGTGCATTCTGGCGACCCCCCAATCGGCGTAGGCGCGCCGATCGATAAAGCCCGTGTTCCGGTCGGTCCCTTTTTCGTAGACGTAAAGGACCGAGCCGCCGTCAGTCGTCTCTAGGTCGACAACATACGTTGTACCCGCCTTGAAAGGTTTCGCAGGACTCGAAAGTGCGGCCTCCTTCGGGCCGCCGTCCCCCCACGCGGCGTTCAGGACTCCGTCGCGCAGGATCGCGTAGTGATAGCGGTTCTTACCGCTCACTCCCGCATCATCAGCTCCGATCGTGAACCACTGCCCCGTCCCGACAGACGGCGCCGTGATCTCGCTCCGAAACAGCATGCCACTATCAAACCGGTATTGACGTACTCCATACGCGGTCGGGTAAGTATCGCTGGTTGTCGCGGCAGTGGACAGTTTCAAACGCTGTCCAGCGGAGTCAAAACTGATTTGCGATGAGGGGAGATTCAGCCCTTTGGTATCAGTTCCAAACGCTTGCGACCACACCGCGACCGCAGCAATCCCGTCGATCGTGGCGAGTAGATCGCCCGCCGCGTTATATGATGCTACGACGCAGCTGCCATCCGCGCGCCGCGTATAGACGCGATCGCCGACGTCGTCATAGTGGTGTGTCGTCGTTCCCCCCAGAGCGTCTACCGTTAGGAGTAGCCGGCCCAAACCATCGTAGGTGTTGGTGGTAACGTAGCCGCGGGCATCGATGACCTGCAATAGTCGGTCATATGGATCGTAAACGTACTGCTCTCTGGTCTGCGTGCCGTCCGAAACGCCTGTACCGTCTGCGGCAATTGACTTGAAATGCGTCGCTGACGTCAGGCGTCCGCCATAAGCATCATACGAATAGTCAGTACGTTCCGCTTTGCTGCGATCAAGACCGGAAACAAGCGAGAGCATCTTCGTCTCGTCCGGCTGAGCTGTAAGCGAAACGCAGCCCCCCAAATAGCTAATACTTGAACGCTTCTGGCCAAAGCTATCGTAGAGAAACTCCGAAACGCGCCCTTCCGGCGAAATGACAAAGCGCAGGTGACGCTTGGTGTCGTAGACGTAGTACGTTTTTCTCGGATCTGATGCGGCGGCGGGCCCAGCGCCGTCGGGATCCGCAGTGGCATACGCGGTCTCGCACAGTAGATCACCGTCGACCGAATAGGCCCGCTCAATGCGGTTGCCTGCCGCGTCTTGTCGCCACGCCATCCGTCCGTTGTTATATCCAAGTGAAGTAGTTTCAGACCCGATAGTAATCGACGAAACATTGCCCTCTTCGTCATATGAATAGTGGGCGTACTCGTTTCCGCTGGCCCGATAGACCAATTGACCAGAGCTAGGATCGAGTTCCAACAACGTAGCATTCGACGGCGTACTTACATAAACGTAAGTCGCTCCATCCCCGGCGAAATTCGTCACCAACCCACGGGCATCCACCACCTGCCTCACCAACCATCGGTCGGCAATCTGCGAGTAAGTGATGGATACCGTCGCCCCATCCCCCTGCACCAAACGAGAAAGCCGGGTCGACGTGCCATCGTACTCATACGTTATGGAATGGAATCGGCCGTCCGTGATCGTATTGTCCTCGGGGCTCGTGTCGGTCAAGACCGACGAGAGGCGACCGAGGGTGTCGTAGGCATAACGCGTTAGCGTCCGCGTAATGACGTTTGCCCCGTTTCGATAACTGCTTCGGGTTTGCAGAAGTTGTTTGTTGGCCCCGTAGTCGAGGTAGACGGTCTCACGCGCCGAGGCGTCCCCTACGGCCCACGACTCCAGACGTTGAATCGTGCCGCTCGCGTTGTAGATAATGCGCGTAGCATTTCCGTCCGTGTCGCGTACCGACGTCAGTCGCCAATTGCTTCCACCTGCAGGATCTTGTTCGTAGACCTCATTCAGGGGCAAATCGCCGTCACGCCAAGTCCATGTGTTGCTGACGACATCAAATTGCAGTGTGTCATCACCGCCGGTGCCATTGCTCAGGACGTAGAGGCCTCGCCCATCGTCAAACAGGTACCTGGACGTTGCACCATCGCCGTCCACCCGGCAAATCGCGCTGCCCGAGACGTTCGTCCCGCCTTCCAGGCCGTTAATCTGCCGGTAGTACGAGACTCTCCAACCATCGTTGTTGTCGCCGTCAGCGGCGCCCTGACTGTTATATGTGCGTAGCAGCCCCAAGTCCGGCCCAATCGCAGCAAGCTCTTCGTCAGTATGTTGGACAACGAGGTTGCCGTTCGACGCATTGACCGAGATGCGTTCTCCTGCAATACCGAAGGACGCGTCTCCTTGCGCCCCTTCCTTCCCAAGCACTGCTCGTGAGGACGTTGACAGTCCCAGACCATTGCCAGCAACAATTCCGACCATTTCGCACTCCGAGTCCGATTGGGGCTGCGCCCAGTGGCGCCTTCTCGGAGTAGTTCAGAAAAATCGGAGAAATGTTTAGGGGTTGGAGCGTGAAGAACTGCACAACCCCTTTAGACGCTACGGCCATTTCAGCCTCCTGCTTGCGTCAGACGCTATTCACGCCGGGTTGACTCTGCTTACCTCCTGCGCTTTAGATGCGCGCGGAAGATGGCGAGGATTCGGCGGCGAGATGACCCGTGGGAGCGCATTGCGACGCTGCTGCCAGGCAAAGTAGGCGATCGCGGGCGACATCCGTTGTTTGTCGAGGCAGTGCTGTGGAAGGCGCACACGGGGAGTCCATGGCGTGACCTGCCTGCGGAATTCGGGCCGAGGAACAGTTTGTTCCGGCGCTTTGCGCGCTAGTCCGACGCGGAGATGTGGGCGCGGGTGTTCTCCGCACTGGCGCAGGACGCGGATTTCGAGGAAGTACATCTGAACGCAACGATCGTGCGCGCGCATCAGCATGCGGCGAAAGCACCCCAGAAAAAAGGGGGGTCTAAGCGCTCGGGCGATCACGCGGTGGTTTGAGCACCTAGATCCATGTGCTGATCGAGGGATCGGGACACTTGGCGCGCTCTGATCTCACGCCGGACCAGGCCGGTGACGTGACCCGCGCGGCGGCCGTGCTCGAAGCCCTGCCGGCACACACGGTTCTGGCCGACACCGGCCACGACCCAGCCCACCCGGTCGCCCCACTGCATGCGCGCAGGATCGAGACCGTGACTCCCTCTCATCCGACGCGCAAGCATCCGCGCGGACCCGATCGCGCCCATTATTGAAGCCGCAATGTGATCGAACTCCGGTTCGGACGCGTTAAACGCTGCCGCCGAGTTGCTAGACGCTCCATCGCCGGACTGGGTGATTGGACAGCCTGTTTTCGAGGATCAGGGCACAAGCGACCGTCAGACGGCGCCGCGCAGGGGGTGGTATCAGGTCCGCATGATGCGGACCAGTCGGCTGTTGCGCAGAATCGAGGCCGCGAACCCGATGTGTGCGCGTTTAATGGCTACGCAGACCTAACTCATGTGAAATATCAGGCTACCAGCCACGGCAGCGCCGCCCAATAAGTAGGCATTCCGCAAGGAGACTTCTTGCGAACAGCCAAGGCCGCTTCAGCGCCTGACTTATCCACAGACTCTGTCGACAAAGAATCCCGCGATCAGCACCGAAGAACCACTGGCGACTCGTGAGATCGGTGCATAACCTGCACCGGCAGCTACTCAGGAGAAGCCCGTGCTCGTATTCATCGACACCGAATTCACGTCTCTTACCTCCGCGCAACTGCTCAGCATCGGGCTAGTGACCGAGGCTGGCGACAGGTTCTACGGTGAAATGACCAACGTCTCGATCGCCGCTTGCTCAGACTTCGTACGCCCCGAAGTACTGCCGCTGCTCGGACTTATTCCGCCGACGGCGGAAGGATCGACGCACGTCGTCGCAAGCGCTCTCAATAAATGGCTCTCCTCGCTGGCGCACGTAGGGCTTGTGATCGATTTCGTCGGCGATCTGACTCTGCTCGACGATCTGTTGGGTCAGCGGCACCCTTCAATCGCAGCCGTCGTCGATGCCGGACCGCTGGCGTCACAGTCAACCTTTTCCGACGCACAGGACCGCGTGTGGCGCGCCCATGCAAACATGCGTCACCACGCGCTGATTGACGCCATGGCGCTTGCCGAAGGCTGGCGAGCCTTGATGAGCGAGCGCGCTCAACAGGACTCGTGAGATGGCCGACGTCCACGAAGTGCGTCGCTGGCTCAGGGAGCGCCGCGCGGAAGCCGAAGTCCAAGATGGCACCCACGAGATCGCGCTCGCCGTCCGCGAGCAGGACGAGCCGGCGCGCATGTTGGCTGCGAAACCGATGTTCCAACTGGTACGGCAGATGGCCAATTCGCGTGCTGACCACACCCAGCACCGTATCGAAGAGGCCGAACGGACGCGCGCGATTCAGAAAACCATCGAGCAAGCCGGGATCATGCGCGAACTGGGCGGCCCCTGCGGGGGCGATGCCACCGCCGAACTGGACTGCCTGCGCCAGTCTCACCCGAACTTCGCGGCAGCCATCGACCACCTGCAACGCGAGGCGATTTTGAATGGCGCGATCGGGCGACCCATCACTGGGCAGCGTCTGATCCTGGTCGGTCCTCCCGGGGTCGGGAAGACAGACTTCGCATTGAGTCTCGCGAACGTGTTGGCGCTCCCGACGCCACTTGTGATCGACATGGCCTGCGCGCAACACAGTTCGGACTTGGCCGGTTCATCGACCCACTGGTCGAACTCGGCACCTGGCCGACTATTCGAGTTTGTAGCCGCCAACCCGGTGGCCAATCCGCTAGTCGCCCTCGACGAACTCGACAAGGCCCGAACCGACAGCCGCACGGACGATCCGCTGGCGCCTCTGCTCCACCTGTGGGAACCGCGTACCGCCCGCCAATGGTCCGATCAATCGGTGCCGTGGATTGAGCTTGATCTGTCCGCAGTCAATTGGGTCGCCACCGCCAACCACCTCGACACGATCCCGCGTCCGATCCTCTCGCGCGCCCAGGTATTCGAGGTTCGCAAGCCAACGCGCGCCGAAGGGGCAATCATCATCCAGTCGGCATACGCACGCCTGCTTTCCGAACGGCAGCTCGACGGATGGCTGCCGCCGCATATCTCACCCGCACTCGCCCGCCAGCTCAGCGAAATGCCGCCTCGCCAAGCGAGGAGAGCCCTAGAGCGTGCCGTCATCGAGCACCTCAGCCGGAGACCGAAAACATGCCAATGGCACTGAGCGACCGCGCGATCAGGCGCGCGGAGGCAAGAAGCGCAAAGCGCTGGGAGGATCTTGAGCGCAAGCTCTGTGCGCTGCCGACGCCGGAGACGTGCAGCCGTCTGAGCGCGGCCGCGCTGGAGCGCAAATTCCGTGCATCGATCAACGAACGCATTTTCCGCTGCGACGTGCCCGCCCAAACACCGGCTGAGGCCCTGGTAAGGCTGAGCGATGCCTTGGGCGGCCCCGTGGAGGGCCTGAAACCCCTGTTTGCCATCGCATTCCTGCTCGAACATGCCCCGGCGATCTGGCGCAAGCTCTCCACCGATGAGCGAATCACGCCCTCGCCCGCCCAATTCGGTAGGGTCCTTGACGACGTGCTGGACGCCCTCACACAACTTCGAGTCGACATTCTGGCCCTCGCGCAGCGCCAGGCGCTCGGAGAGGCCGATGGCTCCGACATTGCCGAACATATCCAGACCCACCCGCGCGCCTGCGAGCCTCCCGCGCTACGCAAAGTCGCATCGCGCTGGCTGCCCGACGACACGCCACCTGCACTCCGGCAAGCCGTCCAGAGAATGCAACCCAGCGAGTTTCGGAAGGAGCCGTGATGGCGAGCTTTTTGACGGAGCGCACAGGCACCGTGCGTGCAGGACTTGTTCTCGTGACCACGACCGACGAGGCGGATCGCGCGCGGGATCGCGGTATCGACCCTCGGTGGATTGAGGACGTGCAAGCGTTTGCGCGACTTCCGGGCTGTGCTGTTTTGGCGGACGAAGGCGCGCCAGCGAGCGAACGGGAGCGCTGCTGGCGCGTCCTGTGCGGACTCATGGGTCAAGCGTTGCGGAGCGTGCAATGAGCCCAGCAATCTGGTTCTGCGGCGACCCTCATGGCCAATTCACCCACATCGTGCGAGCTGTCCGGCAGCGCCGGCCGAATGCGATCGTCCTGCTCGGCGACATCGAGGCGTCACAACCGCTCGAACGCGAACTCGCGTCGATCCTGGATCTCACGGAAGTGTGGTGGATCCACGGAAACCATGACACCGACAGCGAAGCGAGCTACGACAATTTGTTTGGGAGTGAACTCGCCGATCGCAATTTGCACGGCCGGGTTGCGACCGTCGCAAGCGTACGTATCGCGGGTCTGGGCGGGGTCTTTCGGGGCGGCGTTTGGGCACCACCGCTCGATCCCACATGGCCGTCAGCCAGCGTATATCTGGCGCGCTGCGGCAAAGGCAACCGCTGGCGTGGCGGATTGCCGCTGCGCCAGCGCTCAACGATCTTCCCGGACGAACTAGAGACGCTCTCGGCCGCATCGGCCGAAGTCCTGGTCACCCATGAGGCGCCAGGATGGCACCCACACGGATGGCCCGCGCTCGACGAATTAGCGGCATGCCTGGGCGTCGCCCTGCATGTGCATGGTCACCAGCACGACTCACTGCCCTACTCCTCACTGATGCCTCAATCTGTGCCCTATCGACCTGTGGGCGTGGGCTTGCGCGGCATTACTGCGCTGGACGGGACAGTGATTCGGCCCGGGGAGCTCGACGAGCAACGCAACAGCCGCTTTGGAGCATCTGATGCGGATTATTGACAGCTACATGAAACACATGGGCTCTTGTCTCGCCGACTTGCCTGTGCAGGCGGTGATCGACGACGACGCCCGCTCGGTGACCATCCGAGCGCCGCGGTTCGACTCGGCCCTGCTCGCCGGTTTTGTGGAACAAGTTCTGCCGCGGCATGGCGTTCGCGCGGCGTTTCGAGACGACAACGACCCAAGCCGGACGCCGCCCGAGGCGCAATGGTCGATGGTCTTCGTGCTCGGCGACACGCACCTGCATTTGTACGCAGTCAAACTGGGTAGCTGGGTGGGTGGCCAGATGGCGCTTGTTCTGAGTGCGAACCCATGCTGATCTTCCTCGACACGGAGTTCACCGACTTCATCGACTGCGAGCTGATCTCGATCGGCATGGTGTCCGAGGACGGTCAGTACCTGTTCTACGCCGAGCGCAGCGACTATCGGCGCGCGGCGGTTAGCGATTTTGTGCGCCTCGCAGTTTTGCCGCACCTGGGCCTGCAGGCTGAGGCGGTCTGCACCCGCGTCGAACTTGAGGCTCGACTGTGGGCGTGGTTCGCCACGCTGCCGCTCCAAGTCCAGATCGCGTGCGACTCGCAACACGATCTGGACTTGCTGTGGGATGCCTTCGGCGAAGGTCTGCCAGAGAACCTGGCTCCCAAACGCTACAAACTGGCACACCTGATCGACACGACAGTTTTTCACGCAGCCGTCCGCAACTATCAGGCCACGCAAGGCTGCTGGCACCACGCACTGCACGACGCGCGGGCGAACCGGGCCGGATGGATGGCGTGGGTGAATGCCCACAAAGGGGAGACCTCGTCGTGAGAATTTGGCTTCTGTCAGACCTGCACCTAGAGCACGGGCCGTGGTTCCCCCCCGTCGACGTTGCGGCGGACGTGCTGGTGCTCGCAGGCGACATCGCCCCAGGAGCACGCGCGCTGCACTGGCTCCTGCATTGGCGCGAGTTTTTGCCGCAACACATCGTCTATGTAGCAGGCAACCACGAAGGCTACCGGCACGTTTGGTGTCGGGTGATTCGGCAGCTTCGCGCCGCACCGGTGCCGGGCCTGAGCTGTCTGGAGAACAAGGCCGCAGTCATTAATGGCGTGCGCTTTCTCGGCTGCACGCTCTGGACGGACTTCGAGTTGTTATGGGACGCCAATGCGGTGCTCGCCCATGCCGGGTATCTGAACGACTTCCGTGCGATCGAGACGATGCCGGGTCTGAAGCTCAGCCCTCAGGACATGCTGCGCTGGCATCGCCGCTCGCGCCGCTGGTTGGATCAGCGCCTATCCATGCCACACGACGGCCCGACGGTGGTGGTGACACACCACGCGCCCTCGATCCGATCGATCGCACCGCAGTACCTGGCCGATCCCGCAACCGGTTTCTTTGCGTCAAACCTTGAACACACCCTGCTCGATGGGCGTGCCGCACTGTGGCTGCATGGCCACACCCACGCGAGTTCGGATTACGCCGTGGACGGGACACGCGTAGTGGCCAACCCAGCGGGCTATCCGCTGGCGAACGGACAGCGCGAGAACTCGTGTTTTGACGCACGGCTTGTGTTGGAGGTCGGATGAATGCGCCGGACATACTGGACCTCACGCTTGCACCTAAGACCCTGCAGAAGCTGGGTATGGAAGACGGCGACCTGGGCTACGCGTAATGGTCTCGCGTCCGCCAGTTGCTCGAGGAGGCAGCAGGAATGCGGGCCCAGATCGATGCGCTGAGTTTTGAGTTGGAAGGAGCGCGCGAGCAACTCCGGCGGGCTCGCGAGCGGAAGGACTGATCGATGATTCTGTTTCTCGATTTCGACGGAGTTCTCCATCCCGGCGAGGTGTATCTGCGCAACGGGACACCGGAGCTCGATGAACAAGGTGAGCTGTTCATGTGGGCGCCGATCCTTGAAGAGATCCTCGCTGACTTCCCTGCAGTTCGCGTGGTGCTCTCTACAACCTGGGTCGTGCACCTGGGGTTTGAGCGAACCCGTAAGCACTTGCCGGCCACGCTGCAGCGGCGCGTGATTGGCGCGACCTGGCACACAGCAATGAACCGCACCGTCTTCGCTCAACTTAGCCGCTATCAGCAGATCGCCGGGTACATCGAACGCGCGGGACTGGAGCGTTGGCTTGCCATTGATGACGACGCGTGGGGTTGGCCCCCCAGGCTGGATCACAAACTCATCGCGACAGTGCCCGCGCGCGGTCTGGGCCATCCCGTTGCGCAGCAGCGCCTGCGCGAGGCGCTAGCCCGGGAGTTCAGGTGATCCTGGTCCTCGACTTCAACGACGTGCTGCATGGCACCGGCGATGATGCCGAGCTTAACCGCGCAGCCGGGCTCGCAATCTTGCTTGCCCAGTTCCTTCAGGTGGACGTAGTGACGTCGACGAGTTGCCGCCTCGGGCAACGCCTCGGCGGTCTCTCCTCCCTGCTTCCGCCCAAACTCGCGTAGCGGATCGTTGGGATGAGGCCGGATCTGCGTCAACAATCATCCGAAGACTTGCACCTGCCGGACCTTCCTCCGCGCGAGTGCGAGTGTCGTGACTGGATGCGCCGGCATCGTCGGCGCGGCCTACCGTGGGTCGCGCCCGACGACGATCGCCCAGGTCTTGAAGGCAGCGCCCGTGGTTTGATGCAATCCGGTCAATTGGCTCACAGAAGTCCAGCTATCGCGGTTAGGGATGCGGTTTTCGATCTCTGCACTTTGCCCCACGAGGCCGGCCTCGCCGCAATGACGATCCGATTGTTGTCGGTCGCATAGCCGGCACAGGTCGGCAACAGAATCCGTGTGAGCTGAGGCAAGGACATTCCAAGCATTCCGGGCAGTGCTTGATGCTCCGCAACAGGCACCCACGGTCAATTGCGAAAGCGCAGCCAGGATGAAACCTCGCCGCTTGACCATCCCCTGCCAGCCGGGCAGCTCTAATTCGCCGGGAGTGTTTTCGTGGGGTCTGGGGCTATCCGGAATCGTAAGGCACCGTATCCGCCGGCAACGAGCGACCGAACACTCGCCTTGCCCCTTGCGAAGTTAAGGCGAAATGACTAACGCAATCCACCGTTTCCAATGGCGGCACAGCGAGAGCGCAAGAAACCTCAAAAAGTCCTTGCGACTCACTGTTCCGGACACAATCCTTAGCCCACCAAATCACGCATCGGAGACGGCAATGGAGCAATACCTCAACAACACTTGGCCCACGTGGGCTGTCGCAGCCGGCTTTCCCCAAATGGCGGACGAGGATCCTCAGGTGCTTCCAGGGAGCATGAGCGAGCATATGGAGAAGTGCCAAGCCAAACTCCGGCCGATGCAGAGACAGCAGATCACGATGGCAAATGAAATCGAAGATCACGCTGCACTGCGCAATGCCAGGAAGGTCCTGTTTCTCGACTTTGACGGTGTTTTGCACCCGTGGGACGTTTACCCCTCACCGCACGATGGCCAGCCTTACCTCGAGGGCAGCGGACACCTCTTCATGTGGGCACCAATCCTTGAAGGCATCCTGCAAGATCACCCGGATGTAAAGATCGTGCTGTCGACAAGCTGGGCGCGAGATGCGAGCGTTCGCTATGCGGGCGCCAAGGCCGCGCTGCCCAAAGGACTGCAGGCACGCGTCGTAGGCGCAGTGCTCTTGCATCGATTCAGTGATACACGTTACCGACTAATCGCTGAATTTGCGAAGCGTCGCGGTTTCAATGAGTGGATCGCAATCGACGACGACACCGACGGCTGGCCCGCATCGGAAATCAACCGACTCGTTGCAACGTCGCACCATGAGGGGCTTGGTAACCCTGCCGCTCAGGACCGGCTACGGCAGTTGCTGGTTTAACAACCTTACCTCGTTTCCCCTGAGGCGAGAAGGCAATGATGTCAGCTCGCCACATCACCCGGGCAGTGAGCAACGCGCAACACCTGCCGGCCCGCCAGTCCCGTAAGCGACCCTGTCAAGTGGGCAGTTCAAAAGTAGAGACATCCGGGTTGAATGCCCGAGATTTGGAGATGACGGGCGGCACGTGCCCCAGGGGGTCATGCGGCCGAAATTGGTTGTAATCGGTGAGCCAGTCGGCGGCAGCGGCCTGGACCTCGCTAACGGCATTGAAGAGCCAGGCATCGAGCACCTCCGGGCGGAAGCTGCGGTTGAAGCACTCGATGGAGGCATTCTGATTGGGTTTGCCGGGTCGGATGAACAGCCGTTTGACGCCATGCTACTGGGCCCAGGCCACGAACAGATCCGCGGTCAGCTCAGGCCCGTTGTCCAGGCGAATGGCCTCAGGTTTTCCAACTGGTCCATGACGCGAACAGCGCGTGCCGAGGGGATCGAGGTGCCGCACTCGATGTGCAGTGCTTCGCGGTTACCTTCGTCGATCACATTCAAGGTCCGGAACGGACACCCGTCGTAGAGCGTGTCGCGCATGAAGTCCAGGGCCCAGACGCGGTTGAGCTCCAGGCTGATCGACGGCGGCTGACGCTCCCGGGTGAGCAGCCGTCGGCGTACCTTGCTCTTGAGGTTCAGGCGCATGGCGGATTACACGCGATACACCCGCTTGTGGTTACAACCATACCCATCGTGGCACTGTCGATCGAAGCACTTCCAGAAGCCCCAACGCGGTCGCTTCTCGAATGCGGCGTTGATCGCGTGGATGGCGGGGGCGTCTTGGACTGACCGGTCCTTCGTGGGTTTGTAGAGCGCCGACCGCGATAAACCCACGGTTCGGCAGGCCCGCGCACGAGACAGACGGTGCTCCTCGAACAGGATCTGCGCCGCGACTCGCTTGGCGATCGGCGTCACAATTTTCCCGACAGAACGTCCTTGATCGCAGCGTTCTCCCGGGCCAGCTCCGGGTACAAGTTCTTGGGCCGCGCGTTCTCCGCCTCCAGCTCCTTGAGCCGCCGGACGTCGGGGGCCGACATCCCCGCATACTTACTCTTCAATTGGTAGTACGTCGCCGAGCTGATGCCGTGCCGGCGGCACACCTGTGCCGCCGGCAGCCCCGATTCACCCTCGCCCAGGATCGCCAGCATCGGGGACTCCGGAAACCTCGCTTTCTCATCGCGTCTTCCTCCAAATGGTGGAAGTCTCTTGTTTCAGACAGTCCTCGTGGCGGGAGAGCTTACGTATGCCCAAAGGGTAACGCCGGCGTAATGCCCGTTACCCTTGCACTCCACGTCCGTTCCAATTCTTGTTAGCCGCGAACATCTCGACTCTCGCAAATCACCGACCGTTGCCAGATCAACGGTCACGTTACACGGACAGCCGAAAAGCCACTTTCTGGCTCCTGTGCTCATCTGACTTCAGCACACCTTGCCGGAGCGCTTTCGTCATCCACCACCCCTGTGCGTTACCCATCGAGCGACCTCTGCGCGCGTCCGAAGAGCACAATTCGCTGGATCAGCGTCGGCGAGGGGCCAAGGGGAAGACCTGACGGGCACCGAAACCGCCACCGCGCCGGGAAACGAAACCCCTCCGATTCCCGCCGCGGTGACGCTAAAGCCGGGTGACCTCGTTCCCAGCGCACAGGTAGGGATCTCGGTGAGGTGCGGCACGGAAAGCATGCCGGGCACCGAAACCGCCACCGCGCCGGGAAACGCCCCCCCCTCCGATTCCCGCCGCGGTGGCGCTAAAGCCGGGTGACCTCGT